>CAVSQT010000005.1:0-123492 GCA_963730145.1 uncultured Solirubrobacterales bacterium
TACGACGCACGGATCGTCGAGCGAGTACGCCTAGCGGCCTAGCGAGACCGCTCCATTCACGCGAAGGGAGCAGCAGGCGTCATGGGCTTCGAGGTGGTATTGAGGGCGCTGTCCAACCCGCGAAGTGAGGCCTGAAGGAGAGCTTGGATGCCGAAGACACCTAAGCCAAGTACGACGCGAAAGCCCCCCGAGTCATCGGACAGCCACGCCGAGATCGAGGATTGGATCCGGCGCGTGATGCCGGACCTGCATCCCATCGTCAAGCGGTTGGATGAGATGATCCGCGAGACCATCGACGGGCTTTCGTACGCCGTCAAATGGAAGAAGGCGTTCTACGGGTTGCCGGAGCTCGGGTGGGTGATCGAGATGGTCGCCTACGACATCTCCGTGAACGTCGTCTTCCTGGGCGGCGCGGACTTCGACTCCCCGCCGCCGCTCGGCGAAGCAGGCCGGTCCCGCTACATCAAGGTCAGGACCCTGGAGGACGCGGAGGAACCGGAGATGCGCAGGTGGATCGAGCAAGCGGGGCGCATCTCAGGGTGGAAATGAGCCCGCGTCCGCTACTTCTCTGCGCGAAATGCAGCAGCGTCCTGCCTGGCCGATGCGTCGCAGTGAGATCGAATACCCGGCCCGATTCGTCTCTCGCTACGACGCACGGATAGTTGAGCGAAGGCGCCTACCGGCTATGGGACTCTCGCTTCCGCTTTCACGCGAAAAGGGGCACTGGGATACTCCGGGCCATGTCACAGGACAACGTCGACCGGTTCGTGGCGGGCATCGATGCATTTAATCGAGGCGACTTGGACGTCATGTCCCAGGGCTGGGACCGCGAGATCCGCTTCGAGCACCGGCTCGCGGACCTGGAGGGAACCTTCGTCGGAATCGACGCGGTGATGGCCTGGTTCGCGGACGCTGCTGAGATGCTCGACAGTCCGCGGATCGACTGCTCGGATGTGCGTGATCTGGGCCACCAGGTGCTGGCGCTCGGCACCGTCCGAGCAACCGGGAGGGGGAGCGGAGCCGAGACGGAGCTTCCTTCACCGTGTTGGCGACCTTCAGAGACGGGCTCGTTACTCATTTCGTCGACTACGCCGACAAGGAGAGAGCCCTGAGAGCCGCGGGACTTCTGTAGTCGCGCCTTTATCGCTACCGCTCCGCGCGCGCGAGGAGCAGAAGCTCTCGCGCCACGGAAACGCGACCCTTGGCGTAGCCTCGTGCGTCGCAGCGAGATCCAATAGGTGGCAGGATTTGAACCTGCGACCTCCGGGTTATGAGCCCGGCGGTCGCGCTACGCCAACACAGCCTTCCGCGGATAAACCACCTCAGGATCCGTCAGCACATTCACCAGCGCCGGCTTCCCGCTCTCGAACGCCCGCTCCAGCGCCGGCTGCAGCTCGCTCGGATGCCGCACCAGCTCCCCGTGCCCGCCGAGCGCCTGCACGACCTCGTCGTACCGCGTCGCCGGCCGCAGCGAAGCCGCGACCTCGTAGCCGTAGAGGAACCGCATCGGGTGGTACTCGAGCGCCCAGATCCCGTTGTTGCCGACGATGCCGACGACCGGCAGGTTGTGGCGGACCATCGTGTCCCATTCGAGGCCTGAGAAGCCGAAGGCGCCGTCGCCGAGCAGGCAGACGACCTGGCGGTCGGGGTGGGCGATCTTGGCGCCGATCGCCTGGCCGGGGCCGGCGCCGAGGCAGCCGTAGGGGCCCGGGTCCATCCAGCAGCCCGGCTGGTAGGTGTTGACGACTCGGCCCGCGTAGCTGACGAAGTCGCCGCCGTCGCCGATGACGATCGCGTCGCGGTCGAGCATCTGGTCGAGCTCGCCGTAGATGCGCAGCGGGTGCAGCGGGGCTCGGTCGTCTTGGAGCTCGTCCCTCTCCCCCTCGCGCTTCTCGGTCTCCGACGCGCGCAGTTCGTCGACCCACGCCCGCGTTCGATCCGGCGAGCCGTCGGCCGCCTCGCGCAGCGCCGCCAGCGTCGCCTTGATCCCGCCGACCAGCTCCATGTCGGGCGTCCGATTCGCGGTCAGCTTGTTCTCGCTCTCGTCGAGCCACAGCAGCTTCGTCTCCTCGCCGACCGAACCGCCGAAGCCGAGGCGGAAGTCCAAAGGCACTCCGATCACCAGCGCGACGTCGGCGCCCTTCAGGCCCTGGCCGCGCGTTCGCGAGAACGAAAGCTCGTGGTCGGCCGGGAGGCACCCCCGCCCCATGCCGTTCAAGAACACCGGAATGCCGAGGCTCTCGGCCAGCTCGCGCAGCTCGTCCTCGGCGTGCGCCCAGTAGACGCCGTTGCCGGCCATGATCGCCGGGCGCTCGGCCTTCGCCAGCATCGCCGCGGCCTCCTCGGCGCCCGAAGCGACAGGACCGGCTTCGACCGTCGACGGCCCAGGCTCACCTTCGCCTTCGAGGAACACCACGTCGAGCGGATAGTCGACGAAGGTCGGCCCGGTCGGACCGGTCAGCGCGATGTCGATCGCTCGCGCCGTCGCGTTGCCGATCTCGGCCGTCTCCTTCACCGTCTCGGCGTTCTTGGTCACCGGCGAGACGAACGGAATGTGGTCGATCTCCTGGAGCCCGCCCGAGCCCCAGCGCCCCTCGGGCGCGCGGCCGCCGAGCACGACCAGCGGCGAGCGGTTGAACAGCGCTCCGGTCATCGCGCTCATGCCGTTGGTCACGCCCGGGCCCGCGGTCAGCGCTGCGACCCCGACCCGACGCGTCGCCTTCGCGTAGCCCTCGGCGGCGAACGCGGCCGCCTGCTCGTGGCGCGTGTCGATGATCTCGATGCCCTCGGCGAGGCAGCCGTCGTAGATCGAGAACAGATGCCCGCCGGAGAGCGTGAAGAGCTTGTCGACGCCGCGCGAGGCCAGCGCTCGGGCGACCATGCGGCCGCCGTGCTGGTTGCCGGTTCCGGTCTCCGCCAGGCGGGCGCTTTCTTCGGTCGTCGTCATGGCCGCGACCCTATCCCACCGCTCGCACTTCCATCTGCCGGTGACCAAGCCCGTCCTCGAAGCGGTAGATGTGAAGCACCTCGCCCTCGCCCGCGAGATCGCCGTTGAGCTCGTGCGACCACCTGGCTTACGCCGGACCTGGACCCGGCCGTCGTCGAGCGTCGTCGAACTCGAGCGGCTCGACCTTGGCGCTCGATCAGCTCGAACTGGCGCTGCCAGTACTCGCGCACGCGCTTCGCGACCGGTCACGCGACCGCCCTCGAAGGCGTTCGGCCAGTCGACGTCCGGCGCCAGGGCTCGTGCAGCACCCGCTCGATGTCGCGGGCGTTGAACGCCTGCGTACATCCGTCGCAGTAGCGCCTCGATCACGGCGTCGGTCATCGCTCGCATTCTGCTCGCGTCGCGCGATTGACACAAACGAACCAGCGCACCAACGGCGCAGTGTCCCTGCGCAATCGACGTGCAAGATTCCACCTGATCAGGGCCACGGCGTGATTGACATCCCTTAGGCGCCCTGTTAGACCCTCCGAGGAGAGACTGGATGAGCGAGACGAGCGCTGACACGGTTGCCGTCGGCAGCGAGCCAGAGGGCGGGGACACACCCAACGACTCGCCGGCCTGGGCCCGCCTCGAGGACCAGATCGCGTGGTACGACAGCAAGAGCCAGTACAACCAGCGCTGGTTCAAGGCACTGAAGGTTCTGCAGATCGTCGTTGCGGCCGCGATTCCCGTTGCCGTCGGGGAATGGTCCAGCGGGGTGGTGGGGGCCGCCGGCGCGCTCATCGTCGTGCTCGAGGGCCTGCAGCAACTGCAGCAGTACCAGCAGCTCTGGACCACCTACCGCTCCACCGCCGAGCGACTGAAGCACGAGAAGTACCTCTTCCTCGCCCAGGCCGGGCCATACGCGGGCGCCGAGAGGCCGGAGGCGATGCTCGCCGAGCGGGTCGAGGGACTCGTCTCCCAGGAGCACGCCGCCTGGGCATCGGAGCAGGAGGAGGCGACGAAGCCGACAGCGGAGGGTCAGTGAACCCTGCGGCGCCGATGAACCCTGCGGCGCCGAAGGTCTTCATCAGCTACCGGCGCGAGGACACCTCCGGACACGCCGGCCGGCTCTACGACGCGATGGCCGCCCGTTTCGGCGAATCGCACGTCTTCGTCGACATCGAGCTCGCCCCCGGGATCGATTTCGTCCAGCGGATCAGAGAGGCCGTTGGCGCCTGCCACGTGCTCCTGGTGATGATCGGGCGGCGGTGGGCCGAGATCGTCGATGACGACGGCCAGATCCGGATTCACGACCCCGAGGACTTCGTCCGGCTCGAGGTCGAGACCGCGCTGCGCCGGCCCGACGTGACCGTGATCCCGGTGCTCGTCGCCGGCGCCGAGATGCCCGACGACGACGACCTCCCCGAGAGCCTGCGACCGCTGACCCACCGCAACGCGCTCGAGCTCAGCGACATGCGCTGGCGCTACGACGTCGGCCGCCTGAACGGCACCCTGGACGTGCTCCTCGCCGATACGTTGCCGTCGCCGGCCGATCCCGCCGCGGCCGCGCCGGCGCACGCGCCCGGCGGACCGGAGCCCACGCCCGACGCCCTCGGGCCCACGACCCAGCCCGACACCCGCTCGGCATCGCCCCCGCGGATGCTGCCCTCGACGGTCCGGCTGTTCGTCGACGGCATGCTCGTCGCCGGCGCCGCCGGCCTGGTTGCCACCTGGCTCGGCGACCCGATCGATCCCGCCGAGCAACCGACCGAGGCCGCCCAGATCGCCACCTCGATCATCAGCCGCACCCTGACCTGGGCCGCGGTCGGGATCGCGTTGGCGAGCTGGCTCACGATCGTCCGCGGGGAGGGCAAGCTGCTCGCCAGCCGCGCCGTGCTCGGCCTCGTCCTCGGTGCTCTGGCCGGCGCGCTCGGCGGCGTGATCATCGCCCTGCCCGAGTACCTGCGCGATCTCGATGCCACGGCGGAGACGGTCCGTGCGGTCTCGGTCGCAGGCTTCGCCGTCAGCGGCGCTCTCGTCGGGGCGCTGCTGGGAGCGCTGTGGTCACCGCGCAGCGCCGCCGCCGGGTTCATCGCCGGGCTCGTCGGCGGAGCGCTCGTGCGCGTGGTGTGGAACGCCGTGGATTTCAGCGAGGACTCCGCCTTCGCGGAGGCGCTCGGCATCGGCGTTCAATGCCTGCTGATCATCGGCTTCGTCCTGGCGACGCTGCACACGCTCAGCACCCACCCACGCTTCGCCGTTTCAGACGGGAGCGTGGGCGCCCACTGAGGGCGCGGCTGAGGCTCGGAGGATCTCGAGTGCTGCACCTACCCCCCGCCGTCCCCGCCGCCACGAGCCAGGACCTCGAGCGCCTGCGCCAGGGCTTCGCCGACCAGGAGGTCCCGAGCAAGAAGCTCGATCACAACCTGCTGATCGCGACCTGGAACCTGCGCGCCTTCGGCGGGCTGACGCAGAAGTGGCAGTCAGGACCCGGCGACAGCCCGCTGCGAGACCTGCACTCGCTGGCGGTGATCGCCGAGATCGTCTCCCATTTCGACGTCGTCGCGATCCAGGAAGCACGCGAGACGTTGGCGGCGTTGCGCCACATGCTGAAGATGCTCGGGCCCGAGTGGGGATTGATCCTCACCGACGTCAACCAGGGCGATCGCGGAAACGGCGAGCGCATGGCCTTCGTCTTCGACACCCGGCGGGTCAAGCCCTCGGGCCTCGCCGGCGAGCTGGTCGTCTACGTCGATCCCGGGCAGGACGAGACGGCCGATCCGACTGGTTCTGCGCGAGCAGTTCGCTCGCTCTCCCTACGCGGTCAGCTTCATCTCCGGCACCCAGACCTTCATCCTCGTCACGCTTCACGTCGTCTGGGGCGACGTGCCGGCCGATCGCCTGCCCGAGCTGCAGGGGAATCGCCGACTGGCTGGCCGACTGGGCCACCCGCACCAGCGACGAGTACCACCAGAACCTGATCACCCTCGGCGACTTCAACATCGAGGATCCCGAGGACGAGACGTTCCTCGCCTTCTCCTCGCGCGGTCTCAGCCCTCCGCCCGAGCTCGCCGATCTGCCGCGGACGATCTTCCAGGGCCCCGACCAGAATCACTTCTACGACCAGATCGCGTGGTTCACGCAGGGGACGCGAGAGAAGCTGACGCTCGACTACAGCGGCCGCGCCGGGCAGTTCGATTTCGTCGGGCTGACCCACGCGGGCATGGACAAGACGCCGCTCTCGTGGCGGGTCTCCGACCACTACCCGCTGTGGGCGGAGTTCCAGATGCCTCATCTCGGGACGAGCGTTCTTGACAGCGCGCAGGTGGGTCGGTTAGACCCAAGCCGCGCGGACATGACGTCGGGAGGACTCGTGCGCGAGCAAGAAAGCGGCCGGATCGGAGGCGAAGGATGAGCACCGTGTCAGGCCCCCAGACCCGCAGACGGGCGTCCCCGTGCCCAAGGTCTTCATCAGCTACCGCCGCGAGGAGACCTCCGCTCACGCCGGGCGCCTCTACGACTCGATGGTCGCCGGCTTCGGCGAGGGCAACGTGTTCATGGACGTCGACCTCGCGCCCGGGATCGACTTCGTCGAGCGGATCACCGAGGCGGTGGCGCAGCTGCCACGTCCTGATCTTGGTCATGGGACCGCGGTGGGCGACCGGGACCGACGCCGACGGCGCGATCCGGATCGCCGACCCCGACGACTTCGTCCGGCTCGAGGTCGAGACCGCGCTCGAGCGCGCCGACGTCACCGTGATCCCGGTGCTCGTCGGCGGGGCGCGGATGCCGGATCCCGACGACCTGCCGCCGGGGGTCGCGCCGATCACCCGGCGCAACGCGATCGAGCTCAGCGACGGGCGCTGGCGCTACGACGTCGGCCGGCTGATGACCAGGCTCGAGGAGCTGCTGGCAGGACACCACCGGCATCCAAGACATCGTCGACCCCGCCGCCAGCGCCACCGCCACCGCCCGAAGCCGGTATCGCCGCCGCGAATCCTCGCCGAGGGGGTGGGGCTGGCGGCGCTTGCGGGACTGATCGGCGGCGGGCTCGCCGACTCGATCTTCGACGTCGGCCTCGAGGACGGCATGCAGGTTCTGAAGCGGGTCGCGACCTGGATCCCGGTGGCGATCGCGATCTCGCTGTGGCTCACGCTGCGCGTCGCCAAGCAGAACGCGGTCGCCCTGAAGGTCGTGCTCGCGGTCGCCGTCGGCGCGCTCGCCGCGGCGATAGCGGGCGCGCTCTCGTTCCTGCCCGATGAGAAGTCGGACGGCATGACCGTGGCCGCGTTCTCGGTGCTCGGCACCGGCTTCGGCGGGATCGTCGGCGGCGCTCTGGGTCCCGCGCCGGGTCGCGATCGGCGCCGGGGCCGGCCTCGCGGCGGGAGTGCTGGTCGGGCTGGTCGTTCCCGTCGGCGACTGGGCGCCCGTGCTCGGGGTCGGCCTGCGAGCTCTCCTGTTCGTCGGCTTCGCCCTCATCGCCCTGCTCGTCGCCGCCCCGCGAAGCGAGAGTCAGGCCTCGACTTAGCGCCGTAACCCCCTTGCTTCACGGGCACGGATTTAGGAGACTCGCAGACAAGACGATCAGCAGACCGCGGAGGTGAGGATGTTCACGGGTCCGGACGTATCGGAGCACCAGGGTGACGTTGATTGGAAGCGAGTATCGGGGAACGAGGAGCTCGCGATCGTCCGCGTTTCCGACGGCGATCACCGCGACCCGTTCTACACCGAGGGACGTGTCAGAGCGGTGCGAGAAGCAGGGCTCTTGCTGGCGCCGTACTACTTCGCTCGCGTCGCCTCGCCTCAGAACAACGAGCGCGATGGAGCCGCCGAATGCTCGATGGTCCTCGGCTTCGCCAAGTCGCGTGGCTGGAAGTGGCCGGGCGACCTGCCGCTGATCTACGACTTCGAGACCTCGAACGCTCAGCCGAACGCCAAGTGCGCCCGTCACATCGTCCAGTTCGTGCGCGCCTACCACAAGTCCGAGGGCCACTATCCGGGCATCTACACGATGCCGGGCTTTTGGGCCCAGGTCCTCCCCCACCTCTCCAAGAGCGAGCGCCAGCTGATCGCCCGCTGCTTCTTGCACCAGGCCGAATGGGGCGTCGATGCAGCCGCAGGCGCTCGAGCCGTGGGACGGCGCGGCGATCTGGCAGTGGACCGACAGCGGCAGCTGCGCCGGGGTCAAGGGCGGCGTCGACATGAATCGCTCGCTGGTCTCGGAGCGCAACATCCTCGCGCTGGCAAAGCGCGATCGCGGGCCGAAGGAAGAACAGCAGGCGCAAAAGCCGCCGAAGCCCGACACCGAGCCCGACCGGCCCAAGGACGTGCCGCAATGGGTGCCGCGCGAGTACTGGTCGTTTTGGCGCAAACCCTGGGATGACGGCGCCTCGAACTCGTCCAAGTTCCGCGCGCTGCTGCTGGAAGAACGGCTTCGCCTCGCCGAACTTCGCGCGCAAGGAGACCTCCTGCCACGACCCGCAGAACAGCCCGGTCCCGGAGAGCCTGCGAAGCAATGCCCAGCGCCAGGCCTTCACCCTGGAGAAGCTCCGCCACGAGCTCGGCGACAAGCCGCTGCCGATCCTCAGTTGGTATCGCACGCCGGCCTGGAACAAGTCCGTCGGTGGCGCCAGCGCGAGTCGCCACATGCAGGCCGACGCCGCCGACTTCACGGTCCAGACGGTTGGCAGCTTCGGCTCGAGCAAGTTCGACGCCGCCGGCGAGAAGGTCTTCGCCAACGGCGGCTTCGGGCGCTATCCGAGCGGCTCGCGCCACGGTGACTCGCGCGGCTCGCGCGCCCGCTGGTGAGCGTCACCGCGACCGGCGCGAAGTCCCCCGATCAGCCACCGCCAGCGACCGGGCGATGAGCTCGCGCTCGGATTCGAGCGCAAGCCGATGGTGCAGTGGTTCGACCCGTCGATCCTGGCCGATGCCGCGCTTCGGGTCGTGCTCTCGAGCGTCTTCGGCGCCTACTCGGACAAGCGCGAGACGCAGGCGGCGATCGTGCAGCCGCCCTTCGAGTACTCCGCCGGCGACGACGGGGCGCTGTGGATCGACTTCGTCGCCGACCTCGGCGACGGCTTCGACTCCACCTACTCGGTGGCATCGCTGCTCGGCCGCGAGCGGCTCCAGCTCGACGACGAGCGGACGCGCCCGAGTTGCCGCGCGGGCGCGTGCTCGTCATGGGCGGCGACCAGGTCTATCCGTCGCCGACGCGTGAGGATTACGAGAGCAAGTTTCGCGGTCCCTACAGCGCCGCGCTGCCGTGGACGCAGCCGGGATCGAGCCCGGATCTGTTCGCCATCCCCGGCAACCACGACTGGTACGACGGCCTGACCAACTTCGTGCGCTTCTTCTGCGCCGGCCGCTGGATCGGCGGCTGGAAGACCCGCCAGCAGCGCAGCTACTTCGCGCTGCGGCTACCGCATCGACTGGTGGCTGCTGGCGCTCGACGTCCAGCTCGACACCTACATCGACGATCCCCAGATGGACTACTTCCGCGCCGTCGGCCTGAAAGCGGGCGACCGGGTCATCCTCGTCACCGGGAAGCCGAGCCTGGCTCAAGGTCGCCCCCGAAGTGCGAGGTTCCCGAGTCCTACCTGAACCTCCAGTACTTCAAGGACAAGGTCGTCCGCGACGCCGGCGCCGAGGTCGCGGTGACGCTGACCGGCGACCTCCATCACTACTGCCGCTTCGAGGCCGAGGACGACAGCCAGCTGATCACCGCCGGCGGCGGCGGCGCCTACCTGTTCCCGACGCACACGATGCCGGCGGCGCTGACGCTCCCCGACGAACCGCAGCTGTACGAGCAGGCCGGCTGCTGGCCGTCCGCCCGAACGCTCCGGGCAGTTGGCGCGAGGAGCCTTGCGCATGCCATTGCTGGCGCCGGCGCTTCTGTTCGATGATCGCCGTTCTTCACGCCGCGTTCGCGGCGTCGCTGTTCGCCGCGCTCGACGGCTATCCCGCCTCCTTCGTCCTCGTCGCGCTGGTCGGCCTGCTCACGCTCGGGTCCCTCTGGGCCTATGCGGCGTTCGAGAAGCCGATCGAGAAGCTGGTCGCGGGTGGGCTGCACGCGGCGATCCAACTCGCCCCGGCCGCAGCCGCCGCGCTGTTCGCCGACCGGGTGCTCGATGCGGGCGGCGCCTGGGCGACGCTCGCGGTGGCGGCCGTGGTCGTCGTCGGCGGATACTTCGTCGGGGGACTGATATTTGCGCTCTATCTCATCCTCATTCACCGCAAGTCGCCCCAGCACGCCAACGACGTCTTCGCCTGTCAGTCGATCCCGGACTACAAGAACTTCCTGCGCCTGCGGATCGACGAGGGTGGGCTGACGATCTATCCGATCGGCGTCGAGCGGGTTCCGCGCGAGTGGAAGTACGCGCCGGACGGCGCCCCGTCCGACCCGTGGCTCGAGCCCGCGGACGGCGAGCTGACGGCGACGCTGATCGAGGAACCGATCCCGGTCCGCGGCGCCCGCCGCGAAACCGAGGCAAGCGGGTGAGCACGACCGAGCTCAGCGAGCGGGTGGTGCCGTTCACGGCGGGCGACGGGATGCAGCTGAACCTGGTCAACGTGACCGGAAAGCATCCGCCGGCGAAGGGGCCGGTGCTGTTGGTCCACGGTGCCGGCGTGCGGGCCAACATCTACCGCGCCCCCACCCGGCGACACGCTCGTCGACGTCCTCGTCGAGCGCGGCTACGACGTCTGGCTCGAGAACTGGCGCGCCAGCATCGACATGGCGCCGAACCCGTGGACGCTGGACCAGGCCGCCGTCTTCGATCATCCGGCGGCGGTGCGCAAGGTGGCCGAGGAGAGCGGCGCCGCGGAGGTCCCGGCCGTGATCCACTGCCAGGGCTCGACCAGCTTCATGATGTCGGCGGTCGCCGGCCTCGTCCCCGAGGTGAAGACGATCGTCGCCAACGCGGTCACCCTGCATCCGGTCGTCCCCCGCTTCGCCAAGACCAAGCTGCGCTTCGCGATCCCGCCCGCGGCCCGGGTGCTCGGCTACCTCGACCCGCAGTGGGGCGTTCGCGGCGCGCCTGGGATCGCGCCGAAGCTGCTGCACGCGTTCGTCCTCGCCACCCATCACGAATGCGACAACGAAGTCTGCAGGCTGGCGAGCTTCACCTACGGCGTCGGCTGGCCGACGCTGTGGCGCCACGAGAACCTCAACCCGCAGACGCACGAGTGGCTCAAGCACGAGTTCGCGCACGTCCCGCTCACCTTCTTCAAGCAGATGCTCGCCTGCGTCAAGGCGGGCCACCTGATCTCGGTCGACGAGCGCCCCGAGCTTCCCGAGAACTTCGTCGCCCAGCCTCCCCAGACCGATGCCCGCTTCGCCTTCCTCTCGGGAGAGCTCAACAACTGCTTCCTGCCCGAGAGCCAGCGCCGCACGCACAGCTGGTTCGAGCGCCATTCGCCGGGCCGCCACAGCGTCCACTACTTCCCCGGCTACGGCCACCTCGACATCTTCATGGGCCAGCGCGCGGACGAAGATATCTTCCCGGTGATAGTCAGCGAGCTCGAGAAAGGATCCGCTCCATGAGAATCCCGAAACGCCTCGAGCGCCAGCAGGGACGCCACGCTCTCGTCGACGGCATCCGCTTTGCGATGCCCGTGAACTCGCAGGACACGCCGTCGTTGATGGCGATCTACCCGATCGATGCCGCGGCCGCGGCCGAGCTGCTGCCCGGCGAGGAGATTCACCCGCTGCGGATCTGGGGCAACCGCGGCGCGCTGGTGATCACGGTGCTCAACTACGTGATCACCGACATCGGGCGCTACGTCGAGTTCTCGGTCGCGATCGCCTGCACCCACGGCGAGCGGCCGGCGCCGGCGCTGCTGCCCGCGCTGCTGAGCAAGCGCTACGGCACCGGCCAGTTCGTCGTCGATCTGCCGGTGAGCACGGAGATCTCGGTCAAGGGCGGCAAGGGAATCTGGGGCATGCCCAAGCACCAGGCGAACCTCGACTTCGTGATCTCGAAGCGAACCGTCTCGAGCCAGTACGACCTCGACGGCCAGCTGGCGATGCGGATCGAGATCGACAAGCCGCGCTTCGCGAACTTTCCCGTCGGCGCCGCGGCGGTCAACTACTGCGCCTTCCGCGGCATGTTGATGAAGTCCTACGTCTACTTCCGCGGCAAGGGCGGCTTCAACCTTCCCTTCACCCGCTCGGCGCGGCTGGTGATCGGCGACCATCCGCGAGTCGCGCCGCTGAAGCGGCTCGGCATCTCCGATCGCCCCCTCGCCACGGCCTGGCTTCCGAAGACGGCCGGAACCCTCGACGACCACTTCGAGGGCTGGTTTCTCACCTATCCGCAGCCGCCCAGCGCCGTTCCCGAGGGACTCGAGAGCGTCGCCGACCTCGGCCAGGGCCAGGAGTGGCTGCCGCCGCCCGACGATCCGGCGCTCGATGCCGAAGGGGCACGGCGGATGGCGCCGGCGCCGCAATGAGACCCTCCGACTCCCTGATTCGGCGCTCGCTGATCGCGATCGCGGGCCTGACGATGGTCACCGGCGCGATCCAGGTGTTCGCACCGCGGCCGATGCTGCAGGCGCTGTCGGCCGAAGACGACGACACCGCGCGCCACTTCTTCGGCACCGTCGGCATGTTCATGGTCGTGGTCGGCGGCGGGCTGCTGAACGCGCTGCTGCGACCCGGCCGCGATCCCGTGATCGTGTTCTGGGCGGCGCTGCAGAAGCTCGGCGCCTCGCTCGCCGTCGGACTCGGCGTGCGGCGGCGGATCTTCTCGCCGCTGGCGCTGGTCGTCGCGGGGTTCGATCTGCTCTCGGGACTGCTCGCCGTCGAGCATTGGCGGCGGATCCGGTGAGCGGCGACGGGCGCGCGTTTCGCGCCCGCCCCGGGCCCCGCCGCTAGCCGATGGAGCACACGCCTTCGCTCGCGGCCGAGGAGGGCTCGCCGCGGCGCTCGCTGATCCTCGCGGGAGGGGGCATGCGCGTGGCCTGGCAGGCCGGCGTGCTCAAGGCGCTCGAAACGGCGGGCCTGCGATTCGCGCACGCCGACGGCACCTCGGGCGGAACGATCAACCTGGCGATGCTGCTCTCCGGGCGCTCGCCCGAGGAGATGTGCGAGCGCTGGCGGACGCTGCGGGTGCGCGACTTCGTCTCGCCGCTGCCGCTGCGCCAGTACCTGCGCGCGCCGCGGCTGCCCGGCTTCGGCGGCGGCGCGGGCATCGTCGAGCGGGTCTTCCCCCATCTCGGCGTCGATGTCGAGGCGATCCGCTCGGCGCGCGGGATCGAGGGCACCTTCAACGTCTGCAACCACGCGTCGAAGGTCAACGAGGCGATCGGGCATCGCGAGATCGACATCGAGGCGCTCGTCGCCGGGATCTCGCTGCCGGTGATGATGCCGGCCGTCCGCCGCGGCGACACTCCCTACACCGACTCGGTCTGGATCAAGGACGCGAACCTGATCGAAGCCGTCAAGCGCGGCGCCGAGGAGCTGTGGGTGCTGTGGTGCATCGGCAACACCCCCGCCTACCGCGACGGCTCCTTCCTCCAGTACGTCCACATGATCGAGCAGAGCGCCAACGGGGTCCTGTTCGAGGAGCTCGACCGCATCGGCGAGCTCAACGATGCGATCGCCGCCGGGCATTCGCCCTACGGCCAGAAGCGTGCGGTGATCGTCCACGTGGTCAAGCCGCGCCATCCGATCCCGCTCGACCCCGACTTCTTCCTGGGCCGCATCGACGCCGCCACGCTCGTGGCGATGGGCTACGACGACGCCCGCCGCTACCTGGCGACGATCGACGCCGAGCTCGGCGTACCGCTGACCCCCGAGTCGACGAGCATGGAGGACCCGGGCGTCAGGGTCTCGTGGCGCGAGCGCTACGCCGGAACGCTCGGCCGGCTCGAGCTCGCCGCGGAGGTCACCGATGCGGCCGCTTTCGGCTCGGCCGGGCGGCGTGAGGCGCGGCTGGTGGGAAGGATCCGCGCGCCCGGCATCGGCGACGCCCTGCTTCGCGACGGGCGCGTGACGCTCGCAGACGGCGCGCTCGTCTACGAGGCGGCCTTCGATGCGGACGGCGGCGAGGTGCGCCTGCACGCGCGCCGCGGATCGTCGCGCGGCGCGTCGCTGGGTGACCGCCTGCGCTCGCTTCGCCGGCTCCACGTCGAGCTGCGCCAGGGCGAGGGCGAGACGCCGCTGGAGGCGGGCGTGCTCGAGGCCGAAGGCTGCGCCGCCGGTGCCGTTTCCGATCGTCACCAACGCCGCCTCGACCTGGCAGCGGTTGAAGGTCGCGGCGTCGTTCGAGCGCGTCATCCTGGCCGAGCTGCTCGGCGGCTGAGGCGACCTCGAGGAGCTCAGTCGATGCGCTTGACGCGCTCGCAGCGGCGCGCGACGTCTTCCGCATCGATCGTGGCCCGGTCGCGGGCGGGGCCGCAGTCGACCCGGTCGCGTCCCTGCGGATGGTCGGGCAGCCCGGCGCCCGAATTCTCGGCCGCTGTGAGGCGATCCCTGCCGCTTCCGCCCTCGCAGCCGATCATCGCCCTGATCGGCGACGAGGTAGTCGCTGCCGCCTGCGCCACTGCCGCGATCATCGCCGCGGCCGAGATAGATCGAGTCATCCCCACCGCCGCCGAAGGCGATGTCGGCGCCGTCCCAGCCGGCGATCTCGTCAGCGCCGTCGCCGCCGTGAAGCACGTCGTCGCCGCCTGAGAGGCCGGCTCCGTCGCCGTCGAGCCTGTCCGGACCGCCGTTGCCGAAGAGGACGTCGTCGCCCGCTCCGCCGTCGAGCGTCTCCGTGGCGACGTCGCCGAACACGGCTTCTGGGTTCTCGGCTCCGACGAGCATGTCGTCCCCCGCGCCCCCCGTGAGCCACTCGGCGCGCGATCACGTTGTCGCCTTCCCCCGAGGCTCCGTCGTCGGCGGCGCCGTTGGCCGAGATGCTCACCGAGCCGATCGACCGCTCGTAGCTGACGTGGTCGACCGCGGGCCCGGGCCCGAGGTCGAGCGTGTCGGCGCCGTCGGCCGACGCCTCGCTCGCGATCACGTCGTCGAATCCGGCCGCGGTCAGGACCTGGTCGGCGCCCGGGCCGGGGTCGACCTGGTCGTTTGTCCCACCGGTGTTGATCATGTCGTCGCCGGGGCCGCCCTCGACCTCGAAATCGAAGTAGAGCGGGGCGCCGCCGTCGCCGTCGAACCCGGTGGTGTCGAGCAGGTCGTCGCCCTGTCCGAGTCGCATCGCGACCCCCACGTACAAGGCCGGGTCGAGGCAGATGATGTTCGTGGTCCCGAAGCAGTTCGACGGCCCGCGCGAGCGCGGCAGCGAGCACACGACCTCGCTTCCGGCGTGACCGCCGCCGCTGCAGCCGGGTCCGGCGCTGAGCGGAGCCCGATCGTCGCGGACCACGTAGCTCACCCGTCCGTCGGCGTCCGGCGAGGCCGAGAGCGAGACGCCGTTCGATTCCGTTCCGAGATCCTCGAAGACGAGTCTCGCGCTCTCGCCGGGACCGGGCACCTCCTCGACGAAGACCGAGGCGGCGCGTGCGCTCGGGGCAAGCAGGAGGGTCAGCGCCGTCGCGAGCCCAAGCACGCCCGCTCGCGGCGCCGGCCGCAGGATGGCTCTAGAAGCCGCCGTAGATGTCCTTGATCGAGGCGCCGAAGTGGGCGCCGAAACGCCCGCTGGCGGCGAGCCGCTCCCTGGCGCCGTCCGACTGCGTCGCGGCCATCGTCGTCAGCTGCTTGATGAAGTCGTCGGGGCGGATGCGCAGGATTCCCTTTCCGAGCACCGGGCCGGCGTCGCTGTCGCCCTCGTGGACGGTGATGAAGAGGGTGGTCAGGTCCGTCCACAGGTCGGGGCCGAGGTCGTCGCGGGCGACCTTGAAGCCCTCGAAGAAGAACGTCTTGCCCTCGCGCGAGCTCAGCTTCATCCGGTAGCGCATGCGACGCGTATCGGCCGCCGAGGGGTCCGCGACGAAGAGGTTGAAGAGCCCGTCGGTCGCCGTCAGCGGATGGTCCGACAGCGCCGGAGCCTCGACGCTGCCGACGATGCGCGCCTCGTGCTCGTCTTCCTCGATCAGCCGGTCGAGGTCGTCGCCGATGATCGTCAGGGTGAAGAGCAGCGTGGAGTCGTCGGCCTTTCCCCGCTCGGCGGCGCGCTCGAAGTCGTCGGTGACCTCGGTGGAGAAGTAGCCGCGCATCGTCTCCGTGAACATGACCCCGGGCCGGGCGCGGCTGGGCTCCGGTGCGGCGGCCGGCGGCGCGGACGGAAGCGCGTAGTCGATCTGCCAGCCGCGGTCCGCCGCCAGCAGCTCACAGCAGCGCTCGGCCAGCGCCGAGATCGTCAGGAACGGGTTGACGCCGAGCGATCGCGGCATGATCGCGCCGTCGCAGACGTAGAGCCCGTCGTGGACGTCGCTGCCCTGCTGGCCCGAGAACACCTGGCCCTTGTGGTTGACGACGCCCGACCCGGCCTCGTCGGCCATCGGGCAGCCGCCGAGCGGGTGCACCGTGACCAGGTCCTGGCCGAGCAGCTGACTCCAGATCGGGTTCTTCGTGTAGGTCCCGCCCAGCGCCTCGGTGGCGCGGTGGAGATGCTCGTGGACCGTTTGGAAGATCTCCTGGCGGCCCACCCCCGGCCAGTCGATTCGCACGCGGTCGTCTTCGAGGTGCATGCGCCCACCGCTGTCGTCGTGGGTCATGACGAGGTAGATCATCGTGTTGTTGAGGGCACCGCGGTAGCCCCCGCCGACCATCGACTCGAGCTCGCGGCCACGCTCGCCGACGAAGTCGAGCAAGCCCTCGTCGGTGTCGGTGCCGAAGACCTGGGCGGCGACGGGAAAGACCCTGGCCAGCAGCACGGAGAGGGCACCGGGCGCGACGCCCTCCTCGATCACCATGCCGGAGTCGAGCGTCGGGTGCTCGCGCATGTCGACGATCCCGGTGATGCAGGGGCCGACCGGCGGCAGCTCGCCGACGGCGTGGTCGCCGAAGCCGATGCCGAGGATGGGCTCGTCGCAGTTGTAGCCGAAGCCGAGCACGTCGCCGTTGCCGGTGAAGCGCTCCCCGACGCGCTCCGAGAGCGACAGCCCGTGCTCGGCGGAGCGCAGCAGGATCTCGGTCGACCCGAGCGCGCCCGCTCCGAGGATGACGACGTCGGCGCGGATGAAGAGCTCGGGCGCGCCGAACTTCTCGCGCCCGGCGTCGAGCACGTCGTAGTGCACGAGCCAGCCTCCGTCGGTGCGCTCGAGGCGGCGCACGCTGACCTCGACGTAGATCTCGGCCCCGTGATTGCGAGCGTCGGGGAGGTAGTTCATCAGCGTCGTGTTCTTGGCCCCGTAGTTGCAGCCGGTGACGCAGTCGCCGACCAGCGGGCAGGCGGGCTGGTGCACGCCGACGTGGTTGACGCCCTCCTTGAAGTTGACGGTGATCGGCGGCCGGTAGAAGTTGCCCTCGAGGTAGGCGCCCGCGGTCTTCAGCGCCTCGAGCTTCTTCAGCTCCGGGAACTCCTCCGGATACGGAGCGGGCCGCAGCATCTCCCGGGCCCGCCGTAGCCGTCGTCGAGCGCCGAAGGCTGGCCTTGCAGGGGCTCGGGCCAGCGCTCATCGTCGAAGACGCGGTCCTCGGCGGGCAGCGCGACGTTGGCGTTGATCAGCGAGGTTCCGCCGAGGCCGCAGCCCAGAAGGACGTTCATGTCCTCGTTGCGGCGGAAGTCGTACATGCCCGTCGCCTTGCCGAGGTGGCCCTCCTTGGAGTCGACCTGGAGCTCGGTCAGCGCCTCGGTCATCGCGTCGGGGTACTCGCCCGGCTGCAGCTCCTTGCCGCGCTCGAGCAGGCACACCTTGCGGCCGGCTCGCGCCATTCGCGAGGCTGCGATCGCGCCGCCGTAGCCCGACCCGACGACGACGACCTCGTAGTCGCTTGCGATCGATTCGATTGGGGATGAAAGCCGCGTCATCGCGGCTAGCCGAGCGCGCTCGGCAGGTCCGGCTTGATCACGAAGAAGGCACACAGCGCGCCCCACATGACGATCACGGCGAACAGGCGCAGGTCGTTGATCTTCATCCACTTGCTCAGCAGCACGGTCAGCCGCTGCGGATCGCTCACCCCCGCCTTGATCTCTCGGTTGATCGGCTGGATGCCGAACCAGCCGACGCAGGTGGTGGTCATCAACCCGAGGAAGGCGACGATGGCGAGCCAGACCTCGGGCTCGCCCCACTCGCTGATGATCATGACGATCGATGTGAACATCCAGGTCGGAATCGCGATCAAGAAGAAGCGGGTGGCCGCCTCGGTCGGAGCCGTGAACTGATCCTGCGTGGTCTCGGGCCGCAGCGACTGCCACCCCGGATAGAGGAAGAGGCGCAGGGTGAGGAGCACGCCGACGTAGATGGTCGCCCCGATGAACCAGTAGACGTCGTTGATGGTGAGCAGTACCTCTTTCATCAGCCTTCCTCTCCGTTCCTACTTTCGCAACGTGAGCCGATCGGCTTCGGCGGCGACTATGTCCCACGAATCACCCGGGCGCTCGCTCTCGCTCGCGAGCACGAGCCTGTCGCCCTGCACCGACCACGATCCGCTCGAGTGCTCGGGGCGATCGACCGGGCCCGGCGAGCTCTGCTGGTAGGTCCCGTCGGGATGCAGCTCGAAGCCCGCCCGCCCGCGAGCCGGCGGGAACGAGTGCGTCGCCGGCCGGAACACCATCACTCCCTCGCTGTCTTCCTCATGGGAATGGACCCAGCGCCCGTGAAGGGCCTCCTTGCGGAACTCCGCCACCAGCCGATCATCTCAGACGGGCGAGCTTCTTTCGCGGCCCGGCAAGCGTCGCGTTCATGCGCGCCACCTGGCCCACCGTGAACATGACCATCGCCGCGTCGTCGACGTAGTCCATGTAGTTCATGAACATGTCGCCGTCGGGGCCGTTGTTGCAGGTGATCTGCGGGAACTTCGGCTTGCCGACGTTGGCCTGCTCGAGCAGCGGGCGTGTCGGCGACGAAGTCCGTGCCCGAGCAGTCGTTTCGATCGCCCCAGATGTGGCGCAGGTTGAGGAAGTGGCCGACCTCGTGGGTGGCGGTGCGGCCCTTGTTGAACGGCGCGGTCGCTGTGCCGTTGGTGCCGAACGCCGTGTTCAGGATCACGACGCCGTCGGTGGCCGCGGGGCCGCCGGGGAACTGGCCGTAGCCGAGCAGACCGCCGCCGAGGCTGCAGACCCAGATGTTCAGGTAGCGCTGCGTCGGCCACGGGTTGACCCCGCCCGTCTGCTTCGACTTGACCGTGTCGTCGGGGCCGAAGGACTTGACGGTGGTGGCCGTGCGCGTGATCCCGTTGGTCTTCTTGCCGCGCGGGCTCTTCGTCGCCAGCGCGAACTGGATCTTGGAGTCGGTGACCAGTCCCTGCCACACCGCCGGGACCTTGCTCTTGTCGGTGTTCTTGGCGCGGAAGTCGTCGTTGAGCGCCTTGATCTGGCTCTTGACCTGCGCGTCCGAGATGTTCTCGCCCTCGCTGCGATAGACGACGTGGACGACGGTCGGGATCGTGATCAGCTTCTTCGCCACCCGCATCGCCTCGCCGGAGTCGATGCTGCGGCGCGTCGTCCTCCTCGACCTTCAGCCGATGCCCACGGTATTCGGGCTTGGTCTCGGCAAGCAGCTCGTGGACGATCATGTGGGCGCAGGTTCTGCGCCTGGGTGCTGGGCTCATGCTCGTGCTCCTCTCCTGCGGGACGGTCCGGACGCAATTCCACCCCCCGGGCGCCGACCCTATTCGACCCGGCCGGGCTACGCAAATGGGGTGCGAACGGCCCGCTTCACCGAGGCTTCAGCGGCGGCGGAAGCGGCGAAAGATCGCCCACACCACCCCTAAGGCGGCAGAACCCAAGACGACACAGCGGGCGATCTTGCCTTGAGCCTTGACCCGCGCGTCTGCCATCGGCCAATGGTAGTTCGCCGCCGACCCGAGGCCGAGCGGCAGCTTGCGTACCACTATGGGGCGTTAGCTGCCGCTCGGCGCGTCGGGGCCGACCGCATCCGCCGTGGCTAGGGCGTGCGCCGCTTCGCCGTCCGCGCCGCCAGCACCCGATCGAGCTCGTCGGGTTCGAGGGCGGGAACCGAGAGAGGTGTCGGCTGGTCACGGCGGGCGCGCAGGCCGTCGAGCACGATCTCCAGCGTCCGGTGCCAGACGTCGGGGTTGACGTGGGAGATGTAGTCCATGCCGGCCGCGAGCGTGAGCCCGATCAGCGGGACGTCGAGCGGGGTCATGTC
This sequence comes from uncultured Solirubrobacterales bacterium, assembly GCA_963730145.1. GTDB lineage: Bacteria > Actinomycetota > Thermoleophilia > Solirubrobacterales > 70-9 > WHSW01. The sequence goes on from CAVSQT010000005.1 coordinate 20,150, forward strand.
GTCGCGCAGATCGCCGCTTGCCTGGGCGCGCTCGACGATCTTCGCCCCCAGCGGCCGTAGCCGCGCCCTGGCGCCGGCGACCCATGCCCGCCCGGGATCGGAGCTGAAGATGAGCTCGCGGACGGCGCGGTTTCGGGCGTGAAACGCGGCCACGCCTTCGATGAAGTGGACCAGGCCTTCCCACGGGTCCTCGAACTCGAGCGCTGCTTCGGCGATCGCGATCAGCTCGGCGATCCGGTCCTCGAACAGCGCGTGGACCAGCAGTCTCCTTCTCGGGAAAGCGCCGGTAGACGGTGCCGACGCCGACTCCGGCGCGCGCAGCGATCTCGTCCATCGTCACCCCGAGGCCGCGCTCGGCGAAGAGCTCGCCGGCGGCGTCGATGATGCGAAGGCGATTTCGCTGCGCGTCGGCTCGCAGCGGTCGATCGGATTTCGTCTGCTCGGCGGCCATCGGCAGCAGTATAGGGCTAACCGGAGGATGTCTCTCCGCTTTTGTGATACCGTGTCCTAAGTTGAGGTTGGTTCTCCGTTTATGGAGGAACGGACGCTCAGAGACACACGGAAGGAAGATCCGATGACGAAGAAGATTCAAGCCCTCTCGAACGGCAACCGGCGCTGGTGGATCCTCGGCGTGATCGGGATCGCGCAGCTGATGGTCGTCCTCGACGTGACGATCGTCAACATCGCCCTCCCCTCCGCGCAGGCCGACCTCGGCTTCTCCGACGACGACCGCCAGTGGGTGATCACGGCCTATGCGCTTGCGTTCGGCTCGCTGCTGTTGCTCGGCGGGCGCATCGGCGACATCTTCGGTCGCAAGCGCGTCTTCATCGTCGGACTGCTCGGCTTCGCCGCCGCCTCCGCGATCGGCGGCGCCTCGACCAGCTTCGAGATGCTGATCGCGTCGCGCGCGCTGCAGGGCGTCTTCGGCGCGCTGCTCGCCCCGGCGCGCTCGGCGCTGCTGACCACCACGTTCACCGACCCGGCCGAGCGCGGCAAGGCGTTCGGCGTCTTCGGCGCGATCGCCGGCGGCGGGGCCGCAATCGGCCTGCTGCTCGGCGGCATCCTCACCGAGTACATCTCCTGGCGCTGGACCATGTACGTCAACCTCGCCTTCGCGATCCCGGCCGCGCGTCGGCGCCTTCGCGCTGATCGTCGACCAGGCCCGCGACGACCGCGGCGAGGATCGACATCCCGGGCGCGATCACCGCGACCGCTCGGCCTGTTCGGGATCGTCTACGGCTTCTCCAGCGCGGAGATCCGACGGCTGGGGGGCGACGCTGACGGTCGTCAGCCTCGGCGCCGGCGTCCTCCTGCTCGCCGCGTTCGTCGCGATCGAGCGCCGCGTCGCCAACCCGCTGCTGCCGATGCGCGTCGTCGCTCGACCGCACCCGCGGCGGCTCCTACCTGGCGGTCGGCGTCGCCGGCGCCGGGATGTTCGGCGTCTTTCTGTTCCTCACCTATTACCTGCAGCAGACGCTCGGCTTCTCGCCGGTCGAGACCGGCCTCGCGTTCCTGCCGATGGTCGTTTGCATCATCGCCACGGCGACCCAAGTCAGCGCCGCGGCTGCTGCCGCCGCACCGGCCCGCGACCGCTCGTCCCCACCGGGATGGCGCTGGCCGCGGCGGCGATGCTGTTCCTGACCCAGGTCGAGGTCACGTCGACCTATGCCGGCAGCGTGCTGCCGGGGCTGATCGGCCTCGGCATCGCCTTCGGGCTGATCATGGCCCCGTCGATCGCGAGCGCGACCGCACGCGTCGCCCGCGACGACTCCGGCGTCGCCTCGGCGATGGTCAACACCAGCCAGCAGGTCGGCGGCTCGATCGGCACCGCGCTGCTGAGCACGATCTCGGCGACCGCGGTGACCTCGTTCGCCGCCGGCTCCGAGCCGACGCAGGCGCTGATGGCCGAGGCCGCGGTGCACGGATACACGACCGCCTTCTGGTGGTCGGCGGCGATCTTCGCGCTCGGCGCCGTGGCCACGGCCTGCTGCTCGAAAGCGGCGCGCCGGCCGACCGACCCGCACGCCCAGCCCGCGCTGGCGCACTAACTCGAGGCCGAGCGGCAGACTCGCGGCTGACTATCGGCCGTTATCTGCCGCTCGGCGCTGTCTGGGGCGTTCGAGCCGGGCTGTCGGCGATGATCCGGTGGTGAGCAGCGAGCCGACGCTCCCCGGCACGGAACTCGATCCGGGCGCGCGCGACGACCCGGACCTCCCCGGGCCGTTCACCGTCGGCTCCTGGGCCAGCGGCTTCAAGGACTTCCTCAAGCAACGGCCGCGGGTGCTGCTGATCGGCGAGGTCTTCAACCTCAACCACTCGCGCACCTCGACCTACTTCGAGCTGCGCGATGCCGACGGCGCCGCGCGCTGTGCGATCTGGAACTCGGACCTCGACAAGCTGAAGCTGGCCGAGGGCGCGTTCAAGGACGGCGCCGAGGTCGTGATCGCGCGGCGGGCCCGACTACTACCCCGGCTCGAAGACCGCCTCGCCGAGCTTCTCCTTTCGCGCCACCTACATCCGGCTCGCCGGCGAGGGCGACCTGCTTGCCCAGCTCGACGCCTCGCGGCGAAAGCTTCAGGCCGAGGGCCTGTTCGAAACCCAGCCCGCTCTCGCCCGCCCGGCGCTGCCGAAGACGATCGGCGTCGTCACCGCCCGCAAGAGCGCCGCCTGCGCCGACCTGCTCGCCGGGCTCGAGCGCCGCGGCTGGCGCGGGACGATCGTCTGGGCCGACGCACCGGTGCAGGATCGCCGCGCCGCGCCCGCGATCGCCAGCGCTCTGCGCCGCCTCGCCGAGCAGCCGCAGGTCGAGGTCGCGGTCGTCTGTCGCGGCGGCGGCTCGCTCACCGACCTCTGGGCCTTCTGCGACGAGAACCTCTGCCGCACGGTCGCGAACCTGCGCCTTCCGGTCGTCAGCGCCGTCGGCCACGAGGTCGACCGCACGCTGATCGACGACGTCGCCGCCGTCTCCTGCTCGACCCCGACCCACGCCGCCGAGGCGCTCGTGCAACTCGACGTCAACACCGCCCGCGCGCATGTGCGCACCGCCGCGAGCCTGACCTCGCGCGCCGCGACCGCGGCCGTTGCCAGCCGCGCCCATCGCCTCGCGGCCTGCTCGCGAGCGCCGACGCGCTCGCTGCGCGACGAGCGCGCCCGCCTGCACCAGCTGCTGCGCGAGATCCGCGCCTCGGCCAACCGCGGGATCGGACAGCGCGTTCAGCTCGCCGGCACCCATGCGCTCGTCGTCTCGCGCAAGGGCAGCTCGTTCGCCGCCGCCGACGCCTCCGCTCGCAGCCAGCTGATCGCCGCGGCACGGTCGGTCAACGCCCGCACGACCGCGGCGCTCGCCACCGACAGCCGTCGCATCGACGCGCTCGCGCGGGCTGTCGACGGCCACGACCCCCAGCGCACGCTCGAACGCGGCTACGCGCTGGTCACCGATGCCGCGGGCGACGCCGTCGTCACCGCGACGGCGGCGCGCCGAGCGCCGCAGCGTTGTCATCCGCTTCGCCGACGATGCTGTTGGCGCTACGGTCGATCCCGAAGCAGCAGACGATGGAAGCGACGACCCCACCGAATAACTACGAAGCGTCCTCGGCGCGCCTCGAGCAGATCATCGCCCGGCTCGACTCGGGCGAAGCCGAGCTGCGCGAGACGCTCGAGCTCTGCACCGAGGCCAAGGGGCTGATCGAGTTCTGCAAGTCAGAGCTCGACGCCGTCTCCGGCCAGCTCAAGGAGCTCAAGCTCGACGAGCTCGTCGACGAGCTCGAACGGCCGGCGGGCGACGCGGACGCGTAGCGCTCCGCGCCGCCGCCGAGCACTCCTGGCTCCTAGCGCCGCGGCACCGGGACCGAGAAGCCGACGTCCTCGGGCTCGATCGATCTCACCAGCGGCACCCCGAGCCGGCGCGCGATTCGCCACGCCCAGGCACAGGCAAGGGGATCGGAAACAGCGGCGCCCAGCGCGAGACCGTGCCGTCCTTGGCCTTGACCTCGAGCACGACTTCGGTCGTCGGCAGGAACCAGCCTTCGGGATGACCGACCCTGACGAGGCGCAGCTGCGACGGCCCGCCTCCCGAGGAGACCTGCTTGATCTCGCGCACGGCGGCGCGGATCCGAAACGGGTTCAGATACCGCAGACGGCTCATCTAGCTTGCTGGACTTGCCGCTCTTGTCGGTGCTCTGCGCGCCGCTCGTGCTTCTGGTCTGGGGGCTGGTGCTGCTGCTCTGGGCCTTTCGCTCCTGCTTGGCGCGCTCTGTTGCCTGCTTGAGCTTGCGCGCCTCGCTCTTTGCCTCAGCGGCTTCCTTGCGCTCGGCGACGGCCTCGGCCTTCGCCTGCAGGACCTCGGTGCGCTCGTCCTCGGCCTTCTCGTCAGCCGTTTCCTTGGCGGCCACGGACTTCTTGCGCGCGCTCGCCTTCTGCTGCTCTTCGGCCTCCTTGGCCTTGGCCTTGGTCTCGTGGCGGCGCTCTTGCGCCTTCTTCTTTTCATCGGCGGCACGCTGCTCGGCCTGCTTGCGGCGCTTGTCGGCGGCGGCCTTGTCGCGCTGCGCCTTGGCCGCGGCTTCCTGCGTTCTTCTGCGCGGCCTTTGCCTTGAGCTCGCTCGCGCGGGCGCGCTCGTCGGCGGCCACGCGGCGCTTCGTTTGCCTGCGTCTTCAGGCCTGGTCTCCGAGCGCGGTGCCGGCGGTGCCGCGAGCGGCCGCATCGGCGCGGTCGAGCACCTGGCGCACCGACGAGCGTGATGCGGTTATCGGGCACGCGGTCGAGGACGATGTCCGCGGGCACGCGGGCGACCTTGAGCGCCCCGGTGACGCCGCTTCTTGCGATCTCTTGGATCTTCATGCGTTCTCCTTCGGGTCGAGCTTGTTCGCGCGGGCTTCGGCCGCAGCTGCCTGCTGCTCGAGCGTCGCTCGCGTTGCTTTGTGCTTCTGAGCGCGCTGGTCTCGGCCTGCGCCTTCTCGGCGGCCGCGACCTTCTCCTGAGTCTCGCGCTGCGTCTCGACGGCGTCGATCTGGTCCGCCGCCTTCGACTCGGCCTGAGCCTCTTGCCCGCGGCGTGCCTGCTCGGCGCGCTCTTCGGCGCGACGGGCCTCGACCTCGGCCTCGAGCTCCTTCTGCTCGCGCTCGAGCTCGGTCGCCTCTTCCTCGACCTCGGCCAGCTCCTCGGCGGCCTCGGCGTCGGCCCTCGCCTCGGCGGCGTCGGCGCTGACGTCGACCTGCTCCTGCTGAAGCCTGCCCTCGCGGGCGAGGGCCTCGTTGTCGGTCAGGTCCCCGGCGATCTCCTTTGCCTTGCCGGCGACCTTGCCGAAGACTCCCTCCCTGGTTACCTCGCGTTCCTCTGAGCTCATCTACTGCCTTTCAATCGTCTCGTTCAAGCGTGAGACCTTCCACTACCCGACTGAGCCGCTGACGAACAAGGGCTTGGGCCGGATGCGCTTCTTGTGTGCACCTCGTCACACAAGCGAAGTAACAACTCCATTTTTCCGAAGCGGACACTCCGTTTGTGATAGCTTCATCCGATCAACCGGAGTGAACGCCCTCATATAGAGGCCGAAGGGAGCACAGTGACCGCCAAGACATTCAGCCCATGGCTCGTACTTTTCCTCGTTTGCATGGGCCAGTTCATGGTCGTGCTCGACGCGACGATCGTCAACGTCGCCCTGCCCTCGATCCAGACCGACCTCGCGATCTCCGACTCCTCGCTGCAGTGGATCGTCAACGCCTACACGCTCGTCTTCGGTGGCTTCTTGCTGCTCGGCGGCCGCGCTGCCGACCTGATCGGCCGGCGCACCCTGTTTCTCGCCGGGATCGCCGTCTTCACCGGCGGCTCGCTGCTCGCCGGACTGGCGCAGTCCGAGGCGATGCTGATCGGCGCCCGAGCGCTTCAGGGCCTCGGCGGCGCGCTGCTCTCCCCCGCCGCGCTCGCGGTGATCACCACCACCTTCGCCGAGGGCTCCGACCGGACCAAGGCACTCGCCGTCTGGGCCGCTGTCGCCTCCGGCGGCTCGGCCGTCGGCCTCTTGCTCGGCGGCGTGCTCGTCGAGGTCCTCTCCTGGGAGTGGATCTTCATCATCAACGTTCCCATCGGCCTCGCCCTGGCCTTCGCCAGCTTCCGCGTCGTGCCGAACTCGCGCATCGAGGGCGCCAGGCGCCACTTCGACATCCCCGGCGCCGTCTCGGTCACCGCCGGACTCGTGCTCTTGGTCTACACGATCGTCAAGGCTCAGGAGTGGGGCTGGGGCTCGGTCGAGACGCTCGGCCTCGGCGCCGTCGCGCTCGCCCTGCTCGGCGCCTTCGTCGCGATCGAGCTGCGCTCGCCGGCGCCGCTGGTACGCCTCGGCATCTTCCGGCTGCGCTCGCTCGCGGTTGGAAACGGCGTCTTCTTGATCCTGATGGCGGGAATGTTCTCGATGTTCTTCTTCGCCTCGCTCTACGTCCAGAACGTCCTCGGCTACTCGGCGCTGACCACCGGTCTCGCCTTCCTCCCGGTGACGGTCGGGATCATGCTCGGAGCCACCCTGGCCCAGCAGCTCGTACCGCGCATCGGCGTGAAGCGGATCGTGCTCACGGCAATGCCGCTGGCCGCGTTCGGCCTCGCCCTGCTCGCGTTCAACACCCAGGTCGACGGCACCTATCTCGGCCTGCTCGCGGGGCTGATGCCGGTTTCGATCGGGATGGGCGCGGCGTTCGTGCCGATGACCCTGGTCGCGACCACAGGCGTCAGCGAGGATGAGGCAGGGCTCGCCTCGGGTGTCTTCAACACCTCGCAGCAGATCGGTGGTGCACTCGGGCTCGCGGTGCTCTCGACGCTGGCGACGGACAAGACCGCTTCGGTGCTGTTCGGCCTCGGCGGCGCGCCGACCGAGGCGCAACAGAGCGCCGCGTTGGTCGAGGGTTTCCAGCTCGCCTTCCTCGTCGCCGCGGGCCTGTTCGTCGTCGGCACGGCGATCGTCGCGACGCTGCTTCGCCGCAGCGACGTCGCTCGGATCGAGGCGGGCGACGTTGCCCCCGGTCCGGAGGGCCGAGATGAGGCCGGCGAGGCCGAGACGGCGCGCGACAAGAGCGGCCCGGACACCGGAGAAGTCATTGCTCTTCCCGCCTAACGCCGTCGGCGACGGAACTACACTCTCTGGCATCGCCACGGTCGAGGAGAGTTCCGTCGCCCCCGCGCTGCGCGCCGATGCCGCGCGCAACCGCGACCGCATCCTCGAGGCCGCGGCGGAGGTCTTCGCCGAGCGCGGCCTCGACGTCTCGACCTCGGAGATCGCTCAGGCGGCCGGAGTCGGCGAGGCAACGCTGTTTCGCCGCTTTTCGACCAAGGAGGATCTCGTCGACGCGATCCTCGAAAGCAAGATGCGCGGCTCGATCGATGCGATGGCGGGCTTTGCCGCCGACCCCGATCCGGCGCGCGGGCTCGAACGCTTCTTCACCGAGACGATCGCCAAGAAGCTGCAGGTCGACCAGGGCTTCTTCGAGGCCGCCGGAAACCGCTGCATGACGAACCCGGCGTTCGAACCGCTGCGGGCGAAGTCGCTCGACCTTCTCGGCGTGATCCTCAAGCGCGCTCAGGAGGCGGGCGTGGCGCGCACCGACCTCCAGCCTCAGGATCTCTCGTTCCTGCTGATGGCCGCGGCGGCGACGCTTCGCAACCCGCTTCCGGGGCTCAATCAGGATCTGTGGAAGCGCTACACGCAGGTGATCCTCGACGGGATCCGGCCCGAGGGCGCGACCAAGCTCAGGCCTGCCGCGCCGCCGCGAAGGCTGATGGTTCAGCCCGAGCAAGCCGAGTAGGCGCCGGCGTAGCGATCACGGGCCGACCTTGGTCCGTGCCGGGCTGCTGGAGATCTCGCCACCTGCCAGCTTCGGCGCGTACAGGGTCAGCGGCTCGTTCACACCGCGCAGCTCCGCCGGGCCACGGCACTCGGAGTCGAACTCGTGCGAGAGCCGCTTCCAGGTCTCTGTCGTGATCAGGATCGAGTCGTCGGTCTCGCGCGTGTGCGCCTCGACGCGGGCGGCGACGTTGACGGGGCTGCCGATGACCGAGAAGTTGAGCCGCCCGGCACCGCCGATGGCGCCGGCGATGACGCGGCCTGTGTTGACGCCGATGCCGACGCGAAAGGTCCCGGCACCGCCCTCGTCGTTGACCTTGGTCGCGATCTCGATCGCGGCACGGACGGCGCGATCGGCGTGATCGGGGAAGGGCTCGGGCGCGCCGAAGACGGCGAGCAGGCCGTCGCCCTCGAACTTGTCGATGTGCCCGCCCTCGGCGGCGATGATCGGCACCACGACCTCGAACAGCGCGTTGAGGCAGGCGACGACCTCCTCCGGCGTCGCCTGCGAGGCGAACTTGGTGAAGTCGCGCACGTCGCAGAACATCACCGTGACCTCGATCTCGACCCCCTCCTCGGTGAAGCCCTCGGAGAGGATGTACTCGGCGACCTCCTTGTCGAGGTAGGTGCCGAAGGCCTCGCGCAGGCGCTCGCGCTCGGCCAGTCCCTCGACCATCTGGTTGAAGTTCGCCGCGAGCACGCCGAACTCGTCGCCGGTCGTGACCGGCACGGCGGCCTCGAAGTCGCCACCGCGAACGCGCTCGACCGCGAGCTCGACGTCGCGCAGCGGGCGCAGGATCGACTTCGACAGCATCCAGGTGAGCTCGAGCGAGATCGTCGTCGCGACCAGCAGCGCGACGAGCACGTCGAGGCCGAGGTTGGAGCCGTCGCCGGCGTCGGAGGTGAGCGCGGCGACGACGAGGCCGGTGATCAGGTTGATCAGCGGCAGCGCGACGGCGAGGCGCAGGCGCAACGGCACCGCCCAGAAGTCGGCCGACATCCGCGGCGGCAGGCTGCGGTTGATGTCGACCAGCAGCGGACGCATGCCGGCCTCGACGGCGAGGTAATGGAGCATCGCCGAGTAACCGGTGGCGACGATGGCGCCGGCGAGCAGCGGAAAGAAGGCGAGCCAGCTCTGGTCGAACACCCAGACGCCGATGGCGCAGATCGCGAGGACCGAGATCCCCACCGGAAGCGGTAGGTCTCGCCTGACGAGATGAAGCGGCATCGAGACCGCCGCGCGCCATGCGTTCTGGCTCGCCTCCTCGCTGCGCTCGCCCTCGATCCAGGCCTTGAGCGGCTCGGTCAGCGGCTTCACCTTCGCGAGCACGGTGAGCACCGCGCATTCGGTCAGCACGAGGCCGATTGCGAGCACAGCGAGGTACTCGGCCGTGGAGCCCTCGTAGTAGAAGCTGAACAGGGCGAGCGAGCCGGCGAAGATGAACAAGGCCGTTTGCAGCTCGACCGCGATGAAAACCAGCGGATATGAGCTGCCGAGCCGCTTGTAGATCCACGTCATGGCCCCTGTGGTCATGCCAGTGGATCTTCTCACCGAAGCCGGAAACCGTGTGTGAGCATGAGCCTGCGAGGCGCGATTCAGTGCCTGGCGCCTCTCAAGGTCTCTGCGGCGATGCCCGATGAGTAAACCGTGGTGCAATCACTGCTGCCTGAAACCCGTGAAAACGGGGGACTTCCGGAACCGCCGGCGAGCGAGCCGATCCGGATCATCGCCGCGCACCATGACTCCTGTGGCGCCGATACGCACGTACGCCTGCCCGGCTCGGTCCCCGCGCGCGCGATCCGGCGACTGAACTGCTCGTCATGCGCGCAGCCGTTCGCCGCCCGCGCCGTGCAAGACCACGGCCTGGAGGAGATGGCCGAGCTCGAGCGAGCGCTGGCCGCGGTCGAGAGCGGACCGAGCGACGAGCCGATGGCGACGCCGAAACCCGCCAAGTCCAAGCTCGCGTTGCCGAAGCTGACGATGCCGAAGCTCGACGGCCGAAGCTCGGAATGCCGACGCTGAGGCTGCCCAAGCTGAAGGCCAAGACCCAATCCGAGCGCAAGCCCCGTTTCGAGCTTCCGTCCCTGAACCCGTCGAGCCGCATCTGGCGCGTCGCCAGCATCCCGCTCGCGGCCGCCGCCGTGGTCGGCGGCCTGCTGCTGATTCAGGGCAACGGCTCCGACGTCGAGCCGACGCCAACCGCAGCAGCACCGGCTGCGGACTCCGCCGCCGACGACGGCGCCGCGATCCTCGCCGCCGACGGCGCCGGCAAGGAAGGCAAGGGGCAGGGGGCGCAAGACGACAGCGCCAAGCTCGTTCGAGGCACGGCCTATTCGCTCGCGCTCCCGGCCGACTGGAAGCAGATCGCGCCACAGGGCGGCGCCACGTTCGCCGCGGTCGCCAACGACGGCGGCGCCGACGCCCAGCTCTGGATCTCCGAGGACCCGAAGCTCGACTTCCCCACTTTCGTGCGCCAGTCGCTGACGCAGCTCGAGACGCTGGCCGGCTCGGCGCAGATCGTCGAGCGCGCTCCGGCTCCGACAGCCGACGAGACGGTCGTCAAACTGGCCGCCGACGCACCGGCCGGTCAGCCGAGCTACGAGGTGACGCTGCGCGTCGCCGGTCCCTATCGCTACTACCTCGCGACCTCGGTGCAGCCGGGAGCTTCGCGCGAGGCGGTTTCCGGCAGCGAGCTGCTGAGCGGGTCGTTCGAGCCCGAGGATCAGGGATAGGCGCGCCATGCCCGCGAGAAGGAAGCGAACTCTGATCTTGGCGCTGCTGGCGCTGGCCGTTCCGCTGCCTGCACTTGCGATCTCCGACCAGTCGGTGGACGCCGAGGCCGGGCCGGCCGTGGCCGCGATCCCAGTCTCGGCCTCGCTCGACACCTGCGGCGTGCTCGCAGTCGAGATCGTCTGCAAGATCAACGTCTCCTTCCCGCCGGTGCCCGGCGCCACCAGCTACTCCGCCTCGGTCACCGCCGCCGACGGCTCGGTCACCGATCACGGCAGCGTCGGCGCCGGGGCCGCGACCCTGTTCGTCCCCTACGCCGGCGACGGTGGCTACAGCGTGCGCATCGTCGCCTACGGTCCGCCCGCCGACCCCGCCGACGCCGACGATCAGGGCGAGATCATCGCAACCGGCGTCTCGCGCTCTCCCAGCGACGATGCGGAGTCGCAGGAGCGCCCAAGCCAGAGCCGACGCGCGAGAACGAGGTCGAGGCTGCAGGCCGCGACGCTACCGACGCGACGGTCGAGGGCTCCGACGGCGCTCTTCAAACTGAGACCGCGGCGCAGTCGACACGGCACTCCGCCGGCTGACCCAGTCTGCGAGCCGCCGGCCCCGAGAGCCGGCGCAGCCTGCTCTGCCCGAACTGCCCCCGGAGGATCTCGATCCCGAGAACCCCGATGAGGACGCGATGGCGTGCTCGATGCCGACGAGAGGCTTGCGTATGACGAGGCGGTTGTGGCGCAGGGGGCGGCTGACCCGGTTGCGGCACCGGCAGCGCTGCTGAGCCGCTGAGGTCGCTGAGAGTTCCGCTCTTGTGCGAACGGTGCAGGGGCATGGGTTTCAGTGAGGGAAGGGCTACCGAGGCTGATTTGTCAGTGAGGAGTCGCCGAGGGCTCTTTTCAGTGAGGGCGGGTTGGCCTGTGGTTGGTGGAGGAGGGTTCGGATGCTTGCGGCGGTCTTGGTTGGTTCGGTGTTGAGGCGGCGCCAGGTGATGCGGATGACTCGGTAGCCGGCAAGGGCCAGGTCTGCGTCGCGGATGCGGTCCTGCTCGAAGGAGGCGCGGGTCCGGTGGTGGGTCCAGCTGTCGAGCTCGACGATCAGGCAGGCGGCCGGCCACGAGGCGTCGACTTCGTAGCCCTCGACGATCGCGTTGATCTGCGGGGCCGGAAGGTCGTGCTGGGCGCAGTAGTCGATGAAGTCGCGCTCGAAGCCGGAGCGCGTCCGGTCGTCGGGCACGTACGCGGCCAGCGCTTGGGCCAGAGTCGCGAGCCCGTGGTGGCCGTGCGCCCGGGCGCGGGCGGTGTCGATCGCCCGCAGGTCGAACAGGTTGAGCTTCTCCGCGCGCTCGAGGGCGCGCGTGAGGCGGGTGAGGTCGACAACCTCGGCGAGGTCGATGAGGGTGCGGGCGATGGTGGTCACCGGAATCCCTTCGTGGATCGTGTGGTCGCGCGGGTCGAGGCGGGAGCTGTGGACTCTGAGACCCTCGCGTGAGCGTCGGCCTGGGCTCGGTGGGGTGACTTCGATGACGGTGCCGGCGTACGGGGCGATATTCCAGTGATCGGCGGCAGAGCGGTGGCTGAGGACGGCGCCCGGACCAAACGTGAGCACAGCGGCCAGGTAGTGGCCCTCGGGTGTGAGGACTGCGTGTCCAACGGCGTAGACACCTTGGTGCAGTGACAGGAGGTGACCGGATCGCAACCGTCTGTCGATCGCGCCCGCGCCGATACCCATCCTCACGAGTTGCCGCCGCGCAACGACCCCGTGCTGCGCACTCGCTAGGCGTGCGATCCGCTCGTCCGCGTGACGTTGCTGAGTTTTTCGTGCAATGCGCGTGAAAAGGTCGGCCACGTCTGGAGTGGAGCGGGCGGGGGCGCGTGGGTGGTGCGCGGAAAGAAATGGAAGTGCGACGGCGGTGTGGCGATACGATCGGTGCATGCCTACTGCTACCGCTTCACAGCTGACATCCGACGCCGCTCGGGAGTTCATCGACTCGGGGCCGCTGGGGCTGCTGATCGGTGGTGAGACCGTGCAGGCCGCCGACGGGCGCACGCTCGAGACCATCGATCCCGCCACGGGCGAGCCGATCGTCGCCTTCGCCCACGCCGGCGCCGCCGACGTCGACCGCGCCGTCGGCGCGGCCCGCGAGGCGTTCGACGGGCCGATGCGAAAGCTCTCGCCGGCGAAGCGCGGCGGGCTGATGTACGCGCTCGCCGACCTGCTGAAGGCAAACGGCGCCGAGCTCGCCGAGCTCGAGTCGCTCGACAACGGCAAGCCCCTCGGCGCGGCCAAGGGCGACATCGCCGCCGCGGTCGCGCACCTGCGCTACTACGCCGGGTGGCCGACGAAGATCGAGGGCGAGACGATCCCGGTCTCGGCCCGCGACATGCTCTGCTACACGCTGCGCGAGCCGGTCGGCGTCTGCGCTCAGATCGTGCCCTGGAACTACCCGCTGCTGATGGCGGTGTGGAAGATCTCCCCCGCGCTCGCGGCGGGCTGCCCGGTCGATCCTCAAGCCCGCCGAGCAGACGCCGCTGACCGCGATTCGTCTCGGCCAGCTCGCTTTGGAGGCAGGATTCCCCGAAGGCGTCGTCCAGGTTCTCACCGGCGACGGCGAAACGGGCGCTGCGCTCGTCGACCATCCCGGCGTCGACAAGGTCGCCTTCACCGGCTCGACCGTGGTCGGGCGCGAGATCGGCGCCAAGTGCGGCAAAGCGCTGAAGCGGGTGACGCTCGAGCTCGGCGGCAAGAGCCCGAACATCATCCTTCCCGACGCCGATCTCGAGGCCGCGACCAAGGGCTCGTTCCTCGGCCTCTACTCGAACTCGGGCCAGACCTGCAGCGCCGCCTCGCGGCTGTTCGTGCAGCAGGACGTCTTCGACGAGGTCGTCTCGAAGCTGACCGAGTTCGCGGGCGAGGCAAAGGTCGGCCCCGGACTCGATCCCGACTCGCAGTTCGGCCCGGTCGTCTCCGAGGAGCAGTTCGGACGCGTCAGCGGCTATATCGACTCGGGCCTCGAAGAGGGCGCCGAGGCGGTGGCCGGCGGCATGCCCGGCAACGGAAACGGCGGCTACTTCATCGACCCGACCCTGTTCACCGGCGTCTCCGACGAGATGAAGATCGCCCGCGAGGAGATCTTCGGACCGGTCCTGGTCGCGCAGCCGTTCGAGTCGCTGGAGGAGGTCGCCGAGCGCGCCAACGACACCGAGTACGGCCTCGCGGCCGGCCTGTGGACCCGCGACATCTCGAAGGCGCACAAGCTCGCCGCCCTGCTTCGCGCCGGCTCCGTCTACATCAACACCTGGGGCGCCGGCGATCCGGCGGCCCCGTTCGGCGGCTACAAGGCCTCGGGCATCGGCCGCGAGAAGGGCCATCACAATCTCGACGCATACCTCGAAACGAAGGCGGTGTTCACCCAGCTATGAGCGGCGAAGCGGACAACCTGTTCGGCCCGAAGCACGTCGAGCGCTACCGCGAGACCGGCGGCGAGATCGGCCCGGCGTGGCGCGGCGCTACGACGCTGATCCTGACCACGACGGGCAACAAGTCGGGCCAGCCGCGCTCGACGCCGCTGATCTATCGCGAGCACGACGGTACCACCTCGTGGTCGCCTCCAAGGGCGGCTCAGACGAGCCCCCGGGCGGTTCGTCAACCTCGAGGCCGACCCCAGCGCCGAGATCCAGGTGATGGCCGACCGATTTCCGGTCAGAGCCCGCGTCGCCAGCCCCGAGGAGCGAGCGGAGCTGTGGCCGCTGATGAACGAACAGTGGCCGGACTACAACAGCTACCAGGAGAACACCGAGCGCGAGATCCCGATCGTCGTGCTCGAGCGCACCTGAGGCCGGCGACGGCGCCGTTCGCGGCGAGCCTGGTTGCAGTTCCGACGCCCACCTGATCTACGATCGCCGGGCCCGGGTAGTCAAACTGGTAAAGACGGCGGACTTAAAATCCGCTGCCCGAAAGGGCGTTGCGGGTTCGAGCCCCGCCCCGGGCATGCAAGGCCCCGGTAGAGCCGATTTCGAGCTTCATGCTCAGCTTCACACGGGTAGTTCAAGATGGAGCAGGCGCAACCCTGCCTGTTACGGTGTTTTCGGGGAGGAGCGCGCAGAACACGCATGGAGGCCTCCACCCTCACACACGCCGGGAGCAGCCGGGCTCTACTGGCCGGCCGTCGCCCCTGCTCAAGCTGCAGGGCGACGCAGCGCTCGTCGCGATGATCCGCGCCGGCCACGATCACGCCTTCGAGGTGCTGTTCGAGCGCTACCACTCGCGCCTGCTCGCCTTCTGTCGCCACATGCTGCGCTCGACCGAGGACGCCGAGGACGTGCTGCAGGAGGTCTTCGTCAAGGCGCACGCGGCGATGCGCGCCGACGAGCGCCCGATCAACGTGCGGCCCTGGCTCTACCGGATCGCCCGCAACCGCTGCCTCAACCATCTTCGCCGCCCCGTGCCCGACGGACAGGACTCGATGGACGTCATCGTCGGCGAGGGCGGCGTCACGACCGCCGACCGCGTGCAGAAGCGCGAGGACTTCCGCGCGCTGGTCGCCGACGTCCAGGACCTGCCCGAGACCCAGCGCACGGCGCTGCTGCTGCGCGAGCTCGACGCGCTCTCCTACGACGAGATCGCGCGTGACCATGGACACGACGGTGCCCGCGGTGAAGTCGCTGCTGGTGCGAGCGCGGATGTCGCTCGCCGAGGCGACCCACTCGCGCCAGCTCACCTGCGGCGAGGTCCGGCTCGAGCTCGCCGAGGCGGCCGAGGGACTGCGCAAGGCGACGGGCCCGGTGCGCCATCACATCAAGCGTTGTGAGGGATGCCGCGAGTACCGCGGCGAGCTTCGCTCGAACACCAAGGCGCTGGCGGCGCTGGCACCGATCGGGCCGCTTGCGCTGCTCTATCAACACCTTGATCGGCGAAGCTCGGGCTGGGCGTGGATCCGGATCCGCCGCCGGCGGCTCGGCCGCCGGCGCGGGCGGCAGCGCCGTCGCGGGCACGGGCGCTGCCGCGAGCGGCGGTGCCGCTGCCGTGGCCGGCGGCGGCGCAGCAGCTGCCGGCGGTGGCGCCGTGGCCGCGGCCGGCGGGTCGGGCTCGGCGTTCGGTGGCGCCGCGGCGGCGGCCGGTGCCGGCGGGCTCGGCGGCGCGTTCGGCGCCAAGGCCGCGGCGACCGCGGCCACGGCGGCGCTGCTCGACCACCGGAGCGGTCGAGGTGCGCCAGCTCTACTCGACCGACCGCGTCGAGACGCCCCCTGCCAAGACAGCGCCGAAGGCCGTTTCGGTGCCGCCGAAGTCGGGCCACGGCATCGCCGTCGCCTACGAGCCGGCGCCGCACGCACATCGCAGGTCGACGCAGCCGGACCGAGCCGGTCACGGCGCCGGCCGAGCCCGTCGCGGCCGAGGATCGTGGACAACTGCAGCCCCAGCCGCCACCGCCGATCAGCGACGAGGTCACCGACGAAGGCACGTCGGACCGGCCGTGGAGGCGACGGGCGGCGACGAAGGCGCGACCGGCAGCGGCACGGGCGAACCGGGCGATCGTGATCGCCGATCCCGAGCCCGTGACCCCGACGCCCCGAGCCCGCGCCGGAGGAACCGCCTCCTGCCGAGCCGCAACCGGCCCCCCGACGCCCGCGCCCGCACCCGCACCGCAGGCACCGGCGCCCGCCCGGCAGCCGCCGCCGGCGCAGTCGCCCTAGCTCGCTGTCAGGGATCCGGGCCAGCGCCCGCGGTGCCGCCGGCCGAGCTCTCGAGCTCGAACGTGCCGCCGGCTTGCTTCACCCGCTCGGTCACCGAGGCGAGGCCGATGTGACCCTGGCTCAGGGCTTGCTCGCGCCGGCCCGGGTCGATCCCGCGCCCGTCGTCTGAGACCTCGAGCTCGAGCGCATCCGAGTCACGGCGAAGGACGACCTTCGACCCGGGATGCGCCGGCGTGGCGGGCGACGTTGGTGAGCAGCTCGCGCGCGACCGCCAGCAGCAGCTCGTCCTCGCGCTCGAGCGCCGTCTCGTCGACGTCGATCTCGATCTCGAAGCTCCCCTGGCGTGCGGCCTGGCGGGCGACCGCGCCCAGCGCCTGCGCGAAAGCCGCCCTGCTCGAGCGTGACCGGGATGAAGCGCCATCATCGCCTCGCGCAGGCGTGCGATCGCGCCCTCGACCACCTCGTGGGCGCGCTGCACCTGCTCGCGCCCTGGCGCGGCCTCCATCAGCTCCTGGTTGGCGGCGAGCAGGCTCTGCAGCGAATCGTCGTGAATCAGCTGGGCAATCCGGCGGCGGCCGCCGTCCTCGGCCTTGAGCACCTCGGTGAGCAGCGTCCGCGCGCTCGTCAGCTCGTCGCGAAGGCGCGCGTTCTCCTCGCGCAGCTGCTCCAGCGAGTCTCACTACTCGAGCATGCCCCGGCGCATCCCCTCGGCAACGGCGGCGGCGCGATCGGAAACGCCGAGCTTGTCGTAAAGCGAATGAAGGTGGCTCTTGACCGTGGCCGTTCCGAGTTGAATCTCGCGGCCGATCTCGGGAGCCGAGAGCCCGTCGGCGACAAGCCGGAGCACCTGCTGCTCACGGGCGGTCAGCTGCGGCCGGCCGCCGGTGCGCTCGCGCTCCTGAATCGCTTGCGAGAGACCCGCCTGCGCCTCGGGGGCGAGCGCCGTGCCGCCGCGAGCGATCATCACGATCGCCTCGCACACCTCCTTGCGCGAGGATTCCTTCGAGAGATAGCCCCTGGCCCCCGAAGCCACGGTTCGATAGGCGAGCTCGGGCTCCATGAAGGCCGAGACGAAGAGGACCTCCGTGTCGAAGCCGTCGCGGCGCATCGCGGCGAGCACCTGGGTTCCGTCGAGCCCGGGCATGCGGATGTCGAGCACCGCGACCGCCGGCGACACCGCCTTGATCTGCTCGAGCGCGTCACGGCCATCGATCGCCTCGCCGATCAGCTCGAGATCGGGGCGCTCCTTGATCGCGCGAACGATTCCCTCCCGGTAGATCGGGTGGTCGTCGGCGACGAGCACCGTGATGCGTTCCCCTTTTGTGCTGCTCAACGTGAATGGCGAGTCTATTCCGCGACGCGCCGGCGATCCGATCCCCCAATCGGATCGCGGCGCGGAACGAGTCGCGCGGAATCTCAGCGCCTCAGTCCGAGACCCTCCATGACCTCGGACCGGGGCTGCTGGAGACTGGGACCAGGCATCGGTGGGGCCAACGGCCTGGAACGCCGAAGCGAGGGGACTGGGACTCGCGCGCCGCTCTCGGCAATCCCTTGCCAAAACTCCTGCGGCTGCGATTTGGTCGACATCCGT
This sequence comes from uncultured Solirubrobacterales bacterium, assembly GCA_963730145.1. GTDB lineage: Bacteria > Actinomycetota > Thermoleophilia > Solirubrobacterales > 70-9 > WHSW01. The sequence continues at coordinate 37,985 of CAVSQT010000005.1, forward strand.
CTCTCCCATGAGTCCCGTCCCACTCACACGGCGTGGGGGTTAGGGGGGAGCCGCATCATCGACGGTGGTTGCCGGCGGCGTCACCAATCGACCGGGCGGATTCCGGTTGGAATCTTCCATCAATCGATCGGACCGTTGACAGATGGTCCGATCGGATGATGTCGTCGTCGCTGCACCGCTAATGGCGCCGGACCCTGAAGCCGATATTGAAGCTGGAAGGAGAGCCGAGATGGAACCGATGCAGCCTACGCCATTACGCCGGCGGTCTGATCCGCTACGACCCCGACGCCCGCCGAGTGTGGATCGTCAACCAGCGCCTGCATCACGGCCTCACCGGGGCGATGCTCGCCGCCGCCGGCGCCGCGCTGATGGCGCACGACTGGCACGACCGCACCCACTGGCTCGAGCGCGGCCCGCAGGCCGAGCCCGAGGTCGATCGGTAGCCGCTCAGGCCTCGTTGCTCTCTGGCCCGAGCTCACGCGCCAGCGCCCAGCCGACGGCGACGCCGATCATCATCCCCATCCGCGCCTCCTCGGCCAGCATCGTGCGAAAGGCGAGCTCGCGATCGGCCTCCTCGGGCAGCGCCGCGGCCTTGCGGATCTCGTCCGCGTGCGACTCGGCGAACCAGCCGCCCTCCTCGAGTGCCTGGGCGAGGATCCGCTGCAGGCTCGGCGCCGCACGCGCAACGACGGCTTCCGCCTCGGCGAAAGCGCCCTCCTGCGACAGCGCCTGCACGGCTGCCTCGATCTGCTCCTCGGAGTAGCTCACCCGGACCCGGCTCGGTGTTCGTACAGGTTCATGCGGAAATCGCCCGAGTAGCCGAGACGGGCGTAGATCGGCGCGCCCATCGGCGAGCCCTGAAGCGAGGACGTCTTCATGCCGCGCTCCCTGCCCTCGGAGAGGGCCACCGCCAACAGCCGCGAGGCAAGTCCGCGGCCGCGGTGGTCGGGGTGGGTGGCGACGAGGTAGATGCCGAGGTCGTCGCCGGCGTGATCGATCGTCGCCATCACGGAGACCGGTTCGCCGCTGTCGGCGCGCGCTTGGTAGAGCCGCAGCGACGGCGACGGCGTGGTCAATCCGTGCGCCATTCCAACCTCCGTCTCGATGCCGTAGGCGAGATCGGTGAGGCGCCCGAGCGTCGCACCGTCGACATCTCTGTCCCAGACCAGGTCGCCGAGATCGGGTGGCCGCCACGAGGCGAGGTCGAGCGTCATCGCCATCGGCTTGCCGTCGAACTTCAGCCCGCGCTCTTCGACCGCGGCGATCGTCTCGGTGTCGAAGTCCTCGATCCACAGCTCCCAGGCCTCGACCCCCGCCTCGCGCTCGAACTCGGCAACGTCGTCGAGCAGGTCGAGCATCGCCTCGGAGCTGGTGAAGGAGACGGAGTTGACGATCCCCCGTTGTGGGCACGCCGGTGCGGCATTGGCGGTGACGCCGTCGCGCTCGAACAGGCGGGCGCCGGGGGAGGACTCGGACATCGCCGCGATCCAATCGCGCAGACCGGTGCGCTGGAGGGCGAGTGCCTGGTCGCGATCCATGCTCAGGTTCGTCGAGCTCATGCCGTTAGCGCTTGCGGGCGAGAAAGAGGCCGTCGGCGATGCCCACCATCGCGACATCGACGCGGTCGTCGTCGCGCATCGTCTCGTTCAGCCGGCGAATCGCCTTGACCTGCTCGCTCGCTTCACCGTCGTCGTCGCCGCTGACCACCGAGCCTCCGGCGAGCACGTTGTCGACCGCGATCACGCCGCCGGCGCGGGTGCGGGCCAGCACCTCCTCGTAGTAGGCGGGATAGCCCTGCTTGTCGGCGTCGATGAAGCTGAAGTCGATGACCTCGCGCTCGGGCATCGCGCGCAGGGTCTCGAGCGCCGGCCCGATGCGGATCTCCACCCTCTCGGCGACACCCGCCCGCTCGAAGTTCTTCGCCGCCGTCGCCGCGAACTCCTCGGAGAGCTCGCAGGCGATCAAGCGCCCGCCCGGGGCGAGGCCGCGGGCGATGCAGATCGCCGAGTAGCCGGTGAAGGTGCCGAGCTCGAGCGCCTCGGCGGCGCCCAGCGATCCGGCAGAGCAGGGTCAGGAAGGCGCCCTGGTCGGCGGCGATCTGCATCACCGCGATCTCGCCCATCGCCGCCGTCTCCTCCTGGATCTGGCGCAGGACCTCGTCCTGGCGGGCGCCGTGGGCGACCATGTAGTCGTGGAGCTCGTCGCTGAGCACGGTGAACTTGCTCATCGGCCGATCCCTCAGCGGCCCTGGGTTGTGCGGCCGCCGAGCGCGGCGATGAGGCCGCAGGCCGCGCCGACCAAGGCGCCCGCCAGCCCGGCCCAGACCGCGGCGTAGTCCTCGACCAGCGGCAAGCACAGAAGGACCGCCGCGGCGACGGCGACGGCGATGCGGTCGTACTCCTCGGTCGGGTCTGCGCGGCGCTCGGCGTCGCGCAGGACGAGCCAGCAGGCGAGCAGGCCGAGCGCGATCGCGTTGCCGCCCGCGGCGACGACGAAGCCGTCACCGAAGGCAGAATCGAGCCCGTCGGCGGCGAGCATGCCGAGCGCACCGCAGCCCAAGATCAGCAGCAGCGTCGGGACGAAGCCGATGCGCCGTTCGATCGCCGTGCCGAAGATCGCGATCGCGAGACCGCAGGCGAACAGATAGCCGATGTCGTCGTAGACGAATGACGCCGCGAAGTAACGCCACCACTCATCGCCGACCGGCCCGACGATGGCGCCGAGGTCGATCACGCTGAGGTTGGTCGCGCGTTCGACCACCAAGACCACCGCGGGCACGGCGATCGCCAGCGCCGTCATCACCGGGCGCGAGGCGAGGTCCTGGGTGGGGGCGCGCGCGGCCAGCCGCTTGCGGCGCTCGGCCGCCTTGCGGCGGCGGCGATCGCCGCGGTCCTCGTGCACGCGGACCTCGTCGCCGACGCGTTCGAGCTTCGGCGCGCGCTTTCGCAGCCGCGTGCCGCAGTACGGGCACTCGGTCACGTACGGACTCACCTCCGAGCCGCAGCTCTTGCAGATGACGGAAAGCTCGGGACCTGCGTCAGCCACGCCTTCGAGCTTAGAACCTATGGGCCCTCTGGTTCGGCGCGATCAATCGTCGGGACGGCTGCGCTGGGCGATCTCGGCGACGAGCGCGCGCAGATCGCCGCTCTGCTCGAAGGCCGCGAGCTGGCGGTGGGCGCCGGTGCCGTTGGAGAGCAGGTCCTCGATGCCCTCGAGCTCGTCGCGGCAGCCGAGCTCGTCGGCGTGGTCTGCGAGGCGAACGATCAGCTCGCGCGCCATCTGCGGCGTCGCCACCTGGGCCCCGGCGCGAAAGTCGATCAGGCGCCCGTCCGTGCCCCAGCGCGCGGCACGAATCTTGTTGTCGTCGACGAGCTCGGTCGGGTACTCGACCAGCGGCTCGTCGTCGTCGTAGAGCGAGCACAGCAGGTGGGCGAGGCTGGCGACCAGGGCCGCGAGCGAGATCGTGTGCTCGACGCGCGTCTGCTGGTCGAAGATCCGCGTCTCGACGGTGCCCAGGTTCGGGTGCGGGCGCACGTCCCACCACAGGAACGTGTAGTCCTCGATCGCGCCGGCGCGCATCATCAGCTCGACGCGGTGCGAGAAGATCTCCCAGGTGCCGTAGTGGGGCGGGATTCCCTCGCGCGGGAAGGAGCGGAAGATCGGCACGCGCGAGGACATCAGGCCGGTGCGCTCGCCCATCCAGAAGGGCGAGTTGGTCGACAGCGCCAGGAACAGCGGCAGGTAGCGGCGGATGCCGTCGGCGACGTAGATCGCCTTGTCGGGCCCGTCGATGGCGACGTGCACGTGGGTGCCGAAGATGAGCTCGTTGCAGGCGATTATCCCGAGCTCGTCGACCAGCTCGCGGTAGCGCGGGCTGTCGACGATCTCCTGGTCGAGGGGGCGGGCGAACGGGTGCGTGGCCGAGGCGCCGATCGTCAGCCCGAGCTTGTCCGTGGCCTCGATCACCATCGCTCGCAACCGGCGCAACTCGTCGCCGGCCTCGCCCACCGAGTTGCACGGCTTGGTCGCGATCTCGAGCACGGACTTCATCAGCTCGGGCTTCACCTGCCCTGCGAACTCCTCCGGGACGACCTCCATCAGCGGCTCGATCGCCTGCGCGACATCCCATCCGTCGGGGTCGAGAATCATCAACTCTTCCTCGACGCCGACCGTGAACGGCGGCCCGGTGAACTTGTGGTCGAGCACTCGAAGCCCAGCCTATACTCAGCCGCGGCCCCAAAGCGACCCTAAGGACGGTATGGAACTCACCACAGCAACCGAGCAGAAGTCCCTCCTCGCCACGCTCGCGCCCGGCAAGCGCGCCCGCCTGCACCGGCTGCTGTTCGAGTTCGGCCCCGGCGAGGGAACCCTGCTCCTGCTGCCGATCGACCAGGGCATCGAGCACGGGCCCCGCGACTTCTTTCCCAACCCGGCCTCGAAGGATCCGGAGTATCAGTTCAAGCTCGCCGCCGAGGCCGGCTACTCGGCGCTCGCCTGCCAGATCGGCATGGCCGAGAAGTACTACCCCGACTACGCCGGGCGCGTGCCGCTGCTGCTCAAGGTCAACGGCAAGACCGACCTGCCGCCTTCGGACGAGGCGTTCTCGACCGTCAACGCCTCGGTCGAGGACGCTGTGCGCCTCGGCGCCGACGCGGTCGGCTACACGCTCTACGTCGGCTCGCCGCGCCAAGACCAGGACCTGCTGCAGCTCAAGAGCGTGCGCGAGGACTGCGACCGCTACGGCATGCCGCTGGTGATCTGGGCCTATCCGCGGGGCTCGGCGGTCAAGGCGAAGGGCGGACAGGACAGCTTCTATGCGATCGACTACGCCGCCCGCCTGGCGATGGAGATGGGCGCCGACGTGGTCAAGCTCAACATGCCCAAGCCCGACCCCGACAAGGACAAGGACTCGCCGGCCCCCTACAACGACATGGACGTCTCCCACGAGGAGATGGTGCGCCAGGTCGTCGAGTCGGCGGGACGCTCGCTGGTCGTGCTCTCGGGCGGCTCGCGGGTCGACGACGACGCCCTGCTCGAGCAGACGCGCTCGATCATGGAGGCCGGCGGCTCAGGCGTGATCTACGGCCGCAACGTGTGGCAGCGCGAGTGGTCCGAAGCGCTGGAGATCGTGGCGCAGATCAAGGACGTGCTGCTCTCGTCGGTGCGCCGGACTCCGTAGCGCGCGATCGGGCAGCGCGAGGCCTGAGGCGGGTGCGCGACGCGGGGCGGGGTTCCTGCTGGTGAGGGGTGAGTGCTTGCGGAGTTGAAGCCTCGGACTCTCGGCGATTGATGAATTAAGGGGGCTATAGGCCCCCAAATTCATCAATCGACGCAAGAACCTCCCCCTCACTGACAAACCCGGCCGACCCCGCCTCAACCGCAGCGGATCAGCACGCGCCCCACAACCCCCGCCCCGCATTCGCCGCTTCCTGCTGCAGACGATCGAACAGCCCGGCCTTGCTGTCGTTGGGTGCGATCTCGAGCGTCGTCGCAAAGCCGCCGCGGACGAGCTCGGCGTTGACGAAGGTCTCGCCGACGTAGACGTAGGCGAGCAGGCGGCCGTAGCGGTCGCGGCGCTCGGCGTCGTAGACGAGGCGCACCGTTTCGTCTTCGACGAGCTGCTTGTTGCGAGCGCTGGCCTGGGCGCCGAAGCACTCGACGCCGATGCTCGGGTCGACCTCTGGAGTGTCGATGCCGATGTAGCGCACGCTCTCCTCGCGCCCGTCGACCAACGCCCTGGCGGTGTCGCCGTCGACGACGCTGACTATCGGCACCGAGGCTCCGCGCGGCGGAAGTCGCATCGGCGTCCGGCCCGTCGCCCGCCGAAGTGCCCGAGCCGTCGTCGGAACCGCCCGTCGCCAGGACGACGACGAGCACCACGAGCAGGGCTATCGAGGCGAGGCTGGGTAAGCGTGAGGACAGCGGAGGCGGCGGGCGCTAGGCCATCAACCAGGCGAGCGTCTCGAACATGATCACGGTGACGACGATGACCGTGAACGCGAGCGCAACCAAGAGCACCCCGAAGCTGACGTTTCCGCGCTTGTGGGTCGTCTGGATGCGGCGGGCCTGGGAGCGATCGACGGCCCGCTGGCGCAGCTGGGCACGGCGGCGGCGCTCGAGCGCCGCCTCGTGTTCGAAGGCAACCTCGAAGCTGTCGAGGGTTTCGTGCATGCGTAGATCGCTGGACGCCACGCCGACGAGAATATCAGTCATCCCTCTGCGTACAAGCGTTCGCTTAGCGAACTATGAGGATTCACTCGCTCTTGGCGAGCTCGTCCGCGCGGCCTCGTCGTCCTCGGCGGCGTCGCCGGCAACGTCGCCCAGCTCGTCCTTGATCGAGAGATAGACCTCCTTGCGAAAGACCGGGACGTCGCGTGGTGCGCTGATGCCGAGCCGGATCTTGTCCCGAGATACCGCCAGCACGGAGATCTCGACGTCGTCTCCGATCATGATGCTCTGGTTGATCTTCCGTGTCAGGACCAGCATCCCGCCTCCTTACGAGCTGCGGCCGAGTGCCACCCCCCGCCGGCCCTCACCCATCTTTTTTCGGAAATCGCAGCGTATCCGGTTGCCCGACACGGCGGTGCAGTCGCCAGGCTCGCAGCAGCGGCCGTGGAATCAGTCATCTAGTATCGCCCGCTCCGGAACACCTCACCGCTTCCGGGCTCGATGGCCAAGCCTCTTCGCTCACAGCTCAACCAGATCCGCGCCTGGGTTCGCCAGGGACGCACCGATGCCTGGATCGCTCACCAGCTCGAGGTCTCGACCACCGAGCTGCGCGAGTTTCGGCGCCGTCACGAGCTCAGTGCCGACGACGAGGACTCGGGTGGCGAGGACGATCTTCGCGACGAGATCGAGGCCGAGATCGAGGCCGCCGCGCGCGAGGAGGAGCTCGCCGCCGAGTCGGCCGACGAAGCAGAGGACGAGGACGACGAGGACGACGAGATCCGAGGACGAGCTCCGACGACGACGAGTCCGACGACGGCTCAGACGACTCGGGCGCCGACGACGGCGGCCAAGCAAAGCGCGAGGGCGAGCCGCGAAAGCGCCGGCGACGCCGGCGCGGCGGGCGCGGCGGCAAGCGCCCCGGCGTCGGCATGCAGGCCAGCTTCGACCACGGCGACACCGACGGCTACGGCCTCTGGCTCGACCCGGTCGTCAAGGACGACCCGGTCTACTCCGAGCACTGGGCCGGCCATCGCAAGGTCGAGGTCACGGTCGAGCCCAACCGCATCGTCATCACCCGCTCGGAGTCCGGCTCGAGCTCGGCTCGGCTCCGGCTCCGACTCAGACGACTAGCAGCCGACTCAGCGCTCGCTTCGCTCCCGGCGCAGCTCGCGCCGGCGCACGGCGATGCGCCGCCGTTCGACCCCGGGAAAGCTTCGCTTGCGCTCGGCTCCGGGAGCACCCTCCCAGCCGTCGTCGGGGACCCGAGAAAGATGCGCGACGAGATCCTCGAGCGCGCGGATGTCGTTCGAGTCGGCTCCGGCCGAGAGGACGCGGCGCATGCTCGCGTTGCGAACCGCGGTCGAGGCATCGGCGAACAGGCAGGGCGCGATCTGGCCATCCAGCGGATCCGATTCGGCGATCGGGATCCCGCCGGCGCTACCCACGCGGCGCAGCAGGCCGACGAGGCGCGCGCCCTCGTCGGAGTCTTCCGACGGCGTCAGGCGCTCCGGAGGGAGATGAGCGATCACCGCGATGCGCAGCTCCTCGCGCTCGTGCTGCTCCAGCGCCTGCAAGCCCTGTCGCGGGTGGAAGATCACCGGGGTCCCGCGAACGAGCGAGCGCACGGTGTTGAGCAGCGGAGCGCGATGCTCTTCGGGAATCACTCCAAGCGGGACGAGCGCGGCGAGGAAGGCCACGAGCAGGCCCACCGCGATCGCGAGCTCGACCCACTTGTCGAGCTGGAGCACCTGAAAGCCGACCGCGATCAGCGTCGCAAGCACGATCGAGACAGCCACCGGGCCATAGGGGAAGGCGATCGGCTTTCCCGAGGAGATCTGGTTGCGCGCGAACATCAACGCCGAGGGGATGCCGAAGCCGACCAGCATCCCGATCGGAGCCGCGTAGGCGCCGATCTCGTTTGCGAGCAACGAGGTGATCGCGACGAAGGCGACCGCGGCGCCGACGCAGCCGAGGATGAACAGGGCTCGATGATGAGCGAGGTTCGTGTTCTGGTTGACGGTGCGATAGACCGACGGCATCACGGCCGCGGCCGCGGTGAACGGGATCAGGCCCGCGGCGTCGGCGTATTCGGGCGGCGCGAGATCGACGAGGATCTCCCCGCCGAGGATCATCGCCAGCACCGAGAAGACGCAGAGCACGACGAAGTAACCCAGCAGCTGGCCCTGGACCGTCGCCTTGCCGTACTGGTCTCGCACGGCCTGAAACGCCGCCGACTTTCGCAGCGGGCGCATCGCGACGCGAAAGCCCTGGGGCAGGAAGGAGACGACGATTCCGAGTCGCGAGGCGAGCGCGTAGATGCCGAGGTCGGTCTCGCTGATGAAGCGCGAGAGGATGAAGATGTCGGCGTTCTGGACCAGCCAGAACGACATCACGATCGGCGTTCTCGGCCCGCCGCGGATGATGATCTGCTTGATCTCGCGCGAGGTCGAAGGACGGCTCGTAGCTGCCTCGCAGCAAGACCAGCGCGACCACGGCGGCGATCGCGGTGCCGATCGCGGTGCCGAGGATCGCCCCCTCGACGCCGGAGCCGGTCGCGAGCAGGATCGTCAGCCCGACCAGGCCCAGCACCGGCCGCGAGGTGTCGGCGATCATGAAGGCGCCCGGCCGCCGCTCGAGCCAGAGCGTGATGTCGGCGATCTTGAACACGAGCCAGACGCCGGCGAGCACGCCCGCCCAGACGATCAAGCCCGAGTCGTCGGCGTCGCCGAGCAGCCAGTCGGCCAGCGGCTCGCGAAAGGCGACGACGAGCGCCGTGCCGACGGCGCCGAGCGTCAGCGCCCAGGCGAGACCGGTGCCGAGCGTGCGCGGCGGTGAGGAGGAAACGACCTGGTCGTCATCGTCATCGTCGTCCTCGTCGTCGCCCCCGCCGAAGACGCGACGGATCGTTCCCGGCTTGACCAGCAGCGAGAGCACCTGGGTGACCAGGCCCGCGAGGAACAACAGCAGCGCGTAGCGGGCCATCTCGGACGGGCCGAGAAAGGCGGCGACGACCATCACCGCGACGAGCTGGATCAGGTTGCTGATCACCAGCGTCGAGCCCTGGATGCCGGAGTAACGCATCAGGCGCACGCCCAGGACGGCGCCCGAGCCACCTACGTGGTCATGTTCCTGCTCGACTTTTCCTTTTTTGGCCATCTTCGTTTTCGAGGGTCCGGCCGGCGGCGCGGAGGCCGCGCCTGAACACGGCTTAGGGCCAGATCTTCCAGTTGGAGAGGTCGCGGCCGGTGAGCTCGCGTAGGCGTTCGCCGTCGGCGCGCAGCTCCTCCAGGGTCTCCTCCGGAAGCGCCGCTTTCACATCCGGACGCTTGATTGCCTTGCGTAACGGTAGCCGGTCGTCGAGCACGAGCCAGAAATTGGTCGGAAAGAAGCGCCCGCGGCGGCTGCGTCCCATCTTCTCGAGCTGGATCGCGAGCCGGGTGGCGCGGGTCTTGCCCGAGGTCTGGTGGCGCTCCTGCTCGAAGCGCGGATGCTTGAAGTCGGGATCGACGCCGAGGAACTCGAACACCTGGCGCAGCGTCTCCATCCGCTTGTGGCGAAGCTCGGACTGCTGGAAGACGAGGATCTGCTCCTTGGGGTAGTGCTCGAGGAAGCGCTCGAGCTGCATCGCGTACTTCGAGCGGGTGACGTAGGAGGTGTTCGGATGCACGAGCGTCTGCGCCAGCGTGCCCTTCTCACGGCGCTTGGCGTAGTTGTGGACCCAATGCGCGGCGATGCGCTCGAGCGGGTCGCGAACCATGTAGATCAGCTTCGCCTCGGGCACGACCGCGGCCATGCGCTCGGGCACGCCCTGGTGCTGGGGAAAGGCGGTGTAGTTGGGCGAGGCCTCGCCGCGAACGCGCGCAGTGGCGTCGAACTGGCGCCTTGTACCAATCGATCCCGCGCGGCCAGTTTCGCTCCTCGATGAAGAAGTTGAGCTCCTTCGGCTTCGACATCGAGACCTCGGGGTGAAGGCTGAGGTAGTAGTGAAGGACGCTCGTGCCGCACTTCTGCGCCCCGATCACGATCAGGTTGGGAAGCGCCCCCTCGGGCTGTCGTGAGCGCGCTTGACGCAGTCGCAGACACCGCTTGATCAAGCGACTTCTCGGGGGTAGAGGCCTCCATCGGAGCGAGTCAGCGTAGCGGAGCGCCACCAGGCGCAACCGTCTCGCTGACGCGGCTTCGGACGCTCGGCGCGGATCAGCTCGAGGCGGCCTTCGAGGAAGTCCTCATAGCTTGCGCCGCGCGAGCTCGGCCTGCCGCGAGCCGCGACCGGGGATGTGCTCGACGCCGACTCCGAGCGCGCGGATCTCGGCCAGCGCGCGCGAGCGCGTCGGTGACGACGAGGGTGCGCTCGGGCGCCTCGCCCGGCCGTCGGCGATCGCGGCGCGTACCGCGTCGACGACGGCGTCTTCGTCGATGCCGACCGCCAGGACCAGCGCCCGCGCCCGCGGCTTGGTCAGCTGCTGGCGTCCGAGTCGCCAGGCCGTCCGCGGCAAGCTGGCGAAGAACTGCCCCCACCGCCGCCGAAACTGAGCCGCCGCCCCCGGCCCGCGCCAGCCCCCTCCGGCCGAGCGGCAGATTTCGGCTCGACTATCAGCCGTTATCTGCCGCTCGGCGGTCGGTCGGGCGGTCGGGCGCCGGCGAGGGCTGGCGAGGTAGTCGGCGGCCTGGGTCGGCGCCTCGGGGCTCGCTCAGGGCCGCGAGGCGGGTGGCGATCGCGCTGCGCTCGCCTTCGTCGAGCAGGCGGTCGAGCTGCGCCTCGAGCACCGGGTCCTCGGCGCCCGTGGTCTCGAGGCCGAGCCCGGCGCTCTCGGCGTAGCGCGCCCGCGCTCGCTGGTCGTCGGTGTCGCGGTGCATCGGCACGAAGACCGACGGCACGCCGAGCGCGATCAGCTCGTGGTAGGCGTTGTAGCCGGCGGCGGCCACCGCCCCGTCGAAGGCGGCGAAGTAGCGGCTCATCGGATAAGTCGCGCTCAGCTCCACCACGCCCTCCCTCACTGACCCGGCCGCCGCAAGCGCCGACGACAGCGCGACCACCTGAACACCATCGCGGCCGGCGAGATGCTCGAGCGCCCGCGCCGTCGCCCCGCGCACCTCCTCCCCCTGCCCGAGCGCCACCAAGACGTTCACCCGTCCCCGGCTCGAGCCCCAGCTCAGCCTCGGCCTGCTCGCGCGAGAGCAGCTGCGAGCGCTCGAGCAGGACGATCGGCTCGACGCGGTGGGCGCGGTCGCGAAGCGCAACCGTCGGCCCGCGGTCCTCCGATTCAGCGAGCTCACCGGGTTCGAGCACGGCGTCGAAGGCGCCGGCGCGGCCCAGGGGCACGCGGCTCGAGCCCTGCTTCCACAGCGGCCGCCGACACCAGACAGCGGCGCTCGAGGAGTCCAGCGCGCCGAGCAGGGCCTCGTAGGGATGGGTGCCGTCGAAGACGACGACATCGGGTTCGGCCTCGGCGATCGCCGCCCGCAGCCGCGCCCGCAGGCGCCGCGACCAGCGGTAGTCGTTGCCGCTGGCCGGCGTCGCGTAGGAGGCGACGTACTCGACCGAAAAGCCCATCTGCTCGACCACCGGCGCCGCGGCGCTGAGCGTGACGAAAAGCGGCTCGACCTCGGGCGGGAGGCGGCGCGCGATCGCCATCGAGCGGGTCAGGTGGCCGAGTCCGGTCCCGTTCGAGGTCGTGAACAGGACCCGCCGCGTGCTCAAGCGACGCCTCAAGACCCGTACGCGGCGAGCTGGCGCTCATAGGAGCGACGCAGCACCGGGGCGCAGTGATAGCCCTCGTCGTCGAGGCGCTTCAGGGTCGTCTCGTAGAGCTCGATGATCTCCTCCTGCTCGGACTCGGTCAGCCCCTTTCGCCAGCGCTCGCGGTGGGCGGCATCGGCGTTCATCTCCGTTTCGAAGAAATCGCGCATCGCGGGCTCGTCGGCGACACCGAGGAACGCACAGAGCTCCGCGTAGGTGGCCTCGCGATTGGAGTGCACGAGCTCGTCGAGGCTGATCACCCGCAGCCGGGCACGATCGGCCGCCGAGAGCCCGGCGACGCCGCGCTCGGCCTGGCGCAGGCGCTCGGCCCAGAACTCGATCCCCGAGGCGATGTCGGTCGGGTGATGGGGTTTTTGGCGCAGCGAGACCTTGGACGCTCCCGAGTCGCGCCCGTCGCGCACCGAGTGCACGAAACGAGCCTCGGGGAAGATCTGCGCCAGGCCGTCGGCCGCGGCGATCGTGAAGCAGCTCATCTCGACCAGGATCGGCTTTCCCGCCTCGTCGGCCAGCGGCTGCAGCAGGTCGTAGAAGAGGGTGCGCGAGGCATCGAGCAGATCGTCGCGCGTGGCTCTCCTCGAAGCGCCGAACCGCTTCGTAGAAGCGCTCGGGCCCGGTGATCTGGTGCAAGCCGCGGTCGCGCCCGCGGCCCATCGCCCGCCACTTGGCGCGAACGTAGGCGCGATCGCCGATCCGCACCCGGTGCCACCAATAGCCCTTGAGCTTGGTGAGGAAGTCGGCGGCGTCGGTGCGGCCCATGACGAGATCCGAGAGCCCCTTCGGGTTGCAGTGAAAGCGGCACTCGATCGGAACGCCGTGAAAGCGCGAGTGCTTGTCGAGCAGGTAGCTGAGGATGTGCGTGCCGCTGCGCCCGGTGCCGCCGACGAAGACGAGGTCGGCCGGGCCCTCGGGGGCGGCGGGGGTGTCGATGCCCGAGCTCATGAAGAGCCTCGATCGTAGACATAGACCAGCGGGTCGAGCTCGTCGGAACGGCGCTCGAGCGAGTGGCGAAGCAGCGGCGCGCAGCGCGCACCGGCGGCCTCGAGGCGACCGAGCGCCTCGCTCGTACATGGCGTTGATGCGGTCGGCCTTTCGCGCCGAGATCCCCTCGCGCCAGCGCTCGGCGTTCGAGGCGTCGGTGGTCATGCGCTTGCTGAAGTAGCGGCGAGTGCGCTTGGTCACCGGCGCGCCGAGGAATCGGAACATCGGTCGCAACGCGGCGCGCGCGCGCTGCAGGCGCACGAGCTCGTCGAGGCTGACCGTGAGCAGCCGCTCGGGCGGGATCGCTGCCGCGCCGGCCTCGATCGCCGCGATCCGCTCCTCCCACCACTCGATCCCCTGCAGGCGCGTGCGCGGGCGCACCAGCCCGCGCGTCTGCGAGACCCTCGACGCCGAAGCGTCGCGACCGTCGCGAACGACGTGGATGAAGCGCGCCTCGGGAAACAGCCGGACCAGGGTCTCCGCCTGCGCCACCGAGTCGGTGCTCTGCTCGATCAGCGCCTCGCCCTCGGCCGCCTTCTCGCCCTCGACGGCGCGAAACCACAGCAGGTCGTAGAAGAGATTGCGACAGGCGGCCTCGAGATCGCCTGCGTGCTCGCGCTCGAAGCGCGCGACGGCCTCCTCGAAGCGATCCTCGTCGACGAAGCGAAACATGCCGCGCATGCGGCTGGTCTGAAAGCCCTTCCACCAGTAGCCGCGCAGGCGCTTGACGAACTGCTCGCGGCGTCACCTCGCCGGCGAGCAGGCCGGGAAAGCCGTCGGCATCGGTGTGGAAGCGAACCTCCACCGGGACGAGGCCGAAGCGATCGTGGCGCGAGAGCAGCCGCGAGAGGACGTGGGTGCCGCTGCGCCCGGTGCCGCCGATGAAGACGAGCTTTGCGAGCTCGGGGGCACGCTCGATCTCGCCGCCGCCGTAGACCGGCGATGGCAGCTCGTCGGGGGTGCCGAGGTCCTTGGCCATCAGCCGCCCCCGGCTTCGTCGCGCTGGAAGCGGAAGTGGTCGACGTAGGCGCCGCAGCCGCCGGGCAGCTCGCGATTCACCGGATCGGCGCTCGAGGTCGCGGCGATCGCGCCGAGCCAGACGCGGCGCTCGACGCCGAGCGCCCGCTGAAGGCCGCTCGGGCGCTTGGCGCGAAGCTCGACCTCGACCGCTCCCGGCGCCGTCGGCGGTGAGCTCGCCGGCCGGCCAGAACGCCGATCCACCGGCACCGTCGATGTACATGCCGTCGAGCGATGGCGCCAGCTCCGCGATCACCTCGCCGCCGACCACGATCTGCAGCGGCGCCTGCGAGTGGTACTGGAGCGAGAGCTCGTACTCGCCGGCCTCGGGAAGGTCGAGGGCCACGGTCGCCTTGCCGGGCGCGAGGAAGGCGGTGTCCTGGCCCGCCGCCGCGGTCTCGACCTGCTTTGGGAGGTTCCAGTCGCTGCGCTCGACGACGACCGGCGTGGTCTCGAACACCGACGCCGTGGCACTGCGCCGGCTCGAGCGCGTATCGGCGCCGCAGGCGCTGAGAGCCCCCGGGGCGCCGCTGGGTTCGACGATGCGGCTGCGCGGCGTCGCGCCATCGCGACGCCAGAGCACGTAGTCGCCGATCGCGCGCCACCTCCTCGAAGTTCTCCGGCGACGCCGAGGCATAGGCGGCCGTCGTCGTGATCGCGTAGTCGAAGCGATCGAGCTTGACCGGGTCCATCGTGTCGAAGTCAACCGCCAGGCCCTGCTGCCACGGCTTCTCCTTGCGCGGGTCGATCTCCTCGGGCACGTACCCGGCGGGAGCGCGCGCCAGCGCCTCGCGCAGGTAGTAGCCGGCGAACCGATCGACGCCGAGAAAGACCACCGTGTCGCCATCGATCTCTTCCGCGAGACGCTCGAGCCCGGCCTGGCGATCGTCGAAGCCGACCGGGGCCGCGCGCAGTGCCAGCAGGGTGCTGCCGAGCGCCGCCACCGCCACCAGCACACCGAATCCGTAGCGGGCCCAGAGCAGCCGCCTCCGCCGCCTGTTGCGGGTCGGCTCCTCCGGCGGCGCCAGCAACGCCCGCAGCCCGACCAGCAAGACCAGCGGCGAGATCACCGCAAGCGCCTTCGCCTCGACGTGGACCTCGGCGAAAATGCGAGCGCCGACGTAGGCGGCGGCGCCGGCCACCAGCATCGCCAGCAGCGACCACTCGCGACGGCGAACCAGGCTGAAGACACCGAAGCCGGCCGCGAGCGGCGCCGAGGCCGGCCGCGAGCAGCGAGCCCGAGACCTCGCCGCGAACGATGCGGTAGTCGCCCTCGGGCCAGATACCGAGCGCCTCACCCGGAAAGATCGGCGAGCTGAGGCGGCCCGCCGACTGCTGGACGTCGTCGATCTTCTCGATGAAGCTCGCCGCCGGCCCGATCGCCACCACGGCCGCCGCGATCAGGACCAGGCCGCCCACGGCAAAGGCCGTGCGGTGAGCCGCCGCGGTGTCGCGGATCGAACGCCAGTCGATCGAGCCGTCGCCCGTGACCGCCTCGAGCAGGAACCAAACCGCGAACGCGCACACGAACCAGGCGAGGCCGGGAAGCGAGAAGGTGAACACGCTCGCGACCGCCAGCACGAGGCCGACGGCGACGATCGCCGTCCAGGGCACCAGCTCCGATCCGGGCTGCCTCGGTCGCGCCGTCCGCGAGACGCGGCCTGCAGGGCGATCGCGAAGGCGAGCACGAGCAGCGCCATGACCGTCTCCTTGAAGGCGCTCTGGGTCAGAAACGACGCGGCCAGGTACGGCAGGGCGCTGAGCGACGCGATGGCGATGCGCCGCAGCGGCCCGAACCCGCGCAGGGCGCCGAGCGCAGTCAGCCCGGTGAGCGCCGCAACCGCCAGCAGGAGGCCGTTGAAGGCAGCGACCAGGCTCGCGCCGGTCGCCTCGGCGACGACGACCGCCACCGCCTGCGGCCCGATCGGATAGCCGAACTGGACGGCCGCGGGCTCGGGACCGAATCCGGTCTGAAGCCACGCCGACCAGTAGAGCTGCGCGGCATGGTCGTTGGTGTAGATGCCCTCGCCGAGGACACCGACACGTTCGTTGAACGCGAACGGCAACGTCGCCAGCGCGACGGTGATGACGACGACCGCGACCGGTACCGCAAGCCCGGTCGCGGACGCCGAGCGGTCTCGCCGCGCGAACAGCAGGGCCGCAGAGGCCAGCGCCGCCAGCGCGACGATCACGACCGCGGTCACGCGCCCTGCCGGGAAGGCGCAGCAGGAACGGGGTGACGACGATCAGGATCGCGAGGCCGGTCGCGCCGGCGAGCCAGCTCGAATCAGGCCAGCGCAGCAGTCGCAGGGCGAGCCGGCCGATCAGCAGCGTGACGGCGAGGATGAGGGCGGTGCAGAGAAGGATCTCGATCATCGCTGGGTCTAGGGCTGGTTGGCGGTCGGGTCGTCGTTGACGGAGTCGCCGTTGAGCTCGGCGGGCTCGAGGTCGGGCAGCCCGCCGCAGGTGGCTGGGTCGGGCGGCGGACTCGAGCTCGAAGACGGAGACCGGGCCATCGCGGAGGATCTGCTTGGCGCCCGCGTCCTCACGAGTCCAAAGGCCCTCTTTGGTGTCGGTGAGCGTGCCCGGCGTGAACGGGTCGTACATGGTGACGACATGGGTGTACTCGCCCTCGGCGAGCTCCGAGCGCCACAGCTCGCAGTCGCCGATCCGCAGGTAGGCGCCGTCGTCGCCTTCGACGCCGAGCCACTGCACCTCGTTCGAGAGATCGGTGCCGTAGAACGGATACTGGTTGAAGACACCGCGCACGCCGGAGACCGCGACCTTGGCGCCACGCAGGTCGCGCGCCCAGCGCACCGCGTCGGCGATCTGCAGCTGCGGGCTGAGGCTGTCGTAGCGGCGTTCGAGGTAATGGCGCTGCTCCAGATATCCCGCGCCCAGGACCGCGACCGACACGGCGGCGATCACGGACCGCCGCAGCCAACGGCCCGATCGCAGCACGACCTTCGCCCTCGCCGCGGCGCCTGCGACGGGCACCGACCCAGCGCAATGCGGCAGAAGACGATCAGCACCCCGACCCCGGCCGCCACAGCCCCCTTGACGTGGCCCTGCTGCCACTGCACCAGCGAAGCCGCGGTGGCGACGAAGACGATGACCAGGAAGCCGAGCGTGATCTGGCGCGCGCGTTCGCCGGCGCGGGCGGCGGGCAGGCATGGCAGCAGCGCGAGCCCGACGGCGGCGGCCGGGGCCATGTAGCGCACGTTCCACTCGAAGGCGATCGGCATCCCCTCCTCGCCGGCCGCGGTCAGCGGCGTGAACACGTATGCGATCGCCGTGAACAAGACGACGGCGCCGAGCACGCGAACCAGCGGCTCGCCGCCGCGCCACAGCGCGTAGGCGCCGGCACCGATGAAGCCCGCGAGGACGAGCGGCCACAGCACTCCGAAGGAGTCGCCGAGGCCCGGGATGAACCAGTCGCCCCAGACGTCGAAGTCGGTCGCGTAGTGAAAGACGGAGAAGCCCGGGCGCAGCTCGAAAGCTGCGCTCGGGCATCGCCAGGTCGAGCGGGCCGAACGAGGTGAACGGGATCGGGTTTCCAACCGCGACCGCGTTTCGCACGTACCAGTAGCCACCGGCGAGGAAGGCCGTGCCGGCAAACCAAGCTCCCGTTCGCAGGCGCTTGCCACGACCGGCGATGACGACGAGACCGATGAACAAAGCCAGCACCGGCGCCAAGAACGACAGCTTCATCCCCGCGGCGAGGCCGGCTGCGAGACCCGCGACCGCCACAGCCCCAAGGCCGAGTGGACGCGCCGGGCGCCAGGCCGCGGCGTTGACCAGGATCGCGACCGAGGCGAGGATGCAGGCGACGCCGCCGATGTCGTTGAGGGCCTCACCCGCCTGGAACTCGATCAGCATCTGCGAGCCGAGCGCGATCGCACCGCCGATCAGCGCCTGCGGCCCGACGCCGTAGGGACGCCCGATGCAGTACGAGGCCGACGAGCCCGAGGGCGAGCCAGCCGAGGTTGAGCAACGGCGACAGCAGGTCGCGCCCGAAGCCGAGCAGCGCCGTCGCGTGAAAGACCTCGGAGTTCGCCGGGTAGTAGGAGGCGAAGAAGATCGGGTCGAAGTAGTCGATGCGTCCGAGATCGCCGGTCTCGGCGAACCGGGCGGCGAGGGGCATGTGGTACCAGAGGCTGTCGGCGCGATCCATGCCGCCCGCGAGCGCGGCCAGCGTCGGCACGGCCCAGGCGGCGGTGACCACCGCAACGGCCCCAGCCGCCAGCCACATCGCGAGCGACCGAGGCTTTCGGCGCCGGCAGCTCGGCACTCGGCGCGCCCGCTCGGTCGCCGAGGGCGCGGGCGCTGATCAGGTGAACGGCGAGCGCTGTGGCGATGGCGCCGGCGAGCATCGAGGCGTCGCTGAAGGCGCCGAAGGTGCCGAAGAGCTCGGCGAGCAAGACGATCGCGGTGAGCACGAGCACGGACTCGGCGACACGCGCCGGCGCCCCCGACCAACCCGGCAGGATCGCCGTCCGCAGGCGCCAGGCCGCGTAGGCGAGGGCGCCGACGATCACGGCCAGCTCCAACGCACCGAGCAGATACGCGCCGACCGAGAGCACGCGGTCGTCAGGCGACGCGAACGAGAAGCCGGCGGTCACGACGCCCCACCCGAGCGCGCCGAGCCGTTCAGTTGTCGTTCAGGCCTCTGACCACGTAGGCGCCCTCGTACTCGCCGACCATTCCCAGCTGGCGCGCCTCGCGCTCGGCCGCATCCTTGCCGTCGAGCGCCGTGATCCGCTCGCGCAGCTGCGCATTCTCGCTGCGCAGCTCGGTCAAGCTGGCGTGCTCGGTCTTCGAGTCGCGCCAGGCGTCGACGAAGTTCAGCGCCGGACTCACATACGAGGCGAGGACCGCGAACAGGACCAGCACCAGGGCCACGCGGCCGACGCGATCCCACTGGATCCGCCCGGCGCCACGGCTGCGAGAACGCGGCGCCGGCTTCAGCCGGTAGCCACGGGCAGCCTGGGCGCGAGTGCTCACGCCTCATCGGTTCGGCACCGATGGCGATCTACCTTCCGCTGAAAGCTTTCAACCCGGGATAGGTCGCCGCCGCGCCCAGCTCCTCCTCGATGCGCAGGAGCTGGTTGTACTTGGCGACTCGATCCGAGCGCGAAGGCGCGCCGGTCTTGATCTGACCGGCGCCTGTACCGACGGCGAGATCGGCGATCGTCGTGTCCTCGGTCTCGCCCGAGCGGTGCGAGATCACCACCGAGTAGCCGGCCTCGCGCGCCATCGTGATCGCCTCGAGCGTCTCGGTCAGGGTGCCGATCTGGTTGACCTTGACGAGGATCGAGTTGCCCACCCCGGCTTCGATGCCCCGGCTCAGGCGTTGCGGGTTCGTGACGAAGAGGTCGTCGCCGACGAGCTGGCAGCGATCGCCGAGGCGATCGGTGAGCAGCTTCCAGCCGTCCCAGTCCTCCTCGTTCATCCCGTCCTCGATCGAGATCACCGGATAGCGCTCGGCGATGCCGGCCCAGAAGCCGACCATCTCCTCGGCCGACAGCGCCCGGCCCTCGTGCTCGAGCACGTACATGTTGTCGGACTCGCGATGAAGCTCGGAGGTCGCCGGGTCGAGGGCGATGAAGACGTCCTCGCCGGCAACGTAGCCCGCGGCCTCGATCCCGTCGACGAGGATCTCGAGCGCGGCCTCGTTGGACTCGAGGTTGGGAGCGAAGCCGCCCTCGTCGCCGACGGTGGTGCCGTGGCCGGCATCCGAGAGCGTGCGCTTGAGCGCGTGAAAGACCTCGGTGCCGATGCGCAGGCCGTCGCCGAAGCTCGAGGCTCCGGCCGGGACGACCATGAACTCCTGCAGGTCGACGGAGTTGTCGGCGTGTGCGCCGCCGTTGATCACGTTCATCATCGGCACCGGGAGGACGTTGGCGGCCTCGCGCGGCGAACCGAAGAGCTCGGCGACGTAGGCGTAGAGCGGCAGCTCGGCCTCCGCGGAGGCGGCGCGGGCCGTGGCCAGCGAGACGCCGAGGATCGCGTTGGCGCCGAGGCGCGACTTGTTCGGCGTGCCGTCGAGCTCGCGCAGCGTCTGGTCGATCGCGGCCTGGTCGCCGGCGCGCGGCGCCGGTCAGAGCCGCGGCGATCGCGTCGTTGACGTTGGCGACCGCCTTGCCGACGCCCTTTCCGGCCCAGCGCTCGCCGCCGTCTCGCAGCTCGGCCGCCTCGAACTCGCCCGTCGATGCTCCCGAGGGCACGGCGGCGCGCCCGAAGGCGCCCGAGTCGAGGCGGACGTCGACCTCGACCGTCGGATTGCCGCGCGAATCGAGGATCTGGCGCGCGTGGATGTGCTCGATCGCTCCCATTGCGAGGCCGGGAGGCTAGATGATCGATGGCAGCTCGCGAGCCGCGCGGGGCGCTGTCGCGCACGCGCTCGGCGGCCGCCCTCACCGCGAGCTCGGGATCGACTCCGAGGGTGCGCGCGAGAGCGACCGCTTCGAGCAGCATCTCCCCCACTCGCGCCTGATCTGAGTCGCGGGTCGCCCGATCTGCGGCAGCGCCGCCGTCGGGATCGCTGCGGCGCAGGATCTTTCGGGCATAGAGCAGCCCGGGCAGGTTCTCCGGAATGTCGGCAAAGCGGTCGCCGGCTCCGCGGCCCTCGACCTCGAGCTTGATCCGGTCCCAGTTGGCGAGCACGCCGCCGGCGCTTCGTGTGTCGGCGCCTTCGAGCAGCTCGCGCGCCTCGCTCTCGGCGAAGACGTGCGGGTGGCGCCGGATCAGCTTCGCCGTGATCTCCTCGATCACCGCGGTCAGCGAGCCGGCGCCGCGCTCCTCCAGCAGCAGGGAGAGGAAGACGACCTGAAACAGGACGTCGCCCAGCTCGTCGCGGATCTTGTCGTCGTCGGCGCGCTGGATCGCGTCGGCAAGCTCGTATGCCTCCTCGACGGTGTGGGAAACGATCGAGCGCTCATCCTGCTCGCGATCCCAGGGGCATTCGACGCGCAGGCGCCGGGTGATCGAATCGAGACGCTCGAGGGCGGTCGCGAGCTCGGCTCGCGGCTTCGCTTCGCGCCCCGTCGCTCACGCGGGCGGCTCAGCCGCCGGGAGGCGCCGTCTGCGGTGCGGCGCCCTGAGGCGCGGTCGGCGGTGCGGTGCCCGGAGGCGCCGTGCCCGGGGGCGCGGTTGGCGGTGCTGCCCCTGCGGGCGGGACCGTGCCGGGGGGACGCGCGCCGCGGCGCGCCGGGCACGGGCGTCAGGCCGGGCGGGACACCGCCGGCGGGCACCTCGGCGACGGGAGTGAGCGGACCCTGGGGGAGCGCGGCGGGCGCGGTTACGCCGAAGACGGTGCCGCTTCCGGGCGCGATCGGCTTGTTGCCGGCGACGGGCGCATCGCAGCCCTGGGTCTCGGCGATCTCCTCGGTGCAGAGATCGGGCGGCGGCTCGGCGTTCGAGCAGCGGTCGATGCGATAGCCGTCGGCGCAGACCGTGCGCGAAACCCACTTGGCCTGAAAGTCCTCCTGGAAGGTCGTCGCGATCTCCTGCTGGCGCGCCGAGACCAAGGTCTGGCGGATCTGCTCGCTTGCATCCTCGAGCGGGGTCGTCTCGGCCGGCGTGATCGCGTCGACCTGGATCACGTAGAAGCCGGCGTCGCCTTCGAACGGGCCGACGAGCTCACCCTCGGGCGCCGCGAAGATCTCGGCGTCGAGCGCCGGCTCGGACTGGCCCTCGACGACGGCCTGGCGCAGGCCTCCGGTGCTCTTGGTCGCCTCGTCGATCGAGAATTCCTTCGCGACCTGCTCGAAGGACTTGGCGGAGTCGTCGGCCTCGAGCGCCGCAAGCGCTTCCTCGGCGTCCGCCTCGTCCGCGGTGAGGATGACGCGCACGTCGCGCGTCTCGGGCTGTTCGAACTGAACCGCGTTCTCGTCGTAGTAGGTCTCGATCTCCTCCTCGGAGATCGACGGCTCCTCCGGCAGCACCGCGGTCTGGATGCGGTCGGAGATCAGCTGCAGGGTGATTCGCTCGCGCGCCTCCTCCTCGGTGAACATCTGCTGGTCGAGGAACTCCTGAAAGGCCTTCTCGGAGCCGAACTGCTCGTCCTTGACGGTCTCGAGCTCCTCGTCGATCTCGCGATCGGTGATCTCGATCCCACGCTCGGCGGCCTCGCCCATGACCCAGCGGCCGAGCAGGATGTCGGAGACGGCCGCGTCGGAGAGCAACTGGTATTGAGGGTCGTCGTCCGGCGGGACCTCCTTCAGCCCCTGGCGCGCCGCGGTCTGCTCGAGCGCGTGGTCGAAGTCCTCCTGGGTGACCGTGCCGTCGGGCGCCTCCTCGATCACGGCGATGTCGCCGTCGGGAACGCTCGGCCGGCCGATCCCCGATGCGGTCGCGGTGATCACGACCGCGCCGATCAAAAACAGGCCAAGGACGATCGCGGCGATGCGCTTGCCGCCCACGTTCTTCTTCGGCGCGGGCGCGGGAGCGCCCTTTCTTCCCTGCGGTTTCGAGGCCACGAAGCGGGCAGCATAGAGAACTGGTGCGCGAGTGAACCGATGCGGGTGGAGCGCGTGCCGGTACTGCTGGGTGGGGAGGTGGCGGACGGGCGGTTTCGGCGAGCGGGGTGTGGCGACTTGTTCCCGCATACCGGGAAGAAGTCGCCACAGCCAAGGATTTAGCCGCTCACGCCGGCGCCCTACTCCCTCACTGACCACCCGGCCGGCGTCGACTAGCTCGCGAGTCGACCACCTCGACCACGTCGCCGCCTCCTCGGCCTCCTCCGCCAGCGCCCGCGTCAGCGCGGCGGTCAAGCTCAGCACGGTCTGCAGCCGCGCCTCGGCGCCGTCGGGCGCCCGCAGGGCCAGGGTCTTGGTCCGCAGCTCGTAGATCGCCTCGGGGATCTCTTCGCGCAGTCGGCCGACGACCTCGGAATCGAGCTCGAGCGGGACGATCGAGAGGCGCCCGCCGCGGATCTCGGCGGTTCGCGCCCCGGCCGCGGCCAGCTCGATCCGCGCCCGTTGCAGCGAGAGCAGATTCTGGACCGGCTCCGGGAGGTCGCCGAAGCGGTCGCGCAGCTCGTCGCGAAGCGCGCGCAGCTCGCCCGTGCGCTTGGCGCCGGCGATGCGGCGGTGGACGTCGATCTTCGCGGCCTCGAAGGGGATGTAGTCGGGCGGCAGGTAGGCGTCGACATCGACGTCGAGGCGGACCGGAGCCTCGGGTGCCCGCGCCCTCGCCTTCCTCGTCGCCGTCGCCCCGCGCGCGCATCGCCTCGACCGCCTCGTCGAGCAGCGCCACGTAGAGCTCGAAGCCGACCGCGGCGACGTGGCCCGACTGCTCGTCTCCGAGCAGGTCGCCGGCGCCGCGCAGCTCGAGGTCGCGCATCGCGATCGCGAAGCCGGAACCGAGCTCGGTGTGGTCGGAAAGCGTGGCCAGGCGCGCCCCCGCCTCGACCGACAGGGCCTCCTCGGACGGGTAGAGCATGTAGGCGAAGGCGCGCTCGGTCGAGCGCCCGACCCTGCCGCGGATCTGGTAGGCCTGGGCGAGGCCGAGCTGGTCGGCGCGCTCGACGACGAGCGTGTTGGCCTGGGGGATGTCGAGGCCCGACTCGATGATCGTCGTCGCCACGAGCACGTCGGCCTCGCCGCGCAGGAACTCGAACATCGTCGTTTCCAGCTGCTTTTCGTCCATCTGGCCGTGGGCCTCGGCAAATCGCGCGCCGGGGCACAGGCCTCGCAGTCCCTCGGCGACCTCGGACAGGGTGTCGATGCGGTTGTGCAGGAAGAACACCTGCCCCTCGCGCTCGACCTCGCGATTGATCGCCTTGCGCACCAGCTCCTCGTCGTAGGGCCCGACGTAGGTGCGCACGGGCCGCCGGCCCTCGGGCGGAGTCTCGATCACCGAGATGTCGCGCAGCCCGGCGAGGCTCATCTGCAGCGTGCGCGGGATCGGCGTCGCCGAGAGCGAAAGCACGTCGACGCGAAGCTTGAGCTGGCGCAGGAGCTCCTTCTGCTTGACGCCGAAACGCTGCTCCTCGTCGACGATGACGAGCCCGAGGTCCTTGGCGCGGACATCGCGCGAGAGCAGCCGGTGGGTGCCGATGAGAATGTCCACCTGGCCGCCGGCGAAGCCGGCAAGCGCGGCGCGAACCTCGAGCCGGCTTTCGCAGCCGCGAGACCATCTCGATGTTCAGCGGCGATGAGGCGAGGCGCTCGCGGAAGGTGCCGAGATGCTGCTGGGCCAGAATCGTCGTCGGCACCAGCATCATCACCTGCTTGCCCTCCGCCGCCGCCTTGTGCGCGGCGCGCAGCGCGACCTCGGTCTTGCCGTAGCCGACGTCACCGCAGATCAGCCGATCCATCGGACGCTCGGACTCCATGTCGGCCTTGACCGCTTCGATCGCGTCGATCTGATCGGCGGTCTCGCGATAGGGAAACGACGCCTCGAGCTCGATCTGCCACTCGCCGTCGGGCTCGAAGCGATGGCCCTTTCGAGTCTGGCGCTCGGCGTAGAGGTTGAGCAGCTCGCCGGCGAGCAACTTCGCCGCGCGGCGCGCCTTCGACTTGACCGCATCCCAGCGCTTCGAGCCAAGCGCCGAGAGCTGCGGCGCGTCGCCACCGGCGCCGACGTAGCGGGTGATCTTGGCCAGCTGATCGGTGGGTGAGAAGACCTTGTCCTCACCGCGGTACTCGAGCTCGAGATAGTCGCGCGTGACCCCGGCCAGCGTCTTGGTCTCGAAGCCGGCAAAGCGAGCGATGCCATGGTCTTCGTGGACGACGAAATCGCCGACGCGCAGGTCGGCGAAGCGTGGCCATGCGACCGCGCGCGGCCGGCGGCGCCGCGGCCCGCCGCCGATGGACCAGGCGACGCGAGGGGATCACCGCCAGCTTCAGCTGAGCGGAGACGAAGCCGTCGGTCAGTGCGGCTTCGTCGAACAGCAACTCGCCCTTCGAGCCCTCCGCCGGACGCCGGCGCCAGAACCTCACCGAGGAAGCGGGCGTCGAGACGGTCGAGGTTGTAGCGCGCGCGCTCGGCCTCACCGCGGCCGGGGAAGGTGACGACGACGCGATAGCCGGAGCGCACGTCGCGTTCGAGCTGGGCTTCGGCCTCGGAGATGCTGCGCGCGGTCGATACCGGCGCCTGCGCACGAAACACATCGGCTTCCGCAGATGCGCCCGCCTTCGGGTCGGCTGAGAGCTCGCCGGCGTCGTCCGTGCGCCGGAAAGCCAGCAACGCGCGCTCGGCCAGCGGTTCGGCGACGTCGACGTAGAGGTGGCGGGCGTCGGCGTCGTGCATCGCCGTGGTCACGTCTTCCCAGTGATCGTGGAGCGCCGGCGGGATCTCCTCGGCGGCGGCGAGCACGATCGCCGTCGGCTCGCCGATCAGATCGAGCGGGGCGCCGAACGAGTCGACGGGCAGGATCTCCGCGACGCTCGGGCGCTCGCCGTCCTCCTCGGAAGCGATCTCCGCCAGCTCGCGGTGCTCGAGCGCGAGCTCGGCGGCGGGATCGAGCTCGACCCTCTCGGCCTCTCCGAGGGAGCGCTGGGTGAAGGTCGAGAACCAGCGGATCGACTCGACCTCGTCGCCGAACAGCTCCAGCCGAGCAGCGCGATCCTCGGTCGCGCCGAAGACGTCGAGGATGTCACCGCGGATCGCGAACTGACCGCGGTCCTCGACCTGGTCGACACGCTCGTAGCCGGCCTCGACGAGCAGCTCGGAGACGTCGCCGAGGTCGATCTCCTCACCGCGATGAAGGACGAACCCCTCGGGACGAAGCGCAGCATCGGGCACCGCCTCGGCCAGTGCCACGGCCGAGGCGACGACCACCGGCTGATCGTCGCCGGGCGCGGCCGCGGCCGTGAGCGCATCGAGCGCGCCGATGCGCAGGCCGACGAGATGCGGCGGCGGCGCCAGATGGGACTCGTAGCCGGTGCCGCGCGAGGGGTAGTAGCGAACCCGCCGCGGGGCCAGATAGGCGCCGAGCGCCCGGGCCAGGTCGCGAGCGCCGACGTCGTCGGCGGCGACGACCAGCGCCGGCCGATCGGCGAGCGCCTCGTCGGAATCGAGCAGGGCGGCCAGCAGATAAGGCCTGATCGAGCCCGAAGCGCGCAGGTCGGCCGCGTCGCCGGCCTTGACCTGGGCCGCGACGGAGGCGAGTCGCTCGTCGTCGAGCGCGATGTCGAGTAGTGCTCTGAGCAGTCCTTCAATCCTACGGTGCGTGCCCCTGGCCGAATGCTTGTATACAGCGGCGATGAACGAAGCCGGGGCCCGTGAAGGAGCAACGGTCGAGCTTCGCTCGGGGCGCGTCGCAGCGATGGCCTTCGCCCTCTCGCTTCCGCTCGCCGGCTTGGTCCTGCTGACCGCCGCCCCCAGCCTCGACGTCTCGTGGGAGCATCATCCGGCGCACTTCTGGCTCGTCCTGGTCGCGGCCGCGATCAACGGCGCTGCTTGCCTACGCGACCGGCGAGGCGGCGCGGCGCCGCGCCGACGCGCGCGTCTTCCTGGTCTCACTCTCGTTCCTGGCGGCCGCCGGGTTCCTCGGCCTGCACGCGCTCGCAACCCCGGGGGTGCTGCTCGAAGCCCCGAATGCCGGGTTCGCGATGGCCACCCCGGTCGGCCTTCTGATCGCAGCCGTGTTCGCGGCCGCCTCGAGCCGCGAGCTGCCGCCGGCGGAAGTCAGCAGCGCTGATGCGCCATTCGGATCGTCTGCGGTGGGGGCTGATCGTCTTCATGGTCGCCTGGGGGATCGTCTCGCTGGCCGGGATCCCGCCGCTCGACGATCCCTCGGCGCCCGAACGCGCCTCTGGCCCGCTCGTCGCCGCTCGCGGCCGTCGGGCTCGCGCTCTACGGGCTTGCGGTGATCCGCTATATCGATCTCTACCGGCGCCGTCCCGCCGCGATGCTGATCGGGATGATCGCGGCGTTCGCGCTGCTCGCCGAGGCGATGATCGCCGTGGCCTTGGGCCGCAACTGGCACGCGACCTGGTGGGAATGGCACCTGTTGATGCTGGGCGCCTTCGCGCTGGTCGCCTGGAGCGCCCAGCGCGAATGGCATGAGGAGCGCTTCAGCGATCTATACCTCGACCAGACGGTCGCCGGCGAACGCGAGATGACGGTGCTGTTCGCCGACCTGCAGGGCTTCACGAGCTTTTCCGAGGCGCATGCACCGCGGGATGTCACCGCGATGCTCAACGCCTACTTCGATGTCGCGATTCCTCCCGTCGTCGAGCGCCACGGCGGCCAGATCGACCGGCTCGTCGGCGACGCGCTGATGGCGACCTTCAACCGGCGCGGAGACCAGCCCGACCACGCCGAACGCGCGGCCCGCGCGGCGCTCGAGCTCCAGCAGGCGACGGCTCGGGTCGCGCGATCACATCCGGACTGGCCTCGCTTTCGGGTTGGCGTCAACACCGGAGTGGTCGCGATGTCGCTGCTCGGCACCGCCGGAGGGCGAACGCACACCGCGATCGGCGACACGGTCAACCTCGCCGCGCGACTCGAGGCCGAGGCTCCGGTCGGCGGGGTGGCGATCGGCAAGGAGACGGCGCGTCGGCTCGATCGGCGCGGAGCTGGAACCACTCGGGCAGATCCAAGTCAAGGGCAAGGCCGAGCCGGTGGACGCCTACCGCCTGCTCGCGATGTGAGCGCCGCGAGGGGCCTGTCCGGGAAACCGCACCACGCCGATCGCGGGCCTTGACACCGCGCCTGAGATTACGCACGATGCTCCGGCAGTGAGCTCGCGAGGATGAACCCCGGCTCGAACCGGCCAACGATGCTCGTCGTCGACGACGAGCCGGCTGCGCTCGAACGCATTGAGCGAGAGCTCAGCGCGCCGCTACGCGGCCGATTACACGATCACCTGCACGAGCTCGTCCGCGCAGGGACTGCAGCGACTCGAGCACCTACGCGCCGAAGGCCAGCAGGTCGTCCTCGTGCTCGCCGACCAGTGGATGCCCGAGATCACCGGCAGCGAGCTGCTGGCGCAGGTTCGCGAGCTGCACCCGCACGCGAAGCGGGGGCTCCTCGTCGAATGGGGCGCCTGGGGAGATCACGACACCGCCCGGGCGATGTTGAAGGCGATGGCCCTCGGCTGGATCGACTATTACCTGCTCAAGCCCTCCACCAGCCCCGACGAGTACTTCCACCGCACGATCAGCGATTTCCTCTTCGAGTGGTCGCGGGCGACGCGAACGACGCGGACACGAGATCGTCGTCGTCGGCCGATCGTTCACGGCGCACACCCATCAGATCACGAGCCGGTTGGCGAGAAACGGCGTTCCCTACACGCTGCTGACGCCCGAGTCCGAAGAGGGGCGCGCGCTGCTCGAGCAGGCGGGGCAACCGGCGGACGGGCCGCCGATCGTGCGCATCCGCGAGGGCCCGATCCTCGTCGATCCATCGTCTGAGGAGGTCGCGCGCGCCTACGGTGCCAAGACGCGTCTCGATGGCGACCGAAACTTCGACGTGATCATCGCCGGCGCCGGGCCGGCCGGTCTCGCGGCGGCCGTCCACGCGGCCTCGGAGGGGCTGAAGACGCTGGTCGTCGAGCGTGAAGCGATCGGCGGCCAGGCGGGCTCGAGCTCGCTGATCCGAAACTACCTCGGCTTCCCCCGCGGCCTCGGCGGCGCCGAGCTCGCCCAGCGCGCCTACCAGCAGGCGTGGGTCTTCGGCGCCGACTTCCTGCTCATGAGCAAGGTCGAGGGCCTGCGGGTGGGCGAAGACCACCACACCGTGATCATGCGCGACGGCACCGAGGTCAACGGGAAGACCGTCGTGCTCGCCACCGGGATCGAGTATCGCCAGCTCGGGATCCCCAAGCTCGAGGCCCTGCACGGTGCCGGGGTCTTCTACGGGGCTTCGATGTCGGAGGGGCGAGTGCTGGCGGGCAAGGAGATCTACGTGGTCGGCGGAGGAAACTCGGCCGGGCAGGCGGCAATCCATCTCGCTCGCTACGCGCGACGAGTGACCCTGGTCGTTCGCGGCGGTTCGCTCGCCGACAGCATGTCGCGCTACCTGCGCGACAGCATCGCCGCTGCCGCCAACATCGAGGTCGGCCTGACGACCGAGATCGCGGGCGGCGATGGCGACGGGCGGCTCGAGCGCCTGCTCCTACGCGACACCGTCTCGGGCCAGGAGCGAACGGTCGAGGCGGCGGGCCTGTTCGTGATGATCGGCGCTCGCCCGCGCACCGACTGGCTGCCGGAGACGATCGAGCGCGACGAATGGGGCTACCTACTCACCGATCGCGAGGCCAGCGGCGTGCACTGGACGCTGGAGCGTCCGCCCTATCAGTACGAGACCTGCGTGCCCGGAGTTTTCGCGGTCGGCGATCTGCGCTCCCGGTCGGTGAAGCGGGTGGCCTCCGCGGTCGGAGAGGGGTCGGTGGTGATTCAGCATGTCCACGAGTACCTGAGCGACGAGGTAGAACCGCTTCGGATCGCGCCTGGCAGCTGAGCCGGGCGGAATAGTCTGGCCGGGCATGAACGGTTCCCAGGGCAGGCGACGGATCGCGGCCTCGGCGCTGGCGATCCTTGCCGCGATCGCCTTCCTCGCTGCACTTGCCGGCGGCTACTCGCTGCGCGCCATCGCCGACTCCGAGCAGTTCGCCGAGCGGGCGGCTGCGGCGCTGGACAACGAGGACGTTCGCGCCGAGATCGGCAGGCGCGCGGCGGAGCGAATCGTCGCCGCCGAGCCCAACCTGATCGCCGTACAGCCGGTGATCGAGGGGGTCGTTACCGGGATCGCCGGGCAGGGCGTATTCCAGGACCTGTTTCGCAGCGCCGTCAGGGACCTCCACCGCGCGGTCTTCGATCGCGACGTGAACACGCTGACGCTGACATTGGTCGACATCGGCACGACGATCCGCGGCACGCTGGTGGCAGCCGATCCCAAGCTCGCGAAGAAGATCCCTGCCGGGACCGAGGCGACGATTCTCGACTCGGAGCCACCGCCGGCGCTGGTCGGCTTGGTCAGGGTCACCGAGAAGGCCAGATGGCTGCCGCTGGCGCTGTTGCTGATCGGCCTGATCTCGGCGTTCGCGGCGACCCGCGTCGCCCCCGACGCCCGCCGCGCCACCGTCACGCTGGGTGTCTCGATCGCGCTCGGCGCGGCGCTGGCACTGGTCGGCATGCGCGCTGCGGAGGCAATCGTGCTCACCGCGATCGACGATCAGGGAGCGCGCGACGCCGCCGCGGGCATCTGGGACGCCTATCTCGGCGATCTCGGCACGGCGTTGATCCTGTTCGCCGGCTGCGGCGCGGTGCTGGCAGCGGCCGCGTCGTCCCTGCTTCGGCCGGTCGACGTCGGCGCTCAGGTCGGGCGCGCCTGGTCTGCTGCCACCGCGATTCCCGAGAGCGGGCGCATGCGCATCGCCCGGGCGCTGCTGCTGATCGCCGCCGGCGTTGCGATCGTCATCGCCCACAACGAGTTCGTCGAGCTCGTCGTCATTCTCATCGGCCTCTACGTCGCCTACGCAGGCGTCGCCGAGTTGATGCGACTGACGATCTCCGAGACCGAGCTCGAGACAGCAGAGCGCAAGCGCGGGCGCGCCGCCTTGATCGCGGCGGGAATCGGGGCTGTCGCGATCGTGATCGCCGGCGCCGTGCTGATCGGCGTCGGCGGGATCTCGGAGAAATCGCAGGCGATCGCCACCGAAGGCTGCAACGGCTCGCAGGAGCTGTGCGACCAGCCGTTCGACCAGGTCGCCTTCGCCGCCACGCACAACTCGATGTCGGCCGCCTCCAACCCCGGGTGGCTCTTCGCCCAGCAGGAGAAGGGCCTTCCCGACCAGCTGCGCGACGGTGTCCATGGCCTGCTGATCGATGCCCACTACGGGCTCGAGACCGAGGGTGGGACGGTGAAGACGGAGCTTTCCAGCAAGAGCAGCGCGGAGCGCAGGGCTCTGCAGGAGGAGCTCGGTCCGGAGGCGCTGAACGCCGCCCTGCGGATACGCGATCGGATCGTCAACTCCGAGACCGTGGGCGAGCGAGCCGTCTATCTCTGTCACGGCTTCTGTGAGCCCGGAGCGATCAAGGCGTCAACCGCATTCGGGCAGATTCGCGACTTCCTCGCCGCCAACTCCGACGAGGTGCTCGTGGTCGTGATCGAGGACTACGTCGACCCGGCCGAGATCGCCGCTCTGGTCGAGAGCACCGGCCTGATCGACTACGTCTACAAGGGGCCGGTGGGCGAGCCCTGGCCATCGCTGCAGACGATGATCGACTCCGGCGGCCGGGTGCTGATGCTCGCCGAGAACGATGCGGGTGGCACGGCGATCCCCTGGTATCACCCCGCATACGAGAGCCTCGTACAGGAGACCCCCTACTCGTTCCAGCGGCCGCGGCAACTCACCGACCCGGCCGAGCTGCGCTGCCAGTTGCGAGCCCAACCGCGGCCCCGACGATGCGTCGTTGTTCCTGATCAACCACTGGATCGACACATCGCCCGCGCCGAGGCCTGCGAATGCCGCCAAGGTCAACACGGCCCAGGTCCTGCGCCGCCGGATCGCCGAATGCGAGGCTCTGCGAGGCCTGGCCCCGGGCCTGATCGCGGTCGACTTCTACAGGAAAGGTGACCTGATCGAAGTCGTCGACTCGCTCAACGCCGAGCGCAGCGATCAGGCTCAGGCGCCATAGGGCAAGCCGGGGCCCGAACGCTGCCACTCGACCTGACCTTCGCCCTCGACGCGCGAGCGGCCCTCGACGTCGTCCCACTCGTGCAGCATCCGCTTCAGCCGCGCCACCGCCTCGGGCGGATGCACGGCGACCTGGGCCGCGAGCTGAAGCGCCGCCTCCTCCGTGCGCGGCGCCGCCACGACCTTGTGCACCAAGCCCCAGCGGTGTGCCTCGTCGGCGGCGATCTCCTTCGACGTCAGCAGCAGGTACTTGGCGACCGAGAGGCCGCAGAGCGTGACCAGCCGCGCCGGGCCGACCGGGACGCCGAGCGCGGCGCCGGGGAAGCGCAGGCGCAGGTTGGAGCCGCCGACGCGCAGGTCACAGGCGACCGCGATCTCGGCGCCGCCGCCGACGCAGGCGCCGTGGCAGGCGGCGACGGTGGGCTTGGGAAAGCCGACGAGCTCGTCGTAGACGAGCGAGAACAGCTCCATGCGCCGCAGCCGCCCCTGTTCGTCGAGCTGCTCGCGCACGTCGGCGCCGGCGGAGAGGCCCATGTGGTCGTTCGAGGAGATCACCAGCACCCGCACCTGTTCGTCCTCGCGCGCGCTCGCGAGGTGGGCGAGGATCTCCTCCAGCATCGGCGTGTTGAGCGCGTTTCGCGCCTCCGGACGCTCGAGGCGGATCAGCGCGACGCCGTCGTCGGAGCGGTCGTAGTTCGTCAGCGTCACGCCATCACCTCGCCGAGTTGGTCTCCCTCCTCGGCGGCGATCTGCTCGACCAACCGCTCGGTTTCGCGCGACGGCATCTTCGATCAGCTCCCGCACCTGCTCGCGCGGCTCGGAGAAGCGGCCGAGCACGTAGGCGGAGACGATCTCGGGATCGGTCGAATCGGGGCGTCCGACACCGACTCGGACGCGCCAGAAGTCGGTGTCGCCGAAGCCCTGCTTGAGGCTCTTGAGCCCGTTGTGCCCGGCCGCCCCGCCGCCGAGCTTGGCCTTGATCTCGCCGAAGGGGAGGTCGATCTCGTCGTGGATCACGACCACCTCCTCCAGCGGCACCTTGAGCGCGCCGCGCGCCGGCCCGGCCGAGCTGCCCGACTCGTTCATGTAGGTCTGCGGCAGCAGGATCGCGACACGCGGACCGCCGGCACGCACGCGGCCCTCGGCGATCTCGCCCTTGAAGCGCTGCTTGGCCTTCGGCAGGTCCCAGCGCCGCGCGAGCTCCGCTGCGACCTCGAAGCCGATGTTGTGGCGCGTCGCGGCGTAACGGCTTCCCGGGTTGCCGAGGCCGATCACGAGAATGCGGCCCGACGAGCCCTCCGCCGCTGTCGAGGCGCCGGCATCAGCGCCCCGGCGCTGGCCGAACAGACGCAGGGAACTACTCCCCGTCGCCCGAGTCGCCCGAGTCGCCGCCGCCTGAATCGTCGTCGCCCTCGGCCTCCTCGCCCTCGGCCTCCTCGCCCTCCTCGCCGACGAGCTCGGTCTCTTCCTCGAGCTCGGGCTCGGGCTCCTCCTCGACGCGGGGCGGCGAGAGGTTGGCGATCGTGATCTCGTCCATGCTCTGGCCCTCGGCGAGCACGAACTCGACGCCCTCGGGGGCGATCAGGGACTCGAGCTGAAGCGTGTCGTTGATCTCCATCCCGGAGACGTCGGCGGCGATGCTCTCGGGAATCTCGGTCGGCAGCGCCGAGATCGTGACCTCGTGGGTGACGTGCTCGAGCACCCCGCCTTCCTTGACGCCGGGCGAGTCCTCGGCGCCGAGCAGCTCGATCGCGACGTCGGCCTCGATCTTGACGTCGAGCTTGACCTCCTGGAGGTCGAGATGGACGAGGTCGCCGCGAACCGGGTCGCGCTGCTCCTCCTTGATCACGACCGGGACCGTGCCCGAGCCCTCGATCTCGACGTCGATCAGGGCGCCGCCGTGGACGAGCACGTCGCGGATCGCGCGAGCCTGGGCCTGAAAGGCGCGGGCATCGTCGCCGCCGCCGTAGACGACGCCCGGGACGAATCCCTCGCGGCGCAGGCGGCGGCTCGTGCGCGAGCCGAAATCGGTGCGCGGCTGGGCCTTCAAGGTTGCGCGGTCGGATGCCATGCGGCGGCTGAGGATAGAGAAGTGCCCATGATCCAGCCGTGCCGGGCTACCCTGCGCCCGTGTCCGACGAGATGAAGATCCCGAAGGGCAGCCTGCGCCGCTCGGCAAAGCTCGGCACGGCTCTCGGAAGCCAGGCCGCCAAGTACGCGGGCACCAAGGCCGCGGGCGTCGCCCGCTCGGAGACGGAGGCCGAGGAGAGGCTGGAAGCGCGCCATCTCGAGACCGCGCTGAAGATGGTGCGAACGCTCGGCGAGATGAAGGGGGCGGCGATGAAGATCGGCCAGCTCGCCTCGTTCATCGACACCGAGTTCCTGCCGCCCGAGTACGCCGAGATGTATCAGGAGGAGCTCGGCAAGCTGCGGACCTCCGCTCCGCCGATGCCGTGGGAGAAGGTCTCGGCGGTGCTCGAGGAGGAGCTGGGCGAGGACGTGACGCAGAACTTCGCCGAGTTCGAGACCGAGGCCTTCGCCGCCGCCTCGATCGGTCAGGTGCACCGCGCGACGCTGATCGACGGCCGGCCCGTCGCCGTCAAGATCCAGTATCCGGGCGTCGCCGAGGCGCTGGAGTCGGACATGCGAAACGCGGGCATGCTGGTGCGCCTGGCAAAGGCGCTGGCCCCGGGCCTCGACGCCAAGGCCGTGGCTTCGGAGCTTCGCGAGCGAGTGCTCGAGGAGCTCGACTACGAGTACGAGGCCCAGAACCAGCGCTCGTTCTCACGCGGCTACCGCGGCCATCCGTTCATCTACGTGCCCGACGTGATCACGCGGCTCTCGCGCCGGCGGGTGCTGGTGACCGAGTTCGTCGAGGGCGCGCAGTTCGACGAGATCAAGCAGCTCGACCACGACGAGCGCAGCCGTTTCGGCGAGATCGTCTTTCGCTTCTGCTTCGGCTCGATCTATCACCTGCAGCACTTCAACGCCGATTCGCATCCCGGCAACTACCTGCTGATGGCCGACGGCCGCGTCGCCTTCCTCGACTTCGGGATGACGAAGAAGCTCGACCTCGAGCAGATCAAGCTCGAGCAGATGGCGCTCGACGCGGCGATCCGCAAGGACTCCGAGGCGCTGCGCCACTCGCTCCACGACCTCGGCTTCGTCAAGCACCCGTCGAAGCTCGACGCCGACCGGCTGATGGATCACGTGATGCTGGTCGGCGGCTGGTACCTCGAGGACGGCGAGTACGAGGTCTCGGCGCGCCGGGTGATGAAGATCATCGAGTCGGCCTCGGATCCGCGCTCGGAGTACTACTCGCTGATGCGCCGCGAGAGCCTGCCGGCCGAGGAGCTGATGGGCCGGCGCATGGAGACCGGATTGATCGCCGTCCTCGCTCAGCTCGGGGCGAAGCGAAACTGGCACCGGATCATGCGCGAGTGGGTCTACGCCGACGAGCCCGCGACCGAGCTCGGCATCGCCGAGTGGGAGTACTTCGAGGGCCGCGGGATCAAGCGGGTTCCGGGGATCGCTCAGCAATCGTGATCGCTGACCCCGACGCGACGGCGTCACTCGGTAGCGTCAGCGGGCAACCGCGAGCAAGGAGCGACGCATGGGTGCACGGATGAGGCAGGGCTGGGAGCTGACGAAGAAGAGCTGGGCGCTGCTGCGCGACAACAAGCAGCTGTTTCGGTTCCCGATCTACGCGGCGCTGTCGGCGTTGGTGATCGTCGTCGTCGCGGTGCTTCCGGGCATCTACCTGATCGCCGAGGAACGGCAGAACGTGATCGGCGGCCTGCTGACCGCGATCGGCATCTACGGCGCCAGCTTCGTCGGCATCTATTTCTCGGTTGGGCTGGCCGCGACGGCCGACCAGATCTTCCGCGGCAATCCGGCCACATTCTCGGATGGGCTCAAGGTCTCCAATCAGAACCTCGGCGCAATCGCCGGCTGGGCGGCGCTGTCGGCGTTCGTCGGGTCGATCCTGGCGATGATCCAGAACAGCGGCTCGATCGGGGAGGCGATCATCGGCGCGCTGCTGAGCACGGCCTGGACCCTGATCTCGTTCATGGCAGTGCCGGTGATCGCGTTCGAGGGCCTGGGGCCGTTCGCAACGCTGAAGCGCTCCGCGAGCCTGTTCAAGCAGCGCTGGGCCGGGCAGGTGACCGGCAACGTCGCGATCGGCGGCATCGTCTTCGTCGCTCGGGATGCTGCCGGCGATCGCGCTGATCGCCGGCGGTGCATACCTCTGGGCTGAGCAGGGCGGCGACGCCGGGATCGCCGGCGGCGCGCTGCTGGTGGTCGCGGGCATCGCCCTGTTCGCAGTCGCGGCGCTGATCTCACAGGCGATGCGCAGCGTCTTCGGCGTCGCCCTCTATCGCTACGCGGCCGAGGGCACGGTGCCCGGCGTCTTCTCGGAGGCCGAGCTGCAGTCGGCCGTCAAGGTGAAGGGGACCTAGAGCCGACGCCGCGCAGAAGCCGCGGGTCGTTGGAGCAGATTCCGTCGACGCCGAGGGCGCTCAGGGCGGTGATCTGCTCGGGGTCGTCGACTGTCCAGGCGATCACCTTCACGTTTGCGGCGTGGGCTGATTCGATCAGCCTGGGAGTGATCAGTCCGTGAAAGATCCACACGGCCCAGGCGCCGAGCTCTGGCGCGCGCCGGCTGACGATCTGCGGCAGGCGGGCGCGAAAGGTCGCGGAGCCGGCGAGAAACAGCGGTCGCAGGGCGCGGCTGCGCGACCAGTCCTTGCTCACCTTGGGCACGGTCCAGCCGCGATCGATGCTCGGCGCCGCTTCGCGCAGCCAGGCGATGCTCGAGACCTCCATCGTCGAGATCATCGCCCGCTCGCCGAGGTCGCGCTCGACGAGCGCGGCGACGACCTCGTCCTCGCGACCGGTCATCTTCAGATCGAGATCGAAGCGAACGCGGTCGAGCGGCGGCCGGGTGAAGGCGTCGAGCGCCTGATCGAGTGTGAGTTGCTCGCTGCGCCTGGCGGCCGCAGCCCAATCGTGGGCGATGACGAGCGGACCGCCGGCCGCGGCGGGGCCGGCGCCGCCGCGGCGCCAATCGGTCCCCGGGGGGAAGTCCGACTGGGGGCGCAGGACGTCGAGCTCGACCACGTCGACGCCGGCGGCAACCGCGACCGCGAAGCTCTCGAGCGTGTTTCCGGGCTCGATCGCGTCGGCGCCCTTGTGACCGATCTTGAGCAAGGCGTGAGCGCTACTTCTTGCCCGGCGCGTCGCGTCGCTCGGCGACCTTGAGCCGGACCAGAGCACCGAGGCCGGCCATGACGCCGGCCGCAGCGAGCCCGCTGCTGAAGGCGCCGATGGCGACGATGCCGCGGCCCTGGCGCTCGACGTTCTCCTGAAAGAAGCCGATGCTGTCCGAGGTGACGATCGCGACCGAGGCGATGAAGGCGAGGCCGAGCACGGCGACGGCCCCCCAGAGCAGCGCCCTGCCGAGAAGGTCGAGCCAGTTCAGGGTGCGCTCGTCCACCTAGGCTCGGATCTCGGCAGGTGGCGTGCGCATCGGCGCAACTGTATTGCTGCCGGCGCCGAGCGGATACCGTGCGCGCATGAGTGACGTCGTCCGCCGCCGGGTCGCCGCGCTTCTGCTCGTCGTGGTGGCCGCCGTCGCCGTGCTTGCGATCACCGATACGGGGCCGTTCGATGACCCGCCGACGCGCGAGGAGGAGGTGCAGGCGACGGTCGAGCGCTTCTTCGGCGCCGCCGCCTCCGGCGACTCGCAGATGTTCTGCGACCTGCTGACCGGCGATGCTCGCCAGGCTCTACGCGTGAACACGGCGCAGCAGCTCGAGATCGACGCGCTGCCCAAATGCGAGCAGATCCTCGACCGGCTGACCGAGGTCTTCGCCGGCTCCGAGGTGCAGGTGAAGTACGTCAGCGTCAGCGGCAACCGGGCCCGCGTCGAGACTCGCTATCGCGCTCAGGAGCGCGGCGCCGAACCGCGAACCGTGCTGCTGCTCGAAGAGGACGGCGAGTGGCACATCTCCGACGCGGGTGACGGCTAGGCGAGAGCGACGTCGACGGCGCGCTCGGCGTGCACACGCGTCGTGTCGAATATCGCAACGGTCGCGTCTTCGGCTCCGATCAGCAGGCCGATCTCGGTGCAGCCGAGCAGGATCGCCAGCAGCGCCCTGCCTCGACGAGCCCTTCGATGACCTCGGCGGTAGCGCTGACGCGATTCGGCTGTTCACCTCGCCCCGCACCAGCTCCTCGTAGATGACGCGGTGGACCTCGGCGCGGTCCTCGGCGCCGGGGACGATCACCTCGAGGCCGTGGCGCTTCGCGCAAACGGCCGACATAGAAGTCCTGCTCCATCGTGTAAGCGGTCGCCAGCAGGCCGACCGAGCCAAGGCCCTGCGCCTTGACCGCCTCGGCGGTGGCATCGGCAACGTGCAGCAACGGGATCCCGGCGCTCTGCTCGATCGCGGGCGCGACCTTGTGCATGGTGTTCGTGCAGAGGACGAGCACTTCGGCGCCCGCAGTCACCAGCCCACGCGCTTCCCGGCCGAGCAGCGCACCCGCCTCGTCCCAGCGCTCGTCGCTTTGCAGCTGGGCGACCTCGGCGAAGTCGAGCGAGCGCACGATGCATTCGGCCGAATGCACGCCCCCGCGCAGCTCGCGCACCCGTTGATTGATCAGGCGGTAATAGACGGCGGTGCTCTCCCAGCTCATTCCGCCGAGCAGGCCGATTCGCTTCACGCGCTCTAAAACAGCTGGTTCTCGCCGGCGAAGATCTCGGAGACCGAGTCGTCGGCGAAGATGCGGCGGATCGAGTCGGCGAGGGTCTGCGCCGCCGAGAGCACGGTGATGTTCTCCGGGGCGCCGGGGCGAAGCGGGACCGTGTCGGTGACGACGATGCGCTCGATCCCCGAGTTCTCGTAGGCGAGGCGCTCGTAGGCGGGCCCGGAGAAGACGCCGTGGGTGGCGCAGGCGATGACGCGCGCCGCTCCCTCCTCGAGCACCGTCTTGGCGGCGGCGGTCAGGGTGCCGGCGGTGTCGATCATGTCGTCGACCAGCACCGCCGTCTTTCCCTTGACGTCGCCGACGACGTAGCCGATCTCCGCCACCTGCTTCGCCGGTCGCTCCTTCTCCATCACCGCCCAGTGCACGCCGACCTTGCGGGCGAAGTTGCGCGCGACCTTGACCCGGCCGGCGTCGGGAGAGACGATCACGAGGTCGTCGGTCATCGTCTGGTCGATGAAGTACTGGGTCAGCATCGGCATCGCGGTCATGTGGTCCACGGGCTTGGAGAAGAAGCCCTGGACCTGGCCGGAGTGAAGGTCCATGGTGAGGACGCGGTCGACGCCGACGGCCTCGAGGCACTGGGCGACGACTCGAGCTGAGATCGGCTCCCGCGGCGCCGACTTCTTGTCCTGGCGCGAGTAGCCGTACCAGGGCATGACGGCGATGATCCGGTGAGCCGAGGCGCCCTTGGCGGCGTCGATCATCACCAGCAGCTCCATCAGCGCGTCGTTGGGGGTCATCTGAGCCGCGGCGTTGGCGGCGGTCGATTGCACGAGGAAGACGTCGGCACCGCGAATCGAGTCCTTGTAGCGGCAGTAGACCTCGCCGTCGGCAAACGTCCGCAGATCGGCCTGGCCGAGCTCGACGCCGAGCCGTGCGGCGATCTTGTCGGCGAGCTCCATCGAAGCGCGGCCGCCGACGACCATGAGGCGCTTGGTGTAGTCCTGGGGGATCGAGGTGGTCACTTGCGTTTGCGGAATCTGATCGAGAGTCGTCATGGCCTCGCCGCCGTGCCCCCGGACTCGCCGGCAGCCTCGCTCGCCTTCTTCTCTGCGTATCCCTCGATGTTTCGCTGATCGTTCGACGACACCGCGAGCGCTCCGTCCGGCACGTCCTCGCGGATCACCGCACCGGCGCCAGTGTAAGCGCCTTCGCCGATCGTTACCGGTGCGACGAGCGAGTTGTTGACGCCTATTCGCGCATCCTCTGCGATCTTCGTTCGGCTCTTGGTCCGTCCGTCGTAGTTCGCGGTGATCGTGCCGGCGCCGAGGTTGGCCCCGGCACCCACGTCGGCATCGCCGACGTAGGCCAGATGCGGCACCTTCGACCCCTCGCCGATCTTCGAGTTCTTGACCTCGACGAAGCTGCCCGTCTTCGCGTCGGTCGCCAGCGCCGAGCCCGGGCGCAGATGGGTGAACGGCCCGACGGCGGCGGCGTCGCCGACGTCGGAATCGACGACGTAGGAGTGAACGACGCGAGCGCCGCTGCCGAGCCGTGAGTCGATCACGGTCGAGTACGGGCCGACGATCGAATCGGCACCGACCGAGGTCGTGCCGCGCAGCGTTGTCGCGGGCTCGATCGTGACGTCGGCTTCGATCTCGACGTCGGCGTCGATCCAGGTCGAGCCCGGATCGACGATCGTGACGCCGGCGAGCATGTGGCGCTCGAGGATCTGGCGGCGGACCTCGGCCGTGACCAGGGCAAGATCGCCGCGATGGTTGATCCCGAGGTTGACGTTGGGGTCGTCGGCGAGGTGGGCGACCACGCGCATGCCGCGCTCGCGCAGCAGCGGCAGCGCGTCGGGGAGGAAGTACTCGCCGCTGGCGCTGTCGGCGGCGAGGCTGTCGAGCGCCTCGACCAGCGGCTCGGCGGCAAAGACGTAAGCGCCGGTGTTGATCTCGCGAATCGCGAGCTCGTCGCGAGCGACGGCCTCGGGGTGCTTGGTCTCGACTATCCGGGCGACGTCGCCACCGTCGTCGCGAACGATGCGACCGTAGGCGGCCGGGTCGTCGAGCTCGACCGTGAGCACGGTCGCGCCGGCCTCGGTCGCCCGGTGCGTCTCGATCAGGGCTGCGATCACGTCGGCGGTGATCAGCGGCGTGTCGCCGGAGAGGACGACGACGGTCTCGGATTCGCGGACGATGTCATGGGCGGCGCGCACGGCGCCACCGGTGCCGTCGGCCTTGGGCTGGATCACGGTCTCGGTGCCGTCGGGAAGGCCGGAGGAGAGATCGCGATCGGGCGCGACGATGGCGACGACCCGGTCGGCCCCGGCCTCGCGCGCCGCGAGCACCGGCCAGGCCACCATCGGCCGACCGCAGACGGTGTGCAGGACCTTCGGCCGCGACGACCGCATCCGCGTGCCCGCGCCCGCCGCCATCACGAGCACGGTCAGGCCCTCGCTTGGCGATGCGCCGCTCACGCGCGCAATCGTAGGCGACTATCCGAGAACCCGCCTGTGCCGGGGCGCGACGCTCAGCCGGCCGTATCCGGGGTGTGGCACACCGCTTCGATGTTGTTGTTGTCCGGATCGAGGACGAAGGCGCCGTAGTAGTTGGGGTGATAGATCGGCCGTGGTCCCGCGGGACCGTTGTCGGTACCGCCGGCGGCAAGCGCCGCGGCATGGAAGGCGTCGACGAGCTCGTGCGAGTCGCAGGCGAAGGCGACGTGAACGCCCTCGGCGACCGGCCGGCCGCCGACGATCCAAAAGAACGGCTTCATCTCCTCCTTGCGGCCGAAGCCGCCGGCCTCCGGCACCGGCTCCATCAACAGCTCGATGCCCAGCGGCGCCAGCGCCTCGGTGTAGAAGGCCTTCGAGCGCTCGTAGTCCGAGACACCGAATCCAGCGTGGTCGATCATGCGTACTCCTCTCTCAGGGCGACGTGGACGTGGTTTTCCTCCTATGTGGATGACAACGTCGGCCACGTCCGGCGTTATCTCTGGCATCGATTGGGGAGCCAGGATTCGAACCTGGATCTCACGGCACCAAAAGCCGGCGTCGTGCCATTGGACCACTCCCCATCGCGAACGGACCGCACCTTAGAACGTCTGCCGTCGCGCGCTACTCCTCCGACTTGCGCCGCACCTTCGCCCGCCCGGCCTCGGTCCCTGGCTCGTTCGCCGGGCCTCGCGGCGAGGCGATGCCGAGCACGCGCATCGCCTTCAACCCGAGGCCGAGCTTCTCGCGGCCCTCGGTCGAGGTGATGTCGTGGCCGCAGAGCTCCTTCACGCGCTCGAGCCGATAGCGAACGGTATGGCGATGGGTGAACAGATGGTCGGCGGTCGGCGTGACGTTGCCGTCGTTTTCCAGGTAGGCCTCGATCGTCGTCACGAGATCGGTCTCGTACTGGTCGTCGTAGGCGGCGAGCGGCGCCACCGTCTCGTCGTAGAAGCGCTGGAGCTCGCCCGGGTCCTCGCTCATCGCCGGCAACAACAGCCGGTAGGCGCCGGTGTCCTCGAAGGCGAGCAGCTCGATGCCGTCGGCCTCGGCGACGTTGACGGCGAGCAGCGCCTCCTGGCCGGCGCGGAAGATGTCGCTGGGGTCTGCGACCCAGCGGCTGCGCGCGATCGTGACGTGAAAGCCCGGCAACGATGCAGCGAGCTCGCGCGCCAGCGCCTGCGCCGAGCGCTCGAGCGCGGGCTCGCCTGAAAGCGGCACGATCGTGCTCACCTCGGCCCGGTCGCCGATCTCGCGCAGTTCCGCGATCGCTCCCGTGCTCGCGGCGCGAAGCGCGCGCATCGCGACCACGAGCACCCGCGCCCGCCAATCCTCCGTCTGCGCGGCCCGCGGCGCGGCGCGCGCCAAGATCACGCCGGCACCCGCCTCCACCTGCGAGCCGAGCTCGCCGGCGCGGGCGACGATGTCGCCGCGGTCGGTCACCTTGCGCGCCAGAACCGCCCGCACGAACTCTCCCGCGGCCTCGTCGCTCGCCCACTCGGGAGCGCGCGAGCGCTCGAGCTCGAGCGCCAGCAGCGTCGAGACCATGCGCGTCAGCATCGGCGAGGGATCGCCGCCGCGGCGACGGAAGCGAAGTTCGCCGACGACCGCGTCGGCGACGCGCAACTCGAGCCGGCCGATGTCGTCGCCGCCCGAGAGCAGCTTCGACTCCTCGGCCGAGGACGAAGCGGCGACGGCGAGCACGGCGCTGGAGCGGTCGATCAGGGCGACGCTGGCGCCCAGCGCAGCGCCGGCCGCACGCGCCACGGCCGGCAGCCCGGCTCCGGACTCGATCGCCTCCGAGAGCGCGTCGGTCGACCCCTCATTCTGCGTTTTTGCAGCGGTTTTGCCGGCAGCTTCCCTGGAAGTCACCGTCGCAGTCTAAATCGGGCTCGGTGAGCCGTTGCGGCCGGCGGATTTGACGAGTGATTCATCTAGCCGCCGAAGAACTCGGTGATCGTGTCCCAGTTGTAGACGATCGCGATGCCGACGCCGACACCCACCGCCAGCAGGGCGATCAGCACGAACAGCGAGACCAACACGGCCGTCGCCTTCTCCCACGTGCGACCGAAGGAGCCGATCGCCGGCGTCAGGATCAGGGCCGTGAAGGCGATCAGGCTGAGCAGACCCGCGCCGCCGAAGAGCAGGTACTCGCTGCCGATTTTCGCGGTGATCGCCGTCATCGCCGTGGTCGCTGTTCTCGATCCATCTCCGGCTCGTGATTCTGGCGCAAGTGGGCGACGAGCAGCGCGACGGCGGCGCAGCCCGAGAATGCAGCCACGCCCAAGCCCCATCCGCCGCTGACATCGCTGAGGTAGTGGACGTTGAGATAGACGCGGCTGAGCCCGACCGCCGCCGTCAGCGCAACCCCCACGGTGATCAGCGCCGAGGCGTAGCTGAGCCCCGGCCGCACCCGAATCGCGATCGTCAACACGAGCCAGGTGTAGATCACCGAGTAGGTCGCATGGCCGCTGGGAAAGCTGTCACCCCTCGCCCCGACCAGGCCGCCATCCGGCCGCGGGCGGTCATAGAGCTCCTTCAGCAGCGGCACGGCGAGATGGCAGATGACCAGCGCCGCCAGCAACACGTACACCTCTGTGCGCCGGCCGCGCATCGCGAGCACGATCCCCGCGGCCAAGGCCGACGGCAAGCGTGAACGGAGTCCCCCCGAGCGCTGTCACGACCTTGGCGATCTCGGTGAGCCAGTCGGCGCGCAGATCGAGCGCCACGTCGGACGCCGAGGTGTCACCCGGGGTCGGCCCGGGATCCCCGTTGATCACCGAGCCGAAGCCGACGAGGACGAACAGCGCCACCGAAAACGCCGCCATCAAGCTCGTGAACTCGAGTCCGAGCCCGCCCGGCGTCAGACCGATTCCACAGAAACCTCGCCTGCGGCTCGATCCGCCGCCCAAGTGCGATCACCGGTCGCAGCACCGCGTTCTCGTCCAT
Organism: uncultured Solirubrobacterales bacterium; assembly: GCA_963730145.1. Lineage (GTDB taxonomy): Bacteria > Actinomycetota > Thermoleophilia > Solirubrobacterales > 70-9 > WHSW01. The sequence goes on from CAVSQT010000005.1 coordinate 81,659, forward strand.
CCGCGTCGCCAGCCGCCCGCGGTTCTCGGGCACCCGCAGGAACCGGACCGCGAGCACGATCGCGACGATCGTCCCGACCACGGCGCCGAAGACGAAGATGCCCTTGCTCGCGAGCGCGGTCGCCTCGTTGATGTTCTCGGAGATGAAGTAGCCGAGCAGGGTGAAGGTCGCCGACCAAAGCCCGGTTCCGAGCACGCTGTAGGGAAGGAAGGCGCGGTAGCGCATTCCCGAGCTGCCGGCGATGAACGGCGCCAGCGCCCGCACGAGCCCGATGAAGCGACCGATCAGGATCGTCTTGCCGCCGTGGTTGTCGAAGTACTTCTCGACCTGGGCGAAGCGCTCGTGGGTGATCCTCACCTTGGGCCCGTGCTCGAGGACGAAGTTGCGGCCCAGCTTCTGCCCGAGCAGGAAGCTGACCGAGTCGCCCGCCCAGGCACAAAACCAGACGATCGCCAGCATCAGGACGACCGAGTTCTCGCCCTGGCCCGCCAGCGCTCCGCCGATGATCACGGCCGTTTCGCCCGGGAAGACGAGGCCGATGAACGCGCCCGTCTCGGCGAAGGCGAGCAGGCCGACGAGGACGTAGGTGAGATCGCCGAGATCCTCGGCCAGATTCTCGAGCCAGCCTTCGATGTCGAGGCTGGGCGCCAGCTGCTGGAAGGCAAAGAAGGCGCCGCCGAAGATCGCGATCAGCGCGAAGAGCCGGATCTTCTCGCGCCGTCCCTCCTTCTTCTCACCGCCTGCGAGCTTCATCGAAGCCTCTGCGGCGCGGTGACGATCGCGTTCGCATAGCGCGGAGGCAACATCGCCGCCGCCTGGTCGGCGGCGACGATGTCCTCGAAGATGCCGAAGGCCGTCGGCCCCGAGCCGGTGACGAGAGCACGGCGCGGCGCCGACCTCCTCCAGCGCCGACAGGGCCTCGGCGATTGCGGGCAGCAGCGAGACCGCCGCCTGCTCGAGGTCGTTGACCAGCAGCTCCAGGTAATCCAGCGGCGAGGCTCCGCCAGCGGCCGCTTCGCGCAAGCGAACACCGATCTCATCCAACTCGCGCTGGTCGCGGCCGAGCCCGAGCGAATCGGCCTCCCTGTAGACCTCGGCGGAGGTGAGCCGATGATCGTCGGGGATCATCACCACGGCGAACTCGCCCGGCGAGTCCAGCGCCTCCACCTGCTCGCCGGCGCCGGCGACGAGAGCGAATACCGGATCGAGCTGCGAGGGGACGTCGGCGCCCAGCCCAGCCGCCAAGCCGGGCAGGTCGCGGACGTCCGTCGCCGGCCAGGCGCAGGATCGCCGCCGCGTCGGCGCTGCCGCCACCGAGACCGGCCGCGACCGGGATTCGCTTCTCGATCTCGACCCGGATCGCCGGCTCGCTCCAGCCTCGCGCCCGCAGCGCCTCGAGCGCGACGCCGACCAGGTTCGGTCCCTCGACGCCGCCGCAGACGACCTCGTCGCCCTCTCCCTGACGCCGGCAGTGATCTCGATCCGGTCGCTGAGCAGCAGCGGGCAGAACAGCGAGCGCAGCTCGTGCAGCCCGTCCTCGCGCACGCCGCCGAGATAGAGGCAGAGGTTGAGCTTGGCCGGCGCGCGCGTGATCACGGCTTCGCTCCCGCGCTCGCTGCCGGCTCGAGCTCGAGCGCGCGGGCGAGCGCGACGAACTGCGCCGGGCTCAGCTGCTCCGCGCGGGCATCCGCGGGCAGCTCGAGCCCCTGCGAGTGCCGCGCGCACCGAATCGCGAATCCCAGGCCGAGCGTGCTCGAGCGACCGCGCCAGCGACTTTCGCCGGTGCGCGAAACCGTCGCGGACCAGCTTCGCGACGGGCGCGCTCGGCGCCGGCCCGATGCGACGCAGGGCGATCAGCGCCGAGTCGACCCGCGGGCGCGGGGTGAACACGGCGCGATCGACGCCGCGCAGCAGTCGCACCTCGCAGGCGAGCTGGACGATCACGCTCGGCGAGCCATATGTCTTCGAGCCGGCGGGCGCGCGCAGGCGATCGGCGATCTCGCGCTGCACCATCAGCGTCCAGGCCGAGACGCCGGCGAGCTCGGCGATCGTGCGGATGATCAGCGGCGTCGCGATCGCGTACGGGAGGTTGGCGACCATCCGGGTCGGCGCAGGCTCGAGCGCCGCCAGCTCGAATCGCATCGCGTCGGCGAAGTGCAGCGCGACGTTGCCGTGCTGCGGCGCGGACGGCCTCGAGCGCCGGGCGCAGGCGCTCGTCGAGCTCGATCACGTGGACCCTGGCCACCCGCGACGCGAGCTCGCCCGTCAGCGCGCCCTCGCCACCGCCGACTTCGAGCACGACGTCGTCGCGCTCCAGCGCGGCTTCGCGCACGATCGCATCGAGCAGATTCGTGTCGGCGAGAAAGTTCTGGCCTAGGCGAACCACCGCGGCTCACCTCGCTCTTTGCAGCGTGCCCGCGTTCACCAGCCGAACACCCGGGTCGCGTTCGCCTCCACGAGCTGCTCCAGCGCCGCGTAACCGACGCCGCGAGCATCGGCGACGGCCTCGGCGGTGGCGACCACGTTGGCCGGCTCGTTTCGCCGCCCGCGCACCGGCTGCGGCGAGAGAAAGGGAGCATCGGTCTCGACCAGCACGAGGTCGTCGGGCACCTCGGCCGCGGCCGCGCGCAGCTCGTCGGACTTGGGATAGGTGACGTTGCCCGCGAACGAGCAGTACCAGCCATGCGCGGCGGCCTCGCTCACGCGGGAGGCGGGAGCCGAGAAGCAGTGCAGGATCACGGTGACGTCCTCGGCCTCGGCGGCGAGCAGATCGAACGTCTGCGCCAGCGCCTCACCGTCGGTCGACTGAGCTCCGTCGCGGACGTGGATGACGAGCGGCTTGCCGAGCCGGCGAGCGATCGAGATGTGCGCCGCGAACGCCTCTCGCTGCGCCGCGCGCGGAGCGTTGTCGCGATAGAAGTCGAGGCCGGTCTCGCCGATCGCGACGACGCGCGGATGAGCCGCCAGCTCCTCGATCCGCGCCGCCGCCGCATCGTCGAAGTCGGTGGTCGCGTTGGGATGGCGCCCGACGCAGGCGAAGACCGCCTCGTGAGCCTCGGCATTCGCGATCGCCCGCTCGTTGCCGGCGTCGTCGATGCCCACGGTGAGCATCCGCCGCACCCCCACCCGCGCCGCGTCGGCTACGACCTCGGCCTCGGAGCCCTCGCAGAGGCTGAGATGGCAATGGGAATCGATCATCCGGCGAGTCTAAGCAGCGGAGCTGCTTCGGGATCAGAGATCGCGACGCCCGAACCCGACCACCGCCGCCCCGACCACCGCGCCGGTGTAGATCACCGACCACAGCGCCAGGCCGGCCGCGGCCTGCTGTGCCCCGCCGAACGGCCCCAGCTGCACCAGGGTCTCGGTGATCCCGTCCTGGTCGGAGCTGAGCTCGTAGAGGCCGTGCTGGTAGAGGGCCTCGAACGGCAGCACCCAGATCGCGATCGTCGGCGATCTCGATCAGGTTCTCGGAGTCGAGGGCGTTGCCGATCTGGCCGAGCAGGCCGGCGACCAGGCCGGCCCCGAAGATCATGAACACCGCGATGCCCTGGGCGGTCGAGGTCATGAACACGGAGGCCAGCACGGAGATCGCGGCGATGATCGCGGTCGCCCCGGCGAGGGCGAGACCCGGGCACGACGATGTGGTCGGGCGTCCAGTCGCCGGTGAGCGAGGTGATCGCGAGGGCGATCGCGTAGACGACGAGCACGTAGACGCCCGAGGCAAGGGCTGCACCGGCGTAGCGCGCGACGAGCATCGCGCCTCGGCCCAGCGGTCGCACGACGAGCGGCTGCAGCAGTCCGGTCTCGGCGTCGCCGCGAACCACGCCGATGGTCAGGAACGTCGCCAGCACCGCACCGAGAAACAGCGTCGCGAACATCGCCAGGCCAAACACGGTCGAGCCCGTGATCGCTCGCTCGTCGGCGAGATCGGCGGCGGTCGCCGCGAACCCCTCCGCCTCCTCGAAGGCGAAATGGGAGCCGAGCCCGTAGAGCGCGAGAAAGACGACGGTGAGCACCGCGACGACCGCAAAGACGCGCCGGCGCAGGCTCTCGGCGAAGGCGAAGCGGGCGACGGTGACAACCGCGTCGAGGCGTGCCGGCGTGCGCGTCATCCGCCCTCCTCGCCAACGGCCTCGAGGTAGGCGTCCTCGAGCGTGCTCGCGAGCACCCGCACTTCGTAGACGCGCTCGCCCGCCGCGACCAGCTCGGAGACGATCCGCGGCGCGTCGTCGCGCCCGGCGCCCTCGAACAACCGCGTGCCGGCGGCGGTCTCGACCTCGACGCCGCGAGGGCGATGAAGCTCGGCCGGGGTCCCGCGCTGAACCACCTCGCCATCGACGAGGATCGCGACGCGATCGCAGATCAGCTCGATCTCACCGAGCAGATGCGAGCTCAGCAGCACCGACACGCCGCGCCCCCGGACCTCGCCGAGCAGCCGGCGAACGACTCTTCGGCCCGCCGGGTCGAGGGCGCTCGTCGGCTCGTCGAGCAGCAGCAGCCGCGGATCGCCGATCAGCGCCTGAGCGAGGCCGAGCCGCTGCTGCATTCCCTTCGACATCTCCGAGACGCGGACATCGCGCGGCATCGGCGAGGCCGACCAGCTCGAGCAGCTCCGTGCGCTCGCTGCCTGCGCCATCGGAGCCCGCAAGGCGCTGGTGCAGCGTCATCACCTCATTCGCGCTCGACCAGCCGGGGAAGCGGAAGAGCTCGGCGAGATAGCCGATCGCGCCTCTGGCCTCGACGCTGCCCGCAGGATGCCCGGCCACCGTCGCGATCCCCTCCGTCGGGCGCACCAGCCCGCAGCGATCTTCGCCAGCGTCGACTTGCCGGCGCCGTTGGGCCCGAGCAGGCCGACGATCTCGCCCTCGCCGACCTCGAGTGAGACGCCTCGCAGCGCCTGCTTGCGCCCGTAGCGACTTCCGCAGCCCCTCGGCGGCGAAGCTCGCCTGCCATCGGGCGACGCTACTCCTCGGCGACCGGCACGGGCGGCGCCGGGCCCGCCGTCAACGGCGCGCCCTCGAGCGGCGCCCGTACGTCCACGGCGGGCTGACGTCGGTCTTCGACGGGTCGAGCTGGACGTACCACGACGGTCCCTCGGCGGTCGCGACCAGCTCGATCGAGGCGATGTCGGCGATCGTCACCCGCTCGCGCTGGGCGTGGATCGCGTCGATCAGCAGCTCGGGCAGGCCGGGCGAGACATCGGCGAGCGCAAAGCCGTCGCCTCCGCCGGCCGAGTCGACCTCGACCGCGCCCGGCTCGATCCGCAGCTTGGCGATGCTGTCGCCGGCGGGCAGCTGCTGTTCGAGCTGGTCGAACGAGGGCGCCAGGTTCTGCGAGAGAAAGAGCGAGTCGCTGTCGTCGGCGGCCACCGCCTCCGGGGTGATCGACGAGCTGACTCCGGGCTCGACGCTGTCGTCGGGCAGGTCCGGCGCGATCGCCTCCATCGCCATGAAGCCGAGAAAGATCCCGAGCGCGATCCCGAGCGCGTGGACGATCACGGGGATCGCCCTGAACGAGCTCTCGGTGACCATCAGGCTCTCGCTCACGATCTTCGCCTTCAGCGTCTCGAACTCGGCATCGGTGAGCGTGCCCTGGCGACGCAGGCGCTCGAGCGTCTCGAGGCGGTCGACCGGGTGGGCGGCGCCGCTGAACCTCGTCGCCGTCCCGACCATGCGCGAGACGACCGGGCGCACCTGCCGGCTCGAGCCGGTCGCTCTTCGAGCGCCCGAGTCCGATCGCAAGCAAGCCGCCCGCGCCCATGATCAGGCCCATGAAGCCGACGATCAGGCCGCCCTCGGTGCCTCCCGGGCCCGGGATTGGCGTCCGGGCCCCCACACCGCCCAGAAGGAGCCGACCGCGAGGCTCCAGAAGAGGCCGGTCCAGAACCAGACGATGATCGCGCCGTTGGCCGGCTTGCGATCGCTGCCGGGAGGCGCGCCGCGGCCGCTGTAGATCCAGGCGGCGACGAAGAGACCGACGATGGCGCCGATAATCGAGAACATCAGCCGCTCGATCCCGTCCGGACACTCGCGCGCCGAGACGTACGGCCCGCCGCTGGCGCAGGTGCCCACCTGCAGCAGCTGGTTGATCGCGTAGCCGATCGCCACCCAGCAGAAGGCGAACAGCGCCATCCCCAGCAAGGTCCGGATCACGTAGCGCATCGGTCAGCTCGTGGCGGCTTCGAGCTTGGGAAACAGCGGCGGGATCCGCTCGATGGTCTGACCGCCGGCGCGGGCGCCGAAGGCGTCGAGCTCGCGATTTCCCTCGGCCAGGGCGTCGAGCAGCTTGCCGCTGGTCTCGGGCATGTAGGGGTGCAAGAGTCAGGGCCAGCACCCGGATGCCCTCGGCGAGGTTGTAGAGGACCGTGTCCAGGCGCTCGGCCTGGGACTCGTCCTTGGCCAGCTCCCAGGGCTTGCGTCTCCTCGACGTAGCGGTTGAGCCGTGCGCACGCGCGACCAGATCGCCTCCAGCGCCTGGCTCAGCTCGATGCGATCGAGCAGCTCGCGGACGACACCGTCGATGCCCTCGAGCGCGTCGTCGCCGACCGCCAGAGCCGGATCTTCGCGGCCCTCGGGCACGACGCCGTCGCGATAGCGCTCGATCATCGCCAGCGTCCGGCTCGCGAGGTTGCCCCAGTCGTTGGCGAGCTCCGATCTCGTAGCGGGCCTCGAAACCCGCGGCCGAGACGTTGCCGTCCTGGCCGAAGGAGACCTCGCGCGAGCAGTAGAAGCGCAGCGCGTCGGAGCCGAAGCGATCGATCACCTCGTTGGGGTCGAGCACGTTGCCGAGCGACTTCGACATCTTCTTCTCGCCCATCAGCAGGTAGCCGTGGACGTAGACGCGCTCGGGCAGCTCGATCTCCGCGGCCATCAGGAAGGCGGGCCAGTAGACGGTGTGGAACTTGAGGATGTCCTTGCCGATCACGTGCAGGTCGCGGGCCAGTAGCGGTCGGTGAGATCCTCGCCATCGCGCGCGTAGGAGAGCGCCGTGTAGTAGTTGAGCAGCGCGTCGAACCAGACGTACATGACCTGCTCGGGCTGCCACGGCAGCGGCACGCCCCAGGAGAGCTTCGGCCGCGACAGCGAGACGTCCTGGAGGCCGCCCTTGATGAACGAGAGCGCCTCGTTGCGGCGAAAGTCCGGGGCGACGAAGTCGGGCTGCTCGGCGTAGAGACGCTCGAGGTCGCTCCTGGAAGGCGCTGAGCTTGAAGAACCAGTTCTCCTCGCGCTCGCGCTCGAGCGGGATCTCGTGGATCGGGCAGGTGTTGTCGGGGCCGAGCTCTGCCTCGGTCTTGAAGTCGGCGCAGCGCGGGCAGTACCAGCCCTCGTAGACGCCCTCGTAGACGTAGCCGTTGTCGTGGACGCGCTGGACCACCTCCTGCACCTTGGCGACGTGCTCGGGATCGGTGGTGCGGATGAAGAAGTCGTTGGAGGCACCGACGCGCTCGCCACATCTCGCGAAAGCGCGGGGCGTTGAGGTCGACGAGCTCCCGCGGGGTCAGGCCCTGGCGCTCCGCCGCCTGCACGACGGGCTCGCCGTGCTCGTCGGTACCGGTGAGAAAGAAGACGTCGTCGCCGCGCTGGCGGTGGTGTCGAGCGAGCACGTCGGCGGCGATGATCGAGTAGGCGTGGCCGAGATGAGGCTCGGCGTTGACGTAGTAGATCGGGGTGGTGACGTAGTAGCTCACAGGTGGTGCGTGAGCATAGTCACGGCCTGGCTACTGCTCCTCGACCACCGGATCGAGCTTGTTGAGGCGCTTCTTGGCGAGCGCGCGACAGTCGGGCGCGAACGGCGGCTTGCCCTTGATCCCGACGTTGCCCTCGGTGCTCGGGATCACGAGCCCGAGCTTCTCCTTGTCGGTCGCCTCATCGACCTCGTCGGCGTCGTTGAGCAGCTTGCTTCTCGATCTCGCAGAAGGGGTCGCCGTCGATGGCGAAGCCGTCGCCGGTCTTCTCCAGGTGCAGCCGCTCGACGATGCGGTCGTCGTCGTAGCTGATCCCCTCGTCGCCGCAGGCCGAGAGCGCGACGGCGACGGCCAGGGCGAGCGCCAAGATCGCGTTCCGACATCCGTGCCACCCCGACATGATCGGAGCAACCTACACGGACACGCGGGCGGCCACGAAAAAGGGCGGCCCGGAGGCCGCCCTGATCCGTAGTTGCGAAAGAACGACGAACTAGTTCTTCGCCTTCTTCCGCTTGCACGGGTCCGTCAGCTCCGCCGTCTCGGAGGTGCCGTCCTTGTAGACCACCTCACGCAGGAACGGGGTCTTCTTCGACTTGCAGCGAGCGGTCACCACGCCGGAGTCCTTGCCGAGCGTCGCGTTGAACTTGGTGATCATGATCCCGCCGGTCTCCGGGGCCGCCGGAACGTTGAGCGCCTGACCGTACGGGGCGCCCTCCTTGGACTTCACGATCTGTCGCCGGAACGATCGGCGATGCAGCACCGGTCTCCGAGGAGTAGGTGTGCAGCTGGAGCTGGCTCGGACCGGGGCCGTTGAACACGGTGACGACCGGCTCGGCGACCAGGGTGGTGCCGTTGGGCGGGCCCTTGACCTCAGCGTCGCCGCTGCCGAGCACGGAGTCCGGCGGGGCACTGCGCCTTGGCCGACGTCGGTCGGCGTGCCGTTGGGGATCGTGACCGGGCAGAGGGGCGCCTTCTTCAGGTCGATCTTGACGTTCTTGCCGATCGAGATGTACTCGGACGCCGGGTTGGACTGCGTGCCGGTGATGTGGTCCGAGCTGTTGACGACGCCCAGGAACAGGCTCGCCTTCTTGTACTTCTTCTTGTCGAGCTTGGTCGGCGAGACGTCGCCGACGACCTCGCGCGTTGTTGAGGCTCGCGGTACCGAACGCGATGCCCGAAACTGCAAGTGCCAGGACCAGGGCCAGGGCCACGGTCAGGCGTGACTTTGAAAACACATTCCCTCCTACGGGTGGTGAATCGCGGACGTCCGGTCCGCTTTGTCGTTGTCGGTGGATCCGAAGATCGGATGACGGATGCCCGCGAGTGGCCGCGGGCTGTTGGTTGAAACCCACGATAGCCCTAGAAGTTGCAGGCCGCCGCCAGGCGCAGGTTCTCTGCAGGCGGCGAATCACGGCTGCGGGTAGACGTGCAGGTAGTCGCTCGTCTCGGCCGGCTCGCCGATCGACTCGTACGGCGCCTGCTTGTTGCAGGGCGCGGGCGTGATCGCGTTCGTGTCGAGCTGGTCGACGAAAGCGAACGCCTGCAGCCGGTCGAAGAACAGCTGGGCCGTGGCGGCGTCGCCGTCGAAGCGCTCGTTGAAGTCGGGGTCGCTCGGGGTCGCCGGGTCGAGGAAGGCGCTGACGCCGCTGCCGCACTGGCGCGTTTCGAACGACTGCAGCCCGTCGGCCACGTCGAGGTAGCCGCCAGGCTTGAGGTACGGGTTCGTCCGGCTGATCTCGAGCCGGCGCGGATAGGCGGCCAGCGGCCTCGGGCGAGAGCGGAGCCATGCTGCGGACGTAGTTGCACGGTCTCGTTGGCGCCGATGTCGAAGAAGATCCCGTTGCTCGCCGCGCTCGAGGTTGGCGAACAGGGCCGTGACCTCGCGCCGGTACTGCCGCACGACCTCGAGCAGCGAGTTCACCTGCGCGAGCCATGGGTCGAAGCGAGCCAGCAGCGGCGGCAGCTCGTCGTCGAGCAGCTGTCGCGTCGCCTCGAACCCGTCGGGGGCGGCGGCGATCGTGCGATCGAAGCGCGGCGAAGAAGCCCTCCAGCTCGGGCGAGAGGCGCCCGAGCTCCTGCACGGTGGGCGTCAGCTCGCGCGCCGTCGGGCGCAGGGCCGTGACCACCGGATCGGTGTCGATCGCGAACTGCTCGAGCCGGCTCAGCGTCGTCCGCGACTCGCGCAGGAAGGTCGGGAAGATCGTGAACGCGGTCGGCCAGGTCCTCGTTTCGCTCCGCGGTCGTGGCGAAGACCGTGTTCGCGTTCTCGATCAGGCCCCGGAGCTGGCCCTGGCGCTCCGAGAGCGCCTCGAAGACCTCGCCGCCGTCGCTGACGAACTGGGTCACCGCCGCGCTCTGGCTGTCGAGCACCCGCAGCGAGCGCTCGAGCTGGTCGGCGAACGGCTCGAGGCTCGCGATCGTGACCGAGAAGTCGTCGCCGCGGCCGCGGAAGGCCGCCGCCTGACCCTGCATCCAGGCCTGGAAGGCAGCGCGGGTGCGGGGGTCGAAGGCGCGGAAGATCTCGTCGAGTTGCACCGCGTCGGAGACCTGCGCCGAGGCCAACGTCACCGTCCTCGGCGAGCGGCTCGGACTCCTCCGAGCCCGGGCTGAGCTCGACGTAGGTCTCGCCCAGCAGCGTCTTCTGGCGCAGGATCGCCCTGCGTGTCCGACGGGGATCGGGGCGTAGCGCGCCTCGAGCTCGATCGTCGCCTCCGCCGAGCCCTCGTCGTCGAGCTCGATGCCCTTGACCTTGCCGACCGAGACGCCCGAGATGCGCACGTCGGACTCGGTCGCGAGCTGGGTCGCCTCGTCGAACGGCACGGTGAACCGATAGCCCTCGGGCTTGAGCGGGATCGGGCCGCCGAAGGCGAGCCAGAGAAAGAGCGCCAGCGCGAAGCACGAGATCGCGAACCCGACGGCGATCAGGATGCGTGTGATCGTCGGCGGCCTGGTCTCCATCAGGAGCCTCTGGGCAAGCGTCGGGTGTGGGCGGCGGCGATCATGGTGGCGGGGTCAGCGGGCAGATGTCCTTGCTCTTCGGTGCGTTCGTGAGCTGCTGCAGCGTGAGGATGAAAGGTCGCGCGACCGCGAGCTCCTCGGCGCGCTGGGCGGTGACGCATGACTGCAGGACGATCCCGCGGGCGAGCGGGCCGTTGGCGTCTTGAAGCAGCGCGACGTTGTTGCCGTTGTGATTCAGCCACGCGGTCCAGAACAGGTAGCCCTCCTCGGGGCCGGCGGGGTTGTAGGCCCAGGCGTTGAAGAAGCGCTCGAGGTCGCCGAACGCGCGCCCGGTGGAGTCGATCGTGGACCCGAGCGGCCCGGACGCCTGCTTGAGGTGGCGGATCGGGCGCTGCACGTCGCGTGTGAAGGGCCGAATCTGGTCGCGAATCGGCGCCGACCGTCTCGCGCGCGAACTCCTGCGCAGGCCTCTTGGGCCGGCGCGAAGGTCTGAGCGGCTGGGATCAGCTGGCGGGAAGCGGGCCCGAGCTCGAGCGCGAAGCGGTCGCCGCTCTCGAGCGCGAGCCGGGTCTCGCTCAGGGTCGAGGGCAGCTCGCGCAGCAGCTCGCGCAGGCTCGCCTCCTGATTCGCGAACGACTCGAAGACCGCGTTCTGAGTGGTGACCCAGTCCGCGAGGCGGGTGTCGCTGCGCGCCGAGCGCCTCGGCGAGGCGGCGGAAGCTCGTGATCGAGCGGGCGATGTTCTCGCGGCGCGTCGCCAGGCGCGTGTTGATCCGCGCCAGGTCCCGGCCCAGGGGCTCGAAGCGCCGCAGCGTCGCCGAGAGCTCCTGTCCGCGCCCGCCGAGCCCCTCCGCCCCGCCCTGGATCAGGAGCTGCAGGTAGGCGCGGGTGTCGCCGTCGAGCGACGCGAGGATCTGATCCGGCTGGACGTTGGGCTTGGTCTGCTCGACCGGGATCGTCGAGCCTTCCTCGACCGGCGGCCCGGTACCGCTGACGTCGATTTCGACCGTCATGTCCTGAAGGCCCGTTCGCGGGCGCAGCAGCATCGTCGCGTCCTCGTGGATCAGCTCCTCGTAGGGCTTTTCGATTCCCATCGTGACCACGGCGCGCCCGTTTACGAGCTCGGAATCGGTGACGTCGCCGATCTCGACCCCGGCGAGGTTCACGGTCTGCCCCTGCCCTGGGATCACGGCCTGGGCGGTTTCGAACTCCGCCTTGAGCTCGAACTGGTCGTCGCCGAGGAACGGCACCCAGGCCGGATAGGGCTGCTGCTGCTGGGAGAGGATCACCGCCGGTGACCGCGAGCCCGACAACGATCAGCACGACGACGGCAACGATCGACTTCAGGTTCTCTCTGATCAGTCGTCTCATCGGCTACGGCACCAGGTCGGGCGGGCCGGCTGCGCCTGCCGGGCCGTTGATGTCGGGGATCGGGTTCTGGGCGCACGGCACATCCATGCGGAACGGCGGGGCCGCGGCGGGAAGCACGGGCTGGACACCCTCGGGCGCCTCGATGGTCGTCCCGAACACGCGCGTGTCGTTGATCGGGCCGCCCGGGTTGACGGCGGAGACGAGCTCCGGACCTCCGCCCGGCTGCAGCCGCAGGTAGGAGCCGTTGCCGTCGAAGCCCTGTCCGGAGCCGCCGAGCTGCACGGCGCCGTAGAAGAACTCCTGGAAGTTGGGCTGCCCGGTGCCGAAGCCATCGGCCGTGATCTCGGTGTCGGCGGTCGGGACCAGGTTCTCGATCGTGCAGCGCGAGACCCGGTCGGTGATCGGGAACAGGCGCTTGGAGGCGGCGGCCGTTTCGGCGAGGCCCGGAGCCGCGCCCTTGAGCAGCTGCGAGAGGCCGCCGAGCTCGTCGTCGCGTAGCAGCTGGCCGGTCTGGTCGAGCCAGGGATCGAAGGCGGCGATCGTCTCCGGCAGCTCCTGGATCCCGGGCCGCGACTCGCGCGCGAGTGCGCGCAGGGGCGGCAGCGCATCGCTCAGGTGACGCAGCGAGACCTCGGTCTCGGCCAGCGTCGGATCGAGCAGCGCGATCGATCGCGAGAGGTTCCCGGACTCGGCCGCGAACGCCCCGGCCGTGACGTTGAAGTTCGTGATCAGGTCGGGAAGCTGTTGCTCGCGCGAGGCGAGCTTGTCGAAGGTGTCGCCGGCGGCCGCGATCATGCCCGAGAGGTCGTGCGGGCGCTCGCCGAGCAGCGCCTCGGAGACGATCGCCGTGTTGCGGCCCGCCGCGCCGCCGTAGCGGAAGGCGTCGTTGAGGGATTCAGCGCCCGACTCGCCCTTCACGGAGGCGTCCTGATCGGCGTCGTCGGCAGCCGTCGGCTCGTAGGTCAGGGCCGTGCCGTAGCCCTCGAGCAGGCGCTGCAGGCCGCGCCGCTGGGGCTCTTGGAGCAGGGCCAGGACCTCGTCGAGCTGTACCGCGGTCGCCGTCTGGGTGATCGGGATCTCGTCTCCGGCGTCCAGCTCGTCGGCGCTCGGGCTGCCCGGTTGCAGGTCGAGGAAGAAGTTGCCCTCGAGAAACAGCCGCGGCCTGATCTCGACTTCTGCGTCGGAGTGGATCGGCTGGCCGTCCTCTTCGACCGTGAAGGTCACCTCGGCGCCGTCGCCCGTACCCTCGACCGCCTTCACCTCGCCCACGGTGACGCCGGCGATGCGCACCGGCGCCGTCTCGCGCAGCGTCGCCGCGTTTTCGAAGGTCGCGGTGAGGGTGTACCCGTCGCTCGACCAGGGCAGCTGCTTCGCGAACGCGAGGTAAAGGCAGGCCGCCAGCAAGAGCGCGACCAAGGCGCCGAAGATCCACGGCTGTGGGCCACGATAGGTGCGACCCCATACGCGTGGGTCGGCAACGGGCCGATCGCGCGGCGGATGCGCGGCGCTGCGGTCGCGCTTCCACGGCGCCCTCATCGCTTACCCGCCGATGTCTGGCTGGGAAGCTGATCGGCGGTGGTGATCCCCTGGTCGCCGGGCACGTTGCCGATCACCTGCTGCCCGACCGTGTAGGGCTCGTTGCCCGCCTCGCACTCGATCGGACTCTGGCCCGGGCTGGCCGTGTTCGGGTACGGGTTGTAGTGGAGGAAGTTCTCGGCGTCGCCGCCGCCGTTGGCCGGCGCGGCGGCGACGGTGCCCTCGTTGTTGGGGCCCACGAGGCGGCTCGAACACCGTCACCCGCTGCCAGCGACCGGTGGTGCCCTGGCTGGTCGCACTGGCAAGGTTGCGGAACAGCAGGCTGGCGTAGTTGCAGACGGTCTGGGCCGGGGCGATGAAGCGGATCGCGGGCCCGCCGATGTCGATCGTCTGCTGAAAGCGCGCAAGTCCCGAGCGCGCGCCCGCGTCGTCGTTGAAGCGGTGCAGCGCGCTGGCGGTCGGGGCCAGCTCGCGGTTCAGAGTCGGTGAATCGCGCAGCACCGGGACACCGACCTCGAGCGCATCGCCGATCGTCGGCGCCGTCGCCGCGAGCTCCTGGACACCCGGGCGCAGCTCGGTGAACAGCGTCGCGCTGTTGGCGAGGAAGGGCCGGATCGTCGGCATGGTCTGCTCGGCGACCGCGAATGTCGGCGGCGTCTCGGAGATCGTCTCCTGGATGAACGGCCGCGCGACCTGGGCGAGGGCGGTGAACGTGGTGTCGAGGTTGACGAAGAGCTGTGCCTGAGTCTCGGCCACGGGCGCGACCTCGGCGGCGGCGGCGGTGATCGCGACGACGAAGCGCTCCAGCTTCGTCTCCGGCGCGGAGAGGTTCTTCATCACCGGCTCGAGCACCTCCAGCGCGCCCGGCAGCTCGCCCAGCGCCGCGTTCAGCGCCGGGCCGCGTCCCGCGAGCGCATTGCCGAACTCGAACAGGTTCTCGCGGATCGCGACCTGAGTCGGCTCGTCGAAGGTGCTCAGGACCTCGTCGATCTCGACCGGCTCGGGCCTCGCCAAGGACAGCGGCAGCACCGAGCCCGCCTCGAACCCGCTCTCAGATGTCCCCTGGTTGATCTCCAGGTACTTGAGCCCGAGCGCAGAGCGCGCACGCACGACCACCGTGGAGTCGTCCGGGATCGGCTCGACGTCCTGGTTGAGCTTGAGCTCGAGGACCGCGTGCGCCTCTCCGGTCTCGGCGTCCTGCACGCCTCTCATGCCCTCGATCTGCCCCACGCGCACGCCCCCGATCCGAACCTCGTTGCCGGTCACGAGACCCTCCGCGTGGGGTAGCTCGACGGAGACCCTGTAGGAGGGGACGAACGGAAGGCCGCTGTTCGCGTTGTAGGCGAGGAAGACGGCGAGGATGACGACCATCACCGTCAGCGCGCCGATCATCGTCGGACTCGCCGCCAGGTTCGCGGAAAAACCGCTGCCGCGCCTCATCGTCCGCCTCCGCCCCGGTTGCCGATGAGGAAATCGAGCAGGTCGCGCGCGGAGCGCATGTTGGGCTCCGCGGTGGCATCGAGATCGGAACCAGCCTCGTCAGCCTCCGACGTCGGCGGCGGTTGCGTGGTCGAGGGCGCGACCTCGCTGCGGACGTCCGGCAGCGACGCCTCTGAATCAGCGGGCGGCGCAGGGGTGCCGCCTGTTGTCCCGGCGTCGCCCGCAGCCGGACTCGCGGCGCGATCACGGTCGTCTGATGCGCCCGAGCTCGCCGCCACCCTCGCGCAGCAGGCGTTCGAACGCGGCCTTCTGCTCGGCCGCCGAGAAGGCCACCGGGGCGGCCGGGCCGGTGTAGTTGGCACCACAGCCCGGCTGCAGAATCGCGGTGTAGTCGAAGCAGGTGTTCGTCGGGATCAGGGCGCGCAGGAAGTGCCCGTAGCTGTCGAATGTGTTGACCGTGCCGCCGAGCCCGAAGATCGTCTCGAGCAGATACTCGAAGCCGTCGGTGCTGACGCAGCGTCGACAGCAGCTGAGCCAGATCGCGAGTCGGCGCCTCGCCGCTTTGGGCCAGGGCGCGGATCTGGCGCAGCACGGGGTCGGAGGCGACGAGGTCCGGGGCCGACGCCTCGGATGCATCGCCGAGGCTCGTGAGAGCGCCGGTACCGGCGTTCGAGAAGGGCTCGAGCAGGCGGTTCACCCGGGTCAGCGACGGGGCCGCGTCGCCAAGGTCGGCGAACACGGGCGTCGCCGCGTCGCTGAAGCCGCGCAGCTCCGTCATCGTCGCGCGCAGCTCGCGCAGGAAGCTGGGGAAGCGAGCGAAGCTCTCTTCGAGGTCTTCGCGGCGCTCGGCCGTCGCCTCGGCGGTGACCGTCGACTCGTTGATGAAGCCGGCGACGCTCTCGCGCTCGCGCGCGAGCGCGCTGAGGATCGCGTCGGAGTCGACCGAGAGCTGCACGAGCTTGCTGTTCTGGCGGGCGAGCGTCGCCAGGACCTCGTTCGTTTCCCGCAGCGCCGGGTTCGAGCGCTCGATGATCTCCGCGAGCTCGTCGCCGCGGGCGGCGAAGCCGGCGCCGAGATCGTTGAGGATCAGGCGGAAGCGGTCCGGATAGGGCTCTTCCATGATGTTGTTGACGAGGTCGAGGTCGACCGCCTTGCCGTTCTGCTCGAGCGGCAGCAGATACTGCCCCTCGCCGGGCTCTCCCTCGGGGATCTGCTCGAGGGCCGGGGGCGCCGGCGACGCCGCAGCCCGAGGCTGGGTGAGCTCGCACTCGACGAACTTCTCACCGATCAGCGATTGCGGCCGGATCAGGCAGGAGGCGTCGGTCCGGAAATCCTGAAATCCGGGATCGGTGATCGACATCACGACCACGGCCTTGCCGGGCTCGGGATCGCCGTTGGCCCGGGCGGCCTCGTCGGTGCCGGTGACGTCGATCTCCTCGACGACGCCGACCTTTGCCCCGGCGACCCGGATCTCCTCGTCGGGAACGATGAAGGTGGCGTTGTCGAAGATCGCGCGGACCTCGTACACCCCCTCCTCACCGCCGGCGGCGGTGCCGGAGACGAACACGGTGACGACCGCGGCGGAGCAGACGAGCGCTGCGAGGATCCGTCTCATGGGCCGGGCGGCACGTCGTCGGGATCGCACTGGCCGGCCAGGTCGCCGCCGTCCAGGAATGGATGATCGGTGGGCGCCGGGAAACCGGCGTTGGCCTGGGTGGAGCCACCCGGACAGCGCGTGAAGGGGCCGCTGGCAAACGCCGAGTAGGCGTCGAACATCTCCGCCATCGAGATCGGCTCGAGCTCCTCGGTGAGCTCGTTGTAGTCGAACAGGTTCGAGCCGGCGGGTTGAGCGCGGAGATAGTGACCGCTGAAGTCGTAATAGCCGGCGCCGGCGCCAAGCTTGGAGACCAGGCTCAGCAGGTCGGGCGAGTACGGTCGCGCGAATTCGAAGATGTGCTGGGAGTCGTCCAGGGCGGTGACCGTCCGCGGCACGGCCGTGCTCGCGGAGCGGGCCGCCGCCGGTAGATCGACGAGCGAGTCGGTGAGGTCGTTGGACGCGCCCTCGCGGCCGACCGCCAATCGCAGGTTGCGAAATACCGGCGCCGCGTCGCGGGCGACGGGTCGCAGGTCGCGCAGGAACCCGGGCAGCTCGGGCGCGACCTCGCCGGTGTCGGCGATCACCGGGTCGAGGTCGTCGAGCGCGGCACGCAGGTTGACGAAGGTGGTGTTGGCCTGGCGCATCGCCGGCGGGAGCTGTGCGAGGACGCGATCGAACGCCACGTTCTCCGCTGCGATCGCGCCGAACGCCTGATTGCCGTTCTCAGTCAGCGCTGCGAGGTCGTCACGGCGCGAGGCGACGGCTCCGAACACGCGCCCGCCCTCGACCAGGAAGCGGCTCAGGGCCTCCTCGTCGCGGGTCAGCTCGGCGAGCAGGCGCTCGCCCGCCTGCAGGCTGGGGGCGAAGTACTTGTAGGTCTCGCGAGCGGCCTCGGTGTTGCCGGTGTAGATCGTCGCCTGGCCCTCGATCACCTTCTGCAGCGATTCGCGGGTCGGTGCGTCCAGTGTGTTGAAGAGCTGGTCGAGGTCGACCGGCGCGGTCGTCTTCTCGGAGTCGATCACTCCACCGTCGGGGATCTCGTCCTCGTTGCTGGGCCCCGGCGCGATCGAGATGTAGCGATTGGCGACGCCCGAGAGCGACGCCAGCCGGATCATCGCCGTGGTGCCCTCGTGCAGAGGCTCGTCGACGGTGATCCCGACCTCGGCCTGGGCGTCGTCGGTGAGAACGATGTCGTCGACCGTGCCGATCGGCTGGCCGCCGACCATGACCTCGTTGCCGGGCACGAGCTGACCGCCGGTCGGGAACAGGAGATCGTAGTTGTGGCCGCCGGAGCCGCCGAAGAGGACGGTCGCGGCCAAGACGGCAAGGACTACGAGCGCGCCGACGCCCGCAATGCGCGCAAGGGTCCGCCCCCTTCCTCCAGTATCCGGTCGCTCTCCCTGCACTCGGGGTGGGCCTTCGCCGCTCTCCTCTCTTTGCCGCTAGAGCGTCCATGCTCGGCACCACCGCCGGCCATTCTCGCCGGCCAGGCCCGAACCTATTCGTACGGGTGAACGCTTCTCCTGGCGCCGAACTCTATCCGTCACTCGCGCGGATCGCGACCCGTGAGCCCCCGGTAGAGGTCGTTGGCCCTCGTTCCGGTGAGCGCAGCGACGACGCTCGCCGCCGCCCGCGGACGGGCGCCCGGACTGCACCAGCCGCCTCAGCGCATCGACCGCGAAAGCCACGTCAGACGTGGCGGCATGCGTAGAAGCGGGCGCGAGCACGACGACGATCTCGCCCTTGGGCTCGTCGCGAAAGTGCCGCGCGAGATCGCCCAAGCGTGCCCCTCGCGATCTCCTCGTGAAGCTTTGTTAACTCGCGGCAAACGGCGGCGCCGCGGTCGGGCGCGAGGGCTGCCAGGGCGGAAAGCGAGGTCGGCAGACGGCGAGGCGATTCGAACGCGACCACGGTCTCGGGGGAGTTGAGCACCCGTTCGAGCTCGCCCGGGCGACGCGGCAAGAAGCCCTCGAAGCGCCAGCGATCGACGGGCAGGCCCGAGGCGACGAGCGCCGTGATCACCGACGACGGGCCGGGCAGCACCTCGATCTCGAGGCCCCGTTCGATGCACGCGCGCACCAGCGGATAGCCGGGGTCGGAGATCATCGGCGTGCCCGCATCGGAGATCAAGACCACCTTCGCGCCGCGCTCGATCTGCTGCACGAGCTGTCGCGCGCGCTGGCTCTCGTTGCTCTCGTGGTTGGAGACGAGGCGCGGACGCGTGATCTCGAGACGCTCGTAGAGGCGCCCGGCGCGGCGCGTGTCCTCGCAGGCGACGAGGTCGGCCTCCTCGAGCGCGCGCACGCGCTCGGGCGCTGATGTCCTCGAGGTTGCCGATCGGGGTCGGGCAAACGGTGAGCCGGCCGGCCATCAGCCGCTCGCCCGCTCGGCCGCGACGCATTCCTCGAGCGCCATCGTCGCCGCACCGATCATGCCCGCCTCGGGTCCGAGCTCGGCGGCGAGCACCGGTGTCTCGTTCATCGGCGGCAGCGCCCGCGCCCGCAGCACCTCGCGCGCCGGCTCGAAGATCAGCTCGCCGGCCGCGGCGGCGCCGCCGCCGATCACGATCGCGTCGGGCTCGAAGATGTTTGCGAGGCTCGAGAGCGCAACCCCGAGCCGGCGGCCGATCAAGGCGACGACCTCGATCGAGGTTGGGTCGCCCGCGATCGCCGCCTCGGTGACGAAACGCCCGTCGACCTCCTTGCCTTCGGCCAGGGCCACGCCGAGGATCGAGTCGGGGTTCCCCTCGGCGGCGAGCCGGCCCTCGCGGCCGAGCGCGGTGCCCGACGCCAGCGCCTCGACGCAGCCTCGGTTCGGGCAGTTGCCCTGGCAGGGCGGGCCGTCGGCGTCGATGACGACGTGGCCGAGCTCGGCTCCTGCGCCGCGGGTGCCGCGATAGACCTCGCCTTCGAGCACGAGGCCGCCGCCGATCCCGGTGCCGATCGTCAGCAGGACGATGTTGCGCATCCCCTCGCCGGCGCCGAATCGCTGCTCGGCCAGCGCCGCGGTGTTGCCGTCGTTGTCGATGAAGGTCGGCAGGCCGACGCGCTCGGAGATCAGGTCGCGGATCGGGACGTCGACGATCGGCAGGTTGACGGCGCTGATCGCGTAGCCGCGCTCGCGATCGATCGTGCACGGAATCCCGAGGCCGACGGCCTCAGCCTCGGGCTGCGCCTGCAGTGCGGTTCGCAGCTCCGACTCGATCTGGTCGAGGAGCTCCGGCAGATCGAGGCCCGCGGTGGCGCGGAGGGAGCGGTGAAGCACGTTGCGGTCGATCGTCGACAACCCCGAGCGCCATTTTCGTCCCGCCGAGATCAACGCCGATCGCCGACCTCACTGGGCCGGTCACCGCGGCGGGCGTCGGCAGGAGTTTCCAGGGGGCATGCGGTATTGATAGCTCATGGCCGAAGGCGATCATCCACAACCGCCGGAGAAGCCGGACTATGCCGTTTACAAGTC
This sequence comes from uncultured Solirubrobacterales bacterium, assembly GCA_963730145.1. Taxonomy (GTDB): domain Bacteria; phylum Actinomycetota; class Thermoleophilia; order Solirubrobacterales; family 70-9; genus WHSW01. The sequence continues at coordinate 101,703 of CAVSQT010000005.1, forward strand.
CAGGCGGCGACTTGGCGATCTCATACGCAAGCCGGATCTCAGCGGGCTCGGCGACCGCTTCAAGCGCGGCGGCGACGGCGATGACAAGCCTCCGAAGCCGCCGCGCTCTCCGGACGAGCGCCCGCTCTGGCGCCGGGTGGGAAGTGGGCGCTGATCGGCGCTTTCGCCTGGATCGTGCTCAGCCTCGCCGCCTTCGCGATCTCCGCGCAGATCCAGAAGTCGAAGCTCGCCGACGGGATCGAGCGACGAGCTCGACGGCAACCCGTTCATGATCGCGTCGCCGCAGACGATTCTCGTGCTCGGCACCGACGTGCGCTCCGGCGCCTTCGCCGGGCCCGACGAGGCCGAGCCCGAGGACTGCATCGAGGCCGTGGTCAGCGGCCGGGCCAAGGACGACAGCTGCAAGAACGCGCCGTTTCGCTCCGACACGATCATGCTGATCCGCGCCGGCGGCGGCACCTTTCGCAAGCTCTCGATTCCCCGCGACACGCTCGCCGAGATCCCCGGCCAGGGACCGCAGAAGATCAACTCCGCCTACGCCTCCGGCGGCGCCAAGCTCGCGATCCGGACGGTCGAGGGCATGCTCGGGATCGAGATCGACGAGGTCGCGATCATCGACTTCGACGGCTTTCGCAGCTTCATCGACACGATCGGCGGCATCGACGTCGACCTCCCGAGCCCGGTCTGCTCGAGCGTCTCCGACGGCAGCTTCAACCTCGATCTCGAAAAGGGCGAGAACCACCTCGACGGCTTCCAGGCGATCACCCTGGCGCGCACCCGCTCGAACACGTGTGGCGAGGGTGACTTCGCCGGAACCGACGTCGAGCGCGCTCAGTTCCAGCAGCTGATCCTCGACGGCATCAAGGGCAAGCTGACCAGCATCACCGCGCTGCCGATGAACTTCATCAAGGGCCCGATCATCGGCTGGAACGCGCCCAAGGCGATGGTCTCGAGCATGGGCATGCTGACGATGCCCCAGCTCGTGATCTCGGCGGCGATCGGCGGCGGCGGCACCGACGTGCTCACGCCGTCGAGCACGACCGGAGCGGGGAACCTCGTCGTCTCGCCCGAGGAGTGCGCGCGGGCGGCGAGAGGAGCTGCTGGGCGAGAAGCCGCCGGAGCAGCCGAACTGCCCGCAGAGCTAGGGAGCCCGGCCGAGTTGGCGGTGCGAACGAGTCAGTGAGGGGGTGGGTTCGGAGCGGCTTTGAGGTCGGGTGACGATTGATGGGGCTATAGCACCGATAACTCATCAGTCGCTGTCGAATCGGCGGCGACGCTCCCGCTCGCCACCCCTACCCAGCAGAACCCGGCCGAGCCTGACTAGTCGGACGATTTCTTCGCGGGCTTGGACGTCGCTCTTGGAGTTCGACCGGATCGGACTTCGAGCTGGAGTCAGACTTCGAGCTCGAGTCCGACTTCGAGCTCGGAATCGGACTTCGAGCTCTTTCGCTCTTGGACTCTGAGTCGCCGCTGCTGTTCGCCGCGCCCTTCTTCGCGTAGTCGGTCGTGTAGAAGCCCGAGCCCTTGAAGTGGACGGCGATCGGGTGAAAGACGCGCTCGACCTTGGCGCCGCAAACCTCGCACTTGGTCACGGGATCGTCGGCCATCGACTGGATGACCTCGAACTGATGGCCCTTCTTGCAGCGGTACTCGTAGATCGGCATGCGGTCAGCGATTATGCCCATCGGCGATCGAGGGACAACCGCAACACCCGGAAACCGCGCCCGCGACAGCTACGGTTCGGCCCGTGAGCGACGCGCCCGACACCGACTCCGTCAACACCGACGGCGACCCGACCCTCGACGAGGTCGTCGCGCTGTGCAAGCGCCGCGGCTTCATCTTCCCGTCGTCGGAGATCTACGGCGGGGTCGGCTCGACCTACGACTACGGCCACTACGGGGTCCTGCTCAAGAACAACGTCAAGGCCGAGTGGTGGCGCGCGATGCTGCAGGACCGAGACGACATCGTCGCGATCGACTCGGCGATCATCCAGCACCCGAAGGTGTGGGAGGCCTCGGGCCACCTCGCCGGGTTCAGCGACCCGATGGTCGATTGCAAGACCTGCAAGCTGCGCTTTCGCGCCGACCACCTCGAGACCTCTCAGTGCGGCCAGAAGCCGTCCAAGCTCGCCGGCCAGGGCCCCGACTGCGAGCTCACCGAGGCGCGCGAGTTCAACCTCATGTTCGAGACCACGGTCGGCCCCGTCAAGGACTCGGGCTCGACCGCCTACCTGCGCCCGGAGACGGCCCAGGGCATCTTCATCAACTTCAAGAACGTGCTCAACTTCGCGCGCGTCAAGCCGCCGTTCGGCATCGCCCAGATCGGCAAGTCGTTTCGCAACGAGATCACGCCCGGCAACTTCATCTTCCGCACGCGTGAGTTCGAGCAGATGGAGATGGAGTTCTTCTGCCCGCCCGACGAGGTCTCGAAGTGGCACGAGCACTGGATGGGCGAGCGCATGCGCTGGTACACCGATCTCGGCATCCGCCCCGACCATCTCATCCTGCGCGCCCACGGCGCCGACGAGCTCTCGCACTACTCGAGCGCGACCTCGGACATCGAGTACCTGTTCCCGATGGGGTTCTCCGAGCTCGAGGGAATCGCCGACCGCGGCAACTTCGACCTCACCCAGCACGCCGAGCACTCCGGCGAGAAGCTCGAGTACGTCGACCAGACCAGCGGCGAGCGCTACCTGCCGCACGTGATCGAGCCGGCGGCCGGCGTCGACCGCGCGATGCTCGCCTTCCTCGTCGACGCCTACGAGGTCGAAGAGGTCGAGGGGCGCGAGCGCACGGTGCTCCGCCTGCATCCGAAATTGGCGCCGGTCAAGGTCGCCGTGCTGCCGCTGTTCGCGAAGGAGGGGATGGACGAGCGCGCCCGCGAGATCTTCGACCTCGCTGCGCCGAAAGCTTGCGGCCGAGTACGACGCCGGGGGCTCGATCGGCAAGCGCTATCGCCGCCAGGACGAGATCGGCACACCCTGGGGCGTGACGATCGACCACCAGACGATGGAGGACGCCACCGTCACCCTGCGCGACCGCGACTCGCTCGAGCAAACGCGAGTCGCGGCCGACGAGCTCGAGCAGCTGCTACTCGAGCGCCTCGAGCAGCCCTGGCAGAGCCCGAAGCTGAGCCGCGTCGGCTAAACGCGCTTGCAGTCGCCTCCGGCGAAGTCGCCGAACTGGTCGTCGCGCTCGAGCACCAGCGAGCAGACCTTGCGCACGGTGGTTGCGTCGCCGACCGCCTTGACCTTGACGCTCGCGCGACCATCGGCTTCGAGGTCGAACCGCAGCCTCTTGACGAAGGCACGGCCGGTGAAGTCCCAGGTCTTCTTCACTCCGGGACCGCCGTCGAACCGAGCATCCGCCTCGCGTTTGCCGACCCGCGCAGCTCACCCGATTCGCCTTCGCCCTTGAGCGTGGCGAACGCGTTGTAACGGCGACCGATGCGTTCGTAATCTTCGAAGTACTCGAACTCGAGGATGTGAGGGAGCTTGGCGTTAGCGACCGGCGGCGGCGCCGCGGTGGCGCCGACGGCGCTGATGACGCCGACTGCAAGCAGGATGGGCACGGTCGCGAGCGCGGTTCTGAGCGTGATCATGGACGGATTGTGATTTGTCGGCGCCGGCATGTAAAGGCCACGGGTCGATCGCCTCACCCCGGCGCGGCTGCGGACTACGAGTAGACGGCGTCGTCGAGGCCGACCTTGCGCAGGTCGTCGTCGAGGATCGCCTCGACGTCGATTTTCAGATCGATCCAGTTGGAGGCGACGACGCCACCGCCCGGCAGCTCGTCGTTCCAGGAGACGCCGAAGTCCTGGCGGTTGACGCGACCCGCGATCGCGAAGCCGATCCGAGTCATCTCGCCCTTGTTCTCGTCGCCCTCCCAGTAGGGCGTCGTCCATTGCCCCAGGTAGGTGATGTCGAGCGCGACCTCGTTCGTCGTGCCGCGGATCGTGAGCTCGGCCGAGCCCTTGAAGTCCATGTCGCCGACGCGCTCGAGGATGCGGCCGCTGAAGGTGATCTCGGGATGGTTGTCGACGTCGAAGAAGTCGGCGCTGCGCAGATGCGCGTCGCGATCCGGCTCGCCGGTCCAGATCTTGGTCGCATCGATGACGCCCTCGAAGGTCGTCTTCATGCAGTCGTCGAGGTCGAAGTAGAACGCGCCCGTGCACGTCCTTGAACGCCCCGCGCACCCAGGTGACCATCATGTGCCGCGCCTTGAACTGCGCCGCGGTGTGTCCCGGCTCGAACGACCAGCTCCTCATCTCTTCGTCCTACAGTTGTCGACTCACCTGCCTGTCAGCGACGCTACAGAGGGCGCCAGCCGGGCCTTCGCTACCGGATCGAACGCAATGAATGGCGCCGAAGTGCCGAGACGCCACGACGCAGGCGACGCGCAATCGTTCAGCGATGCCATGTGTGACGTGGTCACACACGGCTTGCGCCTTGCCGCCGTGACGGGCATAAACTCGTCATCGAACGGTGTAACGGTTCGAGATCGCAGAGAGGAAGACGATGAGCGTTGCCCAGAAGGACGGAATCCGCGCCGCCGACGGGATCAGCTACGACGATCTCTACCAGCGCTGGGAGCAGAACAACTGGCAGGCCACGGCGATCGACTTCTCCGCCGACCGCGACGGATGGGACGCCCTCACCGAGATGCAGCGGCGCTCGGCGCTGTGGATCTACTCGATGTTCTTCTTCGGCGAGGACTCCGTCACCGACAACCTCTCGCCCTACATCGACGCGGCGCCCAAGGAGGAGCAGAAGTACTTCCTCGCCACGCAGCAGGTCGACGAGGCCCGCCACGCCGTCTTCTTCCATCGCTTCTTCAAGGAGGTGATCGGCGCCGGCGACTCGATCTCCTCCACCCTCGCCTACACGGAGGCACAGCTCAACTGGAGCTATCGCAACGTCTTCGGCCGCCTCGACGCGATGGCCGACGACCTGCGAAAGGACCGCTCGCTGCCGAACTTCGCCCGCGCGATCGCCCTCTACCACATGGTCGTCGAGGCGACGATGGCGCAGCCGGGCCAGCACTACATCGAGGACTTCTTCATCAAGTCCGGTGCGCTGCCGGGCTTCAGCGAGGGCATGGTCAACGTCTCGCGCGACGAACAGCGCCACATCGGCTTCGGCGTCAAGGTTCTCTCCGAGTGCTTCGCCGAGTCTGACGAGTGCAAGGACGCGGTCGTCGAGCTGTTGCGCGAGGTGATGCCGTTCACGCTCGGCGTCTTCACCCCGCCCGGCTGGGATCTCGAGTACACGCGCTGCTACGGCTTCGAGCTCGAGGAGATCTTCGCCTTCGGCCTGCGCTCGGTGAAGACGAAGTGGCGCGCCACCGGCTATCCGATCGAGGACATGCCTGGCGTCCTGCCGCTCGATCCCGGAGCTCGGTCCGGAGGAGATCGCGCAGCGCCAGATCAAGCTGATGAAGGCCGGCGTCATGGGCGAGCCCAACGGCACGCCGCAGTCATCGCCGGAGATCCAGCAGCTCTACTTCGACATCGTCTCCCGTGTCGCCCAGACCGATGCCGCCAACGGCGAGCCGATGACGCTGCAGTGGAAGTTCTCCGACGCAGCCCCCTGGCACCTGCGGATCGACAACGGCTCGACCGCCGCGGTGCAGGGCGAGGCGGCCAACCCCGATCTGACGCTGGAGACGAGCTGGAGCGACTGGATCGACGTCTCGATGCGCGGCGCGAACCCGGCGAAGGCGATGCTGCGCCGGCGGCTGCGCCCGCACGGATCGCTGCGTCAGCTCGCCCGCATGCCGAAGATCTTCCCGCCGCGCCCCAACAAGCTGGGCTGAGCCGAGCGCGGTTTCGAGCCCGGGTCAGGACCTCGGTCGGCTCGCCGATGCGGGTGCGGCCGTGGTGCTGGAGGTGTACTCGAACTCCTCCTCGGCCCCGAAGAGCTTGTCGAGAACGGCCTTGCGCAGGTCCTCGCTGAGCGCGATCGCGAGCACGGCACCGGCGATCGCGATCACCAGCAGGCGACCCCAGCGGCGCTTCTTCTGCTCGCCCTTGATCCGGTGCGTGGCCTCACGCAGGTTCTCGGCCGCCGTCTTCAGGTCCTTGTGCAGCTTCTTGTCGTCGATCGCGGTGTCGACCACGTTGCCGTTGGCCGAGAGCCGCTCGTAGGCGTCGCGCGCCGAGTCGAACGCCGTCCTGACGCTGTCGCGCAAATCCTCGTCCTCGATCACTCGCTGCAGGTAGGGGTTGTGGCCGACCGAACCGACCGCGTCGCGCGCGCGCTGTGCCTTTGCCTTCGTGCTCTTCGCCATTTCGAAAACTCTCCTCGTCGTCCGCGGGTTGGTAGCTGAGGTTATACCCGCAAAGCGACCGGCTACCCCTTGGCGGCAGGGCCGATCGCAGCTTCGAGCGCCGCCTCGATCCGATCCACGTAGATGAAGTCGAGCTCGGCTCGCTCGTGCTCGGGGATCTCGAGGATCTCGCCCTCGTTTCGCGACGGCACGATCACGCGCTTGATCCCCGCCCGTTGGGCCGCCAATGACTTCTCCTTGAGCCCGCCGACCGCAAGCACCTGACCTGTGAGCGTGATCTCGCCGGTCATCGCGACGTCGCTGCTGACGGCTTTGCCGCGCACCAGCGACGTCAGCGCCGTCGCCATCGCGACCCCGGCCGAGGGCCCGTCCTTGGGCACGGCCCCCGCGGGGACGTGGACGTGGAGGTCGTGCTCGGCAAACCACTCCGGGTCGAGGCCGGGGGCGACCGCGTCGGTGTGACCGCGCACCCACGACAGCGCCGCCTGGGCGGATTCGCGCATCACCTCGCCGAGCTGACCGGTGATCGTGAGCGAGCCCGAGCCCGGCATCGCGGTCGCTTCGATGAACAGCACCTCGCCCCCGACCGGCGTCCAGGCGAGACCGGTCGCTACCCCTGGGTCCTTGGTCCGGCGCTTGGGCTCGGAGAAGACACGGCGGCGGCCGAGCAGCTCGCGGACTCGCTTTGCCGACACGGTCTGCTTGTTGGGCTTGGCGCCGCCGTTGCGCTTGGCGCGCGCTTCGGCGATCTCTCGCGCCAGCTTGCGCGAGACGGTGCCGATCTCGCGCTCGAGATTGCGCACCCCGGCCTCCCGCGTGTACTCGTCGATGATCGCCCGCAGTGCGGCGTCGGAGAAGCGCACCCCGGACCCGCGAAGACCGTTCTCGGCGAGCTGTCGCGGCACCAGGTAGCGCTTTGCGATGTGCAGCTTCTCGTCCGAGGTGTAGCCCGCAAGCTGGATGATCTCCATGCGGTCGAGCAGTGGCGGCGGGATCGTCTCCAGGTTGTTGGCGGTGGCGATGAACATCACCTCGGAGAGGTCGAAGGAGAGATCGAGGTAGTGATCGCGAAAGGCGTCGTTCTGCGCGGGGTCGAGCACCTCCAACATCGCGCTCGAAGGATCGCCGCGAAAGTCGGAGCCCATCTTGTCGATCTCGTCGATCATGAACACGGGGTTTCGCGAGCCGGCGTCGCGCAGCGCCCGCACGATCGTCCCCGGCATGGCGCCGATGTAGGTGCGACGGTGGCCGCGGATCTCGGCTTCGTCGCGCACGCCACCGACCGAGATGCGCTCGAACTTGCGCTCCAGCGCCCTCGCGATCGAGCGTCCGAGACTGGTCTTGCCGACACCGGGGGGACCGACGAAGCAGAGGATCGGGCCGTGCGACCCCGGGTTCAAGCTGCGAACCGCGAGGTACTCGAGAATCCGGTCCTTGACCTGCTCGAGGTCGTAGTGGTCTGCGTCGAGGACCTCGCGGGCATGGACGAGGTCGAGGTTGTCGGTCGGTGGTCACCGACCATGGCAGCTCGACCAGCCACTCGAGATAGCCGCGGATCACCCCGTACTCGGCCGCGGCGGCCGGCAGTCGCTCGAGCCGGGAGAGCTCGCGATCGGCAGCCTTCTGAGCATGCTCGGGCAGGTTCGCCTCGGCGATTCGCTCGCGCAGCTCGGTGACCTCGGCCTGGGTTTCGTCCTCCTCGCCGAGCTCGCGCTGAATCGCCTTCAGCTGCTCGCGCAGCAGGTACTCGCGCTGGCCCTTCTCCATCTCGGACTCGACCTCCGATTGGATTCGCGAGCCGAGCTGGATCACCTCGAGCTCGCGCGCCAGCAGCTCCGAGAGCCGGCGCAGGCGGCGGGTGACGTTGACCTCCTCCAGCAGCTCCTGCTTTTCCTCGGTCGGGATCCGCAGCGCTCCGGCGATCAGGTGGGAGAGGGCCGAGGGATCGTCGATGTTGGTTACCGCGAGCTGCAGCTCCTCGGGCAGATAGGGGATCTGCTCGATGATCTCGCTGAAGGCACGCTGGACGTTGCGACGCAGGGCCTCGAGCTCGTCCGAGGCCTCGACCTCGTCGGGCATCGGCTCGATCCGCGCCACCAGGTAGGGCTTGTTGGCGACGTACTCGCCGAGGCGAACCCGCTCGGTCGCCTGGACCAGGACTCGGATCGTCCCGTCCGGGACCTTGAGCATCCGCGCGATCACGCCGACGACGCCGACGTCGTGAAGCTGCTCGGGCGTCGGCTCCTCGATCTCAGCGTCGCGCGAGGCGACCATGACCAGCGTGCGGCCACCCGAGAGCACGTCGTCGATCAGCTTCACCGAGCGCTCCTGGCCCACGGCGAGCGGCGTCAGCGTGTCGGGATAGGCGACGATCTCGCGCAGCGGAAGCACCGGGAGCGCGTCCGGCAGCGGCTGTGACTCACGCTCGCCAATCGCGTCCTCGACGTCTGCGGACTCGACTACCTGGATGTCGGTCTCGCTCACGGGCGGTCCACTATGAGTCGATCGGAACGCGGCGAGTCACCTGGCCGGCGAGGGGAAGCTCGACCTTGAGAATGCCGTCCACGTAGCTCGCCCTGGCGCGCTCGGCGACGACGTCGGCGCCGAGCTCGACCACGCGCCGAAACGGCCCGGCCTCGATCTCGACCTGCTGGTAGACGCGCCCCTCGGTCTCCTGCACCGGCCGCTCGCCGGTGATCACGAGCTCGCGCCCGGCGACCTCGAGGCTGACGCTGTCGGGGTCGACTCCTGGCAGCTCGGCCTTGACCACCGCCCGGGGCTCGTCGCCGCAGTAGTAGACGTCGACTCGCGGCGAGAAGCCCGACTGGGCGCGGGGGACGCGGGTCCACTGCTCGGCGAAGGAGTCGCCGACGAGCTCGTCCATCTCGCGCCACATGCGCTCGAAGTTGACCAGTAGGTCGCGTTGCCGGCTCATGCCAGCAAAGGTAGTGCGTATGTGACTCTCTGCTCAGACCTCGTAGACGTCGCCGGCCCTCGCGACCTCTACGTCCGAGCCGAAGCCGGCCGCGCCCTGCTCTCGCACCCAGGCGGCGTCGAGCTCGTCGGAGACGTGGGTCAGGACCAGCCGGCGCGCGCCGGCGCGCTTGGCGTGATCGCCCGCCTCGCCCGGGCGTCAGGTGCCCCCGGATCCCGGTGCGCTCGGGTCGCGGCAGCGTTGCCTCGAGCAGGAGCAGGTCGGTGTCGCGCGCGAACTCGACGATCTCCTCGCAGGGACGCGAGTCGGCGCCGAAGGTGAAGCGCCCGTCGCCGTTGCTCGAGGTGAGCTCGACAGCGTGCGTGAGGATGAAATGCGGCACCTCGGCGAAGATCGCCGTGCAGCGAGCCGATCTCGACCCTGGAGTCGCTGATCGTAGTCCTCGACCACGAACGCCTGCTCGATCAGCTCCTCGTCGCCCCACGCTCCGACGACGGTGCGCAACAGCTGGCGCGCCCCAGGCGGCACGATCAGGCGCGGCCGGGCCGGGTCGTCGGTGCCCGGATGACCCGCCACCGGCACCGGTTGCTGGCGCGGCGTCAGCAGCAGCGCGTAGGCATAGGGGATGAGGTCGATGCAGTGGTCGGCATGGACGTGGCTGATGACGACGGCGTCGACATCGGTGTAGTCGACGTGCTCGCGCAGCTTGCCGAAGACGCCGTTGCCGCAGTCGAGCAGCACGGTCGTCTCGCCGTCGTCGATCAGATAGCCGCTACAGGCGCCGCCGGCGTCCGCCCAGGCCGGCGACTTGCCCAGCACCGTGATCCTCATCGGCGGGACTCTAATCACCGCAAACGCCGGGAACCGCGTTTGCGGCTCGCTCGAGAAGTTGCGCCGATTTGCGTGATTCGCCGATTGCGCGGCGTCGACACCGATGCTTTGATCGCAGCTCGGTTCAGCAAATCACTCAGAGAGGGCAGAGTTGATCGAGGTAGAGAAGGCGACGGAGATCGCGGAGGCGCTTGGGCTCCGCCGCAAGAGCGCGGTCAAGCGACGGCGCAAGAACGGGCGCAGCTGCGAGGACTGCTTTTTTCATCGCAACATGCTCTGCGCCCTCGACCTCGACGAGCCCTGCTCGACCTTTCGCCCGGCTACGACCGAACGGCCTCGTACCGCCGCGCCAGCCGTCGCTGCTGGTGCGCGAGACGGAACCGGTCGCGCCCGTCGGCTAGCGCCAATCGCGCCGATCAAGGGTTCGCTGGCGCTAGAATGGCGACGCATGTCGACCGAGCGCAGCTCCCGACTGAGCGCATCGCCACCGCTGTTCGCGAGCCGGTTCCTCGACTTCTTCTCGAGGATCCATCCGGTCGTGCCGGCACTGATCTACATCCCGGTGATCATCGGCCTGGTGGTCGTCGGCGCGCGCGACGATCAGGGCACGTTGACGATCGTCGCGCTGATGGCAGCCGGCCTGTTCATCTGGACGCTGTCGGAGTACTGGCTGCACCGCAAGGTCTTTCACTGGGATCCCGACCATCCGATCGGACACCGGCTTCACTTCATCATCCACGGTGTCCACCACGACCACCCCAACGACAAGATGCGACTCGTGATGCCGCCTGGAGCGCGATCCCGCTGGCACTCCTGTTCTTCGGCCTCTTCTGGCTCGTGTTCGGGACGCCGACGGCCTACCCGCTGTTCGCCGGATTTCTGATCGGCTACCTGATCTACGACTACATGCACTACTACCTGCACCACGCGGTGCCGAAGACGAAGCTGGGCAAGAGCCTTCGCGAACAGCACATGCGCCACCACTTCCAAGACCACCGCTTCGGCTACGGCGTCTCCTCACCGCTTTGGGATGCGGTCTTCAGGACGTTGCCCCGTACCCGCCGCAGCTGACCTGATCCGAGACGCAGGGCCGCGCTTCTACGCACTGTTACTGTGTAGACGAGAGTGCGCTGCTCAGCGCGTCACTAACAGTGAAATAAGAGGGGAATTCAGATGCCGACCACTTCAACACCGTAGACGAAGCCGCAGGCCTGATCCGCGAGCGCCTCGCCGAGCTCGACGAGGAACGCAGCCAGCTCGAGCGCGCCCTCGCCAGCCTCACCGGAGCGCGCCAGGGACGCCGCGGCCCCGGACGCCCGCGCGGCGCGGCAACGAGCCGAGTCCAACGGCGGGCGAAAGCGGCGCCGGCGTGGCGGAACGCGCGCCGACCAGGCGGTGAAGCTGGTCACCGCCGAGCCCGGGATCTCGGCGTCACAGATCGCCGAGAAGATGAAGATCAAGCCGAACTACCTGTACCGGGTGCTGGCCGAGCTCGAAAAGGAAGGCCGCGTTCGCAAGGACGGTCGCGCCTACCACCCGGCCGCGGCGTAGAACCGGCGCCCGGCCCGCGCCGGCGCACCTAAGATCGGCGCGATGAGCTGCTCGCGCCACGGACCGCGGCTGAGTCACGCCGGCGGCCCGGCGCGCTGGCGCTGTCTGCGCTGGCGCTGTCGGCGCTGCTCGGCGGCGCCGATCTCGCCTCGGCTCACCCCGAGCCCAACCGCCAAGAGGTGAGCGCGCTGCCCGTCGAGCGGGCGCTCGAACCCCCGCTCGTAGCGACGCCCGAGGCCGTATGCGGACCGGGCTCGCGTCCGGAGACCGGGATCCAGGGCCGCGTCAGCCGCGCCGACCACGAGAGCGGCCGGGCCGCCGAGGGATATACCTGCAACACCGAGCTGGTCGGATCGTTCGAGAAGCCGAATCCGATCGGCTCGATCGGCGGGTTCAAGGTCGAGCGCTACGTCGACTCGAGCGGCCACGACTGCGCCTACTACGACACGACCCTGCTCGCGCCGACGAACATCTTCGACGGCGAGGCCGGCGTCAACGTGCTCGACATGTCGAATCCGGCGAAGCCGGTGCTGACCGACCGCCTGGTCACGCCGGCGATGGACTCACCGCACGAGTCGCTCGTCTTGAACCAGAAGCGCGGGCTCCTGGCAGCGGTCCTTGGCAACGCCACCTTCTATCCGGGCCTCGTCGACATCTACGACATCTCGGCCGACTGTCGCCATCCGGTGCTCAAGTCGTCGTCGCCGGTTGGAGCGTTCGGCCACGAGAGCGGCATGTCCCCCGACGGGCGCACGTTCTACTCGGCCTCTCCGAGCACCGAGACGATCGTCGCCGTCGACATCTCGAACCCCTCGCTGCCGCAGCCGTTGTGGGTCGGGCCCTATGACTCCCACGGCCTCTCGATCTCCGACGACGGCAACCGTGCCTACGTCGCCGGCACGGGCTCGGGGCTGATCATCCTCGACGTCTCCGAGATCCAGGCGCGAAAGCCGAACCCACAGGTCCGCGAGATCTCCCGCCTCACGTGGACCTCGATGAGCATCCCCCAGAACGCGCTCCCGGTGACGATCGACGGGCATCCCTACGTCGTCGAGATCGACGAGTTCGGAGCCCAGGACGAGGTCGGCGCCGGACGCATCATCGACATCGCCGACGAGGCGAATCCGCGCGTCGTCTCCAACCTCCGCCTCGACGTCCACCAGCCGGAGAACTTCGACGCGCAGGCGATGGATCCGCAGGCGCAGTCGCCGCTCCAGGGCTATGCGGGCCACTACTGCAACGTCCCGCAGCGGACCGATCCGGGGATCGTCGCCTGCTCGATGATCCTCTCGGGACTGCGGATCTTCGACATCCGCGACCCGAACAACCCGAAGGAGATCGCCTACTTCAACGCCCCGATCGACGATCGCGTCACCCCCGGCTTCGAGGCCTCGAACTGGGCGATGTCGAGCCCGTCGTTCGTCCCCGAGCGCGGGGAGATCTGGTACTCCGACGGCTTCCAGGGCTTCTTCGCGGTCAAGGTGACCAACGGCGTCTGGCCGTTTCGGCTCGGGACAGAGTGGATCGCCCTGCGCCGGGCGCGCGACGACGATCGCGGCGCAACGGCGAAGACGAACTCGCGGCACGAAGGCGCCGACGTGATCCGCGGTCGCAAGGGCAGCGGATCGGATCACCGCCGGCGGCGGGCCGCGACACGGTCTGCGGCAAGGCAGGCCGCGACCGCATCAAGGGCGGGCACGGGGCGCGACAGGCTTCGCGGCGCCAAGGGACGCGATCGCCTCGTCGGCGGACCCGGGCGCGACCGCTTGCACTGCGGGCCGGGCACGCCGCGATGTCGCGGTCGCGGGACCACGCGACCGCGTGCGCGCCTGCGAGAAGCGCCGCTAGATCTAGCAGACGCTGAGACGCAGGCCGAGCTCGTCGACCGAGTCGCGCTCGGAGCGCAGCTCGTCGACCGAGGCGTCGATGCGCTCGCGCGAGAAGTCGGTGATCTCGAGGCCCTCGACGATCGAGTACTCACCGCCCGAGCAGGTGCAGGGGAGGCCGCAGATGATTCCCTCGTCGATCTCGTAGGAGCCGTCGGCGGGCACCCCCATCGAGACCCAGTCGCCGTCGGGAGTGCCCAGGACCCAGTCGTGGACGTGATCGATCGCGGCGTTGGCGGCCGAAGCTGCGCTCGAGGAGCCGCGGGCATCGATGATCTCGGCGCCGCGCTTGCCGACTCGCGGGATGTACTCGTCGGCGATCCAGGCCTCGTCGTCGACCGCGTCCCAGGCCGAGCTTGCCGCCGACCTCGGCGTTGACGAGGTCGGGGTACTGGGTCGGCGAGTGGTTGCCCCAGGTGCGTCATGTTCGGATCTCGCGTGACGGCGACGCTGAGCTTGTTCGCGAGCTGGGAGATCGCCCGGTTGTGATCGAGGCGCATCATCGCGGTGAAGCGCTCGCGCGGGATGTCGGGAGCGTTCGACATCGCGATCAGGGCGTTCGTGTTCGCAGGGTTGCCGACGACGAGCACCTTGATGTCGTCGGCGGCGCCGGCGTTGAGCGCCTCGCCCTGGGGCTTGAAGATGGCGCCGTTGGCCTCGAGCAGGTCGGCGCGTTCCATCCCCGTGCCGCGCGGACGAGCGCCGACGAGCAGGCCGACGTTGGCACCGTCGAAGGCGAGCTTGGGATCGTCGGTGATCTCGATCTTCGACAGCAGCGGGAAGGCGCAGTCGTCGAGCTCCATCGCGGTGCCCTCGGCGGCCTTGATCGCGTCGGGGATCTCGAGCAGCCGCAGCTCGACCGGCTGTGTCCTCGCCCAGCATCTGGCCCGAGGCGATGCGAAAGAGAAGCGCGTAGCCGATCTGGCCGGCGGCGCCGGTGACGGTGACCTTGACGGGGTTGCTCATGGACTCAGTTCATCTCCTTCTGAAGGTTCTCGTCTATCGACGCGAGGAACTCCTGCGTCGTCTGAAATTCCTGATCGCCGCCGACGAGCAGGGCGAGGTCCTTGGTCATCTTCCCGCTCTCGACCGTTTCGACACACACGCGTTCGAGCGTCTCGCCGAACTCCGAGACCTCGGGGGTCTCGTCCATGCGACCGCGGGCCTGAAGCGCGCGCGTCCAGGCGAAGATCGAGGCAATCGGATTGGTCGAGGTCGGGTTGCCCTTCTGATGCTCGCGAAAATGGCGGGTGACCGTGCCGTGCGCGGCCTCGGCCTCGACCGTCTTGCCGTCGGGGGTCATCAGCACGCTCGTCATCAGCCCGAGCGAGCCGAAGCCCTGGGCGACGGTGTCGGACTGGACGTCGCCGTCGTAGTTCTTGCAGGCCCAGACGTATCCCCCCTCCCACTTCAGCGCCGCGGCGACCATGTCGTCGATCAGGCGGTGCTCGTAGGTGATTCCCGCCGCCTCGAACTCGGCCTTGAACTCGCTCTCGTAGACCTCCTGGAAGAGGTCCTTGAAGCGGCCGTCGTAGCGCTTGAGGATCGTGTTCTTGGTCGAGAGATAGACCGGGAACTCTCGGTCGAGCCCGTAGCGCATCGAGGCCCGGGCGAAGTCGCGGATCGAGTCGTCGAGGTTGTACATCGCCATCGCGATGCCTGAGGACGGGAACTCGAATACGTCGATCTCGATCGGCTCCGAGCCGTCCTTGGGCGTGAACGTGAGCGTCAGCGAGCCCTCGCCCGGTACGACCATGTCCTCGGCGCGGTACTGGTCGCCGAAGGCGTGGCGGCCGATGATGATCGGCTTGGTCCAGCCCGGGACCAGCCGCGGGATGTTGGAGATCACGATCGGCTCGCGGAAGATGACGCCGCCGAGGATGTTGCGGATCGTGCCGTTGGGCGAGCGATACATCTGCTTCAGGCCGAACTCCTCGACCCGCGCCTCGTCGGGCGTGATCGTCGCGCACTTGACGCCGACGCCGTGCTCCTTGATCGCGTTGGCCGCGTCGACGGTGACCTGGTCTTCGGTCGCGTCGCGGCTCTCGATCCCGAGGTCGAAGTAGATGAGCTCGACGTCGAGGTAGGGCAGGATCAGCTGCTCCTTGATGAAGGCCCAGATGATCCGGGTCATCTCGTCGCCGTCGAGCTCGACGATGGGATTTTCGACCTTGATCTTTGCCACTGGGCGGGTTTCCTTCGCGTCGGGGGTAACGGGGCGGGCGATGCTATCGGGGGCGGCGTAATGTGCGCCGCGATGGACGCCGAACGGGTGCGGATCGAGATCGCCGACCACGTCGCCGATGTGCGCATGGTCCGCGCCGACAAGCACAACGGCCTCGACGGCGCGATGTTCGATCGCCTCGTCGAAGCGGCGGCGGAGGTCGCCGCCGACCGCAGCGTTCGCGCTGTCGTGCTCTCGGGCGACGGGCCGAGCTTCTGCGCCGGGCTCGACTTCAAGGCGGTGATGCAGGGCACCGGACTCAGTTCCGAGCGCGCCTTCGAGCACGAAGGCGACGACATCGCAAATCATGCCCAGCGCGCCGCGTATGACTGGCTGCGCCTCGAGGTGCCGGTGATCGCGGCGGTTCACGGCGCCTGTCTCGGCGGCGGTCTGCAGATCGCACTCGCCGCCGACGTCCGCATCGCCGCGCCCGATGCCCGGCTCTGCGTGATGGAGATTCACTACGGGCTCGTCCCCGACATGAGCATGACCCAGACGCTGCCCGACCTCGTCGGCATCGACGTCGCCAAGGAGCTCACCTTCAGCGGCCGCACGGTCGACGCCGCCGAAGCGCTCGAGCTCGGCCTGGTGACGCGGATCGCCGACGACCCGCGGGCCGCGGCCCGTGAGCTGGCGGCCGAGGTCGCATCACGTTCGCCCGACGCGATCCGCTCCGCCAAGCGGCTCCTCGACGAGGCCTGGCGTGAGCCGGCCACGACCGGCCTCGCGCTCGAGGAGCGCCTTCAGCGATCGCTGCTCGGCACGCCGAACCAGATCGCCGCCGTGACCGCGACGCTGGCCAAGCAACCGGGCGAGTTCACGGACCCCGAGCGCCCCGCGTAGATGAAGACGATCGGGCTGATCGGCGGGATGAGCTGGGAGTCTTCGGCCGAGTACTACCGGCTGATCAACGAGGCGGTCAAGGACCGACTCGGCGGCCTGCATTCTGCCCGCAGCCTCATGTTCAGCGTCGATTTCGCCGAGGTGGAGGAGCTGCAACGGAGCGGGCGCTGGGATACGGCGGCCGCCGCTCTCGCCGACGTGGCGCGTCGCCTCGAGCGCGGAGGCGCCGATTTCGTCGTCCTCTGCACCAACACGATGCACCGGGTAGCCGACGAGATCAGCGCCCAGATCGAGATCCCCCTGCTTCACATCGCCGACGCGACGGCAGAGGTGATGCGAGAGAGCGGTGTGACCACGACCGGCCTGCTCGGAACCCGCTACACGATGGAGCAGGACTTCTACCGCGGTCGGCTCTCCGAGCGCCACGGCTTCGAGGTGCTCGTCCCGGACGCCGAGGAACGCGAGCTCGTTCACAGGGTGATCTACGAGGAGCTGGTCCTCGGGCGAGTCGACAACGGCTCGCGCGAGGCCTATCGCGAGATCATCGCTCGCTTGGTCGACCGCGGCGCGGAGGCGATCATCTTGGGCTGCACCGAGATCGGCCTGCTGATCGGCGAAGGCGACGCGGCCGTGCCGCTCTACGACACCACCCGGATCCACGCTGAGAAGGCGGTCGAGCTCGCGCTGAGCGCGGGCACCCCCGCCGAGCGAGACGGCTCCAGCATCGCGCAGCCGCAGGCGTGAGACAATCGCGCCGATGAGATCCGTCGTCCGCACGCCGTCTGAGACCCACGCGGTCTCCAACCAGGCCGAGCCGCTCGAGGGCTACAACACGTTCGAGGCCGACTCGGTCCTGGTCGAGGCTCTGACTCGCGAGGGCGGTGACTGGGCGCGCGACCGCGCCAGCGAGGCCGGCGCGCTGGCGGGCTCGGCGCGGGCGATTCGCTGGGGCGCCGAGGCGAATGAGAACCCGCCGCAGCTGCGCACACACGACCGCTTCGGCAACCGCATCGACGAGGTCGAGTTCCACCCCGCCTGGCACGAGCTGCTCAGCCGCGGCGTCGCCCTCGGGATGCACGCGCTTCCCTGGCGCGAGCCCGAGCCCGGCGCCCATGTCGCCCGGGCCTCGATGTTCATCGCCTCGCAGGCAGAGGCGGGGGTCGGCTGCCCGTTGTCGATGACCTACTCGGTGATCCCGGCGCTGCGAGCTCAGCCCGAGCTCGCGGCCGAGTGGGAGCCGCGGTTCATGTCGCTCTCCTACGACGGCGAGCTGAAGCCGGCGCCCGACAAGCCCGGGGCGCTCTGTGGCATGGGCATGACCGAGAAGCAGGGCGGCTCCGACGTGCGCACGAACACGACGACGGCGCGGCCGCTCAACGGCGGCGGGCCCGGCGAGCGAGTACGAGCTCGAAGGGCACAAGTGGTTCATGTCGGCGCCGATGTGCGACGCCTTCCTCGTCCTCGCCCAAGCCGAGGGCGGGCTTTCCTGCTTTCTGATGCCGCGCTTCACTCCCGACGGCGAGCGAAACGCGATCTACATCCAGCGCCTCAAGGACAAGCTCGGCAACCGCTCCAACGCCTCCAGCGAGGTCGAGTTTCGCGGCGCCTGGGCGCGGATGGTCGGCGAGGAGGGCCGCGGCGTGCCGACGATCATCGAGATGGTCAACCACACCCGTCTCGACTGCGGCCTCGGAGCCGCCGCCGGTATGCGCAGCGCCGTCGCCAATGCGATTCACCACACCCAGCGCCGATCGGCCTTCGACAAGCTGCTGATCGACCAGCCGTTGATGCGAAACGTGCTCGCCGACCTCGCGATCGAGTCGGAGCTGGCGACGATCTCCTCGATGCGCCTGGCCCGCGCCTACGACGAGGCGGGGGCCGGCGAGGAGCAAGCGCAGCAGTTCAAGCGCGTGGCCAACGCCGTCGTCAAGTACTGGCTCTGCAAGCGCGCTCCGGCGCATGCGGCCGAGGCGCTCGAGTGCCTTGGCGGCAACGGCTTCGTCGAGGAGTCGGGAATGCCACGGCTTTACCGCGAGTCGCCGCTGAACTCGATCTGGGAGGGCTCGGGCAACGTCCAATGCCTCGACGTCCTGCGCGCGATGGTCCGCGGACCGCAGGCCGTGGAGGCGTTCTTCGCCGAGGTCGGCGAAGCATCGGGCGCGAACGCGGCGCTCGACGCCGAGGTCGCATCGCTTCGCGACGAGCTCACCGATCTCGAGCAGATCGAGACTCGAGCACGGCGCGTGGTCGAGCGCATGGCACTCGTGCTTCAGGGCTCGCTCGCGGTTCGCTTCGCCGATCCCGCGGTCGCCGACGCCTTCTGCGCATCGCGCCTCGGCGGCGACTGGGGCCGGGCCTTCGGCACCCTTCCCGCCGCCACCGACTTCGGGCGCATCATCGAGCGCCACGCCGTCGCGGCCTGAGCCTGCATCCGCCGGCGCGGGTGGTGTTGCTTCGACGCCAGCCTAGGATTGGAGCATGCGCGCGCGTAGCCAATTGACCCTCGTTCACGTTCGCGGGATCAGGATCGGCGTCGACTACTCCTGGTTTCTCGTCCTTTTCCTGGTCATCATCTGGCTCTCGGGCTTCTACCGCGACGTCATCGGGGGTGACGAGTCCGCCGTCGGCCCGTATGTCCTCGCGGTCGCCTCGGCGCTTGCCTTCTTCGCCTCGATCCTCCTGCACGAGCTCGGACACGCAGTCGTCGCGATGCGCAACGGGATCGCGATCACCGAGATCACGCTGTGGCTGTTCGGCGGCGTCGCGCGCATGTCGCGCGACACCGATTCGGCCGGGACCGAGTTCAAGGTCGCCGCCGCGGGACCGCTCGTGACCCTCGTGATCGCCGCCGTGTGCAGCGCGATCGGGATCGCCGTCGCCGGGCCCTCCGAGTTTCTCGACGCGATGCGGGTCACCGATGCCGACACCTCCGGCGTCGTCGCAATGGTCTCCTGGCTCGCCAGCATCAACCTGCTGGTGCTGGTCTTCAACCTGATCCCGGCGTTCCCGCTCGACGGCGGACGCATCGCCCGCGCCGCGGCCTGGAAGCTCACCGGCGATCGCAATCGCGCGACGAAGTTCGCCGCCACCTTGGGCCAGGGCTTCTCCTACCTGTTCCTGGCGACCGGGCTGGCGCTGCTGGTCTTCGGCGGCGGCGACTGGATCATCACCGGCATCTGGCTGGCGCTGATCGGCTTCATCCTCGGCCAGTCGGCCCGCGGCTACGCCGTGCAGTCGGAGTTCTCGAGCCGGATCGAGGGCATCAGCGTCGCCGACGTGATGGATGCCGAGCCGGTTGCGATCCCCGACTCGACCAGCGTCGAGCAGGCGATAGACGAGTACTTCCTGCGCTATCGCTGGCCCTGGTTTCCGGTCGTCGACGCGGGCGACCATTTCCGCGGCCTGATCGTGCGCGAGGTCGCCGACGGCGTGCCCGAGCTCAGCCGCGCCTCGCAGACCGTGGCCGAGGTATTCGAAAGCGACGCCGGCGGCACCCTCAACGTGCGCGCCGATGCGCCCTTGGAGTCGCTGCTCGGCAACGACGCCCTGCGCCGCCTCGGTGGACTCGCCGCGGTCGACGCCGACGGTCGCCTGCGCGGCGTGATCACCGCCGATCAGGTCGGCCGCGCGCTGCGCGACGCGCTATCGCGCGCATGAGCCGCTACGCGGCCGAAGCGCGAAGTAGGATCGCTTCATGACTGATACGCAGACTGTCGCCACCCCGCCCCAGACCAACGGCAAAGCGCCCGAGATGCTGGAGGTGCGAAATCCCGCCACCGGCGAGGTCGTCGGCAACGTCGCCCAGCAGACGCCCGACGAGGTCGCAGCCGTCGTCGAGCGCGCTCGCGCCGCGCAGGTCGCCTGGCAGCAGCTCGGCTTCGAAGGGCGCGGCCGGATCCTTCGCCGCGCTCAGAAGTGGACGACCGACAACGCCGACCGGATCGCGCGAACGATCGTCTCCGAGACCGGCAAGACCTACGAGGACGCGATCCTCGCCGAGGTCTCCTACGCCTCGGCCGGATTCGGCTTCTGGGCCAAGCAGGCGCCGCGCTATCTCGCCGACGAGAAGGTCTCGACCTCGAACCCGTTCGTCCTCGGCCGCCAGCTCGTCGTGCGCTACGCGCCGGCCGGTGTCGTCGGCGTCATCGGGCCTTGGAACTACCCGCTGACGAACTCCTTCGGCGACTGCATCCCGGCGCTCGCGGCGGGTAATGCCGTCGTGCTCAAGCCCGCGAGCCTGACGCCGCTGACCTCGCAGCTGATGCGCGAGGGACTGCTCGAGTCGGGCGTGCCCGAAGACGTCTACCAAGTGGTCGTCGGGCCGGGGGGATCGATCGGCAGCGCCTTGATCGACGCCGTCGACGTGGTCATGTTCACCGGCTCGACCGAAGTCGGCAAGCAGGTGATGCAGCAGGCGGGCAAGACCGTGACCCCGGTCAGCCTCGAGCTCGGTGGCAAGGACCCGATGATCGTGCTCGCCGACGCCAACCTCGAGCGCGCCGCCAACGCCGCCGTCTACTACTCGATGCAAAACGGCGGCCAGACGTGCATATCGATCGAGCGCGTATACGCCGAGGCTCCCGTCTATGACGAGTTCGTCGCCAAGGTGGAGGCGAAGATGCGCGAGCTGCGCCAGGGCGTCTCCACCGATCCGGGCACCGTCGAGGTCGGAGCGATCACCTCGCCCGACCAGGGCGACATCGTCGAGGCCCACGTGGCGGACGCGGTGCGAAAAGGGTGCCCGCGTGCTCGTCGGCGGCAAGCGCAAGCAGGGCGCCGGCGACTTCTTCGAGCCGACGCTGCTCGTCGACGTCGACCACTCGATGCGCTGCATGACGGAGGAGACCTTCGGCCCGACGCTGCCGGTGATGAAGGTCTCGGACGTCGACGAGGCGGTGCGCCTGGCCAACGACTCGCCCTTCGGCCTGCAGTCGTCGGTGTGGACCAAGGACCTCGACCGCGGCAAGCAGGTCGCGCGCCGGATCGAGGCCGGCGTCTGCTGCATCAACGACGCCTGCATCAACTACGTCGCGCTGGAGCTGCCGATGGGCGGCTGGAAGGAATCGGGGCTGGGCACGCGCCACGGCGCCGGCGGGATCCGCAAGTACACCCGCCAGCAGACCGTCGTGACGACGCGCTTTGCGATGAACAAGGAGATCCACATGTTCCCGTACAGGGCCCGGATCTCGAACTTGATCAGGCGCTCCGTTCAGTTCCTCTACGGCCGCGGCAA
>CAVSQT010000006.1:0-162062 GCA_963730145.1 uncultured Solirubrobacterales bacterium
GTTGGACGGGCCAGCGAACTCCGACCCGTCGGGGGCCCGCAAGGATGCAGGACAGAGTGAGAGCGATCGGACGCTGGTTCGCGGAAGTGCCGGCGGGCCGGCGCTCGAAGTGGGCGGTGCTCGGTGTCTGGATCGTGGTCTTTATCGCGATCGGGCCGCTCGCCGGCAAGTTCGAGGACGCGCAGGAGAACGACCCGGCCGACTACCTGCCGGCCGACGCCGAGTCGGTGGAGGCGATCGACGAGCTTGAAGCGTTCCCGTCGGGCGACATCTCCGAGGCGATCACCGTCTTCAGCCGCGAGGGCGGCCTGACGGAGACCGACCGGCAGGCGATCGACGAGGTCCAGGCGGCGATCAACTCCGATCCCGGCGAGGGCGTGGGGGAGACCGGCCCGCCGATCTTGTCCGAGGACGGCAGCTCGGCACTGCTGATCACGCCGATCACGACCGAGGACGACAGCAATGAAGCCGGGGACGTGATCGTCGACGCAACCGACGACATCAAGGCCGAGCTCGAGGACCTGCCGTCGGGCCTCGAGGCGAAGGTGACCGGGCCGGCAGGATTCTCCGCCGACGCGATCGACGTGTTCGACGCGATCGACGGGACCTTGCTCTACGCGACCGCGGCGCTGGTCCTGGTGCTGCTGATCATCATCTACCGCAGCCCGATCTTCTGGCTGATCCCGTTCTTCTCGGTGATCATGGCCGAGCTCACGTCGCGCGGCCTCGGCTACCTGCTCGCCGAGGCCGGCGTGACGGTGACCGGGCAGTCGGGCGGCATCCTGCCGGTGCTCGTGTTCGGCGCCGGCACCGACTACGGCCTGCTGTTGGTCTCGCGCTACCGCGAGGAGCTACGCAGCCACGAGGACAAGCACGAGGCGGTGCGGATCGCGATGCGCAAGGCGGGCCCCGCGATCGTCGCCTCCGGCCTGACTGTGATGGCCGCCCTGCTCACGTTGTCGATTGCCGAGGTCACCAGCACCGCGGGCCTCGGCCCGATCGGCGCCATGGGCGTCGGACTGGCGATGGTCTCGATGCTGACCATCCTTCCGGCGCTGCTGGCGATCACCGGCCGCCGGGCGTTCTGGCCGTTCATTCCGCGCGTCGGCAGCGAGGGCATCGACGAGACCCACGGCCTCTGGAGCCGGATCGCCGCGTGGGTCGGCCGCGGCCCCCGCCGGGTCTGGATCGGGACCACGGTCCTGCTGCTGGTGCTCTGCCTCGGGCTGACGCAGCTGAACAGCGATCTGACCAGCGGCAACGGGTTCCGCAACGACGTCGATTCGGCCGAGGGCCAGGAGCTGATCGAGGAGAGCTTCCCGGCCGGCGCCAACGCGCCGACCGACATCGTCGTCACCGACGAGGCCAAGCTGGACGCGGTCCGCACCGCGGTTGCCGAGGCGCCCGGGGTGGCCGAGGTCAGTCCTGAGGAGGAGCAGGGCCCGACCGGCGTCAAGCTCGAGGCGACGCTCGACGAGGACCCGTACAGCACCGCCGGGTTCGACCTGGTGCCCGGAATTCGGGATGCCGCTCATGGCGCCGGCGGCGACGACGTTCTCGTCGGTGGGCCGACCGCCGCGGAGTACGACCTGCGCCAATCGGCGGCACGCGACAACCGGCTGGTCGTGCCGATCGCGCTCGTGCTCGTGATGCTGATCCTGATGGCGCTCCTGCGCGCGGTGGTCGCGCCGCTGATCCTGATCGGGACGGTGATCCTCTCCTACGGCGCCGCGCTGGGGATCGCGACGTTCTTCTTCGAGAACGTCTTCGACTTCCCCGGGCTCGATCCGACCCTGCCTCTCTTCGCGTTCATCTTCCTGGTCGCGCTCGGCATCGACTACAACATCTTCCTGATGACGCGGGTGCGCGAGGAGACGATCACCCACGGCACCCGGCGAGGGAATGCTCCGCGGCCTCGCCGTGACCGGGACCGTGATCACCTCCGCGGGAATCGTGCTCGCGGGCACCTTCTCGGCCCTGGCGATACTGCCGCTCGTCAGCCTGACCGAGATCGGCTTCACGATCGCGCTCGGCGTCCTTTTGGACACCTTCGTGGTCCGCACCCTGCTCGTGCCCGCGTTGGTCCTCGAGATCGGCGACCGCGTGTGGTGGCCGTCGGCCCTCGCCCACCGAGCCGGCACGGGCGCTCCGGAGACAGCCGACCGACGAAGGCCGCCGCCGAGACGACCTAGGCTGCGCCGGTGGGCGGAATGAGCGACGGAGTCCTGATCGCCGTCGGCGCGGTGACGGGCTGGCCCTCGGATCGTCGGTGAGCGACTGACAGACGATGCCTTTGGCGCCTGAGATCGGACTGGCGCTCGGGGCGCTCGTCGGCTGGCTTTCGGGCAGTGCCCGAGCGGGTAGGCGAGGCCGGTGAGGTGAGCGGGCCGCCGCCGCCGGGACCGTTGCTGATCGCAGTTCCGGATCCTGTTCGCCATTCCCGAGCCCCCACCGAGCCAAGGGCGGCGGGCGCTGATCGGCGCAGGCTTGCTGTCATTCCTCGCGTCGAGCTCACACGCAAAGGCTTTTTCGACAACCGCGAGCACGGCATCGTGTCAGTCGGATCGATCCGGGTCACCCTCGCATGCACTCGCCGGCTGGTCGCATTCGATCTTCAACGAGGGCCAGGGAAGGATTCGAACCGATGATACGCACGTCTCGCAGCTCGGGGCAAACCGACAAGCTTGGCACCGACCACGCTCTTTCCGGCCTGGCCTGGGCGGCGGTGGCACTCGTCATTCCAATCGCGGGATACATCGGCGGGGGGAGAGCGGTCCAGTCGACGCCGCCGATGTCGCTCGGATCGACGGCGAGATCAAAGGGGCAGGTCTGGCTGCGGCGAGTAGCTATGCCGGCATGGGTGTGTTTGGCGCTGCACCTGGCGTGGATCTCGGCAGTGCCGCCGGATTCGGCGGCGGACTCCGTCCTCGGTGCTGCGCTGGACGTTACGGCTCCGGCGTCGGCGAACTCGCCGCGATGGCCGCGGTGACCGGCTCGGTGCTTGGAGCCGCACAGGGGGCGTCCTTGGCGGCACATGGACGCGGCGGCTCGCCTCGCCTGGGCGGCCGCGTGCCGGGCTCTTCGCGCTGGGCTGATATCCCTCGACGGCGATCGGGGTGGACGTGGATGAGCAGTTCCGGGATTCGGCGCAGCCGGGGCGACGTCCTGGTTGCGCAGCGGAGTGCGTCCTCGCTCCCTCTGGGCCACCGTCCCGAGCGACAGGGACGTGTTAGGACGCCCCATGAGCACTGGGATCGGTGCGGGACTCGTCTTGATCGTCAGCCCCTGACGTGCAACGCCTCCGTCCGCACTAGGCGGCGCGCTTCGAACTATCCCGACTACCTGCGCAAGCCCACCTACGGGTTCGGGACGCGCTTTCGCGCCGGCAAGCCTGGTGCTCACCTGGTGGGCCTTCGCTCTCACAGCGGTCCTGTTTGCGCCCCTCGTAGTGCTTCTCTCGCAGGCGATCGACGACGCCGACCCAACCCTGCTCGCGATCACGACGACGACGGCGTGCTCGCCGCAGTCGCCAGTTCGTGGGTCTGATCCGCTGGCCGTTTTTGGTTCCCTATCTCGCGCGGACGCCGACGAATCCGCACCCGGCTCTGCCCAAGCGATCGCGTCGACTGGTTTTCCAGTCCTTCAACCGCTACCTCGGAGTCGCGGTCGGTGAGCATCTCGGCTACGGCCTGACGGGCGCCTGGAGCCTGCTCGTCGGCGCTCACGTTGACGCAGACAACCGCGTCTCGTCGTGGCTCGGCGTCGTCGGCGTCGTGGTCGGCGCGGCGCTGATGTTGTGCTCGCTTGAGTTCGTCGGGCGCTTCGAGCCCCGCGGTTGGAAGCTTGCCGAGACCGTGACCCCGATTGCATACATCGTCTGGTCGTTGTGGCTGGTCGCCGTGGGTGTGGCCCTGCTCGCCTGCGGCCTTATCGCTAGGACAAGGCCGGCAGCGGAAGTAGGCGGGTGGAGTCGCTATGGCGACGCGCTAGCATAGATCGCTTACGACGCGACCGCCGTGTCGGCCGCATCCCGCCAGCCGCTGTCAAAGGTGCAGGAGTGTCCGCGGTCGGAGAGCTTGGCGATCTCGGTGACTGCCGTCGTTTCGCCGCTGTTTCTTGAATGAGGCGTTCGCGATCGACCACGGCACGGTGTGATCTCGGTCGGTGGAGATGATCAGCAGCGGACCGCGCTCGGGGTTTCTGGTGTCGACCTTCGCCTCAGTGCCCGGATTGAGGTTGGCCATCGCCGCCTGAAAGATCATCGCGCCCGATCCAGGCACCGAGTAGGTCTCATACAGACGGTTGGCCTCTTCCTCGCTGACCGCGTTGGCGAACGCGTAGCGAAACTGGTCGTACGTCAGCAGAACCGCGCGCTTGCGGTTCGCCGGATTGCCGAGGACGGGCCACGAGGCTCTGAGGGCGGATATCGGAATCGGCAGCACGGCGCGGAAGCGGGCGAGACTGGCGCCGACGACCCGATGCGAGCCCGCGTCCGGCGAGCATCTGCGCCAGCAGCTCGCGAAGGAGTGCCCGACCACACCGGATCGCCTTCAGCGGGCCGATCAACCGGCGAGGGACGGCGATCTGCTTGATCGTCTTGCCCGCGAAGAGCTCCGGGTGCGGACTCGCCTCGGCAACGGTGGCGGGATCGCGGTCCAACCCGGGGTGATCCCCGTGTAGACGGCCTCCTCGAAGCTCGTGGCCCAGCTGGCCCACGGCCCCCCACCAGCCCGGCCGTGGATGTCACGACTGGCGCACGGGCGGTCTCGATCGCGATGTCGATCGTCTGTGCCGCGTGTTGGTTGACCGTCGCCATAGCTCCTCCTGGATGTCGCTGTTCACACGGCGCATCGGGGACCGGAACATGAGCCGCGTGGCGCATCTTTCCACGCGGCGGTCAACGGGCAGCTTCAAACCTCACTCGAGGGCCCCGAACGTTCCATCCCATCGAAGGTGTGGCGAAGCCAGTGGCTGCGCCAGTTCTTGTAATTTCCCGCTCTTGCGGCGCCCGGATTGCGAACCAGGCGCTCTCCCAACTGAGCTATAGCCCCGTACGCGGTGCCCGTTTGCAGATCGCTCACGGTCAGGATAGCCGCCTGCGAGACCGTCGCACCTCCCAGAACCGGGACCGTTGAGGGGAAGTTCGGCAAGCCGAACTAATCTGACGCGCTTGAGCTATCGCCGCCTACTGACGCTGTTCTTCGTTCTGATCGTCGCGATCCCGATGATCGCGCTCGCGGTGCTCGTGACCCAGATCGCGTCGGATTCGGCCACCGGCAAGACCGACGCCAGGATCAGCGCCGGCCTGCGCACAGCGACGAACCTGTTCGAGGCCGAGCGGGCTGCGGCCGAGGCCGCGGCGAGGAAGGCGGCCACCGAGATCGCCGCCGATCCCAGCTCGATCGCCGCGCTCGATCAGGGCGACGCCTCGACGCTGGTCGCGCTTGCACGCGCCGTGCGAGAGCGTGAGGACCTCGCCTTGGTCGAGATCACCGACTCCGCCGGCGACACGGTGCGACGCCGGCGCGCGCGGCACACCGGTCGCCGCGGCAACGGTCGATCTGCGGGCACCCTCGGGAGCGCCGGTCGGCTCCGTTTCGGTCTCGACGATCACCGCCGCCGAGCATGCTCGACCGGATCGAGTCGACGACCGGCGAAATCGCCGCGCTGGTCGGCCCGTCCGGCTCGGTCGCAGGCTCGGTGCTCGATCGAGGCCGAAGCGCTTCCCGAGAGCGGCGAGGCCACCGACCTCGACGCCGAAGGCGAAGAGCTGCGCGTCGCCGCGACCGAGCCGCTCGGCGACGAGCGGAACGCGGGTCGCCGTTCTTGCCGCGCAGGCTGATCAGGGCTTTCTCGCCTCACGCCCGACGCTCGCGATCGCCTTGCTCGTGTTCTTCCTCGTCGCGCTGGCGGCGATCGCCTTCATCGTGCGCTCGCTGCGCGGGCAGGTCAGGGAGATGCTCGAGGCGGCCCAGCGCCTCGGTGAGGGCGACTTCTCGCGCCGGGTCCCGGTTCGCGGCAACGACGAGATCGCCGGCCTGGCGACCGAGTTCAACAAGATGAGCGATCGCCTCGGCGAGCAGATGGACCAGCTGCGCCGCCAGCGGACCGAGATCGAGACGCTCGGTCCGCCGCATCGGCGAGGCATTCTCCGCCGGCCTCAATCGCCAGGCGCTGCTCACGATCCTGGTCGAGACCACGGTCGGCACCTGCGAGGCCGAGTACGGCCTGATCGCGCTCAGCGGCCATGTCGGCGCGCAGGCGGAGTGGGGCGTGGCCGGCCCGGCGGTCAGCGAGGCCGCGCTCTCGGCCGAGGCGCGGGCGCTGCGCGAGGCCGGCTTGATCGAGCAGGAACATGAGGGCGCGTACGCGCTCTCGAGCTCACTGGGCACGGTTGCGAGCTCACACGAGCGCGTCGGCGCGCTCACCGTCGCCCGGCCGGGTCGGCCGTTCGACAGCAACGAGCGCGAGGTGTTCCTCTATCTGCTCGGCCAGGCTGCATCCTCGGTCGAGAACGTCGCCCTGCACGAGCTCGTTTCGCAGCAGGCGGTGACCGACGACCTCACCGGGCTTGGCCAACAAGCGGGCCTTTCGCGAAGCTGATGGACAAGGAGACGGCGCGCGCGGCGCGCTTCGGGCACCGCTGTCGCTGCGTGATCCTCGACATCGACGACTTCAAGCACGTCAACGACACCTACGGCCACCTGCAGGGCGACGCCGTCCTGCGGGCGGTGGGCGCGATCCTCGCCGACGAGTCGCGCGGGATCGACGTTGCCGGCCCGCTACGGCGGCGAGGAGTTCGTCGTCGCGCTGCCCGAGACCGGCAATGCCGGGCGCGCTGGAGGTCGCCGAGCGGATTCGCGACCGGATCGAGACCGAGGCGATCGCGCTGGTCGACGGCGACCGGCGCGATCGGGGTCACCGCCAGCCTCGGAGTCGCGACGGGCCCGGGGCGCTCGCTCGACGCCGACGAGCTGATCGCCACGGCCGACGCTGCGCTCTACGAGGCCAAGGCCGCCGGCAAGAACCGCGTCGTCGTCGCCGACCGACGCGCGGCGCCAGTCCGGCGGCGATCGCAAGGGCGAGACCACCGACAAGGGTCGAGCCGTCCGCTACGGCGAAAGTAGGCTTTCCGGCGTGACCGCGCAGTCGCGCCGCACCGTCCGCACGACCCGAGTAGTCTTCTGCAGCGCATAGCCATGGGAATTCTCGACGACGCGATCCGGCAGCATCTCGATCTGAAGCGGCGCCTGGGCGCCGAGGACGACGAGCTCGCGCGCCTCGAGGACGAGGCCTTCGGGCCGCCGACCCGCCCGGCGACCCCGACTTTCCCGAGACCGGCAGCGAGCAGGCTCGTCGCCGAGACGGCGAAGGATCGGGCGCAGCCGCCTCGAGCCGGTTGTCGACGAGCCGGTCGAGCCGCCGTCGGCGCCGGCGGAGGAAGCCTGTTGTCGAGCAGCCCGAGCTCGGCGAGGCAGCCCGAGCTCGGCGCAGGACCAGCCGCCGAGACCGGCGAGCGCTCCGACCGGCGCAGCCGAGCCGACGGTGCGCTCCTCGAGACCGGCGAGCAGCCTGACCCCGCCGAGGCGGCCGCGCCTCCGAGACCGGCGAGCACCCTGACCGCCGAGCGAGCCGCTGCCTGCCGAGACCGGCGAGCATGCTTCGAGCCGCCGATCGAGTCGCTCGACACGGTCGAGCATCCGTTCGAGGGGGCGATCGAGGACACCGGCGAGGCGGAGGTCGTCGAGGGCGAGCTCGAGGAGCCGCCGCCCCCGAGCGGCGAAGCAGCCGACGAGGACGAGGACGTGCTCGAGGAGACGCCCGAGTTCCTTCGCGACCAGCCCGAGGACGACGAGCTCTGGTTCGAGCAGGGCGAGCCGAAGGACTTCGACTTCTGAGACGGCGGTAGGCCGGCCTCAGCGGTTAGACGTAGCCGCGGGTTTGAGCGGCTTCGTACGACCCGCTCGATGCCGACCAGGTAGGCGGCCTCGCGGAGGTCGAGCTTCTCCTCCTTGGCTCGGCCCGAGACCTCGCGGTAGGCGCGGCGCATGATCGTGCCGAGCCGGTCGTTGACCTCGCGCTCCTCCCAGCGGAAGTGCTGCAGGTTCTGAACCCACTCGAAGTAGGAGACGACGACGCCGCCGGCGTTGGCCATCACGTCGGGGATGATGTAGACGCCCTTGTCGCGCAGGATCTGGTCGGCCGCCGGGGTGGTCGGGCTGTTGGCGCCCTCGATGATCACCTTGCACTGCATCCGGTCGGCGTTCTGCTCGTGGATCATGCCGCCGAGCGCCGCAGGGATGAAGACGTCGCAGGCGACGGCGACGAGGTCGTCGGGGTCGATCTCCTCGACCTCGGGGAACTCGGTGATCGACCTGCCGGCCGGCGATGTGGTCGTGCAGCTCGTTGGCGTCGATTCCGTCGGCGCGCTGGATCGCGCCGTTGGCGTCGGAGACGGCGACCATCTTGGCGCCGAGCTGCTGCATGATCCGCGCCGCCCATGAGCCGACGTTGCCGAAGCCCTGGACGACGAACGTGGTGTCGGCTGGGCTGAGACCGAGCTGCGGCGCCGCCTCGCGGAACATGTAGACGCAGCCGCGCCCCGTCGCCGCCTCGCGGCCGAGCGAGCCCTCGAGCGCGATCGGCTTGCCGGTGACGATCGCCGGCGTGTGTCCGTGAAGCTTTCCGTACTCGTCCATGAACCAGGCCATCACCTGGGCGTTGGTGCCGACGTCGGGCGCCGGGATGTCGCGGGTCGGCCCGAGCACCTTCTCGATCTTGTCCATGAACGATCGCGCGATCTTCTGCAGCTCGCTCGGCTCGAGCTCGCCCGCGGGGCAGTTGACGCCACCCTTGGCGCCGCCGAAGGGGACGCCGGCGACGGCCGTCTTCCAGGTCATCAGCGAGGCGAGCGCGCGGACCTCGTCGATGTCGACCTCGGGGTGAAAGCGGATGCCGCCCTTGTACGGGCCGCGGGCGCCGTTGTGCTGGATCCGGTAGCCGGAGAAGACGTGGGTCTTGCCGTCGGAGAGCTTGACCGGGATCTGCACGGTGACCTCGCGGTAGGGCGTCCAGAAGACGACGCGAACGTCGTCGGCGAGGCCGAGGTGGTCGGCGGCGATGTCGAAGTAGTGGCGGACGATGTCGAGGTTCGAGATCTCGGCGCCGCCACTTGGCTTGCCGTTGTCCTCGGACTTGGCCTTCTCGGTCGTCTCCGGCGACTTGTCCGGATGCTCGCGCTCACCGACGGCTGCGTTCGTCTCGGTTTCAGGCATTGGGCTGCTCCTCCTTGGTCGGCCCCGAACTGAAGCGCGATACTCGCACACCTTGACGGGTTTCCGGCTCCGCGTTAGGGTCGAACCAGCGAATCGAAGGGGGCTCATGATGAGCATCAGAAGGCTGGTCCTGGTCGCAGTTGCCGCTCTCGCGATGCTGGCCGCAGGCACGCAGATCGCTGTCGCCGGGAAAGCGCGGACGACCGTCACGATCACCGACGCCAAGCCGGGCAGTGCGCCGGGCACGGCGAAGTACAAGGGAAAGGTCGAAGGCAAGAAGGGCTGCCACAAGAACCGGACGGTGACGCTCATTCACAACTCGGACCCACCGTTCACGATCGGCGAAACCACCACCGACGAGGACGGCAAGTGGGAGATCGAGGGCAATGCGCCACCCCCCTCCGACACGGTCACCGCCAAGGTCAAGTCCACCCGGAAATGCAAGGGGGCGAAGGACACCGCCGTCTACGAGGACCTGCTCGACGACTGAATCCTCGAGCACTCGTAGAATGGCGCTTCTGGGGCCATAGCTCAGTTGGAAGAGCGCCGGCTTTGCAAGCCGGAGGTCGCCGGTTCGAGCCCGGCTGGCTCCAATCGCTCTGCCGCGGCAGCCGCTCGGCTCCGCGCGCCATCCGAGCTTCTTCGCCTCCTCCGCTACCTTCACCGGCCGTGAACGACGCCAAGCATCAGATCAGCGCCGAGGGACTCGCCGAGGCCGAGGCCGAGCTCAAGGAGCGAACGGAGGTCAAGCGCGCGGAGATCGTCGCCGCGATCAAGGTCGCGCGCGAGTTCGGCGACCTCAAGGAGAACGCCGAGTACCACGCTGCGCGCAACGAGCAGGGGCTGAACGAGTCGCGCATCCGCGTCCTCGAGCACCACATCGCCAACGCCGAGGTCATCGACACCCCCGCCGCGGGCGGTGCCGCCGATGTCGGCTCCCGGGTCGTCTACCGCGACGCGTCGACCGGTGACGAGGCTGAGGTGACGCTCGTCCACCCGCTCGAGTCGAGCGTCCCCGAGGGCAAGCTCTCGGTCGACAGCCCGGTGGCCAAGGCATTGCTCGGCGCCAGCGCGGGCGACAAGGTCGCCTACGCCACGCCGCGCGGCGAGAAGAAGCTCGAAGTTCTCTCGGTCGGCTGACCGCCGCTACGGCCGCATCTCATACGCGCCCGCGAGGCCGCGCACGCGCTCCCAGACCTGACCGAAACGCTCGCGCATCGACCACCGGCTTGCGGATCTGCTCGACAGCCCAGGCCTGCTGCTCGTCTGTAGACGCCGCGCGTCCGTGAAGCGCCACCGCGTAGGCGGAGAAGTCGCGGACGATGAAGTCGAAGACCTGATCGACGACCGCCTCCTCGATGCCGTCGATCGTCGCCTGCTCGCAGATCAGCTGGCCGTAGACCACCAGCGTGAACAGCTCGCCGAGCGCGAGCATGAAGTCCGGGTCCTTGATCTGCGTTTCCGACGGCGGCGCGCTCGTCAACAGCGCCTTCAGTCCCTCGGCTTGCTCCAGAAACCTGCCGACGTTCGGGACCGCCGCAAAAGCCTCGATAAGCGGCGTGCCAGTCCTGAAATCGGATCTTGCCGAGCCCGCGCGCCGGCGCCCTGGCGAAAGAGGAACTCGTCGTCGGCGGGGTCGCTGCGCACCGCCACCTCGTCGAACTCACCCGGGTCGAACAGGTAGGCGGCCATGAACTTGAGGACGAGCGCCATGTTCACATGCACCGTTCCCTCGAGCTTGGGCAGCGCCCTGATGTCGCGCGCGGCCATCTCGAAGTACATGTCCTTCTCGAAGCCCTTGGCGGCGATCACGTCCCAGATCAGGTCGATCACCTTCTCGCCCTCGGTCGTCACCTTCATCTTCGTGATCGGGTTGAACAACAGGTAGCGCCGGTCCTCCGGCGACGCCGAGCGCATGTAGTCGATCGCCCGCTCGCCGAACAGCTTCATCGCCACCAGCCTCGCGTAGGCATCGGTGAACGCCTGGCGCACATGCGGAAAGTCCGTCACCTGCATTCCGTAGAGCACGCGAGCGTCAGCGTGAGTGATCGCCTCATAGAGCGCGTGCTCACAGATCCCGATCGAGGCGAAGCCGAGGTTGAACTTGCCGATGTTGACCGTGTTCAGGGCGGCGTCGAAGGCGGCCGGGCCGGCATGCAGAACGTCGTCTGATCGGACCGGGTAGCGATCGAGCTCGAACTCGCTCACGTACGACTGCGAGTTGACGACGTTCTTGACCAGGCGGTAGCTGGGGTGCCCGCTGTCGGCGGCGAAGAACACATAGCCGTCGGCGCCATCGACGTCGGCGCGTCGACCGAAGACGGAGACCATGCCGGCGAGGTTGCCGTTGCCGATGTAGTACTTGCCGCCGCTGGCGCTGAAGCCGCCGTCGTCATCGGGTGTCAACACCATGTCGGTCGAGTAGATGTCGGCGCCGTGCTCCTTCTCGGAGAGGCCGAAGGCGAAGATCGCCCCGTCTTCGAGAAGCCGCGCGGCCCGTTCGCGCGCAGCCTCGTTGTCGCTCTGCCAGATCGGTCCCAGGCCGAGGATCGAGACCTGCCACGTGTACCAGTAGACGAGCCCGTAGAAGGCGGTGATCTCGTTGAAGGCGCAGATACGCCTCGTGTCCCAGCGCTTGTTCGCATCCCCGGCCGCGTCGCGGGCGGGGGTCAGCAGCGTCGCGAAGACGCGCTCGCGCTTGACGAACTCGAGAAAGTCGGAGTACCAGACCTGGTCGCGGTCGTGCTGCTTGAGCACCTCCTTGCCGCGCGACTCGAAGAACTCGATCGTCGCCAGCATGATCCGCCGCGCCTCGGGATCGAGATCTGCGCCGTCGTAGGTGCGCGGGTTGAACAGCAGCTCGGACAAGCGCGCGGGACTCTAGCCACCACAGCGCTACTTCCCGCGCTCGAAGCTGACCAGCGCGGCGCGACCCCCATCGCCATCGGTGTGGATGCTGAGCAGCGGCCCGACGTCGGGCGCATAGAACTTGAGCTCCTGCGTCTTCGGCTCGCCCGGGTTGAGGTCGCGGGTCATCAGCACGTCGGTATCGAAGAAGCCGAACGGCACCTGGACCTGCTCCTCGCCGACGGTGACGACCGCGCCGTGGTCCTCGGCCTCGCCGGCGTAGTACTCCTGGCGGTACTCCATCCCCGCCTGCGGGTCGGCGGGCATGACCACTCCCGCCTCGGCGCCGTCGACGCCCGCTTCGAAGGACCCTTCGTGGTCCACGGGCTTGCCGTCCTCGAAGTTGGTCACGTGCTCGCCGAGATACCAGATGTTGCCGGCCGAGTCTTGGGCGAACCAGTCGTCGGTGATCTCCACCGGAACTCCGTCCTCGGTCGCCGTGTCGCGAACCACGCGAGCTTCCACCCCGTTGGCGATCATCTTCGTCTCGTCCACGACCTCGACCACGATCCTTCTCGCGGGTCCCCGTCGTGTCGGTCTCGCTGAACACCCACCTGTTGCCCACGGCCATCGGCCAGTACGGGTTGTCGATCTCGGTCGTGAACTCCGCCGGATCGAGCTCGACATGCTCGCTGCCCTGAGGCAGGTCAGCCCCCGGCCGGTCTCCGCTTGCGGTGGCCTGCGCGACCGTCGTGTCGGCGACCTCGTCGCTACTGGAGTCGGAGCCGCCGCAGGCAGCAATGGCCACCGTTGCCATCACCGCGCTCAGCACCGATGCGATCTTGATCTCGCGCGTCATCTCGTTCCCTTTCGCTTTGCCGGTGGACCCGGCGCTCGACTGAGGGACGACCCTGGCGATCGCAGATGACGGGGAAATGAAAGCCCGGTGACTACTCGTCGGGTGGGTTTCGCAAGGCGCTGATCAGCGCCACGAGGATCATCCCGATGATCGCCACGCCGAAGACGATGAAGGCGCCGAGCAGCAGGAACGACAAGTTCCACTCCCGAATCTCGAGGTCGGCGACGACGACCGCCGTCATCGCCAGCAACCCGATGCAGAAGATGATGCCGATGCCGAGGATCGCGCTGCGGACATCCTTGCTGCTCATCGCCGCCTAGTACACCGGCTCCGGCCTCCCGGTGTCGCGCTCGCTGAGCCGGCTGGGCCGCGATGACCCTCGTCACCGCCCGCGCGTAAGCTGAACCGGTGACCGAGCGCCGCGATTTGCACCTCGCTCAAGTCAACATCGGGCTCCCGCGCGCACCGCTGGACTCGCCGGCGCTGGCCGACTTCGTCGCCAACCTCGAGCCGGTCAACGCCCTCGCCGACTCCGCCCCAGGATTCGTCTGGCGCCTTCAGGACTCGTCCGGTGACGCGACCTCGATCCAAGCCTTCGACGACGAGCGGCTGATCATCAACATGTCGGTCTGGGAATCGGTCGACGCGCTTTGGGACTTCGTCTACTCGAGCCGTCATCTCGAGGTGATGCGCCGCCGCCGCGAGTGGTTCACCCGGATGGCGCAGGTGTTCGTCGCGTTGTGGTGGGTGCGGGCCGGGACGCTGCCGACGATCGCCGACGCGCGCGAGCGGCTCGAGCATCTCGCCGCGCACGGACCGACTCCGTACGCGTTCACGTTCAAGCAGCGATTCGCGGCCCCGATGCCGCCGGCAACGAAGCCGGTTCTGGACGACCGCGAGCCTTGCCGAGCCGGCTAGCGCTGGACTCAGGCCGCGCGTCGCTCGGCCACTTCGCGCGCCGACTCGTCGGCGTGGTAGGAGCTGCGCACGAGCGGCCCCGCCGCGACCGACTCGAAGCCGATCTCATAGCGCCGCGTCGCGGAGGCGATCGAACTCGTCGGGATGCCAGTAGCGCACCACCGGTAGGTGCTTCTCGGTCGGGCGCAGGTACTGGCCGACGGTGAGGATCTGGACCTTGTGCGCGCGCAGGATCTTGAACGTCTCGACCATCTCGTCGAAGTCCTCGCCAAGCCCGACCATGAGCCCGGACTTGGTCACGACACGCTCTCCGCCCATCTCCTTGGCCATCTCGCAGCACCCGCGCGGAGCGCAGGAAGTTCGAGCCACGCCGGGCCTTCGGGTACAACCTCGGCACCGTCTCGACGTTGTGGTTGAAGACGTCGGGGCGCTCGTGGACGACCTTCGCCAGGGGCATCTCCTGGCCGCGGAAGTCAGGGGTGAGCAGCTCGATCTTGCACTCTGGCGCCATCATCCTGATCGAGCGCACGACGCCGACGAAGGCGCCGGCGCCGTAGTCGGGCAGGTCGTCGCGATCGACCGAGGTGATCACGGCGTGCTTGAGGCCCATCTTCTTCACCTGCGTCGCCACCCGCAGCGGCTCCAGCGGGTCGTTCCAGGTCGGAACTCCCGTCTGCACGTTGCAGAAGCCGCAGCGACGGGTGCAGACGTCGCCGAGGATCATGAACGTGGCCGTGCCGCGCTCCCAGCACTCGCCGATGTTGGGGCAGTTGGCCTCCTCGCAGACCGTGTGCAGGTTGTCGTCGGCGATCGACTTCTTCAGCTTGCGATAGGTGGGGCTGCCCGGGCGCCGGCACCTTGAGCCACTTCGGCTTGCGCTCGCGAAACGGGCGTCCCTCGAACGTCGCGCCGCCTGGGTTGGCGCGCGAGCGGGTGACGTGGACACGATCCGCGGCGGGCGTTTGGACCGGCTTCACGTCCTCAACGTTACCGGGGCGGCCGAGGCTCATTTGCGCCACCGCTTTCGTTTCGACCCGCGCCGGTTTCGTGTCGCCACAGCGGCGCCGATGCCAAGCGCGGCAAGTCCCGCGGCGATCAGGCCGGGATGCGCACGCAGCCGTCCGAACTCGCCCTCGACGCGCGGCCAGAGCTCGTCGTCGAGCAGCTGTGCGGCGGCGTCGGGCGTCGCGGGGATCTCGTCCACCGGAATCGGCGCGCCGAACGAGACGCGGACCGTGGTCGGGCGCGGAACGCCGTGAAAGAAGAGCTTCTCGGTGCCGGTGATCGCCGCCGGGATCAGCGGCGCGCCGGTCTCCAGCGCGAGGCGCACAGCGCCGCGCTTGGGTTCGCCCAGTCCCTCGGGATCGCGCACGCGCGTGCCCTCGGGAAACAGCGAGAGCAGCCCGCCCTGCTCGAGGATCTCGCGCGCCGTTTCGAGCGCCTCGGCGTCGGAGGCACCGCGGCGAACGGGAAACGCCCCGAGGCGGACGAAGGTCTTGCCCATGCGTCCTTCGAACAGCTCCGACTTGCCCATGAAGCGAACGTGGCGCTTGGTTGCCGCCGCGAGAAAGAAGCTGTCGTAGAAGCTCTTGTGGTTGGGCGTGATGATCGCCGCTCCCTGGTCGGGGATGTGCTCGGCGCCGCTGATCCTCAGGCCCCACCACAACCGCATGAACGGAACCACGCCGCCGCGAACGACGAAGTAGATCGGTCGCGAGACGCCCTTCGTCGCGGGCGATGCGGTGAGCGTCGTCGTTACTCAGCGGCATCTGCGCTCCGACCGGGTCGGGCGCTCAGCTCGGAGCGAGAGCGCCGGCCACCAGGGGTGAGGCTTCGGGGACGAGCTCGGCGAGCTCGGTGGCGCCGAGCTCGATCGGCTCCCGCTCGCAGCTCTGGGCAAGGCGCGTCGCCACGGCGCTCGCAAACGCGTCGAGATCCTGCTCGGCGCCGCGCTCGCGGGCGACCGATGTCATCCGGCAGGCCTCGATCCCGCACGGCATCACCCACTCGAACGGCTGCAGGTCGTTGTTGACGTTGATCGCCAGGCCATGAGTGGTGATCGAACCGCGCACGCGAAGGCCGATCGAGCCGATCTTGCGCGCGTCGCCCTGGGGAGGAGGCGTCTCGCCGACCCAGACACCGGTCAGTCCCTCGATCAGGCCCGCGTCGACGCCGAAATCGCCGAGCGCGGCGATCATCGCCGTCTCCATCCGCTTGACGAACTCGCGGACGCCGAAGCCGAGGCCGGCGAGATCGACGATCGGATAGGCGACGATCTGTCCCGGGCCGTGGTAGGTGAGGCGGCCGCCACGGTCGGTCTCCGCGATCTCGAAACCCTGCATGCGGTACCACTGCTCACCCATCGGCAGCTCGTCGGCGCTCGTGCGCCGGCCCTTCGTGTAGACGGGCGGATGCTCGAGCAACAGCAGCAGGTCGCCGACCGTCCCCTCTCGTCGAGCGCTTGCGAGGGCCTGTTGAGCGAGCGAGGCGCTTTCGTAGCCGACCTGGCCGGTCCGCACGACGCTGATCTCGTCCATGGACCTAGTTTCGCACGGCGCAATCGAGACGCTCGTGGGCGAGCTCGATTGCGGCCTCGAGCGGCGTCACCGAGCGCGTCTCGGAGGTGATCAGCACCTGGCGCATCGTCTGCTCGATGTCCATCGCCATCTCCAGCGCCTGGTCCTCGTCGTAGCCGCGAACCTCGCGGTAGACGTTGATCAGGCCGCCTGCGTTGGCGATGAAATCGGGCGCATAGAGCACGTCGCGCTCGGCCAGACGCTCGGCGAGATGATCGTCGGTGAGCTGGTTGTTGGCCGCACCGCAGACGATCTGCGTCCGCAGGCGCTCTGCGCTTGCCTCTCCGATCGCGCCGCCGAGCGCGCACGGCGCCAGCAGATCGCACTCGACCCTTGTCGCGGCCGCCGGCTCGACCCAGCGCGCCCCGAGACGCTCGGCCAGCTCACGCTTGCGGGGATCGGTGTCGGAGACGACGAGGCGAGCGCCCGCGGCGCGCATGCGCTTCGCCAGACGCGACCCGACGTGTCCGAGACCGATCACCACGACTCCCATCCCCAGCAGCTCGCGGGTTCCGAAGCGGGATTCGATGCAGGCGCGCATTGCCGCCTCGACTCCGATCGCCGTGAACGGGCTCGGGTCGCCGGTGCCCCCGCCGGCCTGCGGCAGGCCGGTGACGTGAGCGGTCCGCTCCGCGATCACGCCCATGTCGTGTGCGTCGGTGCCGACGTCCTCCGCGGTGATGTAGCGCCCGTCCAGCGACTCGACGAGGTCGCCGAAGTCGAGCAGGATCTCGCGGCGCAGATCCAGGCTCAGCATCGCGGCCGGAGTGGGGGAGCAGATCACGCCCTTGCCGCCGCCGAGGTCGAGGCCGGCCGCGGCCGCCTTCATCGTCATTCCCGAGGCGAGGCGCAGGACATCGGCGATGCCGTCCTCGTCGCGGCCGTAGTGCCACAGGCGCAGCCCGCCCAGCGCGGGACCGAGCGCGGTCGAGTGCACCGCGATCGCCATCGTCGCTCCGCTTCGCCTGCCACTGCGTACGACCAGCTCCTCGTGCTCGAAACCGGTTGGCGCTCATAGCTCGCCACCTGCCTCGAGATCGCGCTTGACCGAGCCCAGGAAACGGGCGGCTACGGCTCCATCGAGGGCGCGATGGTCCCACGACATGCACAGGTAGGTCATCGGCCGGATCGCGATCGAGTCGGTTCCGTCCTCGGCCGTGATCACCACCGGTCGCTTGACGATCGCCTCGAGGTCGAGAATCGCAACCTGCGGCTGGTTGATGATCGGAGTCGCGAGCACGGCACCGAACTGGCCCGGGTTGGTGATCGTGAACGTGCCGCCCTGGACGTCGTCGGGCGTCAGCTGCTTCGCGCGTGCCCTTGCTGCGACGTCGGCGATCTCAGCCGCCAGTCCCTCGACGCTGAGGCGCTGTGCCTTCGCGATCACGGGCACGATCAGGCCGGCGTCGAGTGCCACGGCGATGCCGAGGTTGACATCGTCGTGGTGGACGATCTCGTCGCCGTCGACGGACGAGTTCAACACCGGATGCTCCGCCAGCGCGCTCACGGTCGCCTTGGCGACGAACGAGAGGTAGGTGAGCGGGACTCCGCGCCGAGCCATCACCGGCTTCAGCTCGGCACGGCGGGCGCTCACCCGCGACATGTCGACTTCGACGATCGTCGTGCAGTGCGCCGCGGTCCGGCGGCTTTCGACCATGTGCTTGGCGATCGCCGATCGCATCGGCGACATCACCTCGCGCTGCTCGCCCGCCACCGGCTCGGTCTTCTCGACCGGCTCGGTCTTCTCGACCGGCTCGGTCTTCTCGACCGGCTCAGGCTCATCCGGGCGATAGGGGGAATCGGAGTGCAGCACCGGCGCCCGACTTCGCCGTTGCCGTTGGCCGGGGCGGAGTCGAGGAACGCGAGCACGTCCTTCTTTCGCACCCGCCCACCGATTCCGGTCCCCTCGACCTCGCTGACGTCGATGCCGTGCTTGTCGGCCATTCGGGCAACCACGGGTGAAACGAACGTCGAGCGATCGGGTCCATCGTCGAGCGGTGCGTCGGAGTCAGACGCCTCAGGCTCTGAGGCTTCGGGGGTGGAGTCTTGCGCTGGGGCCGCCTCGGCGACCGAGCCCGCCGGCGCGATCTCCGCGATCACGGTTCCGACCTCGACGCTCTCACCGGGCTCGACGAGCAGGCGAGAGACGACTCCCGAAGCCGGACAGGGAATCTCCACGTCGACCTTGTCGGTCGTCACGTCGGCGAGGGTCTCGTCGGCTTCGATCTCGTCACCGACACCCTTGCGCCACTCGACGATCGTCCCCTCGGAGACGCTGATGCCCATCTTGGGCATCTCGACGTTGACGATGTCAGTAGCTGAGGAGCTCACGGCACGCCTCCTTCATCTGCTCGAGCTGTGGCAGCACTGCCTGCTCCAGCGGCGGGCTGAACGGGATCGGGACGTCGGGCGCGGTCAGGCGCCGGACCGGCGCGTCGAGGTCCTCGAAGGCCTCGGCGGCGATCAGCGCTGCAACCTCCGCGCCGACGCCGCATGATTGCGTCGCTTCGTGGGCGACGAGCACCTTGCCGGTCTTGCGCGCGCTTGCCAGCACCGCATCGGTGTCGAGCGGGCAGAGCGAGCGCAGGTCGATCACCTCGATGCTCTCGTCGAGATCGGTTGCCGCGTCGAGCGCCAGGTGTACGGCCGAGCCGTAGGCGATCACCGTCATCTCCTCGCCCTCGCGAGCGATGCGCGCCTTGCCGATCTCGACCTCGTGTGCACCTTCGGGCACCTCGCCCTTGATGTAGCGATAGAGGCCCTTGTGCTCGAGAAAGCAAACCGGGTTCGGGTCGCGGATCGCCGCCGTCAGCAGGCCCTTGGCGTCCTCGGCCGTCGCCGGGGCGACGACCTTGAGGCCGGGCGCCTGCAGGAACCAGGCCTCGGGGTTCTGCGAGTGAAATGGTCCACCCGAAAAACCACCGCCCGAGGGCAGGCGCACCACCATCGGCACCGCCAGACCCTGGCGGTAGTGGAGCTTGGCGGCAACGTTGACGAGCTGGTCGAAGCCGCAGGAGATGAAGTCGGCGAACTGCATCTCACATACCGGCCGCAGGCCCTCGACCGCGGCGCCGACGGCCGTGCCGATGATCGCGTTCTCGGCCAGCGGCGCATCGAGCACGCGGTCGGCGCCGAACTCCTCGACGAAGCCGTCGGTGACCTTGAACGCGCCGCCGAAGTGGCCGATGTCCTGGCCCATGCAGAACACGGTCTTGTCACGGCGCATCTCCTCGCGCAGGCCGTCGGAGATCGCTTCGAGATAGGTGAGCTCGGTCATGCTGCCGCGCTCCGCTCGGTCTTGGCGCTCCAGTACGACCACGGTGCGGTGCCGTCGCCGAGCGGGGTCGTGTCCTCGGCGAAGACGCCTTCGGTGGCCGTCGCCGCGTCGGGCATCGGCGACTCGAGCGCCTTGCGCGCGGCCTCGTCGACCTCGGTCTTGGCGTCGGCGCGGATCGACTCGACCTCGTCCGGCGAGAAATCGTGCTCGGCGACCAGGCGGTCGCTGTAGAGCTCGATCGGGTCGCGTTGCGACCACTCCTCGCGCATCGAGTCGGGGACGTAGCTCATGTTGTCGTGAGCGCCGTGGCCGTGCATGCGCATCGTCCGGCACTCGATCAGCGTCGGCCCGCCGCCATTGCGGGCGCGATCGACGGCGACGCGCGACGCCTCGAACACCGCTTCGACGTCGTTGCCGTCGACGAGCACGCCGGGAAAGCCGTACGTCGCAGCGCGCTTGACCGGATCGACCGCGAACTCGAGCTCGTTGGGCGTCGAGTAGGCAAAGCCGTTGTTCTCGAGCATGAAGACCACCGGCAGCTCGTGGACGCCGGCGAAGTTCATCGCCTCGTGCCACTGGCCGTTGGCCGTCGAGCCCTCTCCGAAGTAGGTCATCGCCACCCGCGGCTCTGACCGCAGCTTGAAGGCGAGGGCCATGCCGGTGGCGACCAGCGCCATGTCGGGCAGCATCGAGACCATGCCGACGCAGCCGAGCTCCTTGTCGCCGAAGTGCAGGTTGCCGTCCTTGCCGCCCGTGAGGCCACCGCTTCGGCCCATGTAGTTGGCGAGGTAGCGGTCGGGGGTGACGCCGCGAACGAAATGAGCTCCGAGGTCGCGATGCAGGATGCACATCCGGTCGCGCGGACCGAGCACGAACGAGGAGCCGACCGAGATCGCCTCCTGGCCGCAGCCGTCGTAGAAGCTGCCGGGGATCTTGCCCTGGCGATACAGCGTGATCCCGCGCTCCTCGGCGGCGCGCATCAGCGCCATGTAGTGCAGTAGGGCGGTGCGGTCGGCCCGTGTCAGGTGATCGTCGCGGCGGCGATCGCGCAACTCATCGCGCGAGAAATCGCTCGCGACAGCGCCATTGGCTGGCTTCATCTCTTCCGTCCTTCGCGTCTGGCCGGCCCTTCGGGATCTCCTCGGGACCTGAACCGTGTTTCGCCGCTTCAGGATCTCCTCCGCGGCGCCTACGGACGACGGCAGCTCGGGGTTCCTCCCTCGCTACCTATGTCTGCGACAGCTCGAGCTATTGCTCGTGTGAATCGCTACATCCAGTGTATTCCCGTTCGTCAGATTTCAACCTTCGTGCGGAAACGGGATCATCGGCCCAGCCCGCATCGGCG
This sequence comes from uncultured Solirubrobacterales bacterium, assembly GCA_963730145.1. GTDB lineage: Bacteria > Actinomycetota > Thermoleophilia > Solirubrobacterales > 70-9 > WHSW01. The sequence continues at coordinate 21,098 of CAVSQT010000006.1, forward strand.
CAGCGCGGTTCGTGTTAGCGGGCACCGCGCCCATCGTTCCAAGCGGCGGGAACCGAGGCGGTTTAGGCCGTGCCCGCAGCGGATAGGGAACGGTGTAATCGTGCGGGCCATGGGCCCGACTAAGCAAACGACGGGGAGCGAGAAGATGAGGGTCCGGGGAAAGTTCGTCACCGCGGTCGCAGCCGCGGCGTTGGCGCATGCGCCGACGGCGCTCGCCGCAACGCCCGCGGAAACGCAGGAGATTCGCGACAACGTGATGCTCGGCGGCATGGTCGAGCACGAGCAGAAGCTGCAGCAGATCGCGACCGCGCACCAGGGCAACCGGGCCGCGGGGACGGTCGGCTACGAGCAGTCGGTGGCGTACGTCGCCAAGCGACTCGAGGACGCCGGCTACAACGTCAACCTCAGCCCCTTCGACTTCCCGACCTGGGAGGAGAGCAGAACGCCGATCCTCGCGCAGGTGACGCCGACACCGACCTCATACGTCGCCGGCGGCCCCGAGGACGACGACACCCCCGGCGTCGACTTCATCACCTTCGAGTTCTCCGGCTCGGGCGATGTCAGCGGCGCCCGTGGTGCCGACCAACGACATCGTGATTCCGCCGGGCCCGAACGCCGAACACCTCCACCAGCGGCTGTGAATCGACCGACTTTCCGGCCGAGACGGCGGGGTCGATCGCCCTGATCCAGCGCGGCACCTGCACGTTCGTGGAGAAGCTCGACAATGCGGCGGCCGCGGGAGCCGCCGGCGTGATCCTCTTCAACGAGGGCCAGGCCGGGCGCACCGAACGCGCTCTACCGCGGTGCCAGCCCGTACTATCCGATCCCGGCCGTGGTCTCGCAGCTTCGACGGTCGGCGAGGACTTCTACGACGCGTTCCAGGCCGGTGATAACCCGACCGCGCGCCTCAGCGTCGAGGCGTCGACGATCACGCGCGTCCAGCACAACGTGATCGCCGACAGCCCGTGGGGCGAGGGCAAGTCGGTGCTCGTCGGCGGACACCTCGATTCGGTTCCCGCGGGCCCGGGCATCAACGACAACGGCTCCGGCGTTTCGGCGATCCTCGAGACCGCCGAGGAGCTGAGCGAGCTGCATGCCAGCGTCGAGGCGGCGACGGCGGCCGCGCAGGCGAAGGTCGACGACGCGAAGGCCAAGCTCGACGAGGCCAAGGCCAAGTTCGATCAGGCGCAGGCCAAGGTCAAGCAGGCGAAGAAGAAGGTCAGGAAGGCGAAGCGCAAGCTCAAGAACGCCGATTCGCAGCAGGCCGAGCGCAAGGCGAAGCGCAAGCTGAAGCAGGCGAAGGCCAAGCGCGAGCGCGCCAAGGACAACAAGCGCGCGGCGGAGAACGACCGCAACAAGGCCGAGAAGGACCTGACCGCCGCTGAGGCCGAGCTGGCCGCCGCGGGGCAGCGCTTCGCGCCGAAGCAGAAGCTTCGAGTCGCCTTCTGGGGCGCCGAGGAGGCTGGTCTGATCGGGTCCAGCCAGTACGTCTCCCAGCAGACCCAGGCTGAGCTCGACCAAATCCTGCTCAACCTGAACTTCGACATGCTCGGGTCGCCGAACTTCAACCGCTTCGTCTACGACGGCAACACGGACGCGACACCGCCGCCGGAAGGTGGCGCGCCGCCCGGCTCGGACCAGATCGAGCAGGTGTTCCTCGACTACTTCGCGTCGCAGGGACTGGCGACGGAGCCAACCGCGTTCGATGGCCGCTCCGACTACGGGCCGTTCATCACCCAGGGCATCCCGGCGGGTGGCCTGTTCAGCGGCGCCGAGCAGCCGAAGCAGCCCGAAGAGGTCGCCATCTACGGCGGCATCGCGGGCGAGCAGTACGACCCGTGCTACCACGAGGATTGCGACACGTTCGACTCTGTCTTCGGCGCGGGCCCGCCCGGCCTGCCCCTGCCCGCGCCTGGTCGGCCCAGACCGCGGCCGTCTAGGCTGCCCGCTCGGCGCGGGCATCATCCGCGATACTTTTGTGTTCGAGAGAGTGGATGCCTAGTCCCGCGACACGCAGGCGATCGGCAGGCGCAGTGGCCGTGTTGGCGGCGCTGGCGCTCCCCGCCAGCGTGCCCGCCGGCGGAGTGCTCGAAGCGGACCTGTCGCTGACCAATCGCGACAGCGTCGATCCCGTGGCCACCGGCGCGACGCTGAACTACGCGATCGAGGTCCGCAATGCCGGCCCGTCGGCGGCCACGGAGCTGGCGATGACCGACGACCTGCCTGGCGGTACGACCGCGGTCGCGGCGTCGGCCGCGGCCGGCAGCTGCGATCCCAAGCCGCGCAAGGTCGTGTGCAGGCTCGACTCGCTCGACCCCGACGCGTCCTGGTCGATCTCGATCGACGCCGTCGTCAACAAGAAGAAGGGATCGATCACCAACGCCGCATCGGTACTCAGCGCGACCGCCGATCCGCGTCCCGCAAACAACTCGCAAGCGCAGACGACGACCATCGCGCCGCCGCCGGACCCACCCGACTGCAAGGGCGCGAACGCGACGGTGGTCGGTACGGCAGGCAACGACACGCTCACCGGCACCGAGCAGCGAGATGTGGTCGCCGCCTTGGAGGGCGATGACACCGTCGTCGGGCTCGGCGGTAACGACCTGATCTGCGGCGGCGCCGGCAACGACGTCCTACGCGGGAAGGCCGGCAACGACGTGCTGCGGGGCAAGGCGGGCGCCGACGTCGTACGGGGCGGCGACGGCGCCGACGACGTTGGCGGCGGCGCCGGCAGCGACCGGCTCTTCGGTGGCCTGCGCCGCGATCTCCTGCGCGGCGGCCCCGGTCGCGATCGCTGCCAGGGCGGCTTCGGCGAGGACACCGAGAAGGGCTGCTGAGCCCCAGTTCAGGGCTCCGGCGTCTTCTCCGCCCGCCGGCGTACGGCCCGCAGCATCGAGCGCGTGGCGAAGACGTGGCCGCGGGTGCCGATCACCAGGGCGCGATAGATGCGCCCGGCGCGGCCGGGGAACTTGGCCCGGGTCGTCGCCCGCAGCTCGACGAGGCCGGTGGGAGTGTCGGTCGCGGTGAAGATCAGCGCATAGCAGGAGAAGCGGTGCTCGCCCATCAGCGCCAGGACTGCCGGGCGGACGGAGCGGGTGACGATGAAGCCGGGCACGGTCGAGCCGATCTCCCCGGCCTCACCGCTTCGCTCCTGCGGCACGCAGCCCAGGGCCTTGGCCACTCGCGACGACATCGGCCCCGAGGTCGAGCCTGTGCTGACCGCGATCAGCGCTTCCCAGACGGCATCGGATGTGGCGACGACCGTCGTCGCATGCTCGTCGACGTAGGGGAGCGACTCGATCGGAGTGTCGAGCAGTCGGTCGAGCGACACTGCGCTGCCTCAGCGGCTCTAGAGCGCCAAGCCCAGCGGTTCGCTGAGCAGGGCCTTGACGCGCGCGAGGAACTCGGCGCCGTCGGCGCCGTAGAGGATGCGGTGATCGCAGGCGAGGGTGACGCCCATGATCCGCCCGACGCCGATCTCGCCGTCGCGAACGACGGGCTTCTCCTCGATCGCGCCGACGGCGAGGATCGCCGCCTGCGGCGCGTTGATCACAGCGTGGAAGTTGGAGATGCCGTACATGCCGAGGTTGGAGACGGTGAACGTTCCGCCGGAGAGCTCGGGCGGGGCGATGGTGCCGTCGCGCACCCGGGTCGCCAGCGAGCGCGACTCGGTCGCGATCTGACGCAGCCCCTTGCGGTCGGCGTCGAAGATCGTCGGCACCACCAGCGCATCGCGCGCCGCCACCGCGATGCCGACGTTGACGCGTTCGTAGAGCTCGAACTTGCCGTCTCGATAGGCGCCGTTGGCGCGCGGAAACTCGCGCAGGGCGATCGCGCACGCCTTCACGACCATGTCGTTGAACGAGGGCACGACCTCGTCCTCGTTCGCCGCCGCCTTGATCCGCGCCCGCGCCTCGAAGCAGCGCGACATGTCGATCTCGGCCTGCAGGTAGAAGTGCGGCGCCGTCGCCTTCGACTCCGCCATCCGCCGAGACACGGTCTTCTGCAGCTTGCTCAGCTCGACGACCTCGACCGCACCCTTCGCCGTCTCGGGCTTCTCCTTCGCCCCCGCCGTGGGCGCCGGCGCGGCGGCCTGCTCAGGCCGAGCTTCAGCGTCCGGCGCCGGCGCCGCGGATGCGCTCTCCACATCGGTCTTGATGATCCGCCCACCCGGCCCGGAGCCCGAGAGCGAGCTCGAGCTCGACGCCCTTCTCCTCAGCGATCCGCCGCGCCAGCGGCGAAGCCTTGATCCGCTCACCGGATTCGCCACCGTCTTCCTGCTGCGGGGGCGAGTCCTCTGACTGAGGCGGGGGAGGGATCCTCCGCCTCATCCGCGGCTTCGGGCGTCGGCGGAGTCGGCGGGGTCCGATCGGTCCTCTTCGTCTTCGTCCGCGCCTCGCGCATCGCCGTCGGCTGTCCGATCGGCCCTCGTCCTCGCCGCTTCCACCGCGTCGTCGCCTCGTCGCCGGAAGACCGCTGGGAGCCTCACCCTTCTCGCCCACCCGAGCAATCACCTCCCCGATCGGCAGGGTCGCCCCCTCCTCGGCCAAGATCTCGATCAGCGTCCCGGCCGCGTCCGACTCGAACACCATGTTGGCCTTGTCGGTCTCGATCTCGACCAGCTCCTCGCCGAGCGCGACCTCGTCGCCGACCTGCTTCATCCAGCTCAGCACGGTGCCCTCCTCCATCGAGTCCGAGAGCCGCGGCATGACGATGTCCGTGGCCATCAGCGAAGCGCCCCTTCGACGGTTGCCATCGCCGCGCTGACGACGTGCTCGGCATGGGGAATCGCCGACTGCTCGAGGCGTTTCGAGTAGGGCATCGGCACGTCGGCGCCGGTGACGCGCTGGACCGGCGCGTCGAGATGGTCGAAGGCCTGCTCGGCGACCAGGGCGGCGATGTTGGCGCCGACGCCGCCGTGGGGCCAGCCCTCCTCGACGATGACGAGACGATTGGTCTTCTTCACCGACTCGAGGATCGTGTCGAGATCGAGCGGTCGCAGCGTGCGCGGATCGATCACCTCGGCCTCGACCTGGTGCTCGCTGGCCAGGGTCTTCGCCGCCTGCTGTGCGGTGTGGGCCATGCGCAGGATGCCGACGATGGTCACGTCGGTGCCCTCGCGGCGGATCGCCGCCTTGCCGAACTCGACCAGGTGATCGTCGCCCTCGGGAACCTCGCCGCGAGCACCGTAGAGGGTCTCATGCTCGATGAAGATGACCGGGTTGTCGTCGCGAATCGCGGCCTTGAGCATGCCCTTGCCGTCGGCCGGGGTCGAGGGACAGGCGACGAGCAGCCCCGGGATCTGGAGGAACATCGCCTCGAAGCTGTGGGAGTGAGTCGGCCCGAGCTGGTGGCCGCCACCTCCCGGCATCCGGATCACCATCGGCACCCGCGCCTGGCCGTTGAACATGTAGGGGATGGCGGCCGCGTGGTTGATGATCTGATCGAAGGCGAGCAGGGCGAAGTTGACCGTCATCAGCTCGACGACGGGCCGCAGCCCCGCCATCGCCGAGCCCACGCCCGGTGCCGACGATCGTGTTCTCGGAGATCGGCGTGTCGCGAACGCGGCGTTCGCCGAACTCGTCCAGCAAGCCCTCGGTGACCTTGAAGGCGCCCTGGAAGACGGCGACGTCCTCGCCCATCACGTACACGGACTCGTCGCGGCGCATCTCCTCGGCGATCGCGTCGCGCAGCGCCTCGCGCATCCTCTGAGCCGCCATTACCAGGGACCTTCCGTGTCGCCTTCGTCGTCCTCTTCGATGAACTCGTCGGGGGTCTCCTCGAGCGCCTCGCCCTCGTCGCGATCGTCCGTCTCATCCTCCGGCTTGCGCCCGGTCTCAGCGGCGCGCCCGCCGTAAGCGGCGCCGGCTTCGGCCAGCCGCATCGCCTCACCGGTGAGCTCGTCGCCCTCGCGCTCGCCGGCGAAGACGTGTGGCGCGCGCTCGTCGATCGCGTACCAGCCCCGGACCGCCTCGCCGATCACGTAGAGGTGGTCGTAGAGCGTGTCGAGCGGCGGCTCGGGCGACTCGTCGGCAAAGGCGACGGCGTCGACGACGCGCTGCTCGATCCGCTCGCGCATCTCTTCGCGGGTGCTCGGCGCTGAGCACGCCCTCGGCCTCGAGGCGCTCGGCAAACGCCTCGATCGGATCCTTCTTGCGCCACTCGGCGACCTCCTCCTTGGTCCGGTAGACCTCGGGGTCGGCGGCGGAGTGGCCCCGGTAGCGATAGGTGAAGGCCTCGACCAGCGTCGGGCGACGATCCTCGCGAGCGATTCGCAGATGCTCGGCGACGGTCTCGCGCATCGCCAGCACGTCCATGCCGTCGGCGCGGACGCCGGGAACGCCGAGGCCCTCGGCCTTCTTCGAGAAGTCGGTGACCGCGGAATGGCGCTCGACCGAGGTCCCCATGCCGTAGAGGTTGTTCTCGAGGATGAAGACGACCGGCAGGCTCCACAGGGCGGCGAGGTTCATCGTCTCGCCGAAGTTGCCGGTGTTCGAGGCGCCGTCGCCGAACATGCAGACGGTGACGTCGTCGGTTCCCTTGTAGTCGGAGGCGAGCGCGACGCCGGCGGCCAGCGGCAGGTTGCCGCCGACGATGCCGTAGCCACCGAGGAAGCGACGCTCGTGGTCGTAGACGTGCATCGAGCCGCCGCGCCCGCCCGAGGTGCCGTCGACGCGGCCGAAGAGCTCGGCCATGACGTGCTTGGGGTCGGTGCCGCGCGCGATCGCGTGACCGTGGGTGCGGTAGGTGCCGATCAGGTAGTCGCTCGGCTCCATCGCCGAGGTCGTGCCGACGATCGTCGCCTCCTCGCCGATCGCGAGGTGAAGGAAGCCGCCCGCTTTGGCCCGCTGATACTGGCGTCCGGCCTCTTCCTCGAAGCGGCGGATCAACGCCATCGTCTCGAGCAGCTCGAGACAGACCTCGGGCTCGGGAAGCGGCCGCTGCGCACCCCTGGCGCCGTCCGCGCCAGGGGCCTCCGCCGTCTTCTCCGCCTTGTCAGCCACCCGATCCGCAACATAGCTCACCCGCGCGCTCGCGGCCTCAGCGGCATCCTCGAGCCGGTCGTCGCCCCAGAAGACCTCGTCGCCGACGACGACCGCCGGGACTCCGCGAACGCCCCGGTCGCCGGCCTCGTCGGTCGCCGCGCGCAAGCCGTTGCTTGATCGCGTCGCGGCCGATCGCGATCTCCAGCGAGCGCGGGTGAAGCTCCGAGGACGCCGCCGCGATGAAGACGTTGTCGCGCTCGCTCAGGTCGCGCCCGGCGGCGAAGCCCTGGCGAAAGGCCGCCAGCGAGAAGGAGACGGCGCGGCCGATCTCCTTGGCGAAGGTCGCCGTGCGCATCGCCGTCAGGTAGTCGCCCGGCCACGGCGTCGGGCCAGCGGATCGGCGGCAGCCCGTAGGCCGAAGCGCGGCGCTCGACCTCGCGCATGCCCCTGCTCGCGCCCGGGCCCGAGCGCCCACGAGCTGCGATCGAAGCGCGCGAACAGGCCGCCGAGCAGGATCGGCTGCCACTCCGGCTGCTCGGCGCCGGCCTCGTCGAACACGCTCGAGATCCGCTCGGCGGCCAGGTAGGCGTATGGCGAGCCGAGGTCGTAGTAGAAGGTCGCGCGCGTGGCGCTCACGAGCGCTCCAGATGCCTAGGCGTGCGTGGCCCAGCCGTCGACGGCGCGGGCCGCGTCGAGCACGGCCTCCGACATCGTCGGGTGTGGGTGCACGATCCGGGCCAGCTCCTGGTAGCCGCCCTCGAGCGCGATCGTGTCGACGAACTCGCTGATCATGTCGCAGGCGCGGTTGCCGACGATGTGAGCGCCGAGGATCTCGCCGTACTCGGCGTCGGCGACGATCTTGACCATGCCGTCGCGGTCGTCGTAGATGACCGAGGAGCCGACGCCGCCGAGCTTGAACTTGCCGACCTTGATCTCGCGCCCGGCCTCCTTCGCCTGGGCCTCGGTCAGCCCGACGCTCGCCACCTGCGGGTGACAGAAGGTCGCTCCGGGGACGAGGTCGGGATCGACCGCGTGAGTCGGAGCGCCGGCGATCGTCTCGGCCGCGACCACGCCCTCCTCCATCGCCTTGTGCGCGAGCGCGGGGCCGCGGACGAGGTCGCCGATCGCGTAGACCTTCGGGTTCGAGGTGCGCTGGAGCTCGTCGATCTCGATCTTGCCGTCGTCGGCTGTCTTGACGCCGGCCGCCTCGAGGTTGAGCTCGGCGGTGTCGGGCGCGCGACCGCCCGCGATCGCGAGGTAGTCGACCTCGATCGACTGGTCGCCGACCTTCGCCTTGACCGACTTCGCGCCGGCCTCGACGTCGGAGATCGGCGTTCCGGTGAGGATCTCCACGCCCTGCTTCTTGAAGGTGCGCTCGACGACGCGGGCGCAGTCCTTGTCCTCGAGCGGCAGGATCTGCTCCAGCATCTCGATCAGCGTCACCTTGGTGCCGTAGCGGATGTAGGCGGAGGCGATCTCGGCGCCGGAGGCGCCGGCGCCGACGACGCCGATCGACTTCGGCTGCGAGGGCAGCGACCAGGCGCCCCAGGTGTCGACGATGCGCTCGCCGAACTCGACGCCGGGGATCGGCCAGCGCGACCGAGCCGGTGGCGAGAATCACCGCCTCGGCCTCGTAGGTGTCGCCGTCGACGACGACGTTGCCGTCCGAGTCGAGCGATCCCTCGCCCTCGATCTTGGCGACCTTGTTCTTCTGCCACAGCATCTCGACGCCGCCCGAGAGCGTCTCCGAGACCTTGGCGCGGCGCGCGCCGAGCGCCTTCCAGTCCAGCGACGCGCCCTTGACCGCGAGCCCGAGCTCGGCCGAGTTCTCGGCGTGGTCGAGGAGCTCGGCGGTGTAGAGCATCGTCTTCGCCGGGATGCAGGCGTAGTTGAGGCAGCGGCCGCCGGCCTTGTCGCGCTCGACCACCGCGGTCTTCTTGCCCAGCTGGGCGGCGCGAATCGCGGCGACGTAGCCGCCGGGACCGCCCCCGATCACGATCACGTCATAAGAATCGGCCATACGACGACTCTATAGAAAGGCCCGCCGAGCGCTCCCACGCCGTCACGCGTCTACTCGACCGGGCGCCGCTGCGGCATCTGGATCCGCGCCATCGCCTTGATCATGAAGTAGAACATCGCGCCGGCGCCGGCGATCAGCGCCGTGGTGCCGACCGCGAGCTTCCAGTCGGTCGCCTGCACCAGGCCGAGCGAGGCTGCGACGAGCACGATCACCAGCAGCGCCTGGAAGCCGAGCACGGCCCAGTAGCGCGCCTTCCACATGCCGTAGGCCATCACGCCCATGAGCACGACGACGGCGATGATCGAGGTGAGCGGCGCCTCGCCCTCGCCCTGCTCGATCCCGTCGCTGCCGAACTTCGTCACCTCGACGCCGGCGATGTAGCCGATGATCGACGAGATCGCGATCAGCGCCGAGATCACGGCGCCGATCGTGACCACCAGCGGACGCTCACCCTGATCGAGCGGGACGAGGCTCTCGCGCACGGCCTGGTTCTTGGCCTCGACGCGCGCCGCCATCGCCGCCTGGCGCTCGTTCGGCGTGGCGGTTTCGGCGGGCCGAGCGGCCGAGCGCTGCTTGCGCTTGTGTCGCTCGGCTCGCTTTCGCTCGCGGCTGGCCATGGGCGGCAATCTAGACCGCGTGCGCGTCGAGCGCCGAGCGCAGCGCGCGCGCGGCGGCCTCGGGATCGTCGGCGTCGCGAATCGCGCGCACGACGACCGCCCGCCGTGCCCCGGCCTCGACCACCTCGCCGATGTTGCCGGCGTCGATGCCGCCGATCGCAAACCAGGCGGCGTCGGCGCTCGCCGCGGCGGCGGCGTGGCGGATCAGCTCCAGGCCGGCCGCCGGACGGCCCTGCTTGGTCGGCGTCTCCCACACCGGGCCGGCGCTGAGCTGGTCGGCGCGGCTTGCGCCGCCGGCGGCGAGCGCGGCGTCGAACTGGGCGGGGGAGTGGGTCGAGAGCCCGACCAGCGCCGCCGGGCCCGCCGCGGCCCGGGCGGCGGCGACCGATTCGTCGTCCTGGCCGACGTGGACACCGTCGGCGCCGCAGGCCTCGACCAGCTCAGGGCGATCGTTGAGGAAGAAGAGCGCTCCATGATCTCGCGCCGCGCGCGCGAAGGGCTCCGACAACGCGATCAGCTCCTCGGCGCAGCGCGGCGCCTTCTCGCGCATCTGGATCAACTCGACTCCACCCTCGATCGCCGCCTCCAGCAGCGGGCTCGGATCCTGTCCGTGGGGCAGCGCCTCGCAGACGAAATAGAGGCGCGCGGCGGCGAGCCTGCGCCGTCGTCTTGCCAGCAAGTCCAGCTCCTGGGCATTCGTTCGTCGTGTCGTCGTCACCAGGAGGAGTATCGTCAATGACAACGGGAGCCCGACGCAATGGGCTGAGAGGGCGGCAACGGGCCGCCGACCGTCTGAACCTGATCCGGGTAATGCCGGTGCAGGGAGAGGTCGAGGTTCGCCCGCCCGGGAAAGGAGACGCCCGTGGCAACCAAAACCGCAAGCCAGCAGGATTCGAGCTCGACGGCTGTCGACGTGATCGTCGTCGGCGGCGGCGTCATCGGGCTGGCCTGCGCGTGGCGCTGCGCCGAGCGCGGCCTGCGGGTCAAGGTGATCGAGCGCGACCGGCCCGGCGCCGGCGCCTCGAACGTCGCCGCCGGCATGCTGGCTCCGGTCGGCGAGGCGAGCTGGGGTGAGGACCGGCTGCTCGAGCTGGCGCTCGCCTCGCACCGGCTCTGGCCCGAGTTCGCCGCCGAGCTGGCCGCGGCAAGCGACGCCGATGTCGGCTACCTGCGCCTCGGCGCGCTGCACGTCGCGCTCGACCGCGACGAGGCAGCCGAGCTGCGAGCGGCGCTTCGAGCTGATGCAGTCGCACGGGCTCGCGGCCGAGTGGCTGACGCCCGCGCGAATGTCGCGAGCTCGAGCCCGGGCTCGCGCGGTCGCCGCCGGCGGGGTCCACGCCGCCGCACGAGGCGGCGGTCGACCCGCGGGCGCTGATCGCGGCCTTGGCGATCGCGCTCGAGCGCGCCGGCGGGCGACGATCGAGATCGCCGAGGTCGACGGAGCCGTGATCGAGGATCGGCGGCTTGCGGGAGTGATCACCGGCGATGGCCGCGAGCACCGCGCCGGCTCCGTCGTTCTCGCCGCCGGGCTCGTGGTCGGACGCCGCCTGGCTGCCCGAGCCAGCGCGGCCTCCGGTGCGGCCGGTCAAGGGCCAGATCCTGACCCTCGCCGGGCCGCGCCGACGCGCCCGTCTGCGAGCGCATCGTCGTCACCGAGCGCGTCTACATCGTCCCTCGCGCCGACGGCCGTCTGATCGTCGGCGCGACCGTCGAGGAGCAGGGCTTCGACGACTCGCGTCACCGCCGGCGGGCGTCCACGAGCTGCTGCGCGAGGCCTACCGCGTGCTCCCCGAGATCGCCGAGCTGGAGCTGGTCGAGACGATCGCCGGCCTGCGCCCGGCGACACCCGACAACCTGCCGCTGATCGGGCCGGGCGCGATCGCGGGCCTGACCTTCGCCACCGGCCACTTTCGCAACGGCATCCTGCTCGCCCCGCTGACCGCGGAGCGAATCGCCGAAAGCCTGGTCACCGATCGCGCCGGGGTGGAGGTCGCGGCATGACGATCGAGCTCAACGGCGACGCGGGTCGAGCTCGACCGAGGCGGCGACGGTCGCCGAAGCGGTGCTGCGCAGCTCGGCGCCGAGCCGCGATCGCCGCGGGATCGCGGTCGCCGTCGACGGCGAGGTCGTCCCCCGCAGCGCCTGGGAGCAGACCGCGCTGGCCGAGGGCCAACGGGTCGAGGTCGTGGGGGCGATCCAGGGTGGCTGAGCGGCTTCGAGCTGGGCGGCCGGACCTGGGAGCTCGCGGCTGATCGTCGGCACCGGCGGCTTTCGCTCGCTCGAGCAGATGGAGGCGGCGCTGCGCGCCTCGCAGACCGAGATCGTCACCGTCGCCCTGCGCCGGGTCGATCCCGGCGGCGCAGGGCTCGATGCGTCGACGCTGATCGAGCGGCTCGGCCTGTTCTGCCTGCCCAACACCGCCGGCTGCTACACGGCCACGCGACGCCGTCGCGCACCGCCCAGCTCGCCCGCGAGGCGTTCGAGACCGACTGGGTCAAGCTCGAGGTGATCGGCGACGACCGCACCCTGCTGCCCGACGCGCCCGAGCTGCTCGACGCCGCCGAGACGCTGGTCGACGAGGGCTTCACGGTGCTGCCCGTACACCAACGACGACCCGATGCTCGCCCGCCGCCTCGAGGAGGCGGGCTGCGCCGCGGTGATGCCGCTCGGCTCGCCGATCGGCTCCGGCGCCGGGATCCGCAACCCCTACAACCTGCGGATCATCGTCGAGGCGGCGGGCGTGCCCGGTGATCTGCGACGCCGGGCATCGGCACCGCGTCGGACGCGGCGCTGGCGATGGAGCTCGGCTGCGACGGCGTGCTGCTGGCGAGCTCGGTCTCGCGCGCCGCCGATCCCGAGCGCGATGGCGACGGCGATGCGCCGGGCGGTCGAGGCCGGCTACGAGGCGCGCCGCGCCGGGCGCATCCCGCAGCGCCTGCACGCGGAGGCCTCGACCACCGACGAGGGCATCGCGGAGCTCGACGCTCGGGCAGAGCTGCGCCCGGTCGAGTGACAGCGCGTTCGGTCCTGGCCGGCGGCGGGTAGGCAACGGCATGGCGAAGCTGCTCCTCGGACCGCTGCTGCGCTACGTCGGCGAGACCGAGGCCGTGGTCTGGGTCGAGACCGACGAGCCGTGCGAGGTCGAGATCCTCGGCCACACGCGAGCACGACCTTCTGCGTCGCCGGCCACCACTACGCGCTCGTCATCGTCGACGGCCTCGAGCCCGGCTCGACGAATCCGAGTACGAGGTCGCGCTCGACGGCGTCGCGGCGCTGGCCCGAGCCCGATTCCGAGTTCCCGCCGAGCGTGATCCGCACCCTCGGCGGCGACGGGCCGCTGCGGCTGTGCTTCGGGTCCTGCCGGGTCTCGCTGCCCCACCACGCGCCCGTACACGCTGCCGAAGGACGATCACGCCGACGGGCGCGAGTTCGACGCGCTCTACTCGCTGACCAAGGAGATGCGCGAGCGCCGATCCCGAGCGCTGGCCGCACGCCCTGCTGCTGCTCGGCGACCAGGTCTACGCCGACGAGGTCTCGCCCGAGACGCTCGCCTTCATCCGCAAGCGCCGCGACATCCGCAAGCCGCCCGGCGAGGAGGTCGCCGACTTCGAGGAGTACACGCGCCTCTACCGCGAGTCGTGGGCGGACCCGGCGATCCGCTGGCTGCTCTCGACCGTCTCGGTCTCGATGGTCGTCGACGACCACGACATCCACGACGACTGGAACATCTCCGCCGCCTGGGTCGAGGACATGCGCGAGCTCGACTGGTGGGCCGAGCGCGAGTGCGCCGGCATCGCCTCCTACTGGCTCTATCAGTTCATCGGCAACCTCTCGCCGCGAGCTGCTGCGCGAGAGCGAGCTGCTCGCGCGCGTGCGCGAGGCCGACGACGGCTGGGAGATCCTGCGCGAGGTCGCCGACAACGAGCGCGGGATCCGCGACGGCGCCCGCTGGAGCTACTGCCGCGACCTCGGCCGGACGCGGCTGATCGTGCTCGACTCGCGCTGCGGCCGGGTGCTCGAGGAGGGCAAGCGCTCGATGCTCGACGACGGGGAATGGGAGTGGCTGGAGCGAGCACCTCGAGGGCGACTTCGACCACCTGCTGATCGGCACCTCCGATCCGTTCCTGCTCGCGCCCGGGCCTGCACCACGTCGAGCGCTGGGGCGAGGCGCTCGCCGGCGGGGCCTGGGGATCGCGCGCCGCGGTCTACGGCGAGAAGCTGCGCCGCGCGCTCGACTTCGACCACTGGGCGGCGTTCGGCGATTCGTTCGAGCGCCTCGCGGGTCTGCTGCGAAGGACGGGCGTCGGGCGAGTTCGGCGCCCGCGCCGGCCTCGATCACGGTGCTCTCGGGCGACGTCCATCACGCCTATCTGGCGGAGGTCGCCTTCCCGCGCTCGGCCAGGGTCGAGTCGCACGTCTGGCAGGCGGTCTGCTCGCCGTTTCGCAACGCGCTCGACGACCGCGAGCGCAAGGTGATCGGCTTCGGCAACGCGCGCGGCCGGCGAGGCGATCGGCCGCGACGCTCGCGCGGCTCGCCGGGGTCGCGCGCGAGCCGATCCGCTGGCGCCTGGTCGAGGGCCCGTTCTTCGACAACCAGGTGGCGACGCTGACGTTCGACGGCCGCCGCGGCGGAGATGAAGCTCGAGCGCACGGTCGGCGACCCCGAGACCGACCACCGCGAGCTGCACACGTCGTTCGAGCGGTCATTGGTGCGATAGCGAGACCGGATGCGACGCCCTCGGTACCGGCGCCCTACTCGACCGGGTTGCCGTTTCGCTTCCACGTGCCGACGCCGCCGTTGCCGACGTGGATCACCCGCTCGAAGCCCTCGCGCTGGAGGATCGAGGCGGCGAGGCCGCTGCGCTTGCCGCCGCTGCAGACCGCGGCGATCGGCCGATCGCGCGGGCAGCTCGCCGAGGCGCTCGAGCGAGCTCGCCGTAGGGGATGTGGATCGAGCCGGGGATGTGGCCGGCGGCGAACTCGGCGGCGTCGCGGACGTCGAGGACCGGCGACTCGTCGCCGGCGCCGCGAGCCGGTCGGCGAGCTCGTCGGCGTCGATCGACTCGATCCGCTGCACCGGCCGCCCCTCCGAGCGCCAGGCGGTCATCCCGCCGGCGAGGAAGCCGCGCACCCGCAGCCCGACCGAGGCGAGCAGGTCGGCGGCCGCGAGCTCGTAGCCGTCGGAGGCGGCGACGACGATCAGCTCGACGTCGGGCGGCGACGACCTGGGCGACCTTGGTGGCGAAGCCGGTGTCGTAGGCGGAGGCGCTGATCGCGCCCGGGATGTGGGCCTCGTCGAACTGGTCGTTGGTGCGCGCGTCGACCAGCAGCGCGCCCTCGGCGATCGCGACCTCGACCGCCCGCGGGCGAGAGCGGCGTCGGGGTGCCGAGCTCCTCGACCAGCGGGCCGCGGTTGAGCTCGACGATGTGCTCGACGTTCGGCGGCCGGTCGCCGAGGCGTGGCGACCGCGTCGGCGACGAACTCGTCGGCGGAGCCGAAGCTCGGCGGCGCGGTTGTGCTCGAGCTCGAAGCCGATCGTCGACGAGGTCTTGTGGTCGAGGCCGGAGCTGCCGCACAGCGAGCCGCCGAGGTGCCCGGGCCAGACCTCGACGCTGGCCGGGAAGGCGAACAGGCGCTCGTGCAGCGAGCGATAGAGGTCGCGCGCGCCCTCGCGGGCTCGACCGCGAGGTCGGGGCGGGCGACGTCGCCGACGAACAGCGAGTCGCCGGTGAGCACCGCGACCGGGATCGCCGCCGCGCGCCGGGTCGCGCAGGAGGAAGGAGGTGTGCTCGGGCCGGTGGCCCGGCGTGTGGCATGGCCTCGATCTCGACCTCGCCGAGCGTCAGGCTCCAGCCGTCGTCGAACGCCTCGTGCGGGTACTCGGCGTCGGCGAGCCGGTGGATGTGGATCGTCGCGCCGGTCGCCCGCGCCAGCCGGCCGTGGCCCGAGACGTGGTCGGCGTGGTTGTGGGTCTCGAGCACGTGCTCGATTCGGACCCCGTGCAGGCGGGAAAGGCGCAGGTATGGCTCGATGTCCCACTGCGGATCGACGACCGCGGCGACGCCGGCGCCGACGTCGCCGACCAGGTAGGAGGCGCACCCGAGGTCCTCGTGGATCACCTGCCGGAAGAGCATCGCGCTCGATTCTCTCGCTTTCGGCCATCTCTGCTTTCCTGACTAAAATGGTAGGCAATGCAATGACGCTGACCGACCGCACGACGCTCATACCTCGTCTGCGCGACGCCGCGCAGCGGCAGCACGCTCGTCTGCCAGGCGCTGAAGGAGACCGGGGTCGCCGGGCGCCCCGAGGAGTACTTCGAGGCGCTGCGCCACTCGGGTCGCCCGCGCCGCCCGGAGGAGTACTTCGACGGGCGTCGACGACCGCTCGATCCTCGACCATCTCGGCGAGCGCGGGCTCGGCGACGAGCCGCGCCAGCGCTCGCCGCTGTGGAGCCGCGCCGCCTACGACCGCTACCTCGAGTGGGCGATGGAGGCCGGGACGACGCCGAACGGCGTCTTCGGCGGCGAAGCTGATGTGGGGCTACTTCGGCGACTTCGTCAGCCTGCTGCGCAACGTCCCCGCCTACAGCGACCTGCCGCTCGCGGAGCTGCTGCCCGCGGTCTTCCCCGATCTCACCTTCGTCCGCGTCGTGCGCGCGAACAAGGTGCGCCAGGCGGTCTCGCTGTGGAAGGCGGTGCAGACCGCGACCTGGCGCCAGGAGGACGCCGCGGCAGGCGCGCCGGGCGTCAGCGACGGCGACTCGCCGCCGTACAAGAGCTTCCTCGCACGACCACCGGCCGCAGCTGCGCTTCCACTACGGCGCGATCGAGCACCTGCTGCACCAGATCCTGGTCGAGGAGGCGCACTGGGACGCGTTCTTCGAGCATGCGCGGATCAAGCCGGTGCTGGTCCTCTACGAGAACTTCGCCGCCGACTACGAGAGCTGCGACCCGCAACGTGCTCGAGCGCCTCGGGCTCGAGGCCCCCGAGGACCTGGAGCTGGCGCCGCGGATGAAGAAGCAGTCCGACGGCATCAACGACGACTGGACCCGGCGCTACTGCGGACCTCAAGCTCGGCACCGAGTTCGACCTCGTCGCCGACCGTCCCGCACGACCGCGTGAGCGGCGCAGTCGCGACGACGGCACACGCCGCCGAACATCCTCTACATCCACTCGCACGACACCGGGCGCTACGTGCAGCCCTACGGCTACGCGGTGCCGACGCCCAACATCCAGCTGCTCGCCGACCAGGGGGTGCTGTTTCGCGAGGCGTTCTGCGCGATGCCGACCTGCTCGGGCAGCCGCGCCTGCCTGCTCACCGGCCAGGGCGGCGCCGGCAACGGGATGCTCGGCCTCGCCCACCGCGGCTGGAAGCTCAACGACTACCGCCACCACCTCGTCCACACGCTGCGCGCGCGCCGGCTACCGCTCGAGCGCTGATCGGCGAGCAGCACATCTCGATCGACCCGGACACGATCGGCTACGACGAGGTGATCCCGGTCGACACCACGCACGCGAACGAGGTCGCGCCGAAGGCGATCGAGGTGCTGGCACGCGCGCAGGAGCCGTTCTTCGTCTCGGTCGGCTTCTTCGAGACCCATCGCAGCTTTCGCGCCCCGACCTCGGTTCGCGACACGCTCTACTCGCTGCCGCCGCCGAACCTGCCCGACACGCCGCGCGACGCGCCAGGACATGGCCGCGTTCAAGGCCAGCGCCCGCTCGCTCGACCAGGGGATCGGCGCGGTGCTCAACGGGCTGCACGAGCTCGGCCTGGTCGAGAGCACGCTGATCATCTGCACCACCGACCACGGCCTCGCCTTCCCCGGCGCGAAGGCGACCCTGTTCGACCGCGGCACCGGGGTGATGCTGATCATGCGCGGCCCCGGCGGGCTTCACCGGCGGCAAGGTGATCGACGCGATGGTCACCCACCTCGACGTCTACCCGACGATCTGCGACCTCGCCGGGATCGAGCATCCCGAGTGGCTCGAAGGGCGCTCGCTGATGCCGCTGGTCCGCGGCGAGACGCTGTCGCTGCACGACGCGGTCTTCTCCGAGATGACCTACCACGCCGCCTACCAGCCGCAGCGCGCGGTCCGCACCGAGCGCTGGAAGTACATCCGCCGCTTCGACGACGACGCGCGCCCCGTGCTCGCCAACTGCGACGACAGCGCCAGCGAAGGAGCTGCTGGTCGAGCACGGCTGGGCTGAGCAGCGGCTCGAGACCGAGCAGCTCTACGACCTCGTCTTCGACCCGAGCGAGGGCGACAACGTCGCCGCCGACCCGGCCAACGCGGCGGTCCTCGACGAGCTCCGCGCCCGCCTCGAGGCTGGATGGCCGAGCGCGATGACCCGCTGCTCCAGGGCCCGGTGGCGGCCGCCGCCGGGCGCGGAGATCAACGACCCGGCCCAGATCTCGCCGGACGACCCGACGACGATCGTCACGGCGCAGGCAGATCCCACGGGCGCGCCATCCAGGTGAGGCAGCGCCACTCGCCGGGCTGGGGTAGGCAGCCGAGCTCGCCTCGGCGAGCGGGCGGTGCTCGAACGCGCTCAGCGCCGCAGTTCAGGGTGCGCAGCTGCCACAGCCGCCGCGTCTCGGCGGGCTGGAAGTCGTCGGCGAGAAAGCGATGGACGAAGAAGAAGCGCAGGAAGATGCCGTGGCTGACCGCGAGCACGCGCTCGTCGCGGGTGCTCGAGCAGCTGCGACTTGACCCTCTCGACGCGGGCGAACATGTCGGCGAACGACTCGCGCGCCGGGCGGCGCGAAGCCGGGATCGTCGGCGTGGTCGGCCATCCACTCCGACCAGCGGCGCCGCGCTGCTCGCCCGGCTCGAGCTCGCCGTGGCCGTCGGCTTCGCGCAGCTCGCGCAGGTCCTCGCGCGATCTCGATCTCGAGCCCGAGCTCGGCGGCGATCGGCGCGGCTGTCTGCTGAGCTCGGCGCAGCGGGCTCGACCACAGGCGCGTCAGCCCGAGGTCGCCGAGGTTGCGGGCGGCGAGCTCGGCCTGCTCGCGCCCGCGTCGGTGAGCCGGTCGCCTTCGGCGTCGGGCAGGTCGCGGCCGAGGCTGCGTTGGAGACCGATTCGCCGTGGCGGAGGAAATGGACGATCACCGGCTGGCCGGGTCCTACTGGGAGATCCAGGCGTCCGGGTTCTCGGTGAGCTCGACGATCGGCGCGCGAGCTCGCCGCTGACGAGGTCGGCGATCGAGACCGCCTCCAGCACCGAGCGGATCGTCTGGCGCAGCGCGATCCAGACGATCTGCAGCGGTTCGGCCACTCCCTCGTACTCGAGCGTCTCGGGGCGGTGGTAGCGCACGCTCGCCAGCGGGCCCTCGACCGCGCGCATGACGTCGGCGACGGTGATCTCTTCCGGCGGACGGCTGAGCCAGTAGCCGCCGTCGGATCCGCGCTGGCTTTCGACCAGGCCGGCGTGGCGCAGCTCGGAGAGGATGTTCTCGAGGAACTTCGGCGGGATCTGCTGCGCGGCGACGATCGTGTCGCGCTTGACCGGCTCGCCGCCGCCGGCGGCCAGCTCGATCACGGCGCGCACCGCGTACTCGGCTTTCGCGGTGACGCGCATCGCCCGAATCTCTACCAGTAATGGGGGAAAAGCGACTACCCCGGTGGCGGCCTGAGCCGCTTCAAAGCTCCGCGACGAGTCTGCTACCCTGCCGCGCTGTTCGGTATTCTCAAGTAATCCAATCAAGAAAGGTCACAAACTGAAATGACTCGCTTCACGAAGAAGCTTCGTCGCCACGGGGCCGCGAACGCGGTTCGCGCGGACGCGCGGCCCCGCGGCGACGCTCGCATGCTCGCGGCCGCATCGCTTGCCGCTGTACTCGCCCTCGGTGTCGCCGCCTGCGGCGGCTCCTCGGACGAAGCCAGCGGCAGCGGTGGTGACGGCAGCGGCGGCACGATCGACCTCGTCGCCTACTCGACTCCGGAGACCGCCTACGACGGAGAACCTGAGCCCGGGCTTCTCCGAGACCGAGGAGGGCGCCGACGTCGCCTTCAAGAACTCGTTCGGCGCCTCCGGCGACCAGTCGCGCGCGGTCGAGGCCGGCCTGCCGGCCGACGTCGTGCACCTGCCGCTCGAGCCCGACATGACCCGGCTGGTCGAGGCCGGCCTGATCGCCGAGGACTACAAGGACACCGAGTACAACGGCGGCACGCAGAACTCGGTCGTCGTCATCGGCGTCCGGCCCGGCAACCCCGAGAACATCGATTCCTGGGAGGACCTGGTCACCGGCGAGGTCGAGGTGATCACGCCGAACCCGTTCACCTCCGGCGGTGCGCGCTGGAACCTGATGGCCGCCTACGGCAGCCAGATCGCTCAGGGCAAGTCCGAGGAGGAGGCGCTCGAGTTCGTCGCGCCAGATCCTCGAGAACACCCCGGTTCAGGACGCGAGCGCGCGCGACTCGCTGCAGACGTTCATCGGCGGCAAGGGCGACGTCTTCCTCTCGTATGAGAACGAGGCGCTCGGCGCGATCGACGCCGGCGAGGAGCTCGAGTACATCATCCCCGACGAGACGATCCTGATCGAGACCCAGGCCGCGGTCACCACCGAGGCCGACGACCCGGAGGCCGCGCAGGCGTTCCTCGACTTCCAGCTCACCGACGAGGGCCAGCGGCCTGGGCCGAGATCGGGCTACCGCCCGGTCAACGAGGAGATCCTCGCCGAGTACGAGGATGAGTTCCCGCAGCCGAAGGAGCTGTTCACGATCGAGGAGTTCGGCGGCTGGGAGACGGTCGCGACCGAGTTCTTCGATCCCGCCGAGGGCTCGGTCGCCGAGATCGAGCGCAATCTCGGGGTGGCGACGGAGTGAGCCACGGACGCCGCAACCGTCAAGGCACCCCCGAGGCCGAGCCACCGCAGGCTCGGCCTCGGGGGCCCGGGCCTCACCCGAGGCCTGGTCGTCGGCTACCTCAGCCTGATGGTGCTGTTGCCGATCGCGGCCGTCGCCGCGACCTCGCTCGAGGGCGGCGTCGGCGCGTTCTGGGACGCGGTCACCGCTCCGCAGGCGGTCGCCGCGCTCAAGCTGACGGTGATCTCGTCGTTCATCGTCGTCGCGATCAACGTCGTCTTCGGCACCGCGATCGCCTGGGTCCTGGTCCGCGACCAGTTCCCCGGCAAGCGCTTCGTCAACTCGCTCGTCGACCTTCCGTTCGCGCTGCCGACGATCGTCGCCGGCCTCGTCCTGCTCGCCCTCTACGGCGAGAACGGCGTGCTCGGGATCGAGGGGATCTCGTTCACCCGGGTCGGCGTGGTCATGGCGCTGTTGTTCGTGACCCTGCCGTTCGTGATCCGCAGCGTGCAGCCGGTGCTGCTCGAGCTCGACGCCGAGATGGAGGAGGCCGCCGCTTCGCTCGGCGCCCGGCCGCTGACGATCTTCCGCCGGGTCGTGCTGCCCAACCTGGCTCCGGCGATCGTCGCCGGCGCCGCCCTCGCCTTCGCCCGCGCGATCGGCGAGTTCGGCTCGCTGGTGCTGATCTCGGGCAACATCCCGTTCGAGACCGAGGTCTCGTCCGTCTACATCTTCGGCCAGATCGAGTCCGGCAACACGGAGAGCGCCGCCGCGGTCTCGGTCGTCCTGCTGGCGATCTCGGTCGGCGTGCTCTTCCTGATCAACCTGCTCGGACGCTGGACCTTCCGCCATGGCCGCTAGCGCAACGACAGCGGCACCAAGAACATCGTCAAGGGCGGGCCGGCCGCGCGCTGGGGCCTGCGCACGGTGGCCCTCGGCTATCTGGCCCTGCTGCTGGTGATCCCGGTGATGCTGATCTTCTACAAGGCCTTCGAGGACGGCTTCGCCGCCGCCTTCGACGCGATCAGCACGCCCGAGGCCCAGCACGCGATCTATCTGACGGTGCTGATGGTCGTGATCTCGATTCCGATCAACACGGTCTTCGGAATCGCCTGCGCCCTGGTGATCGTGCGCCAGCGCTTCCGCGGCCGGGCGCTGCTGAACGCCGCGATCGACATGCCGTTCGCGATCTCACCGGTGGTCATCGGCCTCTCGCTGGTGCTGCTCTACGGCAGCCGCGACGGCTGGTTCGGCCAGGACCTGGCGGCCGCCGGGATCGAGGTGATCTTCACCCCGGTGGGGATGGTGCTGGCGACGATGTTCGTCTCGCTGCCGTTCGTCGTCCGCGAGGTGATCCCGGTGCTGCAGGAGATCGGCGACGATCAGGAGCAGGCGGCGGCGACGCTCGGCGCCACGGCCCTGGCAGACGTTCTGGCGGATCACGCTGCCGTCGATCCGCTGGGGCGTCACCTACGGCGTCGTCCTGGCGACTGCGCGGGCGCTCGGTGAGTTCGGCGCGGTCGCCGTCGTCTCCGGCCGGATCTCCGGATCGACCGAGACCCTGCCGCTCTACCTGCGCAAGCTCTTCGACACCTTCAACGTCGCCGGCGCCTACGCGGCGGCGGTGGTGCTGGCGCTGCTGGCGCTCTCGGTGCTGGTGGCGATGAACCTGATCCAACGCCGCGACCGCGCAATCGCCGGCGGACCGAGCATCGTCGCCGAACCCGGCGGCGTCGTCCCCCACCTGGACGTCCCTGACGACAAGGAAGGAGCCCGCTGATGGGCATCACCGTGGAGAACGCACGCAAGCAGTTCGGAGACTTCGTCGCCCTCGACGACGTCTCGATCGAGGTCCGCGACGGCTCGCTGACCGCGCTCCTGGGACCGTCGGGAAGCGGCAAGTCGACCTTGCTGCGGGTGATCGCCGGGCTCGAGGAGCCCGACAGCGGCCGGATCGTGATCTCCGGCGAGGACATGACCCGGGTGCCGGTGCAGGACCGCAACGTCGGCTTCTGCTTCCAGCACTACGCCGCCTTCAAGCACATGACCGTGCACGACAACGTCGCCTTCGGCCTGCAGATCCGCAAGCGGGGCAAGAAGGAGATCAAGGACCGGGTCCAGGAGCTGCTCGAGCTGGTCCAGCTCGACGGCTTCGCCCACCGCTACCCGAGCCAGCTCTCAGGCGGCCAGCGCCAGCGCATGGCACTCGCCAGGGCGCTCGCGGTCGAACCGAAGGTGCTGCTGCTCGACGAGCCGTTCGGCGCGCTCGACGCGCGCGTGCGCACCGAGCTGCGCCAGTGGCTGCGCCGTCTGCACGACGAGGTCCACGTGACGACGATCTTCGTCACCCACGACCAGGAGGAGGCGATGGACGTCGCCGAGCAGATCGTGGTCATGAACGATGGCCGGGTCGAGCAGGCCGGCACGCCGACGGACCTCTACGACCATCCCAAGACGGAGTTCGTGATGAGCTTCGTCGGCACGGCGAACCGGATCGGCTCGCGACTGGTGCGCCCGCACGACGTCCAGCTCGCACATATCGCCACGCCGAGCTCCGAGGAGGCGATGATCGACCGCATCGTCTATCTCGGCTTCGAGGTCCGGTGCGAGCTGACGCTCGCCGACGGCAACCCGCTGATCGCGCAGCTGACCCGAGCGCAGGTCGAGGAGCTCGAGCTCCAGGAGACGCAGATCGTCTACGTGCTTCCGAGCCGGGCGCGCACTTTCGACTCCAACGGCACCAACCCGAATACCGAGGAGATAGCGCTCGTCTGAGCGGCGAGCGTCCAGCGGTGCAGATGAGTCTCGCCGAGATCGTCGCCTGGGCCCTGTTCACGGTGTTCATCGGCTGGCTCGCCGTCGTGCTGTGGGCGACGATGCGCACGGTGCGCGAGGAGGCGCGGCGCGAGGCCGCGAGGCGCGGATCGGGATGAGGCGGCTAGGAGCTTGCCTGGTGGGGCGTTCGTTGCCCGGCCAAGGTGGCGACGGAGTCGGGCAGCGAGCCTGAGACGACGTCTTCGAGCGTCACAAGTTCGAGCACCTCGCGGATGTTGGCGCGAAGCGCCAGCCAGACCTGCTCCAGCGGCGCCGAGCTGCCGCGGTAGTCGAGCTCGTCGGCGGACTCGCCACGAACGGTTGCCAGCGGCCCTTCGACCGCGCGGATGACGTCGGCGATCGTGATCTCGCCGGCCGGCTTGCCCAGCCAGTAGCCGCCATTCGCTCCGCGCCTGCTCTGGACGAGGCCATGTACGCGCAGCTCGGCCAGGATGTTCTCCAGAAACGGCGGCGGGATCGCCTGTGCTCGGGCGAGCTGGTCGCCTTTGGCAGGTTCGCTCTCGGACACCTTCGAGCTGGCCAGCTCGACCATTGCCCGCACCGCGTAGTCAGCCTTGGCCGAGATCCTCATCCGGTGCCATTGTTGCCGATGGCGAGGCGACCGCGCGCTCGAGGATCGCGGCCATCAGCCGCGCCTGGCGGCGGACGTCGTGCTCGGCGGCCGCTGCGCGGGCCTGAGGGTTGGGGCTGGGCAGCTCGGCCGCACGCTCGAGGGCGTCGGCGAGGGCCTCGAGGGTCGTCGGGCTCGACGAGGATTCCGGCCTCGGGCGTGACGAACTCCGGCGGGCCGCCGACCGTCGTCGCGACCACGGTTCGCTCCATCGCCATGCCCTCCAGCGTCGCCTGCCCGAAGGGCTCGATCAGCGAGGGCTGACAGAGGACGTCGCACGCGGCGACCCAGCGCGGCACCTCCGACGGGGGGATGCGCCCGACGACGCGCACTCCGTCGCGCCCTTCGAGCTGCGGGCGCAGCTCGCCGTCGCCGACGAAGGCGAGCCGGCCGCGTCCGAGCCGGGCGAAGGCATCGGCGAGGGCGACGACGTTCTTGCGCTCGATCAGCGAGCCGACGCAGAGATAGGCGGGCCCGTCGCCGTCCCAGCCGAGCTCAGCGCGCGCGGCCTCGGCCGGCTCGAGGCGAGAACGCCTCGAGGTCGACGCCGCAGTTGGCGATCGCGAGCTTCTCGCTCGCGGCAGGGATCTGAGCGACGAGACGGTCGGCGAGCCAGCGCGAGTTGGCGATCACCGCGTCGGCGCGGCGCACGATCGCCCGCGTCGCCTGGGCCACCCCGGTGATCTCGCCGATGTTGGCGACGTCCTGACCGTGCGCCATGACCACGAGCGGCACGCGCGCCGCCAGCGAGGCGGCAGCGCCGGCGAAGCCGGCCGGAAAGAGGAAGTGGGCGAAGACGACGTCAGGCCGAGCGCGCCGCGCCGCGCCGACCGCGGCCGTCGTGAGCCGGGCGTACTTCGACGGCCCGCCGCCCCGCTCGCTGATCGAAACCACCTCGACCTCGTGTCCGAGCCTCTCGAGCTCGCGAGTCACGGGAACGAGGAAGCGCCGAGATCCGGGTTGGCCGGACTCGGCCACATCTGGGTCACGAGCAGGATGCGCATCGCGCCCATCATCGCTCGATGCGCGCGCCGCAGCTCGGTCGAGCCTACGCAGCCAGGCCGGTGTACCTTGCGCCCGTGCGTCGAGAGCTCGGGATCTGACCGGTCGTCGATCTGGCTCCGTGGCATCGTTCGCGCAGACGAGCACACATTTCCGCGCCTCGCTCACGACACGTGCAAGGGCTTTGCCAGCTCCCATGCTGAGAGCGAATGACTTCTCGCTCGGATCCACGTCGCTGGAAGCACGAGGTTGACGATGCAGCGGTCGTATCCGCAGTCGGCGCAGCGATCCAGCCAGCTTCGAGCTACCGAGAATGCTTGCGGACACGCTGCTTGCGCTCTCGTGACACGACGTCTCCAACACAGCGCTTGCAGCGCCACCGCCGCTTCCACCTCCTCGGGACTACGGAGCCGAACTCGACAAGCCGTGCGAGCGGCAGGTCCTCAACTCCGACGGCGCAGGTCCGTTGCGCCGCTGGACGGCCGGACCGTCTACGCTTCACGAGTGGGATCGGACCAAGACGGAGTCCAACACGACGTTGTTGGCTCCGTGCAGCGGCATGCCCGACCCAAGCGCTCACCGATGAGATCGAGACGCTGAGCGCATCAGCAATTCGTCTAACCGACCATCCTTGAGCCCGGAGCTCTCGCGCTCGTTGGCGTTCGGCCTCCTTGCGATCATGGGAACACATGTTCGCAGACGAGCCAGACGGACTCAGTCGCTAGGCATCGCCCAACGAGTACTCCCGCACCTCGTCGAGCACCGTCAAGCCGCCGATCTCGACCAGGCCATCCTCCAGCGGACGGGCGTGGATGACCGAGCCGCGGCCTTGGCGGATCTCGATCTCGCGGCCGAGCTGTGCGACGAGCCGCATCGCCGCGGCGCCTGTCGCCTCGTCCTCTTCGATGCCCTCCTCGGGCGACGAAGACGCGTTCGCGGATCAGCCCGGCCGATTCGTCGAGCCACGCCCAGACAGCCGACGTTGCCGTGGTCGACCGGCCGTCCCGGCAGCGCCTCGACCTCCGCCGCCGAGCCGAGCTCGACGAAGTCGAAGGGCGGCGCCCACTCGGGTCGACCGGTGATGAACGCGAGCTCGCCGTCGAAGCGCACGCCCACCTCGCCCGCCGGCGGGCGCAGGATCGACGGCGCGGCGCCCTGCTCGCGCAGCAGCCACGCCGAGCCGACGAGCGGGTGGCCGGCGAGCGGCAGCTCGACTGCCGGGGTGAAGATCCGCAGCTCGGCGCGCTCGATGTCGTCGACGAAGACCGTCTCGGCGAAACCCAGGTCCTTGGCCACCGCCTGGCGCTCGGCGTCGCTGACGTCACCGCCGTCGAGAAAGACCCCGAGCTCGTTGCCGCCGCTGCCGTCGGGCGCGCAGAAGACCCTCAGGACGTGCAACTTGGTGGCGTTTGTCATCGCTGAAACCTAGTCCTGATGCGGGTTTCGCCGATTAGGGAACTCTCAGCCGCCTCCAAGCCTGCTCTCAGGGCGCCGGGGCATTCTCCACTCATCGACAAAGAGGCCGGCCGACACGGGGCCGGGACTGAAGACCAGGAGGTAACGGAAATGGCGTTCAAGGCAATCTATCCGGCAAAGCGCACCAGCGACAAGCGCAGCGGCAGCGGAGGCAGCGGACGGCGGCCGCTCGCGGTCCGGTCGCCGTCGCGGCGGACGCAGGCGCGGCGGACGCAGGCGCAGCAACAGCTAGTCCTACCGGACACAGCCGTTGCAAGACGACCCCGCCTTCCCGGCGGGGTCGTTTCTCGTTCTGGGTTCGACAAGACCCCGTCGCCATGCTCCTGAAACCTCAGTCCTGATGCGGGTTTGCGGCGATTAGCGAACTCTCAGCCGCTTCCAAGCCCCCTCTCAGGGCCTCGGGGCATTCTGCATCCATCGACAAAGACACCGGTCGCACAGGCGGCCGGACTGAAACCCAGGAGGAACGGAAATGGCGTTCAAGGCGATTTACCCGGCAAAGCGTTCCAGCGACAAGGGCAGCAAGAGCAACAACGGACGCGGCGGCGCAGCGGGCGCGGCGCGAGCGGAGCCGCGGCCGGCGCAGCGGACGCGGTAGGCGCAGCCGGTCCAACTAGTTCGCGCGTTGATCTCGAAGCGCACACGCGACGGGAACGACCCCGCCTCCGGGCGGGGTCGTCTCGCGTTCAAGGCACGTCTGGCGCGTCTTGTCTCGCCGGGCGACGGCTACGGCGAGACCGTCGCCCATGCGCCCGAGCTGACGCTGCGCGAGGTCCTGCGCCGCTTCTGGCCAGACGCACGCCCCTACCGTCGCTGGCTGCCGCTGCTGGTGGCGTTGATCGCGATCGGCGCGGCGATCACGACAGCCGAGATCTGGCTGTTCAAGCTCGTCGTCGACGAGGTTCTCGTTCCCGGCGACATCGACGCGATGGTCTGGATCGCAGTCGCCTACGTCGGCCTCACCCTGCTTTCGGCCGCCGTCTCCTTCGGCGACGACTACCTCGGCACCTGGATCGCCGAGCGCTTCCTGCTCTCGCTCCGCGTGCGAGTGCTCGACCACGTCCAGCGCCTCTCGCTCGACGTCTTCAACCGCCACCGCCTCGGCGACCTCGTCACGCGCATCTCCAGCGACGTCCAGCAGATCGAGACGCTCGTCCTCTCCGGCATCGCCGACGGCCTCTCGGCGATCCTCAGGATCCTCTTCTTCGGCACGGCGCTGTTCATCCTCGACTGGCAGCTCGCGCTCGTCGCCCTCGTCGCCGCGCCGGCCTTCTGGCTCGATCGCCAAGCACTTCTCCCGCCTGATCAAGCGCGCCTCGCGCGAGAAGCGCCGCCGCGTCGGCTCGCTCAGCTCGCTCGCCGAGGAGACCTTCTCCAACGCCGCGCTCGTGCAGGCGACGAACTCCCAGGCCGCCGTCATCGCGCGCTTTCGCCGCCAGAACGAAGGCGTCGTCGAGGCCGAGCTGGCGGCGGCTCGCATCCATGGCCTGTTCACGCCCGCTGATCGACCTGATCGAGCTCGTCGGCGTCCTCGGCGTGCTCACGATGGGAACGCTGGCGATCGCCGACGGCTCGCTGACGCTCGGCGGCATGCTCGTCTTCATCGCCTATCTGACCCAGCTGTACTCGCCGATCAGGGCCCTGGGATCGCTCTCGAACCGGTTCTTCAAGGCGCTGGCGGGCGCGGAGCGTGTGCTCGAGCTGCTCGACGAGGAGCCCCGCGTGGTCGACCGGCCCGGGCGCCGTCGCCATCGGCAGGGCTACGGGCGCGATCGAGATCGACGACGTCAGCTTCAGCTACCCGGCGGCCGAGCCGCCGGCGCTCGACGGGGTCTCGCTTGCGGCTCGAGCCCGGCGAGACGCTGGCGCTCGTCGGCGCCAGCGGCGCCGGCAAGTCGACGCTGGCGAAGATGCTCGTGCGCCTGCACGACCCCGACGCCGGCGCGATCCGCCTCGATGGCCGCGATCTGCGCGAGATCGAGCTCGACGTCGCTGCGGCGAAACGTCGCGATCCTGTTCCAGGAGGCGCTGTCCTGCACGGCACGCATCGCCGAGAACATCTCCTTCGGGCGCCCCGACGCGACTCCGGAGCGAGATCGAGGCCGCGGCCGAGGCGGCCGGCGCCGCCGAGTTCATCGCCGAGCTCCCCGACGGCTACGACCACGACATCGGCGAGCGCGGGCGCAACCTCTCCGGCGGCCAGCGCCAGCGCGTGGCGATCGCCCGGGCGCTGCTCGCCGACGCGCCCGTCCTGGTCCTCGACGAGCCCTCCACCGGGCTCGACGCGCAGACTCGCGAGAGCCTGCTCGAGCCGCTGCGCAGGCTGATCGCCGAACGCACGACGGTGGTCGTCTCTCACGACCTGCTCACGACCCGCGACGCCGATCGCATCGCTGTGCTCGATCGCGGCCGCGTGGTCGAGCTCGGCTCGCACGACGAGCTCGTCGCCGAAGGCGGCGCCTACGCGCGGCTGTGGCAGCTGCACAGCACCGAGCGCCCGCGGGATACGGTGCTCGCATGAGCACCGACCGACGCCCGCCGCTGGCGCCGGGCGAGCGAGCTCGCGCCCGGCTACGAGGCGATCGAGCATCTGCGCCGCGGCAACGACCTCGACGTCTACGACGCCTGGAGCACGGAGCGAGCAGCGCGCTGCATCGTCAAGGCGCTGCGACCGGATCGCGACGTCCCGCGCCGGCGCGCCAGCTCTGCTGCAGCGAGGGCGAGCTGCTCGAGCGCTTCACCCATCCGCACATCGTCCGCGCCTACGAGACGCTCGACCGAGCCGCGGGCGATGGTCGTGATGGAGACGCTGACGGGCGCGACCCTGTCGGTCGAGATCGCCGACGGCCCGCCGCCCGAAGCCGCCGACGTCGCTCACCTCGGCCTCCAGCTCGGCTCCGCGGTCGCCTACCTGCACCGCCACGGCGTCCTGCACCTCGACCTCAAGCCCTCGAACGTGATCGCCGAGGCCGGACGCGCGAAGCTCATCGACCTCAGCCTCGTTCGGCCGCCGGGCGACGCTCCGGCGGGCATCGGTACCTGGCTCTACCTCTCGCCCGAGCAGGCGCGAGGGGGCGAGCTCGGCCCGGCGGCCGACATCTGGGGGCTCGGCGCGGTGCTGTTCGAAGCGGCTTCAGGCGAGGGGCCGTTCGACGACGATCCCGACGCCTGGGTCGAGCCTTCCGTCGGAGACCGACACCGACGCGCCGGCCCCGCGCTACCCCCAGCTCGAAGGCCGAGCGCGCCGCGCCCGAAGCGTCAGGCCGACGCTCGACTCCGCCCTGGACGAGCTGATCGCCGACTGCCTCGAGCCCGATCCTGCCGAGCGACCTTCGACTCGTCGGAGCTGATGGTGCGCCTCGAGCAACTCGCCGAGCTGCCTGACCGCGAGCGGCGCTGGACGCGCGCCGCGAACGCTCACTCAGCCAGCCGGTAGCCCATCCCGCGCACGGTCTCGATCGTTTCCTCGCCGAGCTTTCGGCGCAGGTAGCTGACGTAGACCTCGACCACGTTCGAGCCCGGGTCGTAGTCGTAGCCCCAGACGTGGGCGAGCAGCTGCTCGCGCGAGAGCACCTGGCCGGCGTGGCGCATGAACGTCTCCAGCATCGTGAACTCGCGCGCGGTCAGGTCGACGACCGCGCCGTCGGCCATCGCCTTGCGGGTGCGCACGTCGAGCGTGACCCCGCCGGCCTCGAGCACCGTCGGCTCGCCGCCGCGGTCGTCGCGGAGCTGCACCCGCACGCGCGCCAGCAGCTCCTCGAGCTTGAACGGCTTGGTCACGTAGTCGGTGGCGCCGGCGTCGAGGCCCTCGACCTTGTCGTTGAGGTCGTCGCGGGCCGTGAGCACGATCACCGGCATGCGCTCGCCGCGCCGGCGGATCTCGCGCAGCACGCTGAGCCCGTCGATGTCGGGCAGGCCGAGGTCGAGGATGACGAGGTCGAAGTCGCTGTCGGAGGCGATCGCGGTCGCCGAGGCGCCGTCGTCGCAGACCTTGGTCGCGTAGCCGCGCGACGCACAGCCCCTTGTCGATGAAGCTCGCCATGCCGGGCTCGTCCTCGACGATCAGGATGCGCTTCATCGGCCCACCTCCATCTCCCAGTGCCTGCTCGGGATCCTCGCTGCTCGATCGGGATCACGATCTCGAACCGCGAGCCCTCCCCGGGCCGGCTCGCGACCCGCACGCGGCCACCGTGCGCCTCGGCGATCGCGCGCACGATCGCCAGCCCGATGCCCGGTGCCCTCGTAGCGCCCGCGGCTGTGCAGCCCGCGCGAGAAGCGCTGGAAGATCCGTCGCTGCTCGCTCGCCGGGATGCCGATGCCGGTGTCGCGCACCCAGATCGTCGCCTCGTCGCCGTCGACCGCCGCCCCGATGCCGATCTCGTCGCCGACCTCGGTGTGGGCGACCGCGTTCTGGGCGAGGTTCACGACCGCCTGGGTGAGGCGCTGGCGGTCGGCGACGATCGAGCGCGACGCGGTCTCGTCGACGCGCCAGTTTCGGTCGGCGATCGCCGCTCGCCTTGGCGATCAGCTCCTCGCACAGCGCGTCCAGCGGCACCGTCTCGAGCTCGAGGAAGTTGGCGCTCTCGGATTTCGCCAGCAGCAGCAGCTCGTCGACGAAGCGGCTCATGCGGTCGAGCTCGCCGGTGACCAGCGCGATCGCCTCGCGGCGGTCGGACTCGTCGGAGAGGTGGCCCTGGCGAGCAGCTCGAGGTGGCCCTGCGAGATCGCGATCGGGGTCCGCAGCTCGTGGCTGACGTCGCGGATGAACTCGCGCTGGCTGGCGAAGGCGATCTGGAGCCGATCGAGCATGCGGTTGAAGTGCCGAGCGAGGTCGGCGATCTCGTCGTCGCCCTCGACCTGGATGCGGCGGTCCATCTGCGTCCCGGAGACCGAGCGGGCCGCGTCGCGCAGCTCGCTCAGCGGCGCGATCACGCGGCCGACGATCGAGAAGGCGACGATCGAGCCGAGGAGCAGCACGCCGCCGGCGACGGCGGCGACGATCTGGATCGCCTCGTCGACCTCCTCGCGCTCGTCGGCGATGAAGCTGGCGACGACGAACGTGCCCAGGGTCCGAGCCGTCGCCCTCGACCGGGATCGCGACGTAGCGCACCGGGCCGCCCGGCGTGTCGATGTCGCCGCGCTCGACCTCCTCGCAGGGTGCGCCAGCGCGTCGATGAAGTCGCCGAACGAGAAGCTCGTCGTGTTGTCGCCGGCGTCGCGCCGCGGGGCGCCGCGCCGCGGGACCGTGATCAGCTCCTCGTCGTCGTCGGGCACGTTGCGCTCGAGGTAGGTCCTGAAGATCGCCTTGACGTCGTCGCCGAACGGCCTTCGGGTCTCGGGGTCGATGCCGGTGTCGGCCAGGGCTCGAAACTCGGCGACCTCCTGCTGCAGGTCCTCCTCGACGCGGTCGTCGAGGCGCACGAGCAGCACCTGGCGCACGGCGAGCACCGAGGCGGCGGCCGTGATCGCGAGCAGGATCACGTAGGAGGCGAGGATCCTCGTGCGCACGCCGCCGGTGATCCGGCGAGCCAGCGGCCGCCGAGCTTCCGCCTCGACTTCGGATCAGTCGTCGTCATCGTCGAGCCCATCGTCGTCGGCGCTCGTCATCATCGTCGACTCGATCGGCGCAGCGGGAGGGGAAGGTGCGGGCGCGCGGCGGGGGTGCGGGCTGGTTCGACATTCGTCCGGCGGAGGCCGCTTCGGTCGCCGATCCGCCCTTGTCGTCGCCGGCCGTCGTCCTCGCCGTCGTCGCCGGCGTGGGCGCCGGGGCGGGTGCCGGCGCCGGGAGCGGGCGCCGGCGCGGGGGCAACGGTGTCCTCCGCCGGCGCGGTGGTGGGGCCGGATCGGCGCCGTCTCCGCCGCGGTCGTCGTCTCGCTCGCGGTTTGCATCGCCGCCATCGCCCGGTTCCTGCGTCGAGCGGCATCATCGCGGTCGGCGATCATCGGCGGGCACGAGCTTGATCGAACCGAGCTCGACCTCGGGATCGCTGGCGAGCAGGCCGGGCAGGGTGAACACCGCGCCCACCGCCGCTATCAGCGCGACCACAAGCGCGATTCGAGCGACATCGTCCCAGCAGCCTGCGAACCGGACTGAGACCAGCCTGAGGCTTTCCTGAGAGTTCTCTAATCGAATGGCCGTCGATCAATGGCGGAAATGGCGGCGACCCGTGAAGACCATGGCCACGCCGGCGTCGTCGCAGGCGGCGACGACCTCGGCGTCGCGCTTCGAGCCGCCCGGCTGGATCACCGCCGTGGCCCCGGCGTCGATCGCCGCCAAGGGCCCGTCGGCGAAGGGAAAGAAGGCGTCGGAGGCGACCACCGAGCCCTCGCAGCGGGCGCTCGCTCGCCGAACGCGTCCTCGCGCCTTGTCGACCGCGATTCGAGTCGAGTCGACGCGGCTCATCTGGCCGGCGCCGATCCCCAGCGTGGCGCCGTCGCGAGCGAAGACGATCGCGTTCGAGCGCACGTGGCGGCAGACCTTCCAGGCGAACAGCAGATCCTCCCATTGCTCCTCGCTCGGGCTGCCGCACGGTCGCCACGGTCATCGTCTCGCGCGTTTCGTCGATGCGGTCGGCGTCCTGGGCGAGAACGCCGCCGCGTACGCGCTTGATGTCGCGTTCGCGCGGTTCGTAGGGACCTGGCTCGCAGTCGAGGATCCGAATCGCCTCCTTCTGCGTCAGCACGTCGAGCGCGCCGGCCTCGAACCCGGGCGCGAGCAGGACCTCGACGAACTGCTGATGCAGGCGCTCGGCAAGGTCGGCAGTCGACGGGCCGGTTGAAGACGATGACGCCGCCGAAGGCCGAGACCGGGTCGCAGGCGAAGGCCTTCTCGTAGGCGTCGCGCGCAGTTTCGCCGGTCGCTGCTCCGCACGGGTTGTTGTGCTTGACGATCACGCAGGCCGGCTCGCGAGAACTCGTCGAGCAGGCGCCGAGCCGAATCGAGGTCGAGGACGTTGTTGAACGAGAGCGCCTTGCCGTGGAGCTTGCTCACGCCCGAGAGCACGTGCTCTCGGGCCGGTGACTCGGCATAGAGGGCGGCCTTCTGATGCGGGTTCTCACCGTAGGAGAGATCGAGGAGCTTCTCGTAGGACATCACGAAGTGGGTCGGGAAGACCTCGTAGCGCAGTCCGAACCAGCGGCTGATCGCGGCGTCGTAGGCGGCGGTGTGGGCGAAGGCCTCGTTGGCGAGCCAATGCCGGGTCTCGGCCGAGATCGCTCCGAGACTCGCCGATCTCGGCGAGCACGGCGTCGTAGCTCTCGGGCCTGACGACCACGGCGACGTCGCGATGGTTCTTGGCGGCCGCGCGGATCATCGTCGGGCCGCCGATGTCGATGTTCTCGATCGCCTCCTGCTCGGTCACTCCCGGAGCGGCGACGGTCTCCGAGAACGGGTAGAGGTTGACGCAGACGAGGTCGATCGGCTCGATCTGCTCGGCCTCGAGCGTCGCCATGTGCTCGGGATCGCCGCGGCGCGCGAGCAGGGCGGCGTGCAGGCGCGGGTGAAGCGTCTTCACGCGGCCGTCGAGGATCTCGGGAGAGCCGGTGAACTCGGAGACGTCGGTGACCTCGATCCCGGCCTCGCGGATCGCCGCCGCGGTCCCGCCGGTCGAGAGGATCTCGACCTCGAGCTGGCGCAGGCCGCGCGCGAAGTCGACCACACCGGTCTTGTCGGAGACCGAGATCAGCGCCCGGCGAACCCTGAGCCCGCCGCCCACGGGCGGCGCCCCGCCCTGATCGATTTCGGCCTCGACGCCCATCGCGGCCAGTCTTAGGTCCCGACCTCGATGCGGACAACGCGCGATCCCGGCTCGCACCGAGACGCGCCCCGCGGCGATCATCGCGATCGCCTGCGGCAGCAGCGCGTGCTCGGTCGAGTGAATCGCCGCTTCGAGCGCTTCGCGATTGCGATCGGGCGGAATCGGCACCGCGCGCTGCAGGATGATCGGACCGGAGTCGATGCCCTCGTCGACGTAGTGGATCGTCACGCCGGTGACCGCGACGCCGTGCTCGAGGGCCTGCCCGATCGCGTCGAGCCCGGGGAACGAGGGCAGCAATGCCGGGTGGACGTTGATGATGCGCAGCGCGAAACGTTCGATGAAGCGGGGCGAGAGCAGCTGCATGTAGCCGGCGAGGACGACGAGGT
Source organism: uncultured Solirubrobacterales bacterium (assembly GCA_963730145.1). GTDB lineage: Bacteria > Actinomycetota > Thermoleophilia > Solirubrobacterales > 70-9 > WHSW01. The sequence goes on from CAVSQT010000006.1 coordinate 55,594, forward strand.
CGACGGCCATCGTGCTCGAGCCAGTCGGCGATCGCGAGATCGCGCGTCTCGCGATCCGCGTGCTCGTCGATCGAGAACGCCGCCGTCTCGATGTCCATCGCCGCGGCCCGTTCCAGCGCTCGCGCATCGGGCTTGTCGGACCCGACCGCGACCACCTCGATCCCGTCGCGACCGTGGAGCTGATCGAGGATCGCCTGAAGGTTGGTGCCGGCGCCGGAGGCGAGAACGGCGACGCGAAAGGTGTCGCTCACGCACTCAAGCCGCGCGGGCGGTCAGGGCCAGCTTGGGGAACTTGCCGCCGGTCGAACGCAGCATGTCGCCGTCGATCAGCGCGTCGACCTCGCGCAGCAGCTCCTCGGCGCGCCAGTCGTTGAACTCGCCGTAGCCCGGCAGCTCGTCGTAGTCGTACTTGACGATCACCTTGCTGCGCCCGCCGCGCAGGATCTCGACGGTCCGCGTCCGGCCGACGCTCGGGTTCGCCTCGCGAACGACGGCGAGGATCGCCCGCTCGACGCTGCCTCGGTCCTGAGCACTCCCGGACGGGCGCTCAGCGGCCCGCGCGGTGCGAGGACGAGCCTGCGCGGCGGCCAGCGGTCCATCGCAGATGTCGCAGCAGCGCGCCACGGGCGTCTCGGGCTCGGCTCGATCGCCGAAGTGCCTGAGGATCGCCCGGCGCCGGCAGACCCCGCCCTCGACGAACCCCCAGACCTGGCGATACTGGCGCCAGCGATGGTCCTTTGCCTCCGGGTCGTCGAGCTGGTTGATGAAGAAGACGTGCAGGCCCTTGTCGCGATTCTCGGCCAGCAGCACGCAGCGCGACGGCAGCCCGTCTCGCCCACCGCGCCCCGCCTCCTGGTAATAGGCCTCCAGCGACGACGGCACCACCTCGTGGATCACGGTCCGCACGTCGGCCTTGTCGACGCCCATGCCGAAGGCGTTGGTGGCGACGACGACCGGTGTCTCACCGGCCATGAACGCACGCTGGGACTCGGCACGGGCGCTGCGCTCCATGCCCGCGTGGTAGGCCGGGATCTCGCGGCCGAGCTCGCCAGAGAGCCAGCGCGCCGTCTCGTCGGTCTTCTTGCGCGTCCCGGCGTAGACGATCGCCGGCAGCGCGTCGGCTTCGGAGAGCAGGGCCAGGGTCGCGGCCTGCTTGGCGCGGGCCGAACCGGTCGCGACGACGTCGTAGGAGAGGTTGGGACGATCGAAGCCGGTCGTGATCCGCAGCGGCTCGCGCAGTCCGAGGCGGCGGACGATGTCGTTTGCGACCTGCGGCGTCGCCGTCGCCGTCGCCGCGAAGGTGGAATCGGCGCGCAGCGCCCGCGCGACCTGGCCGAGGCGAAAGTACTCGGGCCGGAAGTCGTGTCCCCATTCGCTCACGCAGTGCGCCTCGTCGACGACGAAGAGGCCGATGTCCGCCGCGGCGAGGCGGTCGACGAAGCCCGGCGTCGCGAAGCGCTCCGGGGCCACGTAGAGCATCTTCACCTCGCCGCTCAGCGCAAGCTCGAAGGCGCGCCGGTTGTCGGCCGCGTCGCGCTGGGCGTTGATCAGGCCGGCGCGCCCGCCGAGGCTCTCGACCTGGTCGGTCATCAGCGAGACCAGCGGCGAGACCACCACCGTGAGCTGGCCGGAGACGAGCGCAGGGAGCTGGTAGCAGAGCGACTTGCCGGCCCCCGTCGGCATCACCAGCAGCACGTCACGACCGACCACGGCAGCCTCGACGGCCTCCTCTTGGCCCGGGCGAAAGCCGGCGTGGCCGAAGTGGCGCACGAGCGCCTCGTTGAGATCGAGATCGGTCATTCGTTCAGAGTCTCTAGCGTGAGGCGGCGGAGAGTTCTCCCCGCACTCGCGATTGCACGGATGCGCACGTCGCTACCGAACGGGCTGCACGACGGGCAGCTCTTCGAGCGCGAACTTGCCGCTGATCTCGCCGTCGTCGCCGAGCGGGTAGTCGCCGGTGAAGCAAGCATCGCAGTGCACGTCGCGAGGCGTTCCGACCGCGTCGTAGACGCCCTCGAGCGAAAGGTAGGCGAGCGAGTCGGCGCCGAGCTCGGCGGCGATCTCCTCCACGGTGCGGTCGTGGGCGATCATCTCCTCGCGCGTCGACATGTCGATGCCGTAGTGGCAGGGGTTGCGGATCGGCGGGGCCGAGATCCGCAGGTGGACCTCGGCGGCGCCGGCGTCGCGCAGCATGCCGATGATCTGGCGCGTCGTGTTGCCGCGGACGATCGAGTCGTCGACGACGACGACTCGCTTGCCGCCGACGATCTCCGGCAGCGGGTTGAACTTCATCCGCAGGCCGTGCTTGCGCAGCTCCTGGCCCGGTTGGATGAACGTGCGCGCGACGTAGCGGTTCTTGATCAAGCCGTCGTCCTTGGGCAGCCCCGAGGCGCGGGCGAAGCCGTTGGCGGCGGCGTTGCCGGAGTCGGGAACGGCGATCACGAGATCGGCCTCGACCGGCGCCTCGCGAGCGAGGATCTCACCCATCTTCCCCGAACCTCCTGCAGCACGCGGCCCTCGAGGCGCGAGTCGGGCCGAGAGAAGTAGATGTGCTCGAAGACGCAGTGGGCCTTGCGGCCGGTGGGCACGACCTGGCGCGACTCGAGTCCGTCGGCCGTCAGCGAAACCGCCTCGCCGGGCTCGACCTCGCGCACGAGCTTGGCGCCGATGATGTCGAAGGCGCAGCTTTCGGAGGCGACGCAGTAACGGTCGCCGAGCTTGCCGAGCGACAGCGGGCGCACGCCGTGGGGATCGCGAAAGGCGACAACGGCGCGCTTGGTCATGACGACGGTCGAGTAGGCGCCCTCGAGGCGCGGCATCACGGCGGCGACGGCGTTCTCGATCGGGCGCACCTCCTCGATCGAAAGCAGCGCCGCGATGATCTCCGAATCGGAGCTGCCGCGAAACGAGATCCCGCGCTCGCGCAGCTCGTTGTAGAGCTCGACCGCGTTGGTCAGGTTGCCGTTGTGGGCGAGGGCGACCTCGCGACCATCGTCGCGCCATACGGGCTGCGTGTTCTCCCACGAGCTGCCGCCGGTCGTCGAATAGCGGACGTGGCCGATCGCCATGTCGCCGTCAAGCGCTCGCAGCTTCTGCTCGTCGAAGACCTGCGAGACGAGGCCGGTCTCGCGCAGGGTCGTGATGTGGCCGCCTTCGCAGCTCGCGATCCCGGCCGACTCCTGGCCGCGATGCTGAAGCGCGTAGAGCGCGAAGTAGGTGAGACGGGCGACATCGTGGCCGGGCGCGTAGATGCCGAACACCCCGCACTCGTCGAGGGGACCGTCACGGTCCGGAACATCGTCCACGCCGCAAGGCTAGCAATGGCCCCCGATCTCACTGATGTGCAGCAGGGGTGACGCCCTCGACCCGCTCCGCCAGCGAGCTCCAGGCGCGCTCGGCGTCCTCGAGCGCGACATCGATCTCCGTCTCCCCGGCGGAGATCGAGATCCGCTCGCCCGAGGCCGCTCCGATCACGAACACGTCGACGCCATCGTCCGCCAGCGCTGCGAGCTTCTCGCGCTCGCCCGCGAGCAGGAAGCCGCCCGGGCCCTCGCCGAACAGCGCCGTCTCGCCCGAGCAGCCGCGCTGTTCGACGAGCTCGTCGAGGTCGGCTTCGACCCCGACCCCGCCGGCGATCGCCATCTCGGCGAGCGCGCAGGCGAGGCCGCCGTCGCTGATGTCGTGCGCGGCCGAAACCGCGCCGTCTCGCACCGCCTCGCGCACCGCCGCGATCGCGGCGTTGACATCTGCGACCGCGATCGTGGGCAGCCCGGGGCCGAGCTCGCCGCGAAGCTTCGCCAGCTCGGAGCCCGCCAGAGACGGGGAGAAAGGGCCGCAGAGCGCGATCGCGTCGCCGTCGCGCAGCGCCAATCCGCCCGCGCGAGTGACATCGGGCAGCTCGCCGACGAGGCCGACCACCGGCGTCGGGTAGATCGGCCCGCTCTCGGTCTCGTTGTAGAGCGAGACGTTGCCGCCGACCACGGGTATCGCGAGCTCGTTGCAGACGTCGGCGAGGCCCTGAACCGCGCGCTCGAGCTGCCAGGCGACGTGGGGCTTCTCGGGATTGCCGAAGTTGAGGCAGTTCGTCAGCCCGAGCGGCTCGGCACCGACGCAGGCGAGGTTCTGCGCGCATTCGAGCACCGCTTCGATCGTCCCGGCGTAGGGATCGCAGGCCACCCGGCGGCCGTTGCCGTCGATCGCCATCGCGATCGCCGAGCCCGCCTCGGGCAGCGCCAGGACCGCGGCGTCGGCGGATTCGGGCCGGCGCACCGTCCGCGAGCCGACGATCGAGTCGTACTGCTCGAAAGCCCACCGCTTGCTGGCGATGTTCGATGAGCCCAAAAGCGCCAAGAAGAGATCGCCCGCAGCGGCCGGAACCTCGGCAATCGGACCCTCGCTGCCGTAGATCCAATCGATCGGGCTCTTCCGGCTCCAGGTCGTAGAGCGGGCAGCCGTCGACCAGGGCCTCGACCGGCATCTCGCCGACGACCTCGTCGCCGCGCAGGACGCGAACCTGGCCGGAGTCGGTGACTTCGCCGATCGCGGCGGCGCCCGTCTGCCATTTCTCACACAGCGCGATGACTCGGTCGACGTTGTCGGGCTCGACCACAGCCAGCATCCGCTCTTGCGACTCGGAGACCATGATCTCGAACGGCTCCATGTCGTCCTCACGCAGCGGCACCCGGGCCACGTCGACGTCGATCCCCAGCCCGCCCGCCGAGGCCATCTCGGCGCCCGACGACGTCAGCCCGGCCGCGCCGAGGTCCTGCAGCGACACCAGCAGGCCCTGTTCGAGCAGCTCGAGACAGCACTCGAGCAGCTTCGACTCCTCGAACGGGTCGCCGATCTGAACCGTCGGGCGCTTCGACTCGTCGCCCTCCTCGAGCTCCGCAGACGCCAGCACCGAGGCGCCGCCGATGCCATCGCGACCCGTGGATGCTCCCATCAGCACCAGCGTGTTGCCGGGCCCGGCCGCGGCGGCGCGGACCATCGAGTCCGCTCGGGCGAAGCCGACGCACATCGCATTGACGAGGCAGTTCTGCTCGTACGGCGGCTCGAAGTAGACCTCGCCACCGACCGTGGGCACGCCGATCGAGTTGCCGTAGTGACCGATGCCTGCGACGACGTGGTCGAACAGGTAGCGCGAGCGCCGCGAGTCCAGCTCGCCGAAGCGCAGCGAGTCGAGGATCGCGATCGGCCGAGCGCCGAGAGCGAAGACGTCGCGCATGATGCCGCCGACGCCGGTTGCCGCGCCCTGGAAGGGCTCGACGGCGCTGGGATGGTTGTGCGACTCGACCTTGAAGGCCACCGCCCAGCCATCGCCGATCGAGACCGCCCCGGCGTTCTCCCCGGGCCCCATGAGCACCCGCGGGCCCTCGGTCGGCAGCCGGCGCAGCAGCTTCTTCGAGTGCTTGTAGGCGCAGTGCTCGGACCACAGCAGGCTGAACATCGCCAGCTCGACGTCGTTGGGCTCGCGCCCGAGCTTGCGGTTGATCAGCTCGAACTCCGCATCGGTGAGCCCGAGCTCGCGGTGCTTTGCCGCGGAGGCCGTCAAGAAGCGCCGGAAGTGCTGTCAGCCGGGTCGGGCAAGGCGTGCAGTATCGCGGGTCTGCACGTCGTCTTTCATCGCGGGGTCGCGAGCGCGCCTTTCGGGTGCGACTCGTGTTGTGATCGAGGCAATGGTCAGCAGCAGGCAGAAACGTCGCGCTCGCGCTCGCGCTCGTTGCCCTCGTGGCGCTCACGGCCCCCGCGGGCACGAGCGCCGGCAAGCCGAATCCCGCCGTGCCCGAGGCCACCGTCGATTCGACCGGCAACAACTCCGAGCTCGTCTCGAGCGTGCCGATCGCGACCTCGCCGGGGCTCAGCGACACGGTCGTGATGTCGGTGGGTCCCGACGACCTGCCGCGGCTCGAGGCGGGCGACCGTCTCGAGGTCTCGAGCGAAGTCCAGGTGTCGACGACATGCGTGGTGCCCGGGCAACGGTGCGTCGGCAGCAGCTACACGTTCAGCCCGACGATCACCGCGCGCATCGTGCTCTCGTCGTCGACGGACCCGGCCGCCGCCGCGATCCCGCTTTCGGAGGTCAAGCAGGTGCGCTGCAAGCAGCGCCGCCCGCAGCGAAATCATCACTGCACGCTCGCCTTTCCCAACCTGCAGACGTCGATAGGCGATCCGGCGACGCTGCCCTGTCCCGACAACGCCTGCTACGTCAACCTGATCCTCTCGGCCTCGAACAAGCGCGCCGCCAAGGGCGACGTCGTCGTCATGGGCGCCGATCGCCCCGACGGCTCGGTCAAGCGCGACAAGGGCCGTCTCAACGTCGTCCACTCGCGCGTCGACACTCCGGGGCCGGCCGAGCTCTCGAGCACGACGCCGGTCAGCACCAGCCTGCCGCTGAACGAGGGCAAGGTCCTCAAGCGCCGGGTGATCTACTCGGTGGAGATCCCCGCACCGAAGAAGGGCGAGGTCCTCACCGCCGACGGCAGCTTCGTCTCGACCATCGACAACCTCCCGTTCAACACCTTCATCTCCTCGCGCGTGATCGTGGCCGAGACGCCGACCTCGATCGAGCCCGCCGGCCTGGCGACATCGTCGTCTCAGTTCGGCGGCGACCTCACGGAGACCAACGGCTTCAACTGCACCCAGGGTGCGAGCGGCTTCGCCACGCCCTGCACCACGGTCAAGGCGGGCGCCGCCCGGATCACCCGCGACGCGGTCGTCGATACTGCCGGCACCCCGGCAACCTTGTACGTGAACTTGATCGCCTCGGCCAAGCCGTTGCTGTATCCGATGCAGCGACTGAAGAAGTTTCACCGGGTCGACGGTCACGCCCGGCAGCGGGCTGCGCGTCCTGCGCTACACCCCGCCCCTGCCCCAGTAACTGCCTCAGTCCGCTGCGACCCAGCCCTTCGAGGCGTCTGCGGTCGTGGTCACGTCGGCGACGACGACAGAGACGTTGTCCTTGCCCCCGGCGTCGAGCGCCAGGTCGACCAGCGTCTGTGCGGCTGACCCGCGCCGAGGCCTCCAGCAGCGCGCGAGCGAACCGCAGCCTCGTCGACGAGGTCTGTGAGACCGTCCGAGCACAGCAGGAGCCGGTCGCCGGCTCGAGCCGGCACCGTGGCGATCGTCGGACGCCGGTCCGCCTGACCATCGAGGACGGCCGTCACGACCGAGCGCTGCGGATGGGTGCGCGCCGCCTCCTCGTCCAGTGCTCCGCTGTCGATCAGCTCCTGGACGTAGCTGTCGTCGCGGGTGAGGCGCGTCAGCGAGCCGTCGCGCAGCAGGTAGGCCCGGGAGTCACCGAGGTTGCCGACCGCGTAGTTGTCATCGGCGACAGCGACGGCGGTTACCGTCGTGCTCATCCCGGCCGTTTCGGGATCGGCAGTCCGAGATGAAGCCGACGCTCGCGTTTCCCGACGACACCGCCCCCTCCAAAGCGGTCGCGAGCGAGCCGTCCAGCCGGCACTTGTCGAGCAGGATGAGCTGGTCGATCACCGCCGCGCTGGCCACCTCGCCGGCCGCCGCACCGCCGACGCCGTCTGCGACGGCGACCAGCCGGGGGCTGGCGTAGACACTGTCCTCGTTGTGTGACCGAACGAGGCCGGTGTGGGTGCTGACGGCGGGTTCCAGGGCGAGGATCGTCATCGCGCAAACCGTATCGTCCCGACCGGCAAAGCTGTCAGCGACAGCTCTCGCCGGCACAGCGCGAGAGCGCGTCGAGGCGCTCGCCGAGCTCGCCGACGAGGTCATCGCGCGCTGGGTCGGCGGCGAGATCGTCGAGCTGGCGCGGGTCCGAAGCCATGTCGAAGAGTTGCTCACCGCCCTCGGCGTAACGGGCGTACATGAGGTCGCCGCGACGGATTGCCTCGTAGCGGCGCTGACCGACGAGGTACTCCAGCATCACCTCGCGCTCAGGCTGGGTCTCACCGGATGCGTAAGGCAGCAGCGAGACGCCATCGGCCTCGAGGCCGGCCTCGGCCGAAGCGAGCTCGACGATCGTCGGCGCGAGGTCGATGTTGGCGACGAGCTGGTCGCTCGTCTCGCCGCTGGGAAAGCCGGGGCCGCGAACGATCAGCGGCACTCGCGCCGACTCCTCGTAGGGCAGCTCCTTGCCGAGCAGCCCGTGCTCGCCGAGCAGGAAGCCGTTGTCGGAGGTGAAGATGAAGACGGTGTCGTCGAGGCTGTCGCTCGCACTCAGCTTCGCCACCAGGTCGGCGACCATCTCGTCGACCGCGAGCAGGCTCTCGAGCCGTCCGCGCGCGACAGCCTCGAGCTCACCGGCAGCGATCCGCTCGCGCGTCGTCCGCGCTCGAGCAGCCAATGCCTCGGGCAACTCCTCACCGCTCTCGGAACCTGCCAGCTCGGCCGGCAGCTCGTCGAAGGCGCCGAGGTGGCGTGGCGCCGGCCGCGGGTCGCGCGTGGCGCCGGTCTCCTCCTGGGAGCCCTCGCCGTGGGGGGCGAGGGGGGCGACGATCAGCAGGAATGGATTCGGGTTGCGGGTCGCCTCGCCCAGCACACCGACGGCCTTCTCGGTGAGCACGTCGGTCAGGTAGTCGGCGCGATCGTCGCCATAGGAGACGATCTCGCCGTTCTCGTTCAGCTCGTAGTCGTACATCTCGTGCTCGGTTCCGGCGGTCGCGGCGAACCAGTCGTCCCACCCGGGCGGAACCTCGTCCGCGCGGTTGCCCAGCGCGGCTGCCCCGTAGCCGTTGAGGTACTTGCCGACGAATGCCGTGCGGTAGCCGGCCCGCCGCAACCACACCGGCAGCGTCTCGGATCCGTCGAGCGCCGCGTATCCGCCTCGGGGCGGCTCGGCGGAGACGACGCCGTGGTTGTGGGCGTACTGGCCGGTGAGCAGGGTCGCGCGCGAGGGACAGCACTCCGGCGTCGTCGCGTAGCTGTTCGTGAACTCGAGCCCTTCGGCCGCGACGAGCCGCTGCAGCTGCGGCATCACCGCCGTCGAGGCGACGTCCTGGTCGTCGGTGATGACGACGACGATGTTCGGCTGCCGCGCGGGCGGGGCGCTCGAGTCGCCATCGGAATCCTCAGAACAGGCGCTCAGGCCCGCCACGACCGCGGCGGCCAGCAGCGCCCGTGCGGCGCGAGACGGCGCCGCCACCGCCCTACGCGGTAGGCGCGGTCGCGCCCTTCGCGCCCTTTTCCTCGGCGCGCTTGCGGCCCGCGTCGGTGCTGAGCTCGTAGCCAAGCGTGACCAGCATGTCGCCGGCGACGGCCTCGTACTCGGCGACCTCCTCCGGTGACATCCGCTCGCGCCACATGTCGATGCGATCCGAGCGCGGCGGCTCCTTGGCGAGCCGATGGCTCTCGAGCCGCGTCTCGGCAGGCTGATCGGGACGATTCTTTCGCGGTAGGTCGCGTGCCTTCTCGGCCAGGCGGCCCTCGGCGCGCTCGTGGTAGTCGAGCATCACCGGGTCGAAGTCGAGCTCGATGAAATCGCAGACGCGACGCAGGACGCCCTCGGTGTCGCCGACGAGGTCCTCGAAGCGGACCTCCATGTAGTGGTTGACGTCGGGCGCCATCTTGCGCGCCTTGCGAATCCGGTTGCGCCACAGCCGCGCCGATTCCGCGTAGCTCTCGGGACCCCAGTTCATCCGCAGGTGCGAGAGCGAGACGTCGCGGCCGTCGCGGATGATGTGGACGAAGCGCGCTTCGGGCAGCACGCGCTGGATCCGGCGCATCTCCTTGACGTAGCCGGGGGTCTTGTCGCCATAGCGGGTCTTGCCCTCGCGCTCGGCGTAGGTCATGTAGAAGGTCCGGATCGCGTCGGCGGCGGTGACCGGGTCGAGGGCGACGATCTTCTCGCGCAGCTCGACCGCGTCGAGATGGAAGTCGCCCCAGCGCTTGTGGTCGATGACCAGGTTGGCCGCGTCCTCGCCGCTCTGCTTCGAGCGCTCGAAGGACTTGATCAGCTTCGGCACCCAGTGGGTCTCGCCGGGGATCGCGACCTCGGGGTGAGAGTCGAGCATCAGCCGCAGCAGCGTCGTGCCCGAGCGCGTCACGCCGCAGACGAACGGCGCCGGCGGCGGCGTCTCAGAGCGCCCGCGCAGGCGGCTGCCGGCGCGGATGATCGACACCCGCTTGCGGTACTTGTCGATTGTGTCGCCGAGTGACATGAAACCGGGCAGGCTAGCCGGTATCGGCGAGCTCCAACAGCTCGCCGATCCCCGCCACGGTGTGCTCCCAGCGCCGTTCGGTGTCGCGCACGCGCACGGCGCCGGCCGCGAGCTCGGCTCGGTAGGAGTCGTCGCCGAGGCGCTCGATCGCCGCCGTCAGCTGATCGACATCGGGCTCGATCGCGGCGATTCCCGACTTCGCCGTCCCCTGCTCGCGCCCGCCGACGAGCAGCCCGTTGACGCCATCGTGGATCGCCTCGTCCATCGGCGGCGCCGCGTTCGTGATCGCGGGCTGGCCAAAGGCGATCGCCTCATACAACGGCAGTCCCAGCCCCTCCCAGCGAGCCGGCGCGACACAGACGTCGAAGCCCGCCAGCTCGCGCAGGTGCTCGGCGGTCGGCTGATCGCCCACCCGAACCTCGATCCGCGAATCCCTGGCCGCTGCCTCCTCGGCCGGCCGCACCTGCTTACGCTCCACCTGAGCCTTGACGACCAATCGAAACCGCGGATCCGTCGTCCTCTCAAACGCCTCCAGCACCGCCTCCAGCGGCTTGCGATGGCCCAAGAACCCACCCGGGAACACGAACCGAACCAAGTCAGACGATGGGGAGGGTGAGGACCCGAACGATGCGAACGCCTCCTCGCCCTCCCACGACGGCAATCAGCTCGGGATGACACCCCCAAGGGACGTACGGGCTATCGATCCCCATCGACGCGTACCGCTTCTGCTCTGCGCGGGTGAAGGAGAAGATCACGTCGAAAGCCTCCAGCGCCCCGGCGACGTGCTCGTCGGCGAAGTGCTCCCAGACGAAGCGGCCGATCGTCTTGACTCCGCGCGCGCGCAGCGAGGCGAGCTCGTCGAACTGGTAGTTCTGATCGCAGAAGATCGCCTCGATGCCGTTGGCGGCGACCCAGCTCTCGTACTCGCCGAGAGGGATGTCGTAGGCGGAGCCCTCGGTGACGCCGGGCTGGTCCCAGACGTCGTCGCGGTCGAGCGCCCCGGGTCGCGGGCCGCGCTCCTTCTTCGGCCGCGCCAGCACGAACGTCTCGTGGCCGAGCTCGTCGAGGGCGGACCGCGTTTGGCGGCCGACCACGGGCTGGCCGCGGTTGAACCACTTCGTGACGACGCCGACCTTCACGAGACGCCGGCGAGAAGCGCGGAGAGCCCTTCCTTGGTTCGTTCCCAGCTGCGCTCGCCCTCGCGAAGCTCGCGGGCGCCCGGCGCTCAGGCGCTCGCGCTCGTCGGCATCGCCGAGGCGCTCGATCGCGGCGGTGAGCTGGTCGAAGTCGGGGTCGAAGGCAGGGATGCCCGAGCCGGCCTCGCCCCATGGGACCGAATCGACGCAGATCCCGTTGACGCCGTCGAGGACCACCTCGTTCATCGGCGGCGAGTCGTTGGTTATCGACGGCATGCCGAAAGCGACCGCTTCGTAGAGCGGCAGACCGAGGCCCTCCCAGCGTGAGGGCGAGAGGCAGACGTCGCAGGACGCGAACTGGCGCAGGTGCTCGTCGGTGGGCCGGTCCTCGAGCTCGATCTACGACCCGCGTGTCGCCGCCGGCCGCCCGCTCGAGCTTGTTTGCCTTGCGATCGACCTGGCCGCGGATCAGCAGCCGCAGGTGGTCGCCCTCGGCGCGAACGAACGACTCGACGATCTCCGGAAAAGGCTTGCGCTTGCCCATGAACGATCCGGGGACGACGAAGCGAACGAGACCGTCGCTCGTCCGTTGCTCCTCGCGACCTGCTCGGCGACCGCGATCAACTCGGGATGACATCCCCAGACCAGCAGCGGGCTCTCGATCCCGAGCGCTGCGATAGCGCTCCTGCTCGGCTTTCGTGAACGAGTAGATGACGTCGTATGCCTCGCTCGCGGGCGCGGCGTCGTCGGGGGCGAAGCTCTCCCAGACGAAGCGGCCGATCGTCTTCACGCCGCTCGCTCGAACCGCCGCGATCTCGCTGAACTGATCGTTTTGGTCGCAGAGCACGACGTCGATCGAGTTGTCGCGCGTCCACGCCAGGTAGTCGGCCTCGGGGATGTCGGCTTCGCCGCTGTGCGTGACGCCCGGCTGGTCCCAGACCGGGTCGGTCACGCGCTCCTGCTGGGCTCTCGGGCCCTTGCCCTGCTTGGCGAGGATGAAGGTCTCGTGACCGAGCTCGTCCAGGGCCGAGCGAATCTGCCGCGACACAACCGCCTGCCCCGACGCAAACCATTTGGTGACGATCCCAACCCTCAACGTCAGCCACCACCGCAGCTCGAGCGGGTGGCACGGCAGAGGGGCCCCACCCGAGCACCCGCCGGGAGCGCAGGGTGGGGAGTCGCTGCCGCGACAGGACCCGCGAGCCGCAGCCCTCTCACGCCGCTTCGATCAGAGCCGTGGCTTTCTCGACCGCGTCAGGGCCCGTCGGGTAGCCGAGCTCGCTCAGCAGCTCCCCGGCGATCGCCTCGAACTCCTCGCGCTGCTCGGCGGTCATCTGCGTGCGCCAGCGCGCGACGCGGTCGGCGCTCGGCGGCTTCGTCGTCATCGCGTGGGTGGCCATGCGGCGCTCGACGCTGAGCTCCTTGGCGCGACCGTCGGCCGGCAACGCTCGTGCCATCTCCTTCAGCCGCTCGCCCGAGCGCTCGTGGTAGGAGAGCATCACGTCGTCCCACGGCAGCTCGATGAACTCACAGACCTTGCGAAGCACCGGCTCGGTATCGAGGATCAGGTCCTCGTAGCGGATCTCGATGTAGTGGTGCAGCTTCGGCGAGTCCTCGCGAGCCTTGGTGATCTTCTTCTGCCAGCGCCTGGCGATGTCGCCGGCCGTGAGATCGCGCACGGTGCGGTCGAGAACCGAGAGGGCGACATCGCGCCCGTCGCGGATCACGTGGACGAAGCGCGCCTCCGGCAGCGCCCGCTGGATCAGCTTCATCTTCTGCACGTAGGTCGGCGTCTTCTCTCCCCAGCGCGGCTTGCCCTGCTGCTCGGAGTAGGCGTCGTAGAAGGTGCGAACCGCCGGTCCCGCCTTGACCGCGGGGAGCGCCCGCAGACGGCCGAGCATCTCCTCGTCGGAGAAGCCGAAGTCATCCCACTCGCGGGCCGACTTCATCGCCTCGAGGGCGCTCTCGGGGGTTGCGTCGTCTGCGCGCGCGGCCTTGATCAGGTCGGGCACGAAGTGCGTCTCCGGCGGGATCGTCAGGTCCGGATGGGCGTCGAGCATCATCCGCAGCAGCGTCGTCCCGGAGCGGTTCATGCCGACGACGAACGGGATCGGGTCACCGCTCGGCTCGTCACCTCGAAATCTCGACAGGATTCCCATAGAAGGCGAAAAGGCTACTTGTCGGCGGAGCCGCCGCGCAGCCGCGACAACAGCCCACCGCCCCCGCTGCCGCGCTCGGCGCGCTCCTTCGAGCCCGCCCATTCCTCCCGCGGCGTCCAGCTCTCGCGAGGTGTCTGCGTCTCGTAGCCGAGATCGTCGAGCAGCTGCCCCGCCGTCTCCTCGAACTCCGCGTTCTCCTCGGCGCTCATCTCGCGCTTCCACACGGCGACCCGCTCGGCGTCGGGCGGCTTCGTCGTCATCGCGTGGGCGGCGACGCGTTCGCCGGCCTCGCGCTCGGGGCGGCCCTTCTTCGCCGGCAGCGCCCCGGCCATCTCCTGGAGACGCTCGCCGGCGCGCTCGTGGTAGGTCAGCATCGCCGGATCGAACTCGAGCTCGATGTGGGCGCAGATCCGCCGCAGCACCTCCTCGGTGTTGTCGATCAGGTCCTCGTAGCGGACCTCCATGTAGTGCTCGACCTCCTCGGCGTCGAGCTGCGACTTGGCGATCTTCTTGCGCCAGCGCCGCGCCATCTCGCGCGCGGGGATCGGATCCTTGCCCCGCTTGGCGATGCGGGCGTTCTGCGAGAGCCCGGCGTCGCGACCGTCGCGAATGACGTGGATGAAGCGAGCCTCGGGCAGCGTCTTCTGCAGCTTCTTCATCTTGCGCACGTAGTCGGGCGTCTTGTCGCCCCAGCGCGACTTGCCCTGCTTGCGGGCATAGAGGCGATAGAACGCACGCAGGGCGTCGCTGGTGTTGAACGGCTCGATCGCCTCCATCTCGGCCAGCAGCTCGGCCTCGTCGAGCCCGAAGTCGTTCCAGCGCCGACGCTGGTCGCGAACGATGACGTTGGTCGCGATCGTGGCGTTGAAGCGCAGCCGTCCCGATGCCTGGATGAACGGGTTGGCGAAGTGGGTCTCGGGCGGCATCGCGAGCTCGGGATGCGCGTCGAGCATCATCCGCAGCAGCGTCGTGCCCGAGCGCCCGACGCCGACGACGAACGGCGCCGGCGCAGCGTCCTCGGCGCGCCCGCGCAGGCGGCGGTTGCGAAGCGTGCGAAGCGAGTAGTCCAAAGCCACGAGCCGAGAGTGTTGCAACTAACAGGCTGGGAGTTCGGCTCAGTCGAGGTAGCCGAGGTCGCGCAGCAGCTCCCCGGCCACCGACTCGAACTCCGCTTGATCGGCAGCGCTCATCGCCGTTCGCCAGCCCCCGCTGCGCTCAGCTGTCGGCGGTCTTGCGGTCAGCGCATGCGCCGCGGCTCGCTCTGCCCCCGACCTGCGCGAGTCGCCCGCCCGCGCCGGGCAGGTCGCGGGCGATCTCGCCGATCCTGGCCTCGGCGTCGCGGTGGTAGTCGAGCATCGCCGGCGAGAACTCCAGCCGGCAGAGCTCACACACCCGCCGCAGTTGCGCCTCGGGGTCGGCTGACGAGATCCTCGTAGCGCAGTTCGAGATAGCGGCCCCGCAATCTCTTGGCCTGCCGTCGCGCCTTGTCGATGCGATCGCGCCACAGCCGCGCGGTGTCGGCCAGCGGCTTGCCCTCTCCCATGCCGCGACGGCGTCGCGAGATGGCGACGTCGCGCCCGTCGCGAATCAGGTGGATGAACCGCGCCTCCTCCAGCACCTGTCCGATCTCGCGCATGTGGCGAACGTAGGCCGGCGTCTTCTCGCCCCAGCGGGGCTTGCCGGCTGTTCGCGCGCAGAGCGAGTAGAAGACCCGCAGGATCGCGCGCGGCATCGGCGCCGTCGAGGCCGGCGGTGGCGTCGCGAAAAGCAGCGGCGTCGAGCCCGAAGTCGCCCCAGTTTCTCGCCGAGATGATCTCTTCGACCACGGCTTGACGATCCTGCGTGACGCCGCGCGGATTCGATCACCGCCGGCACGAACTGCGTCTCGGCGGGAATCGTCAGCTCGGGATGGGCGTCGAGCATGAGCCGCAGCAGCGTCGTTCCCGAGCGCCCGACGCCGACGACGAACGGAGCCGGGACCAGGTCTGCCCTGCCGCGGCCACCGAAAGCCGAGCCGGTTCACGCTGGAGCGAGCGCCGCCGAACGGGTCAGCGATTCGAACAGCACGAGGCCGTCCTCGGAACCGGTGAGAGCATCGACGGCATGCTCGGGATGGGGCATCAGGCCGACGATGTTGCCGGCCTCGTTGGCGACGCCGGCAACGTCGCCGATCGAGCCGTTCGGGTTGTCGCCGTCGGCGTAGCGAAACACCACCTGCCCGCGGCGCTCGAGCTCGGCCAGCAGCTGCGGCGGCGCAAACCAGCGGCCGCTCATGTGCTTGACCGGGATCGAAAGCCGGTCACCGGGCCGGCAGGCCACGGTCGCCGCCGATTCGGCATTGACGACATCGAGCTCGACCTGGCGACAGAGGAACCGCAGGCCCTCGTTGGCCAGCAGGGCGCCAGGCAGCAGCCCCGCTTCGCAGAGGACCTGAAAGCCGTTGCAGATCCCCAGCACCGGCCCGCCGCCGGCGGCGAACTCGGCGCACAGCCTCCATCGCGGGCGAGAAGCGCGCGATCGCGCCGGCGCGCAGGTAGTCGCCATAGGAGAAGCCGCCCGGGATGACGACCGCGTCGATGCCGGCGAGGTCGGTCTCCTCGTGCCAGACCAGGCGCGCCTCGCCGACGCGCTCGCACGCCTGCACCGCGTCGCGCTCGTCGCAGGAGCCGGGGAACTGCAGCACCCCGATCACGTGATGATCTCGTAGTCCTCTATCAGCGTGTTCGCCAAGAGCTGCCGGCAGAGCGCGTCGAGATCGGCGCCGTCTTCGGCCTCGAGCTCGACCATGCGACCGACGCGCACATGGGAGACGCCGTCGAAGCCGAGCGCGGGCAACGCTCGCTCGACCGCCTTGCCCTGCGGGTCGAGGATCCCCTCCTTCGGCCTGATCAGCACGCGCGCCTTCACGGACTCAATCTAACTAGGGACGTCGGCGCCTGGCGCGTCCCATGAAGCCCGACAGGCGTGAGCGCGCCGGCGGCGGGGTGAGGTCGAGCTCCGGTCCATCGGTCTCGGCGAGCTCGAGGATCTCCGCGTAACCGGCCTGCTCGAGCTCGCGCTCCATCCCGACCGCTCTCGCTCCCTGCGCCCAGCGCGGGTCGTCGGCGAGATGGATGTCTGGGGTCGTCGCGCACGTTCTCTTCTGGCCCAAGACGTCACCGAGGCCGGCACCGGGCGACCGAGCAGGCCGTAGATGCGCCCGAGCTCGCGGGCGGGATCGGCGCGAAGGTCCTCGAGGCGGACCATCGCGTAGCGCTCGCCGAACAGGCGCTCGCCGTCGCCGCTGGTTGCGGCGAAGGCAGCGCGCCAGACCAGCAGCGGCCGCAGGAAGTCGGGCACGTCGGCCGGGAGCTCGAGGGTCGCGTAGCGCGCGAGCAGATCCTCGGCGATGCGCCGGCTCGACCACAACCGGCGCCCGGTCCGCGCGGTGAAGAAGGTGTCGGCATCGGGGTAGATGTCGGTGCGTCGCCTGCGCCCGAGCAGCATCGAGGCACAGACCGCGCGCGGGTCGCGGACGAGATGGACGATGGCGGCGTCCGGATCGATCTCGGCCACCGCCCCGAGCTTGTGGTGCAGGCGCGTTTCCTTGATCGCCACATCGGGCGCGTCGTCGAGCAGGCTCGCCAAGAGCTCGCTGACGTGCGCTGGAAGCTCGGGGTCGAGCTCGATCTCGGGCGCTCGCGGACCGCCCCAGTTGAACAGGTCGATCTGAAGCCCCGGATAGTTCTCGGCGCGAAAACGGTCCCGGCGGCGCCGCGTCTCGGCGAAGACATCGATCTCGGTCGCTCCGCTGCCTCCGCCGATCGTCTCGCTGTTCTCGCGCAGCGGCTCGTAGAAGCAGCGTCAGGTTCGCGTCCTGGCCCAGCGCGTCGTAGAGGATCGTGGTCCCCGAGCGGCGCAGGCCGATGACGAAGAGGTTCATCGTTCAAGGGTAGGGGCCTCGACCGCGCCCGGCTTGGACCGGATCTCGGAGGTTTCTACGCCGCGTTCAGAGCGTGCGGCCGCTGATTCGCTCGTAGGCCTCGACGTACTTGGCGCGGGTGCCCTCGACGACCTCGCCGGGCAGCTCGGGTGCAGGCGGTGTGTGGTCCCAGCCCGACTCGTCGAGCCAATCGCGCACGTACTGCTTGTCGAATGAGGCTTGGCTGCGACCGGGCTCGTAGTCGTCGGCCGGCCAGAAGCGCGACGAGTCCGGGGTCAGGACCTCGTCGCCGAGCACCACCTCGGCCCCCGGCGAGGCCCCGAACTCGAACTTGGTGTCGGCGATGATGATCCCGCGCTCGGCGGCGTGGTCGCGGGCGTGGGAATAGAGCTCGAGCGTGGTGTGGCGAAGCTGCTCCATCAACGCCCGGTCGCCGATCACCTCGACCGCGCGCTCGAAGTCGATGTTCTCGTCGTGGTCGCCGATCTCGGCCTTGGTTGCCGGGGTGAAGATCGGCTCGGGCAGCTTGTCGGACTCGCTCAGGCCGGCCGGCAGCTCGATCCCGCAGACCGAGCCCGTCGCCTTGTACTCCTTCCACCCCGAGCCGGTGATGTAGCCGCGGGCGACGCATTCGATCGGGTACATGTCGAGCTTGCGCACCCGCAGCGCGCGCCCCGCGACCTCCTCGGGCACCTCCTGCGAAACGAAGTGGTTGGGACAGATGTCGGCCGCGGTCTCGAACCAGAAGACCGACATCTGCGTCAGCACCGCACCCTTGTCGGGGATCGCGGTCGGCAGGATCACGTCGTAGGCCGAGATCCGGTCGGAGGCGACCATCAGGAGGTCGTCCTCGAGCTCGTACATCTCGCGCACCTTGCCCGAGGCGACGAGCTTGAGATCGGCGAGTGCGGTCATCGGGCGGCGATGCTAACAACGCGGGCGACCGCCAAAGCCCGCAGCCTCGCCGGCCTCACGTCGGAATACCCCCCGGTGGTACCATCGAGGTCGATGCCAACCGAGCAGACTGCCGGATACGTCAGCGACAAGGACGCGATCATGCGCCGCCTCGCCCGCATCGAGGGACAGGTTCGCGGGATCAAGTCGATGGTCGACGACGAGGCCTACTGCGTCGACGTGCTGACCCAGGTGGCGGCGGTGACCAAGGCGCTCGAGGGCGTCTCGCTGAAGCTGCTCGCCGACCACACCAACCACTGTGTTCGCGACGCGGTCGAGTCGGGCGGCCCGGATGCGGATGCCAAGGTCGAGGAGCTGCTCGCCGCTGTCGAGCGCTTTGCGCGGACTCGATGAACGACCGATGAAGACAGCGGTCGAGAGCCCGCCCGCCGCTGAGGCCGCCGCGTCCACGGCGAGGCCGTTTGCCGAGCTGCCGCGGGTGCCGCTGCCGAAGCTCGTCCAGACGGCGCGGTTCGTCGCCCGCCCGGTCTCGTTCCTGGAGCAGTGGCGTCGCCGGCTCGGCGAGCCCTTTCACGCATCGATCCATGGCCCCGGCGAGATCGTCTTCCTCTCGGATCCCGCCTCGATCAAGAAGCTGTTCGCGGCCGACCGCGTGCACACGATCGCTCCCGGGCGCAACATCTTCCTCGAGCCGCTGCTCGGCAGGGGATCGCTGCTGCTGCAAGAGGACGAAGAGCACCTGCGCCGCCGCAAGCTGATGCTGCCGCCGTTTCACGGCGAGCGCATGCGCGCCTACGAGGCCGTGATCCGCGAGGCGACCGAGCGAGCGATCTCGACCTGGCCGCGCGGCGAGCAGTTCGCGCTACACCCGAGCATGCAGGAGATCACGCTCGAGGTGATCCTGCGGGCTGTCTTCGGCGTCGAGGACGCCGAGCGCCGGCGCAGCCTGCGCGACGGCCTCGTCGAGATCCTCGCTGCCTCCGCTTCACCGACGGCTGTCGGCTTCGCGATCCCGGGGCTGCGCCGGGTGCCGCCGTACGACCGGCTCGCGCGCCTGCGTGAGCGCACCGACGAGCTGCTGTACGCCGAGATCGACGAGCACCGTGGCCACGACGACCTCGCCGAGCGCGACGACATCCTCTCGATGCTGCTCTGCGCGACCTTCGAGGACGGCTCGAAGATGGGCGACCACGAGCTGCGCGACCAGCTCATGACCCTGCTGCTGGCCGGCCACGAGACGACGGCGACGGGTCTCGCGTGGACGTTCGACCTGCTGCTTCACGACGAGGCGCGCCTCGCGCGCCTGCAGGCGGAGGTCGAGGCCGGCGAGCACGAGTACCTCGACGCGGTCATCAACGAATCGCTTCGGATCCGGCCCGGTCGTCCCGTTCACCGGCCGCAAGCTGCGCCAGGACGCCGACCTCGGCGGCTACGAGCTTCCCGATGGGACCGTGATCCTCGTCGGCATCTATCTCGCTCACACCCGCGCCGACGTCTACGAGGACCCGTTCGCCTTCATGCCCGAGCGTTTCATCGGCGACAGCGCTCCCGACACCTTCGCCTGGGTGCCGTTCGGCGGCGGCACCCGCCGCTGTATCGGCGCTGCCTTCGCCCAGCTCGAGATGCGCGTCGCGATCGAGACGATCCTGCGCTCGCGCAAGCTGGCGGCTGCGACGGCGGAGCTCGAACGCCCGACCCGGCGCAACGTCACTCTCTCGCCCGCGAACGGGACGCGCGTCAGGCTCCTGTAAGCCGAAGCTTCAGTCGCCGAGCGCGTCGAGGCGGGCCAGGACCTCGGGTACGTGCACGAGGTAGGCGTCGGGGTCGAGGACGACGTCGAGGTCCAGATCCGGCGCCCGCTCGGCGAGCAGATCGCGAAACGGGGTGCCGGTGTCCCAGGCCGTCTGCGCCGCCTGCTGCACGAGGCGATAGGAGTCGTCGCGGGTCATCCCCGACTCGATCAGCGCCGTCAGCGCGCGCTGGCTGAACAGCGCGCCGTGGGTGAGGTCGAGATTGGCGAGCATGCGGTCGGCGTGAACGGTCATGCCCTCGACCAGACGCAGCGAGAGATGCTGCATGTAGTCGAGCGTGATCGTGGCGTCGGGGAGGATCACGCGCTCGACGCCCGAGTGCGAGATGTCGCGCTCGTGCCACAGGGCGACGTTCTCGAGCCCGGCCTGCGAGTAGCCGCGCAGGAGGCGGGCGAGGCCGTTTACGCGCTCGGCGGTGATCGGGTTGCGCTTGTGGGGCATCGCCGACGAGCCCTTCTGCTCGCCCGAGGCAAACGGCTCCTCGACCTCGCGCACCTCGGTGCGCTGGAGGTTTCGGATCTCCTGGGCGAAGCGCTCGAGCCCGGCGCCGGCGAGCGCGATCGCCTGCAGGACCTCGGCGTGACGGTCGCGGGGCACCACCTGGGTCGAGACGTCCTCGGCGCGCAGCCCGAGCCGCTTCATCACGGCGATCTCGACGGTGGGCGGGATCGAGGCGTAGGTGCCGACCGCCCCGGAAAGCTTGCCCACCGCTGCCTGCTCGAACGCACCGCGCAGGCGCTCGAGGTTGCGATGCGCCTCGAAGGCAAAGCCGGCGAGGCGGAGGCCGAACGTGGTCGGCTCGGCATGGACGCCGTGCGTGCGCCCGACGCACAGGGTCGTCGCGTGCTCGCGTGCTTTGGCGACGAGAGCGTCGCGGTAGGCGACGGCGCCGCTGACGATGATCGCGCCGGCCTCGGCGAGCTGCAGCCCGAGCGCGGTGTCGAGCACGTCGGAGGAGGTGAGGCCGTAGTGGATCCAGCGGCCCTCCTCGCCGATCGATGCCGCGACGACATCGACGAAGGCGGCGACGTCGTGATTGGTCGTGCGCTCGCGCTCCTTTACGGCTTCGACCGTGAACGAGGCACGCTCGCGAGCCAGAGCCGCGACGTCGGCCGGAACCTTGCCGGCCTCGGCCCAGGCATCGGTTGCTGCGAGCTCCACCTCGAGCCAGCCCTGCATGCGGCGCTCGTCCGACCACACGGCACCGATCTCGGGGCGGGTGTAGCGGGCGATCACTATGAGGTGAGGATTCGCACCGCGAGCAGGCCCGCGTTCTTGGCGCCGTCGATGGCGACGCATGCGACGGGCACCCCAGGCGGCATCTGGACCGCCGAAAGCAGCGCGTCGAGGCCGCCGAGGCTCTTGCCCAGGATCGGCACCCCGATCACCGGCAGGTCCGTGTGCGCCGCGACCACCCCGGGCAGCGCTGCGGACATGCCGGCGCCGGCGATGATCACCTTGAGGCCGCGCATGCGCGCCGCGTGGCAGTACTCACGCACCTTCTCGGGATCGCGGTGAGCGCTCATCACGCGGACCTCGTACATCACGCCTGCGTCCTGGAGCGCCTGCCCCGCCGGCTGCATCTTCGGCTTGTCGTTCTTGGAGCCCATGATGATGCCGACGCGCGGCGCGTCGACCTCGATCTCCTCGAACACGGCCTCGACTCCGGGCATCGTCTCCGGCGGCTCGCTGCTGCTCACCTCGACACCGCTCTCGGTGTTCGGTTCCTGGATCTCCACTTGCTCTTAGCTCCTATCTCGCGGTGGCGCCGGTGGTCGCAGCGGCGGCGATATCCGTCCGCATCTGCTTGCCGTCGAACTCGATCATGGCGGCCGCCTCGTAGGCGCGCTCTCGCGCAGCCTCCAAGGTTGCCCCGAGCGCGGTCACGTTGAGCACCCGACCGCCTGCGGTGATGATGCCCGCCTCGGTTCGCGCTGTGGCGGCGTGGGTCACCTCGATGTCGTCTTCGATCGCATCGAGGCCCGTGATCAGGTCACCCTTCGAGGAGCTCGCGGGATAGCCGGCCGAGGCGAGGACGACGGTCACGGCCCAGTCGTCGGCGAACTCGGCTCGGGCGGATTCGAGTCCGCCTGGCTCGCGTGCTTGGAGGAAGAGCTCGAGCAGGTCGGTTCGCAGCCTCGGCAGCACCGCCTGGGTCTCGGGATCGCCGAAACGGGCATTGAACTCGAGCACCTTCGGCCCTGCGGCGGTCAGCATCAGGCCGGCGTAGAGCACGCCGTGAAAGGGAGTGCCTCGCTTGGCCATCAGCTCGACGACGGGACGGTGGACGCGGTCGACGATCTCCTCGACGCGCTCGGGGTCCCAGCCCGCCACCGGCGAGTAACTGCCCATGCCGCCTGTGTTGGGGCCCTGCCCGCCGTCGAAGATCCGCTTGTAGTCCTGGGCCGGCGCCAGCGGGACGACGTTGACGCCGTCACACAGGGCCAGGAGCGAGAGCTCCTCGCCCTCGAGGAACTCCTCCAGCACCACCTTGGTAGCGCCGAAACGCCGCTCGACGAAGAACGCCTCGACGGCCTCTCGCGCCTCGGCCTCGGTCTCGCAGATGATCACGCCCTTGCCCGCGGCCAACCCGTCGGCCTTGAGCACGACGGGATAGGAGGCGCCGGAGAGCCGGTCGAGCGCATCGTCGCGGTCTCGGAGCACCGTGTGGCTCGCTGTCGGCACGCCGGCCTCGGCCATCAACGCCTTGGCGTGGACCTTCGAGCCCTCGAGCCGGGCCGCGGCGGCGCTGGGACCGAACGCCGCGATCCCGCCGGCCTCGAGCGCGTCGACGAGACCATCGACCAGGGGAGCCTCCGGGCCGACGACGACGAGGTCGCACGCGTGCTGCGCCGCCGCCGCGACGATCTCCTCGACGCCGGAGACGTCGAGACAGCGAGCGTCGGCGGCGATTCCGGCGTTGCCGGGCGCGCACAGCAGCTCCGGCGCCGGGCTCGACCGCGCCAGCGCGCGCACGATCGCATGCTCGCGCCCACCCGAACCAACGACGAGAACTCTCATAGAGACTTTGTGAACTCCTCAGCCGGAATCGCGGTCAGCGTCTCGTTCATGACCGAGCCGCGCGAGCCCATCTCGACCGAGAGCTTGGCCATCGTGCGCTCGTCGGGCGCGTCGACGACGGTGATGAAGTCGTAGGCACCCAAAGTGGCCCATTGGCTCACGACCTTGACTCCGATCTGCTCGACCTCCTTGTTGACCTCGTGCACGCGGGCGGGATTGTCCTTGATCGTCTTGACGCCGTCAGAGGTGAGCTTGGTCAGCATGATGTACGTCGGCATCTGGTCTTCCTCCTCGGTCGGGTTAGTCGCGACTGACGCCGCGCACTCCTCTTTCTTTCACGTAGCGGGAGATCGTGCAAGCCGGCCGCGATTCGCCTCGCGTGCGATCAGCTCGGCGGTCGCCCGCCGACGGTAGTCGAAGATCTTCTCGAGATCGCGAAAGACGAAGAATCGCTGAGCCAGGCTGCCCAGCGACCCGTAGCCGATCCGGTAGCGGACGCGATCGCGGATCACCGTCCAATCACCATCGCGTTCGAACTCGTGCGTGTGGTGCCAGAGCGCGTAGGGCCCGCGAAGCTGCACGTCGACGAAGCGGTGAGGCGGCTCCCAGGCTTCGATCCGCGTCGTCCAGCGAACCGGGATCCGATGGACGACGAGGCGATAGGAGATCAGCGCCCCTTCGCGCATCTCGATCGGCAGCTGCGAGGTGATCCGAAAGCCGAGCCATGGCGGCGTGATCGCCTCGAGGTTGGAGGCGTCGGAGTAGATCGTGAAGGTGCTCTCCAGGGGCGCTCTCACTCGCTGCTCGCGCTCGAGCAGCTGCTCGCCCGGTCGCAACGCGGGATCGGCGCTCACGTTGCGCTTTCGATCAGCTCGGCGTAGTCGGACTTCGTCTGCTCCCACGAAAGTCGGCGGCGGGCTGCGACGACGCCATCGCGCAGCTGCGCGAGGAGGTCGGCATCCGTCGTCGCGTTCATCGCCGCAGCGAGACTCCGGACCCGCGGCAGGTAGGCGGCAATTCCCGACTTCGCCTTGCCGGCTCGACGTGTCTTCACCAAGAGCCCGTTCTCGCCGTCGCGGATGACCTCGTTCATCGGCGGGTTGTCGTTGGTGATCACCGGCAGTCCCAGCGCCATCGATTCGTACAGGTGCAGGCCGAGCCCCTCCCATCGGCTCGGGGCGACGCAGACGTCGGCCGAGGCGAACAGGCGCAGGTGCTCGTCGGTGGGCAGGTCCTCGAGCCGAACCTCGATACGTGAATCCCGCGCCGCACCCCGTTCGAGCAGGTCGAGCTCGCGCTCGACCTGGCCCTTGATCAGCAGTCGCGCGTCGTCGGCGCTCACGCGCCTGAAAGCCTTCAGCACCTCCGCCACGGGCTTTCGCTTGCTCAGGAACCCGCCGGGATAGAAGAAGCAGTCCGCCCGGGCGGATGATTGCTTCTGCGAAGCGAAGCAACTCGGGGTGAATTCCCCAGCGCACGCGGGGGCTGTCGATACCCATACCGGCGTAGCGCTCCTGCTCGCAGGCGGTCAGCGAGTAGACGATGTCGAGAGCCCGCTTCGCCGGCTCGACGTGCTCCGCGGCGAATTGCTCCCAGACGAAGCGCCCGACCGTGCGCACCCCGGTTTCGCGCAGCGCCTGGATCCCCTCGAAGCCGTAGTTCTGATCGAAGAAGGCGAGCTCGAGCGAGTTCTCGGCGCCCCATCCGACGACCTCGTCTGCCGGGATCTCGTAGCTGGACGCCTCGGTTACGTCGGGCTGGTCCCAGACGCCGGAGTGGTCGATGAAAGCGGGGCGGATGTTCTTGCCGCGAGTAGGCCGGGCGAGCACGAACGTCTCGATGACCGAGGTCGTCGAGAGCCGAGCGAAGCTGGCGGGCGACCACGCCCTGTCCGCGATTGAACCAGTAGGCGCAGATCCCGATTCGCATCGCAGGCAGCCTAGAGCTGCCACCGCCGCCGGTGATCAGGCAGCGGCCGAGGCCGGCGCGGCGGCGCCCTGCTTGGCGACGAAGACGAGCTCGCCGTCGGCGGCGTCGACGCGGACGACGTCGCCCTCGCTGAACTCACCCTCGAGCAGCTTCAGGGCGAGCTTGTCGACCAGCTGGCGCTGGATCACTCGCTTCAGCGGCCGCGCACCGTAGGTCGGGTCGTAACCGAGATTGCCGAGCAGCGTGCGCGCCTCGTCGGTCAGCTCGATCTCGATCCCGCGCTCGTTCACGCGCCCGGCGAGCAGCTCGACCTGGAGCTCGACGATGCGGCTGATGTCCTCGCGGCTGAGCCGGTGGAAGATCACGGTGTCGTCGATACGGTTGAGGAACTCCGGCTTGAAGGTCGCGGCGAGCACCTGCTCGATCTGCTCGCGGATCCCCTCGTCCACCATCGCGCCGGTGATCCGGTCGGAGCCGACGTTCGAGGTCATGATCAGGATCGTGTTGGTGAAGTTGACCGTGCGGCCCTGGCCGTCGGTGAGGCGGCCGTCATCCATGATCTGCAGCAGGACGTTGAAGACGTCGGGGTGGGCCTTCTCGATCTCGTCGAGCAGCACGACCGCGTAGGGACGGCGGCGGACCGCCTCGGTCAGCTGTCCACCCTCCTCGTAGCCGACGTAGCCGGGCGGGGCGCCGACCAGGCGCGAGACCGAGTGCTTCTCCATGTACTCCGACATGTCGACGCGGACGATCGCCTGCTCGGAGTCGAACATGAACTCGGCCAGCGCCCGCGCGAGCTCGGTCTTGCCGACGCCGGTGGGACCGAGGAAGAGGAAGCTGCCGATCGGCCGGTGCGGATCGGCGAGGCCCGCGCGCGAGCGCCGCAGGGCGTTGGCGACAGCCTCGACCGCCTCGTCCTGGCCGATCACGCGGTCGTGCAGCCGCTCCTCCATGTGGATCAGCTTCTCGACCTCTCCCTCCATCAGCTTCGAGACGGGGATCCCCGTCCAGCGTGCGACGACCTCGGCGATGTCCTCCTCGGTCACCTCCTCGGCCAACAGCGAGCCACCGCCTTCGTCGAGCTCGCGGCTGCGCTGCTCCTGGGCCTCGACGATCTCCTCGAGCTCGGGGATGTCTGAGTACTGCAGCTTGGCGGCGCGCTCGAGGTCGTTTTCGCGGTTGGCCTGGTCGAGCTGGCCGCGGGCGTCATCGAGCCGCTCGATCGCCGCCTTGCGCGCGTCGATCGCCTCCTTCTCGGCTTGCCAGCGCGCCTTCATCTCCGCTGCCCTCTCGTTCAGCTCGGCGAGCTCGGCCTCGATCGCGTCGAGGCGCGACTTCGAGGCATCGTCCTTCTCGCCCTTGAGCGCCTCGCGCTCGATCTGCAGCTGGAGGATGCGCCTGTCGACCTCGTCGATCTCGACCGGCGAGGACTCGATCTCCATCTTCAGCCGCGAAGCCGCCTCGTCGATCAGGTCGATCGCCTTGTCGGGCAGGAAGCGGTCGGCGATGTAGCGCTCCGACAGGGTCGCGGCGGCGACGATCGCCGGGTCGGTGATGCGGACGCCGTGATGGCGCTCGTAGCGCTCTTTGAGGCCGCGCAGGATCGCGATCGTGTCGTTGATGTCGGGCTCGCCGACCAGCACCGGCTGGAATCGTCGCTCCAGCGCCGCATCCTTCTCGATCTGCTTGCGGTACTCGTCGAGGGTGGTCGCGCCGATGCAGCGCAGCTCGCCGCGGGCGAGCATCGGCTTGAGCAGGTTGGCGGCGTCCATCGCGCCCTCGGAGGCGCCCGCGCCGACGATCGTGTGCAGCTCGTCGATGAAGAGGATGATCTGCCCGTCGGCGTCCTGGACTTCCTTGAGCACGGCCTTGAGCCGCTCCTCGAACTCGCCGCGGTACTTCGAGCCGGCGACGAGGGCGCCGACGTCGAGCGCGACCACGCGGCGGTCGCGAAGCGACTCGGGCACGTCACCGTTGACGATGCGCTGGGCAAGACCCTCGACGATCGCCGTCTTGCCGACTCCGGGCTCGCCGATCAGCACCGGGTTGTTCTTGGTCCGGCGCGAGAGCACCTGGATCACGCGCCGGATCTCCTCGTCGCGTCCGATCACCGGGTCGAGCTTGTTGGCGCGCGCGTCGGCGGTCAGGTCTCGGCCGAACTTCTCCAGCGCCTCCGCCATCTCCTCGGCGTTGGGCGAGGTGACACGGCTCGAACCCTGGGTCTCGTCGACCGCTCTCGCCAGCGTCTCGCGGTCGGGCAGCAGGTCGGCGACGGGCGAGTCCTTCGCGGCCAGCGCCAGCAGCAGGTGGCCGACCGAGATGTACTCGTCGCCACGGGACTTCATCTCCGTCTCGGCGCGCTGAAGGACCTTCACGGCGGCGGAGGAGAAGGTGACCTCGGGGGCATCGCCGCTGACGCGTGGAAGCTCGGCAACCGCATCCTTGGCGCGATCGGTGATCGCGCCGACGTCGGCCGACACCTTGCGCAGCGCCGCCGGAGCGAAGCCGCTTCTCCTGCTCGAGCAGGGCAAGCAGCAGGTGCGCCGGGGCGACCTCGGTGTGGCGGAAGCTCGCCGCGAGCCTCTGAGCGTCGGCGATCGCCTCCTGGGATTTGATCGTGAACTTGTCTGGGTGCAATCTGTCGTCCAGTCTACGGCTCTAAGCGGTGTTTGTCAAGAAATCTAAGTCTCTATAAAGCAGATTCTAGCCGGCGAACGAGCCAGGCGCCGGCAAGTGTCGCGGGCACGGCACCTGCCAGGCCTCGCAACCCCGCGCCGCGGGTGCCGACGCTCCGCAGCGCCAGGGCAAATGCGAGCGCGTCACCGCCATCGGCGACAGCGACGGCGAGCGAAGCCCGGCGCAGATCCTGGCGATCGTCGAGCGCCGAGAGCTGCCAAGCGCCGAGAACGAGGTCGCGGCTGGCGGCGACTCGCCCCAGGGCGAGGGCCTTGGCATCGATCGAGTCGAACCCAAGCGCCTTTGCGGCGCGACCGGGCGCGAGCCAGATACCGGCACCGATCGCGAGCCGACCCAGCGCGAGGGCGGTGGCAGTGGTGCGCACGAGCCGATCGTCGGCGAGCCGGTGTGCGGGCATCACGATCAGCCTACGCGCTACGTGGAGCGACTCCGGTTCGTCATCTTCTCGCGATGCGAGAAGATCGCGGTGATCGTGCGTAACCGTCCTCAGCGTCTTCGCTGGACTCGCGATCGCGGGTGCGTTCGACGGCGGCGTTCGCACACAGGCCGCGCCCGCGACGACGCGTGGCCGAGCGCGACGTCGAGCCGGCCGAGACGCGGGCCGACACGAGGCGGCCACCGGAGCAAGCAGGTCGCACCGCGCAAGCAGCGACGCGGCAAGCGCTATCCGTCGGCGCGAGCTGTGGCGCAAGGCCCGCAAGCTTCGCCAACGCCCGCGGCGAAGCGGTCTCCTTCGCCGTCGTCGATTCGAGCGGCCGCATGCATGGACTCGACGAGCGCCGGCGCTATTCCTCGGCCAGCGTGGTCAAGGCGATGCTGCTCGCCGCCGAGCTGCGCCGCCTGAAGCGGGCGGGAACGCCCGTCGATCCCGAGACCGATCGCCTGCTCGAGGCGATGATCACCGTCTCCGACAACGGCGCCGCAGACGCGATCTACGCCCGCGTCGGCGACAGCGGCCTGTTGGCGGTCGCGCACCGGGCGGGGATGCGCGACTACTCGGTCGCCGGCTATTGGGGCAACTCGCTGATCAGCGCCGCCGATATGGCGCTGATGTTCGCCGACCTCGATCGCTCGTTTCCCCGGCGCGACCGCGAGTACGCCAAGGGACTGCTCGGCTCCGTCGTCGAGGAGCAGAGCTGGGGCATTCCCGACGCCGCCGGTGACCGCTGGGCGGTGCGCTTCAAGGGCGGCTGGCTGCCCGAGAAGGCGCTGGTCCATCAGGCCGCCGAGCTGCGCGAACGCGACGGCTCACGCGAGCTCGCGATCGTCGTCCTCACCGACGCCCAGCCCTCGTTCGACTATGGCATCGGCACGGTCGAGGGTGTCGCCTCGAAGCTGCTCAGCCGCTAACGCGACGCCGAATCGGTATCGACACGGGCTCGTAGGCGCCGTAGGGGACGATCTCGGTCCGCAACGAGCGGCGCACGCGATCGACCTCCGCGGTCATCTCCCGCTCGAGCTCGTCCGCACGCTCGCGCATTCGCGCGATCTCGGCTCGAGCGCGCTCGAGCTCGCGCTCGAGCGTCAGCACGGTCTCGACGCCGGCGAGATTGAGACCGTCGTCGGCGGTCATCTGCTGAATGCGGCGCAGTCGCTCGACGTCGTCGTAGGAGTAGAGGCGGGTGTTCTTGGGCGAGCGTTTCGGCGTGATCAGCCCCCGGGCCTCGTACATCCGCAGCGTCTGCGGGTGCATCCCGGCGAGCTCGGCCGCGACCGAGATCATGAACACGCCGCGGCGACGGTCGAGGCCGGCCGCGGTGACCGACACGGTCCTGCGACCAGGCTGGCGATTGACACTCATCGCTCGTCTGCAACCTTCGCGGAAGCGGCGGACGCATCACGCAGCAGGCCGGCGCGCGGATCGTGGTCGTTGATCGAGGCGGTGAACGCATCGAGCGCCTTGCGCTGCTCGTCGTTGAGCGCTTGCGGCATCTCGATCTCGAGGCGATAGAGGATGTCGCCCCGCGGGCTCGAGCCCCTACCGGCCTTCGGCGGCCCCTCGCCGCGCAGGCGCTGCACGGTGCCGTGCTGGGTCCCGGGGGGAACCCGGATCCGCTTCGAGCCGTTGAGCGTCGGCACCTCCACGGTCGCGCCCTGGATCGCCTCGCCGATCGTGATCGGCACGACGACTGCGAGGTTGCCGTCGCCGCGCTGGCGAAAGACCGGCGATGCGGCGACGCGCGTGACGACGTAGAGATCGCCCGGCGGCGCTCCACGAGGTCCGTCCTCACCCTTGCCGGCTACGCGGATCCGGCTGCCGTCGTGCACGCCCGCGGGAATTCGCACGCGATAGCGCTTGCGCTGCAAGGTCAGCCCGCTGCCTCCACACGTGTTGCACGGGTCCTCGATGATCTGGCCGGCACCGCCGCAGCGAGGACAGGGCTGGCTGATCGAGAAGAACCCCTGGCTCTCGGCGTCGACCCCGCGCCCGTTGCAGCGAGGGCAGACGGTCGGCAGTGTCCCGGGCTTTGCGCCCGTGCCGCTGCAGGTCTTGCAGCTCGACTGCTTCGGCACCGTGATCGAGACCTCGGTCCCGTTCATCGCGTCGTGAAAGCTCAGCTGCACCTCGGTCTCGAGGTCGCGTCCGCGCATCTGCTGGGGCGCGCCTGCACCGCGCTTGAAGATCGTCGAGAAGATGTCGCCGAGGTCGGCGCCGAAGCCCGGACCGCCACCGGGAGCCGCGGCCAAAGCCACCGAGCCCGCCGCCGGCGTCGTACTGCTTGCGCTTGTCGGGGTCCGAGAGCGTGTCGTAGGCCTGCTGGACCTCCTTGAAGCGCTCCTCCGCACCGGCGTCGCCGGGGTTTCGGTCGGGGTGGTATTCGCGGGCGAGCTTGCGATAGGCCTTCTTCAGCTCCTCCGCCGAGGCGCCGCGTCCGACCCCGAGCGCCTCATAGAAGTCACGTGCCATCGGCCCGAATCCGCTCTACTCGCTGACGATCACGCGGGCCGGGCGGATCACCTGCCCGCCGAGGCGGTAGCCACGCTCGAGGGTCTCGACCACCACGCCTGAGGCAACGTCCTTGCTCGCCGCAGCGGTGGAGATGGCCTCGGACACTGCCGGGTCGAAGGGCTCCCCCGCGGGGTCATAGGACTCGACCCCCGCGCGTGCCAGGCCGGCCTCGAGCTCGCTGTGCACGAGCGCGACGCCACGCGCGAGCGCTTCCCGCGCGGAAACCTCTTCGGAAACGTCGCCGGAGGTGTGATCCGCGTCGGCAGCGCTCGAGCCCAGTTCGCGGACCGGCTGCACGCCCGAAGCCCGCAACGCCCGCTCGAGGTTGTCGATCGAGGGCAGCAGCTCCCGCGCGAGCCCGGCCTTGCCGCGCTTCTCCGCCTCGCTGGCATCGCGCGCAGCGCGCTTGCGGAAGTTCTCGAAGTCCGCCTTCGCGCGTCGAGCCAGATCCAGGTACTCATCGCGCTCGCGCTTACGTCCTCGAGCAAGGCATCGAGATCACCCTCAACCGCCTGCGGCGCCTTCGGCCGCAACCGTCTCAGATCCTCCATTTTCAGTGAGGGAGGAACCCTCAGGAGCGCCAGCGTCGTCCGCAGGAATCCGGAACCCGAGCGCTCGTGGGTCGGATGTCGGTCCCTCCCCCTCCGGACCCGAACGATAGGCGGAAGACGGAGGGGGAGGGCCGGCAGCCGACCCCTCTCACGGCGCGTCGTGCTCGTCGTTCATCGGAGAACCTAAGCCCTGTCCTCGTCGACGACCTCCGCGTCAACCACCTCGTCCTCGGCATCGCCGGATCCGTTGGGCGAAGCATCGCCGTCGGCGCCGCCGGCTGCGGCCTGCTGGGCCGCGGTGGCCTGATAGATCTGCTCGGAGACCTTGTGGAAGGCCGCCTGCAGGGCGTCCGTCTTTGCCTTGATCTCGCCGGCGTCATCGGATTCGAGCACGCCGCGAACGTCGGCGATCGCAGCTTCGATCTCGGCCTTCGACGACTCGTCGACCTGCTCGCCCAGCTCGGTGAGCTGCTTCTCGGCTGAGTAGGCGGCGTTCTCGGCGACGTTTCGAGCCTCGGCGAGCTCGCGCTGCTTGAGGTCCTCGTCGGCGTGCGACTCGGCATCCTTGATCATCTGCTCGACCTCGGAATCCGAGAGGCCGGAGCCGCCCTTGATCTCGATCGTCTGCTCCTTGCCCGTACCGAGATCCTTGGCCGCAACGCTGAGGATGCCGTTGGCGTCGATGTCGAACGTGACCTCGATCTGCGGCATGCCGCGCGGCGCCGGGGGAATCCCGGTGAGCTGGAACTTGCCCAGCGACTTGTTGTAGCCGGCCATCTCGCGCTCGCCCTGGAGCACGTGAATCTCCACCGACGGCTGGTTGTCGTCGGCGGTCGAAAACGTCTCCGAGCGCTTCGACGGGATCGTCGTGTTGCGCTCGATCAGCTTCGTCATCACGCCGCCCTTGGTCTCGATGCCGAGCGTCAGCGGTGTGACGTCGAGCAGGAGCACGTCCTTGACGTCGCCCGAGAGCACGCCGGCCTGAATCGCGGCGCCGATCGCCACCACCTCGTCGGGGTTGACGCCCTTGTGCGGCTCCTTGCCGGTCAGCTCCTGAACCTTCTCCTGAACCGCAGGCATCCGGGTCATGCCGCCGACGAGGACGACGTGATCGACGTCCGCGCCGCCGTCGGCGAGCGCCTGCTTGACCGGCGCGACGACGCGGTCGAGCAGGTCGGAGGTGAGCTCGGCGAGCTTGGCTCGGGTGAGCTTCATCTCGAGGTGCTTGGGCTCGTTGTTGATCGCGGTGATGAAGGGGACGCTGATCTGCGTCTCCTGCGTCGTCGAGAGCTCGATCTTGGCCTTCTCGGCCTGCTCGTAGAGACGCTGAAGCGAGCGCTTGTCGTTGGAGACGTCGACGCCCTGGTCCTTCTTGAACTCCGCAACCAGCCATTCGACGATCGCCTTGTCCCAGTTGTCGCCGCCGAGGTGGTTGTCGCCGGCGGTCGACTTGACCTCGAAGACTCCGTCGCCGATCTCGAGCACGGAGACGTCGAAGGTGCCGCCACCGAGGTCGAAGACGAGGATCGTCTGGTCGGTGTCCTCCTTGTCGAGTCCGTAAGCCAGCGCGGCCGCGGTCGGCTCGTTGATGATCCGCTTGACCTCGAGTCCGGCGATCTTGCCGGCGTCCTTGGTCGCCTGGCGCTGATCGTCGTTGAAGTAGGCGGGGACGGTGATCACGGCCGAGTCGACCGTTTCACCGAGCTTGGCCTCGGCGTCGGCCTTGAGCTTCTGCAGGATCATCGCCGAGATCTCAGGCGGCGAGTACTGCTCGCCGCGAACGTCGACGCGGACGTCGCCGTTGGGGCCGGCGACGACCTTGTAGGGGACGATCGTCTCCTCTTCCTTGACTTCGGCCTCCTTGCGGCCCATGAAGCGCTTGATCGAGAAGATCGTGTTCTCGGGGTTCATCACGGCCTGTCGCTTGGCGACGGTGCCGACCAGCCGCTCTCCCGAGTCGGTGAAGGCGACGACCGACGGTGTCGTGCGTCCGCCCTCGGCGTTCTCGATGATCTCCGGCTCGCTGCCCTCGAGCACGGCCATGGCCGAGTTGGTGGTTCCGAGGTCGATCCCGATCGTCTTGCCCATTTGCTTTCTCCTTAAGTCTGAATATCCAAGAAATCTGAGTCAGAGGCTAGCAGATGTGCATGGGCCGACTGGAAGCGAGTCGGCGCGCCGACGCGCCCTCCGAGGGGTACCGACCGGCGTCGAGCTCGGCGGCTACGACTTGATCGTCAGGCCTGCGGCGCGTCGCAGGCCACAGGCTCGGGACGGGGGGCGCTCTCGATGTCGACCACCGGCCCCTTGCCGATCTGACCGGCATATGCGGCGACGAAGGCAGCGGCTTCCTCGGCCTCCTCGCCGATCAGGATCTCCTTCGGCATGCGCCCGCCGAGGCCGCAGTTGACGGCCCTGAGGACGCGGCTGTAGCTGCCTTCGTACTGCTCGGCGCTGTTGGTGCCGGTGACGATCAGCAGGTCGTCGAGGTTGGGCCCGACGACGCCGTCGGTTCCGGCCGCAGCCAGCGTGTGGCAGTAGCCGCAGTTGTTGTCGAACAGCTCCTTGCCCTCGACGTCGCTCGCGGCGACCTCGACGGTCGCGGCGCTCTCGTCACCCTCCTTGCCCAGCGCCATCAACGGCAGCACGATGAGGCAGATCGCCGCGAAGACCGCGAAGACGATGAAGGGCCGCTTGCTCACGAGCGGAAAACTACCGAGTCACGGCGCCGGAGGAGATCGGTCTTCGGATCGGTGAGCGCGAAACCAGGGGCACATCCGCTGCAGCGCGCACTCGTCGCAACGCGGGCGCGGGCGGCAGACGCGACGGCCGTGGGTGATCAGGTTCATGTGCAGTTCGTAGGCGTCCTCGGGATCGGTGATCGCAAGCATCTCGTCGTGGG
Organism: uncultured Solirubrobacterales bacterium; assembly: GCA_963730145.1. Taxonomy (GTDB): domain Bacteria; phylum Actinomycetota; class Thermoleophilia; order Solirubrobacterales; family 70-9; genus WHSW01. Next base: position 89,717 of record CAVSQT010000006.1, read on the forward strand.
CGCGCTCGAATGAGGCGCCCGGCGGAAACAGGCCCAGCCGTCCGCCGACGCGGTAGACGTGGGTGTCGACGGGGATCTCGGGCCGGCCGAGGGCGAAGATCATCACGCAGGCGGCGGTCTTGCGGCCAACCCCCGGAAGCTCGATGAGGAAGGCGATCGCCTCGTCGCGCTCCGTCGCCTCGAGCCAGTCGAGCGTCGGCTCGCCGGCCTCGCTCGGCAGCCGCCGCAGCACCTCCTGGATCCGCGGCGCCTTCGTCTTCGAGAGCCCGCCCGGCTGGATCGCCGCTTCGACCTCCGCGACCGGCGCGTCGCGAACGGCAACCCAGGTCGGCAGCCGCTCGCGCAGGCGCGCGTAGGCGACGATCGCGATTGCGGTCGTTGGTGTTCTGGGAGAGGATCGTGCGCACGAGCTCGGCGATCGGATGACCGTGCGGCTCGTTGATCGGCCGCCCGTAGATCTCGCGCAGGCGGTCGCGGATCGCGCGGACCCTGACCCGCCGCGGCCGCTTCCAGCTGCTCTTTCGCCGTTCTCGTCGACATCGCCGCCAGGATATGTTGCGCCCGCATGGCGGCGATCGAGCCAGGCGTCGTCTCGGTAGAGGTCTGTTCGCCGCTACGGTGCCCGTATCGCCGAGCCGCGCCCACAAGCGAGAACCGCCGCCGCCTGGAGAGGGCTCGCGCGTGATCGGCTGATCGAGTCACGGCTCACTCCGAACACGATCTCGATCACCGGGCTGGCGCTGCACGTGCCCGCGGTGATCCTGATCGTCGAGGGCAATTTTGTGCTCGCGGGCCTCGCCTTCATCGTCGGCTCGGTGATGGACACGCTCGACGGTCGCTACTCGCGCATGTCGGGCAAGGGCACGATGTTCGGGGCGTTCTTGGACTCGACCCTCGACCGGATCGAGGAGGGCGTGGTGTTGACGGCGATCGCCTACTACTTCGCCGACGGCGGCGATGCGATTCCGGCCGCGGCCTGCGTGCTCACCGTTCTCGGCTCGCTGATGGTCTCCTACACGCGGGCTCGCGCTGAGGCGCTGGGAGTCGAATGCAAGGTCGGGATTGCCACCCGGCCCGTGCGGGTGGTGATACTTTCAATTGGCCTCGTGTTCGGCGCCGGCGATCTGATCACCGATGTCGACCTGCTCCCGGCAGCGATCTACACGATGGCCGGCTTGACCGCATTCACGGTCGGACAACGCGTCTGGCACGTGCGCAACGAGCTCAAGGCGCTGGAGGTCGCAGACGTCTCGGAGCTGTAACCAACGCACAAACAGCGGGTAGTTCGCCTTCCACCCGCCTCCAGGAGGACCGGCTTCATGACTGACAAGAACGGCCACGCGACGAACGGCGCGAGCTCCAATGGACACCATCCCGACGACGGCAAGGTCCGCGTCGCGATCGTCGGTGTCGGCAATTGCGCAAACAGCTTCATCCAGGGCGTCGAGTACTACAAGGACGCCGACCCCGACGAGCAGGTCCCCGGCCTCATGCACGTCGACCTCGGCGGCTATCACGTCCGCGACATCGAGTTCGTCGCCGCCTTCGACATCGACCAGGAAAAGGTCGGCAAGGACCTCTCCGAGGCGATCTGGTCAGGCCAGAACGACACGATCAAGTTCGCCGACGTCGGGCACCTCGGCGTCGAGGTCCATCGCGGCATGACTCATGACGGTCTCGGCAAGTACCTGAAGCAGAAGATCACCAAGGCGCCCGGGCCGACCGCGGACATCGTCGGCATCCTCAAGCAGACCAAGGCCGACGTTCTCGTCTGCTACCTCCCGGTGGGTTCCGAGGCCGCGACCAAGTGGTACGTCGAGCAGGCACTGGAGGCGGGGGTCGGCTTCGTCAACTGCCTGCCGGTGTTCATCGCCCGAGAGGACTACTGGGGCAAGCGCTTCTCCGATGTCGGCCTGCCGATCATCGGCGACGACATCAAGTCGCAGGTCGGGGCCACGATCGTCCATCGCAATCTGGCCCGCCTCTTCCATGAGCGCGGCGTCGAGCTCCAGCACACCTCGCAGCTCAACGTCGGCGGCAACATGGACTTCTTCAACATGCTCGAGCGCGAGCGCCTCGACTCGAAGAAGGTCTCGAAGACCAACGCCGTCACCTCGGTGATGGGAACCGAGCTTCCCGCGGACGACGTCCACGTCGGGCCATCCGACTACGTGCCGTGGCTGACCGACCGCAAGTGGGCCCATATCCGGCTCGAGGGCAAGTCGTTCGGCGACGTGCCGCTGACGGTCGAGCTCAAGCTCGAGGTCTGGGACTCGCCGAATTCGGCCGGCGTCGTGATCGACGCCGTCCGCCTGATCAAGCTGGCGCTCAACAACGGCGTCGCCGGGCAGCTCGATGGTCCCTCCAGCTACCTGATGAAGTCGCCGCACAGCCAGCGACCCGACGATCAGGCGCGCGAGCAGACCGAGGAGTTCATCGCCAAGTACGCGCGCAAGGGCGCGGCGAAGGCGGCCAAGAAGCCGGCGCCGAAGAAGATCGCTTCGAGCTGAGCGCGCTGCGTGCGACCGCTCCGTTGACGGGGCGGGCGGGTTGAACCGATCGAGGAGTACCTGCGTACTCCTATCGTCGGCAGGAAACAACCAAAGGAGGAAGGCTCAATGGGCCTGAAGAGACTTCGACCGAGCGGGTCGATGATCGTCGCGATCGTGGCGCTGGTCGCCGCGCTGGCCGGTACCGCCTATGCGGCGGTGACCATCACCGACAGCTCGCAGATCAAGGGCCGAGTCGTCGGCGGCAAGGATCTGCAGAAGGACTCTGTCGGCGGTGAGGCGGTCAGGGAGAAGAGCCTGAAGGGCGTCGATGCAGAGACCCTCGACGGCCAGACCGCCAACGATCTCAAGGCTCGCTGGCTGCTGCTCAACGAGCAGGGTCAGATCGAGGAGCAGTCGGGCGGCTTCACCGTGCTCGACGCCTATCAGACCAACAACAACGTCTACATCGACACCGGTGAGACGCTCGTCGGCAAGGGCCTGAACGCGACGATCGCGATCCAGAACCTCGTCAACGTCGACGGCGCCGATGGCGATGCCGAGCCGAACTTCGGCGGCGAAGTCAGCGTCGCGCGCTGCCAGGTCCCGGGCGTGGTCGAGTGCGCGCCGGCGAACGCGAAGACGATCAACGCGCTCGTCGTCAGCCCCCGCAACAGCGACGGCACGGCGACCGACCCCGGCGCCCGCAAGCGCGTCTACGTGCAGGTCACCGAGTAACACCGCAGCGTCGTCGCGCGTCTCGCTGACCGAGGCCCGCTTCGGCGGGCCTCTGTCGTGCCGACGCCCGCGTCGAGCGGGCGCGTCTCGCGTCGCGTCTCATATCCTGCGCCGATGGCCACCGAGCAACGGCTCTCGATCGCGCAGGTGACCTCGCACCCGTGGGGCGCCCGTAACGAGGTCAACGAGTTCTCCACCCGCGTCGCCTCCGAGCTCGCCGAGCGCGGTCACCGGGTCCTGATCGCAGCACCCTCCGATTCACGCAAGCAGGTGCGCGAGTCGCGACGAGCGATCGCCGCCGCGGCCGACAGACCGGAGGCGCTCTTCGAGCGACTGGGACGGCGTCCGCATCAGCGACGGCGGCCCGCCGGTGGTTGCGCTCGGCAGCGGCATTCCGCGGCCTCGCGGTCCCGGCCCCCGTGCTGCCCCGCTGCCGCTCGACGTCAGCCGTTCGCTCGAAGGGCTGTTCGTGGGCGTCGACTTCGACATCGTCCACGTCCACGACCCGTTCTTTCCGAGCGTCGCATCGGCCGCGCTCAGACACTCGCGGCGCTGAACGTCGGCAGCTTCTACGAGCCCACCGAGCGCATCCTTTCGACGCAGGTCGCGCGCCCCTTGGTCGAGATCTTCCTCGGCCGTCTCGACGCGCGCACCACCAGCTGCGGCACCACGGCCGAGCTGATGGAGCGTTTCTTCCCCGGCGCCTACGAGCGCCTTACGCCAGGCGCCGACGCGGTGGAGCGACCCTATTGGCCGACCGAGAACACGCACGGCGAGGGTAAGCGGCCGCTGCGCATCGTTTTCTGTCTCTCCGAGGAGCGGGGCGCGCTGCGGTTGTTCCTTCGCGCGGTGCGCAGGCTGAGTCTCGATGCCGCCTGGGAGGTGGCGATCTGGGTCCCGGATTCGACCGAGATCCGGATCGCACAAAGGCTTCGCGACCGCGTCCGCGATCGTCGGCGCGCGCGAGAGCACCGCCGAGGCGCTGGTTGCCGGCGCCGACGCCGTCTGCGCCTGCTCAGGGGGCCCTCAGCTGGCCCCCGGGATCGTCCGAACCGCCCTCGCCAACGCGACGATTCCGGTCGTCTCGCAGAACGCGCTCTACGCGGAGCTGATCGGCGACGGCGAGCTCGGCCTGATGTTCCCGCTCGGCGACGCGGTGACGCTGGCGGGCCAGCTCGAGCGCCTGGTGCAGACGCCGGCGCTTCGCCGCGAGCTCCTGAGGCGAGCCGCGTGGTGCCCAGCGCGATTGGCAGTCGGCCGCCGACCAGGTCGAGGAGATCTACGGGCGAATAGCCGCGCGCCGTCACGATCCGGCCGGCAGTCCCGAGCTACGTCGCCGGATCTCGCGACGTCGCGAGATCAACGTCGACCTGCACATGCACACCGACCACTCCTCCGACTGCGCGACACCGGTCGAAACCCTGCTTGCCACGGCAGCCGAGGCCGGGCTCGGCGCGATCGCGATCACCGACCACAACGAGATCTCCGGAGCTCTGGCGGCGCGAGAAGCCGCCGAGCCATACGGCGTCAAGGTGATCATCGCCGAGGAGGTCAAGACCGCCGAGCAGGGCGAGGTGATCGGCCTCTTCATCGAGCAGCTCATCCCTCGAGGGATGAGCATGGAGGAGACGATCGCCGAGATCCGGCGCCAGGGCGGCCTCGTTTACGTCCCGCATCCGTTCGATCGCCTGCACTCGGTGCCCGACTACGAGCATCTGCTCGGCATCGTCGAGGAGATCGACATCATCGAGGTGTTCAATCCGCGGGTGGCGCTGACGGCCTTCAACGAGGAGGCCGAGCGGTTCGCCGAGAAGTACCGCATCGTCCCCGGCGCCGGCTCCGACAGCCACGTTGCCCAGGGTCTCGGCAGCGTCATGACCCGTGTTCACGATTTCGACGGACCCGAGGAGTTCCTCGAGGCGATGCGCAGCGCCGACATCGTTCGCAAGCACAAGAACCTCGTCTACGTGCAGACCCTGAAGTGGCTTCAGACCGGCGGCGGGCGCGGCGGCAAGCGCGTCAGCGGCGCTCGACGACCACCGGCGCGAAGCAGCAAGGCCTGATGCAAGCCGACGGCGCGGCAGGAGGGCAGGGCGGCCCGTCAAAGAGTCCGTCCGGCCCGTCCATCGGGCCGAGAGGAACGAGCTTGCCAATCACCGACGACGAGATTCAAGAGAAATACCTCGAGCGCGCGATCCGCGAGCTGAACCAGCTCACGCACCGCCTTCAGGAGTGCTCTCACTGCCCGCGAGGCAACCTGATGCCGGTCCTGGGCTCGGGCCACCCGCAGGCGGATGTGATGCTGCTCAAGTACGCGCCGAGCGCAGCGGAGATCGAGGAGGGGGTGGCCTTCTACGGTCGCTCGGGCAACGCGCTGATGAAGAGCTTCAAGCGGCTGGGAATCGACCCGCTCGCCGTCTACGGGACGCTCTGCGTCAAGTGCCCGGTCGGCGATACCTCGATGGCGGCGGCGGAGTGCGTCGAACGCGTGGTCGAGGAGATCGCGATCGTTTCGCCGCGCTGCATCGTCGTCATGGGAGAGCGCGCGCTCGAGACCCTGAACGAGCTCGAGCTGCCGTTGTCGAGCCCGCTCGAGGATGCGCTCGGCCAGATGCAGAAGCTGACTCCCAGCATCGAGGCGTTGTACGTGCCCGACATCGACGAGTCGCTCGACTCCGAGGATTCCAAGCGCGAGTTCTGGGGCGCCTTTCGCTCCCTCGGCGAGTGGTACTCGGACCTGCCGCCGTACTAGATCACTAGGGCGCGGTCGCCTTGGCGAGCGCCGTCATCGCCTCGGCGCTGGCGCTTGCAAGGCCGCGAACGACGGTGACGTCGAGCGCCTCGTACTTCGCCAGCGCTGCCTGGGCCTGTTCGCGATCGGCCGCGGCGACTCCCACCGTCCCCTCAGGCTCGCCGAGGCGATCGAAGTGGTTGCGATAGCCATCATGGAGGTCGCGGTAGAACGCCTCTTCCTTCGCCAGCCGCTCGGCGGCGTCCTCGCCGACCGCAGCGCGAACGTAGCCGAGCACGGGGGGCGTGGCCCTGCCGGCGTCGGCGGCACCCGACTCGACGTGAGCGCGGGCATCGGCCGCGAATCCGGGGGTCATCCAGTTGAAGAAGACGCCATCGAACTCGGCGCCGGCGAGAGCGCACATCTTCGGGCCCATCGCCGCCAGCACCAGGCGAATGTCCGGGAGCGCAGCCCGCAGGTCGCCGACGGCCTCACGCATCGTCGTCAACGGCTTCTTCGAAAAGCCGGCACCGACACCAAGCCAGAGCTTGGAGCGGTCGAGGCCGAGGCGGTCGACGTGGGCGTTGATGTCGCTGGGGTCATGGCGATCGAGGGCCATCACGGCAACGCCGAGATCGATGTCCGGCGCCCGCTCGGCGAACACCGCCAGGGTTTCGAGTCCGAGCGCACCGGGATGATCGTTCGACCACAGCGAGCCGTAGCCGAGCTCGGCGCAACGCGCCGCGAGCGGACCGGCCACCTGCGGGTCGAGCCCGGCGGCGACGCCGAATCCTCGAGCGTTCATCGTTCCAGCACCGCCACGCACTCGACATGCGGGGTCTGCGGGAACATGTCGACCGGCATCACGCGGCGCAGCGTATAGCCCGCCTCGACGAGCTGGGCGGCATTGGGCGCCAGCGTCGTCGGGTTGCACGAGACGTAGACGATCCGCGGCGCCTCGCACTCGAGCAGGCGCCGGACGATCTTCTGCGAAAGACCGGCGCGGGGAGGGTCGACGACGACGACGTCCGGCTTGCCGGCCCGCTCGAGCAGCGGGGCGATGCCCAGGCGCGCGTCGGCGCAGACGAAGCGGGCGTTCTCGATTCCGTTCAAGGCGGCGTTCTGCTCGGCGTCGGCGACCGCATCCTCGATGCTCTCCAGTCCCCAGACCTCGCCCGCCTGGTCGGCCAGCGCCAGGCCGATCGTGCCGATGCCGCAGAAGAGGTCGAAGACGCGTTCGGCTCCCGTCAGGCCCGCGGCGTCGGCGACGATCGCATAAAGGCGCTCGGCCATCTCGGTGTTCGTCTGCATGAAGGCGGTGTGGGAGACACGAAAGGCAAGCCCGCAGAGTCGCTCGGTCAGGTGCTCGGCGCCGAGCACTCCGGTTGGCCCGTCGGTCGCGCCGGCGGATCCCTCGATCACCGTGTGCAAGTCGACCGGCGGTCGCGGGATCTGCTCGGGCGATGTGACCAAGCGGGTCTGAATCTGCCCCGTGCGCCGGCCTTCGCGAACCACGAGGTTGCGCAGGATGCCGGTCTGAGAACGGCGGTCGTAGGTGGAGATGCCCTCGTCTCGTGCCCATTGACGGACCGCATTTCGAGCTGCGTTGTTGGCTTCGGATGCCAGCTTGCAATCGTCTACGTCGACCGTCTCGGACCAGCTGCCGCGACGGTGAAAGCCGAGCGTCGGATCACCCTCGTGCTCGCCGAAGGAGTACTCGAGCTTGTTGCGATAGCGCCAGGGCTCGATCGCGGCCTCTATCGGCGCGAAGTCGAAGCCCTCGAGGTGGCCGATGCGCCGCAGGGCATCGGCGGCCTGCTCGGACTTCTCGGCGAGCTGGCGCTCGTAGCTCATCCCCTGCCAGGGTGCACCCGGACAGGGCTCGCCGTCATGGACACAGGTGTCGGCGATGCGCTCGGAGCTCGCCCGCAGCAGCTCGACCGCCTTGCCCTCGGCGAAGCTCTTTTTCGTCTTGGTCAGGCGCACCCTGACGCGGTCGCCGGGCAGCGCGCCGCTGACGAAGACGACATAGCCGTTGCTACGGGCGACGCCGCGGCCACCTTGGGCAAGCGAATCGATCTCGAGTTCGAGCTCGGTCCCGGGACGCGGTTTGGCCGTCGTGGTTTCCACGCGGCCTATGTTGGCAGGGCCGCCGCCGGCCCTGGCGCGAGCGCTACTTGAGCTTGTCCTCGATCTCGTCGAGGATGCTCTTGCGCGCCTTGCCTCGCTTCTCCGCCGTGCGAACCTTGCGCAGCTCGGCCTTGGTGAGATCGCCGAGCCTCGACTTGATCTGCGCCGCGGTGAGCTGCTCGTAACCCGTGATCGGCGGTCCGCCGACCCCGGCGCGCCGGCGCAGCTTGTCGGCCTCCGCCAGCGGGCGCTCGGCGGCGTCGCGGGCAACGCGGCCCGCGCGCTCGGCGGCGCGGGTGGCCTGGCCTCGAGTAGTTGCGGTGCGCGATTCGACTTCCTTGCGGGTGCGGGTGGTTCGGCTCTCGACCTCTTTGCGCGCTTGGTCGAGAAGCTTCTCGAGGTCGCGGATGAGATCGTCGGTCGCCCGGCGTCCGCGGTCGACGATGTTGGAGATCAGCTCGTTGGCGTCGCTTCGCTGCATGCGGCCGCGCTTGACGAGATCGTCGACGACTTCCTGGAGGCGGTCGCGAGAGACGGTGACGTTCGACTCGAGCGCTGAGCGACTGCGCTCCACGGCGTCACGAAACGCCTGCACGCTCTTGTCGGAGCGACCGGCTGCGGCGGTCTTGCGCGACCGGGCGGTCGGCTTTCTCGCGCGGCTTCGCGGCTGGCTTCTTGGCTCGGCTTGCGGCGGGCTTCTTGGCTCGGCTTGCCGCCGGCTTTTTCGACCGACTCGCGGGCTTGCGCGCACCGCTCGCAGACTTTTTCGAACCACCGGACCTCGTTGCCATGTAAACCCCTTTTGAGCTGGGAAACCGTGTGCCCCGGCACTATTTCATTCCTAGGCTCAGGGCGTATCCACCTACAATGCCCCGCTTGAAGGGACCCGCAACTCATTTCCTCACGGGCGAGGAGGTCTCGCCGGCCGAGCTCGCGCGAGTGCTCGATCGCGCCGCCGAGCTCAAAGCGGGGCGGAGCGAGGGGATCGGGCGTGACTCGCTGGCAGGGATGACCGCCGCGTTGATGTTCGAGGTCCCCTCGACGAGAACCCGCGTCTCGTTCCAGGTTGGCGTCGCCGAGCTCGGAGCACATCCGCTGCCGCTGCGCGCCGATGAGCTCCAGCTCGGACGCGGCGAGTCGATCGGCGACACCGCGCGAGTCCTCTCGCGCTATCTGCACGCGATCGTGGTCCGCTCGCGGTCGCACGACACGGTCGCCGAGCTCGCCGCGGCGTCCGAGGTGCCCGTCGTCAACGCTCTCACCCCGCTTCACCATCCCTGTCAGGCGCTGGCCGACCTGCAGACGTTGCGCGAGCGCTTCGGCGAGCTCGAGGGGCTCAAGCTTGCCTACGTCGGCGACGGCAACAACGTCGCCCGCTCGCTTGCGATCCTCGGCCGCGCCGCCGGAGTCGAGGTGCGCGTGGCGGCCCCGCAGGGCTATGAGCTCGAGCCCGGACTCGCGGCGCTGGACACGCAGGATCCACGCGAGGCGGCGAGCGGCGCGGATGCCCTCTACACGGATGTCTGGGTGAGCATGGGCGACGAGGACGAGGCGGAGCGTCGCCGCGCCGCGCTCGAGCCCTACCGCATCGACTCGGCGCTGATGGATGCGGCGTCTGACCGCGCGATCGCGTTGCACTGCCTTCCCGCTCATCCGGGAGACGAGATCACAGACGACGTCCTCTACGGCGAGCGTTCTGCCGTCTGGGATCAGGCCGAGAACCGCCTCCACGCCCAGAAGGCGCTGCTGGAGTTCCTGCTCAAGTCGCCTCGCTCGACGACCCGCCTACACTTCGCCACCCACCGGCCTCGTGGTGTAACGGTTAGCACGTCAGGTTTTCAACCTGGAAGCTCGGGTTCGATTCCCGGCGGGGCTACTGACCATGCAACCTGAAATCGAAATAGGCCCCGTCACCCTGCAGACCTTCGGGATCATGTTCGCGCTCGGGTTCATCGCCGCGGGCATTCTCGTCGGCAAGCGCTTTCGGGAGCTCGACAAGCCGGTCGATTGGGCCTACGAGATGATCTTCGCCGGGCTGGTCGGCGGCGTCATCGGCGCCAAGATCGACTTCGTCATCCAAAACCCATCCGACGACTGGCTCGCCGACCTCTTCTCCGGCTCGGGCCTGGTCTGGTTCGGCGGTGGCATCGGCGGCGCGATCGGGGTGCTGCTGTGGGCACGCTGGCGCGGGCTGCTCAACCTGACGCTCCTCGACGTGGCGGCGCCCGGGCTGGCGATCGGGTACGCGATCGGCCGCATCGGCTGCCAGCTCTCCGGCGACGGCGACTACGGCATCCCCTGGGACGGTCCCTGGGCGATGAGCTATGAGAACGGCACCGTGCCGACCCCACCGGGCGTCGAGGTTCACCCGACACCGATCTACGAGACGCTGGCAATGGGCCTGGCCACGGTGGTCCTCTGGCGCCTGCGGAACACGTTTCGGCCCGGGTTGTTGTTCGCGCTCTACCTCGTCTTCGCCGGTACCGAGCGCTTCCTGGTCGAGTTCATTCGCCGCAACGACGAAGTCCTGCTGGGGCTCACCCAGGCGCAGCTGCTGAGCCTGGCGATGGCGGTTGCGGGCGCGATCTGGATCGCTCGCGCCTCCGCACGCGACCAGCTTCGCGCCGACGTGGCGATGCGCGAGGCGCCGCCGACGCGGCTGCGGGCGAACAGCCCAACCTGCCGGCTAGCCGGCTTCCTAGCGCCCGCCGCTGAACTTCGTGAACGCGCGCCAGGCAGGTTTCGGCTTCAGCTTCGCCGAGAACAAGCCGGCCTTCGAGCACCAATCGCAGATCGAGGCACTCGAATCGGTCCACGAGAACCAGGTCACGGCCTTGATCTCGAGCCGGTTGCGCTGGTTGCGAAAGTAGTTGAAGGCCTGGCGCAGTCGCTGAGCCTGACCCTGCTTGCCGACGTTGAGCGGATTGCCACCCGAAGCCGAGCCCCAGCCGGTCTCGGTGATCCAGAGACCGGCGCGGCTGTCGCCGGCGCGGCGGATCTCGCCGTGAAACAGCTCGACCTGATCGCGAACCGCAGCCACCTTCGCGCCGTAGGGATGAACAGCGACACCGTCGAAGTCCCGCTCGACGCCGCGGACGCGATAGAGCTGTCGCAGATACTTCGACCCGGCCGTTGCCTTGCGCGAGCCGGCGAGTTGGGGCATGCCACCAAGGACGACGTCGGCGCTGCGATCTTCGCTCTCGACCTCCGCGGCCGCCACGGCGAGCAGGCGGGCGTAGCGCCGGGGCTTTGCCTTCGGCGCGAAGAACGAGCGCGAATTCTGCTCGTTCCAGATCTGCCAGGCCCTGATCGGGCGCTTCGGGATCCTCGGGTTCTGATTCCAGAAGGTGCCCTCGCGTCCGTACCTCGCGACCGCGGCCGCGACGAAGTCCCGCCATGCCGACAGCGCTGCCTTCGTCGTCGGCGCATAGATCGCGCAGCTGGATCCGCAACTGCGGTTGTCGAGCTTCTTCGCCACCCACGCCGGCGTGCCGTAGAGGAAGGGCAGAACCTCGACTCCGTTGCGAGCCGCTTCACCGATGACGAAGTCGCTGCCGGAGAAGTCGAAATCGCCGCTTGGTGCCGCGGCGTCGACCGCGGACCAGAAGATCGGGACCCGCAGCGTGCCGACCTTGCCCTTGCCCATGCGCTTGAAGTCCGCGGTGTCCATGGCCGCCTGGGGGACGACCCCGAAGAAGCGCTTGCCTGCGGCGCCTTCGGCGGATCCCGCGATCAGCGCGAGACGCCACCAGGACAGCAATGAGGGTGAATCGGATCATCTCCCGTCCATCACACGACAGCAGCGCGTTTGTTGCGGTCCTTGCTGTGAGACGGCCCGGCGGCGGCGCGGCGTGGTGCGCCTGCTGGATCTAGACCGAGCGTGAGAGCCCGCCGTCGATCGCGATCGAAGTACCGGTGATGTAGGCGGCGCGCTGTGAGCACAGAAATGCGACGAGGTCGCCGTACTCGCGCGGCCGGCCCAGGCGGTTGGCCGGGACGTCCTTGGCCGCCTCCTCTTCCATGCGTTCCGGGCCGCCCCAATTGGCAGCGAGCCGGTCGGTGGCAAAGCGTCCCGTGGCGATGTCGTTGACGGTGATCCCGTCGGCGGCGACCTCGCGTGCCAGAGTCTTGAGAAAGCCGACCAGGCCCGGGCGGTGAGCGTTGGACAGCGTCAGGCCCGCGATCGGCTCCCGCGTCGAGCTCGAGCCGACGTTCGCGATTCGGCCCCAACCGCGCTCGCGCATACCAGGCAGCACGGCCTCGATCAGCACGCGCGGCGAGAGGACCAGATTCGCGTAGGCGTCGCGCCAGTCCTCGAGGCCGGCTTCGATCGCCGCGCCAACCGGCGGACCGCCGGTGTTGGTGACGAGGATCTCGATCGGGCCCAGTTGCTCGGCCACCTCGCCCGGCAGCTTCGCCATCTGGTCGAGGTCGCCGGTGTCGGCCTCGAAAACCGCGATCTCAGCTTCGATCTCCGCAGCCGCTCGCTCCAGGTGCTCGCGCGAGCGGCTCGCTATCGCCACCCGCGCTCCTTCGGCGGCGAGCGCCTCGGCGATGCCCCGCCCGATGCCTCTGCTGCCGCCCATCACCAGTGCGACCTTGCCTGCGATCTCGAGGTCCATCCGCAGAGAAGCTATCGCGGCAGGCAGGAGCTGATGGCCACAAGCTCTCCCCGCGGAACTTTGATCCGCGTCGCAGTACGGCGCGTAGGTCATGGCAAGCGGGGAGGAAAGACCTCCCCCGACCCAATCCACAACGGGAGGTCAACCCAGATGAGCAAATCTCGCAAGGAGAGCGCTCTCGGTCGGGTCGCACGCGACCCGGTCTCGCGCCGGCGCTTCTTCGCCCTCACAGGCGGAACCACGGCAGCAGGCCTGCTCGTCGCATGCGGCGACGACGACGAGGAAGAGGCAGGCACCAGCACGACTTCAACGACGACCGACGACGAGATGGCTTCGCAGTTCGGCGAAGGCGACGTCGGCATCGTCAACTACGCGCTGACGCTCGAGTACCTCGAGGCTCAGTTCTACTCCGACGTCGCCAAGAGCGGCCTGTTCAAGGGCGACGACCTCGCTCTGATCGAGGCCATCGGCCAAGCGGAGGAGGAGCACGTCGCTGCGCTCACCGCGACGGCGAAGGATCTCGGCGGGACCCCCGCCAAGGCCCCCAAGGCTGAGTTCCCGCTCGACGACGCGAAGTCCGTACTCGATCTCGCGGCGACGGTCGAGAACCTCGGCGCGGCTGCCTATCTCGGCGCCGCGGCGATGATCGAGAGCCCCGACGTCCTCGCAGCAGCTCTCTCGATCCACTCGGTCGAGGGTCGCCATGCGGCGGTGCTCAATGTCCTCATCGGCGCAGAGCCGACGCCCGACGGCGCCTTCGCCCAGGGTGCCGACATGCAGACCGTGCTGGATGAAGTCCAGCCGTTCCTCGCCTAGGCGACACGGAAAGCAGAAAGGAATCAATGATGCATACCCCCAGAAATGCGGTAGCACCTGAGCTCGCTTCGATCGAGGTCGAAAACCTCAATCGCGGCACGTTCCTGATGCGCGGAGCTCTCGCGGCGGGCGCGCTCTATGGCGCCACAGCCATGAGCCCGATCCTCCGCAAGGCATTCGCGCAGGCGTCGATGGGCGATCTCGACATTCTCAATTTCGCCCTCACGCTCGAGTACCTCGAGGCCGCCTTCTACAAGGAGGGCGCCAACGTCAAGGGCCTTCCGCAGGAGGTCGCCGGCTACGTGAAGACGTTCGGCGGCGAGGAGCAGGAGCACGTCGATGCTCTCACGGCGACGATCACGGATCTCGGCGGCAAGCCCGTCAAGGCTCCTGGCGTCGATTTCGGTGATGCGTTCGCCAATGCGGACAACTTCATCCAGACCGCGATCACGTTCGAGGATCTCGGCGTCAGCGCCTACAACGGTGCTGCCCCGCAGATCGAAGACAAGGACCTGCTGGCCACCGCCGGCGGAATCGTCCAGGTCGAGGCTCGTCACGCGGCGACGATCCGCTTCGCGGCCGGAGAGGATCCCGCGCCCGGAGGCGTTCGATCCGAGCCTGACCGAGGACGAGGTCCTGAAGGCGGTCCAGCCCTTCCTCGCTTAGGGCTGCGTCGGCACTCATGATTGCCAGGGAAGCCAGCGACGGTCGGGGCTCCTCCGCTCGGAGGAGCCCCGTCGCCGTCCTCGCCGCCTGCGTAACGCTGGCGCTTGGCGGCGGCGTGGCGATCGGATGCGGCGGACGACGAGGAGCCGACCACGGCCGCCGCCGAGACCACCACAACCGAGGAGACCTCGGCGCAGGAGACCGACGCGATCGAGATCTCGGACTTCAAGTTCGACCCCGAGACCGTCACCGTCGACGCCGGAACCGAGATCAGCTGGACCAACGGCGATCAGGCTCCTCACACGGCGACCGCCGACGACAGCTCCTTCGACACCGGCACGCTCGACCGCGACGACGACGCCACGGTGAAGTTCGACGAGCCGGGCACCTACTCCTACTACTGCAGATTCCACCCATTCATGAAGGGCACCGTCGAGGTCTCCTAGACCGCGATCGCCCAGAGAAGGAAGACAAGATGCCGAACATCGGAGCACTCGAGATCGCGATCGTCGTGATCCTCGCCCTGATCGTTTTCGGACCGTCGAAGCTGCCTCAGCTTGCGCGCTCGGCCGGAAGTGGCCTGCGCGAGCTCAAGCAGGGGATCAGCGGTCACACCGACGGGCTCAAGGAGACCGTCGCCGCGATCGATCCGCGCGAGGCGAGCTCGGACCCAGCCGGGAGCTGATCCGCAGCCAGGCGAGCTCGCGCTAGCGGCGCACGCGACGATTCTGTTTCGCCGCGCCCGTGCGTTTCGGCGCTGGTCACCTTGACGGCGACGTTGAGGCCTCGCTTGTTGTCCAGTGCGGCGCGTCCGATTCGAGTCAGCTTCAGCTTCACCGGCCTCTTCTTGCCGCCCGCCAGGTCGAAGCTTCCGCCGGCGACCTTGAACGACGCCTTCGCTCGGCCGCGCGAGCTGAGGACCTTGACCGCGCCGTCGGCGCAGGTCTCGAACTGCGACGGGCACTTCACCTTGGCGACGACGTTGGCGCCCCGGAGCCGAAGCGGGCCCTGGGCGAGCTTCGCACGCGGGTCGCGGCCTTCGTAGTCGGGCGCGAGCTCATAGCCCTTCGGGAGGAACTTCGGAGCTGGAGCGCTGACCAGACCGTCGAGAGCTCCCGGGCGCTCGCGCACTGGCAGGCGCAGCTCGAGCTTCGAAACGGTCACGTCCTGCTGGTCGTCCGACTTGCGGCCATACGAGCTCAGCGCCGTCCCGGCTGAGTCGGCGGGCAGCAACTCGAGCTTGACCACGTGGCCTTCGTCGAAGTGCCAGCCGTTGGGGTGAAGCTGGAACACCTGCTTCGTCGGCCCGCCGCTGACGGGCCGCCAGAGCCCACGGGCGATGAGGCGCTCCTGGCCGTCGGGGGCAACATCGAGCAGGCGCGCTGCCACCTGCGAGGTGTCGCCGGGGAGGGTGAACTTGGCAATCACCGTCGGCGCGCCGAGCAACGTGAAGCCGCCGGCGGGAGCCGGCTCGAGGCGCAGGTTGACCGTTCCGGTCTGATCGGCGCCCGGCGCCTGGGCGCAGGCGCCGCCGCCCGTGACCGGATCGAACGTTGCCGCGATCGCGTTGTCGCCCGCGGTAGCGGCGATCGTCGCTTTCGGCTTCGACCTTGGCGCGGATCTCACCCGGCGAGATCCGTGCCCAGGTCTTGGCCCGGTACGGGCCGCCTGGCGCAGCCGTGTTGGGACAGGTCTGCGTGAAGGCCTCGACACCGGTGAACGGCTGCTCGCCCTCGTCCTTGACGAAGTGATCGAACCACTCCTCCTCCTTGGCTCGCAAGCTGTCGTTGACCGCGGCCTTGCTCGTGCTGCGCGGATGGCCCGCGATCTCGCCGAAGAACAGCGACATGGTCGCATCGGGGAAATTGCTTCGCACCTTGTTGTAGTAACGCACGACCTCGTCGGCTGGGAAGAGGTCGTCGGTGAAGCCGTTGGAGAAGAGGACTGGCGCGGGCTCGACGTCGCCGCCGATGTAATAGGCGGAGTGGTGCGAGGTGAGCTCGGCGAGAACCGCCTCGGCCTGCGGATTACCGTCATACGGCTCGCCCGCGTCGAGCAGCGCCTTCCAGCCGGTGAGATCTGCGCCGGCCGTGCCCGGCGGCGCGTAGAAGCCCGGTGCGCCCTGACCGGAGATGTAGAGACCGTTGACCAGCGACTCCTTCATCACGCCGAATCGGCCCTCATACGGCGCCTCGGCGACGTAGTCGAGCGTGCTGCCGTTGGGTGCGAGCGAGTACGCGAGATCGGACCAGGTGATGAACGGCGCCGCGGCGGCGATCTCCATCGGCGTGCCGTTGGGGCTGTTCCAAGCCGTGAGCGACCCGTCGGGGAGCATCTTGCGATTGCGAAGCGTCGCCAGCGCGAGCGAGATGCCGCCGCCGTAGGACCCACCGATGGCGGCGATCTCGGTCGGGTCGATCAGCCCTTCATCGGCGAGCCGGCCGGCGAACTCCTGGGCGTCGCGGACTTCGTAGCGAGTGTCGTCGAGGCGGACGTAGCCGGCGGCACAGCCCGACGGGTCAGCGGCCTGGGCAGCGGTCGACCCGCACGACTCGCGAAAGCCTCGGGCCGTCATCGAGAAGGTCGCGTAGCCGCGGTCGAGCCACCGCTGCATGCTCGAGAGCCCGATCTTGCCGCCGCCGTAGCCGTGAAACAGCATCACGAGCGGATAGTTGCCGTCGCTGCCGGTGGCCGGCTCGGGCGGGAAGGCGACGTTGACGTCGAGCGGCACACCGTCGAACGCCTTGCTCGTCGAGCGCGGGCTGTCGGAGCCGCAGAAGCGCACGCCGTCGCTCTGCGCGTTGCAGGCGACATCGCCGCCGAGCACAGTCGGAATCGCGGCCTGCGCCACCTGCGGTGCGGCGAGTCCGACGAGCGCCGCGCCCAGCGCGATCACGTACTTCGTGCCCGCGGGCAGTCTTCCCAGCATCGTCCTTGCGCTCTCCTCTCCCATCTGCGATCAGCCCTCGCGCTTGACCTGCGAGCCGCCGACGATCGCGTCGGAGCCGTCGGCGAATCGGACCCAGGCCTTGTTGCCGCCGTCGTAGTCGGGCGCCCAGAGGATCATCGTCGCCTCGTCGCGCTGCTCGGCGTCGGCCGGACCGACCGAGACCGGCTCTGAGCCCTCCTCGTCGAGGCCGCGCCAGATGCGGATGAACGGATTGCTCTCCCATTCCTCGCCGATCGTCGACGGCTCGCGATGGCCAGGGTGGATGCGGGTCTCGGGGGCGAGCTTCATCAGCTTGTCCATGATCGAGCTCTTGAGGTCGGCGAAGCCCGTCGCGCCCGGGGCGCGCGTGCCTCCAACCGTTCCCTTGAAGAGCACGTCGGCGGTGAGCACGTCGGTGTCGTCGATCTTCAGGGCGCAATGGTCGGCGCAGTGACCGGGAGTGTGGATGACCTCGATCCGCAGGCCCCCGCTCTCGATCACGTCACCCTCGGCGAAGGTCTCGGTGACCTTTCCGTCGAGCAGCTCGGCGGTCTTCTCGTGAGCGAGAATCGGGACGTCGAAGCGCGCGGCCAGCTCCTCCATCCCGAAGACGTGGTCCCAGTGATGATGGGTGAGCAGCAGATGGGTGATCTGCGTGCCCTCGCGCTCGGCGCGCTCGGCGAGCGGATCGGTGACACCGTTCGAGTCGACGAGGACCCCGCAGCCGCCTGGCTCGTCGTTGACGAGGTACGCGTTGGAGAGCCATTCCGCCTGCTCGACTCGCTGAAGAATCACGCTGTGCTTCCTTTCGTCCCGTGCCTAGTTGAACTCGATCACGCTGCGGATCCCGTCCTGGGCCTCCATCAGCTCGAAGCCGCGGTTGACCTCGTCGAGCGTGATCCGGTGTGAGATGAACGGCTCGACGTCGATCTCGCCCGCGAGGTAGCGGTCGACGAGCTTGGGCACGCCGTCGCGACCCTTGACGCCGCCGAAGGAAGAGCCGGCGACGCGGCGACCGGTGATCAACAGGCGAGGGACGACGTCGAGCGTCTCGCCCTTGCCGGCGACGCCGGCCATCGTCGCCAAGCCCCAGCCCATGCGTGCCGACTCGACGGCCTGGCGCATGACGGCGACGTTCCCGGTCGCCTCGAAGGTGTAATCGGCCCCGAAGCCGCCCGTCTCGGAGATGACCCAATCGACGATGTCATCGCCTCCCAACCTGGTCTCGGTCGCGCCCTGGCCCTTGGCGAGAGCGAGGCGGTCCTCGGAGAGATCGACGCAGATGATCCGATCGGCGCCCTGAAGGCGACAGCCGGCGACGGCGCCGAGCCCGACCATGCCGGCGCCGAAGACGACACAGGTCGAGCCCTGCCTCACCTTGGCCGTGTTCATCGCCGCGCCGAGACCGGTGGAGAGGCCGCAGGCAAACAGCGCCGCGCAGTCGAGCGAGGCTTCGGGGCTCACCTTGGCGAGCGCGATCTCCGGCATCACCGTGTACTCGGCGAAGGTCGAGGTGCCCATGAAGTGGCGGATCTCCTCGCCGTTTCGCTGCAGACGGGTGGTGCCGTCGGGCAGGTAGCCCTTGCCCTGCTGCTCGCGAATCGCCAGGCAGATGTTGGTCCGCTCGTCGACGCAGTGCACGCACTCGCGGCACTGCGGGCTGAACAGCGTGACGACGTGATCGCCGACGGCGAGCTCGTTCACGCCCGGCCCGACGGCCTCGACCACGCCGGCGCCCTCGTGACCGAGAACGGTTGGCGCGTACCCGGACGGGTCGACGCCCGAGGCCGTGTAGAGGTCGGTGTGACAGACGCCGCAGGCGACGAGACGTACCAAGGCCTCACCTTCCTTCGGATCGGTGAGGTCGACCTCCTGAACGACCAGGGGCTCACCGAACTCCTCCAGCACCGCCGCTCGCATCTTCATCGAGATCTCCCAGGTTGCCTACAAGCCGATCGTATTCGCCCGACGCGCTCGGCCGCCGTGCGGCGGTACGGAGCAGCGGCCGGACGGCCGCGGTATCTTGGGCTGGATCTTCGCGTGACCAGCTTCCCCCTTCTGGGCGCAGTAGAGCGTGCGCTCGTCGCCATCGCTGCGGCGCTCGGAGTCCTGCTAGCCGGGCCGCTGGCGCAGGACGCGAGGGCCGCCACCACGACTCCGGTGATCGCCGCCGCGGGCGACATCGCCTGCGATCCGCTGTCCGCTTCATTCAACGGCGGTCTCGGCACGCCGACTGCGTGCCGCCAGCAGCACACCTCCGATCTGCTCGCCGGACGCGAGCTCGCCGCCGTGCTGCCGCTCGGCGACATCCAGTACGAGAACGCGGCGCTCTCCGCGTTTCAAGCCTCCTACCACCCGAGTTGGGGACGCTTCCAGGCGCTCACCCGGCCTGTGCCCGGCAACCACGAGTACACGACCGCCGGCGCCTCGGGCTACTTCGACTACTTCAACGGGCCCGGGCTGTTCGGCGGTCGCCGCCGGCGACCGCGACAAGGGCTACTACAGCTACGAGATCGCGAACTGGCATGTCGTCGCCCTGAACTCCAACTGCGCGCTGGTGGGCTGTGGCCCCGGCTCCGCCCAAGAGCAGTGGCTGCGAGCCGATCTCGCCGCCAACCCAAGCTCATGCCTGCTCGCCTACTGGCACCACCCGCGCTTCACCTCGGGAATCCACCCGCCGGCGACCGAGGTCTCGGCGCTCTGGGATGTGCTCTACGGCGCCGGCGCCGACGTGGTGCTCAACGGGCATGACCACCTCTACGAGCGGTTCGGACGCCAGGACCCGAGCGGCCGGCCTGACCCGGTGCGGGGGATTCGCCAGTTCACGGTCGGCACCGGCGGCAAGAGCCTGTACGCGGTGCGTCAGGTAGCCCGCAACAGCGGCGCGCGCGGGGCCGCATTCGGAGTGCTGCTGCTGACCCTCGAGCCAGATGGTTACGAGTGGCAGTTCGCAGCCGAGGGGGGCGCCAGTCTCGCCGACGCCGGCAGCGACGTCTGCCAGGGCCCGGTCGCCGATTCGACCGCGCCGAGCTCTCCGCAAAGCCCGCAGGCGGCGATTGCGCCCGGCCGCGTGAGCCTGAGCTGGGCGGCGAGCAGCGATGACGACGGCGTCGGCGGCTACCGAGTGCTGCGAGACGGGATCGTCATCGCGAGCCGGACGACCGCGTCGTTCGTGGACACCTCGGTCGAGCCGGGCCGAAGCTACGAGTACCGGGTGCTCGCCGTCGACGGAAGCGGCAACCGCTCTCCGAGCTCGACGCCCGTGAACGTCACTGCCGTGACCACAGCACTGAGCTTCAGGCCGGTCGCGGACGCGGCGGTCGAATCGGCGAACCCGACCGTCAACTACGGAGCCACGAGCGCGCTCAAGGTCGACGCGGCCCCCGCCCAGGACTCGCTGATCAGGTTCACGGTGGAGGGAGTCGGCACACGCCCGGTGACGAGCGCCAAGCTGCGTCTGCGAAACACCAACCCCTCACCCCGAGGGGGCGACATCCGGGTCACAGACAACGCCTGGCAAGAGGGGATCGTGACGTGGCAGAGCGCCCCGCCTTCCCCGGGCGCCGTGCTCTCCTCGCTGGGGCCGGTCACGGCCGGCGGCTGGTACGAGCTCGACTTGGGCTCGGCGATCACGGGTGACGGCACCTACAGCTTCCGCCTCAGCTCCCCGAGTGGCGACGGCGCCGACTACTCCTCTCGTGAGGCGGGCGCCAGTGTCAGCCCACAGCTCGTGCTCGGTGTGGGCTGAACGACCGTTGGCCGTCGGCTGCCGCGCGTCGATCGGCCACAATCCTCCACGGGCGGTTAGCTCAGTTGGGAGAGCAACGCGTTTACACCGCGTAGGTCGCCGGTTCGAGCCCGGCACCGCCCATCGATTCGACTCGCGATTGGCATGCGTGCCGCGCGGGTAGGCTTCTCGTGATGGGCAAGGTGCTCTACATCCCCTTCAGCATCGCCTCCGGGTTTGCCGCCGGTTTCCTCGGCAAGAAGGTGTTCGAGGCACTCTGGGGCGTGGTCGACGATCAAGAGCCGCCCCAGCCCGAGCATCGCGAGGCGAACCTGCCGAAGCTGGTCGTCGCGCTGGCGTTGCAGGGAGCGATCTTCACGCTCGCGCGCGGGCTCACCGAGCGCGGCTTTCGCAGGGGCTTCTATCGCGCGACGGGCTCGTGGCCGGGCGACGAGCGCCCGGAAACGGTCTGAGAGCTCGCTTCGAGCAGCAGCTCGGCGATCAGCTCGGGATCGTCCCAGGTCGGCGTGTGGCCGACGTCCTCGAGCTCGACGTAGCGGGCGCCCGGAGGCATCCGCTCGGACCTCGGAGCCCGCACCAGCCGATCCTCCGTGCCCCAGGCGACCGTCGTCGGCACGGTGACGAGCTCGGGGTTCTCGAACACGTGTGAGCGCATTTCGGCGTTGGCGGCGCCGTAGCCCTCGGAGTTGAGCCAGTCGTAGATCACCGCCTTGGCCTCGGCGCGGCTGAGGTTCTGCGGGCGCGCCACCGTGGTCCGAAGCAGGCGCGTGCGAACCCGCTTCAAGCTGATCAGCGCGCCGAGCAGCGGACGCAGCTTGCGGGCGGCGCCGTGAGAATCGTAGGCGCGGGCCCCCAGCGGCTCGCGCCAGAGCCCGGCGGGGGAGATGGTGCAGACGCTCGCCGCGCCACCCGCCTTGGCGATCTCCAGGGCCGCCCAGCCGCCGAGCGAGTTACCCGCGACATGGGGCCGCTCGATCCCCAGCGAAGCGCAGTGGGCGCTGACCGCGGCGCCGAGGTTGGCGGCGGTGGGAGCAACGCCTTCGGGCAGGACCGGCGAGTCGCCGAAGCCGGGCAGGTCGACGGCGATGACGTCACGCTCGGCAGCGAGCCGGCTCATCACCGGCGCCCAGACGCGCTTCGATCCACCGAGGCCGTGAATCAGGACGAGAGGCTCGCCTGAGCCTCGACGGGTGTGGCTGAGGGCCATCCGTTCTCCTCGGCGAGCCATCCGGGCTTCGCCAACACGATCTGGAGGTCGCGAATCCGCCGCTCGCGAAAGCCGCCCTCCGAGAAAGCGAGATAGAAGTTCCACAAGCGCCGGAAGCGCTCGTCGTACCCGAGCTTGGCGAGGCCCGGCGCGGCATCGTTGTAGCGCTCACGCCAGATCTCCAGGGTGCGCGCGTAGTGGCCGGTGATGTCTTCGACCGTGGTCGCCGGCATCCCATTGCGGGCCGCCAGCTGCGGTGATCAGCCCAAGCGACGGTAGACAGCC
The DNA here is from genome assembly GCA_963730145.1 of uncultured Solirubrobacterales bacterium. Classification (GTDB taxonomy): domain Bacteria; phylum Actinomycetota; class Thermoleophilia; order Solirubrobacterales; family 70-9; genus WHSW01. The sequence goes on from CAVSQT010000006.1 coordinate 112,078, forward strand.
GCCGGGGAACACGTGTGTGTTGGCAAAGCTCTTCGATGCCTTCTCGACCTCGTAGGCGTCGTCCTCGATCGTGATCGCCTGCAGGAACATCGCGCCGCCCGGCCGGGTCAGCTGCGAGCACTTGGCAAAGAAGTCGTCGAAGTACTGCCAGCCCACGGCCTCGATCATCTCGATCGAGACGAGCTTGTCGTAGCTGCCTTCGAGGTCGCGGTAGTCGCGCAACAGGACCTCGATCCGATCGCTGAGGCCTTCCTTGCGAACCCGCTCGACGGCATACGCGTGTTGCTCGCGCGAGATCGTCGTCGTCGTCACGCGACAGCCGCGCGTCGCCGCGGCGTGCACAGCAAGCCCGCCCCAGCCCGTGCCGATCTCGACGACGTGGTCTGAAGGGCCGAGCCGAAGCGCTTCGCAGATTCGCTCGAGCTTCGCCAGCTGCGCCTGCTCGAGGGTCGAGTCCGGCTCGGGGAAGTAGGCGGCCGAGTAGATCATCGCCTCGTCGAGGAACGACTCGAACAGGGTGTTGCCGAGGTCGTAGTGGGCGGAGATGTTCCTCGCCGCGCCGAAGCGTGTGTTGCGCGGGACCAGGGTCCAGCCACGCTGCAGCGGCCCGAGCAGCGGTTGGAGGCTGCGTCGCCAGCGGTCGAGGACCGGCAGGTTGCGACAACACAGCCGAGACAGCGAAACGAGGTCGTCGCAGCTCCAGAGGCCCTCGATGTAGCCCTCGCCGAGGCCGGTGGACCCGCGCAGCGTCCAGGCGTAGGCACGCGGGTCGTGAATCTCGACCGTGGCGCGCAGCTCCGAGTCGCGAGGCCCGAAGCCGTAGGCGCGCTCGCCCTCGTGGATCTCGAGGCGACCCCCGGTCGTCCCGCGCAGCAGGCGAAACATCGCCCGGCGCCCCAGCTCTCGTCGCATCGCGTTCATCAGGAGCGTTCCGGATGCGGATGGTAGGGAGCGCCCTTGAGCTTCAGTCGCAGCGCCTGCCAGTAGATCTTGGCGACGACCTGAGCGGTCATCGCCGGGTAGCGGGCGAGCATGCGACGGCGTTGGCAGCGGTTGAGCTCGAGGCGCTCGAGCGAGAGCGTCGCGTCGAAGGCCCGCTCGCCGTCCTTGCGGCTTTCGATGTGAACCTGGACGTCGTCTCCGGGCACGGTCGTGCGCCACTCGTAGACGTGGTCCATGCCCATCAGGGGCGAGACGTGGAAATCCTTTCGAAGCGAGGCCTTGATCACGCGTTCACCCGCCGTTTCGATCACGTACGAGTAGCTCTCGCCCCAGGGGGTGTTGTTGACCTGCGCGAGCACCGCCTCGACGTTGTCCGCGTCCTCGTCGAAGCAGTAGAAGAAGGTCACCGGGTTGAAGCAGTGCCCGAAGTAGCGCAGGTTGGTGAGCATGCGAACCGGCCCGCTCGGGCGCACGCCGATCTCGTCGGCGACCTGGTCTCGGATCACCTGATCGAGCGCCAGCGCCGGATCGCCGATCTGGTCGGAGCGCTTGAAACGTGCCAGCGCAGGGCGCCGCGCCGACCATCCCGGCAGCGGGTCGAGCACCTCGGGCAGCTCTGCGAGGTCGAGATAGGTCATGAACATGCGGTAGCGAAACGAATGCTCGACCGGCTCGACGCGCCGGTGGCGAACCCAGCCCTCATACAGAGCGGAGGCGGTCATGCGGCGAGCTCCAGCTCAACGCGTCTGCTCGATTTCGCGCTCGTCCTCGATCAGGGAGCGACAGGCGCGAATCGCGCTCCAGCAGCCATCCTCGTGAAAGCCCCAGCGCCAGTAGGCGCCCGCGTAGTGGATGCGATCCGCGCCGCTGATCTCACTCCATCGGCGCTGCGAGGCAACGCTGGCATGGGTGATGACCGGATGGGAGTAGGAGATCGTCTCGAGCACGCAGGATGGTTCGATCCGGTCGCTGAGGTTGAGCGTGACCAGATAGTCGCGCTCGGCATCGAGTCGCTGCAGGTTGTTCATCCAGTAGGTGACGGCGGTGCGGTCGCGGTCTCCGTCGGCGAGATGGAAGTTCCAGCTCGCCCAGGCCCGGCGCCGTCGAGGCATCAGCGAGGTGTCGGTGTGCAGCACGGCCTGATTTGGCTGGTAGGCCATCGCGCCGAGGATTCCGCGCTCGGCGGTGGTCGGCGCGGCGATCATCGCCAGTGCCTGGTCGGAATGCGTCGCGACCACGACCTCGTCGAAGAGCTCGGTCTCACAGCCGTCGGCCGAGACGGCGACGCCGACGGGGCCGCGTTCGAGCCGGCGCACGGCGGCACCGAGGCGGATGCGATCGCGAAACGGCTCGATCAGCTTCTCGACGTAGACGCGCGAGCCGCCCGGAATCGTCCGCCACTGCGGGCGCCGGCGCAGGCCGAGCTGACCGTGGTTGTCGAGGAACTCGGCGAGGAACGAGAGCGGGAACTCCCAGATCGCCTTCGGGTCGGCCGACCACACGGCCGAGACCTCGGGCATGATCACCCGCTCGACGAACCAGCGCGAGTAGCCGGCGTCGCGCATGAACTCGCCGACCGAGGGGCCGTCCGGCCGTCCCGCCAAGGGCCGCGCTTCGCGATTGAAGCGAAGCTGGTCGGCGATCAGCCTCCAGAACCTCGGCCGCAGCAGGTTCGAGCGCTGGGCGAACAGGCCGCGGCGGGTGTTGGCGAACTCGAAGCGCCCGTCGCTGTCTGAGATCGACATCCCCATCTCGGCGTCCTGGGACGCGATCCCGAGCTCGGCCAGCAGCTCGGTGAAGTGGGGGTAGTTGCGGTCGTTGTGGACGATGAAACCGGTGTCGACCCAGACCTCGCCGCGCGGATCGTCGACGCGGATCGTGTTCGTGTGGCCGCCGATGCGATCGTCGGCCTCGAACACCGTGACCTCATGGCCGTCGTCGAGCAGTCGCGCGGCTGTGAGACCGGCGATTCCGGTGCCGACGACGGCGATCTTCGATCGAATTTGGCCCACGCTGGATACAACGACGCCGGCGCGGGTTCGGATCAGGCCCGAGTCAGCCCCAGAGCATCATCGAGTTGCGGTCGTCGGGATCGACGTTGACGACGATCTCCTCGCCGATCTTCTCGCGGTAGCCCTCGACCGATTGCTGGATCAGCTGCTGGGTGAACGTCGCCTCGTAAGCCTCGCCGCCGGTTGGCTTGACCTCGACCTCGAGCCTGAACTCGGTGCCGCCGCTGAGCGGGTCCTTGTTGCCGGTTTCGGTCATCCCCTTGAGCAGCGCCGGATGCTTGACACCGTGCTGGGCGATCTTGTTCACCCTCGCGGCTTCGTCAGCCGCGCCGCCCATGCCGCCCATGCTCGCGGCCGAGTCGCCGGCCGACTTCGCCGCCTGCTGTGCCTGGTCGGCCATGTCCTTGAACTTGTCCATGAAACCCATCGTTACCTCGCTTCGGATGGTGGTCGGCTCGCAGGCTATCCCGAAGTCGCCACCGGTCGCTGTGCGCGGCCCACCAGTAGGCTCGCGCGCTGATGGCGAGAGCGCGGATGTCAGTTTCGCTCGCGATCTTGGTCCTCGCGGCGTCGGCGTCGGCGGCGGCGGCATCTGAAGACCCTGCCCGCCAGGCGCCGTTCGGCGGTGAGCAGCCGCCGGAGTTGATCGAGGCCGAGTCGCCCGGCGCCAGGCCCGAGGGTTTCGGCCTCACCGCAGGGGAGGCGATCAATGTCGCCGAAGCCACCGAAGTCGTCCGCGACGAGCTCGCCGAATCGCCCGATGCGAAGCCGACGGCCTATGTTCGCGGCGAGCGCTGGCAGGTGAGCTTCTTCGACGGCGACGCCGAGGTCGCGCGGGTGATCCTCGATCCGCGTAGCGGTGAGGTCGACGAGGCGCTTCGCGACTTTCAGGTCGAGACGCCGCTCGCGCGCGGGTACGAGGGCGCAGTCGCACAGAACGTCAACTCGCCCTGGGTGTGGATCGCGCTGTGCCTGCTGTTCGTGGCGCCGTTCATCGATCCGCGACGCCCCTTTCGCCTCCTGCACGTCGACCTGCTGGTGCTGGTCGGGCTCGGGATCTCGCTCTCCCTGTTCAACCAAGCCGAGATCACCGCGTCGGTCGCGCTCACATATCCGGTCCTCGGCTACTTCCTCGTGCGCATGCTCGTCGCCGGTGTGTGGCCGCGGCAGCGCGCCGGGCCGCTGGTGCCGTTCGCCCCGGTGAAATGGCTCGTGATCGGCGTCGCCGTCCTGCTCTGCGCGCGGATCGCGCTCAACGTCGTCGATTCTCGAGTGATCGACATCGGCCTCGCGGGCGTCGTCGGAGCCGATCGCATCGGCGACGGGCTGGCGCTCTACGAGGGCGGATTCTCGACCGGCATCGATCTCAAGGGCGACGTCTACGGGCCCGCCACCTACCTCGCCTACGTCCCCTTCGAGCAGGCGTTCGCCTGGGACGGGACCTGGGGTGAGCTGCCATCGGCCCATGCCGCGTCGATCGCCTTCGACCTGCTGTGCGTGGGTGGACTCGTGCTGCTCGGTCGCCGGCTGCGCGAAGGTGCGGAGGGGCGGACGCTCGGGTGGGCGCTTGCCTTCGCCTGGGCTGCATGTCCCTGGACGCTTTATGCGATGAATGCGGGTGCCAACGACGCCCTCGTCGCCGCGCTTTCGATCGGCTCGATGCTGACCCTTTCCTCGCCGGCGGCTCGCGGCGCATTCGTCGGCCTCGCCGCGGCTGCCAAGTTCGGCTCGGCGGCGCTGGCTCCCCTGTTCGCGACAGCGTCAGGCGAGCGTCGCTGGAGCTCGGCGGCGATCTTCGCCGTCGCCTTCGCCGCCGTCGTTGCTGCGGTGACGCTGCCGTTCGTCCCCGACGGCGGACTGCGTGAGCTCTATGACCGCAGCTTCGGCTACCAGGCAAGCCGCGGTTCGCCGTTCAGCATCTGGGGCCAGGCGCCATCGCTGGAGGGACTGCAGCCGCTGGCCCGCGCCGGTGCTGTCGCGCTGGCGATCGCCGTCGCCTTCTATCCGCGCACCAAGAGCCCGTTTCAGATCGCCGCTCTGGCGGCGGCCGTGACGATCGCGATTCAGCTGACCGCCAACCACTGGTTCTACTTCTACGTCGTCTGGTTCTTGCCGTTCGCGCTGGTGGCGTCGTTCGGCGAGGTTTCCGCGCGTAACAGAGACGGGCTTGTGCGGGATTCAGCCGATCACGGTCGATAAGCGACCGAGCTGGTCAGAAATGACCGCGATGCGGTCACCGGGTCGCAGCCAGACGCGCGGATCGCGCGCACCGCCGACGCCGGCGGGAGTGCCCGTCGCGACGATATCGCCAGGGCACGAGGGTCATCAATCGCGACAGCTCGGCGACCAGGGCTGGGATCGAGAAGACGAGGTCGGCGGTGCTCGAGTCCTGCATGCGCTCGCCGTTGAGCTCGAGCGCGATCGAGATCGCGTCGTGCGCGCCGGCCTCGTCGGGCGTGACCAGGGCCGGGCCACAGGGTGCCGAGCCGTCGAAGACCTTGCCCGGCATCCACTGCGGTGTCGCGAACTGCAGGTCGCGCGCCGAGAGGTCGTTGAACAGCGTGTAGCCGGCGATGTGATCGAGCGCGTCGGCCTCGGCGACGTCCTTGGCCTCACGGCCGATGACGAAGGCAACCTCGGCCTCGTAGTCGACCTTGGCGCTGGCGGCCGGCAGGTCCACCGTCGCGCCGTCGCCCTCGCAGCGCGTTGCGGAACTTGGCGAAGAAGGTCGGGCTCGCCGGCGGCTCGAGGCCGGCCTCAGCGGCGTGTGCCTTGTAGTTGAGGCCGATGCCGATGATCTTGTCGGGGTCGGGCACCGGTGCGAGCAGTCTGGTCTCAGCGAGCGCGACGCCTGGGCCATCGGCGCCCTCGAGCTCGCCGAGGCGCCCCGTTTCGAGCAGCTCGCGAACCGTGCTGCCGGGGCCCGCGATCGCATCCCAGGCGTCGACGACCCGGTCGCCGGCCAGGAGCCCGGCGCGCGCTCCCCGCTGCGACTCGTAAGTCACCACCCGCATCGCGCGACCCTATCCCTATGATCATCGCGCGGGCTCACCGGGCCGCCGCGCACTGCCCGGGGGCGTAGCTCAGTTGGTTAGAGCGCCGGCCTGTCACGCCGGAGGCCGCGGGTTCGAGTCCCGTCGCTCCCGTTTTCTTTCATGGCATCGCTGCTCATACTCGACGCGATCGGACCCAAGGGCGAGGAGCTTGCCCTGCAGGCGGGTGAGTCGACCGAGATCCCGGTCGGCTTCGATTCCGAGTTCGAGTGCGCGACGTTCGACTCCGACTCACTCGAGGAGCGGGAGCTTCAGGCCGTGGTCTTCGAGGCGCTGGCGGCGATCGATCCCGAGTGGCAACAGCACCTGCGGGTCTCGCAGTAGCTCTTCGAGCGCTCGCCAAGCGCGAGCACCTCACCCGACACCGCGACTCGCCTCAGTTCGCGCCGCCGATCCCGGTGCCGAATACGTCACAGGAGTCGTTGCCCTCGAAGTAGTACTCGACCGTGACCACGTCCGGGGAGCTGGTGTCGGTGCCCGCAGCCGGACCACGCCGGAAGGCGATCACGCCGTAGCCGCCGAAGTCGAAGTCGTTGAGGCCGGGCGCCTGTTTGACCACCTTGCGCGCTTCAGCCTGATCGAAGTCCGTGTCGACGGCGGTTGTCTCGAGGTTCTCCTCCCGGGTCAGGTTCGCGGCGTAGATGTAGGAGTCGTTGGCGCTGCTGTCGGCGAACAACTGGACATGCGCGCCCGCTACCGGGGCCTCGTCGCAGTCGGCCACGACGGTGAGCCCGCCCTGCGAGTAGATCACCGTGTCGGTACCCGTGTTGCCGGCGTGGTACTCGAAGCTGCGAGCGCTGACCCCGTCCACGGCCTGGGCGTTTGCGGCGGAGTTGGCGTTGGGAACGGCGCTGCCCAGGGCGGACTCTTCGATGTCGTCGCCGGTGATCGAGTTGGTCGCGAAGTCGGCGCCGGTGAGTGTTCCGTTGGCGACGTCTGCGCCGGTGAGCCCGGAGATGTCTGCGCCGGTGAGCGAGTCGTCGACGATGTCCGCGCCGGTGAGCGAGTTGTCGTCGACCGCGGCGGGACCGACCGCGCCGTCGCCGATCTCGCCGGAGCCGATTCCGTCGTCAGCCAGGTCAGCCCCGGTCAGAGTGCGGTTTCTCACTCTCCCGGTTCTTACCGCGTCGGCCGCGAGATTCGCATTCGTGACCGATAAGTTGCGCAGCTGCGAACCGGTGACGTTTGCGTTGGCGATATCGGCCGAGGTGACTTCCTCGTTGACGATGTCATCCGAGAAAACCGTGTCCGACTCGGGAAGCGCCATTGCCGTACCGCTGAGGGCGATAAAGAGAGCGACCATCGAGACGACCAGCGAAGGCGAGGGCCGCGAGCGCATCGGTGAGTTCACGCGATGTCTCCCGGGCCTAACTCGGGCCGCCCGTGGCAGTGCCGATCACGTGGCAGCCGCTGCCGCCCTCCTCGTAGGAGTAGCGCACGGTCACCGTGTCGTCGGAGGTCGTATCGATGCCGCTGTCCGGGCCGCCCCGGAAGACGACGGTGCCAAAGCCGTCTCCCGGTGAGGCGATCTGCTTGTTCGCCTCGCCGTCGTCGAAGGAGGAGTCGGTGGCGATGGACTCGATCGATCCCGAAAGCGTCAGGTTGACGGCGTGGAAGTAGGAACCATCGATATTGCTCTCGGCGAAGATCTCGACATTCGGGCCGGCGTCGCAATCGGCTTTGAGCACGAGGCCGCCCTGGAACATCACATTCGTCGTCAGCACGCCGGTACCGCCTTGGAACTCGAAGCTCCGTGCACCGAGCCCATCGACCTCCTGGGCGTTGGCGGCATTGGTCGCGTTCGGAACCGGCCCCAGCGTCGACTCGCTGATGTCGGTCCCGGTGAGGCCGTTGCCCGCGACGTCGTTGCCGTCGAGACTCGAGGTGTTGATGTCGCCGCCGGTGATGCCGGCGATATCGTCGCCATCGAGCAGGCTCTCGTCGGCGATCTCGGCGCCGGTGAGCGAGCTGTCCGCCACCTCGGACCCTCCGACCGCGCCGGGGGCGATCTCGGCGGCACCGATGCCACCCTCGGCGATGTCGATGCCGAGCAGGCTCTCGTCGAGGACGGCGGCGCTGTTGACCGAGTTCGCGCCGAGCTTCGATACGGTCACGGCGCCGGTGGCGAGGTCGGCCGTAGCAACCGCGCCGGTGGCGAGATCGGCGGTGCCAACCTCACCGTTGACGATGTCGTCGGAGAAGACCGTGTTCGATCCGTCGAGCGCCACCGCGGTGCCGCTGAGGGCGACGAACAGGGCGATCATCGAGATCACCATCGACGGGGTCGGGCGGGCACGCATGATCCGATCCATCAGTCCCTCCTCACGGCGCCTCGTCCGAGCCACCTTCAGGACCATTCCTATCCGCCCACCGTCACCGTGTCAAGGTCTCGGCGGCGCCTGCTGCTTGAACGGGTCAGCCCCAGCGAAAGCCGGTTTCGCTCTGCGAGGGGTCCATCGGGCTGGTCGGCATGCCCGTCGGGCACGGCCGGGTCGTTGTAGCCCGAGGGGGCGGTGTCGTTGGGGGTGCTCGGATGAAACAGCGACGCCAGGTACTGGATCTGGCCGCGCCCGCACTGAACCTCGCCCTGGCCGCCGCCGTAGACGGCGATCCCCTCGCGCTCGCAGTACTCGTAGATCTCGAGCAGCTCGCGCAAGCGAGCCGAACCGAGACGGTTTCGAGTTGATCGCCTTCCCGGCCATCTGCCTTGACGTCGGCGAGCGAGTGCAGCGGCGCGTCGTAGGTGACGCGGTCCATGTGGTCGGCCGAGCGCCTTCTTCGTCTTCGCGTTCAGATCCGGGTCCTCGATGTAGGCGTCGGGGAATGCCTCGGCGACCATGCGATAGAGCTCTGGGTCGGTCTCGACGTCGACCGGAGTTCCCCTGTAGTGACCCTTGAGATCGAGGATCCGCACCGGCGCCAGTCCCGCGATCTCCTCGATCAGCGTCGGCATCCCAGTCGTTCTCGGGGTCGAGCTTGAACTCGAGCTCGGGGTACTTGGCCGAACGGCGCTCGGATCGCATCGGTCGCTCGATCGCTTCGCGTCGTCGCCGAAGCTCGTCAGCCGCGTCGAGCAGACGAACCGAAGCGGCGACGGATCGCGCTCGACGACCTCCCACAGCGCGAGCCCGTTCTGGCGCAGCGCCAGGTCGAGGGCGGCGGACTCATAGGCCCAGCGGCGGTAGTGGAGCGAGGCTCGGGTACTCCGGCGGAGGTCGGGAAGAGGTCGAGCTCGCCGATCAGCTCGCAGAGCTCGCCCAGCGTTCGTTCCCCGGCCAGTCAGCCGCCAAGACCGGGCCCGGCGTCGCGGTGGGCGATGTGGTCGAGCACGGTGTAGACGACGTCCTCGCCGATTCCCTCCTTGCCGCCGCCGTGCATATGGATCACGGTCGACGGGCGGGTGAAGTCGCCGAACTCGACGTCGTGCGCGGAGAGCTCGTAGCTCTCGACGGTCACCGGCAGCTCGGCGAGGCGGTCGTAGGCGTCACTCATGGCTGGCGAGGTTAGCCACGAGCGCCCGCGAGGCTCGGCGACCGCTCGCGCCCGAGCGCCTCGTCAGCGGTGCTCGGGATTGGGGAAGTCGAAGCTGCAGCCGGCGTCCCACTTGGTCCGCTGGTTTCCATACGCGGGGATGCCGCCGGCGTCCTTGAGCATCCGCGCCAGGTGCAGCATGTTCCAGGTCGCGAACGTCGTGTTGCGGTTGGTGAAGTCGTTCTCCGGGCCGCCGGAGCCCTCGTCGAGATAGGACGGCCCCGGCCCCGCCTCGCCGATCCAGCCCGAGTCGGCCTGCGGCGGGATCGTGTAGCCGAGGTGCTGGAGCGAGTACAGCGTGTTCATCGCGCAGTGCTTGACGCCGTCCTCGTTGCCGGTCACCAGACAGCCGCCGACGCGACCGTAGTAGGCGTACTGGCCGTCGTCGTTGAGCAGGTGGGAGTTGCCGTAGAGGCGCTCGATCACCTTTGTCGCGACCGACGACTTCTCGCCGAGCCAGATCGACATCCCGAGGACGAGGATGTCGGCGGCCATCACGCGCTCGTGGATCGCCGGCCATTCATCGGCCTCCCAGCCGTGCTCGGTCATGTCCGGCCAGACGCCGGTGGCGATCTCGTGGTCGATCGCGCGCAGCGAGTCGACCTCGACTCCGTTTCGCCGCATGATCTCCTCGGCGATGTCCATCAGGCCCTGGGTGTTGGAGACCTCGGGACTGCGCTTGAGGGTGCAGTTGATGAACAGCGCCCTGAGGTCGGAGTAGTCGGTGTCGCTGTTGCGGCACAGCTCGACCTGGATCTCGTTGAGGACGTCTCGATCGCTCACTCTCGCTCCTTCGATTCGGGGACCGAACCGAAGTGTCGCGCTCCCCCGCGCCGTGCGTTACAAGAGCAGCCGCAGGATCAGCAGCCGCGACAGCCGATCTCGAGCACCCAGACGGCTGCTTTGGAGCTGCCGTTGAACGATCCACGCTTGAGCCCGAGGCCGATGTGCTCGAAGGCGCCGCTGAGCATCGTCGCGCGGTGCGGCGGCGAGTGCAGCCACGCCTTGAAGATCTGGCGTGCGCTGCCGTTCCCGCCCTTGCCCCAGGCCAGGTTCTCCCCGAGCTTCCAGCCCGAGGTCCCCGATGTGTACCCGTAGCGCTTCGGGTAGGTGTCGAACGGGCGGCCGCACGCGGTGTGGCTGAAACCGCACCTGAAGACGTCGCCAACCTTGCGCCCTGCGGCGCGCTCCAAGGCTCGATGTGATCCCGTGCGTCCACGCGCGTGGTCGATCAGGCAGTGCATCGCCTGCTCCTGCTTGGGCTCCGGCGCATCGACGTTCTGCTGCCCAGGACAGCTTGTCCGCGAAGCGACCAAATCAGCTTCGGCGCCCGCCGGCGCGATCATCACCGAGAGGACCGCGAGCGCGAGCCCGAGTCCGAGTACCAGGGTTCGCCGACCTATTCCCACCATCAGCAACGCTCCACTTTCGTTCGCTCTTCTATTAGCCGGCGGAGTTAGCTGTCGGGCTCGCGCTGAAGAGTGCGCTACGGCTCAAGTCGGGCCGATTCGCCCCCGGGTTCAAATTCCCCCATTGGGCCCCCCGCTCCCTCGCTTCGTGAGCTCGGGACTAGGCGGCGCGCAGGCTAGCGAATAGGGCGGACGAATGTATGACTAATGTGAGCAAGCTGTGAGAATCTCCACAAATTCCACGCTTTTTCTTCGCTACTTGGCACATCACCTTGGCGGCGAGAGCACCGAAAACCTCGATCGCGACCGCGAGGTCGCCCTCCTCGGTGTCCTCCTCGGGGGCGTGGCTGATGCCCCCGAGCGAAGGGCAGAAGACCATCGCGGCCGGCAGCACGCGGGCGAGCTCGGCGGCATCGTGAAGCGCCCCGCTTGCGATCCGCGTCTCCGTCGAGGTCGTCGCGGCGACCGCGTCCGCCGCGAGCTCGACCAGCCCTGCGTCGAAGGCGATCGGCTCGATGCGCCAGACGAAGCGCTCTTCCAGCGAGCACCCGCGCGAGGAGGCGGCGACCTGGGCGCCGATGCCGAGCCGCGGCCAGCATCTGCTCGAGGCGCGCCTGATCGGGGTGACGCAGATCAACTGACAGCGTTGCCTCGCCCGCGACCGCGGTCGAGATCCCGGGTCGAAGCTCGAGCTCACCCGTCGTCGCCACGCCTCCATGCTCGCTCGGGATCTGCTCGATCTCGAGTGCCGCTCGAGCCGCAGCGAGGCCCGCGTCGTGACGCATGTCCATCGGCGTCGTTCCCGCGTGCGCGGCCTGGCCGCCGAAGACGAAGCGCAGCCGCTCGACCCCGGCGCAGCCGGTCACCGCGGCCGCCTGAAGACCGGCGTTTGCGAGCACCGGGCCTTGCTCGATGTGAAGCTCGAGGTACTCGCCTATGCGCCGGCGGCCGGCCGCTGCCTCGCCGACGCGGGCGAGCTCGACGCCGTTCTCAGCGAGTACCTCTGCGATCGAGCGGCCCTCGCATGTCGGTCAATGGTTCGAGCTCGGTTGGGTCGAGAGTTCCAGCGAAGGCCGAGCTGCCGAAGAGGCTGCGCCCGAAGCGAGCCCCCTCCTCGTCTGCGAAGTCGACCAGCGCCAAGCTCCGGGGCGGAGGCTGCCGCGTTTGTGACCATGCGCGCAGCACACCGAGGCCGGCCATCACCCCATAGGCACCGTCGAGCCAGCCGCCGTCGGGGACCGAGTCGATGTGGGAGCCGAGAGCGAGTGCGGGCCCGCGCTCGCCCTCGAGAAAGGCCCAGAGGTTGCCGGCGGCGTCGCGCTCGGGCTCGAGCCCGATCTCGGCGAGCAACTCCCCGAGGAATGCTCGCGCTTCGCGCCACTGCTCCCCCCAGCAAAGGCGCTGGGCGCCGCCTTCGTCGCCGGTTCGCGCTTGCAGCTCGCGCAGGTCGGCGATCACGCGGGCGGCGTCGACTGCCGGTGCGTCCATCCAGGTTCAGCCTGGATCGCGCCGCAGCGCCTGAGCAAGGCAGTGGGCGCCACCGCCGCCGGCGGTGAACATCGAGAGGTCGGGGTCGTACACATGCAGGCCGAGGCTGCGCATCTGCTGATTGAGGCTCTTCGACGCAGCGGTCGAGATCACGCGTTCGTCGCCCAGTGAGATCGCGTTGACGCCGAGGCTGAAGGCGTCGGCCGTCGACACCTCGAGGATCTCGAAGTTCTTGTCTCGAAGCCATGCGGTGAGGCCACCCGAGGCGGATTCGACGCAGACGGCCGCAAGCTTGGGCGCCAGGATCGCGACGAGGACGTCGATGTGCACGAACTGACCGGGGATCGGCTCGATGCGCACCTCCCAGCCTTCGGCCTCCATCCACTCCGCCAGCTGGCGCGCGGCTTGGACCTGCGTGCGCTCCTCGCCGTTTCCGATCAGCAGTACGCCTGGTTCGACGATCGTGACGTCGCCGCCCTCGATCGAACCGGCGGTGATCATCCCTCGGATCGGGATCTCGTTGCTCTCGTAGAAGCGGATCACGGGGGCGTACTCGCCGCGACGCCACTGTTGCGCCAGCTGGGTGACAACGGCCCCGTCCGGCATCATCACGCTCGAATCGCGGGCGAACACCTGATACGGCAGCGCAGGATCGGCTTCGAGGCGATGCACCTCCACGCCGGCCGACTCGTAAGCGGAGACCAGCTCACGGTGCTGGGCCTGTGCCAGCTCGCGGTCGAACTTCGCGCCGCTCTCCAGCGTCGCTTTGGAGATCGCGCTCGTCGGCAGCCACCTGAAGTTCTCCGGCGGTCCCAGCAGCACGTCGCGCAGGACCCCGTACTCCGAGTCGCGCCCCCCAGTCAGCCACGAATCTCGCGACAGTCGCAGCCCTGATGCGCGCGAGCGGAGGTTGTGGCGCGAGTTATTCCTCATTCGCACCACCACCCTGATCGTCTTCAGCGTTCGGTCCGAGGCTCCGCGCACGAGCCCGCCGTGCGCGATCGAGTCGGTGACGTAGTCGAGCGTCTCGCGGGTGAGGCGCTCGCCGGGAAGTACGTTCGGCACGCCGGGAGGGTATGCGGCAAGCGACTCGGCGGCGATCCTGCCGGCGGCCGCATCGAAGGCGACGACCTCCTGCGGGGCAAGGAAGGCCTCCCGGGGAGTGCGGGCGATCGGGCCCCAGGGCGGCGGCTCGGCGAACGGCTCCTCCGGCTCCTCCTCCTCTTGGTCGAGGCGGTCGACGGCGTGTCGCAGTCCTTCGACCAGTCGGACGCCCGTTTCCGCTGCGTGCTCACCGATGCCGAAGACGGCGACGACGACGTGCTCGGAGAAGAGCTCGAGGTTGATGTCGTCTTGCTCCAGCATCAGGGCCGCGATGCGGTGGCCGGTGGCGCCGGTGCCACGGACGTCGACCACCAGGCGAAACGGATCGTAGGCGTGAACGCTGGGTGCTCCGACGAGGCGCTCGTCGAGGGTGTCGAGGCCGGGGATCTCGCGAATCCGCTCGCGCAGGATTGCCAGCGACTCCACGGTCTCACCGAGCAACTCGGCGCCGTGGATGGCGGCCTGGCGCCGGGCGGCGTCGAGCGATGCGGTCAGCAGCGCATTCGGGCTGGTCGACTCGATCAGGGTCACGGCGCGATCGAGAAACGCCTCATCGATGCGACCTGAGCCGGAGACATGCAGGATCGCCGACTGGGTGATCGAGCCGACGATCTTGTGGGTCGAGGAGAGCACGGCGTCGGCTCCACAGGCGAGCGCGCTGGCGGGAAGGTCGTCGGAGAAGCTGAGCTGTGCGCCCCACGCCTCGTCGGCGATCAGCGGCACGCCCCGCGAGTGAGCGACCTCGGCGAGACCGGCAACGTCGGCGACCGCGCCGAAGTAGGTGGGTGAGACGATCATCGCCGCGACCGCCTCGGGCTCGGAGTCGAGCGCGGCCGCCAGCGCCTCGGGAGTGAGGCAATGAGCGACGCCGAGCTCGGGGTCGAGCTCCGGCGCGACGAAACGAGGGTGCAGTCCCGAGAGCACGAGGCCGTCGATGGTCGACGAGTGCACGTTTCGCTGGACGACGACGCGCTCACCGGAGTGGGCCAAGGCGAGACAGAGGGCGTGGTTGCCCGAGGAGCCGCCGTTGACGAGAAACCAGCTGCGCTTTGCCCCATAGGCCTCCGCCGCCAGGCGCTGGGCGAGCTGAAACGGAGTCCGTTGCGGATCGGGCCCGACATCTATGCCTTCGACTCCGGCCGGGATGTCGAGCCGCAGTACCTGCTCGCCGAAGGCATCGATCAGCCGTGGGTCGGCTCCCGGCCCACCCTTGTGGCCAGGGACGTGAAAGCGACCGGGATCACGATCGGCGTAGGCGATCAAGGCGTCGAGGTATGGGGTCTCGGACTGGTCGATGCGCCCACGGTAACGCCACCTCGACGCCGACGCCGACGCCCGCGGCCGATCCCGCTGCTGCTACCGTCTCGGCGTCTTACGTGGACGACGACCGACCTCGAAGTACCGGGCCCATCGCGCGCCCTGAGCAGTGACCGCGCTGTTCCTCACGCTGCTCGTGCTGCTCGTGATCCTCAACGGGCTCTTCGTCGCTGCTGAATTCGCGCTCGTTCGGACCCGCACGGGGCGCATCGAGGCGCTCGCCAAGGAAGGTGAAGCGGGTGCCGAGGAGGTGCTCGAGCAGCTCGACAAGATCGACGAGACGCTCGCGTCGTGCCAGTTCGGGATCACCCTCGCCTCGATCGGCATCGGCTTTCTCGGCGAGCCGGCGATTGCCGACCTGATCGAACCTCTCGTCGGGGACGGCACCGGCGCCACCGCGCTCGCCTTCGCGATCTCATTCGTGATCGCCACCTCGCTTCACATCACGATCGGCGAGCAGGTGCCGAAGATGCTCGCGATCACCAACGCCGAGCCGATCGCCCGCGCGCTGTCGCGGCCGTTGAACTGGTTTCGCACGATCAGCGCCCCGTTCACCTTCCTGCTGAACAAGGCGTCGAACGCGATCGTTCGCCTCTTCGGCGTCGATCCGACCGACCTCAACGAGAAGCACACGTCGACCGACCTGCGTGAGCTGATCCAGACCTCGGCCAAGGGCGGCACGCTCGATCCCGGCGAGGCGGTGATGCTCGGCGGGGTCTTTCACCTGCACGAACAGCAGGCGCGAGAGGTGATGACGCCGATTCCGGCGGTGGTCACCGTCAACGCCGACGAGACGGTCGAGGAAGGCCTTCGCCGCTGCGTCAGCTCCGGGCACACCCGCCTCGTCGTCGTCGAGGACGACAACCCCGACAAGGTCCGCGGCATCGTCCACAACAACAGCCTCGTCCGCCTCTATCTCAATGCCGGCCCCGACGCATCGCTCGAGCCTGCCGTGCGCGAAGCTCCGGTCTTCCCCGAGACCAAGCCGCTCGACGACATGCTCGCCGAGCTCCAGCGCCAGCGCTCTTCGATCGGGATCGTCTCCGACGAGTACGGGCGTACGGTCGGGATCGCGACGATCGAGGACATCCTCGAGGAGGTCGTGGGCGAGATCGAGGACGAGACCGACGCGCGGGCTGTTTCCCTGCGCCGCCTCACCGATGGCGACTGGTACGTGCGCGGGCACGTCCCGCTCGGCGACCTCGAGGACGCCGGCATCCAGCTGCCGGTCTCCTCCGACGCCTTCAACTCGGTAGGCGGCTACGTCTTTTCCGAGCTCGGCCGGCTGCCAAAGCGCGGCGACAAGGTCCGCGCAGACGGCTACGAGCTGCGCGTCGAGTCGGTGCGCGAGAACCGGATCGTCGCCGTGCGCATTCACCCGGTCACCACCGAGCACCCGATCGTCCCCAAATACGCGCGCCACGTCCTCGGCTCCGCTGTGAATCAGTGGTTCGGGGCTACGCCGCGAGCATCGGATGTTGCTCCCGCCTGCGGGCGTGCGCGTTGACTCTCGAAAGCCCCCAATCCGTCCGCAGGGCGGACTAGCTTGGGTTCTAGCGATGTGGATGGTTCGGCTCACCGATAAGCAGCTGGAGGTGCTGAGAGCGATGCTCCGCACGGAGGAGCACCTCGGCCCCGCGCTGCGTGGGGCGCTCGAGGCGATGGACCTCGCCCGCTGGGACGAGCTACCGGACGCCCAGCTGCCCTGGGGAAGCGTCAGCGCGGAGGCCCGGCGCCAGGGAGTCTCCGAGGCTGAGGTCGTCTGGGACATCTGCGGCCGCCATCCCGAGCCGGCCGTACCCAGGCGCACCGCGGCCTAGCCGCCTGAGCCGCGAGAGCCGTCGCTGGGCTGCGTCATCGGTCGCTCGTGTGCTCGCGCACACTTCGCTCCCTGCTTCCTTGCCCAGCTTGCCTCTCGCGGCTCAGTAGCGGTAGAAGCCGGCGCCGCTCTTGCGCCCGAGCCTGCCCTCGGCGACGAGCGAGCGCAGGAGCGCCGGCACCTGATCCGAGTCGCGGCCGGAGTCGGCGTGAAGCGACTCGCCGATCGCCACGCAGACGTCGAGGCCGACGAAGTCGAGCAGTTTCAGCGGTCCCATCGGATGGCCGGCGCCGAGTGTCATGCAGCAGTCGACTGCCTCCGCGGTCATCTCGGTCTGCTCCATCAGCCTCACCGCTTCGAAGAGAAACGGAAACAGCAGCCGGTTGACCACGAACCCGGCCTGGTCGGGAACGACGACCGCGGTCTTGCCCATCGCCGCACACCAGGCGAGCGCTCGCTCGCGGGCCTCGCTGCGAAGCAGCGGTGGGGCGCAGACCTCGACCAGCTCCATCCGCGTCACCGGGTTGAAGACGTGAAAGCCGAATAGCCGCTCGGGCGCTCCGCTTCGCTGGGCGAGGTCGGCGATCGAAAGCGACGAGGTGGTGGTTGCCAGGTCGGCGTCGGCGCAGGCGCGGGCGAGGTCGGCAAGCAGGCCGCCCTTGGCCTCGGCATCCTCGGTGATCGCCTCGACGACGACGTCACAGTCGGCGAGATCGGCTGTGTCCTCGGTCACCGTGATTCGCTCGGGCGCGGCCCCCTCGAGCTTTTCTGCCTGTTCTCTGGAGGCCTGCGGCGATGCGATCGGCGGATGTCGCGCTGCGAGCGAGCACCGTGACTTCGCCGCACTGCGTCGCGCATGCGGCGAGGCCCGCGGCGATGACGCCGCTGCCCGCCACCCCCGGCCGCGAATATCCACCGTCCGCGCTCACTTGGTCCGTGGGTGGGAGGAGAAGTTGATCAGCCGCCGCCACATCGAGCGGGCGAGTCTTCCACAAACCGGGCTACATTCTGCAAATGGCCGAGGTCCTCTACTACGCCGTGCCGTTCTTCATCTTGCTGTTGGTACTCGAGTACCTCGCCTACCGGCACCTGGGCGAGGAGCACAACGAGGGGCTGATCGGATTCGAGTCGCGCGATACGCGCACCAGCCTGACGATGGGGCTGGGCAACGTCGCGATCAACTTCGTCTGGAAGTTCGCGGTGCTGGCCCTTTATGCGGCGATCTACGCGCTGACGCCGCTGCGTCTGGACCCCGGCGACTGGTGGGTGTGGGTGCTGTTGTTCTTCGCCGACGACTTCTCCTACTACTGGTTTCACCGCGTTTCGCACGAGAGCCGCGCCTTCTGGGCCAGTCACGTGGTCCACCACTCGAGCCAGCACTACAACCTCTCGACGGCGTTGCGCCAGACCTGGGTGCCGATGACCTATCTGCCTTTCTGGCTGTGGCTGCCGCTGGTCGGCTTCGAGCCCTGGATGGTCCTGCTCGCCCAGGCCTGGTCGCTGATCTATCAGTTCTGGATTCACACGGAGCGGATCCGCAGGCTTCCGCGCCCGCTGGAGTTCGTGCTCAACACGCCGTCTCACCATCGCGTTCACCACGGCATCAACGAGCAGTACCTCGACCGTAACTACGGCGGCATCCTGATCATCTGGGACCGCATGTTCGGCACCTTTGCGCCGGAGGGCGAGCGGGTGCGCTACGGCCTGACGACGCAGCTGCGAACCTTTCGCCCGGTCCGCGTCGCCTTTCACGAGTACATCGCGATGTGGCATGACATCAAGCGCGCGCCGCGCCTTCGCGACAAGCTCGGGGTCGTGTTCAAGGGACCAGGTTGGACTCCGCCCGGCGTCTCGGAATCAGAAGCGACGCGCGGCTGACCCCGCCGGGTACGCTGAGGTGATTCGTGCACGAAACTGACTTGATCAAGCTGAACCTCGGAGGAAGATGATGGCCGCCACCGGCAAGTTCTCAGGACGCGAAGTAGTGATCGTCGAGGCGGTGCGGACCCCGGTCGGCCGCGGGCACGAGGAGAAGGGCTATTACAAGGACACCCATGCCTCGACCCTGCTCGCCGACACCTATACGGAGCTGATCAAGCGCGCGGGAATCGATGCCGCGGAGGTCGAGGACGTCGTCGCCGGCTGCGTGCAGCAGTTCGGCGAGCAGGCGATCAACATCGGCCGCAACGCCTGGCTCGAGGCCGGCCTGCCGATCGAGACGCCCGCGACCACGGTCGATCGCCAGTGCGGCTCCGCCCAGCAGGCCGTCAACTTCGCCGCGGCGCTGATCGCTTCCGGGCGTCCACGACGTCGCCATCGGCGGCGGCGTCGAGCACATGGGCCACATCTCCTTCATGGACTCGATGGAGGTGCAGAAGGAGCACGGGTTCGCCTTCTCGCCGAAGCTGCTCGAGCGCTACAACCTCGTCAACCAGGGGCTGTCGGCGGAGATGATCGCCGACAAGTGGGAGATCCCCCGATCCGAGCTCGACGAGCTCGGCGTGCGCTCACATCAGCTCGCCGCGCAGGGCGACCGAGCAGGGTCGCTTCGACCGCGAGATGGTCGCGATGCAGGTCAACGGCGACACCTTCACGACCGACCAGGGGATCCGCCCCGACTCCAACGTCGAGACGCTGTCGCAGCTGAAGCCGGCGTTCAAGGAGGACGGCAAGATCACCGCCGGCAACTCCTCGCAGGTCTCCGACGGCGCCGCCGCGGTGCTGCTGATGGCGCGCGAGAAGGCCGAGGCCCTGGGGCTGACGCCGCGAGCGCGCATCGTCGATCAGACCACGGTCGGAGTCGACCCGGTGATCATGCTCACCGGCCCGATCCCGGCGACGCAGAAGATCCTCGAGCGAAACGGGATGACGATCTCGGACATCGACCTGTTCGAGGTCAACGAGGCGTTCGCCTCGGTGGTCGCGGCCTGGCGTCGCGAGCTCGAGCCCGACTTCGATCGCGTCAACGTCAACGGCGGCGCGATCGCGATCGGCCATCCGCTCGGCTCAACCGGCGCGCGCCTGCTGACCACGCTCCTGCACGAGATGGAGCGAGACGACAAGCAGATGGGATTGGTGACGATGTGCTGTGGCGGCGGGCTCGGCACGGGCACGCTGATCGAACGGGTCTAGGGCAGCACGGGCGGGCGGGCGGCGATTGCTCCAGCGGGCGCTTCGCCTTCCTGGCTCGCACCGTCCTCGGCATCCATGCCTGCGGATGCCCGCTGTGAGCAATCACCGCCCGCCCGCCGCCGTTGCGTTTTGCGCCGCGTCTTGGCCGTGGCCGTGGCCGGGTGCGGAGGTGGAGACGAGGAGGACGAGGGGTTTGCGCCTGGCGTCTCGCAGCCGCAGACGAAGGTCGAGTTCCTGCGTGAGGCAGACCGGATCTGTCTTTCGACCGAGCAGCAGATCGAGGCTGCGGCAGACGATCTGCTCGCCGAGCGCGGCGGTGTCGATCCCGCGGAGGTCGAGCGCGTCGCGCTCGAGATCGCGGTACCGGCGCTCGAGACCGAGGTCCGCGCGATCAGGGCGATCCCGGTCCCCGACGGCGATCGGGTCGAGGTCGAGGCGATCCTCGCGGCGACCGAGCAGGGCATCGCCGAAATCGAGGCCGACCCGCGCGCTCTCAGCGACGGCCCGCCGCCGAGCCTGCGCAAGGCCGAGCGCCTGGCTCGGCGCTACGGCTCGCAGCAGTGCGGCCTGTGAGCTAGCTCCGGCCAAGCGCCCGCCGACGAACTGGACCATTCCCGAGAGCCGGCGATGGATCCCCGTGAAGCCTCGCTCCTCCAGGGCGGTGACGATCTCGTCGCCCTCGAAGATGCGCATCCCGCTGGCGCGCTCGAGCACCGGCTTCAGTGGTTTCAGGGTGAGCTCGCGACGGACCGACGTCATCAGCGCGATGCGCCCGCCCGGGCGCAGTACCCGCGCGCATCTCGTCGAGCGCGCCGAATGCGTCGGGAAAGAGGTGCAGGGCGGCAAAGCAGCAGGCGGCGTCGAAGCTCGAGTCGCGAAACGGCAGCGCCGTGGCGTCGCCGCGGATCAGGGTCAGGTTCGCGGCCTCGGGTCTGGCGCAGCTCCTCGCCGCCGCGCTCGAGCATCGTTCGCGAGGCGTCGATTCCGACCACGAGACCGCCTGGGCCGACGACGCGCGCGAACTCACGCGAGAAGTTCCCGGGTCCGCAGGCCACGTCGAGGACGGTGTCGCCCTCGCCGAGGCCGAGCAGCAGGCGCGCGATCCTGATCTCCTCGGCCATCCCGGGCCCGGTGAAGCCCTTGAATGCCCGTCCCAGCGCCGGGCGCCAGTAGCGCTCGTAGATCGCCGGCACCAGGCGCGTGACCATCAGGTCCTGCGTGCGCCCGGTCGATTCGAGCTCACCCTCGAGCAGATCGAGGTAGCCGGCGTCGTTGAGGCCGCGCTCCTCGGCCCGCGCGCGGGCATCCGGCTCGAGCAGCTCCAGCGTGCGCTCCAGCGCGCCCTGTGCCGGTTCGCTCGCGGCCGTCGTCATCGCGCGCCTCGCGGCTCGCCCGAGTGCTGTGCCAGTTCGGTCAGTCGCGCGACCTGCCGTTCGCCCTCGAGCCGGGCTGGGTGATCGGCGGGCAAGTCGGCGATCAGCCGCTCGATTCGGTTTCGAATCTGCAGGGCGAAATGCGGCGTCGCGGGCCCAGCCAGCGCACGCACGTCCTCGACCGTGATCTCACGGCCGGAGAGTCGATCTGGTCGCTCGCTTTCGCTCATCGGTTGGCGTCGTCGTCGTTCGCTTGTCGCCGGGTCCGAGGCGTGGGGTCACCCTCGAGCGCTGACGGCGGCGCCGGAGCATCCTCGCTGCCCGAGCCCGACGTTACCGGTGCGACCTCGGCGATCTCGTCGACCTGAGCCTGAAAGTCGACCGAGAGCGCGCTCGGGTCGCCGACGAGCCAGATGTGGTTGTAGAGCGCGCGGGTCGGATCGCTCTCGTAGCCGGGCTTGAGGTCGAGCAGATAGCCGCGAAGCGCCGGCGGCAGCGTGCCCGCCTCCTCGCTCACCAGCAGCGGCCCCCAGGTGCCGCTCGCAGACAGCGGCGAGGCCACGCCGGCGTCGAGCGGGCGGGTCGTGGAGGCGATGACGAAGCCGTGCCCGGGGTCGTTGATGTTCCAGCCGAAGTCGTCGTCCGAGTAGCGCGCGAACTCGATCGAGTTCTCGGCTGGATCCTCGGCGCCGACCCGCGTCGCGCTCGGGCGCCAGCTTCTTGATCTCCTTCATCGCCTTGGCGCCGATCGCCGACTCGGGACCGAGGACGTAGACCGGCACGTTCTCATTGCGCTCCAGCGCCTTCGCCGTCGGCTCCGGCACGTTCTCGCGCTGGACGAAGAGCACCGGATCGCCCGAGCGTGCCGCCCACGCCGCCGCCGGCATCGCCAGCGCCGGCTCGTCGGAGCTGGCGAGAACGATGTGCTCGGGCTCGCCTGCGAGGCGCTCGCGCAGCTGCTCGATCTCGGCGGCGACCTCGGCCGCGTTGGTGCCCTTGACGGCGAGCGAGTCGAAGCCCTCGGGCTCGGCCGCGGCGCCGACCGTGAACACCTGACGCCCGTCGGTCTCGGAGGACCCCTGCGGTCCCAGCGCGCGGATCGCGCTCGAGGTGATCGCCGGAACCTGCGCCGGACTCGGTGACGAGGATCGGTGCTCCGACCGGCTCGGCGACCAGCGACGAGGCGGCGAGCCCCGATTGCCAATCGCCGACATCGACCAAGGTCACCGCGCCGGGGCCAGCCACGCCGCCTGTCGAGGGAAACACCGCGAGCGCTACCGCCGCGGCATCGGAGATCGGGTCGGGACCGGCAACGCGCGTGGTGTTCTTCGTCGCGAAGGCGGGAAAGCCGAGGTCGTCGGTGTCCTCGGGCACCGGCACCTCGCGAACGATCACCTCGGGCGCCGGCGCGGCGACCGGCGCCTCGTCGTCGCCATCGTCGTCGTCGATCGGCGACAACGACGATCGCGACGCCGCCGCCGAGCACGACGAGCGCCGCCCAGCAGCGGCGAACTTGTGCTTTCGCAGCGAGCGAAAGACGGCGCGAGATGACAGAGCGAGCTCTTTTCAGCACCGCGGGAACTTAGAACACGGCGACGGCGCCCGAGTCGCGTGACCGGGCTGCGGCCCGGCAGGCGCTCGGCACCCACGCCTGAGAACCGCGTTGCAGCGGGCTTCGTTGCGAGGCAAAGCCGCCGTCGCTGCCGCATTCTGCTGGTAGCCTGCGGAAAGCTTCGCCGAGTCCATCCGGGTATCACCCGGTCGGAACGGGGGACCCAACTCCCATCGGGGGCGAATGGTCCGGATCGAACCGGACCTAGCGCTTGCAAAGAGCGCGAGCCCGTCAGCTAACCCCGTAGGCGAACGAAGCATGAACGTCGAGAACCTGACTTTCAGCAGTCGCCTCCGGGCGCTCCTCACGCTCGCGTCAGCCTGCGCGCTGATCGCCGTCAGCTTCGCCGTGGCGCCCGCCGACGGTCAGGATCTGGAGTCCCAGCTCGACTCCAAGGAGAGCGCAGCTCGACTCCGAGAAGGAGAAGGCAGGGGGTGCTCTCGACCGAGCTCGAGCGTTACAGCAACCAGGTCGACCAGCTGGCCGGCGAAGTCGCGGTGCTTCGCAACCGCGAGGCAATCGTCCAGGCAGAGCTCGAGGAGGTTCAGGCTCGCCTGCGTGCCGAGCGCCAACGCCTCGAGAGCCTGGCGGGTCAGCTGCATCGCTCGCTCGGCGTCCTGCGCAACCGCCTCGTCTCGATCTATCGCTCCGGCGAGCCCGACGTGCTCACGGTGATGCTCGAGTCCGACGGCTTCGACGATCTCGTCTCTCGCTATGAGTACCTGCAGCGCATCCAGGATCAGGATGCGTCGATCGTCGGCCGCGTGCGCGGCCTGCGCAACGAGAGCCGCGACACCATCGCTCGAATCGAGGACGCACGCGACGAGATCGCGGCGAAGAAGGCAGAGCTCGAGCGCACCCGAATCCAGCTCGAGGCTCGCGAGGCCGAGCTTGCCGCGGTTCGCGACCAGAAGGCTTCAGCGCTCGACAGCGTCCGGACCAACATCGAGCACCTCGAAGGCGACATCGGCGACATCCAGGACGACATCCAGGCCCAGCTGCAGGCGGCAACCTCGCCCGAGTCGTCGACCGTGGCGCCGCTTCCCGCAGGGCCGATCCAGGGCGGCAGCTCGGGCTTCATCTGGCCGGTCAACGGCCCGGTCACATCCCCCTTCGGCCCTCGCTGGGGCCGGATTCATGAGGGCATCGACATCGCCGTGCCGTCGGGCACGCCGATTCGCGCGGTGCAAGGCCGGCAACGTCGTGCTCGCCGCGCCGACCTCCGGCTACGGCAACTACACCTGCGTCGATCACGGCGGTGGTCTCTCCTCCTGCTACGCGCATCAGTCCAGCTACGCGACCAGCGTCGGCGCCAGCGTCGCTCAAGGTGAGGTGATCGGCTATGTCGGCTGCACGGGCAGCTGCTTCGGCGATCACCTGCACTTCGAGATTCGCATCAACGGCGCCGCGGTCGATCCGCTCGGATACCGTCTAGACCCTGCGAGCCGAAGTCGGCGTAATCTCCGACGATGCATCGGCGAAGGGCCCGGGGACCGGGACCTTCGGTCGGCACGGGATGGATACGGTCGCAGACAACCAGGCTCGTAAGGGCCGAAATTTCAACCTTCGCGCCTACGTCGCTGGAGGTTCGGCGACGGCCGCCTTGATCGCCGGCACCGTGATCGCCTTCGCGGCCCTGGCCACCTACGTGGGATTCAACGGCGTGCCGTTGGGGGACGACGACGTCGCTGCCACAGAGGTCGTCGGTCGAGACCGATTCGCCGGAAGCGGCGGTCGCGGCAGCTGGCGGCGGCGCCGGCAGCTGTGGAGCAGACGCCCGCGGCGCCGACCGCGATCGCACCCGCGCCTGGCACAGCCTCCGAGCGCCGGCGGTTCCGTTGCCTCGAGCGGCGACGCCGGCGGCCTCCGGTTCCGCTCCGGCTGCGGACGTCCCCGCGTCCGGTCGCGCCGTCGAACCCGGATGCGCCCGCGCCAGACAGATCGGCAGCGGTTCGGTCCCCAGCGTTGTCGGTGGCGGCGCGCCCGAAGCGATCGAGAACCCGGGAGCCGGGATCGGCACCGAGCTGCCGGGGCGGTGCGACCGACGTCACCGGCCAGGTGAACGACGCGATCAACGACCTTGGCGGGGTCGTGGCAGCCCCCGATCTCGGCAGGGCAGGCCGGCGGTGTGCCCGACGACCTCGGCGGAGGATAGGCACTAGCCGCTCCGCGAGCCCGTTGCAGCGCCCTCGTCATCCACCGCAGCGCCATCCCCTGAAGCTCCGAGTCGTGCTGAGCCGAGCGGTGATGGCCACCCGGCAGCAGGACCAGCTTTCGCGGCTCGGCGGCGCGATCGTAGAGCTCCTCGGAGAACTCGCTCGGGATGCGCTCATCGCCCGCGGCATGGATCAGCATCAGCGGCTTTGCTCCCATCAGCTCGACGGCATCGCGGAGTCGTGCTCCTCGAGCCAGGCCGCGAGGTCGGCACGCGCCGGCTCGCCGGCGCGGATCTCCAGCGTCCGCTGGCGCAGGCCGCGCAGCAGGTGCTCCTCCCCGGCGGGACAGATGGCGATCACCCCGGCGATCGCGTCGGACGTCGCCGCCGCATGGATGGCGATGAAGCCGCCCATGCTCGAGCCGCGAATGCAGATGCGCTCAGCGATCGACTCCATCGCGCGCCGCCAGCAGGCGAGCCATACGCGCGGCGTCGGCGACCGCGGAGGGCGACATCTCGTCGCCCGAGTCGCCGTGGCCGCGCTGGTCGTAGGCGAGCGCTGCCCAGCCGTTGGCGGCGCAGGCGCGAGCGAAGTCGGCGTGATTCGACTTCTGCGAGCCGGCGCCGTGGACGATCACCATGCCCGGCCACGGCGGTGGCGACGGCGGTAGCCAGAGCAGATACGGCCTGCCGTCGTGCTCGGCACTCACGTCCGGCGCGCGAGGAGCCGGTAGCCACCGTCTGCTCATTGGATGGCGCAAGCTAGCTAGCGCCTGCGCCTTGTGGCTTCGTCCCGTCACAATCCCTCGCCGATGAGCACCGGCGAAGCGACAACAGGTGAGGTACGTGGCACGCGTGGCTGACCCGGTCAGCGGCTCTGCCGTGTTCCCGCGCGGCAGCCGAGTCAACGAGGCGGGCCATCTCGAGGTCGGCGGTTGCGACGTCGTCGCCGTGGCCGAGCGGTTCGGCACGCCGGCATACATCTACTCCGAGGACGATCTGCGCTCCCGCGCTCGCGCCTATCTCGACGCGTTTTCAGGCTCGAAGCAACGACTTCGAGGTGCTGTTCGCGAGCAAGGCAGCGCCGATCACCGCGATCTTGCGGATCTTCTGCCGAGCAGGGGCTGTCGGTCGACGTCGCTTCTGGCGGCGAATTGCACGCTGCCATTTCCGCGGGCTTCGAACCCGCCCGGATACACATGCACGGCAACAACAAGAGCCCCGCCGAGCTGCGCTACGCGATCGACTCGAACGTCGGCCACATCATCTGCGACTCCTTCGACGAGATCGGCCGTCTCGACGCGATCTGCGCCGACGCCGGTCGCAGCCAGGACGTGCTGATCCGCGTCACCCCGGGGATCAGTCCCGACACCCACTCATACATCCAGACCGGCCAGCTCGATTCCAAGTTCGGATTCGGCCTCGACGACGGGCTCGCCGCCAGGGCCGTCGAGGCGGTCCGCGGATCGAGCCGGCTGCGACTGGTCGGACTGCACGCGCACATCGGCTCGCAGATCTTCGAGCTCGAGCCCTACGTCGAGGCGATCGAAGCGCTCGGCGGCCTCGCCGGCGACGATTGCCGGCTGCTCAACATCGGCGGCGGGCTCGGCATCGCCTACACGGCCGACCGACGAGCCGCCGTCGATCGAGTCCTACGTCGAGACCAAGGTCCGCGGCGTCGAGCGCGTCTTCAGCCCGGTGCCGCGAATCCTGGTCGAGCCGGGCCGCTCGCTCACAGGTAACGCGGGGGTCACGGCGTATACGGTCGGCACGGTGAAGGAGATTCCTGGAGTGCGCACGTACGTCGCGGTCGACGGCGGCATGTCCGACAACCTGCGCCCGATGCTCTACGGCGCCCGCTACGACGCGCTGCTTGCCAACCGTGCGGCCGACGCAGCCGACACCACGGTCTCGATCGCCGGCATGCACTGCGAGTCCAGCGACGTCCTCATTCGCGAGGTGGACCTTCCCGGCGCCGCGAGCCGGCGACGTGCTCGTCACGCCGGCGACGGGGGCCTACGGCCACGCGATGGCCAACAACTACAACGCCGTTCGCCGCCCACCCGTCGTCTTCTGCAAGGACGGCGAAGCCAGGCTCGTCGTTCGCCGCGAGACCTACGACGACCTGCTTTCGCGCGATGTCTGATCGGGGCGAGGTGGCGCGCATCGGCCTGCTCGGGCGTGGCACCGTCGGCGGCGCCTTCGCCGAGCTGGTCGTCGACAGCGCCGGGGCGATCGCCGCCGCGGCCGGCAGACCGGTCGAGATCACCGGGGTCCTGAGCCGATCCGAGGGCGACTTCGAGCAGATCCTCGCGGGCTCGGACATCGTCGTCGAGCTGATCGGCGGAACCGACCCCGCTCGCGAGTACGTCACGCGCGCGCTCGAGTCGGGCAAGCACGTCGTCACCGCGAACAAGCAGCTGATGGCCCAGCACGGCGACGAGCTGTTCGAGGTGGCACGCGCCAGCGGCGTCCAGCTTCGCTTCGAGGCCGCGGTCGCCGGCGTCGTCCCCGTGATCCGCGTGATCCAGGAGAGCCTGGCGGCGACCGAGATCACCAAGGTCTTCGGGATCGTCAACGGCACCACCAACTTCATCCTCACCGAGATGGCGAGCACCGGTGCCCCGTACGCCGACGTCGCTCGCGCGAGCGCAGGAGCTCGGCTACGCCGAGGCCGATCCGACGGCCGACGTCGGCGGTGCCGACGCCGCAGCGAAGATGGCGATCCTCGCGCGTCTCGCTTTTCACACTCCGGTCAACCTCGACGACGTCTCCTATGAGGGCATCAGCGAGATCCAGCCCGACGATCTCGCCTATGCGAAGGAGCTCGGCCTCTCGCTGAAGCTCCTCGGCGTGGCCGAGCTTCGCGACGGCGGCATCAGCGTCCGCGTCTTCCCCTGCTTTCTCTACAGCGGCCACCCGCTGGCTCCGATCGGAGGACCGTTCAACGCGGTCATGGTCGAGGCGCCGGCGATCACCGAGGTGACGATGTCGGGTCCGGGCGCAGGCGGCATCCAGACGGCGACGGCGGTGCTCGGGGATGTCGTCTCGATTCTGGCCGGCAAGGCGCCGGTGCACGAGACTCGGCGCGAGCTCGAGATCGTCCGCGACGTCAGCTCCTCGTTCTACCTGCACATGGAGGTTGCCGATCGTCCCGGGGTCCTGGCCCAGGTCGCCGATGTGCTCGGGCGCAACGAGATCTCGGTCCAGAGCCTCGCCCAGCGCGGCCTCGGCGACGACGCCCGCCTGGTCATGGTCCTGCACGAGTGCCCGGAGAGCAGCTTCTACGCAGCGCTCGAGGAGCTCGCCGGTCTCGACTTCCTGCACTCGGCGCCGCGTGCGATCCGCGTGATCGAGGAAGAGTTCGCCTGAGCCTGCGATGCCCCAGCCGTTGATCGAACGCTACCGCGACCGGCTCTCGCTCGAGCCCGGCGATCCAGTGGTGACCCTGAACGAGGGGTCGACGCCGCTGGTCGAAGCGCCCGTGATCTCGGATCGACTCGGCGCCAGGGTGCTGATGAAGCTCGAGGGCGCGAATCCGACCGGCAGCTTCAAGGATCGCGGCATGACGGTGGCCGTCTCGCGCGCGGCGGGCCGCGGCGCCGAGGCTGTGATCTGCGCCTCGACCGGCAACACGGCGGCCAGCGCCGCTGCCTATGCGGCGCGCGCCGGCATGCGCGGAGCGGTGATCGTGCCCGAGGGCAAGATCGCGATCGGCAAGCTCGCCCAGGCGCTCATGCACGGCGCCAGGGTGATCGCCCTGCGCGGCAACTTCGATCAGGCGCTGGAGATCGTCCGCAAGCTCGCCCAGGAACATCCGATCGAGCTCGTCAACTCCGTCAACCCGCATCGGATCGAAGGGCAGAAGACAGCCGCCTACGAGGTGGTGGAGGAGCTCGGCGAGGCCCCCGACGCGCTCGCGATCCCGGTCGGCAACGCCGGCAACGTCACGGCCTGGTCGCGCGGCTTCTCGGAGATCGGCAAGCTGCCGATTCTCTACGGCTTCCAGGCCGAGGGCGCAGCGCCACTCGTCCGTGGGGCGCCGGTCGCCGACCCCGAGACCGTGGCCTCGGCGATCAGGATCGGCAACCCGGCCCGGTGGGAGGATGCGATGGCCGCCTTCACCGCGTCGCGAGGCAGGGTCGAGGCGGTCTCCGACGAGCAGATCCTCGATGCCTACCGCCTGCTCGCATCGGGCGAAGGGGTGTTCTGCGAGCCGGCTTCGGCTGCTTCGGTGGCCGGCCTTCTCGCTCACGGGCTGCCCACGGTCGAGGAGGCCGAGACGCCGCGCACGGTCGTCTGCGTGCTCACCGGGCACGGGCTCAAGGACCCCGACACGGCCCTGGCCAAGGCGCCGGCGGTGATCGGTTGCGAGGCTGATGTCGGTGCCGTCGAGCGCCTCGTCTTCGATTGATCGGCGCACGTTGGACGAGATCGGCTAAAAGCTGTGGACGTGGGGGCGTTTATTCTCGCTTTGGCGGGGGGCCTCTTGATCGTGTGCCTCCTTCTCCTGGGGGCGCTGATGCGTCTCCGTCGCCACGTACGCCGACATCGCGCGCTCATCGATCAGTTGCCGCAGACCGCCGTGATCTCCTTCAATCGCGAGCTGATCGTCACCTTTGCCGCCGGGCCCGCGCTCGGCGGCGGCGGCTGGGAGGCCGACGAGCTCGAGGGCAAGTCGATCCTCGAGATGTTCGCGCCGGCCCAGGCCAACGCGCTGAGACCGAAGTTCGATGCCGCGCTGCGAGGCGAGAAGCGCTCGTTCGAGTATCGCTCGCCGGGTTCGGGTCGCGAGTACTCGATGCGGGTCGTTCCCTTCGCCGACGCCCACGGCAACGTCGAAACCGGGCTGTTCATGGCCCGCGATGTCACCGAGACCACCCAGGTCGAGGGCGAGTTCGCAAGCCGCGTCGCCGATGTCGGCGCGGTCTCCCAAGCGACGCGCGCGCTCGCCCGCAGCCTCGATCCGGCGGCGGCTCGCAAGGCCGTCTGCGCGGGCGCGTGCGAGGTCGCCCAGGCGCCCGTGGCGGTCCTGTTCGAACCCGGCGAAGTCCTCACCATCGCTGGTGGCCCAGGCGTCGGTCGGTGCCGAACTCGGCGATTTCGAGGTGGCGATCGACGGCGAGTCCGGCGCGGCGCTGGCGTTCAGCCGCGCGGAGGAGGTTTTCGTCTCGCTCGGGAGCGCATCAGAAGCCGACGAGAAGTTCATGCGACGAACGCGATCCGAGGCGGTGCTCTGGCATCCGGTCGTGCGCGACCGCGCCGCGATCGGAGTCCTCGCGGTCGCATGGCGCGACGAAACGGCCGGCGTCTCGCTGCGGCTCTCGGCGATGCTCGACGTGCTTGCCGCCGAGGCCGCGGTTGCCATCGGTCGCGCCGATCTGCTCGGCCAGCTCGAGTATATGGCGCGCACCGACAGCCTCACCGGCCTTCCCAACCGCCGCTACTGGGAGCAGCAGCTGCCGCGCGAGCTCGCGCGTGCGAGACGAGACGAGAATCCGCTGTGCGTGGCGATGCTCGACCTCGATCATTTCAAGGCCTTCAACGACCGCCGAGGCCATCAGGCCGGCGATCAGCTGCTGACCGAGGCGGCGGCGGCCTGGCGGCTGGCCCTGCGCCCGTACGACATCCTCGCTCGCTTCGGCGGCGAGGAGTTCAGCGTGATCTTGCCCGGGTGTGCGACCCCCGACGCCGTCCGCCTGATCGAGCGCCTGCGTTTCGTCACCCCGAGCGGCGAATCATGTTCCGCCGGAATCGCCGAGTGGGACGGAGACGAGCATGCCGACGCGCTCGTCGGCCGCGCCGACGCGGCGCTGTATCGCGCCAAGCGCGCCGGGCGCGATCAGTCGGTCACGGCCCGCCCGTAGGCGGGCCGCGTGGCACGGCTGGGCTGGCGACGGCCGCTCGCGACGCGGGCTTGGATTGCTGGGTAGGGGGTGGCGCTGCCGCTGGCACGAACCTTCCGTGGAGATCGAGGAACGACAGTCGTTCCCAGATCTCCACACGTGCGCCGCACTGCCACCCGTGGAGATCGATTCCGACAGTCGGAACGGATCTCCACAGACGCCGAGTCACTCCTTAACTGCGCCGTACGTCGCGCACTGCGATCCGTCGGCCGCTCACACGCGCACCACCCACGCGCCCCCGGCCGCGACCCTCGCGAATCGACTGGCGTGCGAACACCAAGGCGCTGGCGGCGCTCCTGCGCCGCCGCGCTGCGCGATCTGCGCTCGACCGTGCCCGGTCGCCGCGACCGTGTGCATGGGTTGCGAGCGTGAGCTCGCAGGCGCCCGCGGCGGCGACGCGCATGTGCCCGGACCTCGGTGCCGTCCGCTTCGCCGCGCCGTATGAGGGAGCGGCTCGGCGCCTGGTCGCGGCGTTGAAGTTTCAGGCCCGTCTGCCGCTCGCCGCCGTCGCCGCGCAGGCGATGGCGCGATGCGCCTCGCCGGCGACGAGCGGAGCGATCGTCGTCGCCGTGCCGGCGGCGCCGGCGCGACGACGAGCTCGGGGCTTCGACGCCGCCGAGCTTCTCGCCTCGGCCTTCGCCTCGTGCGTCGGGCTCGAGCGCTCGGCCTGCCTCGTTCGCCGCGACGGACCACGCCAGGTGGGCCGCGATCGCGCCACCAGGCTGATCTCGGCGCCAGTCGTGCGCTGCCTCGGGCCATCGCCGCGGCGAGTTGCTGGTCGTCGATGACGTGCTCACCACCGGCGCGACCCTGGCCGCCTGTGCCCGGGCGCTGCGCGCGGCCGGTGCGGCGAGGTTCGCGGCGCTGTCTTCGCTCATTCGCTTGGCACGATCGGGCGCGAGGCGTACCATGATTGAAAGCAAGCTCTCGAGGCGAGGAGACGATATGCGAATCGAAGTCAGGGGCCGAAACGTGGAAGTGACGGACGAGCTTCGAGAGCACATCACCAAGCGCTTCGCGAGGGTCTCGAAGCAGGTCTCCGAGCTCGCCCGCCTCGACATCGAGGTCTATGAGGAGCGCAATCCCTCGATCAGCGACAAGCAGGTGGCCGAGGCGACGCTCTATCTCAAGGGCACCACGCTGCGCGCCCGCGAGGCCTCGCCCGAGATGATCCACTCGATCCACGAGCTCGCCGAGGACATACGGCGCCAGGTCAAGCGCTACCGCGAGAAGCGACGCGGTCGCGCCCGCAGCCGTCGCGTCATGGGTCGCCTT
This sequence comes from uncultured Solirubrobacterales bacterium, assembly GCA_963730145.1. Classification (GTDB taxonomy): domain Bacteria; phylum Actinomycetota; class Thermoleophilia; order Solirubrobacterales; family 70-9; genus WHSW01. The sequence goes on from CAVSQT010000006.1 coordinate 144,206, forward strand.
CGCGGCCGCGAAGCCTGATCGCCGGCTGAGCACAGCCGCACCGCCGCGTCCGGCTACCCTGAATCGGAGACATGGCACGGGGAATCATCGATCGCGCCCTTCGCGTCGGCGAGGGCAAGAAGCTGAAGGAGTACGAGCGGCGCGTCGACTCGATCAACCGCTTCGAGCCCGAGCTCGAACTGCTCGACGACGCCGAGATTCGCGAGCGCGCCGACGAGCTGCGCACTCGAGCGCGCGAGGAGGGCGAGAGCGCTCGACGAGCTCATCCCCGAGGCCTTCGCGCTCTGTCGTGAGGCCGGCAAGCGCTCGCTCGGCCAGCGCCACTACGACGTGCAGATGATCGGCGCCATGGTCCTCGACTCCGGCGCGATCGCCGAGATGCGCACCGGCGAGGGCAAGACCCTGACCGCGACCTCCGCCGTCTTTCTCAACACGCTCGCCGGTGACCCCGTGCACCTGATCACGGTCAACGACTACCTCGCGCGACGCGACGCTCTCTGGATGAAGCCGATCTTCGACCTGCTCGGCGTCACCGTCGGCGTCATCCAGTCGGAGATGAACCCGGCTCAGCGGCGCGCCGAGTACGCCTGCGACGTCACCTACGGGACCAACTCGGAGTTCGGCTTCGACTACCTGCGCGACAACATGGCGAGCACGCTCGAGGAATGCGTGCAGCGAAAGCACGCCTTCGCGATCGTCGACGAGGTCGACAACATCCTCATCGACGAGGCCCGCACGCCGCTGATCATCTCCGGCCGCCCCGAGCAGGCGGCCGACACCTACTACACCTTCGCTCGCCTCTCGAAGCAGATGGTCGGCGAGGAGATGGTGACGAAGCTGAAGTCGCTCGGCGAGTCGCGCGACACGTCCGAGGCGACCCACGACTACGAATACGACGAGAAGCACAAGACGGTCGCGCCGACCGAGGCAGGGGTCGAGAAGGCGGAGAAGTTCCTCGGCATCGAGAACCTCTACCTCTCCGAGCACGGCACCCTCGTCAACCACCTGATCCAGTCGCTCAAGGCCGAGTCGCTGTTCAAGAAGGACATCGACTACGCCGTGATCGACAACGAGGTCAAGATCATCGACGAGTTCACCGGGCGCATCCTCGACGGCCGCCGCTGGTCGGACGGCCTGCACCAGGCGATCGAGGCGAAGGAGGGCGTGCGCATCCGCGAGGAGAACCAGACGCTCGCGACGATCACGCTGCAGAACTACTTCCGCCTCTACGACAAGCTCAGCGGCATGACCGGAACCGCCCTCACCGAGGCGACCGAGTTCATGAAGATCTACGAGATCGCGGTGGTCGAGATCCCCACCCACCGGCCGATGATCCGCACCGACCACAACGACCAGATCTACAAGACCAAGGGCGGCAAATGGTCGGCCGTGGTCGAGGAGCTCAAGGAACGCCACGAGGCGGGCCAGCCGGCGCTGGTCGGCACGATCTCCGTCGAGGTCTCAGAGATGCTCTCGGGCGAGCTCGAGCGCGCCGGAGTCGAGCACGCGGTCCTCAACGCCAAGCCCGAGTACGCCCAGCGCGAGGGCGAGACCGTCGCCCAGGCAGGCCGTCTCGGCGCGGTCACGATCGCGACCAACATGGCCGGCCGCGGCGTCGACATCAAGCTCGGCGGCGACCCCGAGATGCTGGCGATCTCCGAGCTGAGAAAGCTCGGCGTCCAGCCCGGCGACGAGAGCTGGGAGCACAGAGCTCGACCAGCACACCGAGCGCTTCAAGCCTGAGACCGAGGCCGAGGGCGACAAGGTGCGCGATCTCGGCGGACTCTTCATCCTCGGCACCGAGCGCCACGAGTCGCGGCGCATCGACAACCAGCTTCGCGGCCGCTCGGGGCGCCAGGGCGACCCGGGCGAGTCGCGCTTCTTCCTCTCCGCCGAGGACGACCTGATCCGCCTCTTCGCCGGCGAGCGGATCTACAAGATCCTCGATCGCCTCGGCCCCGTCGACGACGACGGCCGGGAGTTCCCGCTCGAGGCGAAGATGCTGACGAAGACGATCGAGAACGCGCAGAAGAAGGTCGAGCAGCAGAACTACCTGATCAGAAAGCGCGTGCTCGAGTACGACGACGTCATGAACGAGCAGCGCCGAGTCGTCTACAAGTACCGGCGCGAGATCCTCGAGGGCCGCGACATGTCAGACGTCGCCCACGAAGAGCTCGAGGCCGTCGTCTCGCGGATCGTCGAGGAGTACACGCCCGGCGAGATCTTCGAGGACTGGGACCTCGCCGGTCTCGAGGGACACGCACGCGGGCTGTGGCCGCTGCAGGTGTCGGTCACCGACCTCGACTCGCAAGCAGAGCTCGAGCCGCGAGCAGATCGACGAGCTGCTGACCGAGGACGCGATCGCCGCCTACGGTCGCCGCGAGGACGAGTTCGGCGAGGAGCTGATGCGCTACCTCGAGCGCCAGATCCTGCTCCAGATCATCGACAACCGCTGGCGCGAGCACCTCTACGAGATGGACTACCTGCGCGAGGGCATCCACCTCCGGGGCTTCGCCCAGATCGATCCGCTCGTCGCCTACAAGAACGAGGGCTTCACGATGTTCCGCGACCTGATGGCCTCGATCTGGGAGGAGTTCACCCGCGTCATCTTCCACGTCGAGGTCAACATCGAGCCCGCCCAGGCCGAGCAGATGTTCGGCGAGAACCGCAAGTCCGAGCGCGAGATGCAGTACGCCGGCGGCGGCCCCGAGCAGCCCTCGGCGCATGAGCCGAGGCGGTCACGGCCCGTCAAGGTGTCCCCGGCGTCACCGGCGGCGCCTAGCCGGTCCTGGCGGCGGCGGCGGCGCGGTTTCGACGACCACGGGCGACGGCGGCGTCAATCCGGCAACCGTGGTCAAGGACGACCACGACAAGGTCGGCCGCAACGACCCCTGCTGGTGTGGATCGGGCAAGAAGTACAAGAAGTGCCACGGGGCCTGAGCGGCGCCGCATCCAACCGAGACGTGGTCGAGCGGCTGCTCGCCGCGCTTGGCGACCGCGACGAGCAAGCGGTCGCCGCAGAGCTCGATCCTGAAATCGAGGCCGTCGGCCAGCGCGGACCCAAGCGCGGGATCGCCGAGGTGGTCGCCTGGGCCAAGCCGAGCGACGACGGCCAGCTGCGCTCGCGGGTGGAGGTCGACGAAATCCGAGAGGTCGGCGCCGACCATGTCGCGGTCGCCGCCCGGCGTCAGTGGCGCTGGGCCGAAGGCGACGAGCTCGCCGACGAGGCCCCGTTCGGCGCGCTGTTCGAGCTGCGTGACGGCAAGGTCTATCGCTGGCGCCAGGACTTCGACTCGATCGTCGATGCGATCGAGTCGATTCCGGCGGAGCGCGAGGGCGCGTAGGCCACGGGCCGGCTGTACGCTGCGGCGGATGGCTGATGCACCTACGAAGGAGGCCGTGAGCGAGCGGATCGCCGAGATCCGCCAGGGCTTGACCCGGCTCGCGGACTACCTTTGACCCGGCGCGGCTCGAAGCACAGGTAACCGAGCTCGAGGCGCAGATGGGGGCACCGGGCTTCTGGGATGACCAGGAGCGCGCGGCGAAGACCTCGGCTGCCCACGCGCGTTCGCAGAAGCGCCTCGAAACCTTTCGAAGGCTCGAATCCGACACGGGCGATCTCGGCGAACTGGCCGAGATGGCCGCGCAGGACGCTGAGCTCGCCGACGAGCTCGACTCCCAGCTCGACTCGATCGAATCGCGCCTCGGCGAGCTCGAGGAGGCGAGGCTGTTCGCCGGCGAGTACGACGGCGGCGATGCGGTCGTCACCGTCCGCGCCGGCGCCGGCGGCACCGATTCGCAGGACTGGGCCGAGATGCTCGTGCGCATGTACCTGCGCTGGGCCGAGCGCCGCGGCTTCGTCGTCGAGATGAAGGAGGCCTCGGAGGGCGAGGAGGCCGGGATCAAGTCGGCGACGTTCATCGCCAGGGGTGAGAACGCCTACGGCCTTTTCGCCGCCGAGCGCGGCGTCCACCGGCTGGTGCGAATTTCTCCCTTCGACTCGCAGTCGCGCCGTCACACGGCATTCGCCCAGGTCGACGTGGCGCCGCTGGTCGACGACGCGGTCAACGTCGAGATCGACGAGGAGGACCTGCGCATCGACACCTACCGAGCCTCCGGCGCCGGCGGTCAGCACGTCAACAAGACGGATTCCGCGGTGCGGATCACCCACCTGCCGACCCAGATCGTCGTCCAGTGCCAAAACGAGCGCTCGCAGCTTCAGAACAAGGCGACGGCGATGAAGCTGCTGCAGTCGCGGCTGCTCGAGGAGGAGGAGCGAAAGCGAGCCGAGGAGCTCGCGCAGGAGCGCGGCGAGCAGAAGGCCGTCGAGTGGGGCTCGCAGATCCGCAGCTACACCCTCCATCCCTCGACCCGGGTCAAGGACCACCGCACGGGCATGGAGGTCGGCGACGCCAACCGCGTCCTCGACGGCGACCTCGACGGGTTCATCCGCGAGTACCTGCTGTCGGCGGCTCGCGACCGCTCCTAGGACGATCCAGCGGCGATCGAGGCCCCATCCGCCGCAACGGCTTGCGGCGCCGGTACGGTTCAGCGATGGCGGTGAGCATCGCGGTAGGCGTCTCGGATGAGCTCGATCCGGTCGAGGCATTCGCCGCTGCCGCCGACTCGGCGGCCAGCAGGCCTCGGCGCTCAGTGTGATCTCGCGATCGTCTTTGCGGCCGCACCCCATCTCGGTCATGCGAAGACGATCCTCTCCGAGGTCCACTCGCGCCTCGCGCCCCGCTCGCTGATCGGCTGCGGGGCCGGCGGCGTCCTCGGCGGCGGTCGCGAGATGGAGTCCGGTCCGGGCGCGGCAGTGTGGGCGCTTTCGGCTCCGGGGGGTGAGATCTGCACCCATCACTTCGAGGTCGAGCCCGCCGACGGGGGCCGCACGCTGAACGGCCTGCCCGACCCCGAGGGGCTGGGGGAGGCGCTGGTCGTGCTCGCCGATCCCTACACCTTCAGCGCCGAGGCGCTGCTCGCCGTCCTCAACGAGCGCCGGCCGGGAATGCCCGTCCTCGGCGGCCTTTCGAGCGCCGCCGCCGCAGGCTCGGCCGTGCTGTTTCGCGAGGGGGAGGTCCTGCACGGCGGTGCCGTCGCCTGCTCCTTGGATGGTGTCGCGATGGTTCCCTGCGTGTCGCAGGGAGCGACCCCGGTCGGTCCCGAGATGACGGTCACCTCGGCGAGCGCCAACATCATCGAGGAGCTCGCCTCACAACCGGCGATCGTGCGGCTGCGTGAGGCGATCGCCGGCCTCGACCCCGAGCAGCAGCGACTGGTTGCGCAGGGGCTGATGCTCGGCATCGTCATCGACGAGAACCAGCCCGAGTACGAGCGGGGCGACTTTCTCGTGCGCCCGATCATCGGTGCCGATCCCGACAAGGGCACGCTCGCGGTCGGCGATCGCATCCGCGTCGGGCAGACGGTGCGCATGCACGTGCGCGACGGGGCCACCGCCGACGAGGACCTGCGCGATGCGTTGCGCGCACAGTCGCTGGCCCTGGGAGAGCAGGGCGCCGCGGGGGCGCTGCTGTTCACCTGCAACGGTCGCGGCTCGAACATGTTCGACGTTCCCGACCACGACGCCGGTGCGCTCGATGACGCGCTTGGCGCCCCCGCCGCGGGCTTTTTCTGCGCCGGGGAGATCGGGCCCGTCGGCGGGCGCAACTTCCTTCACGGCTTCACCGCGACGATGGCCGTGTTCCCGAGGGCCAGTTGAGCCGGCGGCAGAGCGCCGGCGGTGAAACGGGATCGGTGAGCGAGCTCGTCGCCCGGGCGCTTGCGGAGGACATCGGCTCAGGCGACGTCACCTCGCTCGCGATCGTGCCCGAAACGGCGCGCGCCGAGGCGCGCATCGTGCAGAAGCAGCCGGGGGTCGTCTACGGCCTCGACGCCGCCCGGGAGGTGTTCTCCCAGGTCGGCGCCGAGCATTTCGAAGCGCTCGAGACCGAGGCCGAGTGGCGAGACACGGTGCCCGTCGACGTCGTCACGATCGCCGGTCCGGCGCGCGCCCTGCTGGCGGGCGAGCGCACCGCGCTCAACCTGCTCGGCCACCTCTCCGGTGTCGCCACGCTGACGGCAGCGTTTCGTCGAGCGCGTGCGCGGCAGCGGCGCCGAGATCCTCGACACACGAAAGACGACGCCGGGACTGCGGCTGCTGGAGAAGGCGGCCGTGGTCGCGGGCGGGGGGGTGAACCACCGCAGCGGCCTGGATGCCGCGATCCTGATCAAGGAGAACCACATCGCCATCGCCGGCGGCCTCGCTGCGTGCGGTCGAGCTCGCCCGCGCCGCTCATCCCGAGCTCGAGATCGAAGTCGAGTGCAGCAGCGCCGACGAGATCGCCCAAGCGCTGGCGGTGGGCGCCGAGCGCCTGCTCTTGGACAACCTGGACGAGGCGGCGCTGCGGGCTGCCGTCGCCGCCCGAGATCACGCCGCAAGCGACGCCAAGCTCGAGGCTTCCGGCGGCGTCACGCTGGCCAACGTCGCCGCCGTCGCCGCCACCGGAGTCGATCAGATCTCGGTCGGCGCGCTGACGCACTCGGCGCCCGCGCTCGACTTCAGCCTCCTGCTCGAACCCGAACGGAGATGAACGAGGCCGCGCCCGCGGTCGCGCCTACTTCAGCAACCGCGACAGGCGCCGGTCGGCGAGCACGCGTCCGCCGGTCTGGCACTGCGGGCAGTAGTTGGTCTGGTGCTCGGCGAAGTAGACGGCCTCGATCGTCGTGCCACAGCGCGGGCAGGGCTCGCCCTCGCGGCGGTGCACCTTGAGCGGCATCGGCAGCTTGTCGGGCACCTGCTCGCCGATTCGCTGCTCGTATTCGTCGATCGCCGAACCGAGCACCGCAAGGCCACCGTGTAGGCGCTCGACCTCGTCGGCAGTCGAGGTCCTTGCCCTTCTTGAACGGCGCCAGCTTCGCCTCCCAGAGGATCTCGTCGACCCACGAGCGCCCGATGCCCGAGATCACGCGCTGGTCGCGCAGCATCGGATGCAGGTGACGCGGCAGGGCGATCGCCTGCGCCAGCTCCGCCAAGGGCGGCGCCGGCCAGGCCTCGGGGCCGAGCGTCGCGACCATCTCGTCGGCTTCGACCTCGGATGTCGCCATCAGCTTGGCCCAGGCGCGCTGCTTGGTGCCGAACTCGCGCAGGCGCAGCTCGCGGCCATCGGCGAGCCGGATCAGGATCCGCGAACGACGGTCCTTCAGCGAGGCTCGCTTGTCGAAGACCTGCAGACGCCCCGCCGACATCAGGTGGATCAGCAGCGAGCTGCTCGCTGCTCGAGGTCCACGACGAACATCTTGCCGATCCGCCGTACGGCGACGAAGCCGCAGCCGACGATCTCCGTGATCGGCGGCGTCACGCTCTTGACCGCGACCATCCCCGGTGTCAGCACCGATTCGATCTCGGCTCCGGCCAGCGCCGCACTCAATCTCCGTGCGGTGATCTCGACTTCGGGCAGCTCGGGCATCCAGCGCAGTAAACTGTGCCGCAGTCATTCGCTCTCACTGACGCCGGTCATCGGACCGCAGCCAGGAAGCGAACATACGACGAAGGATGGCGCTGATGCAGGAGCTGCCGACACTTCAACCGATCACGAACGCGGAGCTTTCGCGAGATGAGATCGCGCGCCTCTCCGACGAGGTGCGATCGCTCGCCGCCGAGCGAAACGCGGTCATCCTCGCCCACAACTACCAGGTGCCCGAGGTCCAGGACGTGGCCGACCACATGGGCGACTCGCTCGGGCTCTCACGCGAGGCGGCCTCGACCGACGCCGAGGTGATCGTCTTCTGCGGCGTGCATTTCATGGCCGAGACGGCCTCCATCCTCTCGCCCGAGAAGACCGTGCTGATCCCCGATCCCGACGCCGGCTGCTCGCTTTCGGATTCGATCAACGCCGACCAGCTGCGGGCCTGGAAGGGCGAGCACCCCGGCGCCGTGGTGGTCATGTACGTCAACACCTCAGCCGAGGTCAAGGCCGAGACCGACTACTGCTGCACCTCATCGAACGCGGTCTCGGTCGTCGAGCACATCTGGGCCGAGCACGGGCCCGAGACCGAGATCCTCTTCGGCCCCGACATGTGGCTGGGCGCCTTCGTCGCCCGCGAGACGGGCTTGGTCTCAGACCCGGAGCGATACGCGCGCTTTCACGTCTGGGACGGCGAGTGCCACGTCCACGCCGGCATCCGCCCCGACGACATCACGCGCACCCGCGCCGAGCACCCCGATGCCGAGTTCCTGATCCATCCCGAATGCGGCTGCTCGACCCAGGCGCTCGAGTACGTAGCCTCCGGCGACATCTCCTCCGAGGGCGTGCACATGCTCTCGACCTCGGGGATGCTCGAGCACGTCCAGAGTCATCCCGAGGGCGAGTTCATCGTCGCGACCGAGAACGGCATGCTGTATCCGCTGCAACAGGCGGCGCCGCAGGCGAGCCTGATCGAGGCCAACCGGATGGCCTTCTGCAAGTACATGAAGATGATCACGCTGCCGAAGGTCCGCGACTCGCTGCGCGACCTCAAGGTGGAGGTCAAGGTCTCGCCTGAGATCGCCGAGCGGGCGCGAGTTCCGATCGAGCGCATGGTCGCGATCGGTTGATCGCGCTCATGGGTTGACAACGCCGATTTCGCGGATAGGTTAGGCGCAGCAGGGGCCGTCAAGGGGCTCCTATGACACTGGGAGGCCATAGGAATGAGGGACGTGGGTATGACTGGATCGAGGGTACGGGCAGGATTCTTGGCGGTGAGTTTGGCGCTTGACATCGTTGCTGGCCGTGTTGCTGACCTCGCAGGCCCAGGCCGCCACCCCCGAGGGCGCGGTGATCAGCAACGGCACCGTGCAGCTGGGCGTGACCGAGCTCGGCAGCCTCAACTACGACTGCGCGGGCAACGCCGACACCGGCTGCCCCGATCCCTCCGCGACGGAGAACGTGGACGAGGTCGGGCTGCGCTTCGTCCCGCTCAACATCGACTCGACGTCGCCCGGATGCCTGTGTGAAGGCTGGGGCATCGCCGACGCGACCAGCGGGCTCACCGGGTTCGCCAACGAAGCCGCCGGCGACGGGAATCTCACCGTCGACAGCTTCACCTCCCCGTCGGCGGACCGAGCGATCTCGACCGTCACCGGTCTCCGACCCGGCCCTGCCCGGGTTCCAGATGAGAGTCACTCAGGACTACCAGCCGTCGGCGGTGAGTCCGAACATCTTCATCGACACGGTCACGGTCACGAACACGGGCACGAACGCGCTCAACGACCTGCGCTACCGGCGGGTCATGGACTGGGACGTCGAGCCGACGGCGTTCGACGAGTACGTGACCGCCCAGGGAACATCGGCGCAGCTTCTGTTCAACTCCGATGACGGGTTCGCCTCCAGCGACCCACTCTGCCGAGCGGACCTACATCGACTCGGAGAGCCGTCTGCGGTCCCGACTACACGGGCTATGCGAGTTCGTCGACCTCGGCTCGGGCGGAGTCTTCCCGGCGCCGCCCGACGACCACGGCGGTCTCTACGACTTCGGCTTCGGCGCGGTCGCCCCTGGCGAGTCGAAGGTGTTCAGCGTGCTCTACGGAGCCGCACCGGGCGAGACCGAGGCAGTCGCCGAGCTCGGCAAGGTCGGCGCTCAGCTCTACTCCCTCGGGCAGTCGAGCTGCGAGGGCGAGACGATCGCCGACTGCTCCACCGGCACCGCCGACGCGGGCCCCTTGCAGGGCAAGCCGGTCACGTTCATGTTCGGTTTCAACACCGCGTCGGCCGACCTCGGGCTGGTCAAGACGGCCTCTGCTGATCGCAGTCAGCCGGGCCTGGACCTGACCTACACGCTCACGATCACCAACGCCGGCCCCGAGGCGGCCAGCGGCGTAACGCTCAACGACCCGCTTCCCGCGGGCGTCAACCTCGTCTCCGCGACGCCGTCACAGGGGACGTGCGGCGGCTCGGTCACGTGCGATCTCGGCTCGATCGCCAGTGGCGGCACCGCCACGGTGACGATCGTCGTCAATCCGACCAAGTCGGCCGGAGACACGCTGACCAACACGGCGACCGTTGCCAGCCTCACCGGGGATCCGAATCCGGCCGACAACACGTCGACTGTGGTCACGAAGCTCGGCAAGACGAAGAGCGACTGCCGCGGCATCACGGTCGACGGGCTCGGGATTGAAGGCACGAAGAAGGCCGACAATCTCAAGGGCTCGAAGAAGTCCGATCAGATCCGCGGCGGTGGCGGTGGCGACAAGATCAAGGGCGACAAGGATCGCGACTGCTTGATCGGCCAGGCCGGCGAGCGACAAGATCAAGGGCGGCGAGGGCGGTGACATCGTCCGCGCCGGCTCGAGCAACGACAAGGTCGACGGTGGACCCGGCGACGACGACATGCGCGCCCAGGACGGAAACGACAAGGTCAAGGGCGGCACCGGCGACGACAAGATCAAGTTGCAGGGCCAGGGCAGCGACAAGGTCAACTGCGGCTCCGGCAAGGATTCGGTCATCGGCGATTCGAGGGACAAGATCGCGCGCAACTGCGAGAAGGTGAAGATCGTCGGCAAGAAGTAGGTCGGCAGGCCTGGCGACAGCAACGTCCGCCAGGCACGAGCAAACACACCGCCGCCGGCGCAAGCCGGCGGCGGTGCTGCTTCGCAGCGGCTTGATAATTTGAAGCTGTGCTCGAGGTAGCGGGACGATTGATCCTCGGCGGGATCTTGGTGGGCGCAAGCGTGGCGAAGCTTGCTGCGCCTCGGGTCGAGCCGAACGGCGCTTGCCAGCTTCGGCATTGAAGATCGGCGCCTCCAGGGCGTCGTCTTCCCGCTGCTGATCGCGACCGAGCTCGTCCTCGCCGGCGGCGTCATCGCCGGCTCCGAGTTGGCGGCTTGGCTCGCGGCGGCGCTGATGGCGATGTTCGCGCTGACGATGATCGGCGCGATCTTGCGTGGCAACGCCGGCGCTCCCTGCGCCTGCTTCGGCGTTCGCTCGACCGTGAGCTGGACCGGCGTCGCTCGCAACGGCCTGCTCGCCGCTGCCTTCGTCGGCCTGACGCTGCTGCCGAGCGGTGCGCTCAGCACCGATGAGTGGCTCGGCCTCGGCCTCGCGGCGGCTCTGCTGGCCTGCGTAGGGCTCACCGTCGTCGTCCTCGCACTCGCGCGCGAGGTCGGCATGCTGCGGTTGCGCCTGGGCCCCGAGGGCGCGCTGGAGATTCCCGAGGAGGGACCGCAGCTCGGTTCGAGCAGCGACGTTGTCGAGCGTTTCGCCTTCGAGCCCGAGACCGCGTTCGCGCTGGCGGTCTTCGTCTCCGACGGCTGCCATGTCTGCCGCTCGCTCGAGCCCGCGATCTCGGCTCTCGGCAGCGATCCGATGGTCGCGATCGAGACCTTCGAGGAGTTCCGCGACTCTGCGGTGTGGAGCGAGCTCGAGATCCCCGGCAGCCCGTTCGCCGTCGCCTTCGACCGCAATGGCACCGTGCTCGCCAAGGGCACCTTCAACAACCTGGTTCAGCTCGAGAGCGTGCTCGGCGCCGCGGAGCGCCGCCGCGCCGAACGCACGATCGCCGCCGCGGCGGGCGTCGATGACTGACCGCTTCGAGCGAGCCGTCGACTCGCTCGCCGGCAACAGCTCGCGCCGCGGCTTTCTGGCTCGCCTTGGCGCTGCCGTGACCACCGTCACCGCGGGTGGGCTGGTGGCCAAGGCGGTGAAGCCGGGTGACGCCGACGCCTACCACTTCTGCGGTCACATCTACACGACGGGATCGTGTCCGCACCCGACCGGCACGCCGCGAATCGACGGGCACGGATACCCGTTGCGAGCGTCCGACGGCCAACCGGTGGACAACCTCGGTCGCGCCGTGAACAAGCGCGGCGAGCCGGTCGCCGACGACGGCGAGCCGCTTCGCGATCCCGATGGCCGGCCGCTTCCCCCCGCGCCGCGAAATCGAGTCTGCGACGAGACCGCGCGCCTCTACGGGATCTCGACCCAGGTCGACGGCGGCTGGTATCGCTGCTGCGGCGGCCAGGTCCGCAAGCTGGTCGACTGCTGCTCGCCCTCGGACCGGCGGATCAACGGCGACGCCTCGCTGCAGGGGTACTGCTATCGCGGCCGCAAGGTCTTCTGCGTCATGTACTTCCAAACCAAGGTGCCGTGTTGAGGCGAGGGGAACGGCGCTGATGGATGGCCTCGCGATCACCCTCGTCGTCGCCGCCTTCGTCGCGGGCCTGACCGGCACCTGGTCGCCCTGCGGGTTTTCGATGATCGAGACGATCGGACCGGTTGGTCACACGCGGCGGCCGCGCGACGACGCTCTCGGCCTGCGTCACGTTCACCTTCGGCGCGCTGGCCGGAGGCGCGGTCACCTTCGGCGCGCTGGCTCTCGCGGGTGAGCTCGTCCACGGTGCCGGGGGCCGACTCGCCTTCGGCGTTGCGGCGGTGATCGCATTGGCGGCGGCGATGGCCGAGATCCGCGGCACGCCGATCGTGCCGCAGGTGCGCCGCCAGCTGCCCGAGCACTGGCGCCGGTTGATGCCGATGCCCGTTGCCGCGGGCCTGTACGGGATCCTGCTCGGCCTCGGCTTCACCACCTTCGTGCTCACGTTCGGCGTCTTTGCCCTGGCGGCGATCTCCTTTGCCCTCGGGGAGCCGGCAATCGGCATCGCCGTCGGCCTCGCCTTCGGAACCGGTAGGGCGTTGCCGATCGCGCTTGTCGCGCCCGTCGCCGATCGCGATCTCGGCGTGCGCGTGACGACGCTGATGGCTGAGCGCCCGGCGATCTACCGTGGTTTTCGCTTCGGCGACGCGATCGCGCTCGCGGCCTGCGCGGCCGCGCTGGTCGTAGCCGTGCCCGCCGGCGCGGCGCAGACCGAGGTGCGACCGGCCGCCGATCCGGGCGCCGCCGGTGACGGTTTCGTCTTTCAGCGCCCCGACGGCTCGGGAGTGCTCGAGCGCGGCGGCAAGGAGGTTGTCCTCACCGGCGAAGATCCCGCGCTCGGCGACGGACGTCTCGCGGTTGTCCGCGGCGACGAAATCGTCATCCTGAGCGCGGGAGACACGTCTGAGATCGGTCGTTTCGCGGCGCCGGACGCCGATGCCGTCGCGATCTCCCGGCACTGGGTCGCTTGGCGCGCGCGCAGCGACGGACGCGACTACCTGCGAGCGCGCGAGCTCACGAACCCACAGCGCCCGGGCGCCCAGAAGTCCTTGGGTAGGACGAGCCGAGTCGGCCAGCTCGGTCGTCCCAGCCTCGACCGCAATCGTCTCGTCTATGCGAAGGCAAGTAGTCACCAGAACTCGATCGTCAAGCGCGTGCTCGGGGCGCAGGGCCGCAAGGCGGGTGCGACGACACTCATTCGCTCGAGCATCGAGGGTCTCTCCAATCCCTCGATTCGAGCCGGCCGGGTGCTCTACGTTCGCCACACCGCGCGCGCCGATCGGCTCAAGCTCGCCGGGCTGAACGGAGACGGCGGGCGCACACTGCTTTCGCGGCGCGGCGCAACGCTGTGGTCGACCGCGCTAACGGACAAGCGCGCCTACGTCACGGTGATCAGCGGCGCAGGCCCTCGCCAGCGGATCGTCTCGGTCCCACGCTAGATGATTGATTCCACGGGCTCGCGTGCGTGATGTCGTGGGATCACTCATCTAAGGGCGGGGTCAGGACCGAGGGCGGCACGTCGGAGATGCCGACGGCGCGGTAGAGCGTCGAGCTCGGCTTGGCGATCGACCATGAGTCGGCGTCGCGTATGAGATAGACCACGTCGTCTTCGATCGAGACCTCCTCACGGTCGGCGAAGCGGGTGACCACCGTCGCGACGACGGTTGCCCGCTCGCCGTCGAGCCTCACCGAGACGATCGTCGCGACCTTGGCCGACTCCCACACCGGCAGGCCGCGCGGGTCGCGATAGCCGATCGACGCCGCCAGCGAAGTGGCACAGTCTCGGCCTTGCCTCGGCAGTTCGATCTGCTCGATCACGCCCTCGGCGAGCAGCGCGCAGGCAGCCCTGCCGTCACCAGCGTCGAGCGCATCGACGAAGCGCATCACGGTGCGCTCGGCGGAGCGCTCGAGCGCGGTCTCGCGCGGATCGCCGTGCGGCCCCTCAGCCGGTGTGGTCGGCTCTTCGGCGCGCGGCGGCTTCTCCGGCGCCGACCCGTCTTCGGCGGCAGCGGGGGGAGGGGGCGTCGCCTCTGACTGCGGTGGGACGGTGAGCGTGGTCGTCGACGGCGCCTCGCTTTCGCTGCTGCATGCGGCGAACGCCAGCGTTGCGGTCGCCGCGGCGACCGTGACCAGGATCCGCGGTGCCGTACCTAAGAACGATCCTCGTGCAGCCATCGACCTCATTCTGCTCGGGAAGCCCGGTTGCAGGCGCGCCGGTTCGTTAGCGTCCGCTAACACCATCAGCTAGCCTTTTGCGACCACGTGGTGGCAAGGGACCACCGCAGAGAACGTTGCATCGGGCGGACGCACGCGGCACACGCAGGAGTGGTGCGCACGCCGGAGAAAGAGGGCACCGCATGCCACTTCTAACTCGCAGATCGAATCGGGCCCGCAGCCGTGCTGAGGCGAAGCACCCTCGCTCGTCGCGCAAGTCGGCCGTCCGGGATCGCTCGAACCAGCCGCCGATTATCACAGTCAGCGATGCCACCGTTGTCTACCCGGGCGGCCACGTTGCACTCGAGCGCCTCTCGCTCGAGATCGATCGGGGCGAATTCGCCTTCATCACCGGACCGACCGGATGCGGTAAGTCGACGCTGATCAAGATGCTGATCCGTGAGATCGAGCCGAAGGCCGGCAAGGTCGAGATCGCCGGCAAGGACATCAACGCGATGGCCGCCGACCGGACTCCGTATCTGCGCCGGCGAATCGGCACCGTGTTTCAGGATTTCAAGTTGCTCCCGAACCGCACGGTTTACGACAACGTCGCCTACGCGCTGCAGGTAATCGGCGAGCCACGCTCGCAGATTCGCAGGAAGGTTCCCGAGATCCTGCGCCTCGTCGGCCTCCAGGCAAAGATCCACAACTATCCCGACGAGCTCTCCGGCGGAGAGCAGCAGCGCGTCGCGATCGCTCGTGCCTTCGTCAACCACCCGCCGCTTCTGCTCGCCGATGAGCCCACCGGCAACCTCGACCCGGTCACCTCGATCGGGATCATGCAGCTGCTCTACCGGATCAACCGCACCGGCACCACCGTCCTCGTCGTCACCCACGATCGCGAGATGGTCGACAAGATGCGCCGCCGCGTCATCGCCCTCGAGGAGGGCCGCCTGATCCGCGACCACAAGGAGAGCGGGTACCACGACGAATCGACGAAGGAGTTCGCCGCGCGCGTTCGCGCCGAGATGGGCGTCGACCAAGGTGACGCCAACGGTCAGGCCGGTGACGACTTCTTCGGATTCGAGCACTAGTAATGGGGCGCATCGGCTTCTTCTTGTCCGAGGCTTTGCGCGCGCTTCGCCGCAGCGCCGCCCCAAGCGTCGCCGCGATCGTGACGATCGTCGTCACGACGCTGCTGCTGGGCGTACTGGTGCCGGTGCTGCGCGCCAGCGAGTCGAAGGCGAGCGAGGTGCGTGAGCAGATCGGCCTCAAGGTCTTCCTCTACAACGACGCCTCGCGCGCGGAGATCGACTCGTTGCAGGCGAAGCTCCAAGGCATACCCCATGTCGACGCCGTCACCTTTTGCTCGCCCGAATGCGCGAAGAAGGAGCTCGCCGGCGAGCTCAGGGGCGATCTGCGAGGCTCGATTCAGGAGCTCAACTCGAACCCGCTGCCACCGTCGTTCGACCTCGGCCTCGACGATCCCAACAGCCTCGAATCGGTGCGCGCCGCACTGCTGCCGACCGACGACGCCGGCAAGCCGACTCCGATCAGCGCCGCCATCGACCCGCCGATCGGAGACAGCCGCGAGCAGGCCAACCAGATTCGCGAGGTAACCGGCGCAGTCAAGATCGTGCTGCTCGTGATCGCGGGCCTGCTCTTGATCGCCTCGCTGCTGCTCGTCGCCAACACGATCAGGCTCTCGATCTACGCGCGTCGACGCGAGGTCGAGGTGATGCGGCTGGTCGGCGCCACCAACTGGTTCATCCGCTGGCCGTTCATGATCGAGGGCGTGATCGTCGGGCTGATGGGAGCCGGGATCGCCGTAGGCCTACTCTTACTGGGCAAGGTCACCATCGTGGATCCACTCGCAGACGACTTCGCCCTCGTAGACAACCTCTCGACCACCGGCTTCGTGCCGTTGGTCGCGATGCTCGTCGCCGCCGCGGTGCTCGTCTCCGCGGCCGGCAGCGGCATCACCTTGCGCCGCTTCCTGCGAGTGTGAGGCCGACCGACCGGGGCACGTTCGGCTCCGGCGTCGTCACCGGCCTGGTCATCGGCCTCGTGATCGCGGCCGCGATTGGCGTTCTCACCGGTGTGCTCACCGGCGACGACTCCGACGCCGGCGTGCTCGAGGCCCAGGAAACGATCGAGGCCAACTACTTCGAGGCGGTCGAACCCGGCGAGCTCGAGGACGCGTCGATCGCCGGCATGGTCCGTGAGATCAAGAAGCGCTACGAGGACCGCTTCTCCCACTACTTCACCGCCGAGCAGCCTCGAGGACTTCGAGGCGGCGACCTCGGGGTCGTTCACGGGCGTCGGCCTGACCGTCAGCGAGATTCCCAAGGGGCTGCGAATCGCGACCGTTTATCCGGATACCCCGGCGGAGGAGGCAGGCCTGCAGGAGGGCGACCTGATCACCGCCGTCGACGGCAAGCCGATCGCCGGGGTCTCGTCCGAGGTATCGACCGCGAGGATCAAGGGCCCACCCGGGAGCGAGGTCGAGATCACGATCAAGCCGGCGAGCGGCGGCGGCGCAATCGACTTGACGCTGGAACGGGCCGAGGTGCGCATTCCCGCGGTCGACGGTGAGATCCGTCGTACCGACGACGATCGCAAGGTCGCATACGTGCGCTTCGCCACCTTCAGCGAAGGCTCGCATGGTGAGCTGCGCGAGACCGTCGATCGTCTCTATCGCGGCGGCGCCGAAGGGCTGATCATCGACCTGCGTGGCAACGGCGGCGGCCTGCTCAACGAGGCCGTGCTCTCGTCGAGCATCTTCGTCGAGGACGGCGAGGTCGTCTCGACGCGCAGCCGCACCCGGGGCGAGCGTGCGTACGAGGCGGTCGGTGAAGCCATCGACCCGCGTCCGACCGTCGTCTTGGTCAACCGCGACACGGCCTCGGCCTCGGAGATCCTCACCGCCGCGCTCGAGGTCTACGACCTCGCTGAGGTGGTCGGCACGCGAACCTTCGGCAAGGGCACGTTTCAGGAGGTCCTGCCGCTGCAGACGGGCGGGGCGCTCGACCTGACGATCGGTCAGTACCTGACCGCCGATGGCACATCGCTCGCGGGCAGGGGAATCCCGCCCGACGTCCGTGCCGAGGACGATCCCAAGACCGAAGACGACGAGGCATTCGACCGCGCCGCGGAGGTTCTCGCGCAGGAGCTGGACGCCGAGCCGTCGAGCTAGATGATAGGTGGGCCGTTCAGCGTTGAGCTCGGCCGTCTTCGTCGCGTCGGTCGCGCGTCGTGGCCGCTCCTCGTCGCCGAGCGCCTGTTCGAGCGAGGCCTCGCCGGCGCTCCCGGCGGTCCTGTGCGTGTACGCGGAGGCGAGATGGTCCTGGCCCGCGAGCCACGCGGCAACGCGCCGCGTGCTCGAGCTGCTCGGCGATCCGCGGAATGCGCGCGAGGTCGCTGCGGCTCTGCTCAGCGAGCGCGGCCTCGATCGGGGTTTCGACGCCGCGCTCGCAGACGACGCTCGCGAGGCGGCAGTGTCCGCGCGGTCCGCCGATGCGGCCACCGAGCGTCGCGATCTCACCGCCCTCGACACGTTCACCGTCGATCCCGCGAGCGC
>CAVSQT010000007.1:0-229816 GCA_963730145.1 uncultured Solirubrobacterales bacterium
TCGCTTCGCGCGAGTTGCGGAAGCCGTCACGGTGCCCTGCCGGACTGGGAGCCGCGTGGAGCCCACGCGACGGCTGTCCCCGGCCCTAGGAGCCGTCGAACTCGTCGGCGAAATCCCAAATCCGGATGTGGTCGGGCTCGAGCCGGACGATGACATCCGCGCCTCGGCGGTCCTCCGCGTCAGCCTCGGCTTCTTCATCGCCGTACCTGGCCACGATGCGGCGGGTGATTTCGGTGACGCCGTCGTCGATGAACTGTGCCGAACCTCGGACCTCGATGGCACGCAGCGGCGCTTCGGACTCGGCCACCAAGATCGTCGCTCTGGGGTCGCGCCGCAGATGCCGCGCCTTCACATTCTGCGTCTCGACCACCACGTTGAATCCGCCCTCGCGCCATTCGTGGTAGACGGGAGAGAGCAAAACGGTTCCGTCGATCCTGAGGGTGGCCAACACCGCCACCCGCGGCTCATCGAGGAAGCTGCCCAAGTCCTTCACGGACAGGTTCGTCCGCATGGGCCCACCGTATCGGGTGTGCAAGGTGATACCCGCAACGCGGCGCCTCCGAGTCGCAACGGCCTCTCGCTTCGCACGAACTCCGAAAGGCACGGCCCATTCGAGATCGAAACGGTTTCGCCGCGATGCTGTCTCAAGGCGGGGCGCCTAATGGCGCAACCGAGCGGGGTTCGGCTCCTACGACGTGGCTTTCAGCGCCGACGTCAGCTCACCTCGCGCGCTGATTCCAAGCTTGGGATAGATCCGGTAGAGGTGCGTGCTCACCGTGCGCGGAGAGACGAACAGCTTCTGACCGATCTCTCGGTTGGAGAGGCCCTTGCTTGCTAGCTGGGCGATCTGAAGCTCCTGTGCGGTCAACTCATCGCGGGCTTCGGGCACCCGCCGCCGGCTGGACTCCCCCGATGCGCGCAGCTCGCGGCGTGCCTGGTCGCTGAACGCGGCGCAGCCAAGCGCGTCGAACGCGTCTCGGGCTTCGCGCAGCGGTGTGCGCGACTCGCTGATCCGACGCTGGCGACGTAGCCACTGTCCGTAGGCAAGCAGGAGCCGGGCGCGTTGGAAGGGCCAGCGGCCGAGGTCGGCGGCCAGCGCCTCCTCGAAGCGGTCGCTCGCTTGCTCATCGTCGGCAAGGAGTGCGCGGGCGTGCCTTAGCCCCAGCGCGATCCAGAGTGTCGGGCTATCGCCAGCGGCGACCTCGATCTCCGCCACACGCGCTCGCGCCTCCTCGACCCGGTCGATATGCAGCGCGGCCTCGGCGAGGTCTCCGATGATCCACGAGGCCATCGCCGGATGATGGGCCGGGTCAGCGGGATTGAAGAGGCGCTCGGCGGCCTCGTATGCATCCTCATGCCTGGACGCCCCAAGCGCCGCGGAGACCCTCCCGAACTGAGCCAAGGCGACGGTCATGTTGGCGCCAGCTGGCGCTGCGATCCGCTCGGCCTCTGCCGAAGCTCGCTCGGCGGCGTCCTCGTCACCGCGCATCCCTGCGATCGTGGAAACGATGGCTTCCGCGCTCGCCTTCCAGAGCGGCTGGCCGAGCTCAATCGCCAGCGACCTCGCCTCCTCGGCAGCTGGGATTGCTACGTCCCAATCTCGTGAGTCGTGCTGCCACGATCCCTTGGATCACGAGCACGTAAGTCAGGTGTCCGAGGCGTCCGTCTGCGCGCAGGCCGTCGGTCGCCGCGCTGAGCAACGTCATGCCGATGTCGAAGGCGCCGACGGCGACCGCGGCTGGGCCCAGGTACAGCAGGGCCTCCGTGTCGCGGACGCCCTCAGCGGCGGCCCGCCGGAGAGGGCCAGCACCTCCGGTGCGTGGCCGAAAGGATCGGCATACGCCTGAATCGCGAGCACGTGTAGGTCGTCGGCATCACCGAGGCGATTAGCCGCCTCAACGAGCCTCCGCCGCGCGGCGGGACCAGGGTCAGCCCACCAGAAACGCGTGGCGACGAGCCAGAGCAAGGCAAAATGGAGGTCGCGGTCGCCAGCCTGGCCGGCCTGTTCGGCAGCGGCGATCAACGTCGTGGCCCATGTGGCGCTCGGCGCTCGTGGATTGATCATCTCGTCGATCCAGGCGACGCGCGCCCGCTCGAGCGGTCCCGGCTCAAGCTGTTCGGCCTCGCGAAGCAGGGGGGCGACGTTCTGAAGCTGCCCGAGCTCGAAGGCGACCTCAGCTGCGGTGATCAGGCGCTTGGCGCGTTGCGCGGGCTCGCTGAGCTCCGCGGCGCGACGCAACGCAGTGCCGGCGACGCTGGTCGCTCCGCGACGTCGGGCTCGCCGGCCCGCCTCTTCGAGCTCCAAGGCCACATCCTCATGCTCTCCCGAGATCAGCGCCGCCCGGTGCCAGACGCATCGGTCGGGCTCGGCCGCGAGGGTCTCGGCCAGCGCCTCGTGAGCCTGCAAGCGCTGGGAAACGCTTGCACTCTGATTCACCGCTGAGCGGATCAGCGGATGGCGGAAACGGACCGTCTGCAGATCGAGGTCGACGATCGCTGCTGCGGCTGCCGGCTCGAGAAGGTCGAAATCCAACGCGGCTCCGGCGACGATGCTGCCCGCGCGCAGGACTTCTCCGACGGCGTCGCTGTCGTTCAAGGCGGCAACCAGAAGGAGCAGGCGAGTCTGCTCGGGAAGGCCGGCCACCCGATCGGCAAACGCACGCTCCAGCCGTGTCGTGAGTGGGAGCAGTTCGGGCTCGGGGCCGCCGTCGTCCAGGCGCGCAGTCGAGAGCGGAAGCTCGATCAGCGCGAGCGGGTTGCCGGCGGCCTCGTGCAAGATCCGGTTGCGCTCTGCCGCGAGGAGCTGCCGCGCCGTAGCGTCGAGCAGCTTCGGGGCCACCGTCGGGTGCAGGGCGCCGAGTCGTCGCTCCGGCAAGCCGCCGTCGCCGAGGCACCGACGGGTACCCGTCGCGGACCGCCGCCAGCAGCACGATCGGGTCGGAGTCGAGGCGACGTGCGACGAAGGCGAGCACGTCAGCTGTCGGGCGATCGAGCCAGTGGGCGTCCTCAGCGATAAGCAACAGCGGCGTGTCGTTAGCAACCTCCGAGAGGAGATCGAGCGCGGCCATGGCGATACGAAAATGCTCGGGTGCGGGCCCGTCTGTGAGCCCGAACGCGGCGTCAAGTGCCTCCCGCTGAGCCGCGATCAGGTCCGCGGCGCGGTCTTTGATCGGCCGCAGCAGCTGATGCAGGCCAGAGAAGGCCAGGCGCGCCTCGGACTTGGACGCCGGTTGCGCTGAGTACCAGCATCCCACGATCGCGAGCAACCGCCGCTGTCTCGACCAGCAAGCGTGACTTGCCGATGCCCGGATCACCTCGCAGCACCAGCGCAGCGCCCGTTTGCTCGATGTCGTCGAGCAGCCCAGTCAGGGTCTCGAGTTCAGAATCGCGGCCGACGAGCGGCGCCCGATCCTTCGATAGCGCCAGCATCGGGCGCCATCGTCCCACGTCGCACGACGAAAAGTCGGCTAGAGCGGCCTACATGCGTGTGCCCCGCGCTCACATCGGAGCGCGGGGCACATCCTCAGCCCCGTTGCGGGTTCGACTAGGCGGCGGTCGCGACGGCCGACGTCACCTCGACGGCCGAACGGATCAGCTCGCCGACTGCGGTCGGCTGCGAGAGCGCGATCGAGTGCGATGCGTCGACCTCAATCGTCTGCGCGCCCATTCGGCTCGCCATGTGGCGCTCGGCGTCCGGCGGGATCGCGTTGTCTGCGGTCGCGACGGCGTACCACGACGGCAGCGTCTTCCAGGCGGCCGCCTCGGCGCGATCCTCGAAGATCGCGGCGAACGGACGCTGGCTCACGGCCAGGACCCGAGTGACGTCCTCGGACACGTCGGCCGCGAACGCCTCGCGGTAGAGCTCCGGAGCGATCGTCAGCTCGACCTCCGCCTCCCCATCCGCGTGCGGGTAGTTGCTCGGGCGCACCGCGCCGACCAACGGCGTGTCTCCGAACTGGCCGAAGATCTCGCCGAACGACTCGCCCTCGTCGAGCGCAAAGGCCGCGACGTAGACGAGCCCGACCGCGTTCGGCGTGCTCGCGCCGGCGACGGAGATCACGGCACCCCCATAGGAGTGGCCGACGAGCACGACCGGCCCGTCGATCTGATTGACGAAGCTGGCGAGGTACTCGGAGTCCTGAGCCAGCCCCCGCAGAGGATTCGCCGGCGCGAGCACCGGCACATTGTGTGCCTGGAGATCCTCGATGACCGGCGCCCAGAACGATGCGTCGGCGAAGCCGCCGTGCACCAGGACGACCGTAGGCGTGTTTGGTGAGTCGCTCATGTCCGTCTTCCTTTCTTGGCGTTGATGCGGACGCCGCGAACCTAGGTGCGATCTCTCTTGATCGCGTCCGTCAGATGACTGAACTTGAGCGAGCAATGACGTACGTCATCCGTAAGGCCGAAATCTCATGCGCCAGTTCATGCGCCAGTGACACCCCCTTGACTGCGGCTTTTAGCGGCTTTGAGCGGTTCGCCACAAACCGCTGAAACTGGCTCCACCAAGCGCGTTTCGCTTGTTTGAGCCGAAGGCGCCTGCCGGAATCGAACCGGCGTAAACGGCTTTGCAGGCCGCTGCGTAGCCACTCCGCCAAGGCGCCGCGAGTGAGCGGGCAAGCGTAGCGAGCGCCCGCCGAACCGCCGAGCGGCAGCTGCGGCTGATAGTCGGCCGTTAGCTGCCGCTCGTCCCAGGTGCATAATCGCGAGCTGTTACGATATATCGCGTTATCGCTTATTACGAAAGGACAGCGATGCACCACCGCCATGAAAGTCATGGCCGCGGCGGGAAGCCGTCCCCCCGTCACGCCTATTACCGCACCGTCCCCGCCATCGCCGCGGCCGCGGCGGACCGCGAGCTCGCCGCGGCGACATCCGCGCCGCCGTGCTCGCGCTGCTCGCCGAGCGCCAGATGCACGGCTACGAGATGATCCAGGAACTCGAGGAGCGGACCAAGGGCGTCTGGAAGCCGAGCGCCGGATCGGTCTACCCGACACTGCAGCTGCTCGAAGAAGAGGGGTTGATTCGCGGCACCGAGGCCGACGGCAAGCGCCGCTTCGAGCTCACCGACGACGGCCGCAAGGCGCAGGAGGCCCACGAAGGCGATGCGCCCTGGGATCAGGTCACCTCCGGCCTCGAGCCCGAGGTCTTCCGCCTCAAGCGCTCCTTCGAGCAGCTCGTCGCTTCGGTCGGCCAGGCATTCGACGCCGCCGACGAACGCCAGCGGGCCAAGATCCGCGAGCTACTCGACGAAACCCGAAAGAAGGTCTACGGCATCCTCGCCGAGGACTCCTAGCCGACACCAGCTACGCTCGACCGCGTGAGTGGGGTCGAGTTGAAGAAGCAGGGAGGCTTCGCCTACCGCGAAGCGGGGCCGGCGGGTGAGGAGACGGGCGATGCCGTCGTCTGCGTCCACGGCTTCCCCGAGAGCTCGCGGATGTGGGAGCCGCTGATGGCCGAGCTCGCCGCCGCCGGTCGCCGCAGCGTCGCTCCCGACCTCTACGGCCTCGGCGACTCCCCCGACGACTCCCCCGCCACCTTCGAGCACAACCTCGAGGCGTTCACCGAGTTCGTCGCCGTGAACGACCTCGGGCCGGTCGTGCT
This sequence comes from uncultured Solirubrobacterales bacterium, assembly GCA_963730145.1. GTDB lineage: Bacteria > Actinomycetota > Thermoleophilia > Solirubrobacterales > 70-9 > WHSW01. The sequence goes on from CAVSQT010000007.1 coordinate 5,602, forward strand.
CGTCGTCCACGACTGGGGCGCGCTTCATCGGACTGGCATGGGCCTGCGACCACCCGGAGCAGGTCACCGCGCTCGTGATCTCGGACGGCGGCTTCTTCAGCGATGGCAAGTGGCACGGCATGGCCGACGCAATTCGTGGCGAGCAGGGCGAGGCGATCGTCGCCGCGATCGACCGTGACGGCTTCGCGGCCCTGCTTCGTTCGGCCGACAACGCCTTCGACGACGACGACATCGACGCCTACTGGAAGCCCTACGAGGACGGGCGCGGCCAGCGCGCGACCCTCGACTTCTACCGCTCGATGGACTTCGCCAAGCTCGAGCCCTTCGACGGCAAGCTCGCCGAGCTCGGCGTGCCCACCCTGCTGCTCTGGGGAGCCGAGGACGAGTTCGCTCCGCTCGCCGCCGCGCACCGTTTCGAGCGCGAGATCCCCGGATCGAAGCTCGTCGCCTTCGAAGGCGTCGGGCACTTCGTCTTCGACGAGCAGCCCGAGCGCTCGGCGGCAGAGGTCCTCGCCTTCCTCGGCGCTGCCGGTGACCGAGACACGGGCTGAAGCGGCGATGGGGAAGGCCGAGGTCGCGCTCATCCGTCGTGCCTACCGCGCTTTCACGCGGCGCGACCTCGACGCCCTGACCAAGCTCAGCCATCCCGAGATCGAGCTTCACACGGTTACCGCGGTGGTCGCCGGCGCCGCTCTCCCCTACACCGGTCACGCCGGGCTCGCCGCCTATATCCGCGACGTCGAGGCGACCTGGGACGAGCTCGAGCTCACCCCGCAGGAGTTCAACGAGCTCGAGGACGGGCGCGTTCTCGTCGCCGGGCGCGTTCTCGTCCAGCGCGGCGCCGCCCGCCTCGACTCGCCGAACACCTGGTTGTGGGAGATCGACGACGGCCTCGTGCGCAGCGTTCGCATTCTCGCCGATCCGGAGATCATCGACAGCCTCAACGCCGACTGAACCTGAGCCCCGCTCCGCGCCGTTACTTGTGCGCGATACCGGCACTCGCCGGACCCGTCAGCGGCAGGATCTCGATTTCGCGAAAGCCGACCTCGCGGCACCACCCGGCGAAGTCACTGCCGGTGAAGTCAAAGGCATCACCGAACTCGATCAGCATGTTGAGCGACATCATCAGCCCGAATGCGTTCTCACGGCGGGCGTCGTCGATGAGGTTCTCGATGATGATGAATGCGCCTCCCTCGGGGAGGGCCTCGTAAGCCGAGCGGATCAGGTGCATCTTCCGCTCCAGGTTCCAGTCGTGAAGGATCAGTCCCATCGTGATCACATCCGCTCGCGGCAAGGGATCGGCGAAGAAGTCGCCGGAGGCGACGGCGACCCGGTCGCTCAGGCCCGCGGCGGCGATCGCCTTCTCGGCAATCGGCGCGACCACCGGAAGGTCGTAGCTCGTGCACCGAAGGTGCGGATGCTGTGTGGCCACGATCCGGCAGAGCTGGCCGGTGGCACCGCCGACATCGCAAAGGGTCTCGTGCTTGGAGAAGTCGTACTGCTCCGCCAGCGCCTGGAAGTTGCCGACCGAGATGCCCGACATCGCGCCCATGAACTGCTCGAGCCGTGCCGGGTCGCTGTATAGCTCCTCGAACATCGGCTTGCCGGTGTGCTTGACCTCGTTCTGAGGCTTGCCGGTCTGCAGCGCCTCGGTCAGGTCGCCCCAGAACCGGTACAGCCGGGCGTTCGACATCTCGAGGATCCCGCCGATGTAGCCCGGGCCTTGCTTGTTCAGGAAGGCCGCAGTCTCAGCGGTGTTGCGATAGCGGCCCTCGGTCCCGTCACCGTCACGCTCGAGTAACCGCAGGGCGACGAGGGTGTCGAGAAAGTCGTAGATCGCTCGCGGGTGCAGGCCGAGCCGTTCGCCGACCTCCTCGCCGCTCATCGCCTCGTCGCCAAGATGGGTGAACAGCTCCAACTCCACGGCCGAGAGCAGAACTCTTCGATGGCCAGAATCCCGTCCCCACCTGCATGATGTGGGATGGATCGAGTTCGTTTCGTGACATCTGCAATTCCCCCTCGTCTGGCCGCCGCGATCCTAATGCACCTCGCCGCCGGCGAGCATCTACTGCACCCGAGCCGACATGGGCAGCTGTCTCGACCGAGACATCTGGCGGATCGCCGGAATCTACTTGCCTGAGGCTCCCTACCCGACCATCCGCGGGGTGCCCATCTTCCCGAGCGCGCCGATCGAGCGACCGGTGACGAGCACCAGCTGCGGGGAGATCGCCGAGCCCTACGGGACGTCGACCTGCACATACGGATCGTCCGCCACGATCACGATCACCCCGCAGTAGTTACGGATTACGAAACGGCCGCCGCGATCGCTGCGGCCGATCGGTCCACGTCGGCATCCGACGTCGCCCAGTTGGAGAACGAGACCCGCATGACGGCCCGTCCCTGCCACTGCGTGCCGCCGAGCCAGCAGGTGCCGTCACTCTGGACGGCGGCGACCGCAGCCCGGTTGGCCTCATCGCCGCCGGGAAACCTCACCAGCACCTGGTTGAGCACGACGTCGTTGAGGATCTCCGCGCCCGGGATCTCGGCGAGGTGCGCTGCCATGCGCCGAGCGTGCGCGCAGTTGCGCTCCACGAGCGCGGCGACCCCGCTGCGCCCGAGCGACCGCAGCGCGGCGTAGACGGGCACGGCGCGGGCTCTGCGGGAAGACTCGGGCACGTAGTTGGTCGGAGTCTCGCTGCGCGGGATCTGCGACGAGATATGAAGCGGCGAGGCCCATCGCGGAGCGATGGGCGTCCGCGTCGGCGACGATGGCCATCGCGCTGTCGTAGGGGACGTTGAGCCACTTGTGCGCGTCGACAGCCCACGAGTCGGCGCGCTCCGCACCGCGCAGCAGCTTGCGAGTGGACGGGGCCGCCGCCGCCCACAGCCCGAAGGCGCCATCGACGTGCAGCCACGCGCCGTGGGCGGCACATGCGTCCGCGATCGGCTCGAAGGCGTCGAAGGCGCCGGTGGCCACGTTGCCCGCCTGCGCGCAGACAATCGTCGGCCCGTCGAGGCCGGCAAGCGTCTCCTGCAGCGCCACGGGGTCGCATGCGTCCCTGGCCGTCGACTTGGATCCGGGTGGCGCTCTCCGCGCCGAAGCCGAGCAGCCGCAGCGCGGTGAAGATCGTGGCGTGGGCCTGTTCGCCGCAGATCACGTTCACGCGCGGCGCGCCATCGAGACCGTCGCGCTCCACGTCCCAATCTGCGCGCGCGAGCACAGCATGGCGGGCCGCCGCCAGGCCGGTCGTGTTCGCGCCCTGCCCACCCGTGACGAAGCCGACGCTCGCGCTCGCCGGGAGGCCGAGGAGGTCGAGCGTCCACTGCGCCGCAATCTCCTCGATCGCGGCGGCCGCGGGAGAGAGTGAGTGAAAGGCCGCGCACTGGTCCCATGCGGAGACCAGCCAGTCGGCGGCCAGCGCGGCCGGCAGCGCGCCACCGATGACGAAGCCGAAATGCCGCGGACCGGCCGAAGCGACGATCCCGGCATCGGCGCCCGCGGCCAGGGCGTCGATCACCGCCTCCGGATCCTCCCCCTGCTCGGGCAGTGGCCCGCCGAGCACCTCGCGGATCGCCGAGGCGTCCGACGCGAGCGGCCACGGGCCGCTCGTCGAGCGTCTGCAGGAAGCGCTCCGCGTGGGCAGCGGCGGAGCTCAGCCCTCTCGTACGTTCAGGCATGGCCCGATCCTACGGCCGAGGCACCATCGCGTGACACGAAGGGCTTGAGTTGGCTCAGCAGGCCGGATAGGTTCTGTCAGTCCCTCGTGCGTCGCGGCACTTGGGCGCGAAAGGAGTCACATGTGAACTGGCGATGGATCATCGGGCCGATCGGAGTCGTGGCGGCGCTCGCTTTTGTGTTCGCACCGCAAGCGCAGGCCCGCGACTCGGCGAAGTTCAAGGTGCTCTCGATCAGCGGCACTACGACGAGCGATCGCACGTCGGTCTATGACCCGTCCGAGTTCGGGTCCTGCTCCTTCACCCACACCGAGCGCATCAGCTTCCACAGCACCGCGCGGAAGACCGCGTACGCGTTCACCAGCAAGTCGCACGGCCGCGCGCGGGTGGCATGGTCGACGCTGCCCGAATACACCCACAACTTCACCGTGGTCGAGGTCCCGGGCGAGGTGACCGTGTCGCGCTCGGCGACCTATCAGCAGACCAACTACGTGGACCCGGACACCGGCGAGACGTACCCCGGTTGCTACAACGAACTCTCGACGGAGGACTGCCAGCTCGAGCGAACCTTCCCCACCACGCTGACGATCGGAGGAACGTCCGGTACCGATGAGAGCACCTACGTCACGCTCTCGCAGGGCGACCACGCATGGGAGGAGCTCGACGCCGACTGTCCGGTGCTGTTCTTGGACCCGCACGACGACGCTCCGGGCCTGTTCGCGCGCGCAGACCTGTTCAAGAACAAGCCGAAGCGGCTCGGCGACACGGACCGTTCGGAGAGGCAGGGGTTCGACCACGCCGACGATGGCGTGACCGACACGGGGACCATCGTGGAAGAGCTCACGGCAGAACTTAAGCGCAAGAAGAAGCGCGGCTGACGGTGACGTAGGGGTCGAGCGTCCGGAGCAAGGACACGCCGTTCAGTCCGGATACTCGTCCTTGCGCCACGAACGCGGCTCCTCGGGCTGCGGCTTCGGGGTCCGCTCGAGCAGCATGCTGAAGTGAGGCTGAACGAACGGATCCGGCGCCATCACGGTGTACGTGTGGTAGATGGTCCCGTTGTCGCGCGCGAACGCGATGTAGCCCGGGCCCTCGCGCAGGCCGTCCTTGAGCTCCGCCCCGACCTGCTCGCCCCACTCCCGAAGCCACTGGGGCGGGGTGTCGATCATCTCCTTCACCTCGGGGATCTCGTTCGCCTGCTCCTCGGTCAGCGCGAGCCCGAAGTCCCACGGGAAGTCGGTGTCGTAGGTCGACACGTAGGGGAACTGCCAGTCCATTCGCTGCTTGTAGGCGGCGAGCCGATCGATCGGCGCGCGCGAGAAGCAGAGGAACGTCACGTCCCGCTTGTTCAGGTGGATCAGCCCGCCGGAGAACTCATCGCCCAGGCTCGTGCATCCGGGGCACGCACCGATCGAGTAGTCGGGCCCGTACATGATGTTGTAGGCGAGGAGCTGCGAGCGGCCGTCGAATAGCTCGGCCAAGGACTTCTTGCCGTCCTCGGTGTCGAACTCGTACTCCTTCTCGACCGGGACCCAGGGAAGCTCGCGCCGCTTGCTCTTGATCTCCTCGTTCAGCTCGGCGTGCTGGCCCTCGAGCTTCGCCAGCTCGTCGCGTGCTGCCTGCCAGTCCTCACGGGTTCCTACGTTGTGCTCGGGCATCGTCATCTCCTCCGTTGTGTCTACGCGAACCACGGGCGACTCGAATGGACGGTACCCGTGTCCACCAATGAAGACACGCGGGGACCGTGAGAATCATCGCTACGGCAGTCAGGGATCCAGAAAGAGAGCGGCTGATGTGAGCCGTGGGTGAGCCGTGGGTATCAGGGCCGCGCGCGGCTCATGGGAGCGGCTCGCCGTCGCGGCCGATGACCCACCAGAAGCCGCCGTTGAGGTCGACGTTGTGGCAGCGGACCTCACCGGGCGCCTCGTGGGCGTAGTAGTAGAGGGGCCTGCCGCCATAGGTGACCTGGGTGCTTCCGTCGCGGCGCTCGGTGGTGCCGAGCAGGGGAGCTTCGATGCCCCTGCCCGCCACAGGCTCGCCGGAGGTGAGGACGGGCGGCCATGCCGTGGCGCACTCCTCGTAACAGGTGCTCTCCTCGCCCGCGTCGCGCTCGAAGACGTAGATCGCCTGATCGTTGGCGTCGTAGAGCATCTCCCCGAACTCCGAATCGCCGAGCACGACCTCGGTGCCCTTCGCGGCGCCGTCGTCCTTCGCGCCCTGCGCCGGCTTCGTTGGCGTTTTCCTCGTCCATCGCGGCGTCCTCTTCGGTCGCTGTCGTCGCGTTCGTGGTCTCGTCGCCTTCGTCCTCGCCGCAGCCCACGGCGAACACGAGCAGCCCGATCAACAGGAGCACCGCGACCTTCTTCATGCGGGCGATCGTCGCACCTGCCTCTCAGGCGGAGATTAAGACCCGCGTGCCGGGTGCTTCCCTTGACATCGCGGCCGAGCTGTGTTAGTCATATGCCTAAGTCGTATGACTAAGGGACCTACAGCCAGAACTTCGCGCTCGCGGAGCACCTCGAGGTCGACGGTCAGGCCGGCGCCCATTGCCGACGACGCGCGTTCGCGCAACGTCGAGGGCTTCCTCGACGCCGCCGAGCGTTTGCTGGTCGAGGTCGGTTATGCGGGGATCACGACCCGCCGCCTGGCGGGCGAAGCGGGCCTGAATCAGGGACTCGTCCACTACTACTTCGGCTCTCTCGACGAGGTGCTGCTTCAGGCGCTCGAGCGCTTCACCGAGCGCCTGATCGAGAGGCAGCGTGCGATGTACCAGGCCAAGCTGCCCTTCATCGAGAAGTGGAGGACCGCGATGGAATACCTCGAGAGCGACCTCGGCGCGGGCTATCCGAAGATCTGGCTCGAGCTCCAGGCGCTCGGCTGGAACCGCCCCGAGATTCGCGAGCGCGTCGCGCGAGTAAACGCGGAGTGGCGCGAGGTGCTGACCGAGGCGTTCGCCGAGGCCGCCGCCGAGTACGGACTCGAGCCCGAGGCGTTTCCGGTGGATGCGCTGGTCAGCTTGGTGATGACGTTCAACCAGGGGATCGAGCTCGAGCGGCTGTCGGGCATTACCGACGGCCACGACGAGCTGTTCGCCTGGATCGAGGCATGGTTGAGATCACTGGAGGAGAGTCCATGAACACAATTGCCGCACCGCCAATCGCGCCAGAGCGCCACGAGCAGAGCCGCGCGCGCTACCCCGACAGCGAGGGGTACGTCGAGCGCGGACGGCGTCAGGACCTTCTACGAGGTCTATGGCGAGGGCGAGCCGACGGTTCTGCTCATGCCGACGTGGTCGATCGTCCACTCGCGGTGCTGGAAGCTGCAGATTCCCTACCTGGCTCGCCACTGCCGGGTGGTGGCCTTCGACGGTCGTGGCAACGGAAGATCGGATCGCCCGACGGAGCCGGAGGCCTACGTCGAGCAGGAATTCGCGGACGACGCACTCGCCGTGATGGACGCGACCGACACCAATCGGGCCGTCCTCGTCTCGCTGTCCAGAGGCGCCGAGCGTTCTCTGCTGCTTGCCACCGGCCACCCGGAACGCGTCGCCGGGATTGTCTTCATCGCGCCGGCCCTGCCGCTGCCTCCAACTGAGCCACGCGCTGCCGCCGGGGGAGCCTTCGAGGACCGGCACGAGACGTACGCCGGCTGGCAGAAGTGGAACCGCCATTACTGGCTCGAGGACTACGAGGACTTCCTCGACTTCTTCTTCTCCCAGGTCTTCACCGAGCCCCATTCGACCAAGCAGCGCGAGGACGCGATCGGCTGGGGCCTGGAGACAGACCCCGAGACGCTGATCGCGACCCAGCTCGCGCCGCGATTCCCCGACGAGGCCAGCGTCCGCGAGCTGACCTCCCAGATCCGCTGCCCGACCCTCGTGATCCACGGACGCGACGACGCCGTTCGCCCCCACGACTCCGGCGCCGCACTCGCCGAGCTGACCGGTGGCACCCTCGTCAGCCTCGAGGGCTCGGGTCACCTCCCCCAGGCTCGCGACCCCGTGAAGGTCAACCTGTTGCTGCGCGATTTCGCCGAGCGCACGCAGCCGGTCGGCGTGGGGATGGGATCGAGCCACCGCACCGGGTGGAGCCGCGGTCGCAGCCGCCGCAAGCGCGCCCTCTACGTCTGCTCGCCGATCGGACTCGGCCACGCCCAACGCGATGTGGCGATCGCGAGGGAGCTACGCAGGCTCCATCCCGACCTCGAGATCGATTGGCTGGCGCAGAATCCAGTCACCAGGGTGCTCGAGGGCGAGGGCGAGCGGATCCATCCGGCCAGCGAGCATCTCGCCAACGAATCGCGCCACATCGAGTCGGAGTCCGCCGAACACGACCTCCACTGCTTCCAGGCCTGGAGGCGGATGGACGAGATCCTGCTCTCGAACTTCATGGTCTTCCACGACCTCGTCGAGTCGGAGCAGTACGACCTCTGGATCGGCGATGAGGCGTGGGAGCTCGACTACTACCTGCACGAGAACCCCGAGCAGAAACGGGCGGCATACGTGTGGCTCACGGACTTCGTCGGCTGGCTGCCGATGGAGGATGGCGGCCCGCACGAGGCCTATCTGACAGCCGACTACAACGCCGAGATGATCGAGCACATCGCTCGGTACGGGCGCCTGCGCGACCGGGCGTTGTTCGTCGGCAACCCCGACGACATCGTTCCGGAGCGCTTCGGCCCCGACCTTCCTGCGATCCGCGACTGGACCGAGGAGCACTTCGACTTCAGCGGCTACGTGACCGGCTTCGACCCGGCGCAGTTCGCCGACCGGGAGGCGCTGCGGCACGAACTCGGCTACGCCCCCGAGGAGCGGGTCTGCGTGGTCACGGTGGGCGGCTCAGGTGTTGGCGGTCACCTGCTGCGCAGGCTGATCGAGGCGTTCCCGGAGGCGAAGCGGAACGTTCCCGAGCTGCGGATGATCGTCGTCACCGGCCCGCGGATCGACCCGGCGACGCTGCCGAAGGTCGAGGGACCGGAACTGCGGGCATACGTGCACAACCTCTACCGTCATCTCGCCGCCTGCGATCTCGCCGTCGTCCAGGGTGGGCTCACGACGGCGATGGAGCTGACCGCCAACCGCCGCCCGTTCCTGTACTTCCCACTGCGCCATCACTTCGAGCAGAACTTCCACGTGCGCCACCGCCTCGAGCGCTACGGGGCCGGTCGGCGAATGGACTTCGAGCTCGACGGCCCGGCGGAGATCGCCACCGCGATCGCCGAGGAGATCGGGCGAGAGGTCGACTACCGCCCCGTCGAAACCGACGGCGCAGCCCGCGCCGCCGCATCGATCGCGGAGCTTCTCTGAGAGCGGCCGATGTGGTGACAAACTGACTGGAGCAACGCAGGCTGGTAGCGGATGCGGCCCGGCGGAGACGTCACCCGGCGAGGTGGCGTCACTTGAGCGAAACCTCGCGCGTGGATCCCAATTCGGCACTGATCGATCGCGCGCCTAGGACGTTCTTCGGAGTGCCAAGCCTGCTCGACCTCGATGCGCTCGATGCGCAGGTGGCTTTTCTCGGCGTCCCGTATGACGCGGGCACCCCAGAGCCCGGGCTCGCGACCGGCCAGCGCGCCGGCCCAGCGGCGGCGCGCCAGGAGAGCCAGTTTCAGTTCTACTACCCGCCGTTGATCGGCAATGAGGGCGACCCGGGCGCCGAGGGCTGGTACGACATCGAGGCCGATCGCGACTACCTGGTCGGGGTGACGATGGCCGACCTCGGCGACGTGAAGATCCAGGGCTCCGACACCGAGACCAACTACGAACGCATGACCGGTGTCGCGCGCGCGATCGCCGAGCGAAAAGGGCTGATGGTCGCGATCGGCGGCGACCACTCGATCAGCTTCCCGCTCGGCCGAGGGATGGAGCCATTCGGCGAGTTCGACATCGTCCATGTCGACGCACATGCCGATTGCGTCGACGAGATGGACGGCTCGCGGCTCACCGGCGGGTCCCAGCTGCGGCGACTTGGAGAACTGCCGTTTGTGGGCACGGTCACCGCGCTTGGACTTCGCAACGTCGATCGCGTCGAGGTGGAGGGGATTCGAGAGCTGGGGGGACGGTGGGCGACCAGCCTCGCGGTGATCGAGCATGGCGCCGCGGAGATCGTGCGGCGGACCGTGCCCGAGGCGGACGCCCTCTACGTCACGGTCGATCTCGACGTCCTAGACTCCTCGATCGCTCCGGGGCACTCGCTGACTGAGCCCGGCGGGCTCAGCTATCGCCAGCTACGCGCGATCCTGGTCGAGGTCGCGCGCCGCGGGCGCGTGATCGGCTTCGACGTCGTTGAGCTGAACCCCGCCCGCGACCCCTCTGGAGCCACGGCTCGGGTCGCGGGCTGGATCGCGACCCACTTCCTGAGCGAGATCTTCGACGAGCGACGCTGAGCCGGGGCACGGACAGAGCGGCTGATGTGAGCGAAATCCCCGCCATTTGGCTTGTTCACGAGGGCTCCGGCGAGCTGCTACCAGCGCTGCTACCAGTTTCCGGCGCTGCGTCGGATACGGGGACTGGTAACGCAAACGGCCCCCGAATCGGGGGCCGCATGCGCGCCGGGACGAGGGACGGTGCGCGTCAGCTCGTCAGCCGGACCTCGCGGCGCTCCGCGCGCACGCTCCTGAGCATGAGCGCGCCGCCGGCGCCGATCGCCGACGACTGCGAGCGCGGCGCCGGCGCCGAGCGCGGCGTCCGCCCAGCTGAAGCCCGAGTCGCCGGAGCGTCACGGTGGGCGCGCTGACCGACGAGGTCTCGACCGGGGGCGGTAGCGGGCCCGAGGATCTGCTCGGCCGGGGCCGCCGCGGCCACCGACGGCAACCGCCAGGGCGACGACCGTCAGGGAGAGTGCGAACGAGCCTGGTCCAACGGTGCTTGGTCATGTGATGCCTTCCTCTCGGTCGATCGCCCTTTCGCGATCGAGTTCATGTATGGGAGGCTCTCTCGACGGCCGTTGCAAAAACGTTGCATCGGGGATCGCCGCGTGGCCGAAACGAATTCGACATTGGAGTTCCGCGTGCTCGGGCCCGTCGAGGCGCACGCCGGCCGCCGCCGGCTGGATCTCGGGGGTCCCAAGCAGCGCTCGCTGATGGCGCTGCTGCTGATCGAGCAGGGTCGTCCCGTCGCGGCCGATCGGCTCGCGGACCAGCTCTGGGCCGGGAATCCTCCCGACGGCGCCGCGACGACCCTCCGCTCTTACGTGTCCCGCCTGCGCACGGCGCTGGGAAGCGAGACGGTGATCGGCACGCCCGCGGGTTACGCGCTCGACGCCGCGGCCGACTCGGTCGACGCCCATCGGTTCGAGGAACTGACCGGGCAGGGTGAGAGCGCGTTGCGGCGAGGTGCGCCGGGGGCGGCCGCCGAGCGGCTGCACGCTGCCCTGGCCCTCTGGCGCGGCCCGGCCTTCGCCGGCACCTCCGACGTCGAACCGCTGACGCTGGAGGCGAGGCGCCTCGAGGAGTTGCGGCTCGTCTGCACTCGAGCAGCGGATCGAGGCCGATCTCGACCTCGGGCGGCATGGCGACGTCGTCGCCGAGCTGCAGCGACTCGTCGAGGAGGAGCCCCTGCGTGAACGGCTCTGGCGACACCTCGTGCTCGCGCTCTACCGCTGCGATCGGCAGGCCGACGCTCTCGACGCGTATCGGCGGGCGCAGGAGCAGTTGCGAGACGAGCTCGGGCTGGAGCCCGAGCGAAGACCTGAGGGAGCTCGAGCGCGCGATCCTGCATCACGACCTGCCCCCCGTGCCCGCGTCCGTCGCGCGGCACAACCTGCCTGCTCCGGTGAGCGGCCTCGTCGGGCGCGAGCGGGAGCTCGAGGAGATTCCCGACCTCCTGCGCAAGCACCGCTTGGTCGTCCTCAACGGGGTCGGCGGATCGGGCAAGACGCGCCTCGCGATCGAGATCGCGCGCCAACAGGTGGGCGCCTGGGCCGACGGGGTCTGGCTCGCCGATCTCACCCCGCTCGCCGATCCGGCGCTTGTCCCGGACGCGGTCGCAACCGCGCTCGACTCCGGGGATGGAGATTCCCAAGGCGAGAGCCTGGTCGAGCGGACTGGCGAATCGGAGCTGCTGCTGGTTCTCGACAACTGCGAGCACCTGGTCGACGCGTGTGCGGAGCTGGTCACCGCCCTGCTGCACGGGTGTCCAAACGTGCGGGTGCTCGCCACCAGTCGCGTATCGCTTCACGTTCAGGGCGAGGTCTCGTTCGAGGTCGATCCACTGCGGACGCCGGTCGAGAGCGCTTCGCCGGATGAGATCGAGGACGCGCCCGCGGTGCGCCTGTTCTGGGACCGCGCGACCGCGGTGCGGCCCGGTCTCGACGCAACGCCGGAACATCTGGAGACCGCCGCCCGGATCTGCCCGGGAGCTCGACGGGCTCCCCCTCGCGATCGAGCTCGCCGCCGCGCGAGCGAAGGCGCTGTCGCTGGACGAGATCGCGACCCGGCTCGGGGATCGATTCCGCTTCCTGAGCTCGTGGCGGCGGATCGTCGATCCGCGCCACCGCACCCTCGAGGCGGCGATGGATTGGAGCTACGAGCTGCTCACCGAGGACGAGCGTGAGCTGCTCTGCGGACTGGCCGTTTTCGCCGGGCGGTTCACGGTTGCGGACGCCGCAGGCGTGTGCCTGGAGGGCGACGAGCCCCGGAGCCTCGAGCTCATCGAGCGCCTCGTCGACGCTTCGCTCGTTCGCGCCGAGGACGAGCTCCGATCGGGCGGCGGCGGGATGCGCTATCGGCTGCTCGAGACGGTGCGCGAATACGCGACCAAGCGCCTGGTCGAGACGGGCGCGGAATCCCAACTGAGGCGCGCCCATGCCGAGTACTTCCTGCGGCGCGCCGAGTCGGCGCAGCTGTCGACCGAGGCCGAGCGGCGAGCAGCGGTTCGAGGCCGTGCTCTTCGAGCAGGACGAGCTCCGCGCGGCATTCGATTGGGCGCTCGAGAACGACCCGCTGCTCGCCGCGAGGCTCGCGATCTCGCTCGAGCAGTTCTGGGTCTCGAGCAGTCCATTCGAGGGCATGCGCTGGTTCGAGGCGCTGCACGCGCAGGCCGTCCAGCTGCCTCCTGAGCTGCGCGCGCGAACGCTGCTCGCTCACGGGGGCATGACGTTCATGGCGGGTGACTTCGAGCAGGGCGAGCAGCTCTACGAGTCGGCACTCCGGGCGTTCCGCGAGCTCGGCGAGGAGGCGCGCGCGGCGGAGGTGCTCCATCGACTCGCGATGGCCCGCCTGCAGCGAGACGCTCCGGACGAGGCCAGGGCGCTGACGACGGAGGCGCTCGACATCCAGCGCCGCCTCGGGGATCGGCGAGGCGAGGCGGTGGCGCTGGGCACGCTGGGGAGCATCGCGCACCACGAGGGTGACCACGAGCGGGCGGTGGAACTGCTCGAGCAGAGCGCCGAGCTCGCGGGCGAGACCGGCTTCCTCTGGTGGCGCGCGCAGACGCTCTGCGAGCTCGGCGAGATCGCGGTCGAGAGCGGGAGCTTCGAATCGGCCGAGGAACCGCTGCGACGTGCACTCGAGCAAGCGCAGGGATCGGCGAGCGGCAGCTGACGATCTACATCCTCGCGTCGCTTGCGCGAACCGCAGCCGAGCGCGACGCTGTCGAGCGCGCCGGCGTTCTCTGGGGGGCGGTCGAGGCCGAAGAGCAGCGCCAACCGATCGGGCAATGGGAGGCAGAGCGCGACGACTACGCCGCGCCGATCCTCGCCCACGAGGGTCCCGCGTTCGCGAGCGGACGCGAGGAAGGCCGGAGCCTCGCGCTCGCCGAGGCTGTGGAGGTCGCCCTGCAGAAGGCCTGAGCACGCGCGCCCGCGGCCGTTGCAACGGATTTGCAACGGCCATCGAGACAGCGTTGCGCCAATGACAGGCGCGACTCACCGATGCAACGACGGACCTGGTCTCGGCGGTGACGCGCGGTGACGCGATCGCCGCCGGCGCCCTCTATGCCGCCGACGCGAAGCTGCTGGCGCCCGGCTCCGCGTTGGTCGCCGGCCGGGGACAGATCGAGGCGTACTGGCGAACCGGGATCGCGCTCGGCATCACCCAGATCGAGCTGGAGGTGCTCGAGCTCGAGATCGCGCCCGCGGAAACCGTCGCCTTGGAGGTCGGGCGCTATGCGCTCGGCGTCCAGGCTGGGGATCGCGGCCACATGGTCTATCGCGGCAAGTACGTCGGCATCCACCGGCGCCAGGCCGACGGGTCGTGGCGCCGCGCCGTCGATGTCTTCAACCCCGACCAGCCGTCGGGTTAGGTGACGACGTGATTGTCGGTTCGGAATGCGAGCGAAATCCCCGCCATCCCGCTTGGCCGTGCTATCCGAGGATGGGGTGCTACCAGTCCTGCTACCGGTTTCGGCGTCGGCGGAGAGCCTGCCGACTGGTGGCCGACCAGGACCGGCGGCGGATGACGTCGACTAAGCTTCGGCCTGGCGATGAAGGCGCTCGCCCTGGCAGTTCTCGGGCTCGGCATGGCGACGGTCGCGGTCGCGAGCCCGGCTCCGCGAGGCGAGCAGACCGACTTCTCGGCCCACTTCACGAAGGCGCCGAAGAAGGTCCGGACCGGCGACAAGGTCTCGTTCCAGGTCGTCGTCACCAACGAGGGCCCAGCACAGGCGGGGCCGGCGCTGTTCTTCTCGAGGAAGGACTCGGGGCCGATGGGGGTGGACTCCGCCACCGCCTCGTCAGGCGAGTGCCAGGACGCCTTCGCTTCCGACTCGCTGGTGTGTCGCTCGCCCGGATCGAGCCCGGGGAGCAGGTCACGTACGACTTCGTCGTCACCGCGTACACGAACGCCGGCTCCGAGGACCGCTACACGCAGACCGCCACGGTGCGCCCGGCGGGTGGCGGCCCGGGCTCCAGCGACCCCAACCCGTCGAACAGCGAGGCCACGGCGGAGGCGCGGGTCGCGCCGCGCGTTGCGACCGTGAAGGGCGTCCCGAACAAGTGCCTGGCGCGACCGGAGGAGGTGACCGTGCGGATCAACGCCGGGGGCGGCGCGAAGACCAAGATCGCCGTCTTCTCCGCCGGCGACGGGCAGACCCGGACGCTTGCGAAGGGCTCTAAGTCCAAGTTCGTGCTGAAGCTCGATCCCGACAAGCTCCACCCGGAGAATCCGGACTTCCCGACCCTGGCGGATAAGCACTGGCTCGAGGTGACCACGGAGATCGGCCCACTGACCGTGTTCGACGACCGCTACGCGTTCAAGACCTGCCCGAAGTAGCCCGGTCACGGCCAGCGGGGACCGCCACCGAATTCGGCTCTCTGCAATGGGAAGCAGCTTTTCATCCGCCCTGCGGCCGCCCGATCGCGCAGACCGCAGGGACCGGGCGCAGGTCCTCGACCAGCATCCTGTCGACGGAGAATCCGCCCTCGCGTAGCCGGTCGGCCAGCTCGTTCACCGAGGTGCCCGGGCTCGCTCCGGCGCGGAGTGGCGCGCGTCCCAGAAGATGTAGACGGCCCCATCCCGGGCGAGGTGCCCGCGGACGGCGCCGAGCGCCGCCTCCGGCTGCAGCCAGAACGGAGCGACGTTGAAGGCGAACACCTTGTCGAAGCGACGATCGCCGAGGTCCGCGTCCTCCAGCGCGATGGCCTCGAGCACTGCCCGGCCCGCGTCGACGTGCTCGCGGTTCCTCCGCGTGGCCATCTCGATCATCTTGGGCGAGCGGTCGATCGCGGTGATCGTTCCCGTCGTCAGCCTCTCGCAGACCAGGGAGACCGCGACGCCGTGGCCGCAGCCGACCTCGAGCAGGCGGTCGGCCGGGCGGACCTCCAGAGTGTCGACCGCCCAGACGAACCGCTCGATGCCTTGCCCGCCATGCCCCAGCAATAGCATCATGCGCCCGTGAAGCCCATGCTGATCTTTTGAGCACAGGACTCGGGTCGGACACGCCTGTCGCAATCTGATGGAGGTCCAGAAAGAGCGGCTGATGGGATTCGAACCCACGACCTCCACCTTGGCAAGGTGGCGCTCTAGCCAACTGAGCTACAGCCGCGCGAGCGGGCGATTATAGGTGGGTGGCCTCGCGCCCGGGCGCGGCGCCGGCATCGTGAACGCTCCGGTGTTTGAGATTCGCGCGGTTGGGAACCGAACAAGGGAGACCGAGGGCGCGCTCGAGAACCCGTCATGGGACGCGCGCACGAGAGGCTTCGAGGAAAGAGAGACGTTTTGCTCAACCGCGCTGTCGTATCAGCACTGTTCGCGCTCATTGCTTCGCTGTGCGTCGCCGCGCCGGCCGGCCGCGGCGCCGGCCGACGACGCCGACACGGTGATCGTCAAGTACCGCGGCTCCGCCGACGCTGCCGCGATCTCGTCCCTGAGCGACTCCCTCGGCGTCGGCGCGACCACGCAGACGAGTCCGCCGCCTCGGCGCCAAGGTCGTCGAAGTCGAGCGGCGATCCGGCCTCCGTCGCCGCGGCGCTCGAGCGCTCGCCGCTCGTCGCCTACGCCGAGCCGAACCTGACCCTGAGCACGCAGGCGGTGCCGAACGACCCGCTGTTCGGCGAGCTCTACGGCCTCAACAACACCGGCCAGACCGGCGGCACCGCCGACGCCGACATCGACGCCCCCGAGGGCTGGGACGCAGCCGGACTCGGCGCCTTTCCCGCCACCGGCGGCGTCAAGGTCGGCATCGTCGACACCGGCATCCACTCCTCGCACCAGGACCTCGGCGGCAAGGTCGCCAACTGCGCCCGCTCCCAGGGCGTGCTGCCGATCTTCTCCGGCTCGATCCAGGAGGGCAGCTGCGCCGACGACAACGGCCACGGCACCCACGTCGCCGGCACGATCTCGGCCAACGCCAACAACGGCGTCGGCGTCACCGGCGTCGCCTTCAACTCGCCGCTCTCGATCTGCAAGGCGCTCGGCGGCCCGCTCGGCACCGGCTCGACCGCCGACGTCGCCAACTGCATCACCTGGGCGCACGACAAGGGCGCCAAGGTGATCTCGATGAGCCTCGGCGGCGGCAACTCGACGACGCTGCAAGAACGCGGTCGACTACGCCTGGAAGGGCGGCGCCGCCAACGGCAGCGTGCTGATCGCCGCGGCCGGCAACGACGGCGACGCGACGCTCAACTACCCGGCCGCCTATCCGAACGTGGTCTCGGTCGCGGCAACCGACGATCGCGACCGCGCGAGCGAGCTTCTCGAACGCCAACTCCGACGTCGAGATCGCGGCGCCCGGGCGTCGACATCACCTCGACCTGGAACGACGGCGCCTACAACACGATCTCGGGCACCTCGATGGCGACCCCGCACGTCGCCGGCGTCGCGGCGGTGATCCGAGGCCGCTATCCCGAGCGCCACCGCCGCAGCGATCGTCGCCAAGCTCGACGGCGCGGTCGACGACCTCGGCGCCGCCGGCCGCGACCCGAGCTTCGGCTTCGGCCGGGTCAACCTGGCGCAGGCCGCAACCGAGTAGCCAGCCCCATACCGCGGCGAGCGCGTAGGCTCCCCGCATGTCCTCGTCCCCGGCACTCACCGGCCACTGCGGCTGCGGCGGCGTGCAGTTCGAGATCGACGCGCCGCTCGTGGCCGCCGGCTACTGCCACTGCACCCGCTGCCAGCGGCGCACGGGCGGCGGCTCCTCGGCGACGGCCCGCGTCGCGCCCGGCTCGGTCCGCGTCGTCGCCGGCGAGGAGCTGCTTGCGCGCTGGGCGCCGCCGGACGGATTCGCGAAGGTCTTCTGCAGCGCCTGCGGCTCGGCGCTGTTCGGCGAGGCGCCCGGCAGCGACGAGATCTCGCTGGTGCGCATGGGCGCGATCGACGGCGATCCCGGCATCCGCATGCAGGGCCGCCAGTATGTCGCCAACGCCGCCGTCTGGGAGCCGATCCCCGACGACGGCCTCCCCTGCTTCGACGAGGCCTTCCCCGC
The DNA here is from genome assembly GCA_963730145.1 of uncultured Solirubrobacterales bacterium. Lineage (GTDB taxonomy): Bacteria > Actinomycetota > Thermoleophilia > Solirubrobacterales > 70-9 > WHSW01. The sequence goes on from CAVSQT010000007.1 coordinate 23,135, forward strand.
TGCGCCGAACGGCAGCTAGCGGCTGATAGTCGTCGTCAGCTGCCGCTCGGCGAGCGGCCGGCGTCGAGCGCCTCGTTGACGAGGGCGTCGGCGGCCGCGTTGCGCTCGCGGCGCACGTGGCTGATCGACCAGCGCTCGAAGCCGGCGAGCTCGCCCGCTGACCTCGGTGAACAGCTCGCTTCAGGGTCGCGTCCTTGACCTTGTACTCGCCGCGGACCTGCTTCACGACGAGCTCCGAATCGCCGACGAACTCGGCCTCGCCGCGCCCCGTGCTGCTTGGCGAGCGCGATACCCCGCAGCAGCGCGCGGTACTCGGCGACGTTGTTGGTGGCGCTGCCGATCGTCTCCCCCACCGCCTCGATCACCTCGCCCTCGGGCGTGGCGACGACGACGCCGACGGCCGCCGGGCCCGGATTGCTGCGCGCCCCACCGTCGACGTTGACCACGACCCGCTCAGGCATTCGACAGCGCTGCGCGGCGCCTAGGCGCCGACGCCGGCTTCATCGGTCGCGGTGGCCGCGGCGATCACCTTCTGGGCGATGTGCCCGGGGATCTCCTCGTAGCGCATGAACTCCATCGTGAAGTCGCCTCGGCCGCCGGTGATCGCGCGCAGGTCGGGCGCGTAGTCGAGCACCTCCGCCATCGGCACCTCGGCCTTGATCTCGGTCGCCGAGCCCTTCGGCTCCATTCCGAGCGGGTGGCCCCGGCGCGAGTTGAGATCGCCGATGACGTCGCCGACGGCGTCCTCGGGGACGGCGATCGTCATCCGCATGATCGGCTCGAGCAGGAACGCGTCGGCCTCGGCGACCGCCTGCTTGAACGCCATCGAGCCGGCGATCTTGAACGCCATCTCGGAGGAGTCGACGTTGTGGTGCTGGCCGTCGAACAGGCGCACCTTGACGTCCTTCATCGGATAGCCCGGCGAGGACGCCGTTGGCCATCGCCTCGACGATCCCCTTCTCGACCGCGGGGATGAAGCCGCCGGGAATCACGCCGCCCTTGATCGCGTTGACGAACTCGAAGCCCTCGCCCGGCCTCGTTCGGCTCGATCTCGATGTGGCAGTCGCCGAACTGCCCGCGCCCGCCGGTCTGCTTCTTGTAGCGCCCGTGCGCCTTGGCGGCGTGGCGGATCGTCTCGATGTAGGGCACCTGCGGCGGATGCAGCACGATCTCGGCGCCGAAGCGCTCCTTCATCCGGTCGACGATCACCTCGACGTGGATCTGGCTCAGCCCGGCGATGATCTGCTCGCCCGTCTGCGGGTCGCGATGCACGTCGAGCGTCGGGTCCTCCTCGGTCAGGCGCCGGATCGCGTTCGCGGCCTTGTCCTCGTCGTTGGTCGTCTTCGCCTCGTAGGCGAACGCCATCACCGGCGCCGGCAGGTCGAGCGGCGCGAAGTGCACCTTGGTCGTCGCCCGAGGCGAGGACGTCGCCCGCCGTCGTCTCGCGCAGCTTCGCGACGGCGCCGATGTCGCCCGGCCCGAGCTCGTCGATCGGCGTCATCTCCTTGCCCTCGGGCGCCGCGAGCTGGCCGATGCGCTCCTTCTCGCGCTTGGAGACGTTGTGCACGTGCGAGTCGGAGGCAAGGACGCCGGAGTAGACGCGGATCAGGTTGATCCGTCCCGTGTATGGATCGGCGGTCGTCTTGAACACGTAGGCGAGCAGGTCGCCGTCCTCGTCCGGGCGCGATCTCCTCGGCGTGATCCTCGGCGTCGAGCGCCTTGGCGCCGCCGTGCATCGCCGGCGAGGGCAGGTCCTCGACCAGCGCCTCGAGCAGGCGGTTGGTGCCCAGGTTGCGAGTCGCGACGCCGCATGTGACCGGGAACAGGTGTCCCTCGTTGACGCCCTTCTTCAGCGCCGTGACGAGCTCGGCGTGCGAGATCTCCTCGCCCTCGAGATAGCGCTCCATGAGCTCGTCGGAGTTCTCGGCGACCTCGTCCATCAGCTTCTCGCGGTACTCCTCGGCCTGCGCGCGCAGCTCGTCGGGAATCTCTATCTGCTTCGCGCTGCCACGGCCCTCGCCCTCGTACTCGAACGCGGTCATGTCGATCAGGTCGACGACGCCGCGGATCTCGTGCTCGGAGCCGATCGGGATCTCGGTCGCGACGACGTGGACGCCGAAGGCCGCCTTGAGCGACTCGAGACAGCGAAAGAAATCGGCGCGCTCGCGGTCGAGCATGTTGACGAACACCAGGCGTGACAGGCCCTCCTCGGCGGCGCGTCGCCAGAGCCGCTCGGTGTGGACCTCGACGCCCATGATCGCGTTGATGACGAAGACGGCGGAGTCGACGACGCGCAGCGCGGCGAGGGTGTCGGCGACGAAGCTGGGCTCGCCCGGGGTGTCGAGCATGTTGACCTTGCGCCCGTGGTGCTCGAACGAGGTCACGGCTGCGCCGATCGACATCCCCCGCGACTGCTCGTCGGGCTCGAAGTCGCAGACGGTGGTCCCGTCCTCGACGCGCCCGAGGCGGTTGACGACCCCGGACTCGAACAGGATCGCCTCGGCGAGGCTCGTCTTGCCGCTGCCCCGGTGACCTACAAGCGCAACGTTTCGGATGCGGTCGGGAGCCTTGTGCGGCATTGAGGAACCCGTATAAGACGAAGCGCGAGCGCAGACCGATCACCGCTTTCGTGTGAAGCTGCGAGACGCGCGACTCGGTCACGCCGAGGACCTCGCCGATCTCGCGCAGTGTCAGGTTCTCGTAGTAGTAGAGGGCGATCACCAGGCGCTCGCGCTCCGGCAAGCCCTCGATCGCATCGGCAAGACGATCCTTGAGCTCGGAGGCGTGCGCCTCGGACTCGGGATCGACGGCGCCTGGATCCTGAATCGTGTCGAGGATCGAGATCTGGCTCCCGCCCTCGGGATCGGCGAAGGTCCAGAGATCGTCGAGCGCCAGCACCGATGAGTTGGCGATCTGAAGCAGGACGTCCTGAAACTCGTCCACGGTGAGCTCGAGCTTGTCGGCCATCTCCTCGTCGGTCGGTGAGCGGCCGAGGTCGCCTTCGAGCGCGTGGTGGGCGCGCTCGACCTCGCGGGCGCGGGCCCGAACCGAACGCGGGACCCAGTCGAGCGAGCGCAGCTCGTCGATGATCGCACCCTTGACTCGGGCGACGGCGAAGGTCTCGAACTTGATCTCGCGCTCCATGTCGAAGCGCTCGATCGCACCGATCAAGCCCAGCAGGCCGTAGGAGATCAGGTCGGATTCCTCGACGTGAGACGGCAGACCCGAGGCCATGCGACCGGCGATGAACTTGACCAGAGGCGAGTAGGCGACGACGAGTCGCTCGCGCGCTTTCTCGTCGCCTTCGAGCTTGTAACGACGCCACAGCTCACGCAGCTCGACCGCTTTGACGTTCGTTTCCATCTCGCTTCCTTGGGGACGTTATCGGCGCGCGCCTAGGCGCGCGGGTGTGCCTTTGCGTATTCGCTTTGCAGCCGGGAGGGCTCGACTCGGGTGTACACCTGCGTCGTCGACACGCTCGAGTGTCCCAGTAACTCCTGGATCGAGCGCAGGTCAGCGCCGCCCTCGAGCAGGTGGGTGGCGAAGGAGTGGCGCAAGGTGTGCGGCGAGATCCGCCCGCTCACCGCGGCCTCGCGCACCCATTTCTCCAGCCGCCGGCGCACGTCGGAAGGCGAGAGGCGGCGCCCGCGGCGCGAGAGGAACAGGGCCTTTTCGGGGCCCGGGAGGGCAGAGCGCGTGTCGCGCCGGTTTCGAGGTAGCGGCGCAGGGCGCGCTGCGCGGGCTCGCCCACCGGCATCAGCCGCGTCTTGCGGCCCTTGCCGGTGACGCGGATCGTCTCGGCGTCGAAGTCGATGTCATCGAGGTCAGCCGAGACGATCTCCTCGGCGCGCAGGCCGGACGAGTAGGCGAGCTCGAACAGCGCTCGATCGCGAACCTCCAGCGGCGTTCTCGCGGGGATCCGGTCCGAGAGCTTTGCCACCTCGTCGCGCCCGAGCACGCGCGGCAGATGCGAATCGCGCTTGGGCGTCGACAGGAGATCGGCTGGATTCGCCGTGATCACGCCGGTCGCCACGAGGTGCTGGTGAAAGGCGCGAGTCGCGGTCAGCTTGCGGGCGACGCTCGACTTGGCCAGACGTCGCTCGGACAGCACCGCGGCATAGGAGCGAAGGTCGCGATAGGCGAGCTCGCCCGGGCTCGCGACCGCGTTCCGAAGCCCACGCCGCGAGCTCGATCAGATCGCGACCGTAGGCCCGAAGCGTTTCCGCAGACGATCCGCGAGTGCGAAGCTCTCGCGCGTAGGAGTTCAGCGCGGCTTCCCAGGCGGCGCTCACTTCGAGCTCCTCTCGGGCAATCGCTGCTACGACACGTCGCTCACTCACGGGTCTGGGTTCGCCATCAGCCGGTCTTCGCCTGCCCTGAGGGGGCGAATCAGCCGATGTAGATCGGGGTTCCCACCGGGACCTGGTCGTAGAGCTCGATCACGTCTGGGACCGACATCCGGATGCAGCCGTGCGAGGCGGCCGAGCCGAGCGAGCCGACGTCGTCGGTGCCGTGGATGCCGGCGCCGGCGTAGATCCCCATCCAGCGCTCCCTGAGCGGATTCTCGGGCACCCCACCGGGGACGACCGTGCCGGCGAGGTCGCCGGCCCAGTCGGAGTTGGGCACGTTCCAGACCGGATCGACCGCCTTGTTCTCGATGTTGTAGAGGCCTTCGGGGGTGCTGAAGCCTTCGGCGCCGATCGCGACCGTGTAGGTCTTGGCCGGCTCGAGGTTCTTCCACAGCGTCAGCTCGAAGCTCGAGCGGTTGACCGTGAGGTAGGTCGGATAGCGCTCGGCGAGCTCGGCGGTCGTCACCTCGGGCTCGACGATCTCGACCGGAAGCGCCGCGCTGCGGCTGTGCGGGCTCTGCACCGCGGCCTCGAGGCGCGAACGAAGCTTGGATTCGTCGACGACACGGCCCTCGTGGCCTTGGACGGAGGCCAGGTCGCCGGCGCTGGGCTCGATCGAGGCATCGACGGCGTCGGTGTTGACGTCGGCGGAGACCTTGGCGATGAACTCGTCCAGAGCGTTGTCGGAGTAGGTGATCTGCGGTGAGATCGCGACATCGACCTCGCCACCGGTCGCGTACCGCCAGACGCGGGTCGGCAGGCCGCCTTCCTGGCTCTCTGCGAGGGCGCGGTCGACCATTCCGTCGACGTCGGAGGAGACCTTGAGCTGCTTCGGGCGAAAGCTGGTACTTGACGCCGTCGTACTTGACCACGACGTGATCGCGAAGCGGCGCGACCAGCTTCTTGTCGACGATCTCGCCGGCCTCGTCGGCGGTCATCCCGCCGACGTCGACGCCGCCGATCGTCACCCCTTCGGCGATCTCGTCGGAGCGCGAGGAGTCCCATGCATAGGCGCCGACAGCGCCCAGGAGCATCACTGCGACGAGAAAAACGACGACTATCTGGATCTTCTTGGCCACGAGCTCAATCAGTGTAGGGAGCGACTTATTGCATACCGCCTGACTTCATCTACGTTGCAATCGGCAGTTCAGATCTGCGCCGCTTGCAGGGGTTTCAGATTCAGAAACCCAGCGGCTCGCGATCTGCGGGAGCGCCCTCGCGTCTCACGTGAGGGCTCCAGCGCAGGAACTCCTCGACCTCACGCTCGTAGTGATACCCGTCTTCGCGTCCGCGCAAAACCGGCAGCAGCCTGAGGTGCTCGCCGAGGCGGGCGACGGCCTCGCGCGAGGTGAAGCCGTACTCGAAGCCGGTCGCCTTGTACAGGCGGTTGTCGACTCCGCGCCCGAAGCGCATCAGGTTCGCGAGCTCGTCGGGAATGCGAAAGCCGAGCCGGCGCAGCGGGCCAACCAGCAGGCCACTGCCGAACGGGGGCAGCACCGGCAGCGGCTCGCTTTCCGACCAGCGAGATCGCCTCCGACAGCGCCAGGACCCCGTCGGCCGCGACGTTGAAGGTGCCCGGGATCTCGTTGATCGCCGCGTGCTCGAGCGCATGGACGATGTCGTCCTCGTGAATGAACTGAAGCCGTGGGTCGAAGCCGAGCACCATCGGCACCAGCGGCAGCGAGAACATGCGGGTGAAGCTGGTGTCGACGTCGGGCCCGAGGACGTTGGCGCAGCGCAGGGTGGTGACGGTGACCTCCGGGCGCTTGTCGGCGAAGTCGGCGACGGCCTGCTCGGCCTCGAGGATGTCGCGCTCGAGCAGCGTGCCGGGGCGGTGCGGGCGGCCCATGCGCTCGGTGAAGAAGGCGGGATCGTCCTGCTCGGAGCCGTAGAACTGGGTCGAGCTCTTGAACACGAACTTGCGCACCGGCGAGTCCGACCCGGTGCAGGCGGCAAGGATGTTCATCGTCCCGATGACGTTGTTCTCGTGCGTCTCGCGCGTCGGCGCCGCCAGCGAGTTGACGATCAGGCGCGTGTCGATGACGGTGTCGATCTCGGCCGCGCGGACGATCCGCTGGATCAGCGAGTGCTGGTTGGAGACCTTGACGAACTCGGTGCGCTCGAGCTCGCGCGTCGGCTCGCGTGAGTCGACGCCGATGATCGTCTCGATCTGCTCGAAGCCCTCCAGCGCCTGCGCCAGGCGGGCGCCCCAGTAGGTGGCGAGTCCGGTGACGAGCACTCGCTCATCCGAACCACACGGACTTGCTCTTCGCCACCATCTCGTGCAGGTTCTCCTGGATCCGGGCTCTGATCTCCTGCGAGACGGTCTGGACCAGGGCCTTGTCGTGAACCGCCTCTGCGCCGCCGAGCTCGACCGTGTCGATCGGCTCGAGGAAGCGGATCTTGAACTTCGCCGGCAGGTACCCGAGCATGCCCAGCGGCCCAGCCCAGGGAAACGTCGGCGTGATCGGGAAGTAGATCAGCCCGGTGAGCTTCTGCAGCGCTGAGACATGGGCGAAGATCGGCGCCGCCTCCTCCGCGCCGACGACGCAGATCGGAACCAGCTTCGCCTCGGCGCGCATCGCCGCCTCGACGAAGCCGCCGCGACCGAAGCGACGCAGCCGGTAGCGATCCTTGTAGAGCTTCTCGGTGCCCTTGCGGCCCTCGGGAAAGACCAGCACCAGCTGGCGCTCGTCGAACAGCAGCCGGTGCACGTTCGCCGGGTGCGCGGCGACACCGCCGATCTTCGGGATCAGCATCGAGAAGCCCGGATAGCCCTTGAAGAAGTGCTCGACCGTGAGATAGAGCGGCCGAGGGCTCGCATGCTCCTCGTTGATCGCCTTGGCGATCATCGCCGCGTCGGGAGGCAGCGCACCCGAGTGGTTGGAGACCAGCAGCGCTCCTCCTCGCGCCGGCACGTTCTCGATGCCCTCGACCTCGACGCGAAACCAGTAGCGGTAGAAGAACTCGTACAGGGTCTGGTCCATGAGGCCCTCGATGCGCTCGGAGCGACCCCAGTCGTTGAGACGGCGCTCGGGCTCGATCGCCGGCAGCAGATCGCGCATCTCCTCGGCCGGGCGGCGTTCGGGGAGCAGGTCGGACGAGCTCGCAGCCTCGATTTCGTCGGAGACTGGCTCGTCGCGGCGGGAGAGGGAAGTTCGGTCGGCCATCAGATCGAACGAGCCATAGTATCCGGGCGCAGTGGAGCGCTCGAAGGATCAGGTGAGGCGAGCGGTGTGGCAGGCGATGGACCGTGAGGGTGTCTCGCGGTTTCCGGGCGCCGAGGGCAGGATCCCGAACTTCGCCGGCGCCAAGCTCGCGGCCGAGAAGCTGGCCGGGCATCGCACCTGGAAACGCGCCCGGACGATCAAGGCCAACCCGGACTCGCCCCAGACGCACGCCCGCCGCCGCGCCCTGGAGGAGGGCAAGACCCTGGTCATGGCGGTCCCCCGGCTTCGCGACCAGCACCCGTTCAGGCTGCTCGATCCACGCAAGCTGAACGCCGAGCAGGTGCGCGAGGCGGCGACGATCAAGGGCGCGCTCAAGCACGGCCGCGTCGTCGCCGACGACGAGCTGCCCGAGATCGACATCGTCCTCTGCGGCACCGTGGCGGCGAACCTCAAGGGCGCCAGGGTCGGCAAGGGCGGCGGCTTCTCCGACATCGAGTACGGCCTGCTGATCGAGGCGGGCAAGATCGACAGCCACACGGTGGTCGTCACCACCTGCCATCCGCTGCAGATCGTGCGCGAGAACCTGATGATGACCGACCACGATCTTCCGGTCGACCTGGTCGCGACCCCGCGCGCCGTGATCGAGGTCGAGCGCGACTACGCCAGGCCCCGCGGCATCCTCTGGAATCACCTGCAACCGCCGCAGATCCACGAGATCCCGATCCTCGAGCGCATGGGCTACGCGTGAGCCGTCCGAGCCGTCCGATCCCACGCCCGCCGACGGACCCGATCCCTACGGCAATCCGGAGCCCGAGTGGCTCACGATCAACTGGGCCGAGCACCGCAGAAACCAGTCGACGTCGAGCTGGAGCAGCCGAGGTCAACTTCGTCGAGATCGGGCCGGCACCGGAGGCGGCGCAGCACCCGCTGGCGCTCGTCTTCGTCCACGGGCTCTCGGGCTGCTGGCAGAACTGGCTCGAGAACATCCCCGACTTCGCTCAGCGCCATCGTGTGATCGCGCTCGACCTTCCCGGCTTCGGCGACTCCCCGGCTCCCGATTGGGAGGTCTCGGTGCCCAACTACGGCCGCCTCCTGCTCGATTTCTGCGACGCCCTCGGCGTCGACGATTGCGCCGTCGTCGGCAACTCGCTGGGCGGCTTCGTCGCCGCCGAGGCGGCGATTCGGCAACCCGGGCGATTCGAGAAGCTGGTCCTCGTCTCCGCCGCCGGGGTGTCGAGCGCACGGCTGCGAAAGCGGCCCGTCGCGGTCGTCGCCAGGATGATGGCTGCCGGAACTCCCGTCGCCTTGAAGGCGCAGACGCGCGCGCTTCGGCGCAGCCGGGCGCGGACGATCGCGTTCTCGGGCCTCTTCGACGATCCCAACAGCCTGCGTCCGGAGTTGATCTCGGAGTTCTTCGAAGGCGGGATGCGCGGCGAATCGTTCGTCGAGGCGCTGACCGAGCTCGCGGGCTATGACTTCCTTCACCGACTCGAGGAGGTCGAGGTGCCGACGCTGATCGTCTGGGGTCGCCAGGACCGCGTCGTCCCGCCGCGCGACGCGCTCGAGTACGAGCAGCGATTGAGCAACGCGGAGCTCGTCGTCTTCGACCAATGCGGCCATGTGCCGATGGCCGAGCGGCCGGTGCGCTTCAACCGGCTGCTCGAGGGGTTCCTCGCCGAGGCCTGAGCCGCCGGCGCTAGCTGTCGCCGGCGTCGGCGTAGTCGCCGTGGCGGACCTGGTGGCGCGCGTCGCCGTAGCGGCGCGTCTCGAACACGATCAGGGCCCAGGTCGCCACCGTGACCGCGCTCAGCGTCGCCAGCGCCGAGGTCTCGATCGCCAGCGGCACCGCGGCCACGAGCAGCAGCGCGAGCACCGTGCGCGGACGTTGACGGTGTGGATGTGGCGGTAGCGGAAGGCGACGTGACCGAGCAGGTAGAGGGCCAGGCCGCCGAGCAGGGCGACGGCCGGCACCAGCTTCAGTGGATCGTCGACGTGCTCGAGCGTCTTCTTCACCCCGAGCGCGACCAGGACGATCCCGGCGACCATGAGGAAGTGCAGGTAGGAGTAGGAGTCACGCGCCATCTCGTTCTGCTCGCGGCCGACGGCCGCGCGCTCGAGCCGCCGCGCCGCGACCAGGGCGACGACGTCGAAGTACATCCACCACATCGCCGCCGCGAGCCCGATGCCGACGACGGCTGCGGCGCCCTGGCCGAAGCTGAGCGTCTCCCCCACCCCGACGCCGATGGCGACGATCGACTCTCCCAGCGCGATGATCACGATCAGCCCGTGGCGCTCGGCGAAGTGTCCAGGGACCAGCTTCCAGCCCTCCGCTCCGAACAGGTATGGCCCGCCCATGTCGAGCGCCAGTGCCAGCGCCCAGATCAGCCACTGCGCGGTGCCCTCGAGGGTGGCGCCCACGATCAGCAGCGCGACGCCGATCGCGGTGCTGCCGACGAATCCCCAGATCGACCGTCGCAGGCTGGGCTCGTCGCGGCTGGCGATCAAGAACAACCAGATGTGGGCGACGCGGACGACCGCGTAGGAGAGCGCGAACGCCACCCCGAGGTCGCCGAACGCACCGGGCACGCACAGGGCCACCAGCAGCAGCCCGGCCATGGCGACGAAGATCGCGATCCGAACCGCGTCCTCCTCCGGATCGACGACGCTGGTCAGCCACGCGTAGCCGACCCACGACCACCAGACCAGCCCGAGGATCAGCACGCCCTGCGCGAGCCCGGTCCAGGTCGGGTGGTCGGACATCAGCTGCGTGCACTGGGTCAGCGCGAGCACGAAGACGAGGTCGAAGAAGAGCTCGAGCGGGCTCACCTGCTCGCTCTCGCGCCTCGCCGCGGTGATCCGCGGCAGGTGGGGGCGCGTCCGGGTCGCCATCGCGGGCGGGGTCAGACGGTGATCGCGCCCTGCGACGCGCTCGAAACCGTCTTTGCGTACTTGGCGAGCACTCCGGTCGGATACTCGGGCTCGGGGGAGACGTAGGCGGCGACGCGCGCGGCGATCTCGTCGTCGGAGAGGTCGACCTCGAGCACGCGCCGCTCGATGTCGATCGTCACCGTGTCGCCGTCGCGAATCGCCGCGATCGGACCGCCCTTGACCGCCTCGGGTGCGACGTGGCCGACCATCAGCCCGCGGGTCGCGCCGGAGAAGCGGCCGTCGGTGAGCAGCGCGACCTCCTCGCCGAGGCCTTCGCCGACGATCGCCGCCGTCACCTGAAGCATCTCGCGCATCCCGGGGCCGCCGGCCGGTCCCTCGTTGCGGATGACGACGATGTCGCCGGCGACGATCTCGCCCGCCTTGAGCGCGGCGAAGCAGTCCTCCTCGCGCTCGAAGACCCTCGCCGGGCCGCTCTGGCCCGTGCGCTCGGTGCCGGCGAGCTTGACCACCGCGCCCTCGGGCGCGAGGTTTCCGCGCAGGATCGCCAGGCCACCCTCGGGCTTGAGCGGGTTCGACAGCGGTCGCACCACCTCCTGGCCGTCTTGCTCGACGGCGGCGTCTGCCTCCTCGCCGATCGTGCGACCGCTGACCGTGAGCTGGTCACGATGCAGGAGGCCGGCCTCCGAGAGTCGATTGAGGATCAGCGGCACGCCGCCGGCGCGGTAGAGGTCGGTGGCGACGAAGCGCCCCGCGGGCTTGAGGTCGGCGAGCAGCGGCGTCTGCTTCGAGATCCGCTCGAAGTCGTCGATCGCGAGCTCGATGCCGGCCTCGCGCGCGACCGCGAGCAGGTGCAGGACGCCGTTGGTCGAGCCGCCGGAGGCGCTGACGCAGGCGATCGCGTTCTCGAGCGACTCGCGGGTGATCACCTTCGACGGGCGCAGATCGTCGGCGAGCACGCGCATCACGAGCTCGCCGATCTTCTCCGAGACGGTGTTCTTCTCGTCGTCCTCGGCCGGCACCATCGCCGAGCCGCCCGGCGAGATCCCCAGCGCCTCGAAGGCGCAGGCCATCGTGTTCGCCGTGAACTGACCGCCGCACGCCCCCGCCCCCGGGCTGGCGACGTCCTCGAGCTCGGCGAGCTCTTCGTCGGACATGTTCCCGGCGGCGTGCGCTCCGATCGCCTCGAAGACGTCGACGATCGTCACGTCCTCGCCGCGAAAGCGCCCCGGGGCGATCGAGCCGCCGTAGAGCATCACCGAGGGGATGTCGAGTCGCGCCAGCGCCATCACGCAACCGGGGATGGTCTTGTCGCAGGCAGAGAGCGCGACGATCGCGTCGAACTGATAGCCGCGCGCGGTGAGCTCGATCGAGTCGGCGATCACCTCGCGGCTGACCAGCGAGGTCTTCATCCCCTTCGTGCCCATCGTGATCCCGTCCGAGATCGCGATCGTGTTGAACTCCATCGGCGTGCCGCCCGCCTTGCGCACTCCGTCCTTGATGTGCTCGGCGAGCCCGCGGAGGTGGAAGTTGCACGGCATCGCCTCGGTCCAGGTGTTGGCGATGCCGATCGTCGGCTTCGAAAGCGCGTCGTCGTCGAAGCCGATGCCCTTCATGTAGGCGCGCGCGGCGGAGCGCTCGGGACCGTCGAAGACGGCGGCCGAGCGCGGGCGCGGCAGCGCGGTCGTCGTCTGGCCGTTGTCGGAAGCCATCGCGGTGGAGTCTAGGAGCACGCGGCGTGAGCCGGCACGGCTGCCGGCGCGCGCAGCTCGAGCCAGCTGCCCAGGCGCGCGATGTCGCGACGCGCGTGCGCGGGGTCGACCTGGCGCCCAGGGCGGCCGACGTTGGCGGTCGCGATCAGCTCGCGCTCGCGACCGTGAAGCGCGAGCCACTTGGCGAGCACGTCGTCGGCGTCGGGCAGCCGCTCGCCGTCGTCGCGAAAGCGCACGCAGTACTCGCTCAGCAGCGCGCCGGTCGCGGTCTCGTAGGCGACCAGCGGCCGCTGCGGATAGACGAGATAGGCATAGCCGCTGCCGGGATCGCCGCGGCCGGCGACGCTGAAGTAGCCGAGCTCGCTCGTAGGCGCGGTACTCACCCTCCCCGACCGCAGCGCGCAAGAGCTCGCGCGCGCGCCGCTCGGCGCGCATCGAGGCTCGTCGCCGACGCCATCCTCAGCCGCCCGCGGCGGGTGGGTAGAAGACGACGCGCTCGGCGTCGCGCGGCACCTCGGCGAACTCGCGCACCGCCACGGCCTCGCGCTTGCCGGCGTTGCCGGCGACCGGCACCGCGGCCCACATGCCGCGGTCGAGCTGGCGGCGAAACTCGGCGACCAGGCGCTCCTCGTCGGCGGCGAGCTCGGGGTCGCCCTCGGCGAGCACGACATCGCCGTGTCCGGGCTTCATCCGTACGAGCTTCACCCTCCCACCGTATCGCTGCGGCGCGATTGCGCCCGAAGGCCGAAGACGTCGACCGGCCCGGCCCCGCGGCCGAGCTCGCGCAGTCCGTTGCCGACCGCCTCGGCGGCGATCTCGCGCGCCCAGCGCGCAGCGTCGGCAAGCTCTGCCCCGCGAGCCAGGAAAGCCGTCATCGCCGAGGAGTGGGTGCAGCCCGAGCCGTGGGATGCGCCGTCGGGATAGCGAGGGCCCTCGATCCGGATCGTGCCGTTCTCGTCGGCGAGCACGTCGGCCCCGAGCCCGTCGACGGCGTGCCCACCGGTGACGACGACCGCGTCGGGACCGAGCGCCCGCACGGCTTCGGCGAGCTGCGCTTGCGTCGCACCCGAACCGAGCCCGCTGAGCGCGCGGGCCTCGGGCAGATTCGGAGTCGCCACGGTCGCCCGCGGCAGGATTCGCTCGATCAGCGCCGCGCGCGCGTTCGGCTTCGAGCAGCGTCGCACCGGATTCGGAGACCATGACCGGATCGACGACGACCGGCACCCCGTCGACGAGGTCGAGCGCCTCGACAACCGCGTCGATCGTCGCCTCGTCGGCCAGCATGCCGATCTTGATCGCGTCGACGCCGATGTCGGAGACGACCGCCTCGACCTGGGCGACGATCATCTCCGGCGCCACCGTGACCACCATCTCGACCCCGACGGTGTTCTGGGCCGTCAACGCCGTGATCGCGGTCATGCCGTGAACGCCGCAGCGCGCGAAGGCCTTGAGATCGGCCTGAATTCCGGCGCCGCCGCCGGAGTCCGAGCCGGCGATCGCCAAGCAGGCGGGAACTGGATGGGAAGTCATCGCTCGAGGTTAGTCGCGGCGCGCGAGCGAGGCCCGGTGCGAACGAAGCCCCCGAGCTCGTCGCGGGCGACGAAGCCCAGCAGCTGCAACCGCGCCAGCGCAATCGCCGCGGTGCGACCGTCGATCGCCGTCGCCCGGGCGAGCTCGTCCGGCGCCACGGCGCCATCCTCGACGGCCTCGAGCACGCGGTCGAGCTCCGGCGTCAGCGCCGGCCCGCTGCGCACCAGGGTGACGACGCCGACGCCGGCGAGCAGGTCGAGCACGTCCTGTGCGTCGCGCACGAGGTGACAGCCGTCCTTGAGCAGGGAGTTGGTACCGGTCGAGGCGCGGACACCGACCGGACCGGGGATCGCGGCGAGATCGCGGCCGAGATCGCGAGCGCGATCGGCGGTGACCAGCGTCCCCGAAGGCTCGGCGGCCTCGACCACGACGACCACGGCCGAGAGCGCGGCCATGATCCGGTTGCGTGCCGGGAAGTCGTACTTGCGCGGCTGCGCGCCGAACGCCTGCTCCGAGACGACGGCGCCGCCGGACTCGACGATGCGGCGGTGAAGGCCTCGGTGGCGGCCCGGATAGACGACATCGGCTCCTCCGGCGAGCACGGCGATCGTGCTTGCCGCCGGCGGCGAGCGCACCGCGGTGGGCGGCGCCATCGATCCCGATCGCCATGCCGCTGACGATGACGACGCCGGCCGAGGCGAGGTCGCGGCCGAGGTCCTCGGCGACCCGCAGCCCGTAGCTCGTCGCCCGTCGCGAGCCGACGATCGTCACGGCGTCGTCCGGGCTGCAGGCCTCGCACGAGCTCGCGGCGGCCCAACCCGCGCAGCGCGGGTCGCTCAGCCGGCTCGAGGTCGGCGAGCCCCGGCGGATAGCCGCGCATCGTCGGGCTCGAGCGACCAGCGTGCCGTTGCCGTGCTCATCTGGCTCTCGGCGCGCAGGCTCATCGCCGCGGCGATCTGCTCCGCCGAAACGACCTCCTTCGCCTCCAGATCGGCGAGCGTCCGGGCGACGCGGATCACGCCGATCGAAACCACGGCCGGAGAGCGTCGAGCCGGCCCTCTCCTCGCCGATCAGCGCCCACGCCTGCGGCGTCAGCTCGCTGCGCTCCCGGGTCTCCTCGGAGGTCATCTGCGCGTTCATGCGACCGCGGCCGAGGCGCGCTCGCTGACGTCCGCGCGCGGCGAGCACACGCTCGCGCACCGAAGCCGACGCAGGACCGGGCGCGCCGCCGAGCGCCGCTCTGCTGGGCTGGCCCAATCGCAGGCAGAGGTCGATGCGATCGGCCAGGGCGCCGGTGAGCTTGGCCGAGTACCGGCGCACCGAGGGCTCCGGGCACTCGCAGAGCTGCGAGCCGGGCCCGTGGCCGCAGGGACATGGATTGGCCGCGGCGACGAGCTGAAACCGGCACGGAAGCTCGACCGAGCTGCGGGCGCGCGAGATCACCACCCGGCCATCCTCGAGCGGCTGGCGCAGGGCCTCGAGCACGTCGCGGCGAAACTCGGGCAGCTCGTCGAGAAAGAGCACGCCCCGATGGGCGAGCGAGATCTCGCCCGGACGCGGCGGCGAGCCGCCGCCGAGCAGGCCGGCGGCGGAAACGGTGTGATGGGGCGCGCGAAACGGGCGCGCCCCGCCGACCAGCGGCTCCAGCGGCCGGCCGCACGCGCTCGCGACCCGGATCGCCTCGACCGCCTCCGCGGCATCGAGCGGTGGCAGCAGCGACGGCAGCCTGCGCGCAGCCATCGACTTGCCCGCCCCCGGCGGGCCGATCATGATCAGGCTGTGACCGCCGGCGGCCGCGACCTCGAGCGCGTAGGCGAGCGTCGGCTGACCGCGCAGATCGGCGAGGTCCGGGAGCTCACCGATGGCGCCGTTGACCTCGAGCGGCAGCGGCGACGGCGGCGAGGGCTCGTCGTCGCCACCGATGTCGGCCAGCTGTGACAGTCGCTCGATCGCGATCACGCGCAGGCCGTCGACGAGCGCGGCCTCGCCGCCGCACTCGCGCGGCACGACCAGTGCCTCGGCGCACGTCCGGCCGGCCGCCTCGGCCATCGCCAGCACGCCGGCGACGGGACGAACGCTGCCGTCGAGCGCGAGCTCGCCGACCAAGGCCGAATCGTCGAGCACTCCTGGTGGCAGCTGCCCTGAGGCGTCGAGCACCGCAGCCGCGAGCGCGAGGTCGAAGCCGGGGCCGGTCTTTCGCAGGTCCGCCGGGGCGAGGTTGGCCGTGATCCGCTGTTGCGGGAACTTGAACCCCGAGTTGACGATCGCCGAGCGCACCCGTTCGCGCGCCTCGCGAATCGCCACGTCGGGCAGGCCGACGACGGTGAACGAGGGCAGGCCGGCGCGAACGTCGGCCTCGACGCGAACCTCGCGCGCGTCGACGCCGATCAGCGAATAGGTACGCGCCGTCGAGTGCACGCATCGACCGTAGGTCGCGTTCGAGCACGGGTGGCACGCAAGATGTGGCAAAGGCGCCTCAGAGTCGTGACTTCACCGCGCCCACTCGCGCGTCTGACCGACGTAGGCTCGAGCGATGACTGTCGCGCGCCAAGCTCTGGGACGGGAGGCCGAGGAGATCGTCGCCGAGCGGCTGCGCGGCCGGGGCTGGCAGATCGTCGCCCGCAACGTTCGCGTCGGCGACGTGCGCGGCGAGATCGACCTGATCGGACTCGATCGGGGAGCGCTCGTCTTCGTCGAGGTCAAGGCGCGCCGAGCCGGCTCGGCGCTCGGCCCGGAGACCCCGGCGATGGCGGTCGGCGCCCGCAAGCAGGCGAAGATCCGCGCGCTCGCCTCGGCCTGGCTACGCGAGCGCGGCTACGACGTCCCCCGCCACCGCGACCTGCGCTTCGACGTCATCGGCCTCCGCCTCGGCGACGACGGCCGAGCTGACGGAGTACCAGCACCTCGAAGCCGCGTTCTGACCGCTGCTAGCCGAGCTTCAGCTGGCTGTAGGCGATCGAAGCGAACGAGGTCCGGTGCAGGTCCGAGGGGCCGTGCTCGACGATCGCCGCGCGATGGTCGGGCGTCGAGTAGCCGACGTTGCCCTCGAAGTTGTAACGCGGATACTGGTCGGCGATGCGGTGCATGAAGCGGTCGCGCGTCACCTTCGCGATCACCGAAGCGGCCGCGATTGCGGCGCTGCGCGCGTCGCCGTCGATCACCGCGCGATGCTCGACCTCGCATTCGGGCACGCGAAAGCCGTCGGTGAGGCAGACGGCTCCCGGAACCGCGACGCGCTCCAGGCTTCGCGCCAGGGCCGAGAGGTTGGTGACGTGCAGGCCGCGGGAGTCGATCCCGCGCACGCAGCGCACCGTCACCGCCACGCGCGCGGCCGCCCTGATCACGATCGGGTACATCGCCTCGCGTTGCTCGGCCGTTCGCTGCTTGGAATCGTCGAGGTCGCCGAGCGCGCGGCGGTCGCGCATCGACAGGCGCTCGTAGTCGATCAGCACCCCGGCGGCGACGAGCGGCCCCGCGAGCGAGCCACGGCCGGCCTCGTCGGCACCGGCGACGAAGCGAACTCCGAGCTCACGGTCGAACTTGAACAGCTTCGCGGCCCGGCGCCGGCGGCGGGCGACGGCCTTGGAGGCGTTTCGCTTCGGCTTCGACTCAGAGGATGCCGATGCGGTTCGGCGGCCAGTAGGTGAAGAAGGCCTTGCCGATGACCCAGTCTCGGGGGATGGGACCCCAGTAGCGGCTGTCGTCGCTGGCTCCACGGTTGTCGCCCATCATGAAGTAGTGATCGGGTGGAATCGTGATCTCGGTCTCGAAATCGCAGCCGCCGATTCCGCGACATGGGCGAATTTCCCAGTCGCCCTCCACCGGCTCGCCGTCGACGATCGGAATGCCCTTGACGATCCGCAGGCGGTCGCCACCGACGGCGACGACGCGCTTGACGAAGTTCGTCTCGGCCATCTCGGGCGTCGGCTCGGGGCAGGGCTGGCCCTGCTCGACGCTCGGCCTCCGGGGCGCCGCACTGGTTTCCGCGCTCGGCCCCGACCGGCGGATGAAAGACGATCACGTCACCGACGCTGGGATCGGCGCCGAGGCGGTAGGAGAAGCGGTTGACGAGGATCCGCTGGCCCTCTTCGAGCGTCGGCACCATCGACGGCGAGGGAATCTGGTACGGCTTGACGACGAAGGCCTGGATCCCGAGCGCGAGGCCGATCGCCAGAGCGACGATGAGAACGAGCTCGAGCGCTGCTCCCCTGCCCGTTGTCGGCTTCGGGATCAGGCTTTCTCTTCCTCGGAATCCCCGCCTCGGATCGCGATCCCCAGCCTCTCGCCTCGGCTCCTGGTCGCCTCGCTCGTCTGCTCGGCCGCTGCTCGGCGTCTGCTGCTCGCGGCTGCCTGCCCTCCTCGCCGGGCTCCGGCTCGCCTTCCTCACCCTCGGCGGGCGGCATCGGCGCGACCTCCTCCTGGCTCGACGCCCTCGGAGTCGATCGGCGCCGGCTCCTCGGCCTCGGCGAGGACGAGATCGTCCTCGATCCCCCAGCGGCGCTCGGCGACCCGCGCGCGCTTGCCGACACGGCCGCGCAGGTAGTAGAGCTTGGCTCGGCGTACGGCGCCGCGGGCGACGACCTCGAGCCGCTCGATCTTCGGCGAGTGGACCGGGAAGGTTCGTTCGACGCCGACGCCGAACGACTGCTTTCGCACGGTGAAGGTCTCACGTGCGCCGCTGCCCTGGCGGGCGATGACGATGCCCTCGAAGACCTGTGTTCGGCGCCGCGTGCCCTCGATCACCTCGAAATGCACGCGGACGCGGTCGCCGGCCGCAAACCGCGGCACCTGCTTCAGCTGGCGCTGCTCGATGCTCTCGATGATCGTGCTCATGATGGTCCGCTTCCTTGGCTGGTTGCAGGCGCAGAAAAGGCGGGCGCCGCGCCGACGTCGGCGGAGCCCGCAGGCGCCAGATAGTAGACAACTCCCCGCTAAGCGGGTCCTAAGTCGGTCTCGGTCGCTCTGCGCGCTCGCTGCTGCGCTGATGGCGCCACTCGCGAACCCGCTCGTGGTCGCCGGAGAGCAGGATCTCGGGCACCTCCCAGCCCCGGTAGCTCGCCGGGCGGGTGTAGTGCGGGTACTCGGGCGCGCCGCCCAGGGCCTCGGAGAACGACTCCTCGAGCGCGCTGTCGGCATGTCCGAGCGCTCCGGGCAGCTTGCGCAAGACCGCGTCGGCGACCACCATCGCCGCCAGCTCGCCGCCGCTGAGCACGTACGGGCCGATCGAGATCGCGTCGTCGGCGAGCTTGTCGCGCACGCGCTCGTCGACGCCCTCGTAGCGACCGCAGAGCAGGGCCAGATGCGGCTTCTGCGGCGAGCTCGCCGGCGAGCGCGTCGTCGAGCTGGCGCCCCGACGGCGGCGAGCAGGAGCACGCGCGGACGCGCGGCCGGTTCGGCGTCGTCGTCGCCGTAGGCAGCGCGCAGGGCGGCATCGACGACGTCGACGCGCAGGACCATGCCGGCGCCGCCTCCGTAGGGCGAGTCGTCGACCTGACCGCCGGTCAGCGGCGTCGTGTCGCGGTAGTTGAAGAAGCGCAGCTCGCTGCCGAGCCCGACGGCGTTGCGCACGTGGCGCTGATCCGCGAACCACTCGAACCACTCCGGAAACAGGGTGAAGACGTCAATTCGCATCGTCCTCGACGATCTCGACCATGACCCGGCCGCCGTCCTGGGCGGTGGCCGCGGCCTTGGCGACGGTGCGGATCGCGTTGGCGACGCGACCTTCGCGGCCGATCACCCGGCCGAGGTCGCCGTCGCCGACGTGGACCTCGAGCACGGTGGCGCCGTCGGCTTCGATCTCGTCGACGCGGACGGCATCGGGATCGTCGACGAGGGCCCGAACCAGGTACTCGACCAGGTCGCGCATGGCGGCTAGGAGCCGGCGGTCTGGATGCCCTTGGTGCGAAGCAGCGTCGCCACCGTGGCGGTGGGCTTGGCGCCGTGATCGAGCCAGTGCTGAGCGCGCTGCTCGTCGATCACGATGACCGAGGGCTCGGTCTGCGGGTTGTAGTGGCCGATCGTCTCGATCGTGCGGCCGTCGCGCGGCGAGCGGCGATCGGCGACGACGATGCGCCAGATCGGGTTCTTTCGCGAACCCACCCTTCTCAATCGAATTCGTACCATCAGCGGCGCAGGAGGTTAGCGGGTGACCCGCTAACGCATGCCCTTCATCAGCTGCGCCGGGTCGGGCATCTTGCCCTTGGCGAGCTGGGACATCATCTTGCGCATCTGGCCGAACTGCTTGACGAGCTGGTTCACGGCCTGGACGGTCGTCCCCGAGCCCTGCGCGATGCGCTTGCGCCGCGAGCCGTCGATCAGCGACGGGTTCGCGCGCTCGGCCGGGGTCATCGAGAGGATGATCGCCTCGACGCGGTCGAGCTCGCGCTCGTCCATGTCGACCTGGCGAATCTGCTTCATCGCCTTGCCCATGCCGGGCATCAGCCCGAGCACGTTCTGCAGCGGGCCCATCTTGCGCACCTGCTTCATCTGCACGAGGAAGTCCTCGAGCGTGAACTGCTGCTTGCGGATCTTGCGCTCGAGCTCGGCCGCCTGATCGGCGTCGGAGACCTCCTCGGCCTTCTCGATCAGCGAGAGCATGTCGCCCATGCCGAGGATCCGGCTCGCCATGCGCTCGGGGTGGAAGCGCTCGAGCTGCTCGATGCGCTCCCCGGTCGATGCGTACATGATCGGCTTGCCGGTGACGGCCGACCGAGAGCGCCGCGCCGCCGCGGGCGTCGCCGTCGAGCTTGGTCAGGATGACGCCGTCGAAGTCGACGCGTCTCGGCGAAGCTCTCGGCGACGTTGACCGCGTCCTGGCCGGTCATCGCGTCGAGCACGAGCAGGATGTCGTGCGGCTTGGTCCGCTTGCGGATCGCCGCGAGCTCGTCCATCAGCTCGTCGTCGACGTGCAGCCGCCCGGCGGTGTCGACGATCAGCACGTCGAGGCTCTGCGCCCGCGCCTGGCCCAGCGCCCACTCGGCGATGTCGACGGGGCTGCGCTCGGTGCCCTGCTCGAAGACGGTCGCGCCGCAGCGCTTGCCCATCGTCACCAGCTGCTCGACCGCCGCCGGGCGCTGCGTGTCGCAGGCGGCGAGCGCCGACCTTCTTGCCGTCGTCGCCGAGCAGCTTCGCGAGCTTGGCGCAGGCGGTCGTCTTGCCCGAGCCCTGCAGCCCGGCCATCAGGATCACGGTGGTCCCGGACGAGGCGAAGGCGAGGTCGCGGCCGGCGCCGCCCATCAGCGCGGCGAGCTCCTCGTCGACGATCTTGACGACCTGCTGGCCCGGGTTGAGCGCGTCGAGGACGCCGGCGCCCAGGCAGCGCTCCTTGACCTGCGAGGTGAACTGCTTGACGACCTTGAAGTTGACGTCGGCCTCGAGCAGCGCGAGGCGGATCTCGCGCATCGCCTTGTCGACGTCGGCCTCGGTCAGCTTGCCGCGCGAGCGAACGTCCGAGAGCGTCTCCTGAAGGCGGTCGGAGAGCTGGTCGAACATCGGCCTTCAGCCTAGCCCCCGCAGGCTGAACCTCGCGCGACTCAGTCGGCCAGCAGCGCGGCGGCGAACTCCTGCGCGTCGAACGGCCGCAGGTCCTCGATCCCCTCGCCGACCCCGATCAGCTTCACCGGGATCCCGAGCTCGCCGCCGATCGCGAGCGCGATGCCGCCCTTCGCGGTGCCGTCGAGCTTGGTCAGCACGACCCCGGTGACGTCGACGGCGTCGGCGAACGCCCGCGCCTGGCGCAGGCCGTTCTGGCCCGTGGTCGCGTCGATCACGATCAGCGTCTCGTGCGGCGCGCCCGTCGAGTCGCTTGGCGGCGACGCGGCGGACCTTGGTCAGCTCCTCCATCAGGTTGCCGTGCGTGTGCAGGCGCCCGGCGGTGTCGACGATGACGACGTCGGCGTCCGCGCGCCTCGGCGGCGGCGAGCGCGTCGAAGACGACCGCGCCGGGGTCGCCGCCGGCGTTGCCCTTGACGATCTCGGTCCCCGCGCGCTCGGCCCAGGTCTCGAGCTGCTCGATCGCCGCGGCGCGGTAGGTGTCGGCGGCGGCGACGATCACCTCGAGCCCGAAGCGCTCCTCGCAGCACCGAGGCGAGCTTGCCGATCGTCGTCGTCTTGCCGGTGCCGTTGACGCCGACGACCATGATCACCGTCGGCTTGCGCGCTGAGGTCGAGCTGCGGCGCGCTGCGCGCCGGCGAGCTCGGCGAGCAGCTCGATCAGCCGCTCGCGGATCGCCTCCGGGCCGGAGACCGACCCGCCCTCGACCTCCATCTCGAGCCGGCCGACGACCTCGGCGGTCGCCTTGCGCGCCGACGTCGGCGAGGATCAGCGCCTCCTCGAGGCGCTCCCAGGTCTCGTCGTCGATGCGGTCGAAGAGGCTCGCCGAGATCTCGGCGCTGAGCGCCTGCCGGCTCTTGGCCAAGCGCTCGCGCAGGCGGGCAAACCGTCCGCCGCCTCGCTCCGCCTGACTCGGCCGGCCCCGGTCGGCGGAGCCGAGGAGGCGCCCGCAACGTTGGCTATCAGCTCTTCCCACTCCACGCGAGCGGGAGGCTAACGATGGCCGCGGCTCAGGCCGCCTCGGCCTCCTGCGACGCGTCCGCTCCTGAGCGCGGGCTGCTGCCTGCTCGAACCTGCGCGAGACGACCTTGGTCACGCCGCCCTTGCCCATCGAGACGCCGTAGAGCACGTCGGCGGCGTCCATCGTGCGCTTCTGGTGGGTGACGATGATGAACTGGGCGCGGTCGGAGAAGCGGCGCACGAGCTGCAGGAAGCGGTCGATGTTGGCGTCGTCGAGCGCGGCCTCGACCTCGTCGAGGATGTAGAACGGCGACGGCCGGGCGAGGAAGACGCTGAAGACGAAGGCGAGCGCGACCAGCGCCTTCTCGCCGCCCGAGAGCAGCGAGAGTCGCCGCGTCGCCTTGCCGGCCGGGGTCACCTCGATCTCGACGCCCTGTGTCGAGAACTCGTCCCCGTCCTCCTCGGCCTCGCCTCGCTCCTCGGCTCGATCCGGTCGGCGTCGTCGGCTCGGTCGGCTCCGCCGAGCACCGGCTTCGGCCCGCGGGCGTCGTCGACCAGGCGCAGGCGGCCGCGGCCGCCGGGGAACAGGTGCTCGACGAGCTCGGTGAAGTTCTGCTGCGTCTGCTCGAAGGTCTCCTCGAAGGCGGCGTGGATCTTGCGGTCGGTTTCGCGGATCAGGCCGCCGAGCTCCGACAGCGCCGTTTCGAGGTCGGTGCGCTGCGTCTCGAGGCTCTCGACGTGCGCCAGCGCCTCCTCGTACTCGCGCTCGGCCAGCGGGTTGACCGGCCCGAGCTGCTCACGGCGGCGTGCCAGGCGCTCGAGCTTCGAGTCGATCTCGAGCCGCTCGTCCTCGGAGAGCGGTTCGCTGATCGGCTCCGAGCTCGCGCCCGAGCGTCGCCACGATCCTCTCCAGCTCGGCCGCGGCCTCGGCGCGGCGATCGTCGAGGTGGGCGACTCGAACCTCGGCCTCGGTGACGGCGTCGGCTGCGCTGCGCAGCTTCGCCTGCAGCTCGGCCTCCTCGCGCGAGCAGGCGCGAAGCTGGTCGGCGACGTCGTCCTGCGCACCCTCGCCGAGCCGATCAGGGAGCGCTCGAGCGCAGCGGCACGCTCACCGGCGGCATCGCGGGCGTCGGCGGCGGCCTCGCAGAGGCTCTCCGAGCGCGCCCAGGAGCGCCGCTTCGCGCTCGAGGCGGTCGGAGAGCGAGTCCTGACGACGGCTGCCGAGCAGATCCTCGACGCGCCGTGCCATCTGCGCGGCGCGATCGGCCGCATCGCGCACCCGGCCGATCTCCCGCGCACGGGCGCCGATCGGCATCGGCGTCCGCGAGCGGCCGCGAGCGCCGCGATCGCCTGCTGAAGCGATTCTCCGACGCGGTCGAGGCCGGCGCCGACCGGGTCGTCGCCGGCTCGCGCGCCGATCGCCTCCGCGAGCTCGTCGGCGAGCGCGCCGAGCGCGGCGCGGCGGCGCTCGAGGCCGCGGCGAGCTCGGCGCGACGCGACGCCAGCGCCTCGGCGCGCACCGAGATCCGCTCGTGGGCGGCACGCACCGCGGTGAGCCGGCCCCAGGCCTCGGTTCGCTGGCGATCGCGTGCGGCGAGCTGCTCTTCGATCACCGTCCGCCGCTTGGCGATCTCGCCGAGCTCGCCGTCGAGCGCGGTGCGGACCTCCCGCGCGGTCGGTCGCCGTCTCGCTCGCCGCGCCGAGCTCGGCCTCGTGACCGCAGCAGCTCGCGCGGCGAGCAGGCGGGCTCGCAGCTCGGCCGCCTCGCGCTCGAGCCGGGCATGGATGTCGGCGGCTTGAGCCTGGCGCTTGAGCGGCCGCAGCCGGCTGCGAGCCTCGCGCTCGACGTCGAGGGCGCGATCGAGGTTGTCCTGGGTGCGCTCGAGCTTGAGCTGGGCGCGGCGGCGGCGCTTGCGATGCTTGCCGAGACCGGCCGCCTCCTCGACCAGCAGGCGCCGGTCGCGCGGGGCCGAGGAGACGATCTCCTCGACGCGGCCCTGGCTGATCACCGAGTGCATCTCGCGGCCGAGGTTGGCGTCGGAGAGGACGTCGACCACGTCGGCGAGCCGGGCGCGGGCGCCGTTGAGCCGGTAGCTGCCCTCACCGCCGCGCTCGAGGCGACGCGCTGACCGAGATCTCGCTCCAGTCGCCCTCACCGGCGTCGTTGTCGAGCACCACCTCGACCTCGGCGTAGCGACTCGGGCCGATGCCCTCGCCGCCGGCGTAGACCATGTCCTGCATCGACTGGCCGCGGACGCTGAGCGGGCTCTGTTCGCCGAGCGCCCAGAGCACGGCGTCGGTGACGTTCGACTTGCCGCAGCCGTTGGGGCCGACGATCACGCTGACGCCAGGCGAGAACACGAGCTTCGTGCGCTCGGGGAAGGACTTGAAGCCCTTGATCGTGATCGAACTCAGGTGCATGGTCGCTTCAACTCTTCATCGGGCGGCCGTCCACCGCCTGCGTAGCCTCGCGATCGACCCGGACGGCATCGCGTCCGCGGCCTACCCGAGCCGCTCGAGCGCCTCCTCGGCGGCTGCCTGCTCCGCCGACTTCTTCGAGCGGCCCGATCCCTGGCCGAGAATCTCGCCGTTGACGCTGGCGGCAACCTCGAAGACCCGATCGTGCGGCGGGCCTGACTCGTCGGTCACGTCATAGCGTACGCGGGCGCCATCGCGCGCCAGGCGCTCCTGCAGCGCGGACTTGAAGTCGAGCAGGCGTTCCGAGGCGATCTCGAGCTCGTTGGCGAACGCCGCAACCGTCGCCAGCGACGTCGCCTCGAAGCCGTGATGGAGATAGCAGGCGCCGATCACGGCCTCGCACACCGACGCGAGGGCGCGCTCGGATGCAAGCAGCGCGTCGACCTCGATCCCGCCCTCGATCCGCTCGGGGCGCTGTCTCGCGCAGCAGCTCGGGCACGCCGAGCTCGCGTGCGATCTCCGCGCAGGCCCGGCCGCTCACCGCCTGGCCGTGCATCTTGGTCAGCCGGCCGATGTCGGCACGCGGATAGAGCCTGAAGAGATGCTCGGCGACCGCCAGGCCGAGAACGCTGTCGCCGAGAAAAGCCAGGCGGCCATAGGAGTCGGCGCGCTGGTCGACCCAGGACGAGTGCGTCAGCGCCTGCCGGCGCAGCGTCGGCGGCAGCGAGTCGAGCAGCTCGCGCAATGCGACGGGACCACCGAGGCCCACGGCTACCCGGGCAGGTGCGCGATGACGAAATCGACGGCGTCGGCGACCGTCTCGATCTGCGCTGCCTGCTCTTCTGAGACCTTGACGCCGTAGGAGTCCTCGAGCTCCATCACGAGCTCGTAGAGATCGAGCGAGTCCGCGTCGAGGTCCTCCTTGAACCTGGTGGAATCCGCGATCTCGGCGGGATCGACCTCGAGCTCGGTCGAGAGGTGCTCTCGCACCTTGTCCATCACCTGTTCGCGCGTCAGGGTCGAGCTCATCGTTCACCTTTCCTATCACGCATCGCCGCCCGAGTCGCTCCGGAGCGCTCGAGCAACTCAGCGGTGCGTCCGATCGCGTCCTGCTCGACGGCCGTGGCCGCGAGGCGAATCGCGTTCGCGACGCCGAGCGCGCCCGAGCTGCCGTGGCCGACCACCGCCACGCCGCGCAGCCCGAGCAGGATCGCGCCGCCGTAGACGTCGGGATCCAGCTCGCGCCGCAGTCCCGCCAGCGCCGGACGCAACAGCAGGCCGCCGATGGCGGCAAGGGGATTCGAGCGCGCGGCGTCGCCGACGGCGTCGGCGACGGTGCGCGCGGTGCCCTCGATCGTCTTCAGGGCGACGTTCCCGGTGAAGCCGTCGGTGACGATGACGTCGGCCGCGTTGCCCAGCAGCTCGCGGCCCTCGACGTTGCCGCGAAAGTCGATCGCATCGCACCTGCGAGAGCGTTTCATGGGCCGAGACCACCTCCAAGGCGCCCTTCTTGTGCTCCTCGCCGATCGACAGCAGGCACACCCGCGGGCGCTCGATCCCGAGCACGGCCTGACTGAAGGCAGAGCCGAGATGGGCGAACTGGACGAGGTCGCTGGCGCGATGCTCGGTGTTGGCGCCGACGTCGAGCAGCAGGCATGGCGGGCCGCTGCGTCCGGGCGCGGCGAGCTGCAAGCGCGAGGGCCGGGCGGCGAACGCCGTGCATGCGCTTGAGCGCGAACAGCGCCGCCGTCATCGTCGCGCCGGTCGGGCCGGCGCTCGCCATCGCCTGCGGATTCGCCCGCGGCGACGTCGGCGGCGGCGCGAACGACCGATGCGTCGGCTGCGCCGCGGACCGCGGCGACCGGGTCGTCTTCGTTGGTGATCTCGGCGGCGGCCTCGATCACCTCGACGTTGTCGACATCGGTCGAGCCCGGCGAGCGCCGCGGGATCGCCGAAGACGCGAACGGAGATGCCGTCGGCGGCGGCGTCGCGCGCTCCGGCGACGATCACCTCAGCCCCCCGGTCGGCGCCGCGGCCGTCGAGGGCGACGGTTGTCATCTCTGCTCAGCCCTCGTCGGGGCCGTCTTCGCCGATCTCATGCACGATCACTTCGCGCCCGGCGTAGGTGCCACAGGTCGGGCAGACCCGATGCGGCAGGCGCGGGCTGTGACAGCGCGGGCACTCATTCGTGCGCGGCTTGGCCGCCGTATGCGTGGCGCGGCGCTTGTCGCGACGCGTCGAGGAGGTTCTCTTCTTGGGGACGGCCATGGGAGCGCGGCAATGGTAGCGACGGGCGCCTATTGCAGCTCGCGAAGCTTCTCCCAGCGGGGGTCCAGTTGCTGGCGCGTGGTCATGGGCCGCCGGATCGGTGTCGTTGAGCGAGACACCGCAGACCGAGCAGAGCCCGGCACAGTCGGCGCGGCACAGCAGCTTCAGCGGCAGCGCCAGAGCAAGCGCATCGTGCGCCCAGTCGGCCAAGGCGAGAACCCCTTCTGAGACATACGGGCTGCGCAGCTCCTCGTCGTCCGCAAGCGCCTGGTCGACCTCGCGGGAGTCGACGGCGACGCCGACGCGAGCCAGACCGAGACAGCGCACGCAGGGACCGGCGATCGAGGCCTCGAAGCGCAGCCGCATCGCGTACCCGGCCGCGTTTCGCGAGATCTCCAGTCGTGCCGCCAGCGGACCCTCGTCGACCTCGTAGTCGTAGCCGCCGAACTCGAGCGCAGCCACGTCGACCTCGAGCTCGAGGCGCTTCCCCTGACCCGGGCTCAGCGCGAGCCGGTCGAGATCGATCGTGTGATACTCAGCCGCCGCCATCTTCCTGCTCCTAGGGCAACGTTAGCGACCCCGATGAACGCACAAGCCGATTGGAATCCCGAGACGTACATGGACCTCATGCGCGAGGAGGTCCCGCGCTACGACGAGCTGCAGGAGCGAACCATCGACGCGATCCCGTTCGCCCCCGACCGCGTCCTCGAGCTCGGCTTCGGCACCGCCGAGACGACGCAGCGGCTACTCGACCGCTATCCGCAGACGCGGATCACCGGTCTCGACTCCAGCTCCGAGATGGTCTTCAAGGCCCGCGAGCTCGGCTGGGAGGAGATGCGCCTCGGCCGCATCGAGGACCCGCTGCCGGATGGGCCGTGGGATCTCGTCGTCGCGGTGCTCACGATCCACCACCTCGATGCCGACGGCAAGCGCGATCTGTTTCGGCGAGTGCGCGAGCAGTCGCGCTCACTGGTCGATCGGCGACGTCGTCGAGGTGCCCGAGGATCGACGCGTGACCCCGATCGAACCGGGCTTCGACCTGCCGTCGCCGGCGGCCGAGCAGGCCGAGTGGTGCGGCGGCGAGGTCGTCTGGGAGGCCGACGACCTGGCCGTGATCCGGGCGGTTTACGACTGAGCGCTTGGCAGCGCGCTCAGCCGACCTCGGCCGGCTCTTCGTCGCGTCCGGCAAGACGGTCGCGGCCGCGCTGCACCGCGGCGAGGAACTTCTCGAGGTTGACCTCGAGCGTGGAAAGGATCTCGTCGGCGTAATCCTCGGCTCCGAGGCGGATCTGGCGCTCGGTCTCGCGAGCGTCCTCGATGATCTCCTCGGCGGCACGCTCGGCCTGCTTGTAGACCTCCTCGCTGGAGATCAAGCTCTCCTGCTGGTCGCGGGCCTCCTTGAGCACGCGCTCAGCCTCGCGCTTGGCTTCGGCGAGCATCTCCTGGCGTTCCTTGACGATCCAGCGCGCCTGCTTGATCTCCTCGGGGATCGTCGCCCGCATCTGGTCGAGCAGGTCGTAGATCTCCTCGCGATCGACGCGCACCTGGTCGGTCAGCGGCACCGGCCTGGCGTTGTGGATCAGGTCGTCGAGTTTGTCTATGAGAACGAGGACGTCCATAAGCGATGCAGAAGCTTACGCGGCCAGGGGGTAAATGCGCTGCTAGGCGCGAATTTTGCCGCATTTCTGCAACCTCGCGCCCACAGCGCTCGCCGCCGCTAGGGCCGCTTCAGGCGCTCGCCCAGCGCCTCGGCCACCGAGGCGGGCACGAGGTCGGAAACGTCTGCTCCGAACATGGCCATCTCCTTGACGCCCGTCGAGGAGAGGAAGCTGAAGTCCGAGGAGGCGAAGATGTAGACCGACTCGATCTCGGGCCTGAGCTTGCGGTTGAGCTGGTTCATCTCGAACTCGTACTCGAAGTCCGAGATCGCGCGCAGGCCCTTGACGATCGCGGTCGCGCCCTTCTCGGCGGCGAAGTTGACGAGCAGCGTGGTGAAGATCTCGACCTCGACGTTGTCGAGGTGAGCTGTCGCGTCGCGCAGGAACTCCTGCCGCTCCTCGGCGCTGAACAGCGTCTTCTGCTTGCGGACCGCCTGCCCGACCACCGAGACGACCACCTCGTCGAACACACGCGAGGCGCGGGTGATGATGTCGACGTGTCCGAAGGTGACCGGGTCGTAGCTGCCCGGACAGATCGCGACTCGCCTCTCGTGCAGCTCGCTCATCTGCTGTACACCCTGATCAGCGCCTCGCCGACCTTGCGCTCGGCAGTGAGCGACAGCTTCGGCAGCTCGAGCTCGATTGGATTGCGCGCGGAGCTCTCGACGACGAGCCGCGAGTAGCGCGCAAGTCGCGGCGGCAGGTGTTGCGAGAGCTGAGGGGCCAAGAGGGTCGGCGAGTCTATACGGCGGATCGCAAAGGATCAGGCCGAAGCGATCGTTGCTGCGTTCGAGATAGTCGACGGCGTCGCCCGCGACGATCTCGCAGCGTGTCTCGAGCCCGAGCTCGGCGACGTTGCGACGCGCCAGCGCCGGGTCTCGATCGACGAGGACGGCTGAATCCGCGCCGCGCGAGAGAGCCTCGATCGCGAGCGCGCCCGTGCCGCAGATAGAGGTCGAGCACGAGCAGGTCGGAGACGTCGCCCAGGATCGAGAACAGGGTCTCGCGGGCGCGGTCGGACGTCGGGCGCACGTCCTTCGATCCGGCCGGCGGCGAGATCAGCTTGCGGCCCCCCAGCCGCCCGGCGACGACTCTCATGCCGGCACCGCGGTCATGCGGCGATCGCGTCCACACGCTCGTCGCCGAAGCGATCGCGAGCGACGTCGAGGAACGGGCCCAGCGCGGGCGCCTCGAGACCGCCGTCGCGCTCGAGCAGCGCCATCACCTCGGCGCGGGCGGCCGCGAGCAGCTCCGCGTCGTCGGGCAGCTCGGCGACCCGGTAGCGCGGCAAGCCGCTCTGCAGGGTGCCGAGGATCTCGCCCTCGCCGCGCAGGACGAGGTCGACCTCGGCCAGCTCGAAGCCGTCGCTGGTCCGAGCGATCGCATCCATGCGGCGCTTCGCCATCTGTGAATCGGGGTCGGCGAAGAGGATGCAATGGCTCTCGTGCTCACCGCGACCGACCCGGCCGCGCAGCTGATGCAGCTGGGAGAGACCGAAGCGCTCAGCCGCCTCGACCACGATCACGGTCGCGTTGCTGACGTCGATGCCGACCTCGATCACGGTCGTCGCCACGAGCACGTCGGTGGCGCCCGAGGCAAACGCCGCCATCGCCGCCGCCTTCTCGCGCGAGTGCATCTGCCCGTGCAGCAAGCCGACGCGAAAATCGCGCAGCTCGCCCTTCGCCAGGCGCTCGGCCTCGGCGCTTGCCGCCCTTGCCTGCAGCTTCTCGGAGTCGGCGACCAAGGGGCAGACCACGAACGCCTGGCGCCCTTCGCGCAGTCGCTCGCGCAGGAACTCATAGGCGCCGGCCCGCTTCTCCTCCCCGGCGACCCAGGTCTTGACCGGCTTTCGCCCTTCGGGCAGCTCGCGCAGGACGGTGGAGTCGAGGTCGCCGTAGGCCGTCAGGGAGAGCGTGCGCGGGATCGGCGTCGCGGTCATGTGCAGGACGTGGGGGGCGTGGCGCGCCGGTCCCTTGGCGTCGAGCGCGGCGCGCTGGCGCACGCCGAAGCGATGCTGTTCGTCGACGATGCAGAGGGCGAGGCTGCGAAAGACCACGTCGCGCTCGATCAGGGCATGAGTGCCGACGACGAGCCCGAGCTCGCCGCTGGCCAGCCGCGCCAGCGTCTCGCGCCGGCGCGCCGCCGGCGTCGACCCGGTCAGCAGCGCGAAGCCGATCGCCTGCGCTTCGCCGGCCAGCAGCGAGTCGAGCGTCGCCGCGTGCTGTTCGGCCAGCGTCTCGGTCGGCGCCATCAGCGCCGCCTGATGACCTGCCTCCAGCGCTCTCAGCATCGCGTAGAGCGCGCACACGGTCTTGCCGGAGCCGACCTCTCCCATCAGCAGCCGCTGCATCGGCCTGCCGGCCGCGAGATCGGCGTCGATCTCGCCGAACGCCCTGCGCTGACCCGCCGTGGGCTCGAACGGGAGCGAATCGAGCCAGCCGGCGACGAGGCTGCCGGCCGCGCCGATCTCGATTCCAGGGCGAGAGCCGCGCCGCGCGCCGCGCCGCATCGCCAGCGCCGCCTGATGCAGGCACAGCTCCTCGAAGGCCAAGCGCGAGCGCGCGAGCGCTGCCTGCTCGGGCGAGTCGGGAAAGTGAGCGCAGCACAGGGCGTCGGCTACGGCCGGGAGCCGGCGCCGGGCGCGGATCTCCGCCGGCAGCGGTTCGACCGCGTCGCGCGCTCGGCCGACGGCTTGCCACGCCCATTCGCGCAGGCGGGTCGCGGACAACCTCGCCGTGGCGTTGTGCACCGGCACGATCCCGGTCGTATGGATGCCCACTCGCGAATCGGCGCCGGCGGCTCCCCCACCCGCGGCGACGATCTCGTGCGTGGCGACGCGAAAGCCGGAGCGATCGAGCTTGCCGTTGAGCAGCAGCCGCGTTCCCGGACGCAGGCGCTCCGCAAGGTAGGCCTGGTTGAACCAAACGGCCTTCATCGGGCCGCTGTCGTCGGCGACGTTTGCCTCGACCAGGCGCAGGTTGCGCCGCCGGGTCGGGCGCACCCGCGCGTCGCGAACCCTGACCATGACGGTCGCGTCTTCACCCAGGCGCAGGTCGCCCACCTCGCTGACGCCGGCGCGCTCGCGGTGGCCGTGCGGGATGTGCCAGAGCAGATCCCCGAGGCTCTCGATCCCGATCTCGGCCGCCGCCGCCGAGAGCTTGGGCCCGGCGCCCTTGAGCGTCGAGACCGCCGCCCGAAGGCGGCTCGGCTGCGGCCTGCAGCGCAGGCCGACCGCGCGCAACGTCTCGCGGTCCTGCGACTCACCCGAGCCCAGTGCGCGCGGCGGCTGTGGGCTCTCTATCTCCATCCGCGCAAGGGTAGGCTGAGGTCTGGATGGGACGAATCACAGACAGGCTCGACGAGCTCGGGCTGAAGCTGCCGCGGCCGTTCTCGCCGCCCCCGGGCGTCGAGTTCCCCTTCGACCTCGTCAAAGCCGGTGGCGGCCTCGCATACGTCTCAGGCCACCTGCCCGTCGATGGCGCCGATGTGCTCGTCACCGGCCGGGTGGGCGACGAGCTCGACGTCGAGCAGGGATACGAGGCAGCGCGGCTGACCGGGCTCTCGATCTTCGCCTCGCTCGAAGCGCAGCTCGGCGACCTCGACCGCGTCACCGGCTGGGTCAAGGCGCTCGGCTTCGTCCAGTGCGCCCCCGGCTTCGACAAGCCGCCCGCGGTGATCAACGGCTTCACCGACCTCGTGCTCGAGGTGTGGGGGCCGCAGGCGGGGCGCCATGCCCGCTCTGCGATCGGCGCCGCTCAGCTTCCCTTCGACGTCCCGGTCGAAGTCGAGGCAATCGTCGAGATCTCCTGACGAGACCTCCGTGGGCCGTCGAGCGCGCACTCGATCACTGCACCGCGATCAGCCATGAGTAGTTGGGCGTGTCGCCGCGGTGAAGCTCGAGCTCGGCGTCTTGCGGGATGTCGAACACGAGCTCGGAGAGCGAGAACCCGTTGGGCGCCTGGGCGCCCTCGATCACGGTCACGATCTCGGCCTCGTCGGCAAGCGCGGCGACGGTTGCCAGCAGCGTCGTGCCGGCGCCGCCCCAGGCGACGATCTCGTCCTCGGCGAAGCCGACCGAGTCGCCGCGGCGAAAGCGCCCCTCGGCGTCGTCTCGTGCCGCCGGGGCGACCGCGCCCGCGCGCACCGTCGCAAGCGCGTCGGAGAGTCGCTTCGCGTTGACCTCGGCATCGTCGCCGGAATCGAACTCGACCAGGGCCGCGAGCGCCGCCTGCTGGGAGGTCGTCGGGACGACGACCACCGGCTTCTCGGCAAGTCCGGCCGCCTCCTCGGCAGCCATGTGCACGTTCTTGGAGTTGGGCAGAAGGACCACCTCGGGCGCCTCGCAGCATCTCGATTGCCGAGAGCAGATCCTTGGTCGGCGGGTTCAGCGTCGGCCCGCCGTCGACGACGAGGGCGCCGAGGTCGGCGAACAGCGTCCGCATTCCCTCGCCGCTGGCGACGGCGACGGCACCGGCGCGAGCCGAGGCCCCCAGGCGCTCGACCTGCGAGGCGACCTGCTCGTGCATGTCGGCGATGTCCTCGCGCTCGACCGTTCCCGAGGCGGCGAACAGCCCTTTGGCCGAGTCGGGGTCGTCGGTGTGCACGTGGACCTTGATCGTGGTCTCGTCGCCGACGACGAGAACCGAATCGCCGAGCTGCTCGAGCGCGGTCACGAACGAGGGGCCGTCGAGCGCTTCGCCCGTGACGATGAAGTTCGTGCAGTAGCGGTACTCGGAGCCGGCGTGATGGACCTGGTCGAGGCGGGCCGCTGCGTAGTGCGGGATCTCGGGGATCTCGGCATGCTCGCCGGCAAGCCCGGCGACGAAACCGCGGACGATGACCACGAGCCCGAGCGCGCCGGCATCGACGACGCCTGCCTTGGCCAGGACCTCGAGCTGCTCGGGGGTGTGGCGAAGCGCCTCCTCGCCGCGAAACAGCGCCGTCGCCAGCATCTCGGCCAGCAGGGCGTTCTGCTCCTCGGCGCCGGCATCGGGCTCGAGGCGCTCGCGGAGCCACTGCGCGCGACGCTCGGCGACGGCGTCTGCCATCGCCCGGATCACGGTCAGCATCGTTCCCTCGGCCGGCTCGCGGATCGAGGCGTAGGCGCGGTCGGCGGCATTGGTGAGCGCCGCCTCGATCAGCTCCGGGTCGATCAGGCGCCCCGGAGGAGTAGCCAGCTTCTCGGCAGCGCCGCGGACGATCTGGCTCAAGATCACGCCCGAGTTGCCGCGCGCGCCCATCAGCGCCGCGCGGGCGACCTCGCGCACGATCACAGGGCGCTCCGGGTCGCCGTCCTGGCGCTCGAGCACGTCGAGCTCGTCGAGCACGTGGCGCATCGTCAGGGCCATGTTGTCGCCGGTGTCACCGTCGGCGACCGGGAACACGTTGAGATCGTTGATCTCCTCGCGACGCTGCTCGAGATGCGAAAGCGCAACCGCGACGATCTGGCGAAAACGATGAATCGATTGGTCCGGCATCAGCGGCAGCAGCCTACGCGCTCAGGCGCGTCGTGTCTGCGCACGCAGAGCGACCGATGACGCCGCCCGGCGCCGGCGATCGCGGCTCAGGCGTGCTTTGGTGACTTTGTTGGCCTTGAGACAGCGCGTGCACACGTACACGCGCCGGGGGCTGCCGCCGTCGTCGATGCGGACCTTCTGCAGGTTCGGGTTGAAGCGCCGCCGTGTGGCGACCATCGAGTGGCTGCGCGAGTTCCCGAACGCCGGGCCCTTCCCGCAGCTGTGACATACCTTGGCCATGACGGCGCCGATGGTAGCGACCGAAGGCGTCCTTAGCTCAGTTCCAGATGCCGGAGCGAGAGCCCGCCGTTTGCGACCTCGCCTGTGCCCATGGTGTGAGTGGGCGAGCGGCGGCGCTCGGTCGGGCTGCCCGGGTTGAAGATCTCGAAGCCGGTCTCGTGGATCGCGTTCGTGCAGCGGCAGATGCGAATGCCCGAAGAGAACCGCGTCGGCGTCGGGGAAGCGGCGGCGCATCCTGCGCAGGCGGCCGGGCGCCGGCCCCGCGTCGTGAACGAGGGCGAGCCGCACCCCGTCGAGCTCGAGCTCGCGCTCGGGCGGCAGACGGCGGCATAGCTCGGCGTCGTCGACGTTGCCGTGGACCGCGACCACCGGTGGCCCCACCGCCTCGAGCTCGGCCAGCACCGAGGCCGCGCTGAAGTCGCCCAGGTGGAGGATCAGCTCGGCGCGCTCGAGCTCGCGCCGGCACGCTTCCGGCAGACGCCGCTCGCCTTTCGGCATGTGCGTGTCGGCGAGGATCGCGAGCCGCAACGCGGCTCAGGCCAGCTGCGAGCGCAGCTCCGCCATCCGCATCACCGTGAGCGCCGCGTGGCGTCCCTGGTCGCGCTTGTCGCCGCCCGCCCGCGCCTCGGCCTGCTCGCGCGTGTCGCAGGTGATCAGGCCGAAGGCGCAGGGCACGCCGGTCTGCAGCTGGATGTTCTGAATCCCGGCCGCGGCCTCGCCGCAGACGAAGTCGTAGTGGTCGGTCTCGCCACGGATGACGACGCCGAGGCAGGCGACGCCGTCGAAGCGTCCCGACTCGGCGCAGAGCTTCGCCCCCATCGGCAGCTCGAATGCGCCCGGTACCTCGAAGGTGTGGACCGAGGCCGCGCTGATCTCGTTCTCGCTGAAGGCCTCGACGGCGCCGTTGACCAAGCGCTCGGCCAGGTCCTCGTAGAAGGTGGCGACCACCACCGCGAACTCGCCCGCGCTGTGCTCAGTCATCGGCGTCGATCTCGTCGCGCAGATGCTCTTCCGCAAGCAGCTGCTCGTCCAGCGGCAAACCCTGGTGGTGGAGCTTGTGACCCATCTTGTCGCGCTTGGCGTTGAGGTAGTCCTCGTTGTGAGGGTTCGGAATCGACTGGATCGGAACCTGCTCGGCGACGGAGAGCCCATAGCCCTCGAGGCCGTGGATCTTCTTCGGGTTGTTGGTGAGGATGCGGATGCTCGTCAGCCCCAGATCGACGAGGATCTGAGCGCCGATGCCGTAATCGCGCAGGTCGGCGGGCAGTCCGAGCTGGAGGTTCGCGTCGACCGTGTCGAAGCCCTCCTCCTGCAGCTTGTAGGCGCGCAGCTTGTTCAGCAGGCCGATGCCGCGGCCTTCCTGCGAGAGGTAGAGGAGCACGCCCCTGCCCTCCTGCTCGATCATCGCCATGGCCGCCTCGAGCTGCTCGCCGCAGTCGCAGCGAAGCGAGTGGAAGACGTCGCCTGTGAGGCACTCGGAGTGAACCCTGACGAGCACGTCCTTGGCGCCGTCGACTTCGCCCTTGACCATCGCGACGTGATGCTTGTCGTCGAGCAACGCCCGATAGCCGACGGCGTTGAACTCGCCGAACGCGGTCGGCAGGCTGGTCGAGACGACGCGTTCGACCAGCCGCTCGGTTCGCCGGCGGTAGGCGATCAGGTCGGCGACCGTGATCAGCTTGAGCCCGTGTCGCTCGCAGTAGGGAACGAGGTCGGGAACGCGGGCCATGGTGCCGTCGTCGTTCATGATCTCGCAGATGACGCCCGAGGGGTTGAGCCCGGCGAGGCGAGCGAGGTCGACGGCGGCCTCGGTCTGACCCGCGCGCTCGAGCACGCCACCGTCCTTGGCGCGAAGCGGGAACACGTGCCCGGGTTGCACCAGAGAGCTCGGCGTCGAGCCGGCGTCGATCGCGACCTGGATCGTGTGAGCGCGGTCGGCGGCCGAGATCCCGGTCGTCACGCCCTCCCTGCGCCTCGACCGAGACGGTGAAGGCGGTCTGCAGCGGCGCCTCGTTCTTGGCGGCCATCAGGTTGAGCTTGAGCTCGTCGCAGCGCTCGCCCGTCAGCGTCAGGCAGATCAGCCCGCGCCCCTCCTTGGCCATGAAGTTGATCGCCTCCGGGGTGGCGAACTGGGCGGCCATCGTCAGGTCGCCCTCGTTCTCGCGGTTCTCGTCGTCGCAGACGACCACCATCCGCCCCTGGCGGATGTCCTCGAGCGCCTCCTCGATCGTTGAGAACGCGGTTTGCGTAGCGGTCATCGGCTTCCTTTCTGGTCAAAGCCTAGAAGGCGCTCGACGTAACGGGCGATCACGTCGATCTCGATGTTCAGCCTGGATCCCGTCGTCGCTCGGCCGAGCACGGTTCGCTGCAGCGTCTCCGGGATCAGCGAGACCTCGGCCAGCTCGCGGTCGAGCGCCGCAACCGTGAGGCTGACGCCCGCCAGCGTGATCGAGCCGTGCTCGACGGCGTAGCGCTCGAGTCCGTCCGGCAGCGCCACCCGCAGCCGGGTTGCGATCCCGTCCTGCGCCACCGAGGCAACCTCGCCTACGGCGTCGACGTGACCCTGGACGATGTGGCCGCCCAGCGGCTCGCCCGCACGCAGCGCGCGCTCGAGGTTGACCTCCGCCCCGGCGCCGAGCCCACCCAGGGTCGTCAGCGACAGCGTCTGGTTCATCACGTCAGCCTCGAAGGAGCCCGGCTCGCAGGCTGCGACGGTGAGGCAGGCGCCATCGACCGCGACCGACTCGCCCTGGCGAAGCTCGGAGGCGAGCGCGGCCGTTACGCGCAGCCGTGCACCGGCGTCGGAGCGCTCGACCGCTTCGACCGTTCCCAGCTCCTGCACGATCCCGGTGAACATCAGCTCACCACTCTCTCAGCCGGGCCTTGATCAAGACGTCGTCGCCGCAGCGCTCGGCCTCGACGACAAGCGCACGCTCGGCGTCGCCGACGCTCTGCACACCGGCGCCGGCGGCGAGCGGGCGCCCTGCCGCCGAGCACCAAGCGGCGCGATGAAGATGCGCAGCTCGTCGATCTCGCCCGCGGCCAGGAACGAGCCCGCCAGCGTCGGCACCGCCCTCGAGCAGGAGCGAGGTGATCTGACGCCGACCGAGCTCCGCCAGCGCCTCGCGGATCGCCGCGCTCGCGATCGGCCGAGACCTCGATCGTCTCGACGCCGGCCTCGCGCAGCGCGGACACGCGCTCGGGGGGTGCGCCGGCGGTGACCACGACCAGCACCGGTGCCTCGCCGATCGAGCTGACGAGCGCCGAGTCGAGCGGCAGTCGCGCCTGCGAGTCGAACACGACTCGCGTCGGCTGGCGCGGGTCGGCCTCGTCGACGTCGCGCGCCGTCAGCAGGGGATCGTCGGTCAGCGCGGTGACGATGCCGACCGCGATCGCGTCGCTTTGCGAGCGCCAGCGGTGCACCAAGGCGCGGCTCTCGGGTCCTGAGATCCATTTCGAGTCGCCGCTCGCGGTTGCGATGAAGCCGTCGAGGCTGGTCGCCGCCTTCAGCGTCACCAGCGGCTTGCTGCGTGCGCGCATGCTTGCGAAACGGCTGCACCAAGCATCCGCGCTGCGGCGGCCTCGGCGCCGTCGGCGAAGGCGAAGTCGACGCCCTCGTCGCGCAGGATGCCCGGCCCGCGGCCCGACGCCTTGGCGCTCGGGTCGTCGCAGCCGGCGACGACGCGCGAGACGCCGGCGGCGAGGATCGCCTCGGTGCAGGGCGGTTGACGACCCTGGTGCGCGCATGGCTCGAGCGAGACGTAGAGCGTCGCCCCGGCCGGGTCGTGGCCGCGCTCGCGGCAGTCGGCGAGCGCCGCGACCTCGGCGTGAAGGCCGCCGAGCTCGGCATGCCATCCCTCGCCGATCACCTCCGAGCCGCGAGCGAGGACGGCTCCGACCAGTGGATTCGGGCTGACCCGCCCGCGCCCATTGCCGGCCAGCTCGAGGGCCCGGCGGAGATGGGTTCGGTCTTGGTCCGTGGCCAGCGACGTCATCCGACAGCTCCCGATTGACTAGTCAGTCAAGGACAGTCTATCGCCGAATCCGCGCAACGTCTGTACGTTGCGGGCCGTGAGCGCAGGGGCCGAGAACCGACAGTTCGGGCGATCGGCCGGCACCCTTTCCGCGGGAGTCGGCGTCGCCGGCCTGCTCACCTACGTCTTCTTCGCGCTCGCCTCGCACAACCTCAGCGCGACCAAGTACGGCGAGCTCGTCGTCATGTGGGCGGCGGTGTTCGTGACGATCTCGGTCCTGCACCGGCCGATCGAGCAGTTTCTGTCGCGCTCGATCGCCGACCACCGCGCCCGCGGCGTCGAGATCGGGTCGACGCTTCGAAACGGCGCCTGGCTGCTGGCGGTGATCAGCCTCGCTTTCGTCGTCGTCGCGCTCGCCCTGCGCGGGCCGCTCGAGGAGCTGTTCGGTGACGACGACCTCCTCTACTGGACCTACGTCGCGACGACGACTGCCTTCGCCTTCAGCTTCTTCGCCCGCGGCTTTCTCGCCGGCAGCGGGCGCTTCGGCTTCCTCGCCGCGATGCTCGCAACCGAGGGATTGGCGCGCACCCTGTTCGCGCTCACCGTTGCCCTCGGCATCACCAGCGGCCAGGACCCGATCACGCTCGGCGTGCTGGCGGCGCCGATCGCCTCGCTGGTCGTCGTCCCGTTCGCCGTCAGAAGCCAGGTCAAGAGCGAGCGACCGGTGCCGATCGCCGCCGCCGACGGCGGCGCCGCGACCGGGCTCAAGCACTCGAGCGCGTTCGCCGCCGCTGTGTTTCTGATCATGCTCAGCGAGCAGATCTTCCTCAACGCGGGGCCGCTGCTGCTTCGGGGCTTCGAGGGACCGGAGGCCGCCGGGTACATCTTCAACGTGCTGATGCTCGCTCGCGCGCCGTTGGTCGTCTTTCAGGGCATCGCGATCAGCCTGCTGCCGCACCTGACGCGATTGCGCTCGCGCGGCGGCGGTGAGGCAGACGAGGCGTTCGGCGTCTCGATCGAGGTGACGCTGCGGGCGATCGTCGTGTTCACGGCGGTCGTCGCGATCGTCGTCGCTGTCGCCGGACCGCAGCTGATGCAGATCGCCTTCGGCGAGGAGTTCACCTACGACCGCGCCGGGCTGCTGATCGTGACCGCGGCGATGGGGCTCTACCTCGCCTCGACGACGCTGAACGCGGCAATGCTCGCCCAGGGCCAGGCGCGGCGTGCCGCTTACTGCTGGATCGGCTGCGCGGTCGTCTTCTTGGGCTGGAGCCTGATCGACGTGCTCGATCCGGCGCGCCGGATCGAGATCGGCTTCGCGGCGGCATCGGCGGTGCTCTTCGTGCTCCTGCTTCGCCTCTACCGCGATCCTCACCCAGTCGACGCCGACGTCCCGGTTCGCGGGTACGAGGAGCTCGAGGCGCGCCTCGCACTTGCCGAGGAAGCGAACTAGCCAGCCGCGCCGGGTCATCTAGATGG
The DNA here is from genome assembly GCA_963730145.1 of uncultured Solirubrobacterales bacterium. GTDB lineage: Bacteria > Actinomycetota > Thermoleophilia > Solirubrobacterales > 70-9 > WHSW01. The sequence continues at coordinate 62,847 of CAVSQT010000007.1, forward strand.
GAGATTCGGAGCTGATCCTCATCGCCGGCCTGCTGCTGGCGCTCGGGCTCGCCGCCGCCAAGGTCGCCGACCGCGTTCGCGTTCCCGGCCTGCTGCTGTTCCTCGGCCTCGGCATGCTGGCCGGATCCGAGGGCCTCGGCGGAGTCGATTTCTCCGATGCCGAGCTGACCCGCACCCTGGGCACGATCGGGCTCATCCTGATCCTCTTCGAGGGCGGGCTCGCCGCCGGCTGGGGAGAGATCCGCCCGGTGCTCGGGACCGCCGTCTCGCTGGCGACCGTCGGCACCGTGGTGACGGCGGTGATCAGCGGCCTGGCGGCGATCTGGATCTTCGATCGTCGGCACGCTCGAGGGACTGATCATCGGCTCGGCGGTCGCCGCCACCGACTCGGCCGCGATCTTCGCCGTGCTGCGGGGCTCGCGCCTGCGCCGCAAGCTCGCGCGCACGCTCGAGGGCGAATCGGGAATGAACGATCCCGTCGCTCTGCTCCTGGTCGTCGGCTTCATCGACTGGATCGAGATGCCCGACTACGGCTTGGTCGACATGGCCGGGACGCTCGCGGTCAAGCTCGCGATCGGCCTCGTCGTCGGCCTCGCCGATCGGCTACGGCGCGCGGTGGTCGTTTCGCAACCTCGCATCTGCCGAGCCCGGGGCTGTACCCGGTCGCGTCGATCGCCACCGCGGCGCTCGCCTACGGCGCTGACCGAGGTCGGTCACGGCTCGGGCTTTCTCGCGGTCTACATCGCCGCGCTCATCCTCGGGACCGGGCCCGTGCCCGCCAAGCAGACGACGATCGCCTTTCACCAGGGCCTCTCCTGGGTCTCGCAGATCTCGCTCTTCGCCCTGCTCGGGCTGCTCGTCTTCCCCAGCGGCCTCGGCGACGTCGCCGCCGAGGGGCTGTTGTTGTCGGCGGCCCTGATCTTCGTCGCGCGCCCGGTGGCGACCGCGATCGCCAGCGCCTTCTCCCCCTTCGACGTGCGCGAGAAGGTGATGTTGAGCTGGGCCGGGCTGCGCGGCGCGATCCCGATCTGGCTCGCGACCTTCCCCGTGATCGCGGGGGTCGAGGGAAGCAGTGAGATCTTCAACGCGATCTTCTTCGTCGTCGTCAGCTCGACCCTGATCCAGGGGGCGACGTTCGAGCCGCTCGCCCGGCGCCTGGGCGTCACCTCGACCACCTCGGCGCTGCCTCAGCCGCTGATCGAGACCGGGATCATCCGGCGGCTCGGCGGCGAGTCGCTGATCTGGAGGATCAACGACGGCGACGCAGCCGCCGGCCACACGGTCAAGGAGCTCGGCCTGCCGCGCGAGGCGCTGGTCAACCTGATCGTCCGCCGCGGCACCGCGATCCCGCCCCGCGGATCGACCGCGCTCGAGGTCGGCGACGAGCTTCACATCGTCGTTCGCCTCGAGCAGTTGCCGCAGGTCGAGCGGCTCACCGACCGCTGGCGCGACGGTCCCGTCGGCGAGGCGCCCGCGTCGCAGCTGCCACCGCGCGGAGCCCCGCAGGTGTTCACGGTTCGCCCCTGGCGTCGCGGCCGACGGCGATCCGGGCGAGCCGCGCGACGATCGACGGCATCCCCGTCGTCTCACGGCTGCGCACCCGCCGCGACGACGCCGGCGCGCTCGTCGGCCTCGCCGACGGACGCTACGCCGTCACCGGCGACGAGCTCGTCGCGGTCGGCGGCCGCCGCCAGCTCGCCGACTGGTGCGCGCGCCGCGCCTCGCGAGCCGGGCTTGGAGCCGGTCGACAGCGCCTGGTGGCAGGAGCTGGCCGGCGCGCTGGCGGCACCGTCACCGCGACGGCGCTGAGGCGTCACCGAAGCGTCAAGCGGCGCCCGCGGCCGCCGCGATCTCGCTGTAGGCCTGAGCCGGGTCGGCGGCGCCGAAGATCGCCGAGCCGGCGACGAACAGCCGGGCGCCGGCAGCCGCGACCGAGCCGGCGACACGCGCGTCGATGCCGCCGTCGACCTCGATCCTGCTCTGCGGCGCGAGCGCGGTCAGGCGCTCGACCTTGTCAGGCGAGGCCTCGATGAACGACTGCCCGCCCCAGCCGGGATTGACGGTCATGCAGAGGACGATGTCGGCCATCGTCGCCAGCTCGGTGACGGCGCCGGCCGGCGTCGCCGGGTTGAGCGCGAGCCCGGCGAGGCAGCCTGCCTCGCGAATCGCGCCGAGCGTGCGATGAGCGTGCGGCGTCGGCCTCGAGGTGAATGCTGATCGAGTCGGCGCCGGCGCGCGCGAACTCCTCGACCTGATCGCCCGGGCGCTCGATCATCAGATGGACGTCGATCGCTCCGCCGGCATCGTGGACCTGATCGGCGATCGCAGCGGCCACCAGCGGGCCGATCGTGATCGGCGGGACGAAGTGGCCGTCCATGACGTCGACGTGAATCACGCGAGCGCCGGCAGCCATCACCTCGGCCACCTGCGCGCCGAGGCGGGCGAAGTCGGCGGAGAGGATCGAGGGGGCGACCCTGGGCGTGCCATAGAGCTCCGCGCTCGCTTCGGTCATACGGGCTTCAGCATCGAATGACCGCAATGCTGGCAGAGCAGGTCCTCGTCGGCGGCCATCCGCACCATCGTCTGATGCTCGCCGCATTCCGGACAGGCCGAAACGAGCTCGTAGCGGCTGAGGCAGTAGACGCAGCGATAGCGCCCCGGAAGCTGGGTCGGGCGCAGCCACGGCTCGCCGCAACCCGGGCAGCCCGGGCGGCGGATCGTGCGCTCGGAGGCAGCGTCGGCCATCGACCGCTCCGCCGCTACGGCCCCGTCGCGGCGAAACCGCGCGCAAAAGAAGCCGGTGGTGTGGTCACGCTGGGGCAGCAGCTGCAGGAAGCGCGAATCCCGGCGCGAGGCGAGGCGCTGGTGGACGGCCCCGAGATCGTCGGCGACCAAGCCGCTCGCATGGCGCAGGAGATCGATCGCCACGGCCTCGTTCTCGTGCTCGGAGATCGTGCACGTCGAGTAGACCAGGGTGCCACCGGGAGCGAGCGCGCGAGTCGCCCGGGTGAGCACCCGCCGCTGCAGCCTGGCCAGGCGCTCGATCGTCTCCGGCGACTTGCGCCAGCGCGCGTCGGGTCGCGATCCGAGCGTGCCGAGATCTGAGCAGGGCGGATCCACGAGGACGCGATCGTAGCCCGCGCCGAGGTCGGCCTCGGCTGCGTCTGCCACTTCGATTCGCAGGTTGTCGACGCCGGCGCGGTCGCAGACCACTCGGACCTCGTCGGCGCGGCGCCGGTCGAGCTCGACCGAGACGAGCTCGCCCTCTCCCTTCATCTGAGCCCCGATCGCCGCTGTCTTGATCCCCGGCCCGGCGCAGAGGTCGAGCACTCGCTCGCCCGGCTTGGCATCGAGAAGCTCGACCACCGCCTGGGAGCCGCGCGACTGGGCCAGCGCCTCTCCCGTCGCAAACCGCGCGATCACGGCCTCGCCGGCGCGGTCGACGACGATCGCGGCGCTCGGATGCAGCAGATCGCCCGGGCCGGGGCCGCTGACCTCGACGCCGGCTTCGCGCAGCTGCGCCGCGACGTGGCCGGGATCGGCTCGCAGGCGGTTGACCCGAAGCGCGGTCTCGGTCGGCTCGTTCATCGCCGCCAGCAGCAGCCGCGCCTCGATCGCGCCCAGCTCGCGCCACCACATCTCGACCATCCACAGCGGGTATGAATGGGTGATCGCCGCGCCCTGCGGAGTCGAGTCGTCCAGCGCTTCCAGCAGCTGCTCGCGCTCGCGGGCGGCGCGGCGCAGCAGGGCGTTGACGAATCCCGATGCTGCCTTCATCCGCGCCGCGGGTGAGCGGTCGTGTCGAAGCCCCCATTTCGCCAGCTCGACGGCCTGATCGACGGCGGCGTGGTCGGCAGGGCCATCGGAGTACAGAAGCTCGTAGAGACCAAGTCGAAGCGCAGCGACGACGGCGGCGTCGATGCGATCCAGCGGCCGGCGGCTGAGCGCGGCGATGAGGTGATCGCTGGTGCCGCGACGCTGGACCGAGCCGTAGGCGAGCCGGTGCGCCTGGGCCAGCGAGCGGCCCGAGAGCTCGTGGCGAGCCGCGGTCGCGGTGAAGGCGCGGTCGGTCCAGGCGCCGTCCTCGAACGTTCGCCGCAGCACCTCGTACGCGGCCAGGCGTTCCGTCGTGATCCCGGCGGAGCTCATGCACCGCCTGCGAGCTTGGGTAGCGCCTCGCGACCACCGCGCCCACGCAGGTACGCGGCTGCCGGCATCGTCGCCCGGCCGGCCGGCCGCACCTCGCTGATCCGCAGCCGGCCGTCGGCGGTGCCGAGCACGAGCTCGTCGCCGTCGGCGGCCAGTTCGCCCGGCGCTGCTGCGCCGGTCTCGCTGCTGGCGGCGGTGACGATCAGGCGCTCGCCGCCGGCGAGCTCGAGGTAGGCGCCGATGTGCGGCGTCAGCGCCCGAACCACACGCTCGAGCTCGATCGCGCTGCGGGCCGGATCGAGCCGGCGCTCGCTCGCTTCGATCTTCTCGGCGTAGGTCGCGGCCGACTCGTCCTGCTCGGCGAATCTCGGCTCGAGCTCGACCCGTGCTTCGCAACTCGAGCGCCTCCGACAGCAGGCGAGATCCGAGCTGCTCGAGCCGGGCCGAGAGCGCGCCGAAATCGTCGTCGCCGATCGAGATCGCCTCCTGAAGCGCCACCGGCCCGGAGTCCAGGCCCTCGGTCAGGCGCATGATCGAGACACCGGTCTCGCGATCGCCGGCCATGATCGCGCGCTCGATCGGGGCAGCGCCACGCCAGCGCGCCAGCAACGACGGATGCACGTTGAGCAGCTCGAGCTCGCTCAGCAGCGGCTCGCGCAGGATCTGCCCGAAGGCGCAGACGACACCGAGCTCGGCTCCCGCGGCGCGGATACGCTCGAGCGCTGTCCGGGTCCTCGGTGCGCTCGGTCTGCAACAGCTCGAGGCCGAGCTCGGCCGCCGCCTCGGCGACGGGCGGCTTCGAGAGCTTTCGCCCGCGGCCCTGGCGCCGGTCGGGCGGCGACACCACCAGCACCGGGCGGTGCGCGCGAGCCGGGTGCGCCGAGGTCGCGCAACAGCGTCGCGGCGAACTGCGACGTGCCGAAGAAGACGGCGCGCACTTAGCGCTCGGCGCCGGGCGCCTCGCCCGCCTCGGGCACCGGCTCGTCCTCCTCGCGCTCGGGAGAGAAGCTCTCGCCCTCGCGCAGTGCTCGCATCGCGCCCTTGCGCTGGTCTCGGCTGGTGCGATCGAGGATCAGGACGCCGTCGAGATGGTCGATCTCGTGCTGGAGCACTCGCGCTTCGAGGCCCGAAGCCTCGAGCATCAGGGCCTCGCCGCGCGCATCCTTGCCGCGCACCCGGGCAAACAGCGAACGCTCGACGTCGACGCCGATGCCCGGGCAGGCTGAGACAGCCCTCCTCGGCGGTCGCGAGCTCCTCCGACAGCCATTCGATCTCGGGATTGGCGACCGCCGTCGGGGTCGCATCCGAGCCCGCCTGGAAGACGAGCAGCCGCCGCAGCACCCCGAGCTGTGTCGCGGCGAGGCCGACGCCCATCGCGCCGCGCATGATCTCGATCATGCGCTCGGCCTCGGCGAGGAGCTCGTCGCCGAACTCGGTCACGTCGGAGGCCCGCGAGCGCAGCACCGGGTCGCCATAGGTACGGACCTCGGCCAGCGCGGCCGCGCGCTGCTGCTTCTCCTCGTCGGTCAGCCCCTCGCGGCGCTCATCCTCGGAGCCGGCCTCGGGCGCCTGGACCTCGTGTTCTGCGGTCTCGCTCATCCGGCTTTGAGTTTATGGACCCGGCAACGGCTCACTGCGGATCGACATCGACGGCAATCGCGATCTGCTTCAGCCTGCGAGCCGTCGCGGCCGCCTCGACGACGCCGCGCACGGCGATCACAGCCGGGGCGCGGTCTGGTGCCTTGACCAGGATCTGCCGGCGCTCGCGCCCGCGCAGGCGAAAGCGCGGCGCCGGGCCCAGGGCCGTCGCCTCCTCGGGCAGCGCCCGGTCCAGGTCCGCGCGCAGCTCGGCGGCGGCGCGATCGAGGCGAGCGACATCAGCGCCGACCAGCTCGAGCCTGATGAGATGGGCGAACGGCGGATAGCCGAGCTCGCGGCGACGCTCGAGCTCACCGTTGACGAACCCGGCCGCGTCGTGTCTTGCCGCGTGGCGAATCGAGGTCGCCCCCGGCGACAGCGTCTGCACGAGCACTCGCCCCCCGCCCTCGCCGCGACCGCTGCGCCCGGCGAGCTGCGAGACGAGCGCGAACGTTCGCTCCTCTGCGCGCAGATCGGGAAACCGCAGGGTCGAGTCGGCATCGAGCACGACCGCCAGGACGACGTCGGGGAAGTCGTGGCCCTTGGCGACCATCTGCGTGCCGACGAGCACGCCGCGCTCGGCGGCGTCGAAGCGCCGCAGGATCTCCAGATGCCCGCCCGGGCCGGCGGCGGCATCGGAATCCAGCCTGAACACCGCGCAGCGGCGCAACCGCTGCCGAGATCACCTCCTCGATCTGCTCGCTGCCGGCGCCGGCGCGAGCGAGGCTGACCGAGCCGCAGTCGGGGCAGGAGTCGGGCGCAGGCTCGGCATGGCCGCAGTGATGGCAGTGCAGGCCGCTGACGCGATGGAGCACCAGCGAGACGTCGCAGGCTTCGCACTCGAAGACCCAACCGCAATGGCGACACGACAGGTGCGGTGACCAGCCGCGGCGGTTGATCAGCACGATCGCCTTGCCGCCGCCGCTTCGAAGCGCCGCCAGCGCCTCGCGGGTGCGAGGGTGAAGCGGGCCCTCGCGGCCGTCGCGATCGCGCATGTCGACGATCTCGACCGCCGGCAGCGAGCGGCCGTCGACGCGCTCGGGAAGCTCGATTCGCTCCAGCGCCCGCCAGCTCTCGGGCCGTGGCGTCGCCGAGCCGAAGACGACGGCGCCGCCACACTGCTGTGCCCGGCGGCGTGCCACCTCACGCGCGTCGTATCGCGGATCTCCCTCCTGCTTGTAGGAGGAGTCGTGCTCCTCGTCGACGACGATCAGCCCGAGGGCGGCCACGGGGGCGAAGATCGCCGAGCGCGGGCCGACGCAGATCCTCGCCTCACCGGATCGCAGCCGGTGCCATTCGTCCCGGCGCTCACCGGCGCTGAGGCGAGAATGCAAGACAGCGACCTGATCGCCAAAGCGCGCGTCGAAGCGCGAGAGCACCTGCGGCGTCATCGCGATCTCGGGGACCAGGACGATCGCACCCATGCCCCGGTCCAGCGCCGCTTGTGCGCCGGCGAGATAGACCTCGGTCTTGCCCGACCCGGTGACGCCGTGAAGCAACAGCTCGCAACCGTCGCCGTCGAGGCCGGCGACGATCCTCTCGACGGCGGACCGCTGGGCATCGTTGAGGCTGACCGCGCCCGCCACGGCTCCGACCGCCGCCGTCGAAGGCCGCCGGCGCACCGAGCGGCGGCCGAGGCGCACCAGGCCGCGGCGCTCGAGGCGGCGAAGGGCGTCGCGCCCGACCCCTGCCGCGTTGAGCTCAGCCGCGCCGAGCTCGACACCGGCACCGGCGTCGAGCAGGAGCGTCGAGCGCGCGGCGCTGAACCTCGCCGAGCCGTCCATCGTCGTCGAAGGCGGCTCGCGCGGCTTCGGTGGCGACGGCCGTCGTCTCCATCCGCGCTGCGGTCTGCCCGCGGGCCGTCGAGGTTCCCGGCGGCAGGACGAGCTCGAGCCCACGCGCCGGCGTCGAGCAGTACTGCTCGGCGACCCAGAGGCCGAGCCGGACGAGGTCGGCCGGCGCACCGGCCGCGAGGGCGGCGATCGGCTCCGCCAGACGCTCGGGCGCCAGCGCGCTGCGCTCGGCGAGCGCGACCACCACGCCGAGAATGCGGCGGTGGCCGAACGGAACCTCGAGCACGGTTCCGACCTCGACCTCGCCCAGGCGCTCGGGCAGCAGATAGTCGAACGGCCCGCGCAGAGCACGGGCCGTCGTCAAGGGCTCGACCTTGGCGATCGTCGACGACATCGGCTCCAGGCTAGGGCGCAGCGCGGCGGTTAGACTGGCGCGCATGGCGCCCAAGCTGCACCCGGGTGAGCAGATTCTCTACGAGGGACACCCCTCCTGGAGGGCGATTCTCGACTTCTACGTCAAGGGCCTCGCCGTCACCGCGGTGATCTGCCTGCTCGTCGCCCTGGCGACCGGGCTGATCGGCGACGAGACCGACACCGGGCTGGTCACGATCATCGCCCTGGTCGGCGTCGCGCTGACGATCCTGATCGGCTTCGTCAAGCGGGTCGCGACGAGCTACACGATCACCGATCGGCGCCTTCACATCAAGCGCGGCATCGTCTCGCGCACGATTCAGGAGACTCGGCTCGAGCGCGTCCAGAACGTCAACTACAACCAGGGCGTGATCCAGCGCCTGCTCCAGGTCGGCGATGTCGACTTCGACACCGCCGCGGGCGACGACTACAACTTCGTCTTCGCCGGGGTCGCCGATCCAGCCGACGTCGTTCACATGGTCGACGACGCAACCCGGCATGGCGAACCCACCGGGCTCGGCGACCAGGCGCGCCGCGAGCCGCCGCCGGCCTAGGTAGGCGCTGCTGCCGACGGCCGCGACCCCGCCCGCCTCCGCGAGCGCCTCGGCCTTGTCGGTGCGCTCCCAGGTGAAGTCCGGCTCCTCGCGCCCGAAGTGCCCGTAGGCGGCGGTCTGCTGATAGATCGGGCGGTGCAGGTCGAGCTCGGCTCGAAACGAGCCCGGGCGCAGGTCGAAGTGCTCTGCGACCAGCTCCGCGATCCGCGCCCGAGAGATGCTCTCGGTGTCGAAGGTCTCGACCATGACGCTGACCGGGTGTGAGACGCCGATCGCATACGCGACCTGGACCTCGCAGCGCTCGGCAAGGCCGGCGGCGACGACGTTCTTCGCCACCCAGCGCGCCGCGTAGGCAGCCGAGCGGTCGACCTTGGAGGGGTCCTTGCCCGAGAAGGCGCCACCACCGTGGCGCGCCATTCCGCCGTACGTGTCGACGATGATCTTGCGCCCGGTGAGCCCGGCGTCGCCGACGGGCCCGCCGATGACGAAGCGCCCGGTGGGATTGATCAAGAGGTTCTCGACGCTGTTCAGCTCCGCGGCGTCATAGAGCTCTCGCGGCAGGACCGGTTCGATCACCGCCTGCCACAGGTCCTCGCGGATGCGCTTGGTCTCGACGCCGTCTTCGTGCTGGCTCGAGATCAGGACCTTGACGATCTCCACCGGGCGGCCGTCCTCGTAGCGCACCGTGACCTGGGTCTTGCCGTCGGGGCGCAGGTAGGCGACGTCCTTGTCGTGTCGCACCTTCGCCAACTGGCGCGCGAGGCGATGGGCGAGCGAGATCGGCAGCGGCATCAGCTCGGGCGTCTCGTTGGAGGCGTAGCCGAACATCATCCCCTGGTCGCCGGCCCCGGCGAGGTCGAGCTCGTCGCCGTCGGCGGCGCCCAAGCGGTGCTCGAGTGAATCGTCGACGCCCTGGGCGATGTCGGGCGACTGCTTGTCGATCGCGTTCAGGACGGCGGCCGAGTCGGCCGAGAAGCCGAGGTCGGCGTCGATGTAGCCGATCTTTCTGATCGTCTCGCGGGCGACGTCTTGGATGTCGACGAAGGTCTCCGTCGAGATCTCGCCGCTGACGACGACGAGGCCGGTGTTGACCAGGGTCTCGCAAGCAACGCGGGCGTAGGGGTCGTCGGCAAGGACGGCGTCCAGGACGCCGTCTGAGATCTGGTCCGCGACCTTGTCAGGGTGGCCTTCGGTGACCGACTCGGAGGTGAAGAGGTAGGTGTCATTCATAGCCGCGGCAGGTTACTTACTCGTCGAAGAGGAGCCTGGCGTCGCTGATCAGCAGCGACTCATCCTCGCTGACCGCGAACGCGAAAGCGTCGAGACGGCGAAACTCGCTCGCGAACGTGGCGTAGACCGGATCCTCGGCGAGCCCCAGGTTCTCGCCCGTGCTGACGAGCTGGCCGAGATCGAAAAAGGCCTGCATAGAGACCTCGTCGGGGAACTCATCGGTTGCCTGGGCGTACAGCTCCGACTCGTCGAGCCCGCCCTCGCCGGCGGCGAGGCGCTCGATCCCCTGCGGGTCGGTGGCCACCACCGCGAGACCGTCGAACACGGCAAAGGCGAGCTCGACCGCAGGGGAGATCCGCAGGCTGCGCACCTCGACGCCCTCGATCTCGGCTTCGTCGAAGACCGGCGCCTGCAGGCCGCTGCCGGGATCGACCGCGTCGGCGAGCGGGCCCTGAAGCGCTGCAAGCGCCCGGCGGGCCTCGTCCTCGTCGACGCCGTCGGCGACGAACTCGAGATACGGCAGCTCGAACTCCCCGCTGCGGGGCTCGACGGCGAACGCGGCCTCGCTTCCCAAGCCCGCAAGCAGATCGCCCTCGAGGTCGACGCCGCCCTGTTCGCGCAGGTCGCGCGCGAGGTCCTCGAATCCCGAGACGATCGCGGGCGCCTGTGCGGCCGCCTGTCCCAACAGGGCCTGAACGGTGGTCGCAGGATCGCCAAAACCGACGTAGCCGAGCGCGTCAGCGGCCAACCGCGCCGGAATCTGGGGCTCGAAAGGCGGGAAGGCGGCGAAGAACGGCGGTTCGGCCTCGGCCGCCGCGGTATCGAGGGCGCTGCGCACGGAGAGCTCGAGCTCTCCGTCTGCAGCGCTCAGAGAAGCTACGGCGCCGGTGCTTGCCCCGGGGGCCATGAACGGTGCCAGCGCGCTCTCGACGCCGCTCGAGTCGCCGACCAGTTCGCTGACGCCCTCTTGCGACAGATAGGCGTCGATCAGGGTGTGGTCGGGCAGCTCGTCGCGCAGCTCGCCGGCGGCCGGATCGTCGGCCAGCGAGGTGACGCCCTCGGCGTCCGTGGCAACGTCGATCAGCGCCCGGATGCCCTGACCGCGGCCGATCGCAAGGAAGTCCTCGAGCCTTGCGGTTGCGAGACCCGCACCGTCGCCGCTCAGCTGCGTACCTCTGTACTCCTCGGTCTCGTCCGTCCCGCCGGCGAGCTCGGTCGCGAAGTCGCCGGCGCCGTCGGCATCGGCGACCTCGAGCAGGACGATCTGCTCGGGCTCGTCCGCGACGCCGCCGACGACGACGATCGCCGCCTCGCCCCCGAACCAGGGGCGAACGTCGCGCTCGAACTCGGGCGCGATCGCGTCGGCGCCCGGCAATGCAGCCACGGCACGCCCGGCCAGCTGACCGCTGAAGTTGGGCACGAGGTCGGCGATCTCGGTCGCCGCCTCGTATTGCTCCTCGTCGGGGTCGAGGTTGGCGTGCACGTATGCCAGGGCGTCCGCGGGAACGAGCTCCAGGGCGTCGTCGGACGGCGCACACGAGTCACCACCCGGAAACTGGCACGGCAGGTTCGGCACCGCGAGCGTGACGAAAGCGATCAGCACGACGAGGACCGCGAGCGCGGCGATCAGGCGGCGCCTGGTGATGACCGAGAGGCCGCTCCAAAATCCACGGGCTGCGCTGCGGTCGCCGCGGCACCGCCACACGCCGCGGGCCACGCGATTCGCTCCGGGCGCCGGCGCGCTCAGCCGGCGTTTGATCGCTCCGTCCGCCACCCCGCCGTTATAGCTGCCTGCGGCCCTCCCGCGGCTCACGTTGCTTCTTGGGAACGAAATCGATCACCAGCGGAACGCCCTCGAGCCCGTAGTGCTCGCGCATGCGATTCTCCAGGTGATAAGCCCAGTCGCGAGTGATCAGGCGGCGATCGTTGACCTGGATCGCGATGCGGGGCGGACGCACACCGACCTGAGCCGAGTAGTAGAGACGCAGGCGCTTGCCCCGACGCTGGGGTGGCGGGTGGGTGGCGACGACCTCGCCGACGAAGCGGTTGAGCTCCGGCGTCGGCGTGCGCCGGGCGCGCTTGTCGGCGAGCTCGATCGCGCGTTCGAGCAGTTTCGGCACGGCGCGCCCGCTGGTCGCCGAGCAGGCGATCACCGGCGGGCGCTGGCGGACGCGCTTGGCCAGCTGAGCGCGGGCATCCTCGAGGTCGACCTCGCCGATGTCCCACTTGTTGAGGGCGACCAGGGTCGCGCAGCCGGTCTTCATCGCCAGCTCGGCGATGCGCAGGTCCTCGGCCGTGATCCCCTCGGCCGCGTCGCAGACGAGCACCGCGACATCGGCGCGCTCGGCGGCGCGCTCGGAGCGCAGCTGGGCGTAGTAATCGACCGTCCCCGCGACCTTGGTCCGGCGCCGGATGCCCGCGGTGTCGATCAGCTTCAGGGAGCGGCCGGCGAACTCGAGCGGCGTATCGATCGCGTCGCGGGTCGTCCCGGCCATCTCGGAGACGATCACCCGCTCGGTGCCCAAGAAGGCGTTGACGAGCGACGACTTGCCGACGTTGGGGCGGCCGATCACTGCGATCGAGACAACGCCCAACGTTCCGCCCGCCTCCTCGGGGGCGGCCGGGTCAGACTGAGGGACGGGCTTCGAGGAGGACTTCGACGAAGCGGTCGAGGAGGTCTCCGGTGCCGCGACCGTGGGTGGCCGAGACGGCCATCGGCTCGCCGAGGCCGAGCGCATAGAGATCGGCGACCAGCGGCTCCTCGTTGGCGGAATCGACCTTGTTGGCGACGACGACGACGGGGACGTCGGAGCGTCGCAGGATGTCGGCGACCTCGGCGTCGCCCGGGCGCAGCCCCGCACGCGTGTCGATCGCCATCGCGACGACATCGGCATCGGCGATTCCCTGCCGGGCCTGGTCCTGAATCGCGCGTGAGAGCGAGTCCTCCGCCGCGAGGTCGACGCCGCCCGTGTCGATGAGCTCGAAGCGGACCCCGTTCCACTCACACTCGAGCGCCTTGCGATCTCGGGTGACGCCGGCCTGCTTGTGGACGACGGCCTCGCGGCCACCGACGAGACGATTCACCAATGTCGACTTGCCGACGTTGGGGAAGCCGACGATCGCGATCCGTGGCAGGCGGCTCATCGGCGGTCGGGGGCAAGACCGCGTTCGCGGGCGAGCGCGACGACGCGCGCAACCACCTCGTCGATCGTGAACCCGGTGGTGTCGAGCTCGACGGCGTCGTCGGCGGCGCGAAGCGCGCCGTGGTCACGGCCGCGATCACGGGCATCGCGCTCGCGCTGGGCGGCGAGCACGGCGGAGGTCGTCTCGCCCGTCTGCGCCGCGCGCCGGCCCGCCCGCTCCTCGTCGCTGGCGCTCAGGAACACCTTCAGCGGCGACTCGGGGCTGACCACGGTGCCGATGTCTCGGCCCTCGGCCACGTAGTCCGAACCGGCGATCAGCCGGCGCTGGCGCGCAACCATCGCCGCGCGCACCCGCGGGTGCACGGAGACCCGCGACGCGACCGCCGTTACCTCGGGCGCGCGGATCAGGTCTTCGACCTGCTCGCCGTCGAGCAGAACCGAGCCTTCGTTGAAATCGATGTCGGCGCGCTCGGCGAGCGCGCCGGTCGCCACGGGGTCGTCGACGTCGACGCCGGCTCGGATCGCCGCCAGGGCGACGCAGCGATACATCGCCCCGGAATCGAGGTACGTGAGGCCGAGCGCGGCGGCGACGCCGCGCGCAACGGTTGACTTGCCGGCGCCCGCGGGGCCGTCGATTGCGATCACCATTGCCGGTGAATATAGGGTTGGCACATGCAGACCTGGAATACCGCCGCGCTCGACGTCCAACCCCAACAACCGCAGGTGCTCGCCTCGGATGACGAGGGCCGGGTGATCGCCCTGCATCTGCTCGCCGGGGAACGCCTTCTCGAGCACCAGGTGCACGAGCGTGCCTGGCTCGTCGTCGTCTCGGGCAAGGTCGAGATCTCCGAGCCCGGAGGGGAATCGACCACGGGCGAGGTCGGATTCCTCGCCGCCTTCGACCCCAACGAGCGCCACGAAGTTGCGGCGATCGAGGACTCGCGGATGCTGCTCCTGCTCTCACCCTGGCCTGGCGAGGGCCATCCGAGCCAGGAAAGCGGTGGACGCTGATGGGCATGTTCAAGGACTTGTTCCAGCTCACCCGCGAAGCCCAGGAGCTGAAGCGAAACACGCCGACGCCGAGCATGGGCGAGATGATCGGCCAGGCGCGCGAGGCGGTCGAGGACATCAACGCCCAGCAGGCGGCGGCGCCCGAGATCCTCGCCAACGGCATCCCGGGGACGGCGATCATCCGCGAGATGGGCACGCCCGAGCGTGGCGCCACCTACTTCAACCTGATGCTCGACCTCGAGGTGCATCCGAGAACACGCGACCCGTATCGGATCGCGAACGAGTACATCGTGCCGGCCGCTGCCCAGCTCGAACCCGGGGTGGAGCTCGCGGTGATGATCGATCCCGACGACCCGGCGAAGATCGCGATCGACTGGGACAAGGCGCCCGAGGGCCCGCCGCTGGGCCAGGTCCGCCCGCTCTGAGCGAGATCAGATTTCGCGCAGCACCCGCGCCGGGTTACCGACCGCGACCACGCCTGCGGGCAGGTCGCCGACGACCACCGCGCCGGCACCGACGACCGTGTCGCTGCCGATCGTCACTCCAGGGCAGACGGTGACGCCGCCGCCGAGCCAGACGTTGTCGCCGAGCGTGATCGGCTGAGCCGACTCCCAGCCCTCTCGCCGCGGCTCGGGATCGATCGGGTGAGTCGCCGTCAGCAGCTGTACGCGGGTCGCGATCTGACACGTCGCTCCGATCCGGATCGGCGCCGAGTCGAGACAGAGGCAGTCGTAGTTGACGAAGGTGCCGGCACCGATGCTGATGCGCCCGTAATCGCAGCGAAACGGCTGCTTGACGACGACCTCGGCGCCGACCTCGTCGAGCAGCTCCCGCAGGACACGATCGAGCGCTTCGCGATCGTCCGGCGCGATCGCGTTGTAGCGCTGCGAGCATGGCGGCGGCCTCGTCGAGCTCGCGCTCGCAGCTCGGCGTCGCCGCGGTAGAGCTCGCCGCGCGAGCATGCGCCGCTTCATCTCGCTCATCTCGGCGCGGCCCCGGTTGCGATCAGCGAGCTCACATCGTCGTCGAAGCCCGGGTAGCTGACCGCGGCGGCATCGAAGCCGGTGACCTCGACGCCCTCGCGCGAGGCAAGCCCCGCGATCGCGCCCATCATCGCCAGGCGATGATCGCCGGCCGAATCCAGCGTGCCCCCGCGCAGATCGCCGCTGCCCGAGACGACGAAGCCATCCTCGGTCGCCTCGATCTCGGCGCCGAGCCCGCTGAGGCCGTCGACCACGGAGGCAATGCGGTCCGACTCCTTGTGACGCAGCTCCTCGGCGCCCGAGACGACGGTCTCGCCGTCGGCAAAGCAGGCTGCCAGTGCCAGGATCGGCAGCTCGTCGATCGCCAGCGGCACCTCGCCGGCGCCGACGCGCGCCGGCTGAAGCGGCCCTGATCGCGCGACGATCGTCGCCACCGGCTCGCCACCGGCCGCCTTGGTCTCGATCACCTCGATCGCCGCCCCCATCCGGGTGAGGATGCCGAGCAGCCCGATCCGCCCCGGGTTGATGCCGACGCCCTCGATGCGCACCTGGCTGCCCTTGACGATCGCGGCGGCGACGATGAAGAAGGCGGCGGAGGAGAAATCGCCCGGGATCGTGAGCTCGCCGAGCTCGAGCGAGTGCGCGGGCTCGACGATCACCCGCTGCGCCGGCAGCGCGCCGCGGATCGTCACCGGCGTCGAGGCGTTCTCGGTTCGAACCGTTGCCCCGGCGCTGCGCAGCATGCGCTCGGTGTGGTCGCGGGTGGGATGCTGCTTCGATCACGCTCGTCGGCGAGTCGGCGAGCAGCCCGGCGAGCAGGACGCAGGACTTGACCTGGGCGCTGGCGACCGGGAGGCGGTAGTCGATGCCTCGAAGCTCGGCGCCGCGGATCGCAAGCGGCGTGAAGCGGCCGTCGCGAGCCGTCACGTCGGCCCCCATCAATGAGAGGGGCTCAACCACGCGATCGACCGGACGCCGGCGGATCGACTCATCGCCGTCGAGGGTCCACTCGCCGCCGCGCTGGCCGGCCAACCAGCCGGGCACCAGCCGCAACAGGGTCCCGGCGTTGCCGACGTCGATGACGGCCGAACGCGCATCCGCGCAGCCCGACCCCGCGGACACCGCAGGTCGAGCGGCAGATAACGTCCCATAGTGAGACGTTTGCTGCCGCTCGGCGGCTCTGAGGCTCCCGGCGACTCACTGACCTCGGCGCCGAGGGCTTGGATCGCGGCGAGCGTCGAGCGCGTGTCGGCAGCGTCGAGGTAGCCGCGAACCACCGTCTCCCCCTCGCTCATCGCTGCGATCAGCGCGGCGCGGTGGGAGATCGACTTGTCGGGCGGAGGCGTCAGCGTGCCGCGAAGCGGGCCCGACGGCTCGAACCTCGCCATCAGGCGCCTGCGCTGACCACCGAGACGACGTGCGCGAGACCGCGAACGACCCCGGCGGCGCGTTCGGCCTCCTCGTCGCCGGCAATCCAGACCGAGATCGCGCCGGTGCGCATGTCGGGCGCGGGATAGAGGGCCATGTCCTCGATGTTGACACCGGCGCGGCCGAGCTCGAGCGCGATCTCGGCGACGGTCCCGGGCCGATTCTCGACGCCGATCCGCAGCTCGCGCAGGTCACCGCCGATCAGATCCGACTCGAGCAGGCGGCGGCGATCGTCGCCCGCCTGCGCATGCCACGCGGCGACCCCGGCGCCGTCGCCGGCGCGGATCAGCTCGGCGGCGGCCTCGAGGCGCTCGATCACGGCATCGATCTCCGCCGCCACCGCGAGGCGGTTGGTGGCGAAGATGTCGCCCCAGATGTCCGGATTGGCGCCGGCGACGCGGGTCGTGTCGCGAAAGCTTGGTCCGACCTCGGGCAGGCGCTCGGCCTCCTCCGAGAGCGCGGCCGCGGCCTGGCCCACGAGCACGTTGGCGAGCACGTGCGGCAGGTGGCTGACCGTCGCCATGACGCGATCGTGCGTGTCGGGGTCGATCGCCTGCGACGCGAGCCCCGAGCTCGGTCACGGTGCGCTGCAGGCGGTCGTAGGCGAGGCCGCTCGACTCGGGCGTCGGCGTCAGATACCAGCGGGCACCCTCGAGCATCTCGGCGCGCGCGTTGTCGACCCCGGCGGTCTCGGCGCCGGCGAGCGGATGTCCGCCGATGAACCGCGCTCGGTCGGCGTGAGCGGCGAGCGCCGCGCTCAGGGCCTGCTTGGTCGAGCCGACGTCGGTGACGACGGCGTCGTCGCCGCTCGCGGCGAGCGCCTCGGCGACGAGCGCCGGCAGCACCCGCACCGGCGCCGCGCAGAAGACGACGTCGGCGCCGTCGACCGCGGCGGCGACCGAATCGGCTTCGCGATCGAGCGCGCCGAGCTCGACCGCGCGGGTCGAGGTGGCGGCGTCGCGGTCGAACCCGACCACCTCGGCGCCGAGCCGGCGACGAGCGGCGAGCCCGATCGAGCCGCCGATCAGCCCGACGCCGAGTACCGCGATCCGCAAGCGCTCAGCTCAGGCGGTGACGAGCTTGCCGGCGACCTCGGCCACCCGGCGGACCTGCTCGGCGTAGTCGGCGAACTCGGATGTCGGCAGCGCCTGCGGTCCGTCGCAGATCGCGTGCTCGGGATCTGGGTGGACCTCGACGAGGATCCCGTCGGCGCCCGCCGCGGCCGCCGCCAGCGACATCGCCGGGACCCAGTCACGGCGCCCGGGGGCGTGGCTCGGGTCGACGACGACCGGCAGGTGGGTGAGCTCGCGCAGGGCCGGGATCGCCAGCAGGTCGAGGGTGAAGCGGTAGGCGGTCTCGAAGGTCCGGATCCCGCGCTCGCACAGGATCACGTTGGGGTTGTTCTCCTTGAGCACGTACTCCGACGCCATCAGCAGGTCGTCGAGCGTCGAGGAGAGCCCGCGCTTGAGCAGGACGGCCTTGCCGGTGCGTCCGGCCTCGGTCAGCAGCGTGTAGTTCTGCATGTTGCGGGCGCCGATCTGGATCACGTCGGCGACCTCGACGACGTCGTCGACGTCGCGCACGTCCATCAGCTCGGTGACGATCGGAAGCCCGGTTTCCTGCTTGGCCTCGGCCAGCAGCCGCAGACCCTCGACGCCGAGGCCCTGGAAGCTGTACGGCGACGTTCGCGGCTTGTAGGCGCCGCCACGCAGCATCGTCGCGCCCGCGTCGCTGACGACGCGAGCGACGTCGAGCGTCTGCTCGCGGCTCTCGACCGTGCACGGGCCGGCGATCAGGCCGAAGTGATCGCCGCCGATCTTGCGGCCGTCGATCTCGACGACGGTGCGCTCGCCCTTCTTGAACTGCGCCGAAGCGAGCTTGTACGGCTTCAGGATCGGCACCAGGTGGTCGACGCCCGGGGTCATCTCGAGCCCGAGCGCGGCGACGCGGTCGCGGTCGCCGATCGCGCCGATCACGGTCAGCAGCTCTCCGGTCGAGAGGTGGGCCGAACACCCGACCTCCTCGATCCGCTCGACGACGTGAGCGATCTGCTCGGCCGTCGCCCCCTCTTTCATCACGATCATCATCTTGTTGAGTCTCCGGTTCTACCGCGTATCTGCTGGAAGGGCTAGCGTGGGCTTACGGCGTCCGGTGGGGGGTTTCCTGCTTGTGAGTGGCCTCGCGGCCAGCCGGACGCCTAGCTAAATCGCCAGTAGTACGCAAACCACGCACGCCACTCGGAGCCCGGGAGGGCCGCTTCGGGAGCAGACGCGAACACGCGGTTCATCGCCGGTAATTGAAGCATGGGCGCCGCGAATCCGCAAACTGCGGGCCTCTAGGATCGAGCGAATGCTTGCAACCGGTCTGCTCTCGGCAGTGGCCGCCGTGTCCCTGGCGGCGGGCGCGCCGGCGTTTCAGGGCAGCTCGAAGCCGATCGAGGGCAAGGTGCGCGATCGCATCGAGGGCAGCTCCTGGCGGCCCGGCTGCCCGGTGGCGCTGGACAAGCTGCGGCTGCTCGAGGTCAGCCACTGGGGCTTCGACGACGAGGTCCACCGCGGCAAGCTCGTCGTCCACCATCGCCACGCCGACGAGATCGTCGCGGTGATGAAGCGCCTCTACAAGCTTCGCTACCCGATCCGCCGCATGGAGCTGATCGACCGCTACGACGCCGACGACAACCGCTCGATGAACGCCGACAACACCTCGGCCTTCAACTGCCGCTTCGTCGCCGGCACCCAGCGCTGGTCGATGCACGCCTACGGCTTCGCGATCGACATCAACCCGATCGAGAACCCCTACGTCTCGGGCTCGCACGTGTCGCCGCCGGCCGGCGCCCCGTTCGCCGACCGCTCGCGCAACGCCAGGGGCATGATCCACGACGGCGACGCGGTCGAGCAGCGCCTTCGCGAAGAAGGCGGGCTGGGAATGGCTCGGCGACGGCCCGCAGTCGATCCGCGACTACCAGCACTTCTCGTCGACGGCAGCTGAGGCCGCGGCTCAGAGCAGGGCGCCGAGCGCATCGAGAAAGCGCCGGTTCTCGTTCGGGGTGCCGTAGCAGACGCGAATGTGACCCGCCGCCCCGAGCGGCGTCCCCGGCCGCACGAGAATGCCCTGCTCGCCCAGCGCGGCGACGATCGCCTCCTCGTCGCGATCGCCGAGCGAGACCCAGGAGAAGTTCGCCTGCGAGTCAGGCGTCTCGAGCCCGAGCTCGCGCAGGCCCTCCTCGACGCTGACCCGCTCGATCAGGTTCCGCTCGACGCGATCGGCGACGTCGTCTTGATGGCGAATCGCCTCGGCGGCCGCGGCCTGGGCGAGCGCGTTGACGCTGAACGGCTGGCGCACGGCGTCGACCGCGGCGCGGAACTTCGGCGAGCACAGCGCGTAGCCGACCCGCAGCCCGGCGAGGCCGTAGACCTTGGAGAAGGTGCGCAGGCAGACGAGGTTCGGGAAGTCGCGGCGCAGGTCGGCGCTGGCGTCGGGGTCGTCGTTCATCTGAAACTCGACGTAGGCCTCGTCGAGCAGCACGGTGACGTGGTCCGGGCACCCGCTCGAGGAACTCGGCGATCCGCGCCGCCGGGCAGGTGGGTCGAGGTCGGGTTGTTCGGGTTGCAGATCAGGACCAGCTGCGTCGCGGCGGTGATCTCGGCGGCGATCGCGTCGAGGTCGTGGACCCAGCCGTCGCCGAGCTCGACCCGGATCTCGCGCGCTCCCGACAGCGGCGCCAGCATCGGGTACATCGAGAACGAGGGCCAGCCGTAGACGAGCTCGGCGCCGGGCTCGCACAGCGCCATCGCCGCCGCCAGCAGGATCTCGCAGGAGCCGTTGGCGAGCGCGACATCGCCCGGCTGGATCTCGTAGCGCTCGGCGATCCGGCGACGAAGCAGGGTCGCGCTCGGGTCGGGATAGCGGTTGGCGGCGCCGGCGGCGCGCGCGATCGCCTCGGCGACCGCCGGGTGCGGGCCCGAACGGCGACTCGTTCGAGGCGAGCTGGGCGATGCCCTCGCCTTCGAGCGATTCCGGCGCCTTGCCGGTCGGCGCTCCGGCGACGTAGCCGGGGATCGCCGCGAGCTTTCTCGAGAACTCGACGCGACACGGCTACTGCGCGCAGTGCAGGTCGGCGCGCAGCTTCTGCGTCTCGCCGAGATAGACGTGCGCGGGCTGGTGCGCCAGGGGCGGCGTAGTAGTGGGCGAGCACGCGGATCACCCGCTCCATCGCGCCGGGGACGTCGAGCTCGCGGTTGCACAGCAGCGGCACTCGATCGAGGCCGACGGCGCGGGCGCCGACCGCCGGGAACTGGGCGTTGAGGTCGTCGGTGCAGGTGAGGATCACCGAGACGAAGTCGTCGGGCTCGACCCCGTTGCGCTCCATCAGCTCGCGCATCAGCGCCTCGGTCGCGCCGAGGATCGACGGACTCGTCGTTGCGCTCGGCCTGCGCCGCGCCGCGCACGGCCCACAGCCGCTGTCTGCTCCGCGGTCATCGCGGCGCATCCTTCCAGAGCAGGCGCAGCTCGGCGGCGCGCAGGCGGCGCGACTGGCCGACGGGCAGGCCCTCGAGGCGCAGCGGGCCGAAGGCGATGCGCTCGAGCTCGACCACCTCGTTGCCGATCGCCTCGGCCATGCGCCGGATCTGGCGGTTTCGGCCCTCGCGCATCGTCATCTCGACCACCCGCGGCGAGACGCGGCGCACCTGCGTCGGCGCCGTCGGCCCGTCGTCGAGCTCGACGCCGGTGCGAAGCCGCCCGAGCTGCTCGTCGTTGGGCGGGCGGCGAAATCGCACCCGATAGGTGCGCGGGACCTCGTAGCGGGGATGCATCAGGCGGTTGGCGAGCTCGCCGTCGTTGGTGAGCAGGATCAGCCCGGTCGACTCGGCGTCGAGGCGGCCGACCGGATACAGGCGCCGGTCGGACTCGATCAGCTCGGTGACAGCGCGCCGGCGGCCGGGCTCGCGCGCGGTCGAGACGACGTGGACCGGCTTGTTCAGCATCCAGACCTCGCGCGACTCGGGGCCGACCGGCTTGCCGTCGACCTCCACCCCGCTCTCGAACTCGACGTCGCGTGCCGGGTCGCGGACGAGCTCGCCGCCGACCCGCACCCGCCCGGCGGCGATGATCTGCTCGGCCTTGCGACGCGAGGCGACGCCCGAATGGGCGAGGTACTTGGCCAGACGCATCAGCCGAAGCTAGCCAAGCGGCACCCCGGAGGCGAAGCCGAGGAGGTGGCCGCCCTACTCGGCGACGCGCTGCTCGCCGGCCTTCAGCAGGCGCTCGCGCAGCTCCGACTCGTCCTCGGGCGTCGGGTCGAAGCGCGCCGGGTCCGGCAGCGCGTCGAGGCCGGAGAGCCCGAAGAGACGCTCGAACAGCGGCGTCGTGCGGTGGATCACGGCGCCGAAGCGCGAGCGTCCCGACTCCTCGATCAGGCCGCGCTCGCTCAGCGTCTGCACCGCCGACTCGGAGGAGACGCCGCGGATGCGGGCGATCTCGGGGCGCGAGACGGGCTGCAGGTAGGCGACGATCGCCAGCATCTCGGCCTGCGCCTGGGTCAGCGGCGGGGTCTTCGGCCTCGCCAGCAGGCGCCGCGCGGCATCCTCGGCCGCCGGGTCGGCGGCGAGCGTGTGACCGCCGGCGACCTGGCGCAGGACGACGCCGCGCCCGGCGAGCGAGGTGCCGAGCAGGTCGAGCGCCCGGTCGATCTCCGCCTCGCCGGCCTCGCACGCCTCGGCCAGCTCGGCCGTCGTCACCGGCTCCGGGCGAGAGGAACAGCAGGGCCTCGACGACCTGTTCGAGGCGAGCTCATGCCGCGCCCGACCGCCGCTCGATCCGTATCGCCCCGAACACCTCGCCCTGCTCCCACGTCGCCTCGCCCTGCTTGTGCAGCTCGAGCAGCGCGAACAGCGTCACGGCCTGGGTCAGTCGATCCTCGCCGCCGAAGCTCTCGTCGAAGTCGAGCGCGCCGCGCCGCGCGAGCAGCTCGCGCAGCACGCGCAGGCGCTTCTCCAGCGAGACGGTCGGGCGGATGTGGCTGAGGTCGGGCTTCGGCGGCGAGCGCAGCAGGTCGCCGATCGAGGCCGCGAGCAGGTCGGGCTCATACGCGGGTCGCGCGGCGTCGAGCGCGACCCGCCGCAGCTCCGGCGGCAGCGGCGCGGAGCGGTAGACGTAGCGGCGGCCCTCGTCGAACAGCTCGCGAGAGATGGGCGGCCGCGTCGCGGTAGCGGCGGTACTCGAGCATCCGCGCGAGCAGCTCCTCGGCCGCCTCCTCGGGAGCGAGCTCGAGCTCGTCCTCCTCGGCGGCCGGCAGCAGCAGGCGCGACTTGAGCTCGAGCAGCGAGGCGATCAGGACCAGGAACTCGGTCGCCGCCTCGAGGTCGAGCTCGCCCTGCTCCTCGACGTGCTCGAGGTAGGCGATCACGATCTCGCCCAGCTCGACCTCGGCGAGCGCGATCTCCTCGCGCAGGACGACGGTCATCAGCAGGTCGAAGGGCCCGGCGAAGACGTCGAGGTCGAGGTCGAGCTCGGCGGCTCTCACCCGGAGAACACTAGAAGGCCGAGCGGCGGGCGAATAGGCTGACCGTCGATGGACGCCGAGGAGGAGAGGGTCAAGCCCGACGACGGCTCCGAGCTCGAGCCGCGCCCGCACGCGGTCGACATCTACGAGCGCGTCTGCGACGACACGATCGAGGAGCTCAAGCGCCCGCCCTCGAGCCTCGTCTTCTCGGGCCTGTTCGCCGGCTTCACGATCGGCCTCGCGCCGCTCGCGTACGCGCTGGCGCTGGTCGCGCTCGGCGACGGCGACTCGCAGAAGTTCGTCGCCACGCTGCTCTACCCGATCGGCTACATCGCGGTGATCATCGGCCGGGCGCAGTTCTTCACCGAGAACACGCTCTACCCGGTGATGGTGTCGATGCGCAAGCCCGGAGTTCTTCGGGATCTCGTCTCGGCTCTGGGCGATCGTCTACGCCACCAACCTGATCGGCGCCTTGCTGTTCGCGATGCTGGCGATCTTCACCGGCGCCTTCGGCGAGCCGGTGCAGGCGAAGCTGGTCGCCGAGGGCGTCGGCGACACCTCCGGGCCCGCTCACCTCGACCTTCTGGAGCGCGGTCGTCACCGGCTTGCTGCTGGCGCTGGTCGCCTGGCTGGTCGAGGCCTCCGAGCACGCGATCGGCCAGATCGTGGTGATCTTCGCGATCACCCTGCTCGTCGGCCTCGGCGGCTTCGACCACTGCATCGCGACCACGGTCGAGGCGTTCAGCGCGCTGCTCGAGGGCCCGCTCGGCTCGGCGACTTCTTCGGCTGGCTCGCCGTGACCACCGCTCGGCAACATCGCCGGCGGCGTGATGATCGTCGCCGCGATCAACTACGGCCAGGTCCGCGAGGAGGACGGCGAGTAGGCCGGCGCGAGCCTCAGCCGGGCGCGCCGACGCCCATCGCCTCGCGGACCTCGGCCAGCGTCGGCGCGGCGATCGCGCGCGCCTTGTCGGCGCCGGCGGCGAGGATCCGCTCGAGCTCGGCCTCGTCGGCGCGCAGCTCGGCGTAGCGCTCGCGCACCGGCGCCAGGTAGCTCGACGACCGCGTCGGCGACGGCGCGCTTGAAGTCGCCGTAGCCCGAGCCCTCGAACTCGGCCTCGATCGCGGCCGGATCGATGCCGCGGACGACGGCGAGGATCTCGATCAGGTTCGCGATCCCGTCCTTGTCGGCGCCGCGCACGACCTCCGAGCCGGAGTCGGTGACCGCGCTCATCACCTTCTTGCGCACCGTCTTCTCGCTCGTCGAGGACGAACACGGTGCCCTGCTCGGTGCCGCCGGTGGTCGACATCTTCGCCGTCGGCTCCTGGAGGTCCATGATCCGCCCGCCGACCTCCGGGATCCGGTGCTCGGGCTCGACCAGAGGACGGTCGCGGGCCTGCGGCCGCGCCGAAGCGCTCGTTGAAGCGCCGCGCGATCTCGCGCATGAGCTCGACGTGCTGGCGCTGGTCCTCGCCGACCGGCACCTCGTCGCCTTGTAGGCGAGCACGTCGGCGGCCTGCAGGACCGGGTAGAAGAAAAGCGCCGCCGAGACCAGCTCGCGCTGCTTGGCCGACTTCTCCTTGAACTGGTGCATGCGGTTGAGGTCGCCGTGGGCGGTCACCGCCGACAGCAGCCAGCAGAGCTCGGTGTGCTCGCGCACGTCGGACTGGCGAAAGAGGATGCAGCGATCGGGATCGAGCCCGGCCGCGATCAGGATCGCCGTCGTGTCGTAGAGGCGCTCGCGCAGCTCCGCCGGGCTCGTAGGCGACCGAGACCGCGTGCAGGTCGACGATGCAGTAGATCGAGTCTCCGCCCGCCGATTCAGCGCGCTCCTGGCCTTCGACGTACTGGCGGATCGCGCCGATGTAGTTGCCGAGGTGCTTGCGCCCGGTCGGCTGGATGCCGCTGAAGATCCTCACGGCCCGGAATCTACGGTCGGCCGGGACCTCTCGCAAGGCCGCCGATGGCCGTACATAGGTCGACCCGTGTGATCTCGAAGGAGGATCGATGCGAAACGCGCTGCTCGTCGCCTGCGTCCTTGCCCTTACCGCGCCCCAGCTCGCTCGAGCCGACGGCCTCCCGATCCCGATCGAGGACACGGGCCCGACCGGGCATCGCCGAGCCCGAGGGCCCGTCGCGCTACGTCAGCGTCGGCGTCGGCGAGGACACCCTCGTCCAGCGCATCGCCCAGGACGGCGGCGTCGTCCGGGATTCGAACCTGATCGCGGGCGACTACACGATCCCCGCCGTCGCGCTCGACGGGACGCCGAGCGGGCTCTCCGCCGACGGCGCCACGCTGGCGCTGATCAACCCGCGACGCGGCTTTCCTCGCGAGACGACCGAGCTGCTGACGCTCGACACGGATCGGCTGCGAATCCGCGAGCGCGTGCGCCTCGACGGGGACTTCAGCTTCGACGCGCTTTCGCCCAGCGGACGCACCATGTACCTGATCGAGTACCTGAGCCGGCGCGATCCGACGCAGTACCAGGTGCGCGCCTACGACCTCGACCGCGGCGAGCTCGAGCCCGGCGCGATCGTCGCGCCGCCCGAGGCAGGCGAAGAGGAGGAGATGATCGGCTTTGCGATGTCGCGGGTGTCGAGCCCGAGCGGGCGCTGGGAGTACACGCTCTACGCCGGCGGCGAGGAGCCGTTCATCCACGCCCTCGACACGGCGCGCGCGACGACGGTGTGCATCGACCTGCCACAGCTCGACTCGGTTCGAGACATCTACTCCCTCGGCCTCGACCCGGGCCCAGGCGGCGCCGCAGGCCTGATCGTGACGCAGCGCGGGCGATCCGCGGCCACGGTGGATACGGAGACCTTCGAGGTCTCGGGAGCGCCGGCGGCGACCGCTGCGACGGCGGTCGGCGCGGCCGCTGTTCGAGCAGGACCAATCGATCTCGATCGGCCTGGCGGCGGGGGCGATCGCAGGCGGCATGTTGATCGTCTTCGGCGCTCTGCTCTGGCGGCGCAGACGCCGCAGGCCGGCGGCCCGACGATCTGGAGCGGCTGTTCGCGGACGAGCGCGAGGAGGCGAGCGTGCGTTGAGCCGCACCCTTCTCGCCGCCGCGGCGGGACAATCGCAGGCAACGATGCGAGCGGAGTCCCTGCGACCGACCACAGCCACCCGCCGAGGCTGCGCCCGGGCTCGGCGGCGCGCGTGAGAGCGCGGTCGTTCGCGAGGCTCAGCGCGGCTCGAGCGAAGCGCTCGAGGAGCTCTTTCGCCGCCACTGGCGCCGCGCCCACCGAGCCGCATATCTCGTCGTCGGCGACTCCGCCGCCGCCGAGGACATCGCCCAGGAGTCGTTCCTGGCGGCGATCCGGGCGCTCGACCGTTTCGACCGGCGCCGGCCGTTCGGGCCCTGGCTGCACCGGATCGCCGTCAACCGCTCGATCGACTTCGCGCGGGCGCGGGCACTGCGGCGCGAGAGCGCGACCGCCGAGCCGCCAGGCCGCCGCGGCGCCGAGCTCGGCGTCGATCTCGGACGAGCTGCGCCGTGGCGCTCGCCGAGCTCTCGCCCGAGCACCGGGCCGTGGTCGTGCTGCGCTACCTGCTCGGCTACACGCCGGGCGAGATCGGCGAGATGCTCGGCCTTCCCCGCGGCACGGTCAACTCGCGCCTGCGGCGCGGACTCGACAGCCTGCGGCCGGCGATCGAGGAGGTCCGCGAATGAGCCGGCGCGAGCGCGAGCGGGATCTGGAGCGCGAGCTGGGCGAGCTCGAGGCGCCGGACGAGTCCGCGGCCGAGCAGCGCGCCTGGAGACGTGATCCGTGCCGCCCACGCAGAGCGCACGCCGATCCACTCCAGCCGGCCGCGCCCGCCACGCCGGCGTCGCGATCGCCGTCGGCGTGGTCGCGCTTGCGATCGGATTGAGCCCTGCGGGCGCGAAGATGGGCGACCTGGTCTCTGAGATCGTCGGCATCGGCGAAGAGGACGCCAAGCCGGCGCTGCGCTCGCTGCCTGCTGCCGGTGAGCTGCTGGTCGAGTCCGAGCAGGGGATCTGGATCGTCGCGCGAGGACGGCGTCGAAGCGGCTGCTCGGGGACTACGAGGAGGCGAGCTGGTCGCCGCGAGGGCTCTACGTCGCCGCCGCCGACGGGCGCGAGCTGGTCGCCGTGGATCCGCTCGGCAACGTGCGCTGGACGGTGACCGCGCCCGGCTCCGGTTCGACGATCCCGCGCTGGGGCGGGATCGGCTTCGACACCAGAATCGCCTACCGAAGCGGCGACGACCTCTGGGTCGTCGCAGGCGACGGATCGGGCGCCGAATCGGTCGCCCGCGACGTTGCGCCGGTGGCGCCGGCGTGGCGCCCGGTGGGCGACACGAAGCTCGGGGCGGCGGCGAGCGGCGTCGGGCCGCACGTGCTCACGTACCTCGACCGAGGAGATGGATGTGCGCTCGGTCGACGTCGATGACGGCGAGCGGGTTGCGAAGCACCGCCGCCGACCGCGAGGCTGCTGACCACGCCGGCGGCCGGACCGGGTCCGGGCGGCCCCACGATCTCGCCCGACGGGACGACGCTCGCCTCGATACGGACAGGGCGCGGCGGCACCGGCGAGGTCGTGCTGCGCCGCGACGTGACCGCGGCGACGTCGCTCGCCGTCGCTGTTCTCGGCCCGAGGCCCGCTCACCGGCCCTACCTGGTCGCCCGACGGACGCTGGCTGCTCGTCGGCTGGCCCGCCGCCGATCAGTGGCTGTTCATCGCCGCCGAGCGACCCGATCGGGTCGTCGCCTTCGACCGCATCTCCGAGCAGTTCGATCCCGGCGGCGACGCCGCGCCCCGCTTTCCCGAGCGTCGCCGGCTGGATCCTGCCGCAGCGCTGACACCTCAAGGCGCCGGCGGCTCGCGCAGCTGGTGTGCCCGGGTGAAGAAGTTGCGGTAGGCGAGCGTGGTCGCAACCAGGGTCGAGAGCGCGACCGCGCCGAGCAGCGTCCACAGCAGGACCAGCTGCAGGCGAACCGCGTCGATCGGGTCTGCCCCGGCGAGGAGCATGCCGGTCATCGTGCCGGGGAAGAAGATCAGCCCGGTCGTCTTGGTCGAGTCGACCAGCGCGATCGTGCCCGAGCGCAGCGCCCTGCGAATGCTTGGCCGGGCGGCCAGGGTCGCGGTCGCCCCGAGCGCCAGGGTCGCCTCGATCTCACGAGCGCGGTCGGTCATCTCGTCGCCGAGGCGATTGAGCCCGACCGCGGCGGCGGTCATCGAATTGCCGATCACCATCCCACCGACGGGAACCAGGTAGCGCGGCTCGGCCTCGAAGATGCCCAGCGCCAGGACCAGGCCGAGCGTGACCGTGCCCGAGAGCGCCAACGCGATCGCGATCGGGGCCAGGGCTCCCGGCACCCGCTTGGCCCGCGCCCGAGCGGTGAACGAGCCAAAGCCCACCATCACCGCGAGCAGGCCGATCACCAGCAGCAGGCTGTCCTCGTCGAAGATCGCCTGGATCACGTAGCCGATCGCGATCAGCTGGATCATCGAGCGAATCGCCGCGACGGCGATGTCGCCCTCGAGCTCGGTTCGCTTCCACACCGAGACGGCGATCGCGACCGCGATCAGCGCCGAGCTCGCGGCCACCTCACCGACGCTGATCTCGATCCCGGTCGTGCCCATCAGCCCGTGACCGCGCTCAGCAGCTTCGCGGTTGGGCCTTCGGCCACGCTGCGGCCCTGATCGATGCGCACGACCCAGTCCGACATCCGCCGCGCCTGGTCGAGGTCGTGGGTGACCAAGACGATCGAGATCCCCAGCCGCGCTCGCATCTCGAGCAGGGTCTGCTCGATCGCCGCGGTGGTGGCGTCGTCGAGAGCCGAGGTCGGCTCGTCGAGCAGCAACGTGGTCGGCTCGAGCGCGAGCCCTCGAGCGAGCATCGCCCGCTGCTGCTCGCCGACGGAGAGGCGCGAGCCGTCACGGTCGGCGAATGACGGGTCGAGGCCGGCGAGCTCCAGCAGCCCGGCCACGTCCGGCTCGCGGCCTGCGAGACCAGCCGCGAAGCGCAGGTTGTCTTCGACGCTGCCCTCGAGCAGGGCCGGAAGCTGGGGAACGAGGCAGACCTGCCGGCGCAGCTCGAGCGGGTCGCACCCGCGTACGTCCTCGCCGCGGTAGCGGACCGTCCCGGACTCGGAGTCCGCGAGGCGATCGAGCAGGCGCAGGACCGTGGATTTGCCGGCGCCGGACGGCCCCGCCAGGCAGGTGGCGCCCTCGGGGATGGTCGCGGTGAACTCACGCAGGACCGGATTGCCGGCTCGGGCCAGGCTGACGTTCTCGAGCTCGAACAACATGCTGCGATTATCGACTCATGGGCGCCGACGACCTCATGCCCCGCAAGCTCGAGCCGATGCTGGCCACGCCGGCGGCGCGGCCGCCGCCCGGCGACGGCTGGGCCTTCGAGGTCAAATGGGACGGCGTGCGGGCCCTCGCCTTCGCTGCAGCCGGCGAGCCTGCGGATCAGCGCCCGCCGCGGGGCCGACGCAACACCGCGCTATCCGGAGCTCGCAGCACTCGCCGCTGCGCTTGAGCGGGCGCTCGGCGATCCTCGACGGCGAGATCGTCGCCTTCGATCCGGACAGCGGAAATCCCAGCTTTCAGCTGCTGCAGCGGCGCATGGGCCTGTCGAAGCCGGCGACGATCAAGCAGCGCGCCGGCGAGTTTCCGGTCACCTACATCGTCTTCGACCTGCTCTGGCTCGACGAGCGCTCGCTGCTTGCCGAGCCCTACGAGCGCCGGCGCGAGTTGCTCGCCGAGCTCGAGCTCGACGGCGCCGATCATTGGCAGGTGCCCCGCCACCACGTCGGCGAAGGGCAGGCGCTGTTCGACGCGATTCACGCCCGCGGGCTCGAGGGCATCGTCGCCAAGCGCCTGGGCTCTCCCTACCGACCCGGGCGGCGCAGCTCGGAATGGCTCAAGGTGCGCGATCGGCACGGCCAGGAGCTCGTCATCGGCGGCTGGATGCCGGGCGAGGGCAGCCGCGGCGGGCGCGTCGGCTCGCTGCTGGTCGGGTACTACGTGGGCGACAAGCTCGCCTACGCAGGGGGCGTCGGCACCGGTTTCACGCAGGAGACCCTGAGCGAGCTGACCGGGTTGCTGGCGCCGCTTCGTCGCGCCGAGTCGCCGTTCGAGCTCGGCGAGGATCCGCGGATCAAGTACGCCCAACGCGCTCGAGACCGCGGCAGCGGGCCGGTCTGGGTCGAGCCGGAGCTCGTCTGTCAGGTCGAGTTCACCGAGTGGACGCACGAGGGAACGTTGCGCCAGCCTTCGTTCAAGGGGCTGCGCGATGACAAGGAGCCGCGTCGACGTGGTCCGCGAGCTCTGAGCGCAAGTATTCGTTCGCGCGCCTGCGAGCAGCAGGGATACAGGGCTAATCTGGGGTACTAGATACCCATGGCTCGCGCAATTTGGTCAGGCTCAATCAGCTTCGGGCTCCTCAACGTCCCCGTCAAGCTCTATTCCGCCGTCTCGAAGAAGTCGGTCAGCTTCCGCGAGCTGCGCGAATCCGACGGCTCGAGAGTGCGCCACAAGCGCGTCGCCGAGACCGATGGCGAGGAGATCGCCTACGAGGACATCGTCAAGGGCTATGAGATCGCGCCGGAGCAGTACGTGGTCATCACCAAGGACGACCTCGAGGAGATCGATCCGAAGAAGACGCGGGCGATCGAGGTTCTCGACTTCGTCGACCTCGACGAGATCGACCCGATCTACTTCGACCATCCCTATTACCTCGGCCCCGACAAGGGCGCCGAGCGGGCCTACGACCTGCTGGTCAAGGCGATGGAGGACTCGAACAAGGTCGCGATTGCGCGCTTCGTCTTGCGAAACAAGGAGAACCTCGCGGCGCTGCGGCCGATGAACGGGGTGATGACGATGGCGACGATGCGCTTCGCCGACGAGGTCGTCTCGCCCGAGGAGATCGCCGCCTCGATCGAGGCGGAGACCGACTCGGCCAAGCCTTCGAAGAAGGAGCTCGACATGGCCAAGGCCCTGATCGATTCGCTGAGCTCCGATTTCGACCCGAGCTCGTACCGCGACGAGTACCGCGAGCAGCTGCTGGCCCTGATCGAGCGCAAGGCCAAGGGCGAGGCGGTGGTCGAGTCCGCCTCCGAGGCACCGAAGCCGACCAAGGCGCCCGACCTGATGGCCGCCCTCGAGGAGAGCCTCGCAGCCGTCAAGGGCGACGATCCCAAGCCGGCGAGCAAAGCCAAGCCGAAGTCGCGTTCCAAGAGCTCAACCTCGAAGCCGAAATCGCGAAGCAAGGCCAAAGCCGCGAAGTAGAGGTCGACGGGCGCACGATCGCGCTCACCAACCTCGACAAGGTGCTGTGGCCGTCCGTCGGCTTCGCCAAGGGGGAGGCGCTCGACTACTACGCGAGGATCGCCGAGACGATCCTTCCTCATCTCGCCGGCCGCGCGCTGACCCGGGTCCGGTTTCCAAACGGGGTCGAGGCCAAGCGCTTCTACGAAAAGCGAGCTCCCAAGCACACGCCCGAGTGGGTGCGGACCGCGACCGTCGAGATGGGCACCGCAGGGCCGATCGACTTCATCGTCTGCGATGACCGCGCGACGCTGGTCTGGCTCGCTCAGCTGGCAGCGCTGGAGCTGCACCCGTCGCTCTCGCTCGCCAAGCACCCCGAACGGCCCGACCGTGGTCGCCTTCGATCTCGATCCCGGTGAGCCGGCGACGATCGTCGAATGCGCCCGGGTGGCGCTGATCCTGCGCTCGCTCTTTGCCGAGCTCGGGCTCGAGAGCTTCGCCAAGACCTCGGGCTCGAAGGGGATTCAGGTCTACGTGCCGCTGAACTCGAAGGTCACCTACGAGCAGACCAAGCCGTACTCGAAGGCGGTGGCGCAGGCGCTCGAACGCTCCGAGCCCGACCTCGTCGTCTCGCAGCAAAAGAAGGAGCTGCGCAAGGGCAAGGTGCTGGTCGACTGGAGTCAGAACGACTACTCGAAGACGACCGTCGCCGTCTACTCGCTGCGCTGTCGCGAGCGGCCCTGGGTGTCGACGCCGCTGAGCTGGGACGAGGTGGAGGCGCTCGAAAGCAGCGCGCGATCCCGACTCGGTGCGCTTCGAGGCCGCGGACGTGCTCGAACGCGTCGAACGCCACGGCGACCTCTTCGCGCCGGTGCTCGAGCTCGAGCAGGACTTGCCGCAGGCCGCCGCTTCCGCATAGGATCGCTCGGTGATGAGCGACCCCGAGCAGCGCCAGCGCGCGCGGGCGGTCTGGTCGGCCGGCGACTTCGACGCGATCGCCGACCGGATCTGGGCAGGTCGGCGACGACCTCGTCGAGCGGGTCGGGGTCAACGACGGCGACATCGTGCTCGACGTCGCCTGCGGCACCGGCAACGCCGCGATCCCGGCCGCCGTCGCGGGCGGCAAGGTGACCGGTCTCGACATCACCCCGGAGCTGTTCGAGGACGGGCGCCGGCGCGCGGCCGAGGCCGGCGTCGAGATCGAGTGGGTCGAGGGCGACGCCGAGGAGCTGCCGTTCGAGGACGCAGAGCTTCGACGTCGTGCTCTCGACCTTCGGCTGCATGTTCGCGCCGAATCACGAGGTCGCCGCCGCCGAGATCGCCAGGGTGCTGAGGCCGGGAGGCCGCCTCGGGATCGCCGCCTGGCGCCCCGAGGGCTCGATCGGCCAGTTCTTCATGACGATCGCCAAGCACGCACCGCCACCGCCGCCGGGATTTCAGCCGCCGCCGCTGTGGGGCGTCCGCGATCACGTCGAGTCGCTCTTCTCGAGCACGCCCGTCGCGGTCAGGTTCGAGGACACCGCCGCCCACTTTCATTTCGACTCGGTCGCAGCACATGTTCGAGGAGTACGCGACCAAGTTCGGCCCGGTCGTCGTGCTTGCGCGAGGCGCTCGAGGCGGAGGGCGGCTGGGATGCGCTGCGAGACGACCTGCTCGCGCTCTACGAGCAAACCACGCGCCCGAGGACGGCGGCGTCGCCTTTGACGCCGACTACCTGATCACGCTCGGGGAGCGCGCAGAGTAGGACGCCGCGACGCCTGGGCCTCGTCGAGGCGACGGACCGGCGTCGTGTACGGGGCGCCGCGCAGGATCTGCGGATCCTCCTCGGCCTCGGCGAGGATCTGCTCGATCGCGTCGGCCAGCAAGTCGAGTGACTCGCGCGTCTCCGTCTCGGTCGGCTCGATCATCAGCGCCTCTTCGACCAGCAGCGGGAAGTAGATCGTCGGCGGGTGGAAGCCGTAGTCGAGCAGGCGCTTGGCGATGTCGAGCGCCACGCACCCCGAGCTGGCGCTTGGCCGGCGTCGCCGAGAGCACGAACTCGTGCATCGGCGTGCGCTCGAAGGCGAGCTGCAGGTACTTGCCGCAGCGGCCCTGGCGCAGCTTCGCCAGCAGGTAGTTCGCGTTGAGCACGGCGGTCTCGGATGCCTCGGTGAGGCCGTCGCCGCCGAGGCTGGTGATGTAGGCGTAGGAGCGGACGAAGACGCCGAAGTTGCCCTGGAACCCGCGCAGGCGACCGATCGACTTCGAGTCGGCTGCGCCGTAATCGAGGTCGAAGCTCGGACCGGCGCCGTTTCCCGACTCGGCGCGCACGATCCGCGGCGCCGGCAGATACGGCGAGATCCGCTCGGAGACGGCGATCGGCCCCGCCCCCGGACCGCCGCCGCCGTGCGGCTGGCTGAACGACTTGTGCAGGTTGAGATGGACGATGTCGAAGCCCATGTCGCCCGGGCGCGAGTGGCCCATGACGGCGTTGAGGTTGGCGCCGTCGTAGTAGAGGGTGCCGCCGATCTCGTGCACGATCGAGGCGATCTCGGCGATGTTCTCGTCGAAGAGCCCGAGCGTGTTCGGATTCGTGAGCATGAGGCAGGCGACGTCGTCGGTGGCCTTCGCGCGCAGGTCGTCGAGGTCGACGCCGCCGCGGTCGTTGGTGGCGACCTTGACCACCTCGTAGCCGGCCATCGTCACCGTCGCCGGATTGGTCCCATGGGCCGTGTCGGGGGTCAGCACCTTGGTCCGCTCGACGCCACGGTCCTCGTGATAGGCACGGGTCAGCAGCAGCCCGGCGAGCTCTCCGTGCGAGCCCGCGGAGGGCTGGAGCGAGACGTGCGGCAGGCCGCAGATCTCGCTCAGCGAGCGCTCCAGGCGCCACATCAGCTCGAGCGCGCCCTGGGCGCGCTTCGGGCTCTGGGCCGGATGCAGGCGGGCGTGCCCCGGCAGCGCCGCGACCTTCTCGTTCAGGCGCGGGTTGTGCTTCATCGTGCACGAGCCGAGCGGGTACGGGCCCGTGTCGAGATCGAAGTTGCGGCGCGAGAGACGGTTGTAGTGGCGCACGATCTCGGGCTCGGAGATCTCGGGCAGAGCGGGCCGGCTCGCGGCGCAGCAGGCTCTGCGGGAATCAGCTCGTCGAGCGGCGGCTCGGGGACGCCGGCGGCCGGCAGAGTCGCGGCGCGGCGGCCTTCGACCGACTTCTCGTAGATCGTGGTGGTTGGGTCCCTCTGCTGCGCCGTCGGGGTATCGGCGTTGGCCGGGGGCAGTGAGGGGGAAGGCTCGGGCGTCATCGGGCGATTTCCTCGGCCGTCGACGACTTATTACCGCTATCCGGTAACAACTCGTCGCGGCCGCCGATTTCGGCTACCGCGCGGCCGAGCGCCTCGGCCAAGCGGTCGATGTCCGCCTTCGAGCGCCGCT
Organism: uncultured Solirubrobacterales bacterium; assembly: GCA_963730145.1. Lineage (GTDB taxonomy): Bacteria > Actinomycetota > Thermoleophilia > Solirubrobacterales > 70-9 > WHSW01. The sequence goes on from CAVSQT010000007.1 coordinate 97,341, forward strand.
CGGTGATCGCCACCAGCAGCCCGTCCTCGTGCTCCGGGTACTCGCGGCCCAGCGCATACCCGCGGCGATTCCCTCCTCACTGACCCGATCCAAGACCGCCGCCACGGGCGCATCCAGCCGCACCGCGAACTCCCGCGCCACCGGCGCCTCGTGCAGCAACTCGACCCCGTCCACGGCCGCCAGCTTCGCCCGCGCGTACGCCGTCCGCCGCACCAGCAGCTCGCCGAGCTCGACGATCCCGCGCGCGCCCGAGCCAGGAGAGGTAGACGGTGCCCGCGAGCGCGTTCAGCGCCTGAGAGGTGCAGATGTTGTGCGTCGCCTTCTCGCGGCGGATGTGCTGCTCGCGCGTCTGCAGAGCCAAGACGAAGCCGCGGCGCCCGTCGACATCGGTGGTCTCGCCGGCGATGCGGCCCGGCATGCGGCGCAGGTGCTCCTCGCGCGCGGCAAAGAAACCGAACGATGGCCCGCCGAAGTCGAGCCGGTTACCGAGCGGCTGGCCCTCGCCGACGGCGACGTCGACGCCGCACTCGCCCGGCGGGCGCAGCACGCCGAGCATGATCGCGTCGACAGAGGCGACGCAGAGCGCGCCGGCGTCGTGGGCTGCCGCGGCAAGCGCCTCGAGATCCTCGATCGCGCCGAGGAAGTTGGGGTTCTGCACGAACAGCGCCGCGGTCTCGGCGTCGAGCGCCTCGGCGAGCTCGGCCGCGTCGGTGACTCCGCCCTCGATGCCCGACCTCGACGATTTCGGCATCGAACCCGACCGCGTAGGTCTCGAGCGTCGCCCGCGAGTGCGGGTGCAGTCCTCGCGAGACCACGAGCTTGCGCCGTCCCTTGCCGGCGCCGAGGGCGAGGTAGGCAGCGGAGGCCACCGACGACGGGCCTTCGTACAGCGAGGCGTTGGCGACCGGGAGCGCGGTCAGCTCCGAGATCGCGGTCTGGAACTCGAACATCACCTGGAGCCCGCCCTGGGAGACCTCCGGTTGATAGGGGGTGTAGGGCGTGAGGAACTCCGAGCGCGAGGTGATCGCGTCGATCAGCCCGGGCACGTAATGGTCGTACATGCCGGCGCCGATGAAGCAGGTCTCCGAGTCGGCGTCGGCGTTGCGGGCGGCGAGCGCCGCGAAGGTGATCGAAGACCTCGGTCTCCGAGAGGCCGTCGGCGAGCTCGAGCGGGCGCCCGAGCCGAAGCTCGGCGGGGATGTCGGCGAAGAGCTCGTCGGTCGAGTCGACGCCGATCGTCGCCAGCATCGCGGCACGGTCGGAGTCGGTTGCGGACGTGTAACGGCTCACCCAGGTGAGGCTAGCGAGCGGCGCGGCCCAAACGCCCTCCTATGGGCGGCCGGCGGCCGCCCATAGGAGTCGAATCGAGTGACGGATCGCTAGCAGATGCCGACAATGCTGAAGTTCTGGCGAACTGGAGCGTTGCCTCCGTCCTGAATCGCGAGTTGGACCTGGGTCCCGGCTACAGCGCTCGAATGGCGGACGATCGAGGTACCTGCAGCTTGCGAGGTCATTGCGATGACCGCGCAGTTGTTCATCGACTGCGGGAAGTTGATCCTCGGGAAGCCGAGACCGCCCTCGCCCCCTGAGGTGACTCCCGGGCTGCCCGAGATGATCGTGGGAGGATCGGCCGTATAAGCCACCTTGGCGAAGAACCGCCGCACGTAGTTGTTCGCGGCAAGGCCCCCGAGCGCGTCGGCGTTGTCCGCGTTGTCCGCGTTCGTGGCGTTGTCCGCGTTGTCAGCGTTCTCCGCGTTGACGGCGTTCGTGGCGTTGACCGCGGTGACCGCGTTCGTGGCGTTGGTCGCGTTGGTCGCGTTGGTCGCCGTGTCGGCCGTCGTTGCCTTGTCGGCTGACAGTGCCTTGGTGGCGGTCGCGGCATTTGCCACCGACAGCCCCGGCTCGGCCTTCGAGATCTGCTTCTTTGCGATCGACTTGACCTTCGCCTTCGTGATCTTGTTGCTGAGACCGTCGGTGCCTGCGACGGCGGAGCCGACCATTGCGAAGACGAGGGCGCATACCGCCACCACCATCGCCGGTGACGGCCTGGAACTGAACTTCATCGGACCCTCCTGAGTAGATGCGAAGGCAACGGACTCGAATCGGGTTCCGCCCCCCTGCGTTGACTGCGCCAGCCTCTTCGCTGGCGAGGTCGTTGTCAAGGGCGGCGTCGCAATCAGTCGCCGGCGAGCAACTCCTTGTAGGCAGCGGCATCGAGCAGCTGATCGATCTCCGAGGTGTCGGTGAGCTTGACCTTGACCAGCCAACCCTCGCCGTAGGGGTCCTCGTTGATCTTCTCGGGCGAGTCCGTGAGCGCCTCGTTGACGGCGGTGATCTCGCCGGAGAGCGGGGCGATCACGTCCGAGACGGCCTTGACCGACTCGACCTCGGCATAGGGCTTGTCCTTGGTGATCTCGGCCCCGGACTCGGGCGGCTCGTAGAAGACGACCTCGCCGAGCGCGTCCTGCGCGTACCAGGTGATGCCGAAGGTGGCCTCGTCGCCTTCGATCTTTGCCCAGTCGTGCTCGGGGTGGTACTTGAGTCCGTCGGGGTAGCTTTCGTCCGCCAAGTTCATCGCTCCTATCGGTCGGGGTCGTAGAGCGGCTTGGACTCTATGCGCGCCGCCCGTCGCTTGCCGCGAACGTCGATCTCGACCTCGGTCCCGGGCTCGGCGAGATCGGCGCGGACGTAGGCCATGCCGATGCCCTGGCCCAGCGACGGCGACATCGTCCCGCTCGTGACCACCCCGGCAACGTCGCCGCCCGCCAGCACCTCGTTGCCCTGGCGAGGGATGCCGCGCTCGGTCAGCGCGAACGCAGCCAGCTTCTCGGCCGTGCCGTCGGACGCGCGCAGCAGCGATCGCCTCGGAGCCGATGAACCCCGTCTCCTCCTTGCAACACCAGCCGAGCCCGGCCTCGATCGGGTTGCGATCGGTCGAGAGGTCGTTGCCGTAGAGGTGAAAGCAGACCTCGAGCCGCAGCGTGTCGCGGGCGCCGAGGCCGGCGGGCACGGCCCCCGCCCCGACCAGCGCTCGCCACAGCGCCGGTGCGACCTCCGGCGCGCGTCAGGATCTCGACTCCATCCTCGCCGGTGTAGCCGGTGCCGCAGACCAGCGCCTCGGCGTCTGCGGCAATCGTCTCGGCGAGCGCGAGGCGCGCGGTGGTCATGCGCTTGGGCAGCTCGCCGGCGACCAGCCCGCCGGCGATCGCGCGCGCATCGGGGCCCTGGACGGCGAGCATCGCCCAGTGCTCGAGGCGATCTGCGACCTCGCAGTCGTAGTCGCGCGCAGTGCTCGCGAAACCAGTCGAGGTCGGTCTGGTGATTGGAGGCGTTGGTGACCGTCAGGTAGTGCTGATCGGCCAGCCGATAGGTGAAGAGGTCGTCGAGGACGCCGCCGTCCTCGCGGCACAGGACCGAGTACTGGGCACCGCCGACGGCAAGCTTCGAGACGTCGTTCGAGAGCAGTCGCTGCAGCAGGTCGAACGCCTGAGGGCCCGACGGTCTCGATCTCGCCCATGTGCGAGACGTCGAAGACGCCGCAGCCCGAGCGCACCGCGAGATGCTCCGCGCGCACGCTCTCGTACAGCACCGGCATCTCCCAGCCGGCGAACGGCACCAGCTTCGCGCCCGCCTCGCGATGGGCTTCGTAGAGGGGCGTACGCCTGAGCGCCGTGGTGGATTCCACGACGCTCAGGCTATAGGCCGCGGTTCAGCCGGAGATCTCGCCGCCGAAGAGGCAGACGTTGCCGGCGCCGTAGGCGCCGTTGCCCGCCGTCGAGTTCGCCGTTCTTGGCCGCGACCGTCAGCTGGCCGATCAGGTGCGTGCCGTCGGTACCGACGGCGTTGAACTAGCCGTCGAGCAGCGCCGCGGGTGTCTGCGCCCGCGACGACGACGTCAGCGCCTGGCGATGCGATCTCCGCCGTGCCTGGGTTGAGGAAATCGGTGCCTGCGTTGCCACCGGGCTTTGATCCTCGTCGCTGGAGAAGATCGCGCCGTCCGCTGTCGATTTGACGTAGATCTCGCCGAACGTCTCGTTCGAGGTCGTATCGCGGAAGCACTTCGCCGTCAGCCGTGATCTCGCCCTTCGTGAACAGCTCGGTCTCCGGCGGCCGCGGTTCTGGCCGCGGCCGCGGTCGCTGCCTCCGTCGCCGTCAGCTTGACAAAGCTTCCCGCCGGGCTGGAGATGACGGCGTAGTCGCTGATCTTGCTCGAGCTCAGCGTCTCGTCTGCGACCTTCGCCCCGGTGATCGTGGCGTCGGCGATCTGGGCCGCGGTGATCGTCTCGTCCTCGATCTGCTCCGCGGTGATCGTCTTGTCGGCGATCTGCTTGGCCTTGATGCCGCCGTCCTTGATCCGGTTGCCGCGGATCGACTTGCCCTTGATCTGCTTCGAGCCGATCGCTCCCCTGGCGATCTTCTTCGCCGTCACGGCGCCGTTCTTGATGTCGTTCTTGCCGACGCTGCCCTTGCCGGGTAGCGCGATCGCGGCGCCTGACATCGCGACCACGAGGGCCGCCATCGCGACGATCAAGGCCGGCGATGGGCGCAGGTTGCTCAGTTTTCTCATGCGTTCGTCCTCCTCGGCGTCGGGGGTGATTGCTCGCCTGGCTGGTCGTTGTAACCGACCCAGCGGCGCGGAGTTGCGCGCTCAGGAATCGCGCAGGAAGGGTGGCACGTCGATGTCGTCGTCGGAGACCTGGAGCTCGCGGCGCTCTCGGTCGCCGAGACCGCCGACCTGGCGGCGGCGACTGCGCTCGCGCAGCTGCATCGGCTTGCGCGCCAGCGTCTCGCGGCCCTCGAAGCCGGTGGCGATAACCGTCACCCGAACCTCGTCGCCGAGGGTGTGGTCGATCACGGTGCCGAAGATGATGTTGGCCGACTTGTCGGCGGTCGAGACGACGATGTCGGCGGCCTCGTTGACCTCGAACAGATTCAGGTCCTCGGATCCGGTGAAGTTGAGCAGCATCCCGGTCGCGCCCTCGATCGACTCCTCCATCAGCGGTGAGTTGATCGCCATCTTCGCCGCCTCCTGGGCCCGATTCTCGCCTCCGGCGGTGCCGATGCCCATCATCGCCGAGCCGGCGTCGGACATGACGGTGCGAACGTCGGCGAAGTCGAGGTTGATCTGTCCAGGGGTGGTGATCAGATCGGTGATGCCCTGAACGCCCTGGCGCAGGATGTCGTCGGCCATGCGGAAGGCCTCCTGGACCGAGGTCCGGCGTTCGACTACCTGCAGCAGCTTCTCGTTCGGGACGATGATCAGGGTGTCGACCTTGGCCCGCAGCTTGTCGATCCCGTCCATCGCCTGCTTCATGCGCCGCGCGCCCTCGAACTCGAACGGCTTGGTGACGACGCCCACCGTGAGCGCGCCGATCTCCTCCTTGGCGATCTCGGCGATCACCGGAGCCGCGCCCGTACCGGTGCCACCGCCCTCGCCGGCGGTGACGAAGACCATGTCGGCGCCCTTGAGCGCCTCCTTGATGTCGTCGCGCGACTCGGCGGCGGCGCCGGCGCCGACATCGGGGTTGGCGCCCGCGCCGAGCCCCTTGGTCAGGTTGTGGCCGGCGGCGAGCTTGATGTCGGCCTCGCAGGACTGCAGCGCCTGAACATCGGTGTTGATGGCGATGAACTCGACGCCCTTGAGGCCCGCATCGACCATGCGGCTGACGGCGTTGGTGCCACCGCCGCCCGCTCCGACGACCTTGATCACTGCCAGATAGCTGGACTCGACCATATCTCCCGTCCTAAGTTGACCCTACGTCTGCGTACGCTTTGGCGTCCGAGACTGAAGCAATGCTTGAGTGTTTCGTACTCGTGCAGCCTAGACGTGAGGGCGAAGGTACGCGATTGAGACCGATGTGTCAATGCACGTTTGCGGAATCCGCATGGGATCGTGCATCGGCAAAGTCTCGATTGGAACTCGAGGGTTTGCGAGAACGCTAAACCCTCGACCTAGAGTGGAGGCTCGGCATATTCGACCGGTTGAGCGGCGCCGCCCGCCGCAGCCCGCTCGGGTACGCGTACGTCGAGGTAGGTGAGCGCCTCGAGCGAGGGATCGGCGAGCACCGCCGCCGCGGCGGCCCACTTCTCCGCTGCGCGCGTCGCGGTTCCGAAGCGAACCGGAATGCCTCCCCGCAGGACGATCTCGATGCCGAAGTCCTTGCTCATCTCGATCTTCTCGATCAGGGGAAGCAGCTGCGGCGGCGTGGCCCCGACGACGAGCGCCTGCTGCAGCGGCTCGCCGCCGAGCAGGCCGCCGCTGGGAATCTCCTCGACCGCCAGAACGGGTAGCTCGTCCTCGTCGACGGCGACGCCGGTCAACAGCGTCCCGTCGCCCGCCACCGGCACCTCGCGCTCCCCTGCGCTGACCACCAGCGCGGGGGGTCGCTCGTCGACTTCGATCCGCAGACCGTGCGGGAAGTTGGCATCGACCGATACCGACGCGATCGTCGGGAATCGGGAGGCCGTGCGCTCGATCTCCTGCGCTTGCACGTTCAGGGTCGTCATCGACTTCGACGCCCGGGTGATCTCGCCGATGATGGCCTCGGTATCGCCGCTGGTGACGCCGACGACCTCGACATCGGTAACCGCCACCAGCGACGAGTCCCGAAGCCAGAAGACGTAGCCGGCGCCGAGAACCGCAAGCAAGAGGCCCGCGAGAGCGACGCGATAGCGCCAGGTCCCGCGTCTCTTGGCGGCAGGCGTGGCTACCCGAGATCGGCTCATCGGGAACTGTTTCGTCAGCCCTCGGTCGGCTCCTCCAGCTGCCACCCGGCGGGCCATTCGAGCTCACCCAGGACCTGCACCTCCGGTTCGAGCGTGACGCCGAAGCTCTCGTGGACGCGGCGGCGACCTTCGGCGAGCACCGCCAGCACGTCCGCGGTGCTCGCCTCGCCGGTGTTCTCGACGAAGTTCGCGTGCTTGCGCGAGAACCGCGCGCCCCCTCGGGAGAAGTCCTGGGCGCCCGCCGCCTCGAGCAGCTGGCCGGCGGTTCGGCCCTCGACTCCAGGCGCATCGGCCGGCGGGTTCTTGAACGTCGAGCCGAAGGTCTTGATTCCGGAGGGCTGGGCCTCGCGGCGCTTGAGACGCATCTCGGCCAGCGTCGCCTTGACCGCCGCGGAGTCCGCCGGCGAGAGATCGAAGGACGCGCGCGCCACGACCTCGTCCGAGCTCAGGCTCGAACGCCGATACTCGAAGCCGAGCTGGTCTGGGCTGCGGCGCTCGACCCCATCCGCGGTGCAGATCTCGACCCAGCCGAGAACCTGGGCGAGCTCGCCGCCGTAGGCGTTGGCGTTCATGCGCACGGCGCCGCCGACGGTGCCCGGGATGTTGATCCCGAATTCGAGCCCGCTCAATCCCCAGCCCGCGGTCTTGGCCGCGGCGGACGGCAGGCGCATGCCGCCACCGCAGACGATCTCGGTCCCGGTGCGCTCGATTCCCGCGAGCTCGCCGGCCAATTTCAAGACCACGCCCGAGACCCCGGAGTCGGCCACCAGCAGGTTCGAGCCCGAGCCGACCACCGCGACAGCATGGCTTTCCGACCGCGCCCAGGCGAGCAGCTCGACGAGCTCGGCCTCCGTTGCGGGCCGCGCGAAGAGCTCGGCCCTCCCCCCCGCCCGGACCGTGGTCAGCCGGCTCAGCGGGTAGTCGCGCTCGATCTCAACCATCGCCTGCCACCAGCGCGTCGCCCAGCTCGTAGACGTCACCGGCGCCGATCGTGACCAGCAGGTCGCCGTCGCGCAGGCGCGGCTCCAGCGCACGGCGCGCGCTCGCGGCGTCACGCAGCCACCACACCGGGCGCCCGCCCCCGCGGTCGGCGGCGGCGCGGACGACATCGAGGCCGCTGACGCCCTCGAGCTCACCCACGGGCTCCTCGCGCGCTGCGTAGACGTCGAGGACGCCGACTTCGTCGGCAACGGCGAGAGCGGCGCCGAAGCGTTGCGCAAGCGCCTTGGTGCGGGAATACAGATGCGGCTGAAAGACAGCGATCAGACGCTGCGGCTCGAGCTCGCTCAAGGCGGAGAGCGTCGCCGCGACCTCGGTCGGGTGATGGGCATAGTCGTCGTAGATCACAGCTCCGGAGGCCTCGTGCACACCCTTGCGCTCCTGTCGCCGCCTGATCCCGGGAAAGCTGCCCAGCGCCTGCGCCGCGGGCCCGAGCTCGAAGCCCGCCAACTCGAGCGCCGCCAGCGCCGCGCGGGCGTTGAGGATGTTGTGGGCGCCCGGCACCGCCAGCTCGATCTCCGCAGGCCCCGGCGCGCCGGCGCCGAAGCGCAGCGTGCGCTTGGCGCCGTGCAGCCGGTCGAGCTCGTCGTCGTCGAGGACGGCGGCGCTCGGCGCCGAGGAAGCGAAGCGCTCGAAGGCATCGAGCAGCTGCGCGCGCGAGGCCCAGCGCGAGTGATGGTCGAGCTCGACGTTGGTGACGACCGAGATCTCGGGCTCGAGCTCGAGGAAGCTGCCGTCGGACTCGTCGGCCTCCGCGATCACCCATTCCCCGTCGCCCCAGCCGGCGTTGTTGGTCTCGCCGCTTGCGCCGGGCAGGTCACCGCCGAGAAAGAAGGCGGGCTCAGCGCCGATCGCCTGCATCGCGTGGACCAGCATTCCCGCCGTGGTCGTCTTGCCGTGCGTTCCCGAGACCGCGATCAGCCGGCGCATCGAGCAGAGCTCGGCCAGCAACTCGCCGCGATGCAGCACGCGTTGACCGCGCTCGCGAGCGCGCGCGAGCTCCGGGTTGGCCTCGGTGATCGCAGTCGAGATCACGACCTCGGCGCCGGGTGGCACCTGCGCGGCGTCGTGGCCGACAACCGCGTCGATGCCGCGCTCGCGCAAGCGGCGCAGATAGGAGCTCTCGGCGCGGTCGCTGCCGCTGACCCGGGCGCCGAGCTGATCGCAGACCGATGCGAGCGCGCTCATGCCGGCGCCGCCGATGGCGATGAAATGAAGCTCGCGACCTTTCATTGCCCCAACGTTTGCAAGAGCGCCGCTGCGACGCGCTGGGCGGCGTCGGGCCGGGCCAGCGACGCAGCTGCCGCCGCCATCGCCGCCAGGCGAGAGGCGCCCTGCTCGCTCAGGAGCTCGGTCGCGAGCTCGCGCAGGGCGGCAGGGTCGAGGTCGGAGTCCTCGATCGAGATCGCCGCGCCGGCCTCGGTCATCCATTGCGCGTTGGCGTGCTGGTGGCGCCCGGCGGCATGCGGATAGGGGACCAGGATCGCGGCGCGCCGCGCCGCCGCGATCTCGAAGATCGAGCCACCGGCGCGGGCGAGCACCAGGTCAGACGCCGCAAGCGCATCGGCGAGGCCGGGCTCGTAGGAGAGCAGCGTGTAACGCGAGGTCCCACCGCCGCGCTCGAGGCGTTCGCGAACCGTCTCGTAGTCACGGCTGCCGGCTATGTGCAAGACGTGAAAGTCGCGCCGGCTGCCGTCGTCGCCGGCGAATGCCTCGACCGCCGCGAGGTTGATCGAGCGCGCCCCCTGACTCCCGCCGAAGACCAGCAGGCAGCGGTCGTCGGGTGAGATGGCGAAGCGCTCGCGGGCTCTGGCGCGGTCTGCCGTGACGATCTCGGCCGGAATCGGACGGCCGGTGACCAGGTACTTCTCACCGGTCCTCCCGGGGATCGGAAAGGCGAGGCAGACGCGCCGTGCGCGGCGGGCGAGAATGCGGTTGGTGAGGCCGAGGTGGCGGTCGGCCTCGGTCAAGACCAACGGCAGGCCGCTTGTGATCGCCGCCAGCCCCGCCGGCCCGGCGACGTAGCCGCCGCCGCCGAGCACCGCCTCGGCGCCGCGCTCTCGCAGCACCCGGCGTGCGGCGGGGACCGCGCGTAGCGCCAGCGCGAGCGCGCCGGCGGCGCGAACGGGGTTCTTGCGGTCGAGGCCGCGAAGCTCGAGGAGCTCGATCTCATAGCCCGCTGCGGGCACGAGCTCGGCCTCGGCACGGTCGTGCGTGCCGATGAAGAAGACCTCGGCGCCCTCAGCGCGTAGCGCGTCGGCCACCGCCAGAGCCGGTACGACGTGTCCTGCCGTCCCGCCCGCGGCTATTGCGACTCTGCTGCTTTTTCGGCTGGCCATCGACGACGCGCAGTCTCGCACCGCGAGTCGACGGCTTGCGGGAGCCGCCGGCAGATCGCGAGCCGCCGTTGGCGACGTTGAGCAGCAGGCCGACGGCGCTCAGCATCACGAGCATGCTCGCGTTGCCGTAGGAGACGAACGGCAGCGGCACTCCCGTCAGCGGTGCGAGGCCGAAGACCGCCAGCAGGTTGACCAGCGCCTGCACCATGATCAGCGAGGTGAGCCCGGCCGCGAGCAGCTTGCCGTAGCGGTCGCGAGCGTTCTGGGCGATCCGCAGGCCGGCGTAGCCGAACATCCCGTAGAGGCCGACGAGCGCGGCGATTCCCATCATCCCCAGCTCCTCGCCGATCACGGCGGCGATCATGTCGGTGTGCGCCTCCGGCAGGTAGAAGGCCTTTTGCAGGCTCTCGCCGAGCCCGACGCCGAAGAGGCCGCCCGAGCCGAGCGCGATCTTTGCCTGGATCAGCTGAAAGCCGGCGCCACCGGGATCGCCGCTCGGATCGAGAAAGCTCGTGATCCTGGCCATCCGGTAGGGCTCGATCATGATCGCCACCAAGGCGACCGCACCGACGCCCGCGGCGAGCAGCGCGACGTCGCGGATGCGGACACCGGCGGCGACCATGAGCGCGGCCAGCGCGAGGCAGATGACGAGTGCCGTGCCGAGGTCGCCGAGAACGACGAGACCGCAGCCGGCGGCGGCGATGCCGAGGAAGGGCATCAGCGGCGAGATCCCACCCGCGGTCATCTTCGGGCGCTTTGCGAGCAGCGAGACTCCGTAGAGGATCAGAGCAAGCTTCATCAGCTCGGAGGGCTGGATCTGCACCGGCCCGGCGCCGATCCAGGCGCGCGAGCCGTTGACCTCCATGCCGATCCCCGGTACCAGCACCGCGGCGCAGAGGACGAACGAGCCGCCGAGGATCAGCGGCGTTGCGTTGCGCACCAAGGCGACGCCTCGCAGCGCCAGCATGCGCATGACCAGGAGCCCGATCACGCCGAAGATCACCGTGCGCTTGAGGTAGAAGGCGCTGTCGCCCGACTCGCCCAGCAGCTGGGTCGTGGAGCTGGCGCTGAAGACCATGACCACGCCGAAGGCGAGCAGGCAGAGGGTCGCGGTCAGCAACATCGAGTACTCGACGGACTTGGTCGCCTTGCCTGCCTTGGGGCTCATGCGAGCTCCTCGACGAGTCGCTTGAAGTCCTCGCCGCGCTCGGCATAGTCGCGATAGGCGTCGAAGCTGGCGCAGGCCGGTACCAGCAGCACGACCTCGCCCGCACGCGCGTCCGCGGCCGCGCTGCGAACCGCGTCGCCGAGCGACGCGCAGCGGCGGTGCTCGACTCCGGCCGCCCAGGCCGGTTGCAGATCCTGCTCGATCAACTCGGCGGCCTCTCCGATCAGATAGCAGCCGACGCAGCGCTCGCGAACGACGTCGGCGAGACGGTCGAAGCGCTCGCCCTTGAGGCTGCCGCCGAGAATCGCGCGCACACCGCCGTCGAACGCGCGCAGCCCGACCTCGGCCGCGGCGACATTCGTCGCCTTGGAATCGTTGACGAAGACGACGCCGCCGATCTCGGCCACCGGCTCGAGCCGGTGGGCAACGCCTTCGAAGCTGCGCAGGCCGGCTCGCACGGCGTCGATCTCGACCCCGGCCGCAAGCGCGGTCGCCGCGGCGGCCGTTGCGTTGAGCGCGTTGTGGTCGCCGAGGAGCTGCAGCTCGTCGGTGCCGACCAGGCGCTCGTCGTGCCACCAGATCGCCTCGGCGTCGAGCCGGGCGTCGGCCTCGGCTTCGCGGCCGAACGAGACTCGCGCGCCGTCGCCCAGCCTTGCTCCGAAGCTGCTGATCTCGGGCGTGCCGGCGATCGCGACGTCGTCTCGTGTCTGCCGTTCGAACAGCCGCAGCTTGGCCGTCGTGTAGGCATCGAGGGTGCCGTGGCGGTCGAGATGGTCGGGGGCGATGTTGAGCAGGGTCGCCACCTCCGGTGAGAAGCCGTCCGTGTCCTCGAGCTGAAAGCTCGAGGCCTCGCAGACGATCGTCGCGTCGCGCTCGAGCTCGGGCGAGTCGACGAGCACCGACAGCGGCGTTCCGACGTTGCCGGCCACGGCCACGGGCAGGTCCGCGCTGCGCCAGAGGTGGCCGAGAAGCTCGCTCACCGTGGTCTTGCCGTTGGTTCCCGTGACGGCGACGAAGCGGTTCGGCAGCAGCCGCCAAGCGAGCTCGAGCTCGCCGATGACGGCGGTTCCACGTTCGCGGGCCAATCGAATCGCCGGCGCTTCGGCGGGAACGCCGGGGCTCTTGACGACGCACCCGACACGCTCGACAAGGTCGGCTCCGTCCACATCCAAGACGACTTCGACACCGAGCTTGCGAAAGCCTGCGCGCCTCGTCGGGCGCGCCGATGTCCGTCGCGATCACGGTCTCGCCACGCGCGGCGAGCAGGCGCGCCGCGGCGAGGCCCGAGCGGGCCAGGCCGACGACGAGGAATGGGCCCTGAGGGATCTGCGGGCGCGGCTTGGACACGTGTGACACATAGGCATAGTTCGCGGCCCGGACACCCGCTACCTTCAAGCTCATGCGCACGACCGCTCGTTTCTTCGCCGAGCTCGCCGGCGCGATCGTCGTCGGAGCCGGGGTGCCCTTCTTCTGGATCTGGGTCGGCTCGCAGATTCAGGGCTCGCGTGGCGCCCAGGGAGTCGAGGCCGGCACCGCCGTGATCATGATCGCCGGGATCCTCTTCACGTACGCCGTCGTCTTGATCATCGCCGGGATGATCCAGCAGCGCGGTCAGGGACAGAAGGAGCGCCCGCCGCCTCGCTATCCATGGCTGCGCAGCATGCGCGACGAGCCCTATCGCCCCGGCACCGCCAAGCTCAGCCCGGTCGAGGCCACCTTCGTCGGCACCGCGGTCGTCGCCTCGATCGCGATGGTGATCTGGTTCTTTGCCTTCGCCGGGTCGCCGCTACCGACATAGCTCACGCTCGCGCTTGGTGAAGCTGACGACCAGCTCGCGCATCCGCTTGCGACTCAGCATCAGCGACCAGAAACCCGACATCGGGCCCTCGACGTAGAGGCGGTGGGTGACCTCGACGCTCGATTTCCCGGGCTTCATCCGGTGCTCGTGGCCGAGGCGGGCCCCTGGAAATTTCGCCTCGTCGACGAACAGACGCAGCGGCTCGAGCTCGGTCACCTCGAACTTGACCTTGCCGCCACGCTTGAACTTGACGCTCACCTCGGCGCCGACGCGCAGCTCGCCGTCGAGCTCGACGCCCTCGACCTGCTCGTTCCAGTCCGGCCACCGCTGCGGATCGGCCCACAGCTCCCAGATCGCATCGGCATCGGCCGAGATCCGCTCCGTGTGTACCGCCTCGAACATCTGACTAGCCGATCGAGTTCTGGTAGAGCACGTACCCGATCCCGCCGCAGACGGCGGCGATGATCCAGAAGCGCAGCATGATCTTCGTCTCCGACCAGGCCAGCAGCTCGAAATGGTGGTGTACAGGCGCCATCAGCAGGACGCGGCGGCGAAAGGCCTTGAAGCTGATCACCTGGACCGCGACCGACAGCGCCTCGATCACGAAGATGCCGCCGAGGATGATCAGCAGCAGCTCGGTCTGGGTCATCACCGCCATCGCCCCGATCGCGCCGCCCAATCCGAGCGAGCCCGTATCGCCCATGAAGATCGATGCAGGGAAGGCGTTGAACCAGAGAAAGCCGATCGAGGCGCCGACGAAGCAGGCGCTGAGCAGGGCCAGGCCCTCCTGGCCGTTGGTGATCGTGATCGCCATGTAGGCGAGCAGGACGATCGCGCAGCAGCCCGCCGCGAGCCCGTCGAGCCCGTCGCTGAGGTTGACCGCGTTCGAGGCGCCGGCGATGACGAGGAAGGTGAAGATCAGATACGGCACGGGCCCGATGTAGATCTCGGTGTCGAAGATCCGCGACTCGAGCACGGGCTCGAACCCGAGCTCGTCGTAGGCGACCCACCACAGCGCCAGAGCGATCGCGATCTGCCCGAGCAGCTTGTAGCGAGCCGAGAGGCCGAGCGAACGGCGCTTCGAGATCTTGATGAAGTCGTCGGCGAAGCCGAGCGCAGCGCAGCCGACGGCGACTCCGAAAACCGCCAGGCTCGCGGTATCGCGATCGGACAGCACCAGGTAGGGAACCGCCACCGCGAGGAAGATGATCAGACCGCCCATCGTCGGTGTCCCGGCCTTCGCGTGGTGCTCCTGAGGGCCGTCCTCGCGGATCTGCTGGCCGAACTCCTTCACCCGCAGGAGGTCGATGAACTTCGGGCCGAGGAAGATCGTCAGCAGCATCGCCGCCATCCCGGCGATCAGGACCTCGCCGCGGTCGATCGCGTCCGAGGCGATGCCCGGAATCTGAGCGAGCGTGGTGACAGGGGTCATGCGGAGACCACGCGCAAGTACTCAGCCGTGAACGCTTCGAGACCGACCGAGCGAGAGCCCTTGACCAGCAGCGTGTCGCCGTCGCCGGCCACGGCCCGGACGACGTCGACCGCCGCCGCAGGGTCCGGTGCCCACTCGTCCGGGGCGTAAGCGCGAGCGAGCTCTCCGACGCCGATGACCGCGTCGATGCCGAGAGCACGAGCGTGGGCGCCCGCCTCACGGTGATAGGCGGGGCCACCCGGGCCGAGCTCGGCCATGCCACCGAGCACGGCTATGCGCCGCCCGCCCGCCGGCGTCTCCAGCGAGGCGAGATGATCGAGCGCGGCGCGCATCGAGATCGGGTTGGCGTTGTAGCAATCGTTGACGAGCACCGAGCCTCCGGGCAGCTCGTGAAGCTCGCCCCGTAGCCGGGAGAAGGATATGCCCGCCGTCCGACGTGCCATCTCCTGCACCGGCGCGCCGACCGCAATGCCGATCGCGATCGCGCAGGTCGCGTTGACGACATTGTGCGCCTCGGTGAACGGGAACTCGAAGCGCGCTCTCACCTTGCGGCGTCACGATCTCGGCGCGTGGTCCGGGCACCGTTTCGCTGCACGCTGCGGGCGAAGACGTCGCCGCCCGGGCCGAAGGTGATGGTCGCGAGCTCTCGGCGCAGGTGCGGGCGCAGCGCCTCGGCGTCGGCCGGGATCACGGCCTTGCCGTCGGCGCCCAGCCCGCCGAGGATCTCGGCCTTGGCTTCGGCGATCGCCTCGAGCGTCCCGAGGAGCTCGAGATGGACCGGGCCGACATTGGTGATCGCGGCCACGTCGGGCTCTGCGATCTCGCACAGCTCGGCGATCTGGCCGAGCCCTCGCATCGCCATCTCCAAGATCATCAGCTCGGTCTCGGGGGGCGCTTCGAGGATCGCCAGCGGCAACCCGATCTCGGTGTTGAAGTTCTCGCGGCTGGCGTGGGTGCGAAAGGGCAGGATCGCATGCGCGATGTCCTTGACCGATGTCTTGCCGGTCGAGCCCGTGATCCCGACCACGCGACAGCCGAGCTCGCGGCGCCAGCCGCGCGCGAGCGACTGCAGCGACGCCAGCGGGTCGTCCGTCGCGAGAACCCAGCCGTCGGCCTCCCCGGCGGCCAGTGCCGCGGCGCCGGCCGGATCGACGACCACACCCCACGCTCCCTTCTCCAGCGCTTCGGCAGCGAACTCGCCACCGTCGGCGTTCGCGCCGGGCAGGCCGAAGAACAGGTCCTGCGGCCCGACCTCGCGCGAGTCGATCACCGCGCGACCGGGACGACCCGGCCCGCCGCTGCGGCGGATCTCGGCGCCCGCCTCGGCGGCCAGGCGCTCGGGCGCGAGCTCGATCACGGGCGCGAGACGGCGAGAGCGAGGAGCTCTTCGCGGGCGACCTCGCGGTCATCGAAGGGGTTCTTCTTCCCGTGCTCGAACTCCTGGCCCTGCTCGTGTCCCTTGCCCGCGATGACGACGGTGTCACCCGCCGTGGCCAGGGCGAGGGCGCGCGCGATCGCCGCCCGGCGATCGGGCTCGGTCTCGATCTGAGCGGCGGCGCCCGCGGCGGTGGCGCCGTCGCGGATCTCCTCGATGATCGCGAGCGGATCCTCCGAGCGCGGATTGTCGGACGTGATGATGGCGACATCGGCAAGCCGGGCCGCGATCTCACCCATCAACGGGCGCTTGTCGCGATCGCGGTCGCCGCCGCAGCCGAAGACACAGATCAGGCCGTTGCCCGGCGTCGTGATCTGGCGAGCCGCAACGAGCACGTTCTCCAATGAGTCGGGTGTGTGGGCGTAGTCGACGAAAACAGCGAAGGGCTGACCCTCGTCGATCGGCTCGAAGCGGCCGGGGACGCGATCGCGCGCGCGCCAGGGCGGCGACGATCTGGTCGAGCTCGATGCCCAATGCGGCGGTCGAGGCAAGCGCGCAGAGCGCGTTTTCGACGTTGAACCGACCGGGCAACGGCAGCACGACGTCGGTCTCACCGGCCGGCGTGATGCATCGAAAGCGCGATCCCGAGGCATCGAAGGCGACGTCGAGGGCGCGAATGTCGGCACGCTCGTCGCCGGAAGCCGAGAACGTGGTTGCGTCGAACTCGACCGCGAGCCTGTCGCCGTAGGGATCATCGAGGTTGATCACGGCGCGATCGGCGCGGTCGCCCTCGAACAGCCGCCGCTTGGCGAGGAAGTAGTCCTCCATGTCGGCATGGAAGTCGAGATGGTCCTGGGTCAGGTTCGTGAATGCGGCGACCGCGAAACGAACGCCGTCGACACGGTTGAGGCGCAGCGCGTGCGATGAGACCTCGATCGCCGCGGCCCTATCCCCCGCCGCGAGCATCCGGCTCAGCGTCGCCTGCATCTCGATTGCCTCCGGCGTCGTGCGAACGACCTCCTCCTCGACACCGCCGACCACCTGCTTGACGGTTCCCAGCAGACCGGTCTGGATGCCAACGTGCTCGAGGATCTGGCGGATGAGAAATGCGGTCGTTGTCTTGCCGTTGGTGCCGGTGATGCCGACCACGCGCAGTTGCTGACTCGGGTCGGAGTAGAAGCGCACCGCGGCGTGCGCCATCGCCGCGCGCGCGTTCACGACCCTGGCCTGGACGACGCCCGGCGCGAGCTCGAGCGGACGCTCGACGACGACCGCGGTCGCGCCGGCCTGCACCGCGAGCGGCGCATAGGCGTGGCCGTCGCTGGTGTAGCCGGGCACGCAGAAAAAGAGCGCGCCCTCGATCACCTGGCGGCTGTCGTATGCCAGCGCCGAGATATCGATCTCACTGTCGCCGGCGATCTCGATCACGTCGGCCCCCGCGAGCAGGTCGCGCAGCTTCATCGCAGTGATTCTAGGAAGCGAGGCTAGTCCTGGTCCGGGGCGATACCCAGGTACGGCAGCGCGAAGTTGGCGATCTCGCCGAACGCGGGCGCGGCGACGGTGCCGCCGTAGTACTCGCCCTTGGGATTGTCGACTACCACCGTGACCAGCAGCTGCGGGTTCTCAGCGGGCGCAAAGCCGACGAAGGAGGCGACGAACTCGGTCTCGGAGTATCCACCGTCAATCGCCTTCTGCGCGGTGCCGGTCTTGCCCGCGAGGGTGTAGCCGGGAACCTCGACCGCTGAGGCGGTGCCGCCCGCCTCCAGCACGCCCTCGAGCATCTCGCGCACCTTGGCCGCGTTCTCGGCGCTGATCACGCGTCTGCCGGCGTCGGGATCGACGGGCTCTCCGCCTTCCTCGAGCACGAGGCGAGGCGTGCGCAAGATGCCGTCGCTGGCGATCGCCGCGTAGGAAGCGGCCATCTGCATCGGCGTCACCGAGAGACCCTGGCCCAGCGGCAGGTTCCCCATGGTCGAGCCCGAGTAATCCTTGGGGTCGACGAGGATGCCCTGCTCTTCGCCGGGGAACTCGATTCCCGTCGGCTCGCCGAAGCCGAACTTGCGAATCCACTCGTCGAAACGACCGCCGTAGTTGGAGTCGCCGAACTTGTCGTTGAGCGCAAGCCCGATCAGCACGGCGCCGACGTTCGAGGACTGAGCGAGGATGTCGGCGACCGGGAGCGTGATGTAGCCGCGGGGGTGTGACTCCTCGATCTCGCGATCTGCGACCTGCAGGATCGGTGGCAGGTCGAACATCGTGTTCGGCGTGACGACGCCGTCCTCGAGCGCGCCGGCGACGGTGAACGCCTTGAAGGTCGAACCCGGCTCGTAGGTGAAGCCGGTGGCCATGTTTCGCAGCGCCTCGGGATCGAGATCGCCGGTGTCGCGCGGATCGAGACCCGGCCAGTTGGCCATCGCCAGCACCTCGGAGTTGCGCGGGTCCATGACGATCGCCGTCGCCCCGTCAGGCGAATAGGTCTGGCCGATGCCGGCGAGGACCTGCTCGGTCTCGGCCTGGAGGCTGGCATCGATCGTCAGCTTCATGTCCGAGCCGGCCGCGGCAGCCGCGATCGTGTCGCGCTCGAGCTCGTCGCCGAGGGCGTCGCGGACGACATCACGCTCGCCATCGGTGCCGTGCAGGACGTCTTCCTCTGCGGCCTCGAGCCCGGTCAGTCCCTGGTTGTCGATCCCGGTCGTGCCGATCACCTGGCCGGCGAGGGCGCCCTGCGGATAGATGCGGCGGCTATCGGGAAGCAGCCCGACGCCGGGGAGCCCCAGCTCGGTGATCTCAGCGGCGGTCTGGAGGTCGACCTTGCGCTCGATGTAGGCGAAGCCCGACTCGCGGTCGGCGAGCAACGCCAGGATCTCGTCTTGGTCGGCCGTGCCCCCGATCGCCTTGGCGAGCTTGTGCGCGGTGGCTTCGGGATCCTTCACCTGATACGGCGTGGCGAACACCGTTGCCGCGTCCTCGGAGACGGCGAGCTCGGTGCCCGTGCGGTCGTAGATCGTCCCGCGCGAGCCCGGAACGACGACGGTCTCGACCTGCTGTCCCTCGGCCTCGGCGCTGTAGCGCCCGCCGTTGACCCCCTGGACCCATGCGGCGCGAAAGACGACGAGCAAGAACAGCGCGCAGAACCCCGCGAAGAGCAGACCGACGCGGCGGTCGATCAGGTTCACGGCGTTGCGACGGCTCCGACCGGAGCCGCCACGGCCGGTTCTGTCGGGAGCGCGGTCGCCGGCTCAGCCGTCTCGGGTGCGACCGCAGGCGGCTCCGGCCACGGGTTCCTCGACGACGGGCGCCGCCTCGACCACAGCTGTCTCGACGGGCGCCGCTTCGACCGGGGCGGCCTCGACGGTGCTGACCGCAACGGCGGCACTGCCGAGCGTGAGCTCGCCGTTGCGCAGGCGCTGAGCGGCCTTGGCGGCGTCGCCGGCGCTCGGGCGCACGTAGCTGATCACGCTCGGCGCCGGCCAGCCCAGCCCGAGCGCCGTTGCCGCCGCTTGAACCTCGTCGCGCGAGAGCTTCTCGGCGATCTGGGCACGGTAGGTCGAGTTGATCCGCGCGAGCTCGTCGGCTTCGCTGGCGGCGCGACTCGAGGAGGAGTTGAAGCTCAGGGCCATGACGTTGAGCGCGACGATGCCGACGAGCAGCCCACCGAGCAGCCCGATCCAAAGGCGACCGCGGGTGAGCCAGACGAAGAGGCCGGAGTCGGCGATGCCGCCGACGGCGCCGGCCGTGCGCGCGGCGGCGACCGGGACGAAGCCGCCGATCGGCGTCGGAGCGCTTCGCCGTCGCGCCGTTTTCGGGCGCTGCGCGGGCGCGCGTCGCGGCGCCGGCTTGCGAGCGGGCGCCCGTCGCGGCGCCGGCTTGCGAGCGGGGGCTCGCCGTGCCGACGCCGTGCGTGCTCGTGATCGTGTTGCCGCTGCGCTCGGAGCCATGGTCTCTACCTGGGCGGGTTTTCGTCGGTTATGCGGGGGTTTCCTGCGCCGGCTCGCTTTCGCGCCGCTCGCAGACGCGCCGAGGACGAGCGCGGATTGCGCTCGATCTCGTCCTCCGACGGCTTCACCGCGCGCCTCGAGATCAGCTCAGCCTCGGCCTCGCCGCCGCAGACGCAGACCGGTAGCTCGGGCGGGCAGATGCATTCGCGAGCGAGCTCGGCGAGAAAGCGCTTGACACGACGATCCTCGAGCGAGTGGAACGAGATCGCGGCGAAGCGTCCACCCTCGGCGAGCAGCGACCAGGCTCTCGGCAGAGCGCGATCGATCGCGACGAGCTCGCCGTTGACCGCGATCCGGATCGCCTGGAACGTTCGCTTGGCGGGATGGCCACGACCGAAGCGGTAGGCCGGCGGCACGGCCGCTCGAACCGCGTCGACGAGCTCCGAAGTCGTTTCCAGCGGCCGGCGGCGGATGATCGTGGCCGCGATCGATCGCGCGTGACGCTCCTCGCCGAGATCGCGCAGGATCGTCGCCAGACGGCTCTGGGGCCACTCGTTGACAACCTCGAGCGCCGACAGCTCCTGCGAGCTGTCCATGCGCATGTCGAGCGGCGCGTCGTAGGAGTAGGAGAAGCCACGCTCCCAGGCGTCGAGCTGCATCGACGACATGCCTAGGTCCATGAAGATCACGTCCGGGCTCAGGCCCTCGGTGGCCAGCCGATCGAGGCCGTCGGAGAAATCGGCGGCGACGAAGCGGCTTTCGCAGTCGAGCTCGGCTTCGATCTCGGCGTAGCGCTCGCCGGCGACGGGATCGCGGTCGATCGCGATCAGCGTGCCGGTTGGCCCGATGCGCTCGGCGACCAGACGGGCATGACCGCCGCCGCCGAAAGTGCAGTCGACCACGGTGTCGCCGGGACCGGGCTCGGTCAGGGCGATCAGCTCGCCGGCTAGAACGGGGATGTGTTCGATCGGCATGTAGGTGAGTGTGGCCATCTGCGCCTGAGTCATGGCTGCGGACCGGCGGCGAGCTTCTCCGCCATCAGCCCCGCCTGTTGGTCGATGTCTGCGTAGTGCTCGTTCCATGTCGCCGGGTTCCAGATCTCGGCATGGTCGCCGGCGCCGACCACCAGGCATGGCCCGGCAAGACCGGCATGTTCGATCAGGTGCCTGGCGATGCGCATGCGCCCGGCCGAGTCCAGGGCTTCGTCTTGGGCCGAGGCGTTGAAGCGGCGATTCATCATCCGCCCGTCCTTGCCCAGGGGGTTGAGGTCGCCGAGAAAGCGCTGGCTGAAGTCTTCATAACCCTGCGGCGAGTAGACCTCGACGCAGGGGTCGAGGCCCGCGACGAGAACGATCCCCTCGGAGAGCTGCCCGCGCCATCGAGCCGGGACGGTGAGGCGATCCTTGGAATCGAGGCTGTGCTCGTACTGGCTGCGAAAGGCCATGTCTTCAGAGGTCGAGTCGAGGGTTGAAGGCTTGAGGAAGGTCTGGACCGGAGTGGCGAGGTGGGAGGAGACTCACCACTCCGGTCCTTGGGTCAACTCGTAGGGCCACGCTAACCCACTTTCACCCACTTTGCAACACCAAATTGCATTTCCGAGGTTTTCCTTGCAATCGGGCTTGCATGTAGGCTGCGCGCGATGAGCCAGCCACCGCCCGGCCAGCCGCAGAAATCCGAGCAGGCCGGGCTGGTCCCCGACGACGCCGGCGACACCCGCGGCCGTCACTTCAACCGGCTCCTGTTCGCCCCGATCACCTTGGCGCTGACAGCGCTTGTCGCGGGCATCGCCTTGGTCGCCGTCGGAACTCAGGTCGGGTTCGGCATCGGCGCTGCGGTGGCGGCCGGCGTCGTCGTCGTCGCCGTGATCTGCGTCTTCGCCCTCGCCAACTCGGCCGCGCACGAGGACTTCTTCAACGCCTACGCC
This sequence comes from uncultured Solirubrobacterales bacterium, assembly GCA_963730145.1. GTDB lineage: Bacteria > Actinomycetota > Thermoleophilia > Solirubrobacterales > 70-9 > WHSW01. The sequence continues at coordinate 119,040 of CAVSQT010000007.1, forward strand.
AGCGGCCGCGGCCTGAGCCGAATCGACGGCAAGTCCAACCTGCCGCCGCTGACGCCCTTGCTTCGCAGGGGCGACCATCGCTACGCCGAGCAGCGCTTCAACGGAGTGCTGCCGGGCGGCCTCGACGGCAGTCTCTGCCTCTACACGGTCGAGGAGGAAAGCCGCGACTCCGACGGCAACAAGCAGACCACCTACGTCAAGTACACGGTGGTGATCACCGACCTGCCTGAGACCGCCCAGCTCATACACGAGCTGTTCTGCCAGCGGCGCTTCGGCTTTCGCTTCCTCGACGGGGCCGAGGACGCGTTTCGCAAGCGCCAGCGCGTGCAGCACGAGTCCGAGGCGGTCGACAAGCAGTTCGAGGTCTTCATCGGCGAGCGCGACGACATGAACATGGCGCGCCAGATCCTCTCCCCCACGTTCTTGGTCTGGCTCGAGAGCCATTCGCCCGAGGCGTTCGCCTTCGAGCTCGTCGCCGGTTCGCTGGTCACCAACATCAAGGGCCACAAGAAGAGCTCGGCCGAGCTCGACATCCTCTGCACCGCCTCCGCGGCGGTCGCGCGGCGGATGCAGGAGGAGGCGAACGAGGTGGCCGGTCGGCCGGCCACGTTCTCGGAGGCGCCGCCGTCCTAGTCCGCCTGCGTCCTGGCGGCCTCGAGCCACGCGTCGATCGGCGCCCGCTCCTCCAGCACCGAGAGATCCCCGATATCGCGCATCTGCTCGGCGGCCCTCGCCATCGCCGCGATCGCAACCCATGCGAGCGCGCCGCCGACGCTGACCCGGCGGGCACCGGCCGCGGCGATCTCGGCCACGGAGAGGCCCGGGCGGGCAAGCACGTTGACCGGCTTCGACACTGCCTCGCAGACGGAGCGGATCTCGTCGGAACCGCGAAGCCCGGGCGCGAACAGAACGTCGGCACCGGCGCGCTCGTAGGCCTGTAGGCGAGCGATCGTGTCATCGAGGTCGGGGTGGCCGCGAACATGATTCTCCGCCCGGCCGGTCAGCGTGAAGGGGAAGTCGAGGCGGTCGGCCGCTTCCCGGGCCGCCGCGATCCGTTCGGCCGCCAGACCGACCTCATAGATCTCGCCGGCGGGGTCGAAGTCCTCGATCGAGCCGCCAACCGCCCCCGCCTCGGCAGCTCGCGTAACGGCTCGAGCAGCGGCCCGCACACTAATCTGATCGTCATGTGCAGAAACATCCGCACCCTCCACAATTTCGACCCACCGGCAACCGACGAGGAGATCGAGGCGTCCGCGCTGCAGTACGTGCGCAAGATCAGCGGCTCGACCAAGCCGTCGCAGGCCAACGCCGAGGCGTTCGACCGTGCTGTCGCGCGAGTTGCCGAGGTGACGCGAGAGCTGCTCGACGAGCTCGTCACCTCGGCGCCGCCGAAGGACCGCGAGGTCGAGGCGGCCAAGCGCAAGGCCCTGGCGGCCAAGCGCTACGCCGCAGCGGCCTAGCGTTCACGCGGGCGTTCGGTCAGAACGGCAGCGGGCCCGCTGCCAGCGATGCCACGACCCAGTCGCCACCGGCCTCGCGCAGCGCATCCGCGTCGTACTCGCCGGTGGCGGTGCTGAGCACCTTGAGCCCGGCGCCGTGTCCCGCCTCGATGTCGAGCGGCGTATCGCCGACCGCGATCGAGGCCTCGCGGTCGAGCCTGCCGCCCGAGACGAGCTCGGCACGATCGAGCGCCTTGCGACAGACGTCGACGCGCGCGGTGGCGTCGGAGCCGTAGCCGCCGAAGCTGAACCAGTGGTTGAGCTTCGCGCGCCCGAGCTTGACGTGGGCGGCGATCTCGGTGTTGCCGGTGATCAGGCCGACCAGCCTGCGCTCATCCGATAGCCGCTCGAGGGTCTCGACGACGCCGGGCATGACGCGGTAGCCGGGCGAGCTCTCGACCTCCTCGGGCAGATGGCGGTGGCGCGCCGCCATCAACGCCGCCATCTCGGCGCCACTCGGCTCACGGCCGATCGCGCCGCGGAAGCTGACGAGGCCGACCTGCGGGTCGGGCACGCCCTTGCCGGTGTAGTCGCCGACATCCACCTCGACCCCCTGGAGCTCGGCGAAGGCGCGCTTCCAGGCGCGATCGCTGGCGCCGCCGGTCGTGATCAGGGTGCCATCGATGTCGAAGAGGATCGCGGCGACGGCCTCAGCCATGGCGATTGGCGCGATAGCGGCGAATCAGCGCGTTGGTCGAGCTGTCATGGCTGAGCGCGGGCTCGTCGTCTGCCTGGAGCTCGGGCACGATCCGCTTCGCCAGCACCTTGCCGAGCTCGACCCCCCACTGATCGAAGCTGTCGATCCCCCAGATCGTTCCCTGGGTGAAGACGCTGTGCTCGTACAGGGCGACGAGGCTGCCGAGCGTTCGCGGATCGAGTCGCTGGGCGAGGATCGTGTTCGTCGGGCGGTTGCCCTCGAACACGCGCTGGGGCTCGTCGGAGTCGCTGCCGAAGGCCAGCGCTTCGGCCTGGGCGAAGACGTTTGCCAGCAGCAGGTCGTGGTGGTCGCCGAGCGGGTTCAGCGACTCGTGAAAGCCGATCAGGTCGCAGGGAATCAGCTTCGTCCCCTGATGGATCAGCTGATAGAAGGAATGCTGGCCGTTGGTTCCGGGCTCGCCCCAATAGACGGCCCCGGTCTCGTAGTCGACGTGCTCGCCGTCGACGGTGACGTGCTTGCCGTTCGACTCCATCGTCAGCTGCTGCAGGTAGGCGGGAAAACGCTTCAGGTACTGCTCGTAGGGCAATACGGCGACCGTCTGCGCGCCGAAGAAGTCTCCGTACCAGACGCCCAGCAGGCCGAGCAGCGCCGGCAGGTTCTGCTCCGTCGGCGCTTCGAGGAAGTGCTCGTCGATGGCATGAAAGCCCGCCAGCATCTCGGCGAACGCCTCGGGGCCGATCGCGACCATCGTCGAGAGCCCGATCGCCGATCCCATCGAGTAGCGACCGCCGACCCAGTCCCAGAAGCCGAACATGTTCTCGGTGTCGATGCCGAACTCCGCGACGCCCTCGGCGTTGGTCGAGACGGCGGCGAAGTGCTTGGCGACGGAGCGCTCGTCGCCTCCAAGCCCGGCCAGCGACCATTCCCGGGCGGTGCGAGCGTTGGTCATCGTCTCCAGCGTCGTGAACGTCTTCGAGGCGACGATGAACAGCGTCTCGGCCGGGTCGAGATCGCGGGTCGCCTCGGTGAAATCGGTGCCGTCGACATTGGAGACGAAGCGAAACGTGAGCTCGCGCAGCGAGTAATGGCGAAGTGCCTCGTAGGCCATCACCGGACCGAGGTCCGAGCCGCCGATGCCGATGTTGACGACGTTTCTGATCGGCTTGCCGGTGTGGCCCGTCCACTCGCCGCTGCGGATCCGCTCGGCGAACGCCGCCATCCGATCGAGCACCCGATGGACCTCGGCGACCACGTCGGTGCCGTCGACCATCAGCGAGCGTCCGCGCGGCATCCGCAGGGCGACGTGCAGCACCGCGCGATCCTCGGAGACGTTGATGCGCTCGCCGGCAAACATCGCCGCCCGGTGCGCCGCAAGCCCGCGCTCGTCGGCCAGCGCCGCCAGCAACTCCAGCGTCTCGGCCGTGATCCGGTTCTTCGAGTAGTCGCAGAACAGACCCGCGGCCTCGATCGTCATGCGCTCGCCGCGCTCGGGGTCGGATGCGAACAGCTCGCGCAGATGCCGCTTCTCGATCTCGGCGTGGTGGCGCTCCAGCGCGCTCCAGGCATCGAGCTCGCGAAGGCGCCTCATCGCTGTGCGTGCGTTTGCGCGGCGCCGGTCAGGCGACTGCTTTGCGCTGCTCGGCGATCGTCTCGAGCAACGCGCGCCAGGAGGCGACGAAGGAGTCGGCGCCGTCTGTTTGCAGCTTCGCGGCGACCGCGTCGGTGTCGATGTCCGGCGTCGGCAAAGGCCGCGAAGGTTGCCTCGGCATCGCCGCCGTCGGCTGGGATCGGCTCTCCGACCTCGCCGTGCTCGGCAAAGGCCAGCAGCGCCTTCTCGGGCATCGTGTTGACCGTCTGCGGCGAGGCCAGGCCCTCGATGTAGAGGACGTCGGGCGCCTCGGGGTCCTTGGTCCCGGTGCTGGCGTAGAGCAGGCGCTGCGGGCGCGCCCCCTCCTTGGCGAGCTCCAGCCAGGCCTCGGATTCGAGCAGCTCTCGATAGGCCGCGTAGGTTCGCTTGCCGACCGCGAGGCCGAGCGTGTTTCGCAGCTCCTCCGGAGCGGCGTCGTAGACGGCGGCATCCCAGCGGCTGATGAACACCGAGGCGACCGAGGCCACGTTGGGGTCGAGTCCCGCTTCGATGCGGCGGCGGATCCCACGCATGTAGGCCTCGGCGGCGCCGAGGTAGTGCTCGGTCGAGAACAGCAACGTGACGTTGATCGGGATCCCGGCGAAGATCGACTCCTCGATCGCGCCGTGTCCCGCCATCGTGCCCGGGATCTTGATGAAGAAATTGGGCTCGGCGTGCTCCCAGAGCTCGGCGGCCTGGGCGATCGTCGACTCGCCGTCGTTTGCGAGCACCGGCGAGACCTCCAGCGAGACGCGACCGTCGACGCCGTCGGTGCGCTCGTGCACGTCCTTGAACAGCTCGGCCGCGCGACGTAGATCGGTGATCGCGAGCTCGAAGAACAGGTCTTCTCCCTCGAGGCCCTGTTCGCGCAGCTCGGCGATCTGCTCGTCGTAGGCGTCGCCGGCGCCGATCGCCTTGTCGAAGATCGTCGGGTTCGAGGTCAGGCCCACGATCGAGAGATCTTCGATGTAGCTCTCGAGCGTGCCGTCGTCGAGCATCGTCCGGGTGATGTTGTCGACCCACAGGCTCTGGCCGAGGTCATGTAGCGCTTCGGTGGGCTTCATCGACCCATTGTGTCAAGTGCTGCGCGCGAGCACGTCACGAGCCGTCTCCACCACCTTCTCAGGCGTGAAGCCGAACTCGGAGAGCACGTCCTTGAGCGGCGCCGAGGAGCCGAATGTGTTCATGCCGATCTTCTCGCCGAGTGGCCCCACGTAGCGGTCCCAGCCGACCGTCGATGCCTCCTCGATCGAGACCCTCGCGGTCACCGCCGGCGGCAGCACCGAGTCGCGATACTCGGCGGGCTGGCGGTCGAAGAGAAAGAACGACGGCATGCTGACCACGCGCGAGCGCACGCCGTCGGCCACCAGTTCCTCGTGAGCTGAAACGGCGAGCTCGACCTCGCTGCCGGTTGCGATCAGGATCAGCTCGGGCTCGCCGTCGTGTCCATCCGCGTCGGCCAGTACGTAGCCGCCCTGGTGAAGAGCGGCGGCCGACGCGTAGCGCTCGCGATCGAGCACGGGGATGTCCTGGCGCGAGAGCACGAGGGCGGTCGGCGTATGGCTGTCGGCCATCAGCACACGCCAGGCCTCGGCGGTCTCGTTGGCGTCGGCCGGGCGGATCACGTTGAGCCCGGGGATCGCGCGCAGCGAGGCGAGCTGCTCGACCGGCTGATGGGTCGGGCCGTCCTCGCCGAGGCCGATCGAATCGTGGGTGAAGATGTGGATCACCGGCAGTTCCATCAGCGCCGAGAGCCGGATCGCCGGGCGCGCGTAATCGGAGAAGACGAGGTAGGTCGACCAGGAAGGGCGCAGCTTGCAGAGCGAGAGGCCGTTGGAGGTCGCCGCCGACTCGTGCTCGCGAATGCCGTAGTGAAGCTGGCGCCCGGCGCGCGCCGTGGGCTCGAAGGCCTCGATGCCGTCGATGTCGAGCCCGACGGAGGTCGACCCCGTGAGGTCGGCGGAGCCGCTGAGCAGCCACGGGACCTCCGCCGCGATCGAGTTCTGGACCTTGTTCGACGCCTTGCGGGTGGCGATCCCCTTCTCGTCGGCCTCGAACGAGGGAATGTCGCGATCCCAGCCCTCGGGCAGCTCGCGGCGCTGCATCGCGCCGATCTGGCGCTCGAGCGTCTCGTGCTCACGGGCGTAGCCGACGAGCAGGTTCTCCCATTGCTCGCGCAGCTCGCGCCCGCGCCTGCCCAGCGTCTCGGCAAGGCGCTCGCGAACGCCATCGGGAACGAGGAACTGAGCGTCCTCGGGCCAGCCATAGGCTGCCTTCGTCGCGCGCACCTCGTCCTCGCCCAGCGGCTCACCATGTGCTGCGGCGGTGTCCTGCTTGTGCGGCGAGCCGTAGCCGATGTGGCTGTCGACGATGATCAGGGTCGGTCGGTCCTCGGTCTGCTTGAAGGTGTCGAAGGCGCGCGTGATCAGATCGGTGTCGTTGGCATCGCCGACCCGGATGACGTTCCAGCCGTATGCCATGAAGCGGCCGGCGACATCGTCGTCGTAGGTGATCTCGGTCCGCCCGTCGATCGTGATGTGGTTGTTGTCGTAGATCCAGCAGAGGTTGTCGAGTCGCTGGTGGCCGGCGAAGGAGGCGGCCTCGTGCGATACGCCCTCCATCAGGCAGCCGTCGCCGGCGATCGTGTAGACGTCGAAGTCGAAGAGCTCGAAGCCCGGCCTGTTGAAGTGAGCGGCCTGCCATTTCGAGGCCACCGCCATCCCGACCGAGGTCGCCACGCCCTGACCGAGAGGACCCGTGGTCGACTCGACTCCCGAGGTCCAGCGGTACTCGGGATGACCGGCGGCCTTCGAGTCGAGCTGGCGAAACGACTTGATGTCGTCGAGGCTGATCGACTCGCGGCCGAGCACCTCGTAATCGGGGTCGACGGCCCTGACCCCGGCCAGGTGAAGCAGCGCATAGAGCAGCATCGAGGCGTGGCCGGCGGAGAGCACGAAGCGGTCGCGGTTGGGCCAGATCGGCTCCTGCGGGTCGAAGCGCAGGAAGCGCTGCCACAGCGTGTAGGCGACCGGGGCGAGAGCCATCGGCGTCCCGGGATGACCGGAGCTCGCCTTCTCGATCGCATCGATTGACAGCGTTCGGATCGTGTTGATCGCGAGGCTGTCGATGTCCTGCATGGGTCGTAGATTGCCTGAAACGTGAGCTCGACGATCGAGACCGAGAAACGAATCGCCGCCGAGGCGGCTGCCGAGCTGGTCTCGGACGGGATGCTGGTCGGCCTCGGGACGGGCTCGACCGTGGCCCATCTGCTGCCGGCGCTGGCCGCTCGGGCTCTCGACATACGTTGCGTGGCGACGTCCGATGCGACCGAGGCGCAGGCCCGCGAGCTCGGCATCTCGGTCGAGCCCTTCGACCAGCTCGACCGTCTCGACATCGCGATCGACGGTGCCGATCAGATCGACCCGGCCGGCTGGCTGGTCAAGGGCGGCGGCGGCGCGCACACGCGCGAGAAGATCGTCGCCGTGGCGGCCGAGCGCTTCGTCGTCATCGCCGACTCCTCGAAGACGGTGGAGGCGATCACGGCTCCGATCCCGGTCGAGCTGCTGCGGATTCGGCCTCGAGGCGACGCTGCGCGCGCTCGGCTCGGTCGCGATCCGTTCGGGCGCGCCACCCTCACCCGACGGCGGGGTCATCGCCGACTACTCGGGCGAGGTCGGCGATCCGATTCTGCTCGCGGCGCGCCTCTCAGCGACTCCCGGCGTGGTCGACCACGGCTTGTTCGCGCCGGGCTTGGTCAGCGAGGTCCTGATCGGGCGCGGTGACTCGGTCGAGGAGATCGCGGTGCGGCGTGGTGGCTCGGGTCAGTGAGACAGGTTGAGTCCCGCCGGGTCGACCTCATCGAATGGAGATTGAGTTCCGACAGTTGGAACTGGATCTCCACAGAACATCCCCCGCCCCGACTGGCTCCCTCACTGAAATCCGGATCGGCTACCGGCCCACCGCCTCGGCATCCGCCACCACCACCGCATCGCTCGCCTCGACCCTCCCCGCCGGAATCGACCGGTCACCCGCCCTCAACTTCGCCAGCGCCTCGCGCTTCTCGGCGCCGGTGACGAGCCAGAGCACCCGGCGCGCGGCGGCGAGCGCCGGGTACGTCAGCGTCATCCGCTCGCGTCCCTGATAGACGCCGGTGGTCGCGACGAGCCGGTCCTCGACCTCGAGCACGGGGTCGCCGGGAACGAGCGAGGCGGTGTGGCCGTCGGGGCCGAGCCCGAGGTGGACGAGGTCGAGATGCTCGGGCAAGCAGCTCGGCGTAGCGCGACCGCGCCCGCGTCGAGATCGCTATCCGTCACGGCCATCGGGCGAATCCGCTCGATCGCGCTCGCTGGGGACGCTGGCGAGGAGATGGGTGAGGTTGCGATCGGCGTGGCCGTCTGGGGCAACGCGCTCGTCGACCTGGAAGAGCTCGATCCGCGCCCAGTCGAGGTCGTGGGCGCCGAGCAGCTCGAACATCCGCCACGGTGCGCTTCCACCGCTGACCGCGAGGGTGAAGCTGCCGCGCTCGGCGATCGACGCAGCGGCGGACTCGGCGATCAGCTCGGCGCCGAGGCGCGCCGCCTGCTGCGGATCCGCAGCGACCTCCAGTCCGCGAGACCGCGATCCCGGTCAGTCCTTCTTCTCGTCGTGACCGCCGAACTGCTTTCGCATCGCAGACAGAGTCTTGTTGGCGAACTCGTCGAGGTCACGCGAGGCAAAGCGCGAGTACAGGGCACTCGAGAGCACGGGTGCGGGCACACCCTCCTCGATCGCGGCGATCGCGGTCCAGCGGCCTTCGCCGGAGTCCGAGACACGCCCGGCGAAGCCCTCGAGCGTCGGTGACTCGTGCAGCGCCGCCGCCGTCAGGTCGAGCAGCCACGAGCCGATGACGCTGCCGCGGCGCCAGACCTCCGCGACCTCGGGAACGTCGATGTCGAAGCGATAGAAGTCGGGATCGGTGAGCGGAGCGGTCTCGGCGTCGGCGTCTCGCTGATGTTCGCCGGCGTCGGCGTTGTCGAGGATGTTGAGCCCCTCGGCGTAGGCGGCCATGACCGCGTACTCGATTCCGTTGTGGACCATCTTGACGAAGTGCCCGGCGCCGCTCGGGCCGCAGTGCAGGTAGCCGTTCTCGGCCGGCGACGGCTCGCCGTCGCGCCCAGGGGTGCGGTCGGCCGACTCCACTCCCGGAGCCAGCGCCGCGAAGATCGGCTCGATCCGGGCAAAGGCCTCGTCCGGTCCGCCGATCATCAGGCAGTAACCGCGCTCGAGGCCGAAGACGCCACCCGAGGTGCCGCAATCGAGGTAGTCGATGCCCTTGTCGGCAAGCTCGCGGGCGCGGCGGATGTCGTCGCGGTAGTAGGAATTGCCGCCGTCGATGATCGCGTCGCCCGACTCCAGGCGCGAGGCGAGCTCGCTCACCGTCGACTCGGTGATCTCACCCGCCGGGACCATGACCCAGGCGGTGCGCGGCGCTTCGAGCTTGGCGACGAAATCGTCGAGCGAGTCGGCCGCGGTCGCACCCTCGCCGGCGAGCGTCGCGACCGCGTCGGGGCTGACGTCGTAGACGACGCAGTCGTGGCCGTCGCGCATCAGGCGGCGAACGATGTTCGCCCCCATCCGCCCGAGCCCGACCATTCCGAGTTGCATCACGCAGATACTGTCAGGAGTCGTCGAACAGCAGCGAGGCGCCGATCGCGCCGCCGAAGTCGCCGAGCGAGGCGAGCAGGATCGCCGGCGGGTTCTCGTCGACGAACAGGTGCTTGGCCATCCGCTTGCGGATCTTCTCCACGTAGGGCTCGCCGAGGCGCAGGCCGAGGCCGCCGCCGATGATCACCGCCTCGACGTCGAGCAGGTTGACCGCGGATGCGGCCGCAGCCGCGATCGCCTTGATCGCGCGGTCGATCAGCTTCGTCGCCATCGGATCGTCGGCCTCGAGCGCGCGCTCCCAGATCGACGACGTCAGCCGCTCGCGATCGCGCTGGGCCATGATCTTGAAGAGGTCGGTCTTGGCGCCGTCGGCATAGTCGCGCCGAGCCTTCGCCTCCATCGCACCGCGGCCGGCATAGGCCTCCATGCAGCCCTTGCGCCCGCACGGACAACGGGCGCCGCCGCGCTTGACGACCATGTGCCCGAGCTCACCCGCCGCTCCGCGGCCGGTCCACGGCTCGCCGTCGAGGACCAGCCCTCCGCCGACGCCGGTGCCCCAGAACACACCCAGCATCGACTTGAAGGGGCGCCCGGCGCCGAGCTTGAACTCGGCCGTGGTCGCTACGTCGACGTCGTTGCCGACCAGCACCAGCGTCCCGAAGGCCTCCGACAGCCGCGGGCCGAGCGGATAGGTCCCCTCCCATCCGGGCAGGTTGCCCGCGCTCGAGACGCTGCCGGTTTCCTCGTCGGTGTCGCCCGGCGAGCCGACCCCGACACCGCCGAGCGCGTCGGTCGCGACTCCCGCGGCGTCGGCGGCCTCGACCAGTGCCGCCGCCATCTGCTCGGCGACGTCTGCGGGACCGCCGTCGGTCGGCGTCGGCCGGCGCGCGTCGCCGACGACCTCACCGCTCGCCGACACGATCGCCGCCTGGATCTTGGTTCCGCCGAGGTCGATGCCTCCGCGAAGCACGCCCGTGCTCATCGGGCGAGTCTATAAATGGGCGAGCAGCGAGTCGGAGTGCGCCATGACCGCGGCAAACAGGGTCAGCAGGACCGACGGCACGAGCACGAGCGCGACGACCAGCTGGATCTTCGGCGCCGCCCTCGCGGCTCGCTCCTCGACGCCGCGACGGGCATCGCGGCGAAGCGTCGGTCGCCTGCAGGTGCAGCTGCTCGGCCAGCGGCGAGCCGTAGGCCTTGGAGCGCTCGAGCGCCGAGGCCAGCGCGCCGACCTCGGCGCCCGGGATCCGCTCGCGCAGCGCCTCGATCGCCGCGCTGGTCGAGGTCCCGCACTCGATCTCGGCGACCGTCGCCGAGAGCTCGATCGCCAGCGGACCACTGGTGCCGCCGGCGATCTCGCCGAACACGGTCGCCGGGTTGCGCCCGGAGGCGGCTCCGACGGCGAGCATGTCGAGCGCGTCCGGAAGCGAAGCGATGAAGCGCTCGCGCCGTCGCCGCGCGATCCGCTCGAGCATCGCGTCGGGGGCGAAGAAGCCCGCCGCGAGCAGGCCGGCGCCGGCGATCAGGTCGAGTCGCGACGGCAGCACCGGTGCCACGAGAAAGGCGATCGGCGAAGCCGAGACCCGCGCAAATGACCTTGCCCGCGATGCGCGCCGCGGGCATCGAGGCTGCCTGCGAGCCCAGCCCGGGCGATCCGCTCGGTCAGTCCGACGCGAACGGCGAGCTCGTCGAGCGAGCGCGCACGCCCACCGGAGATGGAGTCGAGCGCCTTACGGGCACCGGCGCCCAGTCGTTCGCCGGCGCCACCCGCGAGCTCCCAGATTGCGGCGAAGACGAGCAGGACGGCGCCCGCGGCCAGCACCGGGCTCACAGCGTGGCCACCCTGCTCAGCCGCCTGATCGCGGCAAAGCCGCCGATCTGAAACGCCGCGGCGACAGCGAGCAACGCCGCCGAAGCGGGGTTGGCGAGCAGGCCGCCGACGAAGCCTGGCTCGAGCAACTCGGCGAGCAGGGCGGCGCCGATCGGCATCGCCACGACGAGCAGCCCGGTGAAGCGCGCCTGCGCGGTTGCCGAACGCGCGTCGGCCTCGGCGCGATCGCGGTCGGCGGCGGCCGCGGCAAAGCGACGCAGCAGGATCGCGAGGTCGCCACCGGCGAGCTGCTGGGACAGCAGCGCTGCGGCGAACGAGTCGATTCGCGGCGAGTCGACTCGCTTGCGCAGTCCGGCCAGGGCTTCGCGGGTCGGCGTGCCAAGGGCGAGCTCGGCCCGCACACGCTCCATCTCGGTCGCCGGCGGGCCCTCGAGCGAAGCGGCGGCGGCAGCCAGGGCGGCGCGAGGCGAGCGCCCGGCTCCAAGCGCATCGGCAACCGCCGTCGCAACCTCGGGCAGGCCTCGCTCGACCGCGCGACGATACGACGAGCGACGGCGCGCAACGGCAGACGCCGCCGCAGCCGGGCCGGCGGCTGCCGATGAGCGGCGCCGGGCCGGGACCGAGAACCGCGAACGCCGCGGCCAGGATCGCGAGCGTGCCGACGATCGCGAGCCGTCGCCGCTCGAGCTCGGTTGGCAGGTATCCCTCACGGCCCGGCACGGCGAAGCGGCTCGACTGCCGCCGAAAGCCAGCGCGCCGCCGCCGGGAACGCGAGAACCGCCTCGCGAAGCGCGACCGCCCCAAGCCCGCCCGCGGCTGCGGCGAGCACGACAGCTGCAAGCTCCGGCGCCGTCACCGACGCCTCCACAGCTCGCGCACGCCGACCCCGCCGGCCGCGCGCAGCACCTCGGAGATCTCGACCACCTGCCGCGAGCCCGCGGGTCCGCGGGCCATGTGGACGACGAGGTCGACACCGCGGGCCAGCTGCTCGCGGATCGCCTCGTGCGGCAGGCCGACGCCCGCCATCAGCGCCAAGGTCTCGATCCGCCGCAGCGCGTCCTCGGGTGAGTTCGCGTGGACGGTGCTCAGCGCACCGTCGTGTCCGGTGTTCAACGCGGTCAGCAGATCGAGCGCCTCGGCGCCGCGAACCTCGCCGATGATGATGCGATCCGGGCGCATGCGAAGCGCGTTTCGCAACAGGTCGCGGATCGAGACCTCGCCTCTGCCTTCGATCGACGCTGGGCGGCTCTCGAGCCGCACGACGTGGGGCTGGCGCAGGCGCAGCTCGGCCGCGTCCTCGATCGTGACCACGCGCTCGGCCGGGTCGATCCAGGCCGAGAGCGCGTTCAGCAGCGTCGTCTTGCCCGATCCGGTGCCGCCCGAGACGAGAATGCTGCGCCGAGAGCGCACCGCGTCCTCGAGCAGCTCGCTTGGAGAGGTTCGAGAGCGTGCCCGAGGCGACCAGCGCGCCGGGTCGGGGCGAACGGCGGTGAACCGGCGCACCGAAAGCGCCGGGCCGTCGACGGCGAGCGGCGGGATGACGACGTTGACGCGCGAGCCGTCGGCGAGCCGTGCGTCTGCCATCGGGCTGAGCTCGTCGACGCGACGGCCAACCGGGGCGAGGATGCGCTCGATCGCGTCGCGCAGCTCTTGCTCGGAGTCGAAGCGCACCTCGCTGCGCTCGATCTGCCCCCGGCGCTCGACGTAGACGGTCTCGTGGCCGTTGACCATCACCTCCTCGACGTCGTCGTCGGCGAGCAGCTCCTCGAGCGGGCCGAGGCCGACCGTGTCGCGGAGGATCAGCTCGGCTATCTGCTCGACGACGCGGAGTCGAGAGGATCCCCGCGGCCTCGTCGACGACCTCGCGAACGGTGGTCTCGAGCGCAGACACCGTCGACGGCCTCGCCGCGGCGACGGTCGACCAGCCGCAGGCGCAGGTCCGCGGCGATGACGCGAGCATGATCGTCGGCGGTGTCGATACCTCGTAGAGGCGGCGGCGCTCGCGATCTCTCCCCGTCGGCGCGCATGAGAGGCTGCCGCGATGACCGCCCTCGAGCTTCTCGTCGTCGCCGCGGTGCTGGTTGGAATGTCGCTTCAGGCGGCGATCGGCTTCGGATTCGCCTTCTGCGTCGCGCCGGCCGCGTTCGCCGCCTATCCCCCGGAGGAAGCGGTGATGTTCGTCTTGATCCTGGCGATCGCGATCAACTCGCTGGTGCTCTTCGGCGAGCGACGCTCGCCGCAGGTGGCCGTGCGGATGTCGGCGACGATCGTGCTCGCCGCCGTGCCGGCGATGCTGATCGGAGTCTGGCTGCTTCAGCTCATCGACCGGCAGGTGCTGCAGGTGCTGGTCGGCGTCGTCATCCTGATCGGCGCCGCTGTCCAGATCCGCGCCGCGACTCGGGCGCGGGAGCGAACGCAGGCGACCGACGGCGCGCCGGTTGCAGTCGAGCTGGCCGCGGGCTTCGCCGCCGGCGTGCTGACGACATCGATCAGCGTCAACGGGCCGGTGTTGGTACTGGCGCTGACCCACCTCGGCTTGCGCGGAAATCGTCTTCGTGACTCGCTCGCCGCGACGCTTCTCGGCCTCAGCCTCGCCGCGGTAGCGATCGTGCTCGTCACGATCGGCCTCAGCGACAGCCTGCCGGACGGTGTCGCCCTCGCCGCCTGCGCCCCGGCGCTCCTGCTCGGCCATCGCATCGGCGCCGCAGCCTTCGGCCGGCTCGACGAGCACACACACCACCGATTGGCGCTCGCGGCTGCGGGCTTCGCGGGCCTACTGAGCATCGCGGCTGCATTGCTTTGAGGGCGTCGCTGGCTCAGCTTTCGATCAGGCGCACCGACCGGGCAAAGCTCTCGGCGTGGATCAGCTTCAGCGACTGCCCGCGCGTGAGCGCGAGAACCGCGGTCCAGGAGTCGCTCGCCGCTCGGGGCATGATCTCGTCGGGCGCGGCGCCGGCCGCCGCCGGAGCGAGCTCGAGCAGCCTCACCGCCTGCGCGGCCACGTAGGTTCGTCCCGCACCTCCACCCGGGCCCGGTTCGCTGGTGACGACGACATCGACGCGCCCGCCGCGAGCTCGTGAATCCGGCGAGCGCGCCGGCGGCCTGGACGACGATCTCGACCGGCCGCTGCCCGGAGTCGAGGCGCGCGGCGAGGCTCGGCTCGGCGTCGGCTGCCCGGCCCGCTCTGCGAGCTGGGAGCTGAGGACGTAGCCGCCGGCGGGGATCGTCGCGGCGGGCGTGCGACCCAGCGCCTGCTCGACGGCGATCAGCGCGTCGGGCGGAACGAAGCTCGCCGGGACCCGGCGCAGCTCGAGCCCGCGCTCGGCCAGCCTCACCGCTGCAGCTTCTGGCCGGCCGCCAGCGGCTGCGCGGCGACCACGACCTCGCGCAGCTCGCCGTACTCGGCCGCGAGCCCGGTGCTCTCGCTCGCCGACGCCGCGGCGAGCCCGGCGCACATCGCGGCGGCGGCGGCGAAGCCCGCCGAGCGCGTGCGCCGGCTCACCGCGCGACGCCAGCGGCAGCTCGAGCACCGCGGTGGCGCCGGCGTCGTGGCGACAGGCGGCGAAGCGGCCGCCGCACTCGCGCGCGACGTCGGCGACGAGCGGCGAGGCCGTGACCGCGGCGGACATCGCCGCGCTCGAGCGGCCGGGATCGGGTCACCAGGACCTCGCTTCGGCGCTCGGGAACATGGCGCCAGAGCCCGGTGTCGGCACCATCTGCGACGAGCAGCCGCAGGCGCTGCGGCGCGCACGACGCCGTCGACGCGGATCGGCCCGCGACCGTGCTCGATCGAGTTGGCGAGCAGGTTGTCGAGCGCCCGCGCGAGCGCAGCGCCATCGCAGAGGACGTGAGAGCCGTTGGCGCTCCACGACAGCGAGAGGTCGCGCCCGCACGCGGCTGCCGCGGGTCGCCAGCGAGCGACCGCCGCCTGCGGCGACGTCGTGGACTTCGACACACGTCGGCTCGGCGCGACCCTGGCCACCGTTGACCTCGCGATCGAGCAGGCCGAGCGCGGCAAGCGCCTGATCGAGCTGGTCGCGACCGCGTCAGCCTGCGAGCAGAGCTCACCAGCGCGAGCGCCTGAAGCGGGCGGCGGAGCTCGTGAAGCGCTCGATTGAGGCGCAGGCGGCGACGCCGAGAACGCACCCGCTCGACCACGCCCACGGTGGCCAGCGTGAGCGCCATCGGCCAGGCCACCGGGGCGAGGTCAGCGATCGGCTCGATCATGCGTGTCGGATCCGTCCATCAGGCGGTATCCGACCCCCCAGCAGTTGACGACGAAGCGGCCGGACTCGGGGTCGAGCTTTCTGCGCAGGCGGCTCGCGTGCGAGTCGAGCGTGCGCGTGCGTCCGAGCGAGCGGTAGCCCCAGACGTTTCGCAGCAGCTCCTCCTTGGTGAAGACGTGGGCCTGGATCGGTGGCGAGCGTGCGCAGCAGCGCGAACTCCTTGTTGGCCAGCTGGATCGGCTTGCCGCCGACGCGCACCTCGCGCCGAGAGGTGTCGATCCAGATCTCGCCGACGCGGATCGGCCCCTGTGCGCCGACCGTCGCGGCGACGCAGGACGGCGCGCATCCGCACGACCACCTCTTGGATGTGAAACGGCTTGACGACGTAGTCGTCGGCGCCGCAGTCGAGGCCGCGGACTCGATCGGCGTCGCTGCTGCGGCCGCTGAGCACGATCACCGGCAGATCCGGGTCGTAGCTGCCGGTGGTCCCCTCCGAGGCGCGGATCTCGCGCAGGACGTCGAGCCCGCCGGCGTCGGGAAGGTTGAGGTCCAGCAACAGCAGGTCGGGCTGGTTGTAGTGACAGAGGCGAAGGGCGTCGGCCGCCGACGGCGCCGGCAGCGCCGCGAATCGCTCCGCCTCGAGGTGGTCGCACAGGAGCTCCAGCGTCGGTGCGTCGTCGTCGCAGACGACCACCCTCGCGAGCCGATGCTCGCTCGGCAGCGTCACGATGCGTCGCCCGCCGCCGACGGCAGCTCGAGCACCGCGTCGGCGCGACGCTCACGAACGACGCGGTTGGGACCAACCGCCGGCAGCACCAGCAGCGGACGTCGCTTGCGGTCGTAGAAGACGAGGTCGACCGGGAACCGCATGCCGAACGTGTGAACGCTGCGACAGCGCGGGATCAGCAACCCCGCGCCCGCCCGCTCGGGCCTGAGGAAGGCGAGCCCGAGCAGGCGGGAGGGGAAGTCGACCGCCACCGGAACCTGCCTCGAAGCCACCTCGGCGAGTGGGACGCGACTGAAGCGACGCGGGACAGCGGATGCGGTCACGGCGCCTACAAGCCCAGCTCGCCCGAGCGCGCCCCCGGTGACGCCAAACGCCTCAGCTACAACTAGGCGACGATGCACACCGACCTCGCCCTGTTCATCGTTCTCGCCACCGTCGTCGCGCTGCTGATCGCCGCTCAGCTGATCCGTGTCCCGTACCCGCTGCTGATGGTGCTCGGTGGACTCGGCCTCGCCGCGATCCCCGACATTCCCGACGTCAAGCTCGATCCGGAGCTCGTTCTGCTGATCCTGCTGCCGCCACTGCTGTACGCGGCGGCGTTCTTCACCCCACTGCGCGAGCTGCGCCGCAACATCCGCCAGATCGGCCTGCTGGCGATCGGCCTGGTGCTGGCGACGATGAGCGTCGTCGCGGTGGTGGCTCATGCCGCGCTCGACTTCGGCTGGGCCGAAGCGTTCGTTCTCGGCGCGATCGTCTCCCCGACCGATCCCGTCGCCGCGACGGCGATCGCTCGGCGCCTTCGCGTTCCCGGGCGCATCGTCACGATCGTCGAGGGCGAGAGCCTGATCAACGACGGCACCGCCCTCGTCGCCTACAAGTTCGCGGTTGCCGCTGTCGTCACCGGCAGCTTCAGCGTCGTCGACGCGAGCCTCGACTTCGTCGTCTCGGTCGTCGGCGGCATCGGCATCGGCATCGCCTTCGGAGCCGTGATCGCGTGGGTTCGCAGCCGCCTGGACAACCCACCGGTCGAGATCACGATCGCGCTCTTCAGCGCCTACTTCGCCTACCTGCCCGCCGAGGCGATCGGCGTCTCGGGCGTGCTCGCCGCGGTCACCGTCGGCATCTACATGGGCAGGTTGACCTCGCGGCTGACTACGCCGACGACGCGGATACAGAACTTTGCCGTGTGGGAGATCGTCACCTTCCTGCTCAACTCGGCGCTGTTCGTACTCGTCGGGCTGCAGCTGCCGACCGTGGTCGAGGCCATCGGCGGTTTCGACTCCGGCACCCTGATCCGCGACGGACTTCTGATCGCCTTCACGGTGATGGCCGTGCGGGTGGCGTGGGTCTTCCCGCTCACCTACCTGCCGCGCATGGTCTCGCGCAAGATCCGCGAGCGTGAGGCGTCGCCGTCGTGGCAGAACACGCTGATCGTCGCCTGGACGGGGATGCGCGGAGCGGTCTCGCTTGCGGCCGCCCTGGCGCTGCCGCTTGCCGTCGACGGCGGAGCCGACTTTCCCAATCGCGACCTGATCCTCTATCTGACGTTCTCGGTCATCCTCGTGACCCTGCTGCTGCAGGGGCTGACGCTGCCGCCGCTGATCAAGATGCTCGGCGTCGACGACCGCGACGAGACGCTCGAGCGCGAGGAGAACGAGGCGCGGCTCGCCGCTACGCAGGCGGCGCTGTCTCGCCTCGACGAGCTCGACGACGAGGAGTGGGTACTCGATGGCACCGTCGACCGCGTGCGCGGCGCATACCAATACCGCGAGCGGCGCTTCACCGCGCTCGTGCCCGACGGTGAGTTCGACGGCGGCCTCGACGGCGACGGCATCGACTACGAGGAGCGCAGCGCCGCCTACCAGCGGCTGGTTCGAGAGGTGCTCGAGGCCCAGCGCGCGACGTTGGAGCAGCTGCGCGCCGCCGGCAAGATCAACGACGAGGTGCTGCGGCGCATCGAGCGCGAGCTCGACCTCGAGGATTCGCGCCTGGAGATCTGAGCGGGCCGGGAGGCGAGCCGAACGTGGCCCCTTCGACGTGCGAGGTGCAAACCCTCGTTCAGCGGCGCCAATCCGAATGCGCCAAGCTTCGGACTCGGACAAGATGCTCGCACCTGGGAGTGCCCCGCTGGGAGTGATCGGGGCAGGTACGGAAAGTCAGAAGCACGTGGAGAAGGCAACTCGAAGAGGAAACTACGAGTCGGGCTCGGACTATGTCCTCGAGTACGGCGAGCTTCGCTTCTCGTTCAACGAGCAGGACTTCTCACAGCGTGTCGAACAAGCTGCGGTGAAGCTCGACTTCGTCGACCAGGGCCTGGTCTTCGAGGAGCTTCACGATCTGCTCGAGCTCGCGGTCAACGGCGAGATCCGCGAACCCACCTCCCCCCTCGGCGAGCACATCAACGAGCACTGGACCGAGCTCGTCGGTCCCGCCAATCGCAGCCTCGTGCACTGGATCCGGCGCCTGGTCTTTCGCGGCGCCTGGCTCGACCAGCGAGTCAAAGAAGGCGAGCTCGACATCGTCTTCGACGACGAGAACCACACCTTCGGCTACGTCCAACCCGACCGCGACGCGGAGCCGATCGAGCTCTCGCGTGAGCCGTCGTGGTCTGGACTGGCCTACCGCCGCTGAGCTAGAGCGAGCGCAGCAGCTCGGCGTTCGACGCTGTCGCCTCGATGCGCTCGCGCAACAGCGCCGCCGCGTCGGAGTGCTTCAGGTCCAAGAGCAGCGTGCGCAGCTTTCGCGCCCCCTCGAGCTCCTCGGGATCGCGGATCTCCTCCTCGTTCGAGACCCTGCACTCGGCCGCTCGCAGCGCGGGTGTGACGCCGGCCGCCGCCAGGTCGGGATCGAGTACCACCAACGAGCTCTCCGTCGTCGCCACAGCTCGCTCGGCATCGCCCTTGTCGAGAGCGTCGGCGAGAACCGTGCCGATCACCGACAGCGAGCCGGCACCGGTGAGATTGCGCCCTGAGCCGAACAGGCGCTTGACCTCTGTCGGCTCGCCGGCAGCCAGCGCCAGGCGCGAGAGCGAGTCACAGATCAGAACCGCGTCGCGTCCGGACTCGGTCAGACGACGAGCGCGCTCGAGCGCGAGCTCGGCGACGCGAACCTGCTCGGCGGCCGCCATCTCGGAAGTTGCGATCGCAAACTCGGCCTCGGGCACGTTCTCGCGCCACGCCGCCGCCTCCTCGGGGCTTTCGTCGATCAGCAGGACGACCACCGACGCCGTCTCGTTGCCGGCGACGACGCGAGCGAGCGAGCGCAGCAACGTCGTCCGGCCAGATCGAGACGCGGCCCGAACGAGCACGCGCTGGCCGAAAGCCAAGGGCGCCAGCAGGTCTACGGCGCGCACGAGCACGCCGGCATCGTCACCGAGGTCGATCCGCCGCTCGGGTACCACCGGCGCGAGCGCGTCGAAGTCGATGCGCTCGACGCTCAAGGGCTCGTGGCCGTTGACCTGATCGACGTGGACGAGCGCGCGATGGCGCTCTCCGCGCTTGGGCTCGCGCGCGGGGCCGGATACCTCGTCGCCCGAACGCAGCTCGCACCGGCGCACCTGCGCCGCCGAGACGTAGACGTCCCCAGGCTCGGGCTCCAGGCCTGAGAGACGAAGGAAGCCGTAGCGCTGGCGAGTCATCTCGAGCACTCCGCTGACGTCTGTGGTCACCTGCTCGTCGGAGCTCTCGTCATCCTTGGCGGCTTGATCGGGCTTGACCTTCTCGGCCTGATCGGGCTTGGCCTTCTCGGCCTCATCGGGCTTGGCCTCCTCGATCACCGCGAGCTCGTCGGTATCGGCCTCGTCGTCGACGATGCCCGAGCCCTTGCGCTCGAGCCTTACGATCAGCTCCTCGCGGCGCAGCATGCGGTATCCGCGCACGCCTGCGCTGGCGGCACGCTCGTACAGGTCCGCGAGGTGCAGGTCTTTCAGCTCGGTGGACATTTCGCGGCGGAGGCTAACGCACGGCGTCAGCGACGCTCTCAGGCAGCCGGCGGGATCGATGCCCTCGGCCGCGGCGTCGACCACCCAGCGCTCGGCCTCGGAGCGGACCCGCACGGCGTCCCAGCCGAGCTCGGCGCCGAGAGTCTCGGCCACGGCCGCGACCGATTCGGCGGTTCGGAGCATCGGCGCGGCGAGCAGGCCGAGACGGGTACGGCGCATGAGCACGTCGGCGACCGAGCGCGCCTGCTCTCTTTGCGCGGCGACGACCACCTCGGCCAACAGGTCTGGCTGACCCTCGACGATCGGCGCCGCAAGCTCAGGACGCTCGCCACATAGCCGCAGCACCTGGCGGCCGTAATGCCCGTAGCGGAATCCGAGCAGCTCGCGGTATCCCGGCGGCAGCTCGGACTCGCTCAGGTTCTCGGGTGGGTCGAGCTCGCCGGGCCCGGCAGCCATGCCCAAGGGAATGTCGTCGGTGCGACACGGAGCGACCCGGCCCTCGCGCTCGACCATGCGATCGACGACCTGCTTGGCCATCCGTCGCCAGGTGGTCAGCTTGCCGCCGGTGATCGTCAGCATCCCCGACGACGTCTCATAGAGCTCCGCCTTGCGCGAGATGTCGACGGACTTGCGCGGATCGCCGGTCGAGATCAACGGGCGAACGCCGGCGTAGGCGCCGGTGATGTCGGCGGGCTCCAAGCTCGTTTCGAAGAACGTGTTGGCCGCATCGAGCAGGTAGGCGATGTCGTCGGTGGCCGGCTGCACGTGGGCGATGTCGCCGTCGAAGTCGTTGTCGGTGGTGCCGATCAGGGCATGTCCGTACCAGGGAAGGGCGAAGATCGTGCGGTCCTCGCCCGCCGGGATGATGCAGGCCGCCCGCGTCACCGCGAGCTTTTCGATCGGCACGATCAGATGGGTGCCACGGCTGGGTGCGATGCGCGGCACCTCGGCCTCGTCGTGCAGCTCGGCGGGGCGAATGCGATCGGCCCACACTCCCGTTGCGTTGATCACGTTGTCGGCCTCGATCGCGAACTCCTCGCCGCTCTCGGCGTCGACGCACTGGACCCCGCCGGCGAGCCCGTTGCGATCGATCAGCCCGGTGACCTCGGCCCGGTTGAGCGAGACGGCGCCAAAGCGCTCGGCCTCACCGAGCACGGTGAGGACGAGGCGCACGTCGTCGGTCTGGCAGTCGTAGAACATGTAGGCCTCGCGGGGGTCACGCTCGGCCAGCGCCGGGATCATCTCGGCCACCTCTGCGCCGGAGATCGTGCGGTGGCGATCGGGAGCCCAGTAGTCGTCGCCCGCCACGCGCTCGGCGCGCTCGCGCCGCGACTTGCCGACGCGCGTGGTCGCCATCACGTCGTACATGTTGAGCCCGATCCCGAGCAGGCGATTGCGCTTGTCGTCGCCGAGGGTCGGGACCAGAAACGGAGTCGGATAGACGAGATGCGGGGCCAGCTGGACCATGAGCTGGCGCTCGAGCAGTGCCTCGCGCACCAGCCCGAGATCGAAGTTCTGCAGGTAGCGAAGGCCCACCGTGAACCATCTTCGAGGAGCGACTCGACGTCCCGACCGCGTAGTCGTCACGTTCGACCAGGGCGACGGTGTAACCCCGCGAGGCCGCGTCGAGCGCTGCCCCGGCGCCGGTGATGCCGCCACCGATGACGACGACGTCGAAGCGCTCCGAGGTCACGGCGGCGAGCGAGTCGGAGCGGCTCAGCATCAGTCGAGGAAGGTGATCACATCGGCGGCCGGGGCACGCTCGGGCGGCGACTTCTCCTGCACCGGATGGCCGAGGTACAGCAGCCCGACGAAGCGCTCGCCGGCCTCGAGCCCGACCGCACGCCGGCCCTCAGCGCGTTCGCAGCACGCCGGGCGTGCGCCAGTAGCCGACGAGGCCGCGAGAATGCGCTGCGAGCAAGACGATGTACGCCGCGTTCGCGGTCGCGTGCAGATCCTCCTCGTCGGTGAGCTCGTCACCCGAGAGCGCGGCCGAGCAGACGACGAGAGTCGGGGCGCGATCGAGCTTCGTCGCCGCCTCGGGCCCCGCCGCCAGCTTCAGCCGCTCCAGCGCCTTTGGCCCGACGACGCGAAAGCGCCACGGGTTGGTGAGGTTGTGGTTGGGCGCCCAGCGGGCGAGGTCGAGCAGCTCCGACAGCGTCTCGCGTGCGACCGGGCTTCGAGGCATAGGCCTTGTGCGTGCGGCGGGTGCGTATCGCGGTCTCGACGTCCATCGCCGCAGACGCTAGCGGGCGTACGCAGCGCCCATTGATGAGTTTGTGGGGCTATAGGCCCCCAAATCCATCAATCGCCACGCCACCAGACGAATCCGGCGCCCAGCTGCGAGGACGAGGAAGGCGCCGGCGCCGAGCAGGTAGAGAGCCGACGCCGTCATCGTCGCTCGGCACTGTCTGCTCGGCAGCGAGCGCAACCGTTTGCGGCGCCGCGGGGCTCGGCGCGGGCGAGGACTCGCCCCCCTCCGCCTGCTCGCTCGCGACCTCATCGGCCGTCAGTCGCCTGCGCGTCACCGCCGCTCACGTCCGACGTCCCGCCACCGCCGCCAGCACCCCCTCCCCCCTCACTGCCGCCGTTTGAGCCATCGCCGCCGCCCGCGGAAGCCGACCCAGCTCCCGCGCTCTCGCGCCGCTGACCCAGCGCCCGCCGTGTCGCCATCCGTTTCGGAGTCAGCTCCAGCACCGCCCCCCGCACTCGACGAGCTCACCGCGCGCGGTACCGCCTCGATCGGAAAAGCCTGACGCTCGACAGCCAGCAGGGCCTGCGCCGTGACCCAGATCGGGGTCTGATCGCTGGCACTCGAGTAGCTGTAGTGACCGTCGGGTCTCTGCCGCGTGCCCAGGTAGGCGACTGCGTCGCCGACAGGGCCGCCTGCGCCGGCCGCGGCGACCAGCCCCTGCACGGCCCAGGCGGTCGATTGGCTGTTGACGACCCCGCTGGTGGCCAGCGAGTAGCCGCCGTTGGGCTGCTGGGCCTGGCGCAGCCAGCGCGCGCCCGCATCGGCCGACCTGCCGCCCGACCCTGCCGCCGCGAGCGCCTGCAGGACCGCGCCCGTCGTGTCGGCGTCGCTCGGCGCCCGCGGCTGAAATCCCCAGCCCCCGGCATCATCTTGGGCCTTGCGCAACCAACGCGCCGATCGCCCGAGATCGGAGGAGTCGACATTCGCCGCGCGCATCGCCAGCACGTAGAAGGCGGTGGGGTTGGTCTGACCGTCGACCGAGCCGTCGCGATCACGACGCGATCGCAACTCGGCGACCAGATCCTCACCGGCGAAGTCGCGCGGGTCGATGCCGGCGCCGACGAGGGCGAGAATGGTGCGCTCGAGATCGCCGACGGACCGCAGCCGCCCGAGCTCTGAGCGCAGGTAGTCGACCGGTGTCTTCGAGCCGGCGGTGACGTCGAGCGGGTTCACCCCGCTGCCTCCAGCCCGAGCATCACCCAGCCGGTCATCGCCGGCCCGGAGGGGTAGTCGAGCGAGGCGCCGAAGCCGCCGTCCGGGTTCTGCTGAGCGATCAGCCAGCTGCGTGCCTGCGAGACGGCCGAGCGCTGAAGCGGCGCCGGCGCCGCATCCACAGGCGCGGGCGACCCCGCGAATATGGCGGTGGCCGAGATCAGCGCGACCGCAAGCAGCGATGCGGTCGCGGCCGGCGCCGGAGACCAGCGGAACTCGAGGCGTGTGCGATAGCGCGAGATCATCCGCACCAGGGCTGGGGCGGCGACCAGCGCGATCGCGAAGTTGCCGACCGCGTGAGCGAGATTGAAGGGGATCCCGCGCGCGGAGAGGGCGAGATAGCGGTCGAGCGACTGCTCGCCGCCGTAGGTGACCATCACCGAGAGGTCGAGCAAGGCGCCGTAGGCGAGCCCCGCAAGCGCGCACGCGACCGCCAGGCCGAGACGTCCGAGATCGGCGCCGGGTCACGACCGCCAGCCAGGCCCCGCCGAGGCCGACGAGTCCCCAGCCGGCCATCTGCCACACCGTCCACGGGCCCTGGCCGAGCCAGATGTTGGAGATCGGTGCGGCGAGCGCGCCGACGGCGAAGCCCGGTGGGCCACCGAGCGCATAGCCGGTGATCAGAGCGATGTCGGTGGTCGCGACGACGTTGGGGATCGGCGCCAGCACGAGCCGTCCCGCGACGGCAAGCGCCGCCAGGGCCGCCACCAGGGCGACGATCCGAGCCGGAGGTCGCACCCGCTCGTACCACCAAAAGCCGCCGCCGACGACCAGGGCGAGCCCGAGCAGAACCGCCAGCTGCCAGTTCATCGCAGCACCCGCGAACCTGGGCTCGCCGCGCGCGCGTCGGCGATCGCCGCAGCGCCCTGCTCCGGGGTTATGGCGCCTTCGCCGCCGAGGATGCGGGCGACCTCGGTGGCGAAGTACCAGCCACCGGAGAGGATCTCGTCGGCGCGGCCGTCGGCGATCAGCTCGCCATCGCCGAGCAGGACGACGCGATCCGCGAAGCGGGCCGCGAACTCGACGTCGTGGGTTGCGACGACGATCGCCGAGCCCGCCGCCGCGAGCTCCGCCAGCCATTCGCACAGCTCGCCCTTTCGCGCCGCGTCCATCCCCCGCGTTGGCTCGTCGAGCGCCACGGCGCCCGGGCGCTGCTCGTTTCGCCCGGCCATCACGATCGCCAGCGCCAAGCGCTCGCGCTCTCCGCCGGAGAGGTCACGGGGGTCGGAGTCGCCGGCCCACTCCAGGCCCACGGTCGCCAGCGCCTGGCGCCCGCTCTCGCCCGGCAGCTCCTCGGCCACGCGCTCGCGCACGAACAGGTCGCTCGGGCTCTGTGGCAGCAGGGCGATTCCGGCCGGAGCCTCGAGCCGACCGCGCGCCACCTCGACGAGCCCGGCTGCAGCGCGAAGCAGGGTCGACTTGCCGGCGCCGTTTCGTCCCATCAGCGCCACCCGCTCACCTCGTGCGATCTCGAGGTCGAGCCCGCGCAACACCTCCCGCAGCCCCGAGCCGGCGTCGAGCTCGACCCAGAGGTCGCGGCAGCTGAGCGCAGGCCCGGCCGCAGCTTCGCTGCCATGTCCCGACAGCGGCGCATCGTCGACCGGCAAGGGGTACTCGAGGCGGCGGCAAGACGATCGCCTGGGCATCGAGGATGCGACGCGCGTCCTTGGCGGCAACGGGAAACGGTCGCACCCCGGCGAGCTCGAACAGCCGCATCGCCGGCGTCAGCAACGACGGGTCGGCAGCTGCCGCCCACTCGCCGAGCTCGCAGGGACTGCCGTCGAATGCGATGCGCCCGGCCGCCAGCGCGACCACGCGGTCGGCGGCAGCCAGGCACCGTTCGAGGCGGTGCTCGGCGATCACCACTCCCATCCCCCACTCCTCGTTGAGCCGGCGCAGCAGGCCGATGAGCTCGTTGCCGGCGACCGGATCGAGCTGCGATGTCGGCTCGTCGAGCAGGATCAGGCGAGGGCGCAGCACCAGAGCCGAGGCGAGCGCGACGCGCTGCAGCTCTCCGCCTGAGAGCGCGTCGGTCGGGCGATCGATCAGGTGAGCGATGCCGAGCGCCAGCGTCACCTCCTCGACCGCGCGGGCGCGCGCTGCGTCGGACTCGCCACGAAGCTCGAGCGGCAGCTCGAGCTCGCCGCGAACCGTGGCCGAGACCACCTGAGACTCGGGATCCTGGCCGACGAGCCCGACGAGGCCGCCGAGCTCGGCCGGGCCGCTGTCGCGGACGTCGAGACCCGCGACCTGCAGCTCGCCGGCGGCGACTCCGCCCTGATAGTGGGGAATCAAGCCGCAAAGCGCTCGCAGCAGCGACGACTTGCCCGAACCCGAGCGCCCGGCCACGACGACGAACTCTCCGTCGGCAAGCTCGAGATCGAGATCATCGAGCGCAGGTGCACGCGTCGCCGGATAGGCGTAGGAGAAGCTGCGCATGTCGACGATCGGCTCAGCCACGGCGCTCCCGGCTGGCGCGACTGGAGCTCTTGGCGCGTTCGAGGCCCGCGAACGGCAACGCGGCGAGCACCGGCAGGGCGAGAGCGAGCACGAGCGTCGGCGTGCGCGGCATCGAGCTCGGTGGTTGGGTAAGCGCTGAAGTCGCCCACGCCGGCGATCCGCGCTGACGCGGCGACGACGACGATCGCGATCCCGGCCGCCGCGAAGCGCCAATCGTGTCGCGATCCGCGCTGAGAACCGCTGCGGCGTGGCGCGCCGTGGGCATATCCGCGCAGCTCGAGCGCTGCGGCGACGTCGACGGCGCGGTCGAGCGAGCCGGCGACGAGACGCCGCACGATCGCGGCGCGCCCGACGGCTGCCGCCCCCGGTCCGCGCAGCGCCGCCGCCTCTCGCAGGCGGGCGTGATCGGCCGCGGCAAGCGGCACGAGGCGCGTGACGAGGCTCGCCGTCATCGCCGAATGGCGCGCGACGGGTCGCAGCAGGCGCATGATCCGGTCGGGGTCGACGCAGGCCGAATGGATTGCGAATATGCCGAGCACGACCCCGATGCGAAGCGCGAGCAGGCCGCCCTCGATCAAGGCCTCGCCGCTGACGTCGAGTTGTCCCAGCACCGGCAGCTCCCAGCCTCGAACGAGGACCGTGTCGCCGCGCTGGGAGGCGATCGCGTTGACGGCGATGATGAACACGCCCAAGATCGCTGCCCACCGAGCCGAGGTCGCGAGCGCGCGCCGGGCGCCGCAGAGCAGGCCCGCGACCACGGTCGCCGCCGCGAGCGCAGCAAGGACCAGCGGGTTGGAGTAGACGAACGCGGCAACCGCCAGCGAACCGAGATAGACGCTGGCGGCCAGGGCTCCGACGCGACCGAAGGCGCCCGGCTTCGGCGAGTAGGCGATCGCCGATCTCATCGCAGCGCCCCGACGGGCACGGCGGTCTCGCCGCCGGCGTGCGCCGCCACCGCGTAGCGGTCGCTGAGATGGTCGGCGTCGAGCATCGCAACCGCTTCGTCCACGCCGGCGGCGTCGACGCCGGTGACGAGCCAGGTCGGCGGCTGCTCACCGTCGCGCATGGCGGCGACCAGGCCGGCGCCGGCGAGATGCTGTCGCGCCACCGACGCATGCTCGTCGAGCAACTCGAGGCTCCAGCCACCGCCCTGTCGCTGGGCGAAGCGCGCGAACACACCGCTCACCTCGGGTCCCTGGTCGAGGCTGTCCGCGAGCGGATCCGAGCGCACCTGGGCCCATGGTCCAACGAGCAGCCGCAGCGAACGGGCCGCCGGCGTCGTGCGGCGTCTCGACGCTCGCGTTCACCGCCTCGCCGGCGAGGCGGTCGCGAACGCGCTCGCAGGGGTCACGGCGCCCGAAGCATTCGACTCGGACTTCGACCCGGTTGCTCTCGGCCGATGCCTGCAGGAAGGGCTCGGGCCACGACCCGACGACCGCGGGCGTGCGCAGGGCATCGGTCCAGTCCCGGTAGTCCCACCAGACACGGTCGCCTCC
Source organism: uncultured Solirubrobacterales bacterium (assembly GCA_963730145.1). Classification (GTDB taxonomy): domain Bacteria; phylum Actinomycetota; class Thermoleophilia; order Solirubrobacterales; family 70-9; genus WHSW01. The sequence continues at coordinate 146,613 of CAVSQT010000007.1, forward strand.
ACGAATCTCGACTTCGGCGGCGCCGGTCGAGGATTCGATCCCGTTGACGAAGAAGAACCAATCGAAGGAACGCCCGGCGTCGATCTCGCCCTCGATTCCGTCGATCGACTGCACGAACCCGCCGGAGTAGCGCGTCTCGATCTCGACCTCGCGATCGAGCATGCGGATCACCGTGTCGCTGTCGGCGGGCTCGGCCTCGGTGGCCTCGGCCAGTCGCTGCGCTCCGTAGTCGCGAGTGATCGTCAGCGTCGCCGCGCCCTGCGAGGACTCGCCTTCGCCGAGGCCACAGCCGGAGGTGACGGCGGCGAGCGCGAATGCGCCGGCCGCCGCCAACCCCCGGATGCGACAGCGGCTCACCGCGGCTTGACCTTGAGCCTCTCGCAGTCGAGCCGCGATCTTGTCGTCGCGCGTCGGCGACGACCTTGTCGTCGCCGGGGCCGCAATCGACCTTGTCGGCGAACCCGCCCGCGACGCGGACCCTGTCGTCGCCGCCGCGAGCGCGGATCTTGTCGGGGCCCTTGCCGGCGGTGATCTTGTCGGCATCGGGGCTGCCGACGAAACGCTCACCGTGCGCCTTCGGGCAGGCCGAGAGGTCGGAGTTGACGCAGACACGCAGCGCCTTCGACGCGATGTCGGTGCCTCGCGTGGCGACGAGCGTTTCACGCCCGGGCGGTCCCGGCGTTACGGTCGCGGTGCCGTCGCTTGCCGTCACCGCCGGGGTCGCGCCCCCGCTCACGGTCACGCCCTCGGCCGGCGTGCTCGAGCAGTCGGTCGCAAACGGCGGATTCGGGTCGGTGACACAGGAGTGCTGGATCACGGAGACCGTGTACGGCGCGGTGCCGGCGGTGCGCGCCGGTGCGATCAGCTCGAGCTCGGCCGGATTCGGACTCGGGAAGTTGTCCGGCGCGAGATAGAACAACACCTCGTCGCCACCCGAGACCTCGAGCTGGTCCGCTCCAACCGCGGCCTCCGCGTGATTGCTCTTCAGGTACCAGAAGCTGCCGGCCTCGGCCTCGCTGCCACCGATCGTGCAGATGCCGAGACCGAACTCGAACTGGTCGGTGATTTCGAGCGGGCGCAGGGAACCGTTGGCCCGGGCGCCACTTGCGAGCAGCCCCAGGGCGACGGGGTCGGTGAACGGATACTCGGCGCCGCTGCCACCGGGAGGGCCGAAGCAGTCGGCCTGCGGGGTGGTAGGGACGGTGATCTTGTCGTTGATGACGTAGTTGGTGCCCGGATCGAGCACGGTCTCGGGGGTGAGCACCCGCAGCTCGGCGGTGACAGCGCCGGCATTGGCGGGAACGAGGACGAAGAACGCGGCCAGCGCGACTAGCGCGGACCGCGCAGAGAAAATACGTGTGGTCATTGACGAGCCACCCTTTCCTCGAGGGACATAACTGGCTTCGGCCGGTGGCAGGTCTCCTGGCTTCCGGGACGGGCTTCGCGCCTTCCCAAGGTGGCTATGGCCGCCTCAGTGGCTGACTCGCGTCATGCGATGCCCCAAACGAATACGCCCGGTCACAGTGGCGGGACCGCGCCGGTTTCTCACCGGACTTCCCTTGACCACAGGCCCTATCTACTGACCCCGAGTCTAGACCTCGAGGTCAAACGGCGGCGTCACCGCCGCGAGGTCGCCTAGTCGCTGCGCTCTTCCACCTTCTTGCGCAGCTGCTCGACGACTTCGGGCATCGCCTGGCGCATCCGCGACAGCTCCCAGTGCTCGATCTTGATCAGCCGGATCGGCGAGGTTGCGGTGACGGTCGCCGAGCGCGCCTGCTTTTCGAGCAGGCCCTGCTCGCCGAAGAAGTCGCCGGGGCCGAGGTCGGCCAGATGCTCATCCTCGCGCTCGACCTTCGCGGTGCCCTCCTCGATCACGTAGAAGTCGTTCGAGTACCCGCCTTCGCGAATGATCGTCTTGCCCTCCATCGCGGACTCGAGCGTGGCGAACGCGGCGACCTTCGCCAGCTTGTCCTCGGGCACGTCGCTGAACAAGGGCGTGTTCTTCAGTGCGCTTACGTCCACGGGTCTCCTCCGCTGATGACTTCTATGGGCGCGGAGAACCTAACCGATCCTCCACGCTCAGGCGGCAGCGCCTCAACGCTCAGGCGGCACTCTCCAGCGACTCCAGCGAAGCCGGGTCGGCCTCACGGGCGCGAACGGCGCCGAGGAAGCGCTCGATCGTCTCGACCACGCGCGCGGTTCTGACGCTTGGGAGGATGTCGAAGGCGTGCTCGGCGCCCTCGAGCTCGGCGTACAGCACCGGGTTGTCCGAGCTGGCGCGGAGCTCGCGCACGAAGCGCCGCGCGTCGGCCACCGGCACGAGCGTGTCGTGATCGCCGTGCAAGACCAAGAACGGCGGCGCGCCGGAATGGACGCGGTAGGTAGGCGACGCCGCCCGAAAGCGCTCGGGCTGCATCGGCAACGCGTGGCCTTGAACACATAGCGCTCGAACACCCATTCGCGCAGCTCGCGGTAGTAGGTCCCTTCGGCGTCGGTGAGGTCGTAGATGCCGTAGAAGGGAACCGCGGCGGCGACCGAGGTGTCGGCTTCCTCGAAGCCGGGCTGATAGGAGCGGTCGTCGGGCGTCAGCGCGGCCAGCGCGCTGAGGTGGCCGCCGGCCGAGCCGCCGGTGATGCAGATGAAATCCGGGTCGGCACCGTAGTCGGCGGCATGCTCGCGCACCCAGGCGATCGCGCGCTTGACGTCGATCAGATGCTCGGGAAAGGTCGCCCGCGGGCTCAGGCGATAGTCGATGTTGAAGCCGACCCAGCCGCAGGAGGCGAGGTGGTTGAGCAAGGGGATGCCCTGCTCGTGGCGGCTGCCGACCAGCCAGCCACCGCCGTGGACCTGAATGATCGCCGGCCTCGGCCCATCGCCCCCGGGATGCGGCGCCTGGTCATCGCGAGGGGCGTAGACGTCGAGGCCAAGCGCCTTCTTGCCGTAGCGCGCGAACTCGACGCCGTTCGTGCGCCGCACGTCCCGCGCGAAGAACATCAGCGGCGGAAAGACGACATGGCTGAGCGGAAAGCGCGAACCGTCGAGCTCGTCGGGCGGTCCGATCCGCTCGAGCGCCTCGCGCAGGCGCTCGCCGGCGCCGAGGCTCTGGCGCGCGAGCATCGCGAGCAGCGCGGTGGCGACGACCAGCAGCGTCACCGCGGCCACGCCGAGCGCCGACTCGAGAGCGCCGAGCGCGATCAGTGCGGCAATCGCAATCACGCACAATGCGCCCAGCGCCCACGGGAACTCGCGGACCGCCGAGCCCGCGATCCAGCGAACGAGGCGGATGCGAAGTGAGATCGGCACCCGTAACTCGAGCGCCTTGCGAAGCAAAGCGAACATGCGCGGAACGCTAGACGGTCGCCGGGCGGCTCAGCCGGTCGCCAGCGCGACGCTCGCCGAGTCGACGAAGATCTCCCTCGCGCGCTTCAGCTCGGCGGTCTCGCCGCGCTCGAGGCGCTCCAGCGAAAGGCCCTCGAGCCCGGCGATGAGGAAAACCGCGGCCGCGTCGAGGTCGCGCCCGGCGGGTCCGTCGCCGAGGTTTCGCATCAGCCTGCGCAGGATGGCGCGGTAGCCCTCCTTCATCTCGACAGGATCGCCGACACGGCGGGCTCGACGACCGACTGCGAGGCGAGGTCGAAGTAGACGCGCTGCAGGCCCTCGTCACGGTCCATCACCCGCCAGATCCCACTCGCCAGCCGAGCGACCAGCTCTCGCATCGAGGCCGGCTCGCCGACCTCGTCGAGCACCTCTACGACGATCGTCTCGGAGAGCTTGCGCGCGACCGCCTCGACCAAGCCCTGCTTGGAGCCGAAGTAGTAGGAGATCAGCGCCTTGTTCTGACCCGAGGCGGCGGCGACCTTCGCCGTCGTCAGACCCCCGTAGCCATCGTGCTTGAGCACCGCGAGCGCGGCCTCGGCGATGCGTTCGGGGGCATCGGAGGCCGGTCGACCCGGCCGGCGGGCCGGCGGGGCCTGGGTGGCGGCAGCCGTCAAACCGCCACCCCGGCGGCGGCGGGCTCCATGCCCATCGCCGCGAGCTTCTTCGACAGCGCCTTCATCGCGTACTCGAAGATCTCAGACGAGTGATAACCGAAGGGCGTGTCGAAGTCGTAGGGATCGTCGACCCACGGCGGCACGAAGGCGAGCACGCCGATCGGGAGCGTCTCGGCGAGCGTGTCCTGGACAACCTGCTTGTAGCGCTCGTCGGCCTTGATCGCGTCGGCGAGGAACTTGACACCGAAGCCGACGTGGCGCGACTCGTCGCGGTTGACATGGGTGAAGCCCTCGCGAAAGCCGGGAAGGCGATCCATCTGCTTGAGGCTGCGCAACATGAAGCGAGCACCGGTCAGTGCCAGCGTGCCCTCGATCACGATCATGTAGACGGTGACGCCGCGGACCAGGGCCTCGAAGTTCGAAGGATCCTTGCGCAGTTCCTCGGCAACGTCGTGCAGAACGCCGTCGAAGAGCTTCTTCCAGTCGTCGTTGACGTGTTCACGCTGGGCGGCCAGGTTCTCGGTGATCGTCTCGGCCTCGGCCCCGAGGACCTCGCGGTAGTAGCGGTCGAAGAAAACGACGTGGCGTGCCTCGTCGGCGATCTGCGAGGCGAGAAAGATGCGCTGATCGTCGTCGGGCGCCGCGATCGCAAACGGAAGCAACTCGGTGGTCACGCGCTCCTCGCCGAGAAAGAACTCCGACAGGCTCCAGATCATGAACCGCTTCTCGTCCTCTGTCCACGACCCTGAATTCCATTCCTCGGCGTCGCGGGAGTAGTCGAACACCTCCGAGTTCCAGCCCTGGTTCTCCCAGCGCGAGATCAGCTTGCGATACGAAGGTGCCGCCTCGACGATCTTGTCGAGCTGGGCCATGACCTTGTCGATGTCGCCGTCGAGAAGGACGTCGAGGGCGCTGAGCGCGTCCTCGCCGGCCGGCTCTCGCGCCGCGTCGCACCGTTGCCGTTTGTCGCGCTGCTCACGATCGTGATCCTCCTCGGTCGGCTCTGTGTCTCGCGCGCATTATTACCTGGCCGGTTAGTTAATGTCAAACCGAGCACGCGGAGACGTGGCGGTTTAGATTGCGGCGATGACCGCTTCGGCCTCCAAGAGGCAGTACGCCCCGCGTCTACCGCCGGCACAGCGGCGCGAGCAGCTACTCGACTCGGCGCTGGCGGTGATCGGCGCCGACGGCTATGCCGGCGTCTCGATGGAGGCGATCGCGCGAACGGCCGGGGTGACCAAGCCGGTCGTCTACGACGCGTTCGGCGACCTCGGCACGCTGCTGCGCGCGCTGCTCGAGCGCCAGGAGAAGCTCGCGCTGTCGCAGGTGAGCGAGGCGCTGCCGACGCAGGCGGCGATGGACCCGGACGAGTTCGTCGTCGCCGGGCTGACGGCGTTCTTGGAGACGGTCGGCGCCCATCCGACGACCTGGCGGCTGATCCTGATGCCCGCCGAGGGCACGCCCGATCTCGTCCGCGACCACGTCGAGGCTGGGCGCGAGAGCGTGCGCGAGCAGATCGAGGAGCTGCTGCAACGAGGGCTCGCAGGCCCGCGGTGGCCCCGGCGGCGTCGACGTCGAGCTCGCCTCCCATTGCCTGATCGCGATCGCCGAGCACCTCGGCCGGCTCGTCCTCAGCCAGCCCGACGCTCTACTCGCCCGAGCGCATAACGAGCTTCGCGGCCTCGCTACTGGGCGCGCTCGAACGGCGGACGGCTAGCTACGCCGGCAATCCCGTCATTCGCCGCCGGTGTCTGAGCGAAGGCGCCGGCTGGACCAGGCCCAGCTGGCTGAGGATCGTCGCGGCGTCGAAATACACCCGCTCGCAGACGAGGCTGTCGCCCTCGAAGAGAAAGAAGGCGACGGTGCGGCACGTGAACTCCTTTCCGGTCGCCGGGATTCCGCGCAGCGGGCCCTTGTGGGTTCCCTTGAGCTCGAACTCGACGATGACGCCAGCATCGGTGTGGTGCAGGGCGATCAGCTCGTTGCGCTGATCGGGAAAGGCCGTGCGGGTGTCCTCGAAGTAGCGGCGCACCGCCTCGTCGCCATCGAAGACGTCGCCCGTCGGGATGATCTCGTACCGGGGATGACCGAAGGTGCGCATGGTCGTCTCGAAGTCGTGATCGTTCTCGGACTCCATGTGCTCGACGACGAGCGCCTCGCGACGCTCGCGCAGATCGGGGTCGTCGGTCATCTCGTTGCTCCTCGGTTCGCCCGGGGACGTTGGACTCTTCGGTCTTATCAAAAGCGGGCACGTATGCTGCGCGCCGATGAGGGCTCGCCGTTTCTGTCTGCCTTGCCTGACGCGGGCCCAGCGCGATGAGGTGGATCCGTGAGTTCTCCGAGGGCTCTCGCGATCAGCGCGAGCTGCTCGGCGGCAAGGGCGCCGGCGTCGCCGAGATGACCCGGGTGCTGGGCGCCGAGCGGGTGCCCGCCGGCTTCACGATCACGACCGAGGCCTGCGTCGCCTACATGCAGGCCGGTCGCGAGCTGCCCGACGGCCTGGCCGAGGAGGTCGACGAGGCGCTGGCCGCGCTCGAGCAGAGCACCGGCAAGGTGCTCGGCGATCCCGAGGCACCCGCTGCTGGTCTCCGTGCGCTCGGGCGCGCGCGTGTCGATGCCGGGAATGCTCGACACCGTGCTCAATCTCGGACTCAACGACGAGTCGGTCGCGGGGCTGGCCACCAGCACCGACAACGAGCGCTTCGCCTGGGATTCCTACCGGCGCTTCGTGCAGATGTTCGGCAACGTCGTCCGCGGGATTCCCGGCGCGAGCTTCGAGCAGGCGCTTCAGCAGGCCAAGGACCGCGCCGGCGTCGAGGCCGACACCGAGCTCGGCGTCGCGGAGCTGCGCGAGCTGACGACGACCTTCCAACAGCATGTTCGAGGAGACGACCGGCGAGGCGTTTCCGCAGGAGCCCCGCGAGCAGCTTCGCCAGGCGATCACCGCGGTGTTCGACTCGTGGGACGGTCAGCGCGCGGTCGCCTACCGCCGCATCAACGGCATCCCCGACGACTGGGGCACGGCGGTCAACGTGCAGCAGATGGTCTTCGGCAATCGCGGCGAGCGCTCGGGCTCGGGCGTCGCCTTCAGCCGCGACGAGAGAACGGGTGAGCCGACGCCCTCCGGCGACTTTCTGCCAAACGCCCAGGGTGAGGATGTCGTCGCCGGCACCCGCGACCCGGAGGACCTGGCGGCGCTGGCCGACCATCTCCCCGAAGCCCACGCGCAGCTCCTCGATGACCTCTCGCGCCTCGAGTCGCACTACAAGGACATGCAGGACGTCGAGTTCACGATCGAGGAGGGTCGCCTGTTCCTGCTGCAGACGCGGGCGGCCAAGCGCCCCGCCGCTGCGGCGGTTCGCTTCGCCGTCGACGCCGTCGGCGAGCAGCTGCTCACCCGCGAGGAGGCGCTGCTGACGCTCGACCCCGAGGCGCTCGAGGCCTTGCTTCACCCGGTCTTCGACCCCTCCTTCGAGTTCGAGGTGCTGACCACGGGCGTCGCCGCCTCGCCCGGTGCCGCCAGCGGCGCGATCGTCCTCAGCGCGACCGAGGCCGTTCGCCGCGCCGGCCGACGGCGACGACGTGATCTTGGTTCGCCCGTTCACCGAGGCCGACGACGTCGCCGGATTTCACGCCGCGCGCGGGATCCTCACCGCTCAGGGAGGCAAGGCCTCGCACGCCGCGCTCGTCGCCCGTGGAATGGGCCGCCCCTGCGTCGCCGGAGCGTCCGAGGTCAAGGTCGACATCGAGGCCGCGACGGTGACGATCGGCGAGACGCGAGCTGGCCGCGGGCGACCTGATCGCGATCGAGGGAACGACCGGCAAGGTCACGGCCGACGACGTGCCGCTGGTCGAGCCCGAGCTCAGCGAGCACTTCGACGAGGTGCTGCGCTGGTCGGACGAGCTGCGCCGCCTCGGAGTCAGGGCCAACGCCGACACCGCCGCAGGACGCGGCCAAGGCGCGCTCGCTCGGCGCCGAGGGAATCGGGCTCTGCCGCACCGAGCACATGTTCTTCGGCGAGGACCGCGGCGAGCTCGTGCGCGGCATGTTCGTCGCCGCGGCGCGCTGGCGGCGCGCCGAGGTCGTCCAGGCGGCCGGCGACGGCGGGCCGGCGCCGCCCGAGCTCGAGAGCGCGCGCAGCGAGTTCCACGAGGCACTCGAGCATCTCGGAGAGCTTCAGCGAGCCGACTTCGCCGCGATCCTGCACGAGATGCGCGGCTTGCCGGTGACGGTGCGGCTGCTCGACCCGCCGCTTCACGAGTTTCTCCCGCTCGAGCATTTCGAGGCCGAGGTGCGCCGGCTCGAGGCCGCCGCGGATGATCGGCTCACCGATGCGCGCGAGGCGGCCGAGATCGTCCGCGACCTCCAGGAGGCCAACCCGATGCTCGGCACGCGCGGCGTCCGCCTCGCCTTCCTCTATCCGCAGATCTACGAGATGCAGGTGCGGGCGGTGATCGGCGCCGCCGCCGAGGCGGCGGAGGCCGGCGACTCGCCCGCTGGTCGAGATCATGATCCCGCTGGTCGCCTACGAGACGGAGCTGCGCCAGCTGCGCGAGCACGTGGTCAATGTCGCCGAGCAGGCACGAGAGGCTGGCCGGCAGCGCGGTCCCCTACTCGGTCGGGACGATGATCGAGCTGCCGCGCGCCTGTCTGATCGCCGGCCACATCGCCCACCACGCCGATTTCTTCTCCTTCGGCACCAACGACCTGACGCAGACGACGATCGGGCTCTCGCGCGACGACGTCGAGGGCAGCTTCATGCCCTCCTACCTCGCCGGGCGGATCATCGACCGCAGCCCGTTCGAGGTGATCGACGGCCCGGGCGTCGGCGAGCTGGTCCGCATCGGCGCCGAGCGTGGACGCGAGGCCAACCCCGAGCTCAAGCTCGGAGTCTGCGGCGAGCACGGCGGCGATCCGACGAGCATCGCGCTTCTTCGACTCGCTCGAGCTCGACTACGTCAGCTGCTCGCCCTACCGGACGCCCGTTGCCCGGGTCGCCGCGGCCCAGGCGGCAATTGGCGCCCGGGCCGCGGAGGCCGCTGAAGTCCTCGAGGCGCCTCAGCCGGTCAGAGTGAGGCGCACTGGTCCTCCTTGTTGCCCTGGACGACGTTCCCGCCTCCGGTCGGCGCGGGCTCGTTCTCCTTGCACTGCAGGTTGCCGTCGACCCGGTTGGTCGCGATCTCGACCCCGCCGGTGTTCTTGAACGCCTGGATGTTGCCGCCGACCTGGTTTGCGATCGCGCGAACGCGCCCGGCGTTCTCGTCATAGAGGATGTCGGCTTCGATCGTGCTCTTCTTCACCTTGGCGAAGGTGCCCTGGACGACCTGGACGCTGCCGCCGACCTGCGAGCCCTTGACGACGTTGACGCGCTTGGCGTTCTCGCCCTGGACGTTTCCGATCACGCGTGCACCCTTGGCGCGCATCTTCGCGCCGTTCTCGACCTTGATCGTGCCCTGCACGGTCGTGCCGACGAGCGTGCACGACGCTCCGTCGGGAACGCGGACGTTGTCGACCGTCTCGGCGCCGATCGTGCCCTGACAGGTCGTCTCCTCGGCCTGCGCCGCAGCGGGCGCCAGCAGCGTCGCTCCCACCGCCACACACACCGCCGCGAGCTTGGTCACCGTCCTGCCTGTTGCCTATCCCAACGCCTGTGTCGTGCATCCCAACCCTTTCGTCGCAGTTTCCAGCTGAGCACAGCGGCGCGGACTGAGCGCACGATTAGAGCGTGATGAGAAGTCGCTAATCGAGACAGTGAAGGTGTACGGGTCCGCTGCCCGTCGCTAGTCGCCGGCGGCGCCGACCGACACCCGCAGCTCGTTGACTGTGTCGTCCTTGAGGCGGGCACTCAGCACCGGCAAAGAGCCGCCCTCGCCGATCAGGGTCGAACCCTCGATCAGCACAAGGACATTGCGCAGGCTTGGAAATGACTCCTGCTGCGCGTCGGGGTAGATCTCGCGCAGTTCGTCAGCGCTCATCCCGACGCGAACGCCGTCGTCGGTCTCCCAGCCGGCTTGCTCGGCGAAGGTGTCCCTGAGCTCGATGCTGCCGACCGCGCCCTCTGCCGAGCACGGATCGCGCCCACCGAGGTTGACGAAGTTGATCACCAGGCCGAGGTCGCGCCACTCGTTGACACAGAGCACGCCATCGGGCTCGACAAGCGAAGGTGGGCCGAACACCTGGGCTGCCTCAAGCGGAGAGTCGGTCAGCGGCGGGAAATCGCCGACGCGTGTCGCGCCGCTGCTGCCCACCTCGATCGTCCTGTTGGCTGACGCCTCCTCGGATTCGAAGACGAACTCAGCACCGTCCCAGCTCACGCTGCCGAACCGGAAGGTGGTTGGGCAGCAGATCGGATCACCGGCGGCGTACGCAGGCGACTTCTCGACGATGGCGTCCCCTTGGACGGAGAGCTCGGCTTGGATGTTCTCGCGGTGGAAGGCAAGCTCCCACTCGCTGTCCTCGGCGACGAAGATCGCCCATGGCGAGGGCGAGCCGGCCTCACAGCAGGCGAGCTGCACCACCATCTCCTCGGACTCGTCGCCGGTGAGATCCCGACAGGCCAGGTCACCGACGATGTAGCCAGAACCACCGAACAGGGGATCGCCGGGCGACACCGCGCCGAGCTCGCGGACGAACGACTCGAATTCAGTGCCCGAGACCGCTTCGATTGCGCCCGACTGCGAGCACTCGACGGTCGCACCGGAATTGCCGTCGTCGTCGCCGGCGGAGCCGATCAGGAAGGCGACGACAGCCACCACCACTGCGCCCAGCCCGACCGCGACGAGGGGCCACAACGGTCGTTTCCGTTCCGCCTTGCTCGCTTCCGCCCGGTCCACCACCTCCTCGGCCCGCTCCGCCTCGGCGCCCCCGCGGTCCTCCTGCCGCACCGCCGTCTCGATACTGGTGATCAGCTCTTCGATGCCGTAGTCGAACGCGTGGTCGGCGATTCGCAGAGCGTGGAGCGCGGGCACCATCTGCAGTCCCTCGGGCTCATCTCCGACGGACGGCTGCGGCAGTTGCTGGCGGCGCGGCATGTGCGCGTCTTCCATCAGCACGACGAACATCCGGATCCTGCGCTTGATCGCGGTCTCGATTTCCCGCCGATGTCGGTCCTCAGGGTCGTCGAGGCGGCGGTTGCCCTGATCGTCTGTGGCCTCCAGCCAGCCTTGACCGATAAGCAGGACGAAAACCTCGCAAGAGCCGAGCGCTTGGTCGATCGCCTCCTCCCACGGCCTGCCCGGCTCGATGTCGTTGATGTCTCTGAAGACCGCGTCTTCGCCGAAGTGGAGGGCAAGGCGATCGTGGATGCTGCGAGCGAAGCCCTGGCTGTCGTCGCGCCGGTAGGCGATGAAGATGCGGAGCACGGGACCTGGCTCGCTCGCCGTCGAGCTCAACGGCCGTCTCCGACTTGGCGGGCTGGCAGCGTTGTTCGCATGTACTTCTCCCCTCCGTTGCCGGGGCGTGGCATTGTCTCGCCGTTGCCAACCCTATAGCGACCCGTCGCAAGAACCAGGGATGCAAATAGGGGGATCCCCCGACGCGCCACGCCCGAGCGCAGGCGATGGTGCACATATGAACACAACTGCCACAACCCACGCTGTCGCTTCCACCTCTCGACTCGTTTCAGCGCTGCGAGCCCGCGGCTTCGTCGGCCGGGTCGTCGAGCCGGCTGATCGCGGCTACGACGCTGCCCGCGCCGGCTGGAACGGCGCCATCGATCGACATCCTCTAGCAGTCGCCTACGCCAGCGACGCCGACGACGTCGCCGCGGCAATCCAAACGGCCCGCGCTCACGAGCTCGAGTTCACTGTTCGCGCCGGCGGGCACTCGGTCTCGGGACGCTCGGTGCGCGACGAGGCACTTTGCATCGATCTCCGGGCGCTGAACGCCGTCGAGGTCGACCGTGAGCGCGCTCTGGTGCGGGTGGGCGGCGGTGCGCTGCTGAGCGAGCTCGACGCTGCGACGCAGGAGCACGGCCTCGCCGTGCCGGGTGGCCAGATTTCGCATACCGGCGTCGGCGGCCTGACGCTCGGCGGTGGCCTCGGGTGGCTCATGCGCCACCACGGCCTCACGATCGACTCGATGCAAGCCGCCGAAGTCGTCCTCGCCGATGGCCGGCTGGTCCGCGCGAGCGAAGAAGAGCATTCAGATCTCTTCTGGGCCCTCCGCGGCGGTGGCGGCGACTTCGGCGTCGTGACGACGTTCGAGTTTCGCGCCCACCGCATCGGGCCAATGGTTCTGGGCGGGATGCTGGTCTACCCGTGGGAGCGGGCCCGGGAAGCGATGCGAGGAGCCCGCCAATTGATGGAAGGGGCGCCGGAGGCGCTTGGGATGTTCGCCGTACTGCTCACCGCGCCCCCGGCGGAGCCGTTCCCTGCGGACCTGCAGGGACGCAAGGCCGCGGTCATCTCCGTCGCCTGGAGTGGCGATCTCGCGGAGGGAGAGCGCGTCCTCGCCCCGTTGCGCGCGGACTGCCCGCCGGCGCTCGACCTCGTAGCGCCGATGCCCTACGTGGCGCTCCAGTCGATGCTCGACGAAACGGCGCCGCACGGCGGGCAGTACTACGACCGCCTGCACTACCTCGAGCGGGTCAGCGACGGGCTGATCGACGCGCTGATCGAGGGCTTCGAGGACGTCCCCGCGCCGCAGGCCCACATCATCACCGGATGGATGGGCGGGGCGATCGACCGCGTGCCGCCAGGCGCCACGGCGTTCGGCTACCGCGGCGCGGGTGCCGAGACCTGGTTCATCGGTGCCTCCGGTGAGGAGCCGGTGGGCTCGGTCAGGGACTGGGTGCGACGGCTGTTCGACGAGACTGCGCCGCATGCCACCGGCGGCACCTACGTCAACTCGCTAAGCGCCGAACAGTCCGTCGCCGACGCCTTTGACGCCGACATCCTGGCGCGGCTCGTCGAGGTGAAGCGGCGGTACGACCCCGACGGCGTTTTCGCCGGCAACGGAATCGGCTAGATCCGCCTAGAGCCCCTCGCGCACCGCGTGCGCCGCCGCTTCGGCCCGACTTCGCACGCCGAGTTTGCCCAGTACCCGGCTGACGTGGTGCTCGGCGGTCTTTGGCGCGATCACGAGCCGCTCGGCAATCTCGGCGTTCGAGAGACCTGTGACCACGAGGCTCAGCACCTCACGTTCGCGCGCCGTCAGCTCGTCCCGGTCGCCCCGGGTTGCGGTTCGGCCGGCGACGCCCAACTGGCGCAGCAGGGCGGCGGCCTGATCGGCGTCGCGGCGAGCGCCGAGGCGCTCGAACGCATCGCGAGCGGTACGCGCGGAGGAGAGCGCGAGCGGGGAGCCGACCTTGGTCTGGACGCCCGCCAGGGCGAGCCGCGCGCGTGCCTCCTCGAGTGGGAAACCGAGCGCGGCGAAGCGCGTGATGGCGTTCTCGAACTCTTCCGCGGCCGGTCCGTCGCTGCCGTTCGCGGCTGCGACCCGACCCGCGAGCAGCGCCGCATCGGCATCCAGATCCTTGCGATCGACCCGCTCCGCAAGCTCTCGCAGGTGTTCCGCGGCGCTGGCCGCGGCGTCGAGGTCGGTGGCCGCCAGTGCGACGGTCCCGCGCAGCAGCAGCAGGTCGCCCTCGTCCGCTCCGCCCCCGCCGGCAGCGCGTTCGAGCAGCGCCTCGGCAAGCACAGGCTTGCCGAGCTGCAGGTGCAGATGCACGAGCGGGGCGAGCGCAGCGGGAGCATCCTCGAGGCCATTCAGCAACGACTCGGCCTCCTCGCTGCGGCCCTGGCGCAGACGGAGGTCGGCGAGCACCGCCAGCGGCAGCGCGGCGCCGCCGCCCCGGCGTCTGTCCGCACGTCCCCGCAGTGCCTCAGCGAGGACCGTCTCGGCCCGGTCCCAGTCACCCGCACGAACGAGAACGGCGGCGTAGATGCCGCGACACCACGACTGCAGCGGAACGAAGCGGCGGCGCTCGGTGAACTCGATCACGACCTCGCACCACTGCGCGGCCCGATCCAGGTCTGCGAGCCGATCGCAGACGACCAGCGTCGTGCAGCAAGCGTCACCGCAGGCGAGCGGGTCATTCGTCTCGCCGCCCAGCGCGACGGTCATCGCCTCGTCGAGCAGCGACACGCCTTCTTCGACCCGGCCCTGGCTCACGGCCGCGCGTCCGAGTTGGGCCAGCGCCATGCATTCGATGTCTGGGTTCGACAGCCGATGGGCGATCTCGAGCGCGGCGCGGGAGTGACCCTCGGCGGCGATCGAATCGCCCGCCCGCTTCGCCTCCTCGATCGCCAGCCAACCGAGCTCGGGAGCCGTTTCCTCGTCGGCCAGCAGACGCCGTGCACGCGCCAGCCACCCCGCGGCCGCCGCCTCCTGGCCGTCGATGCGATGCTCACCGGCCAGGTAGGTGGCGAGGCCGCCGGCGCGACGGGAGTCACCTCGGCGCTGATACGCGGCATAGGCCTCGCGACGCCGATCGATCGCCGCAGCCCGCTCGCCGAGCCACCAAAGCGATTGACCCAAACCGTCAAGCGCATCGGGATTGCCCGGGGCCTCCTCGACCGCCGCGGAGAAAGCGGCACGCGCGGCTGACCAGTCGGCCTCGGCGAAGTGCTGCCAGCCAGCCTCGATGCTCTTCATCTGGACGTGCAGTTTGACGCTACGGCTAGGCGCAGGTGTAGAGCCTGAAGCCGCCGCCGCTTCCGATGCCGGGGTAGTCGAAGCTGGCTTTCGTGAAAACCCGGTCGTCAGAGCAGTTTCGCTCCGGCTTCGAGAGGCGCACCTCAATCGGAGTCGATCCGCCCATGTTGACGACGGAGACGCCGCGACCTACGGCCCTGCGATTGCCCCAGTTCCAATTCAGGCTCTTTGCCCGAACCGCCGCCGAGCCGGAACTGTCACCTCGCTTGAAGAACCCGCATCGGTTCGGCGTCACTCGCACCTGAGGCGTGCCCGTGCCGACCGGCGCGGGGTAGTCCTTGTTCCAGCAGAGCACTATGGGCTTGTCGCCGGCGCTGCTCACGGTCGACGGCGCGGCTACGGAGAATGCAGCCGCAACGAGGGCAAGAACGGCGTAACGAAAACGCATGCACGTCCTCCAACTGAGAGTCCCCCCAGCACCGCTACGGGGATTCGAACCCCGGTTTCCGGACTGAGAATCCGGCGTCCTAGTCCCCTAGACGATAGCGGCAGGTTGAGCGATCTTAGCGAGCGAAAACTCGGAGGTGAGGGAAAGACCCGGTCGGCCACAAGGCGGTTTTCCAACCCTGGCCGACGGGGAATGGGTACGTTATCCAGCAGTTGATGAACGGCATGTGCCGTCGCGCCGTGCCGGAGAGGAGGAGCGAGTGACCGGTCGAGCCGCCGAGCGAGGGGATGCCGAGGATGTCGGCACCGAGGTTGCCGCGATCAGGTCGCAGATCTCCCCCGCTGTCAGCACCGTGCGCGTCGTCTATCCCGACCTGCACGGCATCCAGCGCGGCAAGGACGTGCCGATCGCAGAGCTCGATCGCACCGCGCGCAGCGGACTCGGGTTCTGCTGGGCGGTGATGGGCACCGACCTCGCCCACACGCCGGTCGTCGGTGGCGAGGAGGGCTACCCGGACATGGTCGCCCGTCCCGATCTCTCGACCCTGGTCGAGCTGCCGTGGGAGCCCGACGTCGTCAGCTGTCTCGCCGACCTCGAGCGCGACGAGGGACCCGAGCCGACCGATCAGCGCGGGCTCGTGCGCCGCGCCGAGGCGGCGCTGGCCGAGCTCGGGCTGACGGCGAAGATCGGCCCCGAGCTCGAGTTCTTCCTGCTCGAACCGGACGACCAGGGCGGCTGGCGCCGCCACGTCGACAACCTGAGCATGGTCTACACCGTGGGCCCGCAGGCCGACCCGCAGGGGGTCTTCCGCGGCCTGGTCGAGGCCTGCGCGGCGCTCGGGATCGGCGCGATCGCCGGCAACCACGAGTACATGAACTCCCAGTACGAGATCAACCTGCGCGAGGCCGCGCCGCTGATCGCCGCCGACAACGCGTTTCGCTTCAAGGCGGCCGTCAAGGACTACTCGGCCCAGCGCGGGCTGCTGGCGACGTTCATGGGCAAGCCGTTCAACGACCAGGGCGGCTCGGGCACCCACATGCACATCTCGCTCGAGCGCGAGGGGTCGAACTGCATGCACGACCCCGACGCCGACGCGGGACTCTCGGATGAGCTGCGCCATTTCGTCGCCGGCGTCCTCGATCACGCCGGGGCGCTGATGGCTTTCCTCAACCCGACGATCAACGCCTACCGGCGGATCGTTCCCGACAGCCTCGCGCCCACGCACGGCAACTGGGGCCTCAACAACCGGACGACCTTCGTACGCATCCCTCCCGAGCGCGGTCCGGCCTGCCGCCTCGAGATCCGCGTCGGCGACGGCGCCGCCAACCCGTACCTGATCACGGCGGCGATCCTGTTCGCCGGTCTCGACGGCCTTCGACGCGAGCTCGATCCACCGACGCCGCTCGAGGGCGACACCTACACGCTGCCGGAGGAAGAGCAGGGGACCACGTTGCCGCAGTCGCTGGGCGAGGCCCTGGACGCGCTCGAAGCCGACAGCGTCATCGGCGAGGCCGTCGGCGAAGACATCGTCAACACCTTCCTGGCGATGAAGCGGTTCGAGATCGGGCGCCATCAGGCTCACGTCTCCGACTGGGATCTCGCCGAGTACATGCACCACCTCTGATGGAGCTCGCCGAGGTCGATCTCACCGACCACGCTCGCTTCGCCGAGCGCGTGCCGCACGAGATGTTCGCGACCCTGCGCCGCGAGGATCCGGTCCACTGGCAGGAGGAGTCCGATGGCCGTGGCTTCTGGGCGGTCACCAGCCACGCCGACATCACCGCGATCGCAAAGGACTGGCGCACCTTCTCCTCCGAGCGCGGCGGCACCTCGCTGCAGGACCTCGAGCCCGATCAGATCGAGGCGCGCAAGTCGATGATCGACATGGACCCGCCGCCGCACAACAAGCTGCGCGCGATCGTCAACCGCGATTTCACCCCGCGCGCGGTACGCACCTTCACCGAGCGCATTCGCGAGCTCTTCGACCGCGTGCTCGCAGACGCCCTCGAAAAAGGGGAGGTCGACTTCGTCGCCGACGTCGCCGCCGAGCTGCCGATGCGCGTCTTCGCCGAGATGCTCGGGGCGCCGGAGTCCGACCATCGCTACCTCGTCGAGCTCGGCGACCGCATGCTCGGCCAGGACGACCCGGAGTTCGCGATCGACCCCGAGGTCGAGAAGGCGAACCGCCATCTCCCCTTCTCCAACCCCGTCGCGCTGGAGATGTTCGAGTACGGGCGAAAGCTCGCCGCCGAACGTCGCCGAGCAGCCGCGCGACGACATCGTCACCAAGCTGGTCGAAGCCGAGATCGACGGCAGCCCGCTGAGCGAGCACGAGTACGACGTCTACTTCCTGCTGCTCGCGGTCGCCGGCAACGAGACCACCCGTCACTCGATCTCGCAGGGCGTGCTGGCGCTGATCGACAACCCCGATCAGCTCGAGCGGCTGCGCTCGCAGCCGGAGCTGATGCCGCTGGCGGCGAACGAGATCCTGCGCTGGGCGACGCCGGTGCACCACTTCCGCCGCACCGCGACGGCCGACATCGAGTTCGGCGGCAAGCAGATCCGCGAGAACGACAAGGTCACCACCTGGTACATCTCGGGCAATTTCGACGAGAGCGTCTTCGACAACCCCTACGAGTTCGACGTCGGCCGCGACCCCAACCCGCAGATGACCTTCGGCCCCGGCGGGCCGCACTTCTGCACCGGCGCGCACCTGGCGCGGCTCGAGATCGAGATCGTCTTCGCCGAGATGGTCAAGCGAGTCGCGAGCTTCGAGCTCACCGGCAAGGCCGAGCGCCTGCAGTCGAACTTCTTCAACGGGATCAAGCGGATGCCGGTGCGGCTGACGCCGGCCTGACTCGCTGCCGCTCTCAGCAGCCCCGCGCTTCGAACTCCTCGACGGTCGAGTACTCGCTGATGGGGAAATGCCGGCCCATCACCTCTTGCTCGTGACCCGGCTGCGGAACTCGCTGGATCGCCCTGGTGAAGTTCGGGTCGACGAGCATGTTTCGCATGATCAGCAGCGCGTAATCCGGGTCGCCGGCGCCGTCGCCGAACTCGCCCCAATCGAGCCAGGCGACGTCGCAGCGAGCGCGAGCGTTGGCGGGCCGGTCGGCGGCCTTGGAGACGACGATCGTGTAGTTGCGGCCGCTGCGGCGAAGGACCTGGCGGTCGGAGAGGCAGTCGGGCGTTCTCACGGTGACGCGCGACTCGCCGCTGCACAGCGACCAAAAGCGAAGCTTTCCCGCCGGCATCAGCTTCGGCTCGGTATAGGTCCGGGGGAACTTCGGCAGCCGACCCTGAAGCACCACGACCGGACCGAACTCGCGAGCGAGGTGGGCGAAGATATAGGCGCTGTCGCGGTTGGAGTAGAAGCCGCCCTCGAGCTCGGCCCCCATCGACGAGTCGAGCTTCGCGGCCGGCCTCGGTGCAGTCGCTGATCACCGAAAGCGAGGCGTAGTCGATGTTGAAGAAGCGCTCCCAGCGGATCGGGTCGTAGGCCGGATTGGTCGCGCCGTCGCAGCCGGGCGAGTTGCGAGCTCCCTGCCACACGGCCGCCGGCACCGTCTGGATCGTGATCTCGCGATTCGGGTCGTTGACGCGCTCGCAGGCGGCGTCCGCGCGCACGACAGTGCCGTCGCCGAGCACGAGCACCGGCTTCGGCAGAGCCGTGCCGCCGGTGAGCCCGAGCCCAGGGTCGGGCTCGTAAACGCGATAGGCGAGCTCGATCGGAGCATCTCCGGCGTGGGCGTAGAGCGTGTTGGCGGCTCGCGAAGCCGGGTCTTCGGGCGGAGGCTGATCGAGCACCGAGACCGTGTAGCTGCGCTTGCGCGCCTGGCGCCGCTCCCCGACGAGGAACGGGTTGGTTGCGCCGGGACGCGGCGCGATCGCGATGTCTGAGAGTGCGTCGGTCGGGTTGCCCTCCGAGTAGGCGTTGAGCGACATGTAGCGCCCGTACGGGTAACGCCCGCGAAGCTCCAGCCGCGAGCCCTCCGGCAGGTTGAGACGGGCGAGCCAGTACGTGGCCGACTCCTCGGGGAAGTTGAACGAGCGCCCGTCGAAGCCGCGAGTCGTCGGCTGGCGAGTCGAAATCGGTCCTTCCCAGAAACAGGTCGCAAGCGCGGGCTCGGCGACGGGCTTACCCGGCGAGCTTGCGCCCGGGGCGGCAAGCGCCACGGCAGCGCCGGCCAGCACCAAAGACAACGAAATGGTGAGGGGGGTCCAGCGGATCGCGTAAGGGTAAGCGTCCGGGCGCGAGATCGAGCCGGTTCGCCGAGCGCGGCTAGCGGCCGCCGAGCTCGCGCAGCGTCTCGATCACCAAGTCGACGTCCTCGGGGCGGGTTCGGTAGTTGACGAAGCAGACGCGCAGGCAGGCGCGGCCGTCGACCAGGGCGGAGGCGAGATAGATGCGCCCGTCCTCCTGCGCGGACTTCGCCAGCGCGTAGTTGTGGGCGTCGAGCCCGGAGCGCGTCGAGACCGTCGGCGAGGTGGCGAAAGCAGACCGTGGACAGAGTCGGCTCGGCCAGGAGCTCGAAGTCGGGGGCGTCGCGAAGCTCACCGGCGAGCATCTGCGCCAGCTCGAGCGTCTGGGAGATCCAGCCGCGAAACGCCGCCGCGCCGTGGGTGCGAAAGGCGAGCCAGAGCTTGAGCGAGCGCAGCGGCCTCGAGTATTCGAGCGTGCGCTCGACGGCGTTTCGCACCTCCTCGCGGCGCATATAGGTGTCCTCGTGGCCGAAGGTGGCTTCCAGCGCCCCGGCCTCGCGCACGAGAACGAGGCTGCAGCTCTTCTGCAGCCCGAGCCATTTGTGCGCGTCGAGCGTGACCGAATCGGCGCGCTCGAGGCCGACGAACAGCGGCGCCGCCACCTCGGTGGCCGCCGCGGGCAGGCCGTAGGCGCCATCGACGTGCATCCAGACGTCGTGCTTGGCGCAGACGTCGGCAAGCTCTGCGATCGGATCGACAGCCCCCGTCAGCGTCGTGCCGCCGTTGGCGACGACGGCGATCGGGCTCAGGCCTTGTTCGGTGTCCGCGCTCAGGGCGGCATCGAGGTCGCGGGCGCGCATTCGCCGTTGCGCGTCGAGCGGCAAGCGGCGAACGAAGTCGGAGCCGATGCCCGCGGCCTCGGCGGCGCGAAGGACCGAATGGTGTGACTCCTCGCTGCAGTAGACGGTGCCGGTGCGCCCGGCAAAGCCCTGGTGGCGACAGCCCGGAAGCGCACGCTCGCGCGCGACGAGCAAGCCGGTCAGGTTGGAGATCATGCCGCCGCTCGTGAAGGCGCCCTCCTCGCACGGGTAGCCGACGAACTCGGCCACCCACTCGACCGCCTGGCGCTCGACCAGATCGGCGGCGCGCGCGGTGACGGCGAGGTTGACGTCGTAGGTCGCAGCCAGTGCCTCCGCGAGAACGCCGACCTCGAGCCCCGTCGAGCCGACGTAGCCGAGATACAGCGGCCGCGAGGGCGAGTTCGACTCGTCGAGGATGCGGGCTGCGTCGGCGAGCACGAGCGCGGCGTTCTCGGGCTCGTCGGGCAGCGGGCGCGAGAGCCGCTCGTCGAGGTCGGCGTCGATCTCGGGCTCGACCGGGCGCGGGCGCTCGAACGACTCCCAAGCTTCGGAGATCAGCTTGGTCAGGGCCGCGAGAACGGCGTCGCGATCGGCAAGCGCGGGGTAGCTCATCGGTACTCTGAACCGTACTCAGGCGAGTCGGACCGGGAGGCTGCGTGGCGCGCGAAACTCCCAACCCGAGAACTCGCCACTGGCGCCGGGCTCGAGCTCGATCGATCCGAAGCGCTCGAGCAGGCGCCGCAGCGCGATCCGCTCCTGGACACGGGCGAAGGCGTGGCCAGAGCAGAAGTGGCGGCCGAAGCCGAAGGTCGCAAGGCGGCTCTTGGGACGGTGGATGTCGAAGCGGTCGGGATCGTCGAAGCGCGTCGGGGTCGCGATTGGCGGCAGAGATCACGGCGGCGACCGGCGCCTCGGCCGGGAGATCGACTCCGCCGAGGCTGACCGCTTCGGTCGTCCGCCTGCCCTGGGTGCCGATCGGCGAGACCCAGCGCATGCCCTCGTCGATCGCCGGGTCGAGCAGGCCGTCGAGGTCGTCGCGGACCTCGGCCAGCTGCTCGGGATGGGTGAGCAGCGCCCACAGCACCGAGCCGGCGCCGTGGCCCGGTTCCTGCATGCCGCCGAGCAGGATCACCTTGAGCGAGGGCATGATCGCTTCGCGCGGGCGGCTCTCCCCCGGCTCGAGCCCGGCGTGCAGCATGTGCGAGATCGTCGAGTCGTCGGGCTCGGATTCGAGCCGGTCGAGCACCGGCGCCAGGCGCTCGTCGATCTCGGCGCAGGTGGCATCCGAGCGCCGCTGCTTGTCGGGGTCGCGCTCGAAGTTGGTGGCGCCGTCGGCGAGATCGCCAAACCAGCGACGCAGAGTCGCCGCGTCGAGCTCGGCGAGGCCGAGCACGGCGCCCAGGCTGAGCACCGAGATCGGCTCGAAGTACTCGCTCATCAGCTCGGCACCGCCGGCGGCGGCGATCGCATCGAGATGAAGATCGACGATCGGGGTGACGAGCTCGTCGATGTACTCGTCGACGGCGGCTGGGCGGAACTTCGGATCGACGGCCTTTCGCAGCTCGCGATGCGGCTCGCCGTCGCAGGTGAGGATCGTCGGACTGCCGAAGCTGCGATCGATCGGCGAGCCGGGCATGTCGGCGGCGAACAACTCCGGCTCCGAGGCCACCCGCAGGGCCTCCTCCCAGCCGGTCGCGAGCCACATCTCGACCGCCGGAACCCAGGCTACGCGCGCCTCGCCGGCGAAGGCGCGCGTAGATCGGATACGGATCGGCTTCGAGCTCGGCGACCGTGATCTGGTCGGCGAAGTCGCTCACTTAGCGGTCGGTCGTGCCCGGTTCGAGCTCTTCCTCGCCGTGCTCGCCGATGCCGGCATAGATCTCCGGGCGGGTCTGTCTCAGCACGGCTCCGACCAGCAGCCCGACAACTCCGCCGCCGAGCAGAATCGCCGGCAGGATGATCGCGCGATCGTCGGTGGGCGCGTCCGGCGTACCCGTGATCAGCAGGTTGAAGTTCGAGAGCACGAGGATGAACACCGCCGTCAACCCCAGACCCGCCAGCGCCGGCGCGATCCGCGACGTCCACGTGCTCTCGGAGTGTGGGTTGCGGCTGAAGTAGCCGACCACCGCGAACGAGGCCAGCGCCAGCAGCAGGATGACGCCGAGGGCGCCGAGGTTCGTCAACCAGGTGAACACCTCGAGCACCGGATCACCGTCGGACTGCCAGAAGATGAAGATGATCACCGCTGCGATCAGCGTCTGCGTCAGCGAGCCGATGTACGGAGCTCCGTTGCGACGCGTGCGCCCGAAGACCGCGGGCAGCACCCGGGCGCGGCCGAGGGCGAAGAAGTAGCGCGCAACGGCGTTGTGAAACGAGAGCGAAGCGGCGAACAGGCTGGTGCAGAACAGCAGCGTGGCGACGTCGGCGATGAACGTGCTCACCTGCGCATCGAGGGTGATGAACAGGACCGAGGTCGGATCGGGGGCAGCGCCGTCCGGGGTGGTGAAGCCGCCTTCGACCAGCGCACCCGCGTTGGTGACGACGTCGGCGCCGACCGCACTCTGCAGCATCCAGGCTGAGAAGGCGTAGAAGAGCGCGGTGATGCCGAGGGCGATGTAGGTCGCGCGCGCCACCGTGCGGCGCGGGTCCTTACATTCCTCGCCGTAGATCGCAGCCGACTCGAAGCCGACGAAGGCCGCCATCGTGAAGCTGAGCGCGGCGCCCAGGCCGGCGCCGAAGGCGATGTCGGGGTCGAAGGCTTCGCTGGTGAGACCGCCGGGCGCCGGGTCTCCGAGGACGACGAAGTCGAAGATCGCGACGACGATGATCTCCAGCGTGAGGAAGATCGCCAGGACCTTTGCGTTGAGGTCGACACGCAGCCAGCCGAGCACGCCGATGACGCCGATCGCGATGAAGACCCACGTGTACCAGGCGAAGTTGATGTCGGCCTTGTCGAGCATGAAGCCGCTGAACACCGCTCCGAACAGGCCGAGGATCCCGATCTGCATCGAGTTGTAGGCGATCAGCGCAACGAAGGCGGTGCCGACTGCCGGGATCTTGCCGATGCCCTTGGCGACGTAGGCATAGAAGGCGCCGGCGTTGGTGATGTGGTGGCTCATCGCCGCATAGCCGGTGACGAACAGGGCGAGGATCGCGCCGAGGACCAAGAACAGCAACGGCACGCCCGCGTTGCCCGTGACCAGATAGGTCGAGGCGACGCCGCCGGCGATCACCGTCAGCGGCGCAGAGGCGGCGACGATGAAGAAGACGATGTCGGAGACGCCGAGGGCGGTCCGGCGCAGAGCCTCGGGCGCAGCTGGTGCGGGAGTGCGGGCGGTCGTCGCTTCCATTCGAACACCTCTCCTCACGGGCGCGTGAGCCCCCGGTCTCTCTCAGCGGTCGCGAGATGTATACATTATGTAAGGTCGCCGCGTCAACCCTCGACGGCGCCGAGCGGCAGATAACGCACCATTATTCGCCGTTATCTGCCGTTCGAGGGCGGTCAGTCGCAAGGCCCTGTTGGGCTTCGAGCTGCTGCAGCTCGGCTTCGATCGCGGCTTGGTCGAAGCGGAAGTAGGAGCGTGGCGGCAGGATGCCCCAGGCGTTGGAGCCGTGCGGGTCGTCGGCGAAGAAACGCGGCTCGTGGTCGGGCTCGAGCTGCTCCATGTCGCAAAAGAGCTCGACGAAGACGTCTTCCTCGACCATGCGGCAGTAGGCGAAGAGGTTCTGGGCCATCGTGTGGCGGCCAGGGCCCCAGGCGATCGGGCGGCGGTGCTGGGCAAGGTGGTCGAGCGCGACGCGCATCTCCCCCCAGTCGGTGAGCTCGAAGGCGAGGTGATGAATGTGCTCGTAGCCCTTGTCGAGGAAGGCGACGACGTGGTGGTCGCGGTCGGCATGCATCCATACGGCGCCGTCGCCGATCCAGTCGCTGACGCCGAGGCCGAGGGCGCTCTCGTACCACTCGGCCATCCGCGGCGCGTCGGCGGTCAGGTAGTTGACGTGCTGAAGCCTTCGCGGGTGAAAGGCGGGCAGCTCGTCGGTGAAGCGCGCGACGGCGGGCTTGCGATCGTCGGCGATCACGCGCTCGACCAAGACGATCAGGTTCCCGTCGGGATCCGCCAGCCGCAGGCCGCGACCGCGCAGCGGCACCTCGACCTGCTCGCAGTCGCTGCCGGCGTCACGCACGCGAGCGGCGGCCTCGTCGAGCGAGACCCCGGAGCGAAGCTCGTAGGCGACGTGCTCGACGCCGGGGTCGTCGGCCTGCTCGAGCTCGAGGCAGAAGTCCTCGTAGGCGCAGCGCAGGAGCGTGCTCTGTGCCGCCGCGCTCTCGGTCTGGGTCAAGCCGTAGAGACGACCCCAGCGTTCGGCGGCCTCGCCGACATCGGCGACGCGCAGCTTCGCGTGATGGACGCCCAGCAACATCGCTAGTCGACCAAGCGCTTCCACTCGCCGCTGGCAACCTGGCGCTCGGCCTCGTCCTCGGGCATGGCGAGCGCGACGTGCAGAGTCTGGGCGCTGACCTCCGGCGCCGCGCCGACATCGGCAAGATCGCGATCGAGCTCGACGATCTCGTTTCGCAGGCGGCCGATCTCGGCGACCTCGACCTCGACCACGTCGCCGGGCTTGACCGGGCGCGAGTTGGCCGGCGTGCCGGTGAGCAGGACGTCGCCGGGCTCGAGCGTGATCAGGCGCGAGACGTCGGCGACCTGGTAGGCGAAGGAGAAGATCAGGTCGGTGCCGGTGTGGCCCTCCTGCACCTGCTCGCCGTTGACGAAGGTGCGCACGGTCAGGTTCTCGGGATCGAGCTCCGCCGCCTCGACGAATCGAGGGCCGAGCGGGCAGAAGCCGTCTTGGCCCTTGACGCGCAGCATCGAGCCGCGGTCGATGTGGCGAAAGTCGTGCACGCCGAAGTCGTTGGCGACGGTGTAGCCGGCGACGTGGTCGAGCGCCTCGGCCTCCGAGACCCCGAGCGCGCGCTTGCCGATCACGAGCGCGATCTCCCCCTCGTAGTTGAGGAAATGACAGCCGCGCGGGCGCGCAACCTCTGCCTCGTGGCCCGAGAGCG
This sequence comes from uncultured Solirubrobacterales bacterium, assembly GCA_963730145.1. Lineage (GTDB taxonomy): Bacteria > Actinomycetota > Thermoleophilia > Solirubrobacterales > 70-9 > WHSW01. The sequence continues at coordinate 171,778 of CAVSQT010000007.1, forward strand.
AGCTCGGCGGCTTGAGGAAGTACGAGGGCGCGTCCGGTGGCGCTGCCATCCGGTACTCGTCACAGCGCGAGCGGTAGCTGAGATGGGTGGCGACGATCTTCGACGGCGCCAGCGGCCACTCGGGCGCGGCGCTCATGCGGCCACTGGAGCGACCCTGCGAGCCGCTTCGACCAGTGCCTCGTAGAGGCGCAGGCCGCCTGCGGCGAGATTCTCCTCCGGGTGCCAGAGCACGGCGAGGCAGAAGCGATGGTCGAGCAATTCGGCGGCTTCGACGAGGCCGTCGGTGGAATGAGCCGAGGCCGTGAGGCGGTCAGCGAGCGGAGACACACCCTGATGATGGTGTGAGCGCACGGGATTCGGGCTCTCGCCGAGGATCGCGGCAAGGCGCGTGCCGGCGACGACCTCGATCTCGTGATCGACGAACGTGCCCGGTTCGCCGCGGTGGATCCGGGCGGGATCGTCGAGATGCTGGGCGATGCCGCCGCCGAGGGCGACGTTGAGCAGCTGCATGCCGCGGCAGACGCCGAGCACGGGCAGCTCGCGCTCGAGCGCGACGCGGGCGAGCGCGAGCTCGAGCCGGTCGCGAAGCGGATCGCCAGGTTCGTTGGCGGGGTCGGCGTCTTCGCCGTATGAGGAGGCGTCGAGATCGCGCCCGCCGGTCAGCAGCAGGCCGTCGACGATCTCGAGCGCCTGCTCGGGAGCGTCCGCGTAATAGGGATCCACGGGGATGATCAGCGGCGCTCCGCCGGCCCCGGAAACCGCCTCGATGTAGTGGTTCCAGACCGAGCTCAACTCGACGTCGCGCCAGGCTCCGAAGCTCGCCGCGCGGCGGTCGCCGACCATCCCGATTCGCGGTCGGATGCTGCCAGCCATGTGCATAATGTATCCGGTGAGCGAGAGTACGAGCGCCCTGGCTGAAGGCGGTGGCCGATTCCAAGTTCAAAGCGTCGCCGACCAGGTCTACGTCGTCCTGCGCGAGCGCATCGCCAGCGGCGAGATCGAGCGGGGATCGCGCCTGCATCAGGAGGATCTGGCGACGGAGTTCGGCGTCTCGCGAACTCCGGTGCGCGAGGCGCTTCGACGCCTCGCGGCCGAGGGACTGGTCGACCTGTTTGCCAACCGTGGCGCTCGTGTCGCCACCGCGACCAACGATCAGCTGCGCTCCAGCTACGAGACGCGACTGGTGGTCGAGCCGGGGGCGGCGAGGCTCGCCGCCGTGCGCCGGCCGGCGGAGCCGCTGGCGCGAATGCAGCGGGCGATCCGCGACGAAAAGCGCGCCGGGCGCTCGTCGAGCAAGCACTTCAAGGCCAACCGGTCGTTTCACCTGGCGTTGATCAAGGCGGCCGGCAACCCTCAGCTGGTGCAGTTCATGGAGCACGTCTGGATCGGGCGCATCGGCGCCACGCTGTACGAGACGAGGCTCGATCCCAAGGGCCTCGAGGCCGACCACGAAGCACACCGCTCGATCGCCGCGGCGATCGAAGCCGGCGACCCCGACGCGGCTGAGGCGCTCACGCGCGGTCATCTCGAGCGCGCGATGGAGCTGATCTTCGACGCTCCCTAGGGCGAGGCGATGCAGACGGAACTGACCGAGACACTGGCCGAGATCTCCGATCTCCAACGGGCAATCGCACTGCTCGGCTGGGACGAGCGCACGAAGATGCCGGCGGCGGGGGCCGCGGCGCGCGCCGAGCAGATCGCGAGCCTGACTCGGATCGGTCACGTTCGACTGGCCTCCGACGAGCTCCGGCGCCTGCTCGACTCCGCCGAGGCGCAGCTCGGCTCGTCGTCACCGCTGGAGTTCGAGGCATCGCTGCTGCGCCGGGCCCGGCGCGACTCGGAGAAGGCCCGGCGAGTACCCGTCGATTTGCAGGCCGAGCTGGCGCGAACGACGTCGCTGGCCGAGCATGCCTGGGAGCGCGCGCGGGCCGATTCCGACTTCGCCTCCTTTCTCCCCCACCTCGAGCGAGTCGTCGAGCTCAAGCGCCGCTACATCGACTGCTTCGAGGTCGAGCATCCATACGACGCGCTGCTGGACGACTTCGAGCCCGCGATGACCACCCGAGAGCTGACGCCGGTGCTCGATCGCCTCTGCGAAGGCGTGGTGGACCTGCTCGCCGAGATCGATCGCGACGGCGACGAGATCGACTCGTCGTGCCTGTACGGCGACTTCGCGCTCGAGCGCCAGGCCGTGCTCGCCGACGCGGTGGCGGCGCGCCTGCCGCTGCAGCCGGATGCGTGGCGCCTCGACGACACCGTGCACCCGTTCGCGACGGCGATCGCGATCTCGGATGTGCGAATCACGACCCGGTTCGATTCGAGCTATGTCGGCACCGCGCTGTGGTCGGTGATCCACGAGGTCGGCCATGCGCTCTACCACAACGGCATCGACCCCGAGCTCGACCGCACGCCGCTGTGCTCCTCGGCTTCGCTGGGCTTCGACGAGTCCTCGAGCCGGTTGTGGGAGAACTGGGTCGGGCGCGGACGGCCGTACCTGACTCAGCTGCTGCCGCTGTTGCAGCACAGCTTCGGTGACCATTTCGGCTCGGTCGATGCCGAGCAGCTCTACCGCGCCGCCAACCGCGTCGAGCGCACGCCGATCCGGGTCGAGGCCGACGAGGTGACCTACAACCTGCACATCGCGCTTCGTTTCGAGCTCGAGCGCGAGTTGTTCGCCGGTCGGCTGACGGTGGCCGAGCTGCCCGAGGCATGGGATGCGCTCGCCCAGCGGCTGCTCGGGATCGAGCCCTCGGGCGACGCCAACGGCGTGCTCCAGGACGTGCACTGGGGCTCGGGCGCCTTCGGCTACTTCCCCACCTACTCGCTCGGCAACGTCATCGCCGGGCAGCTGTGGGAGCTGGCGCGGATCGAGCTGCCGCAGCTCGACGAGCAGCTGGCCGCGGGCGAGACGGAGCCGTTGCGCGATTTCCTCGGCGAGCGCGTCTACCGCCACGGCGCGAAGCTGCTGCCTGGCGAGATGATCGAGCTCGCCTGCGGCGGCCCGCTCGATCCCGAGCCGCTGCTGGCCCATCTGCGCGCCAAGTTCGGCGAGGTCTACGGACTGGCGGGCGTCGCGCAGGGCTGATCCGCGTCAGTCGAGCGGCGTCGAGCCCTCGCGGATCTGAAGCGTCTTCAGGTCGGAGTAGAAGTCGAGCGCGTAGTCGCCGCCCTCGCGACCGATGCCGCTGATGCCGATGCCGCCGAAGGGCGCGGTCAGGTCGCGGACGAGGAAGGCGTTGACCCAGGTCGTGCCGGCGCGAACCGCGCGACCGACCCGCTCCGCGCGCTGTGCCGAGCGCGTGCAGACGATCGCCGAGAGGCCGTAGGCGGTCGAGTTCGCAAGCGCCACCCCCTCCTCTTCGCCGGCGAAGGTCTGAAAGGTGAGGACGGGGCCGAAGACCTCCTCCTGGACGATCTCCGACGAGTTCGAGGCGGGCTCGATCAGGGTCGGCTCGTAGTACAGGGCGCCGACCTCGGTCGCACGACGGCCGCCGAAGACGACGCGGTCGCCGTTGGCGCGAGCGCGCTCGACGAACGACTCGACGCGCTCGAGGTGGTCGGGGTGGATCAGCGGCGAGATCGTCGTCTCGGGCTCGCGCGGGTCGCCGAGCACATGGGCATCGACCGCGGCGCGAAAGCGCTCCATGAACTCGTCGGCGACCTCGCGCTCGACGATCAGGCGAGTGCCCGCGAGACAGACCTGGCCGGCGTCGTCGTACATCTTCGCCGCGCGGCCGGCGGCGTCGTCGAGGTCGGCGTCGGCGAAGACCAGCAGCGGGCCCTTGCCGCCGAGCTCGCCGGTGAATGGGACGAGGTTCTCGGCCGCGGCAGCGCCCGATCGCGCGCGCCGTCTGCGGCGAGCCGGTGAACGAGATCCGGCGCGCCGCGGGGTTGGCGACCAGCGCCGCGCCCGCGGTCTCGCCGATCCCCTGAACGACGTTGAAGACGCCGGGCGGCAGCTCGGCCTCGGCGACGAGGTCGGCGAGCAACGAGCACGAAAGCGGCGACCACTCGGCCGGCTTGAGCACGACCGTGCAGCCGGCGGCGAGGGCCGGGGCCGTCTTCCAGGTCGAGAGCATGAAGGGGGCGTTCCAGGGCGTGATCACGACCGCCGGGCCCGAGGGCATGCGCACGACGCGGTTCTCGGTCCCGTTCGAGCTCCAGACGCGCTCGTTGTAGGCGGCGGCGAGCTCGGCGTAGGCGCGGTAGTTGCGCGCACCGCGGCCGATCACGCGCGCTCGCAGCGACTCCAGCAGCATCGCCATGTCCTCGCATTCGACGGTGGCGATGCGATCGACGTTGGCGTCGATCAGATCGGCGAGGCGCAGCAGGTAGGGCAGGCGGCCCTGCGGGCCGAGCGCTGCCCACGGCTCGAACGCCTCGGTTGCGGCGTCGACTGCGGCCGCGGCCTCGTCGGCGCCCGCGGCCGAGACCTCGGCGAGCACGCGGCCGTCGATCGGGCTGATGTCGGTGAAGCGTTCGCGAGAGGCGACGCGCTGGCCGCCGATGAAGTGGTCGGTCGAGACCGAAACGCCGGCGACGTCGGCGACGTTGGCGTGGGTGGAGGCGATGCTCACAGCTCGGTCAGCGTTTCGAGGTCGTCGACGGAGTAGCCGATCGTGAGCCGAAACCCCTTGCCGATCCGGGCCGGGGCGAGCGCGATCAGCTCCTCGCCGGGGGCGTCGAAGAGCTCGAGCGTCGCCGAGCCCTCCCAGATCGCCGAGGCGCTGCGGTCGTATGCCTTCGAGCGCACGAGCTCGTGCACCGCCGGGTCGTCGTGCCGGCCCTTCTCGAGGCGCGGGAAGTGGCGGACGTTGACGATCGGCGGGTCGTTGTGGGTGGGCCCGGCGTCGCTCTCGCGCTCGAGCGTGATCGTCGCCTCGGCGAGGCGGCGCTCGTAGGCGGCGCAGGTGCCGCCGTAGCGGGCGCCGGGCTTCACTCCCGGGTCGGCGCGGGTGTCGAGGCCGAAGCTGCGCGTGACCCAGACCGAGCCGAGCTTCTTCGGAAACCCCTGGATCCAGCCGCGCGCGAGGGCGAAGTCGCGATCGACCCAGATGTAGGGGCAGTAGGCGACCTCCTCGCCCTCATAGAGGGCGTTGACGGTGATGAAGAACTCCTTGTACTGCGAGCGCGAGGGATCGATCAGCTCGCCGGCGTCGTCGCCGCACGACTGCCAGTCGATGAACATCGCCGCCGCCCGGCCACCGTCGGGATGCGGCTCGAGCGGAGCGGGCAACACCGCCGCCGCGGCGGCGGGATCGGCCCAGTACTCGACGACCAGCATCGTGCCCACGTAATGCCATGGCGGCGCCCCGACGAGGCTCGATCGTCCCTCGGGAGAGCGCGGCGAGGAGTAGCCCTTCGGCATGTGAATAACGTATCCGACGGCCCGCAGCGGTCTCTCGCACGCGAGAGCGAGCGCCGCGTTTTTCGGCTGGCAATCGCCGATAATCGGAATAGAGTGCTCCGGGCCATGTCGCGTCGACCTCTGAGCCGCCGTGAGGTCGCCTTCATCCTCGGCGTGCCGGCGGCCTGGGCGATCCTGCTTCTCTTCCATCCCGGCGGGGAGGCCGACACGATCTATCTGAATCTGCAGGACAAGGTGGATCGATTTCTCGTAGTCCACGTCGGGATGCTGATCTTCATCCCGCTGTTTGCCGCTGCGGTCTATGTGCTCATGCGCGATGTTCCGGGAACCGCCGCGCGCGTCAGCCGGTTTGCGCTGATTCCGTTCGTCATCTTCTACGGAGCCTTCGAGACGCTGCAGGGGATCGGGGTCGGCACTCTCGTCAACGAGCTGAACGGACTCTCGGAAATTGATCAGGCGACACGCGAGGACCTGACCCAGGACTTCGCCGAAAACCTCCTATTTCGCGATTTCGGAGTTTTCGTCAGCATCGGGAACATCGCGCTTTCACCGCGATGATCGCCGCCGGTGTCGCCCTGCGCGATCGCGCTGGTGCACCCCTGTCCGTCGCCGTCTTGCTCGGCATCTCTGCGTTCCTGATCACCGCCCACCCCCCGCCGTACGGGCCCACCGGCTTGGTCCTCTTCATCATTGCCGTCTTGCTCTTCCTGCGGAGCCAGTCAACGGCCCCGGTGCCAGCTCCCGTGGGAGCCCGTGAACAAGACAACTAGCGCGGAGGGGTATCGATGAGCGAGTACGCAGTCGCCCGCCTGGAGGACATCGACGAGATCAGCGACGGCCGCGAGCCTTGGCGTCCGGTGCGCCACCACTTTGACATCACGTCGTTCGGGATCAACGCCTGGACGGGTCGAGAGGCGGGAGACAGGATCATCAACGAGCACGACGAGGAGGGAGAGGACGAGGAGCTCTACTTCGTCCACAGCGGCCGAGCCAGGTTCGAACTCGACGGCGAACGCGTCGATGCGCCGGCCGGCACGTTCGTCTTCGCCCGTCCGGGCGTGATGCGGACGGCGTTCGCCGAGGAGCCCGGGACGACGATTCTCGTGGCGGGGGGCACGCCGGGGCAGGTCTACACGCCGACCGGCTGGGAGCTCTGGGCCCCGGTTGGGCGGCTCTACCAGGAGGGGCGGTACGACGAAGCGGCCGACCAGGCTCGGGACCTGGTCGCGGCGCACCCGCAGTACCCCGAGCTCCTCTACAACCTCGCCTGCTGCGAGAGCCTCGCCGGGCGGAAGGCCGACGCGATCGAGCATCTGCGGCTCGCGGTCGAAAGGTCGGACAGGGTTCGGTCGTACCTGGCGGAGGACTCAGACCTCGACCCTCTCCGCGAGGAACCGGAGTTCCAGGCGCTCCTCACTGCTGCTGGTCGATCCAGGAAAGAATCGCGCGGGAGTGGGTGATGACCGTCCCGTCGGCCAGCTTGAGCGCCGGCAACTTCGTTGCCCCGGTAGCCTCGCGCAGTTCGTCACGCGTGCCCTTTCGCAGGAACGGGATCGGGCTGCCATGGCCGGCGATCACCTTGTCGTACTCGATCCCTGCGGCGCGGAGCGCCTCCTGCACGCGGCGACACGGATGTATCCGCGGGCCACCGTCATCACCGTGGCAAACGAACAGTGTCGGGGTCTCGGCCATCATCGTCCTCCGATTATGCCCCTGAGTAACCCCGGACCTCGCCAGGTGCCCGCAGAGACGTGTGCTCGCCTCCCGCCGTCCCGTCTGGGAGGATCCGGGCGACGGAGGCTCAGGGATCGGACACGGTTCATTTGGATTAAGGAGAACGGTGAGCGTAGATAGCGACGGCAAACCGCGACGCGTCGCTTCAAGGCCGTGGGGGCGGCGCAAGATCGGATCCTTGCACCTGTCAAGGCTCGTTCTGTCCTTCGTGGCCACCACTCTTGCGGCGTTCTCGCTCGCGTCGGGCGCACTCGCGAGCTCGGGTTCGTACGGGCTGGTTCCCCCTCCGCCGGGGGGCGGCGGCCATTTCGGCGGAACCGCAATCGCAAGCCACGGAAACTTCCTGGTCGCGGTCGATGCAGTCAACCCGACGCATTTCATACCGAACCAGGCTTCGGTGCTAGACACCACGACGGGGCACGTGACTCTGGAAATCGGACCGGCCGGATCGTCCACCTATGGTTCCGGGGATGGCCAGATGCAGAGTCCGGGTGATGTCGACATGGACTCCGCGGGCAACATCTGGATCGCCGACACCGGCAACAGCCGGATCCAAGAGTTCCGCCCGGACGGGTCGTTCCTGACGAAGTTCGGCACTCGAGGGACTGCGCCGGGGCAGTTCGCTTCTCCGAGCGGAATCGCACTCGACTCTGCAGACAACGTGTACGTTGCCGACTCCGGCAACCACCGGATCCAGAAGTTCGCGCCCAACGGCTCGTTCATCACCGAGTGGGGAGGCCTCGGGTCGGGGCCTGGGCAGTTCGACGATCCGGCCGGGATCGACGTCGGGCCTGCCGGCGAGGTGTTCGTCCTCGATCGCGGCAACGGCCGAATTCAGGAGTTCACGGCCGTCGGAGCCTTCGTTCGCGAATTCGGCGATTTCGCTTTCAGCCCCTCGGCGCCGATCGCCACGGGGCCGGACGGCACCGTCTTCTTCGTCGATGCGAGCCACACCGTCCAACACTTCTCGTCGCTTGGCGAGCCGATCGGCGAGTTCAGCTGCGCGGGTTCGGAGCCGGGCCAGATCAACGGCCTCTCTGGTATCGCAGTAGACGACACCGGCGCCGTTTGGGTGAGCGAGGTCGAGCTGCTCGACAGCGGTTTCCACGGCCAGCTGATCGAGTCAAGGCGCCTGCAGCGATTCCGAGAGCAAGGAGAGCCGCTGCCGTGCAAGCCGCTCGAGGTGACCGCCGAAAAGCGCCAGTCGCTGCGGCAACTCGCGGTCAATGTCAGCTGTCCTGAGCGGCCATGCGAACTCAAGCTGTCGGGCAAGATTCGCGTCAAGAAGCACAAAGCCGCGCTACGCACCGTTGGCAGCACCGTCGACGCCGACGCCGCGGAGGTCGTGCATCTGCGCCTGCGGAAGGCGCGCCAGCGGGACCGGCTCGAACAGCTGTTGGCGGGCCAGCTGAATCCCAAGCGACAGACAAACGTCACAGTCACGGTCGTCGCGGCGACGGATTCAGCTAACGAGACCGCAATGCAGAAAGTCTCATTTCGTCTGAGACGGGCGAGGTGATACGAATCCATCGCGGCCGGACGTTGTTTCATGCCTGCCTGCGGCGCGGAGCGCCTCCTGCACGCGGCGACACGGATGTATCCGCGGGCCACCGTCATCACCGTGGCAAACGAACAGTGTCGGGGTCTCGGCCATCATCGCCCTCCGGTTAGCAGGCTCGACGGGAGCCTAGGGGCGCGGAGGACCCGGTCGTGGCGCGTTCCTCTCGCATAGCGAGAGTAAGTCGCCACGGCGGAACGGGAGCCGCCTTGCTATTGCCGCGATGCGGTGAGACGATCGGCTCAAGCCCGGTTTGTGTTCGGGACGCTGAGACTCTGGAGAATCCCATGTCCGCACGAATCCGCCGGCACATCCGCTCGAACGTCGTTGGCTACATCGCGATCTTCTTGTTCGCAATTGGCGGCACCTCCTACGCCACCCACCCCGGCGGGGCGGACACAATCAGCTCCGAGGACATCATCAACGGTCAGGTCTTCAGCGCCGACGTGCGAAACGACACGATCGTCTCAGGAGATGTTCGCGACGACACGCTCGCGAGCGGCGGACTCGGTGGCGTCGACATCGCCCCCGGCGCGATCTCAACGTCCGAAGTCATCAACGGCACTCTCAGCGCCTCCGACCTGGGCAGCAACTCGGTCGGCTACGCGGAGATCGCCCCCGACGCCTTCAACACCGAGTTCGAAGATTCCGGCTTCTTCTACGGCATCGCCAACGACTCGATCCAATCCAACGAGGTCACCGACAACAGCCTCACCGGCTCCGACATCGCGACCAACTCGCTAACCGGTACGGACATCGATGAGACGACTCTCAGCGCGCTCGACGGCAACGACGCTCACGATCAGTCGTGCGATCCGGAAACCGCTACCTTCCTACGCTGCGTCGAGCTCAGCTTTACGGCCGGTCAGCCGATGCCGGTGCTGATGATGGCCACTTACCAGTATCACGGCGTCGATGACAATCCCCTTGGTAGGTGCCGGACGACACTGGATGGCGCCACGATCTCTATAGCCAAGCTCTACAACTCAGACCACACCTCTGAAATCGGCGGTAGCCAGGTCGATGTCGTCGGCGTCGACGCCGGCAGCCACACATTCGGCATCGATTGCATCGAAGACGGTCCTGACAACCACGACCTCATCGTCACCAACATCGACCTCGCCGAGGTGCAACTCGGGATCGACTGATCACGCCTGGTTCGTGATCGACGCGCTATGCGGCTGAGAGGACTCGAACCTCCACGTCCTTTCGAACACGGCGACCTGAACGCCGCGCGTCTACCAATTCCGCCACAGCCGCGTGGGGATCAGAATCTAGCGAGTAGACCGCTGGCCCTCGGTTCTGCGCCGCATCGCCGGGTAGCGTCCTTACATGAGAGTTGGACTGGTTCTCGGCGCCGGCGGTATCCAGGGCGGCGCCTGGCTCACCGGCGGGCTCGATGCGCTCGCCGCCGAAACCGGCTGGGACCCGGCGACAGCTGACGTCGTCGTCGGCACCTCGGCCGGCTCGGTGATCGGCTCGCTCTGCGTCGCCGGGATCCCGCCCTGGTTCATGGTCGCCCACTCACGCGGCGAGTCGTTCGAGGGCGTCGTCGACGCGCAGGGCCGGCCGGCCGCCGAGGCTGATCGCTCCGGTGGCGCTCAGTTCCGGCTGGCCCGCAACTGGCCTCCGATCGGCCCCGGCTCGTGGCGGCTCGCCCTGAACACCCTGCGCGCCCCGCGTCGTTATCCGCCCACCGCCGTCTTCGCCGGCTGGTGGCCACGCGGATTCGTCTCCACCGAGCCGCTGAAGGACATCATCCGTCGTGTCGTGCCGCGAGGCTGGAGCCACCATCCGAACCACTGGGTGGTCGCCTGTGACTACGCCAGCGGCCGCCGCGTCGCCTTCGGGCGCGACGGCGCCCCACCGGCCGAGCTCGCCGACGCGGTCGCCGCCTCCTGCGCGATCCCGGGCTTCTATCACCCGGTCGAGATCGACAGCCGGCGCTACGTCGACGGTGGCATCTACTCGACGTCCAATCTCGACCTCGTCCGCGATGCCGGCCTCGACCTCGTCATCTGCCTCAACCCGACCTCCTCCCTGCACCCGACTCGCGCCTGGAACCCGGCCGAGCGGATCGCCCACGTCGTGCGCGACGCCTCGGGGCGCCGGCTCGGATCGGAGGCGCGCACCCTGCGCGAGCGCGGTACCGAAGTCGTGCTGATTCAGCCGACCGGCGAGGATCTGGCGGCGATGGGCCCGAACCTGATGAGCCGAAAGAACCGCAACGCGACGATCGAGACGGCGCGGCGCACCGTTGCCGCCCAGCTCGCCCGGCCCGAGAACCGCGAGCGACTCGCGACGCTGCCCCAGGGCGATCCGCGGCGCATCCGCCGCCCCGAGGGCCCGCCAGAGCAGTGGCCCGATCTCGCCGAGATCACCGATCTCGCCCGTGCGCACTTCGCTTCGGCAAGCTGAGCCAAGAGCTCGGTGCCTTTCGCGCAACCGGGGGTAGTGTCGTATGAGTGGCGAGAAGGAGAGCGATGATGAACCACGATCGAGTCCTACGAGCAGGCGTGCGCGGAACACGAGTGGCAGGTGCCGCAGCGCTACAACATCGCCGCCGACGTCTGCGACAAGCACCCAGCCGACAAGCCGGCGATGGTCTGGGAGCGCCACGACGGCGCCACCCGGGAGGTCGCCTGGGGAGAGCTGCAGTCGCTCTCGAATCGCGCAGCTGCGCTGCTTCGCGCCCACGGGGTCGAGCGAGGCGACCGCGTCGCGGTGGTCCTGCCTCCCACCCCGGAGACAGCGGCGATCTTCTTCGGCACCTGGAAGCTCGGCGCGATCCTGCTCTCGATGTCGGTGCTCTACGGCGACGAAGGCATTCGCCACCGCCTCGAGGACTCGACCCCCACGGTGCTCGTCACCGACGCCGACAACGCGCCGCGCTTCGACGCCTCGCTCGTCGACGAGATCATCGTCTGCGACGCCGGCCTGCTCGCGCAGCAGCCCGACGACCACATTTGCGAGGACACCGCCGCTGACGATCCGGCCCAGCTCTACTACACGTCCGGAACCACGGGCAAGGCCAAGGGCATCCTCCACGCCCATCGCTACATCCTCGCCCACGAGGAGTTCGTCTACTGCCACGACGTCCGCGACTGCAGAGCGCTTCCACGGCATGGGTGAATGGGCCTGGGCCGCGGGTATCTCCCCCCTGCTCGGCCCCTGGCGCCTCGGCGCGATCCAGTGCGTCTACCAGCGCGAGGGCGGCTTCGATCCCGCCGAGCAGCTCGACTTCCTCTCGCGCCACGAGGTCACCAACGTGTTCACGACCCCGACCGCGATGCGGGCGACGATGGCGATCGACGACGCCGGCAAGCGCTACCCGCAACGGTTCCGCATCGTCTGCAGCGCCGGCGAGCCGCTCAACCCGGAGGCGATCCGCTGGTTTCGCGACCAGTACGGGGTCACCGTGCTCGATTACTACGGGCTCACGGAGTCGTATCCGCTGTGCGCGAACTTCCCCTTCATGGAGGTCCGCGAAGGCTCGATGGGCAAGACGATGCCGGGCTGGGACGTGCAGATCCTCGACGAGGACGAGAATCCCGTCGCGCGCGGCGAGCGCGGCGAGATCTGCCTGCGCGCCCGCTCCAACCCGCACTACCCGCTCGGCTACTGGCAGCTGCCCGAGGCGAGCGAGGAGACGTTCGGCGGCGAGTGGTTTCACTCCAAGGACGCGGCGACGATGGATGCCGACGGATACGTCTGGTACGCCGGGCGCGCCGACGACGTGATCATCGCCGCCGGCTACCGGATTGGGCCGTTCGAGGTCGAATCGGCCTGCATCGAGCACCCGGCGGTGCGCGAGGCGGCGGCGGTTGCCTCGCCCGACGAGGTCAAGGGCAACGTCGTCAAGGCATTCATCGTCCTCGCCGAAGGCCATCAGCCGTCGGAGGAGCTCGCGGCCGAGATCAAGGCCTCGGTGCGAAAGAGCCTCAGCGCCTACGCGTATCCGCGTCTGATCGAGTTCACCGACGAGCTGCCGAAGACTCTGACCGGCAAGATCCGCCGGATCGAGCTGCGCGAGGCCGAGCGCGAGGCGGCCGGGTTGAGCTGATCATCCGGTTACTCACTCGATTCGTTGCGCGGCGTAGTCGGCGAGCGCCATCACGGTGAGCTGCGGGTTGACGGTGATCGCGCTCGGAAAGACGCTTGCGTCGCAGACATGGATGCCGTTGGCACCGCGCAGCTTGAAGTCTTCGTCGACCACGCCCTTGGCGGGATCACGGCTGATCGGGTTGCCGCCCTGCGGATGCGAGCTGTGCAGCTCGATGTCGGTGTTGTCGCGGATACGGTGAGCGAGAGCGTCGAGGCCCGGCTCCGCATCGATCGGCATATAGCTGAACGTCGACGGCATCACCCGCTGAGCGCCGGCGGCGAGGAAGATGCGACCGATCAGCTGCAGGCCTGAGATCAGCCGTTGCAGGTCGTCGCCCGCCGGGGAATAGTCGAGGCGCATCCCGCGACCGCGGAATCCCGGCCGGATCTTGCCGTTGGACCGCGTACCGACCACCGAGCCTGCCGACGCCATGTGGTCGTAGCGGCGCATGTTGTTGAAGTGATCCGAGAACCACCCGGGCATGAACAGCGCCTGCGTGCCGACGGGGTTGAACCAGCTCTCGATCACGAGGCCGTCCGCATTCGGCGGCCGCAGGTAGTGGGAGATCTGCAGCCCGTCGTATGAGTCGAGCTTCTCGGGGAAGTCGGCCGTCATCGGTGCCCCGAGGTTGAAGCTGAGACAGCTTCCGGCGAGCGGACCGCCGAGGTGGCTTCGCTGCAGGATCAGGCTCGAGGAGAGCGCGCCCGCCGCGACCACCACGGTGTTCGCCCTGACCTTGAGCGCTCGCCCGTCCGAAAGCCGGCAGTCGAGTCCCGCCGAGGCACCATTGGCACCGGCGACCCGCTCGACCATGCACTCGGAGAAGATCCGCACCGCTTCTGTGCCGAAGCGCTGTTGGGCTCGAGGCAGGGTCGCGTCGAGGGCCGAGAGCTTCTTGCCGAACGGACACCCGATGTTGCAGTAGCCGCAGCCGAAGCAGTCGTCGGCGATGTTGGCGTGAACGACGTCGTACTCGCCAGGTCCGTCCGCAAGCCTGAGCTTTTCGATCCCCTTCACCAGCTTGTCCCCACCGCGCCCGAGGTGGGGGTTGGCCGCTTGACCGATCACGGGAAGCCAGTCGCGCACGGTCTTGAACGAATTGCGCAGCACCGCCTCGTCGAGCCCGGCGTCGAGGCCGTCACGATCGTTCCAGCGATCGAGCACGTGATCGGGCAGGTCGAAGCAGACGGCGTTGTTGACCACGGTGGTGCCGCCGACGCACATCCCCTGCAGGACATGAAAGCGGGCATCGTTGGAGAGCTGCAGTCCGCCATCGGCATACAGCGCGGAGAACTGGCGGCTCTCGTTCTCGGTGAACTCGGCCGGGTCGACGTGCCGGCCGCGCTCGAGGACAACCACCTCGCGCCCTCGCTCGGCGAGGCGGTAGGCGAGCATCGCGCCGGCCGCGCCGCTGCCGATGATCGCGACATCGGCGGTGAGCCGCTCGCCATCGACCTCGTTGGGCGTGCGCACGTCGAGCGGCCGGCGCGTCGGGTCGACCAAGGCGATCGACGCGGCGTGTCGAGGCCGCTTGGAGAACGGGACATAGCCGCAGTCCTCCGCGGTTCGTGGATCGGCGTAGTAGCCGATGAAGGTGAGCTGCTGGACCGAGACGAGCAGCGACTGCACCGCCCGGCGCAGGAAGCCCGGCAAGCGCCGCTCGATCACGTCGGCGAGGAATCGGGTCTCGAGGAATCGTTTGCGACGCTCGGGCGACATCAGCGTGAACGGCGGCCGCGCCCGCAGTATCGGGAAGACGCAGAGCGCACTCAGCACCAGCCGCGACTTCCACTTCTCCTTGGCCGAAAACGAGTACAGGTACTCGTCCACGTTGGTCGCAACCTCCGCCGGCGTCAGCCGCTCCTCGTCGCCGAGCACCAGAACCTCGGCAAGCGCCATCACCACCTGGTACTGGTGCGGCCACAGGTAACGCAGGGAGAACTGCTCCCGAAGCGCATGGTGTCGAAGCCATGCCAGGAACGCGGCAACCCCGGTCGCGAGCACGAGCCAGACCACGAGGATCACCTCTGATCCTGGAAGTTCGACCCCCGAGGGGGAGGCGAACGATCCCGCGACGCTCGAGATGTCGCCGAAGGCGAGCATGAACAGCAGCGAGCCGGCGATCAGCAGGTGAGCGCCGATCACGACCGTTACCGCCCAGCCGTTTCGGCGCACATCGGCGAAGGCGAGCGCGCAGAGCACGGCCATCATCCCGTCCTTGGCGACCGAATTGGCCACGAACGGGAACTCGGCCTCCGCCAGCGCCCCCTGCAGCAGGTAGCCGACTGCGAGCGCCACGAAGAGGAAGGTGAAGAAGCCGAGCGCGGTCTGCAGTCGGCGCTCGGCGCCGGTCAGTTCAATCGTCGGCACGGCCACCGCTCAGACTCCGTTCGCGGCCTCGGCATTCTGAGGCGCCGGCGGGAGCGAGTCGCGGGCCTGCTGCAGGTCGTAGTACTCGCGCACGCGATAACAGCGTTCACCCTCGAAGTCGAATACCTGAATGACCTCGTCGGACACGTCGATGCCGCTGCTTCTCCCGCGTCCCGTTGCGGCGGACGACGACCAGAACGGAATCACCGGCGTCGATCATCCGCTGCGGCTCGAGCCGTAGGTCGCCGACCTCCTCCCTCCACTTCTCCCAGTAGAGCTGCACACCGGGGTATCCGCGATAGACAGAAGCGTCGGGATCTTCGGGGGGCGACACCCAGACGATGTCGTCGGTCATGTGGTCGAGGACCCAGCTTCGATCGCCGGCGTTCCAGGCGTCATAGCCACGGCGGACCAGATCGACTCGATCCTCGCTCACGTCGCCAGCCTACCCCGCTCGCGGGCGCATGCCAACAGGTCAACGGGGATCGGCAAGCCCACGCGCCAACGGCCGGCCCGGGGCTGAATGCCCCGAACCGGCCGTCCCCCTCTTGTGGGCGCTGACCGCCTGATGCGCGGTCATCCCTGCGCGCCCTAGGCGCCCTGGGTCGCCGCCGGTGCTCCCTGGTGACCATGTTCGCGACGGTCGCGAATCTCGGCCGTTGCGAGCATCGCGAGGGTCGCGACCAAGAGGCCGATCCCGACGCCGATCGCCGCGGCGCCGATGTCGAAGCCGTCGTCGGCAACGCTGGTGGTCGCAGCGGTGCTCGCCTCGGGGCCGACCTCGGCGACGAACGGTGTCGCCTGGCTCCCGTCACGGCGCTGGACGAGCGAGCTCGCCTCATCGGAGCCCGATCCCCCGAGGTCCGTGGCGAATGGATCCTCGGTAGCGGCAAAGGCGGGTGCCACCGGGGTGAGCGCGGCGGCCACCAGCGCTGCGACGATCGTCCGGGTCCTCATCGAATTCCTCATGTCTCCTCCTCGTTTCCTGCCCGGTTCGGGTCGCCGCGCCGGGCCTTGATTCGATCTGGAGGCCACCGTAAGCGCGCGAAGGATCGCCGACCACGCATTCGTACACAGCTCGAGCGTGTATTCGGACACACTCGCGATACCGTTGCCAGATGGGCGGACGGGAAGCTGGTCAGCCGCGGCAGGGCTTCCTCGGCCTGCTCGGCGAAGACGACCGGCGCGAGCTGATGGCGCGCGCCGGGCGGCGCCGGTTCAAGGCCGGCTCGAGGATGATGCATGAGGGCGCACCGGGCGCGGAGGTGATGATCCTGCTGAGTGGCCGCGTCAAGGTCACGTCCACCACTGCGGCCGGGCGTGAGGTCGTGCTGCAGTTCTGTGGCCCCGGCGAGTTGCTCGGCGAGCTCTCGGTGATCGATCGGGAAGCGCGCTCGGGAACCACCGAGGCACTCGAACCGGTAGAGGCGCTCGGGCTTTCCGCCTCGGAGTTTCGCTCGCTGATCGAACGTCCGGGGTTCGCCACGGCGCTGCTTGCCAGCCTGATCGAGCGCTTTCGCAACTCGGATCGCCGCTTCGTCGAGTTCGCCGCCGCACAGACCCTCGGCCGGCTGGCCGCTCGATTGGTCGAGCTCGTCGATCGCTTCGGCGAGCCCGCCGCCGAGGGCATCGAGATTGCCCTGCCGCTTACCCAGGACGAGCTCGCGGGCTGGACGGCGTGCTCGCGCGAGGCGATCGCCAAGGCGCTGGCAACGTTGCGGGAGATGGACGCGATCCGCACCGAGCGCCGCCGGATCACGGTGCTCGACCTCGAGCGGCTTCGCGAGCTCGCCTATTAGGCTCGCTGGAGATATGAGCGAGCCGGTGCGCCATCCGATCTTCGCCCGCGTCTACGAGCGCCTCTCGGGCGATGAGGAGAACAGCGGCGAGGCCGAGCACCGGCGTGAGTTGCTCGCCGGGCTTCACGGACGGGTGATCGAGATCGGCGCCGGAAACGGCCTCAACTTCCGCTTCTACCCGGACACGGTCACCGAGGTGGTTGCGGTCGAGCCGGAGGCCTATCTGCGCGAGCGAGCTCGCGAACGGGCCTCAGAGAGCGCGGCGCCGGTCACATTGGTCGACGGTCTCGCCGACGCGCTGATCGCCGACGACAGCTCCTTCGATGCCGCGGTCGCGTCACTCGTTCTCTGCTCGGTCGCCGACCAATCGGCGGCGCTGGCCGAGATTCGCCGCGTCCTGCGGCCTGACGGAGAACTGCGCTTCTACGAGCATGTGATCGCCGAGGGCAAGGGCTTCGCGCGGATGCAGCGACTGCTCAACACGATCTGGCCGATCATCGGCGGCGGC
The DNA here is from genome assembly GCA_963730145.1 of uncultured Solirubrobacterales bacterium. Lineage (GTDB taxonomy): Bacteria > Actinomycetota > Thermoleophilia > Solirubrobacterales > 70-9 > WHSW01. The sequence continues at coordinate 189,220 of CAVSQT010000007.1, forward strand.
TGTCACCCGGATCGCGACACCGCCGCGGCGATCACGGCCGCCGGCTTCACGATCGATTCCTGTCGCCGCTTCGATTTCACGCCGTCGCCGCTCGTCTACCCGCTGAAGCCGAAGATCCTCGGGCGCGCTCGGGCCGGCTAGGCCGGCCGACCGCCGAAAGGCGACTACCGGAAGCCGGCGCCCGTCGGCCTCCATGCGTTCGACGGCCGCTCGACGACGGCGAACAGGGGCAGCACGCGCTCGATCAGCACGTCGACGATCTTCGGGTCGAACTGCGTTCCGGCGCAACGTCTGAGCTCCTCGATCGCCTGCTCGGGGGTGCAGCGACCGGCGGTAGGGCCGTTGCTCGGTCATCGCCTCGTAGGCATCGCAGACGAAGATGATTCGCGCGCCAAGCGGGATCTGCGAGCTCTCGAGGCCGTCGGGATAGCCGTCGCCGTCCCAGCGCTCGTGGCTCGAGCGAACCAGCTCGGCGACGGGCTCGAGCGCCGGCGCCGCGGCGAGAATGCGCTGGCCCGTGATCGTGTGGGTTCGCATCAGCTCCCAGTCGCTTTCGTCCAGCGAACCCCGCTTGTGCAGGATCTTGTCGGGAATCGCGATCTTGCCGATGTCGTGAAGCTCGGCCGCTCGCGTGAGCAGGTCCAGTTGCTCGGCCCCGAGGCCGAGCGTGCGACCGACCTCGACCGCGAGGCGGGTGACACCCGTTTGATGCGCGCTGAGCTCGGGCTCGCGCTCTCGCAGCAGGCGCGTGAGCACGTCGTGGGCCTGGCGCTGGACCGAGACCTGCCGGCGACCCTTGGCGTGATACATGCGCGTGTCGGCGAGGTGCAGGGCCGTGGAGACCCGGTTGGCCTCGGCGGGAACGACCGCCGCTCCCGCTGAGGCGGTGACCAGGAAGCCTTCACCGCGCTCATGCAGGACCTCGTCGGCCTCCGCGAGCAGCGGCGCCACGCGTTCGCGCCCACCGGGCACGAGGACGCAGAACTCGTCGCCCCCGAGCCTGTAGGCGCGCCCGCCGCCGGTCATCGCCCCGCGCAGCTTGTCGCCGATGCGCTGAAGCAGGGCATCGCCGGCAGGGTGGCCGAAGCCGTCGTTGTAGGCCTTGAAGCCGTCGAGGTCGAAGATCGCAAGAACCGTTTGACCAGGACCGCGGACGGCGTTCTCGAGGTCGGTGAGCAGGGCGCGACGGTTGCCGAGCCCGGTGAGGGCATCGGTGACGGCCTCCCTGCGAACGACCGTCAGCAGCGCCACGTTCGAGCGGTACGTGAGCACGAGGCGCAGCATCACGCCGGCGAGGGTGGCGACCGAGAGCCACACCGAGAGCGCCGTCAAGCGCTCGAAGTGATCCGAGGCAAGGACGCCGATCGCGACACAGCCGAAGAGGACCGGGATCAGAATCGAGAGCGAGGCATCGCGGACCTGCGTGTTGTCGCGCGCCTGAGAAGGTTGCCGCCGCGGCGATCAGGATCCCGCCGGCGAGCCAGAGGCAGTCGAGATAGCCCCCGTTGTATGTGCCCAGGGTGTCCTGATAGAGGTAGATGCCGTCGGCCGCGCCCCAGAGTGCGATTCCGGCGCCGATCAGCAACCACGTCCGCCCCGGCCGCAGACCGGTGGCGGTGATGCCGACGATCAGAAACGCGAGCAGGACGATGTCGCCGACCGAATAGGAAAGGCTGGTCGCGGCATCGAGGGGATCGGCGCTCGTCAGGCCCACCAACGCCGGTGCGAGCAGGGCCGTTCCGAGGGCCACGGAGGCAACTCCGCCGATCGCGCAGTCGAGCCAGGCGCTGGCGGTGAACCTGACTCGCCGTCGCACGATGAGCGCCACACCGACGAATAGACACGGATAGACCAGCAGCTGGAGGAGGTCGGCGAGCGACGGGTACGGAGGATTCTTGACGCCGGCGAGCGCGACTGACGAATAGATGTCGGCCACCGCCCAAAGGCCGACTCCGAGCCCGAAGGCAAGCCAGATCGAGCGCTGCTCGCGGTGAGGCGACGGCCCGCAGGACGCAGACCGCGGCCGCAAGCACGAGGACGCCGTTGTAGATCCAGTGGTTGATCAGCTCGTTGAGCTCGCCACGCGCAAGACCCGAGACCCAGGCCACGTGCAGCGCCAGCCCAACGACGGCGAGCCCCAGTAGGGCAAGCATCGCTCGTGTCGGGTTTCGCTGATCTGCCTCGGGCATGTGTGAAGACACCCGCTGAAGGTGTCGGGGATTTCATCGGCATCTCAGCGCCACGGCTCAAGCCGGCTAAGCGCCAACGACTCTGGCTGGTGCACGCTGGCGTTGGCTGGATCGCGCGAGCGCGTCCGCTCTGCCAAAGTTCCCCTATGGCACGCTGGTCCTTGATCGCCACCGGGATCGTGGTTTTTGCGCTCGTCGCAAGCCAGTTGCTGCTGCCCAGCCTGGGTGCGCAACGGGTCGAGGATCGCCTCACCGAGGGCGGCGGCTCGGCCGAGGTCACCCTCGGCGCCGTCCCGGCGCTGCGGCTGCTGTTCTCCGACGGCGAGCGACTCGAGGTGGCGGCGCGAGACCTCGATCTCGAGCTCGACGAGCGCGAGGCCGTATTCGACCGACTGGACGGCTTCACGATCGTCGACATCTCCGTGTCCGACTCCGCCGCCGGTCCCTTCGAGCTCTCCCGCTTCGAGCTGCAGCGTGACGGCGCCGGGCCCTACAGCCTCCTCGCCAGCGGCGAAACGACAGCCGGCGAGCTGACGGCGTTCGGCTTCGAGCAATTCGAGCTCCCGGGCGAGTCGTTTCTCGATCTGCTGCTCGACCCGTTCGTCGAGCAGGTTGACGCGCCGCTGCCGATCGAGCTCGACATGGAGCTCTCCAGCGACGACGGACGAGTCGAGGTGGTCTCGGGCGGCGGCGAGGTCGCCGGCATCCCGACGGGACCGCTGGCCGAGCTGATCACGTCCGCGATCGTCTTGCAGCTGTGAGCGAGCGAGACCGAGAGCGGCCTCGTCTACGAGGTCGCCGGATCGGGACCGGCCGTCCTCCTCTTTCACGAGGGCATCGGCGATCGCTCGACCTGGGATCCGCATTGGCACAGCCTCAGCGAGCGCTTCACCGCGATTCGCTTCGACGCCCGCGGCTTCGGAGAGTCCGCTGACCCGACCGGCCCGTACACGCTTCATGGCGACGGCGCCGAGATCCTCAACGCCGTCGGGATCGAGCGCGCGGCGCTCGTCGGCTGCTCGATGGGGGGCGGCGCGGCGCTCGATCTCACGCTGGCCGCGCCGCATCGCGTCACCGCCCTGGCCACCGCGGGCTCGACCCCATCGGGCTGGGAGCACACCCGCGAGATCCGCGCTCAGTGGGAGGAGGTGGACGCCGTCTTCGAACGCGACGGCACGGCGGCCGCCAACGAGCTCGAGCTGAGGATGTGGATCGACGGCGTCGGGCGCACCGAGCCCGCCGACGGGCAGATCCGAGCCCGGGTCGGCGCGCTCAACGCCGCCCTGCTCGACCGTCAGCAGCATTTCGAGGTCGACCCCGGCGAGCTCGATCCGCCGGCGATCGAGCGCCTCGGCGAGGTCGCCGTGCCGGTGCTGGCGATGTTCGGCTCACACGATCAGCCGAGCGTGATCGCCGGCACCCGGGCGCTCGCCCAGGGCACGGGCGCAGAGCTCGTCGAGATCGCCGAAGCCGCCCACCTGCCCTCGCTCGAACGCCCTGACGAATTCGAGGCCGTGCTGATGCCGTTTCTCAGAGCCAACGCCGCCTGAGACCGCGCGACGGCTCAATGCGCTGACGCAAGGGTGTCAGCCGCCTGTTCTCCAGCCCACGCCCGGCGGGCGTTATCGATCAGATGGCCGGTGATCCGCGGCCAAAGCTGCGGCGGCAGGTCGTGGCCCATGCCGTCGATCAGCTTCAGTTCGGCGGTGGGAATCGCGGCGGCGACCGCCCGTCCCGCCGCGGGACGCACGAGCGGATCGCGGCTGCCGTGGATGACCACGGTCGGCGCGCGGATCGAGCGCAGCTCGCGTGAGCGGTCGCCCGACGCGGTGATCGCGTGAAGCTGGCGCGCTGTGCCTGCCGGGTGGTGGGAGCGGTCATAACCGGCGGCGATCAGCCGGCGCAGCCGGTCCGGATCGGGCGGATAGTCGGGCGAGCCGATGATCTCGAACGTGCGTGTGATCGCCTTGATGTAGCCGTCGCGGCTGTTGGGAGGCGCGGCCAGAAGCGTGCCGAGGGCGCGCAGGCGCGGCAACGACGAGATCCGCTTGCCGGCGCCGGTCATGATCAAGCCGAGCGAGCGCACGAGCTCGGGGTGGCGGTAGCCCAGCACCTGGGCGATCATCCCGCCCTGCGAGGCGCCGACCACGTGCGCCGAGTCGAGCTCGAGGTGCGCGATCAAGCCGGCAACGTCGTCGGCCATGTCGTCGAGCGTGTAGCCGAGCCCGCGGCTGATGCCGAGCAGCATCGCGGCCTTGCCGGGAACACCGAGATCGTCGAGCCAGCTGGAATGGCCGATGTCGCGGTTGTCGAAGCGCACGACGCGAAGGCCCGCTTCGGCCAGCAGCTCGCAGAACCCTTCGTCCCAGGCGATCATCTGCGTTCCCAGCCCCATCACCAGCAGCATCGGCTCGCCGTCGGGATCGCCGAACTCCTGGTAGGCGATCTCGATCCCGTTCACCGGGGCCAGCTGTTCCGAGCCGACTCGCATCGGTCAGGCGCCCGCGATCGCGTGGGCGGTTCGTCGCGCCAAGGCCATGATCGTCAGCATCGGGTTCGTCCCCGAGGCCGTCGGGAAGGCACTCGCATCGCCGATCCAGACGCCGGGGGTGTCGTGGAGCTCGCCCAACGGGTTCGCCACCGAGCTCGACGGGTCGCGGCCCATGCGACAGGTGCCCATCTGGTGGGCGGAGAAGAGCAGGAACTCGCGCGGCTGGATCGGGGCCGAGGTGACCTCGCCGATGAAGGCCTCGAGGTCGTCGCCGCGTTTCCAGTCCGGCGCCTTGCGGGCCGAGCCGACGATCTCGGCAGCGCCGGCGGTCTCGTGCACGCGGATCAACTGCTCGACGCCGGCACGGATGTTGCGGATGTCGACCTCGTCGGTGATCGGGTACTGGGCCACCGCAGCGCCCGCGTCGTCGACGACAACGCGTCCGTGGCCCTGTTCGCGCACGAGGCTGATCAGCGACGCCGAATTGCTCCAGCGGCGCATGCGGCGCTTGTGGTCGGCGCCGGAGCGCCACGGAAGCGCGCCGGCAAAGAGGCCGGTCGTCGCCTGTGCGCCCTCGAGCAGGAAGCCGTGGCCATCGCCTGTGTCCTCGAACGCGTGCGAGAGCGCCGCTTGCGGCGGTCCCCAATTCCAGTTCTGCGGCTCGTCGTAGTAGGCCGTGACGGCCGCCGTCGGGTGCAGGCGCAGGAAATCGCCGGTGGCGGGGCCGCCGATCTGCGATCGCAACAGCAGCGCCGGCGACTCGATCGAGCCGCAGGCGACGACGACGATCGGCGCGTTCACGGTCAGCCGGGTCACCGCCCCGTTGTCGCCCTCGGGGTCCACCCACACGGCTTCGACACCGGCCGCTCGGCCGTTGTCGACGAGCACGCGCTCGGCGCGACAGCCGGCGAGGATCTCGGCGCCGTGTGCCTGGGCATCGAGGAGGTAGGTCTTCGCGGTCGACTGCTTGGAGCCGGATTGGTCGCCGAAGCCGAGATATGCGGCGCTGGCCGGGTCGTATTTGGCCGGGTCCGTGTTGCGCAGGGTCGCGCGGAAGTCGTGACCCAGCTTCTCGCACGCGTCGCGCAGGCGCTCGTGCGGACCCGAGAGGTCCGAGCACTCGCCGTTGACCATGATCCGCTCGCTGACGGCGTCGAGATGGGCGTCGAAATCAGGTCCGTCGAGCCCCTCGAGGCCGTGCTCTCGCGCCCACTCCTCGCGCACCCATTGATGAGTCCGAAGGCAGTTGGTCCAGTTGATCGTCGTGCCGCCGCCGACGCCGGCTCCGGCGACGATCGATACCTGCCCGTCGGCGGTCGGGAACGGGCCGCCGTTGAGATAGGAGCGCTGGTAGGCGGCGAGCTCGTACTGATCGAAGTCGCGGTCGTCGAAGTAGCCGCCGGCCTCGAGCACGCAAACGGACTTTCCCGCCGCCGCGAGCTCGCCGGCGATGACGCCGCCGCCTGCGCCCGAGCCGACGATGCAGACATCGGCGTCGATCGTCTCCTGCGCCATGGCCGGCTTGCGGATGCGAAGCGGTCGCTCTCGCTCCAGCGGAGGCGGCGACAGCGGCCCCGGATAGCCGATCGTCTCCCAGGTCGGGTTCTGCCCGGTGCCGAGGTCGGGCAGGGCGTAGAAGATCGAGCCGGCGATGCCACGGATCGTCGTCAAGCCCGCCAACGCGTCCGGGCTCTGGTCGCTGAACCCATGGACGATCTGCTCGCGCAGCTCGAGCGGCGTCGTCTTCGACATCCCTGCCTCGGCGAGGCCGTCGAGCAGCGCGCGCAGCCCGATCGCCTGCTCCTCGGTGATCTCCGCCTGAATCAGAGCGACCTCGAGCGCCTCGGCGACGGCGCCGTGGCTGGCTGCGCGGGCCCAGAAGCCGCGAGCCCCCTCGTCGCCCGCCGGCACCTCGAGCGCGGGGATGAACGTGTCGCACAGAGCCGACAGGGTGGCGCGCTGAGCGTCGTCGAACAGCGTGCTCGTAGCGAGCACCGCGAACATCTCGCCGATCGTCTGGCTGACCTCGGCGCTGTAGGGAAAGTGGTGTGGGTCGCGGGCCGGTGCGTAGCCGGGCGTGATCATCAGCGACTGGCGCTTGGTGTACTTGCGAATCCCGTCGGGCCCGTGGCGTGAGCCGAGGCCGGAGGCCTTCCAGCCGCCCATCGGCAGCTCCAGCGCGGCGTAGTTGACCTGGGCGTCGTTGACGCAGGCGACGCCGGCCTCGATGCGCCGGGCGATCTCCTCGCCGCGAACCTCGTCGCGGGTCCAGACCGACGCCTGAAGGCCGTAGGGGCCGTCGTTGGCGAGCTCGACCGCCTGCTCGGCGTCGCGAACCCGCATCACCGGCAACGTCGGGCCAAAGGTCTCCTCCGTCATGCACAGCATCGAGTGATCGACGTCGGCGAGCACCGTGGGGCGATAGAAGCGCCCGGGTTCGGGGCCCCGCTCACCGCCGGTGACGATGCGGGCGCCCTTGTCGACGGCGTCGGCGACGTGGGCTTCGATCAGCTCGAGCTGCGGCGGGAAGATGATCGCGCCGACGTCGACGCTGCCCGGGGCGCCGGGCGGGCCCTGGCGCAGGGACTCGACCTTGGCGGTCAGGCGCTCGAGGAAATCGTCGTGAACGGGGTCCTCGACGTAGATGCGCTCGACCGAGATGCAGACCTGCCCGGAGTTGTTGAGGCCGTAGGAGACCGCGGCGTTGGCCGCGCGCTCGAGGTCGGCGTCGGCGAGGATCACCATCGGGTCCTTGCCGCCGAGCTCGAGGCTGACCGGCGTCAGCGTCTGCGCCGCCTGGGCCATCACCTTCTTGCCGGTGGCGACCGAGCCGGTGAACATGACGAAATCGACCTCGTCGACCAGCGCGGCGCCGGTCTCGCCGCGGCCGGTGGCGATCTGAAAGACGCCATCGGGGAGGCCGCAGTCGGTGAGCATCTCGGCCAGCACGAGCGAGGTCAGCGGCGTCACCTCGGAGGGCTTGAGCACGACGGCGTTGCCCGCCGCGAGCGCGGGAATGCAATCGCCGAACGAGTTGTTGAGCGGATAGTTCCAAGGTCCGATCACGCCGACGACGCCGAGCGGGGCATATCGGACCGCCAGCTTGCGGCCGCGAACGAACGGCGATGCCGACTCGATCTCCTCATCGGCGAGGTAGACGGGCGCCTGCTTTGCCCAGAACTCCAGCGCCGCGAGCCCGTAGGAGAGCTCGGCGAACTGGGTCTCGTCGGCGGGCCGGCCCGTCTCGGCGCAGATCGTGGTGACGACGCGCTCGGCGTTGGCGACGAGCCAGCCCCGCGCCGCGATCAGGACAGCCGCGCGGGCGTCGAAGCCGGCCGCGGCCCAGGCGGGCTGGGCGGCACGGGCGTCGGCGACCATGGCTCGAACCTGATCGCCTGAGAGCTCGGGAACCGTCGCGATCGTCTCGCCGGTCGCCGGGTTCTCGACCGCGATCTCGCTCATCGCGACCTGCGAATCTCCCCCGTCGGGCATGCTCGCGAGTCTATAGACGGGCGCTCAGCCGGCTTTGGCGGAGACGCGGGCGGGCCCGACGTCGTCGGCTTCGATCACCTCGGTGCCGGCAAAGCGATCGGCGAGCGAGCGCCGGTGGGGATCGAAGGCGATCATGGCGAAGCCGATGCCGAGGCTGAGGATCGAGAGCACGGTCCCGATCAAGCGCCGGAAGGCGCGGCGGGCACCGATCTTTCGCTGCCCTCCTGCATCGAGTCGAATCGAGAGCAGGCGCATGCCGATCGTCTGCCCGGCGAGGGCCCAGAAGGTGGTCAGGTAGACGGCGCCGGACACGACCCACAGGGTGCCTCCGAGCACGAGCCCGGCTGCGGTGGGATCCTCGTTGTCGCCGATCACCCCGCCGATCGTGATCCCGAAAAGGGCCGAGACGGCGAGAAAGCTCAGGTTGAGCAGCAGCCCGTCGAGGAAGGCGCCGACGGCGCGGGTGAAGAGGCCGACGTGGACCTTTTCGCTCGCCGGGGCCGCCTTGGTTCCGAGCACCCGCTCGAGAACGTGGGCGATGGCGATGTCCACTCTGTCGGCGACCTCGCGGATTCCGCGGCCGATGTCCTCGATCAGGCCGACGCCCTGAGAGGTGATCGCGGCGCGCACCTCGGGCGCCTCCGCGATGCGCTCGATCAGCCTCTGCACCTCGTCGGAGTCCAGGAGCTGGTCCCAGACGCGATCGACGAGCTGGGAGTCGAGCATCTTGACGGCAGCACGCTCGACAGCGGGGCTCGTCAGGGTTCGCTCGAACGACTCCTGCGCGGCGTCGCTTTCGAGCACGCGGATGATCGCGCGCTCGACAGCCGGGCTTTCGAGCGCGCGGACGATCGCCTCCTCCGTCGCCGATTCGACGGCGTCGTCGATCCCGGTCGCCGCGGCGACACGCTCGGCGCTGCGGGCACCGATCCCGAGCAGTCGCGCCGGAAAGGGTGCACGGCCGCGGCGGGGAGGTTCCTCCGGGGGCGGGGTTGTCATCTACCCATCGTCGCGGGCGCGACGGTCGGAACCGGGGCCGCGCCTGCGAGGATTGGCCGATGCGCGCCGTCGTCATCTCCGACCTTCATCTCGGCGCCGGCGGAGGCGGCGACCTGCTGCGCCGAGCGGCGTTTCGCGCGGCGCTGTTCGAGGCGCTCGAACCGAGCGACCGCGTCGTCCTGCTCGGCGATCTGATCGAGCTGCGCGACCGCCCGATCGATGAGGCGTTCGCGCTCGCCGAGCCATTTCTGCGCGAGCTGACCGAGGCCGTGCCCGAAGGGGAGCTGATCGTCGTCCCCGGCAACCACGACCATCATCTCGTCGAGTCCTGGCTCGAGCGACGCCTGCTCGAGGGCGAGCCACCGCTCGGGCTCGAGCAGCGCGTCGAGTCCGAGGCGACGCCTCTGGCGACGCTGGTTCGCGAGCTCTCCGGCGCCTCGATCGAGATCGCCTATCCGGGGATCTGGCTGCGCGACGATGTCTACGCGACCCACGGCCACTACCTCGACCGCCACCTCACCGTCCCCACGTTCGAGCGCCTCGGTGTCGCCGCGGTCGAGCGCCTGCTGGGCGTTCGCCCGAGCGGACCTGATCCGCTCGAGCCCCCCACGGACACTCCCGAGGAGCGCGCGGGGCGGATCGACCCGGTCACCTACGAGCACGCTCAGTCTCCGGTGTACGCGCTGTTGTTCGCGCTTGCCCAGGGCGCCGGCGGAGAGCGCGGCACCGGCAACCCGTCGGCGCGGATCTGGAACGCGGTCGGGGCCGGCGACACCGCGGGCGCCAAGCTTCGAGGCTGGCTGCTCGGCTCGGTCGCGGTGCCTGGCGCCGTCGGCCTCGCCAACCGGCTCGGCCTCGGGCCCGTTCGCTCCGATCTCTCCCCCGGGGCGATCACCCGCGCCGGACTGGCGGCGATGCGCGAGGTGATCGAGCGGCTCGGCATCGAAGCCGAGCATGTGATCTTCGGCCACACCCACCGTCGCGGCCCGCTCGGCGACGAGCCGGGATGGGCGGCATCGAACGGAGACAGCTGTCTGTGGAACACCGGCAGCTGGCTGTATTCGCCGACGATGCTTGCGAGCACCGCCTCGCGCAGCCCCTACTGGCCGGGCACGATCTGCATCGTCGGCGAGGAGGGCGAACCCGAGCTGCGCCATCTCTTGGACGACCGCAGCCGCGACGATCTTGCGACGGGCGCGAGTGGCGGATAATCCGGACCGTGCCCCGAGTTCGTAGCTTGGGTTCGAGACGATGACCACGCTCGCCAAGACCAATCTGGTGCTGTTCGCGCTGTTGATCGCCCACACCGTCGATCACGCCGTCAACCAGCCCACGCGCGAGCTCCCCGCCACGGGCTCGATCGTCGCCGTGCTCGGCTTCACGATCGTCGCGATCGCGACCGTGCTTGCGGTGATGCGGCGCCCGCAGGCGCCGTTGGCCGCGATCATCGCCGGGCTCTCGACGACGCTCGGCATCGTCGCGATCCACCTGGCCCCGTCGTGGCACTCGCAGGTCAGCGATCCCTACTGGGACTTCGCCGCCAACGCGATCTCCTGGACGCTGGTGATCGCGCCGCTGATTGCGGGCTTGATCTTGGCTGCGGCGGGGGCGCGAGAGCTCAGCCCGCGCGCCCGGGCGTCGTCGCCCGCCTAGCGCGCGTCGGTCGGAGACTTTCGGCGCAATCTCACATCGGGCGATGAGCCATGACCGGGCGTAGACTCGCGCGCATGAGCGACGCCGGCACCGACCAGCTGACGATCGACGAGCTCGCGCGGCGAACGCGGATGACGGTGCGCAACATCCGCGCCCACCAATCGCGCGGTCTGCTCCCGCCCCCCGACGTCCGCGGGCGCACCGGCTTCTACGGGCCTGCGCACGCTGCTCGGATCGAGCTCATCCGCGAGCTTCAGGCCGACGGCTTCAAGCTCGAGGCGATCAGCCGGCTGCTCGACAGCGCCGGCGGCTCGAGCGAGGAGGTGCTGCGCTTCACCCGCGCGGTCAAGGCGCCGTTCGAAGACGAGCAGCCGCAGGTCGTCAGCGCCGAGGAGCTCGCCGAGCGCTTTGCCGACGCCGGCGACAAGGCCGGCGAGATGCTTCGCCGCGCCGAGAAGCTGGGGATCATGCGCCCGATCGGCGACGGCAACTACGAGGAGCTGAGCCCGCGGCTGGGCCGAGCCAGCGAGGAGCTGCGATCGCTGGGGATCCCGACCGAGACGGCGCTCGACATCGCCCGCGAGCTGCGAAAGCAGTCCGACGCCGTCGCCCGCACCTTCGTCGACCTCTTCATCAAGCAGATCTGGAAGCCGTTCGAGGACGAGGGCCGGCCCGAGCACGACCTGCCCAAGGTGCGCGAGGCGCTCGAGCGCCTGCGCCCGCTCGCCTCCGACGCCTTGCTGGCGATGTTCCAGCTGGCGATGACCGACGCAGTCGAGCACCGCATGGGCAAGGAGCTCGAGCGGATGCAGGCTCGCGACGGGTCGCGCCGCCGGCGCTGAAGCAGCGGTCTCGGGGTTGCCCCCGAGACTTTGGGGACGGGCCTTGGGGATCACCCCGATGACAGGGGCTGCTTGCTGGGTGAGCATCGGGGTGCATTCGATCCCGACCCGCAGGAAAGCAAGATGAATCCTCTCGACGATCGCTCTCTTCAGTCACGTTTCAGCGCCCTCGGCGCCTCGATCGATAACGCGCGCAGAGCCGCAGCGCTCTCAACCGCGCTCGTGGGCGCGGCCTTGGCTGTCGCCGGCCTCGTCCCCGCGGGGGCCTCGGCCGCCACGGTGGCGAGCGATGGCTCCACCCTGAGCTTGACCGCGAAGGCGGGCGAGACCAACGTCGTCTCGGTCTTCGAGTCCGGCGGCGCCTACGTGGTCCGCGACTCGGGCGCCACGATCACCGACGGCGATGGGCCGGCGGGTGCGTCTTGGTCACCGCCGGGCCCGGTGCCCGGCGACCGTGAAGGTCGTCGGTGCGCGCCGGCGACGGCGACGACCAGGTGATTGTGACCACGCCGACCGACGATCGACTCACCGGTGGCAGCGGGGCCGATCTGCTTCGCACCGATGCCGGCGTCGACCAGCTCTTCGGTGAGGCGGGCGCCGACACGCTCCAGGGGGGCACGGAGAACGACACCCTCGACGGCGGCGCCGAGGCCGACGTGCTCAGTGGAGGCACGGGATCGGACGTCGTCAGCTATCGGCAGCGGACCGAGCCGATCGTGGTCAAGCTCAACAACCTCGCCGATGACGGCTCCGCGCTCGACGGCTCCGGTGTCCGCGACAACGTACGTGCCGATGTCGAGCGGATCTCGGCGGCGCCGACGGCGACCAGCTGACCGGCAACTCCTGGCATCCACCGTGCGGGCGCGTCCTGCGCGGCCTCCGGCAACGACCGGCTGTTCGGCGGCGAAGGCAATGACGCCTCGACGGCGGGCTGGGCGCAGACGATATCCGGGGCGAGAGCGGAGCGCGCGACCGCGCCTGTACAGCTCGCGCACCGGCGCGGTGGTGGCCGATCTCGATGACGTCGCAGACGACGGTGAGGCCGGCGAGCTCGACAACGTGCACCTCGACGTCGAGGACCTCGTCGGCGGGCAAGCGAACGACGAGCTGATCGGCGACGGCGACGCCAATCGCCTTAGGGCGGCGCCGGCGCCGACAGCCTCAACGGCGGCGACGGTCCCGATTCGCTGTATGGCCAGGCTGACGGCGACGTGCTGGCGGCGGGCCCGGGCAACGACCTGCTCGACGACGGCGAGGGCGCGAATCGCTTCGACGGCTCCGAAGGCGACGACCTCCTGCTCCAGGGCGCGAGCCCGAACGCCGGCGACGACATCAACGGCGGCGACGGAGTCGACACCGTCTCCTATGAGCGCCGCACGGCGGGCGTCACGGTTACCGCGTACGACAGCACCCCCAACGACGGCGATGCCGGCGCCTCGGAAGCCGACCACGTTCACGCGATCGAGAACCTCACCGGCGGCAGCGGCGCCGACCGTCTCGACGGAACCGGCGGCGCGAACCGGATTCTCGGCGGCGACGGCGCCGACCGCCTGATCGCCTATCAGGGCGCGGACGTGCTCGACGGCGGCGCCGGCGACGAGACGATGATCAACGGCGGCAACGACAACGACGCGCTCTACGGCAGCGACGGCAACGACACGCTCGAGGGCGCCGGCGGTGAGGACGTCGAGCAAGGCGGCTCGGGCGACGACTTCATCGCTCAATGGGGCGCGGGAGACGGCGAGATCGCTTTCGACGACGGCAGCGACGACCTCAGCGGCGGCCTCGGCGTCGACACGGTGTCCTACGAGCCGCGGATCGAGCGAGTCCGCGTCAGCCTCGACGACGTCGCCGACGACGGCGACATGGGCCCGGCCGAAAGCGACAACACCCGCTCGGATCTCGAGCGCGTGATCCTCACCGGTGGCGATGACGTCGCCTACGGCAACGCCGGCGACAACGAGCTGATCGGCCACGGCGGCCGCGACTCGCTCTACGGCAACGACGGCAACGACATCCTGCGCGGTGGCGACGAGTCCGGCAACGGCGACTCCCTGCACGGTGGCACCGGCGACGACCAGCTGCTCGCCGGCGCCGGGGTCGATTACCTCTACTCCGACGACGGCAACGACAGCTGGAGCGGTGGCGACGGCGGCGATTACCTCTTCGACCAGTCGCAGCAGGCAAACGGGGCCGACGACATCTCAGGCGGTGGCGGCTACGACATGATCTGGTACGACGAGCGAGTCGTGCGTCTGATGATCGTCCTCGACGACATCGCCAACGACGGCGCCGCGAGCGGCGAAGGCGACAACGTCAGGTCCGACGTCGAACAGCTCTTCGGCGGCCGCGAGGTCGACACCCTGGTCGGCAGCGACGGCCCGAACGAGATCATCGGCGGCTGGGGCAACGCCGCGGACACGATCAACGGTCGTGGCGGCGCCGACCACATTCAGGGCCGCGGCGGAGCCGACGCGCTGCGCGGCGAGGACGGCAACGATTACATCAACGGCGACTACGCCTTCGATATCGCCGGCGACGTCCATGGCGGTGACGACATCGACGGAGGCAGCGGCGACGATCGCATCCTCGGCGAGGGCGGGACCGACACGATCCGCGGCTACTACGGCAACGACAACGTCGACGGCGGGCCCGACAACGACGAGATCGACGGCCAGGAGGGCGACGACACCCTGCACGGTGGCGACGACTCCGACGACGTCGACGGCGGCGGTGGCGCCGACGGCGTCTACGGCGACGACGACGGCGACTACCTGCGGGCCAAGGACTCGGTCGAGGACGTCGTCAACGGCGGCGCCGGCAGCGATGCCGCCGAGATCGACCGCAGCTGCTTCGTCTTCTGCTGGGACGTCGACGAGGTCGCCGAGGTCGAGGTCAAGGTCTACTAGCGGCGATCGAGCAACAGGCACACGAGCGGCGAGGTCGTTACGACGACCTCGCCGCTGCTTGCGTTCAGGCAGCGAGCAGATCCCCGCCCGCGCGCTCGACCAGCTGCTCGCGGATCTCGGTGGTGTCGATGTCGGCAGCGTCGGTGGTCTGCATCCACTCGCGCATCAGGTCGGAGAACTCGCGCGGGCGCTCGAGCTGGGGGAAGTGCCCGACGTCATCGAAGACCTCGAAGCGGCTCCCGGGCATCGCCTTGTGCGCGGCGAGGCCGTGCTCGACGGGGATGATCGGGTCGTTGGCCCCCCAGACGATCAGCGACGGCAGCGCGTCGGCGAGGTAGAGGCGATCCATGGCGCTGACACGCTGGCCGCCGGCGTCGAGGACGGCGCGCATCGTCTGGATGAAAGCGTGGCGCGCGTCGGCGTCGTTGAGCGACGAGTACCCGACCGCGACCTCGGCCAGGTCGGGGCCGGTCTCGAGCTTGAGCTTGCCGAGCAGTCGCCCGACCGCCTCTCCTGCCGCCAGCACACGAGCATGGGCCAGCAGCGGCAGCACCAGCTCCGAGCCGGGCAGGGTGGCGGCGCGAAGGATCGGGTGCACCTCGCGTCCGAGGCCGCCGCTGGAGACGAGCGCGAGGCGCTCGCAGCGCTCGGGGAACTGGTAGGCGAACTGCATCGCGATGCCGCCGCCGAGCGAGTGACCGACGATGGTGGCGCGCTCGTGGCCGAGGGCGAGGAGGATGTCGCGCACGCCGCTGGCGTAGGCGCCGAGCGAGTAGTCGCCGCGCGGCTTGGCGGACTCGCCGTGGCCGAGCAGGTCCGGCGCGAGCACCGTGTAGGAGCTCTCGAGCTCGGCCAGCGTGTGCTCCCACTGTGCCGCGCGCCCGGTGATCCCGTGGATGAGGACGACGACCGGTCCTTCGCCTCCGTAGCGAAAGCAGACGCGGTGGCCGTGAAGCTCGATTTCCTGTCTCTTGACCATCTCGGTTTCTTACCCTGTCTCGCGTTGATGTTACATATGGCCGTGCAGCGTTCAGATCGCTGCCCGGGCTGCCCAGGCCATGCGCCCGAGCTTCTCGCCCAGGCTCGTCGGCGTCCATCGCTGCGGGTCGCGCAGCAGCGTTCGCGCCCCGACCTCGGCGAGCCCGACGATCATCTGGCCGAGCAGCGCCGCGGAGGCATCGGCCTGCTCGCCGTCGAGCGAGGAGAAGCGGTCGACCCAGGTGCGGGCGATCGCCGCCGCGGCCTGAGCCTGGCGTTCGAGACCGCGCTCGATTCGCGCCGCGACCGCCTCGTTCGAGCCGCCTTCGCCGAGAAAGACGACGCGGTAGGTCGCCGGTGAATCGGCGACCGCCTGCAGAAATCCCTGATAACCGCGGATCAGCGTGCCCTCCGGATCGCCGACGCCGCCGCTGGTCTGCAGCGCCTGCTGGGTCTCGCCGATGATCCGCTCCTCCTCGCGGTCGAGCATCGCGCTGAAGAGCTCGTCCTTGGAGGCGTAACAGTCGTAGACGACGGGCTTGGAGACACCAGCGGCGGCGGCGACCGCGGCCATCGATGTTCCCTCGTACCCGTGCTCGAGAAAGAGCTTGTATGCGGTGTCGAGCACCAGTGGCCGGCGCCGTTCGGGCCCGAGATGGGCGGCGCGTTTACGCGGCTGCTGGGTGTGCGGCACCGACATTCCTACTTATGGTAGCATTTTCCTACCCGCAGTAGAAACCTCGTTCAATCCTCGGAGGAACAAGAGAACATGAACCCGACCACAGCCGAAGCCAGCGACGTCGCCGAGGTCGAGGATCTGCTCGCCACCGCCGAAGCTCCCGACACCGACGACGCTCCCGCCTTCACGCTCGAGCTGTCCCAGGACCAAAAGGACATCCGCGACTGGGTCCACGGCTTCGCCGCCGACGTCGTACGCCCCGCCGCCTCGGAGTGGGACGAGCGCGAGGAAACGCCGTGGCCGGTGATCCAGGAGGCCGCGAAGATCGGCCTCTACGGCTTCGAGGGCATCGCCCAGTTCTTCGCCGATCCCTCGGGCCTGCAACTTCCGATCGTCAACGAGGAGCTGTTCTGGGGCGACGCGGGCATCGGCATGTCGATCATGGGCACCTCGCTCGCGGTGGCCGCGATCTTCGGCCAGGGCACGGGTGAGCAGATCGGCGAGTGGATTCCGCAGTGCTTCGGCAGCGAGTCCGATCCCGAGGTCGCCGCGTTCTGTGCCTCCGAGCCCGACGCCGGCTCCGACGTTTCGGCGATCCGCACCGTCGCCAAGTACGACGAGGCAAGCGACGAGTGGGTGATCAACGGCCAGAAGGCGTGGGCGACCAACGGCGGCATCGCCAAGGTCCACGTCGTCATCGCCTCGGTCGACCGCGAGCTCGGCTCGCGCGGCCATGCCGCGTTCGTGATCCCTCCGGGCACGAAGGGCTGCGAGCAGGGCGCAAAGGTCAAGAAGCACGGCCTGCGCGCCTCGCACACCGCCGACGTCCACCTCGACGACTGCCGCGTGCCCGGCTCATGTCTGCTCGGCGGCAAGGAGAAGCTCGACGAGCGCCTCGCCCGGGTGCGCGAGGGCAAGAAGTCCAAGTCGCAGGCCGCGATGCAGACCTTCGAGGCCTCGCGCCCGACCGTCGGCGCCCAGGCCGTCGGCATCGCCCGCGGCGCATACGAGGTCGCGCTCGAATACGCCAAGGAGCGCAACCAGTTCGGCAAGGCGATCATCGAGAACCAGGCGATCGCCTTCACCCTCGCCGACATGAAGATGGAGATCGACGCCTGCCGTCTGCTGGTCTGGCGCGCCGCCTGGATGGGCCGCACGGGACAGAAGTTCGAGAACGCCGAGGGCTCGATGTCGAAGCTCAAGTCCGGCGAGACCGCTGTCTGGGTGACCGAGCGCGCGATGCAGATCCTCGGCGGCAACGGCTACACGCGCGAGTTCCCGGTCGAGCGCATGCACCGCGACGCGAAGATCTACGACATCTTCGAGGGCACCGCCGAAATCCAGCGCCTGGTCATCTCCCGAGCGATCTCGGGCGTCCACATCCGCTGAGCCGCCTCGCAGCAGATCGCTGGTCGATCGGTACGGCCACAGAGGGCCAGAGTGACCAGCGATCGGGAGATGGCGATCGCGCGTGACGTGCTCGAACGGCGCCGGATGGCGACCGCGGGCGCGTGGGACGCTTCGCGACGGTGTCGTGCTCGTCGCGGCCGGCGACGAGATCCCGGTCCCCGGGCGCGGCGACCGGACCTACCCATTTCGCGCGCACTCGGAGTACCTGTACCTGACCGACCGCGAACGCCCAGGCGGCGTGCTCGCGTTCGACCCCGGCGAAGGCTGGATCGAGTTCGTCGCGCCGGTCACCGCCGAGGAGCTGCTGTGGACGGGGCTCGAGCAAGACCGTGAAGGCGTGCCAGAGGGGACGCGTCCGCTCGACGAGCTCGAGGCGTTCCTGCGAGGCCGGCCCGTGCGCCGGCTCGGCGTGACTCCGGAGCCCGACACCGAGCTGCGTGACGCGCTGATCCGCGTCCGGCGGCCGAAGGACGAGGTCGAGGTGGAGCGGATGCGAGTCGCCGCCAAGGCGACGCAGGCGGGCTTCGCGGAGCTCGTGGCGCTGATCGAGCCCGGCCGCAGCGAGCGCGAGCTGCAGGTGGCGCTCGAGGCAGCGTTTCTGCGTAACGGCGGCGACTTCCTCGCGTTCGAGACGATCGTCGCGGCGGGCGACCATGCCGCCGTCCTGCACTTTTCGCCGAACGGCGCGCGCGCTGCGCGAAGGCGAACTGCTTCTCGTCGACGCGGGCGCCGAGTTTCGCGGTTACGCCAGCGACGTCACCCGAACGTACGCGGTCGGCGGCGTCTTTACGCCCGAGCAGGCGCTCGTCTTCGAGACCGTGCGACAGGCCGGCGAGGCCGCGATCGCCGCGTGCCGGCCCGGACGTCGAGTGGCGAGACGTCCACCGTGTCGCAGCGCTCGTCATCGCGGACGGCCTCGTCGAGTTGGGCGTTCTGCGTGGCGACCGCGAGTCGCTCGTCGACAGCGGCGCCGTGACGCTCTTCTTCCCTCATGGCGTCGGCCACATGGTTGGACTCGGTGTCCGCGATGCGGGCCCAGCGTCCGACGATGCGCGGGAGCCCGTGCCCGGACTGCCGCGGTTGCGCGTCGACATCTCACTCGCCCCGCGCCAGGCCTGGACGGTCGAGCCAGGCATCTACGTCGTGCCGGCGCTACTCGCCCGCGCCCGCGGCCGCGACGACGTGGTCTGGAACCGCGTCGACCAGATGCGCGACTTCGGTGGCGTCCGCCTCGAGCAGAACGTCCTGATCGGCGACGACGGCTGCGAGGTGCTGACGGAGGCCATCCCACTCGCGATCCTCCTAGCGCGAACAGCCGAGCTCGGTGCTCGTCACGCTGTTGCGGCCCAGGTCCTCGGTCAAGGGGCGAATAGGCTCGCGACCGCATGGAGATCAATCGCGAGGACATCTTCGTGGTCGTGGCGGTGGCGGCGGCCTCGCCGCTTCTCGCCGACCTCTCGCGCCGCGTGCGGGTGCCGATCGTCGTCGCCGAGATCGTGCTCGGGATCATCGTCGGGCCGCAGGTGCTCGGCCTCGCCGACACCGACGACTTCATCGAGGCGCTCTCGACCTTCGGGCTCGCCTTCCTCTTCTTCCTCGCCGGCATCGAGATCGAGTTCGAGCGGATCCGCGGCGTGCCGCTGCGGCTCGGCGTCGTCGGCTGGGCTGCTCTCGCTCGCGCTCGGCGCTCGCCGTCGCCGGTCGCTGCTGTGGCTCTGCGGCGTGATCGACGCGCCGATCCTGGTCGGGCTGGCGCTGACGACAACCGCGCTCGGAACGCTGATGCCGATCCTGCGCGACGCCGGCATCCTCGAGCGAGCGCTTCGGCAACTACGTCGTCGGAGCCGGCGCGATCGGCGAGTTCGGCCCGGTGGTGTCGTCTCGATCATCCTCGCCCTCGAGGCCGGCGAGCCGTGGCGCACGGCGCTGCTGTTCGTCTTCGCTGCGGTCGTCGGTGCTGCGTGACCTTGGTCGCCACTGCAAGCGCCGCCGAAGCGCGTCGTGCGCCTGATCGAGACGACGATGGGCACGAGCGGCCAGCTCGCGGTCCGCCTCTCGCTGCTGCTGATCGTCGGCCTTGCCGTGCTCGCCTCGGAGTTCGGCCTCGACGTCATCCTCGGCGCCTTCGCGGCCGGGATCGTCGTCGGTTTCGTGATCCGCGGCGGCACCGAGTCGCGGCGAGTTCGAGGCCAAGCTCGACGCCGTCGGCTACGGCTTCCTGATCCCGGTCTTCTTCATCTCGACGGGGATGGACTTCGACCTCGACGCCCTGCTCGCGAGCCCCGCGGCGCTCGCTCTGGTGCCCGGCTTCGCGCTGCTCTTCCTGCTCGTCCGCGGCCTGCCGGCGCTGCTGCTCTACCGACGACGAGCTCGAGACCGACCGACCGCCGTGCCGCTCGCCCTGCTTCTCGGCCGCGGCGCTGCCGCTGCTGGTCGCGATCACCGAGATCGGCCTCGACACCGGCGACGATGCGAGAGGAGGAGGCGGTCGCGCTCGTCGGCGCCGGGATGCTCTCGGTCCTGCTCTTCCCGCTGCTCGCTCCTGCGCGGCGCGTGCGCGAGCGCCGGCTAGCGTCGCTCTCGAGCAACGTCCGCAGGCGCTCGAGCGAGCGGCGCGCCTCGCGCCTGCCCGGAGCCGCGGAGAGCAGGCCGCCGGCCGCCTTGCCGAGCGCGCCGCCGGGAAGCGCGAACTCGTTCTCGTAGTCGAAGCGGGTGCCGCCGTCCTCGCTCGGCAGCCGGTAGCACGACGTTGGCGGTCGAACCGGCCGGGCCGTCGCCCTCCCAGCGCGCCAGCGCGCGGCTCGTCGGTCTCGACCACCCACCATTCGACCTTGAACGACTTGCCGGCCAGGCGCAGCTTCTGGGTGAACTAATCGCCCTCGTCGACCGGGCCCGGCTCGACGTCCTCGACCGAGTCGTGGGTCGTGACCCAGCGCTCGAGCCGCGATCGGGTCCATGACCGTGTCCCAGACCTCCTGCGGGGTCGGCCGCCAGGACGATCGACTCGCGAACCTGCGGCTCATCGGCATCAGCCGCGGCGTCGTCGACGGCCTCGGCGAGCACGGCGTCGAGGCGGCGCGGGCGCACCGTTGAACAGCTCGGCGCCGCTGGGGTCGGTGACGACCGTGGGCGTGGTCAGGCCGAGGCTGATCTCGGCGGCGACCTCGGGTCGGCCCTGGGTGACCGCGGCGGCGCCGGCCGCGACCGTCGCCGGGCGGGCGATCTCGGCCGACATCGCGATCCGCCGCGGCGGCTCGCCGCCCGAGCGCCGCCGCCATCTCGTCGACCAGCTCGAGGTGGCTGAGCACCTGCGGCCCGCCGATCTGGATCTCGCGCCCGACCGACTCCTCGACGTCGAGCGCCTCGCGCAGGTAGTCGACGACGTCGTCGGCGCCGATCGGCTGGGTCTCGTGTCTCGAGCCAGTCGGGCGCCGGCAGCACCGGCAGCCGCTCGACGATCGCCCGCAGGAGCTCGTAGGACTCGCTGCCGGGCCCGATCGACCATCGCGGCGCGGAAGTAGGTCAGCGGCGGTCCCTCGCGCGGCGAGCGCGGCCGCCGCCTCGTGGCGGGCGCGAGATGCTTCGAGCCGCCATCGTCGCCGAGGCCGCCGAGGTAGATCATTCGCGCCACGCCCGCGGCCTTGCGCGGCCCTGCCGAAGCGAGCCGCGGCGGCGCGCTCGATCGCCGGGTAGTCCTCGCCGCCGCCGATCATGTGGACGAGGAAGTAGGCGACATCGATGCCCGCGAGCGCCTGCGGCGAGCCCGTCGGGACGGGTCAGGTCGGCGACGGCCAGCTCGCAGCCGGCGTCGGCGAGCGCGACGCGCGGCGTCGGCAGCTCCGGGTCGCGGACCAGGCAGCGGACGTGATAGCCGTCGTCGAGCAGGCGACGGGCCAGCAGCCCGCCGATGAAGCCGGTCGCGCCGGTGACGAGGATGCGCCGCGAGCTCATCGTCGATCTTCCCCGCCGCGGTCAAACGGCGCCCGCGCCGATCTCGCCCGCGAGCGCCGACCCGCGACGGCGGCAGGTCGAGCCGCGCCAGCGAGCGCAGGAAGGCGTTGCAGACGAGCACGTGGATGCGCAGCTGGGTCTGCGCGTAGAGCCAGGCGCCGAAGCGCGCGAAGCGCCCGCCGCCGCGCAGCCAGCGGGTAGAAGTTGCGGACCTCGAGGTGGACGCTGAGGACCTCCTCGCTGACGTCCCGCCTCCGACTCGGCGCGCGGTCGCGTGCGCTCGACCTCGATCCGCAGGAAGCCGGCGTCGCGGCCCTCGCGGGCGACCAGCAGGCCGCGCTCGATGCGCCAGGTGACGCAGCCGCTGCTCGGCCGAGGTCTCGTACTCGGGCGCGTGGAAGCTGAGCAGCGGCAGGCGGCGGGTGAGCAGCACGGCGGCGCGCGCGTTCGTCGGTGTAGACGACGCGGATCAGGCCGAGCGTCGCCCGGTTGAGGTAGCGCCAGTAGGAGCGCGCCAGGCGCTCGAGGTACTCGGGCTTCCAGAGCTCGCTCGACGCAGCTCGCCGGGCATCGTCACCTCGGCCTCCTGGACCGAGCCGACGGCGCCCGTCGCGGGAACGCGCTCATTCTCCTCGGCGCGGATCAGGCGCACCCGGGCGGGGGTCTTGCGCCGACGCTTCTCGGCAGCGAGCAGGGCCATATTCCCGCAATGGGTACCAGACGGCCAGATGCAACCCCGCAGCGACGAGGAAACGCCTCAGGCTAAGGTCGCGGCCGATGAGCCTGGGGGTGCTGATCGCGATCGTCGTTGTGCTGGCCGTGGTGGCGTTCGTCTGGCTGACCTACAACCGCCTCGTCGCAAAGCGCCTGGCGACCGACAACAGCTGGGCGCAGATCGATGTCGCGCTGCGCCGGCGCCACGATCTGATTCCGAACCTCGTCGAATCGGTCAAGGGCTACGCAAGTCACGAGCGCACGACCTTCGAGAACGTCAGCGAGGCGCGCAGCGCCGCCGTCGCGGCCCAGGGCCCGCCCAGACGCGCCGCTGCCGAAGTCGACTCTCGGCCGAGCGGTGGACGGCCTGCTCGTCGTCGCCGAGGCCTACCCGCAGCTCGAGGCGAGCGACAACTTCGCCGAGCTTCAGCGCGAGCTCTCGAGAGACCGAGGATCAGATCGCGATCACCCGTCGCGTCTACAACGACACGGTCGAGACCTACAACACCGCGATTCAGATCTTCCCCGCTGTGATCATCGCTCGTCTCTTCGGCTTCGACGCCAAGGACTTCTTCGACGCGCCCGCCGCAGCCGAGCAGGCTCCGGCGGTCAGCCTCGCGCCCGGAAACGGCGCCTGATGAGCGCTCGAGCCCTCGCCTCCTTGATCGCCACCGTCGCGATCACCTCGCTGGCCGGCGCCGCCCCGGCGCATGCCGACAGCGCCGACATCGTCAACGCCGACGTCAGCATGCGACTCGCAAAGGACTCGAGCCTGCTCGTCACCGAGGAGCTCACGTTCGACTACAAGGGGCATTTCGAGGGCTCCTACCGCGACATCGTCTTTCGCCACGGCGAGGAGATCTCGAACGTCTCGGTCAGCGAGGACGGGCGCCGCTACGAGCCCGGTGGCAATACGACGCTCGGCAGCTTCGACCTCCCCGACCGCTACGGGGCCCAGCGGATCGGGTCGGGGGCCCGGATCGTCTGGCACTACCGGGCGACCGACGAGCTGCGCACCTTCGAGCTCAGCTACCGGGTGCGAGGTGCGGTCGTCGCCTACGACGACGTCCTCGATCTCGGCTGGACCGTGTGGGGCGATCAGTGGGACTTCGAGCTCGACCAGCTGACGGCCAGCGTCACGGA
Source organism: uncultured Solirubrobacterales bacterium (assembly GCA_963730145.1). Taxonomy (GTDB): domain Bacteria; phylum Actinomycetota; class Thermoleophilia; order Solirubrobacterales; family 70-9; genus WHSW01. Next base: position 212,670 of record CAVSQT010000007.1, read on the forward strand.
TCCCGCACTCGACCCGGACGATCAGTCCGTACCGGGTCTGGGGACACCCGCGAAGCGTCGAGGGTGAGACAGTGCGAGGCGACGGCATCGCAACTCTGGAGGCGTCGGACGTAAACAGCAACACCGGGGTCGAGATGCGGGTGACGATCCCGCGCAGCCCGGGCCGCTCGATCGCGGGCGCGCGCTCGGTCGCCGGCGACGGTCTCGAGAAGATCCTCGCCGAGGAAGAGGAGCTCGACGAGAGCTACAACTCGTTCTTCAACCGGGCCAAGCGCTGGATCGCAGACCATGCCCTGCTGCTGTCCCTCGTGCTCGCGGCGCTCGCCGCGCTCGGCCTGGCGATCTTGGCCTACGTTGCTCGCGAACGCCCGGCATCGGCGCCCGAATACCTCGCCGAGCCTCCCGACGATGCCGGGCCCGCGCTTGCCTACGCGCTCGCCCACGAAGGCGGCGACAGCGACGACACGGTCCTCGCAACGCTGCTCGATCTCGTCGATCGCGGCTTCTATGAAACCGCCACGACGACCACCGAGAAGGAGAAGCTCGATCTGACGCTGACCGCTGCGGATGATCGCCCCGCAACCGATGCGCTCGCCGAGCATGAGCGCGAGGTGCTCGCCTTCTTCGATCAACTGCTCGACGGCCAGACTGTGGCGATGAGCGAGATGAAGGACAAGATCCCCGCTCACTCCGAGCTCTGGCGCGGGCGCTGGGAGGAGATGACGGCGAAGCTCGACGACGTCGAGCGCGGCGAGCTCGAATGGGATCGCGATCTCAACGGTGCTCGCTGGATGCTCGCGCTCGCGCTCGCCGTCGGGTTCGCCGTCGTCTCGCTCGCCGACGTCTCCGTCAACGACCGCTTTCCGCCGGCCGCCGCGATCGGCCTGGTGGTGCTGATCGCCGTCGCCACCTTCCCGCGCACGCACCTGAAGCGCCTCGTGGCCGCCCACGGGGAGCGCAAGGCCCGCTGGCGCGCGTTCGCGCATTGGACGAAGGATTTCCCGCGACTGTCCGACGACCCACCGGCGACCTTGGAGCTGTGGAAGCGAATCCTCGTCTACGGCGTCGCCTTCGGCACCGCGGAGCGAATGATCGCCTCCGGGCGCATTCCCGAGCCGGTGGCGGTGTCGGCGAGCTCCGGTGGCCATTGGAGCTCGTTCGTCTTGCTCGGCTCCTTCGACGGCAGCGCGTTCGACGGCTCCACGTTCAGCTCCGGCTTTGCCTCCCAGGTCTCGCCTCCAGCCTCCAGCGGCGGCGGTGGCGGCGGCTTCTCGGGCGGCGGGCGGCGGCTTCTCGGGCGGCGGCGGCGGCGGCTCATGGTGAACGACCCTCAAGCCGGGCACGGATTGCGTCGCGGACTGCGCGAGCTGCTCGCCGACCCGCCGCTGATCGACCGGATCACATGGCGTGAGGGTATTCGGCCGCAGACGCTGATCTCGCTGGACACGGGCCTGATCGCACGCACCTTCGGCACCCTCTACTGGGCCGGCGGGGTCCTCGGCCTGACGATGCTCGTGGTCGGCCGAGGAACGGAGGGGAGTGATTTCGCACTGGCGATGCTCATCGTCGCCGCCTTGCTGCTCGGAGCCGTCTGCTTCGTCGTCTACGACCAGCTTCCGAGCTGGTTCTTTCAGGCCATGCTGGCTCTCGGCACGCTCATGATCGGCGCGGCGACGGCCGCGGCCTCGGATGGCGCCGAGGGGATCTATGGCCTCTTCTTCGTCTGGATCGTGTTGGTGTCCTTTCTCTTCTTCAGCCGTCGCAACGCCGCGCTTCAGGCCCTGTTCGCCGCCGTCGTCTACGGCACGGTGCTGATCGCCGGCGACGCTCCGTACGCGGCCAGCCTGCTCATCGTCGCCTGCGCGACGATCGGCACCACGGGCGCGATCATCGGGCTGCTGGTGGCCCGGGTCGAGCGCATCGCCTCGGGCTTCGCTGCTCAGGCGCACACCGATCCGGTGACGGCGATCGGCAACCGGCGAGACTTCGACGAGCGCTTCAAGATGGAGATCGAGCGCGCCGAGCGCCACGGGCGCCCGCTCTCGCTCGTCGTTTGCGATCTCGACCGCTTCAAGGAGGTAAACGACAAGCTCGGCCACGAGGAGGGAGACGCAGCGCTGCGCCGGGTCGCGGCGGCGATCGTCGGCGCCGTCCGTTCGATCGATGCCGTGACGAGGCTCGGAGGCGAGGAGTTCGGCGTGATCCTTCCCGATACGAACCGCGAGCGCGCGAGCCAGGTAGCCGAGCGAATTCGGACCGCGATCGGCTCCGAGTTCGCCTCCTACTCCGTGCCCCTGACGGCGAGTTGTGGCGTCGCCTGCACCGACGATGCGGGTGTCAACCTGCACGACCTCTTCCGAGCCGCCGACGGGGCGCTCTACGTCGCCAAGCGCGAAGGTCGCGACCGCACCGTCGCCTTCGAGCCCGAGAGCCTCACCGGCCCTCGGTAGTGCCTAGACTCGGCGCAGAACCCGAAAGAAAGATCGAGGAATGGCTGAGATCACCGCAGAACAGGTGCTGACCGCGGCCCGCGAACTGGGCAAGGACGAGTTCTCGCGCGGCGACCTGGCTGAGAAGCTGGGCGTCGAAAAGCAGGACATCAAGAAGGGCTTTCGCCAGGCGCGCCAGGCCGGCGAGCTCGAAAAGACGCGTGACGACGAGGAGAACACCGGCTACTTCAAGCTCACCGGCTGAGTCTGCGCCGCGACCGCCGGCGGCTAGATGACGACCACCGCGGTACCGACGGTGGCAAACCGATACACGCCCTTGGCCTCGGGCGCGGGCACTCGCACGCAACCGTGAGAGGCCGGGAAGGTCGGCACGTCCGGGTACTCGTGGAAGGCGATGCCCTGGTTGAAGTAGGAGGCGTACGGCAGCCAGGTGCGAAACGGCACCGACCACGAGCGCAGCTCCTTGCGAAAGACCGAGTAGGTGCCTGAGGGCGTCTCGGTCCCCGGCGCGCCTGTGGAGACGTGGATCGCGCGCTTGACCTTGCCGCCCTCGATCAGCAGCGCCACGCCCTTCTCGCGATAGACCTCGATTCGGCGCGCGGGTCCGCCGCGCTTGGGCTTCGGTCTGCTCGCGCGGGCCAGTGCCGCGGACGTTGCCGGGCCGACGATGCCGTCGCGCGCGAGCCCGCGCCACGATTGAAAGGCGATCACGGCCTGCTGTGTGCGATAGCCCTCGATCCCGTCGACGGCGCCTCGCGGCAGATAGCGAAGCTTTGCCAATCGCTGTTGGATCGCACGCGTGCCGGCGCTCTTGGAGCCGCGCGGGCGCGACGTGCGCTCGGGGCCTGTCCCCGGCTTGGCGAAGTCGGCACGCTCGAGGGCCGGTTCGCCGCGCTTGGACGGGGGCGCGACGGTCTTGCCCCCCGAGACCACGTCGACGGCCTCGACCTCGTCGAACTGGGTCAACGTGTACGTGACCTGGCCGAGACGGGCGCTGAGATCCATCTCCTCGCGCTCGCTGCGGGCAGCCGGGTCGGCCGGGATGCCTTCCGTGAACCCGGCGGAGAAGCGCACGGTCGCGGTGCCGTCGCCGGCGACGGCGACCTGCTCGAGCTCGACTGCATCCGGGATCTGCGTCTGAGGCTCGAACCGATCGCTCGAGTCGGCGGCGATCGGTCCCTCGATCAGTGCTCGCGCTGCCCTCTCGAGCTCGTCCCCGGCCGCGGGAACCTCGCGCTTCACCTTGGCGAACTGCTCACCGGCGAGGAAGTAGAGCTCGATCGAGTCGCTCGGGCCGGTTGCCGAGCCCTCGCTCGGGGCGCCGCCTCGTGATCCTTCGGTCGACTCAGTGGTCGAGGTCGACGATGTCGTCGAGGTCGAACCCGCCGGCTCTTCTCCAGAGTCGCCGCAGCCGCCGGCGATCAGCACGAGCGTCGCCAACGCGACCAGCGACAAGGCCGCCTCACGCCGAGCCGACACTCCCGCGCCGCACTCGGCGCCACTCGTCGACGACGTAGTCGCGCACCGCCTCGCCCTCGGGGCGGGCGCAGACGACGTGGTCGGTGTCGACGGGATGGCCACCGACGCGCTGTAGGCGCAGCGCGTCGCCGGAGGGGAGGAACTCCGGCATCCAGGCTGCGAAAGTGAAGCCCAGCGGCTCCAGCATCGCGATCGTGGCGGCGCTGGACGGCTCGCTCAGCGAAACGTCGAGCAAGACGGTGCCGAGGTCGAAGGCATCGAGACCGTCGAGAGCGTCGGCGACTCGGGCGATCACGTCGGCGCCGGTGCTCTCGACTCGCAGGTGGGCGAGACCGCTCTCGGGTGCGACGGAGGTCGAGATCTGGGCCTTGCCCGAGCCCTCGCTTGGCTCGGTCGAGATCGAACGCTGGAGCCCAAGCCGGTTCGCGAGCCGTGCGAGCAACTCGGCGTGTCTCTGCGGCACATGGATCGCCTTGGCCTCAGCGCGGCGAAGCGATGTGTAGGTGACCAGCAACGTTCGCCGGCCCTGATTCGAGTTCTCGAAACCGGTCATGGCGACGTCGGCTGGAGACCCGCCGATCAGCAGCCCGACCTCGGCGGCGCCGAGCCCGATCAGCTCGCGCTGGCTGGCGGGATGGTTGGTCACCGCCTCGGCCCAGCAACCGACCAGGCCTTGCTCCTCGGCGAGCGCCCGGCGCACCTCGGCCAGCTTTGTGCCGAGGTGATGGCCGCGATAGCGCGGATCGACGACGAGCTTGCCCATCTCGGGCACGGGATCGTCGTCGCGCTCGGTGAACAGCGCGCAATGACCGACGATGTCGCCGTCAGGCGCGACGGCGACGACCGAGCTCATTCGACCCTTGCGCAGCGCGGCTGCGATGTGGCGCGGCTCGTACAGCATCGAGTCCTTGTAGGAGTAGCCGTAACAGCGATAGACGCAGCGGACGAGCCCCGTCGCCTCGGCGGGAGTCATCGCGCGGATCTCGAGCCCGGCGGCGTCGGCGTCGGATGCGACGGCGGCATGCTCGTCGAGCAGCTGCTCGGCGCCGGCGTGTCCTTCGGGCGGCTCGATGCGCACGGCGCAGCGCGCGACGTTTCCCGAGCGCCCGTGCGCACCGATGTGGAGCTCGTCGACGAATCCGATCGCGGCGAGACGTCGCGACGGCGCTCGCCGCGACTCGGCCGCCGACACCGGCAGCGCCAGATCGGCGACCTCGACCTGCAGCCGGCCGTCCGCCGAGCTGACGCGGACGATGACATCGTCGCCGTCGCTTGCCCGCGGCCGCTGTCGGGCCTCGCGCACGAGCTCCTCGACGACGGCGCGCAGCCGGGTAACGCGCGCCGGCTCCACCCCGGCCGCCGAGGCAACCGAACGCACCACCGCACCGGCGGCCTCCTCGATCCCGCGCGACCCGTTCAACCTCAGCTCGACCGCTGCTTGGCCAGGGGCTTCGTCGGTCATCGCGCAAGCCTACGCCGGGCGCGCGACCGAGTTGACGCCGGGGGCGGGTCTAGGCTCGCTTCCGCTCGACGTCGGCAGAGAGGGAGAAGCCGTGAAGCTCGTAATCGGGATCGTTCGCCCGGAGAAGGCGAACGATGTCTTGGAGTCGCTCTATCGCGCTGAGATCCGCGGGGTCTCGATCAGTCGCGTGCAAGGACACGGAGGCGAGCTCGACCGCGTCGAGACCTACCGCGGCACGACGGTGAAGATGGGGCTGTCCGAGAAGGTGCGCTTCGAGATCGCCGTTTCCGACGAGTTCGTTACGACGACGATCGAAGCCCTTCGCGAAGGCGCGCGCACGGGCGAGGTCGGCGACGGCAAGATCTTCGTCGTCGGCCTCGAACAGGCCGTGCGCATCCGCACCGGCGAAACCGATCACGGCGCGGTCACGCCGGTCGACAAATGAACGCGGCCGTCGACGTGGTGCTGAGCGCGAAGGTGGACACCGGCGATACGGCGTGGATGCTCGCCGCGACCGCCCTCGTGCTGCTGATGACGCCGGCTCTCGGTCTCTTCTACGCCGGGCTCGTGCGCGCCAAGAACACGCTGAACACGTTCATGATGTGCGTGGCGGCGCTCGCCGTGGCCACCGTGATGTGGGCGCTGGTGGGCTACTCGCTCGCCTTCGACGGCGCCGGCTCCCTGATCGGCGGGCTCGATCACGCGTTTCTGAACGGGGTCTCGTTCGAGCCGCGCGACGGGACCACGATCCCGCATCTGCTGTTCATGGCTTTCCAGGCGACGTTCTGCATCATCACCGTCGCGCTCGTCTCCGGCGCCGTCGTCGAACGCATGCGCTTCGGCCCCTTCCTCGTCTTCGCGGCGCTGTGGTCGATCCTCGTTTATGCGGTCCTGGCGCACTGGGCCTTTGGCGGCGGCTGGCTGCAGGAGGGCGGCACGCTCGACTTCGCCGGGGGGATCCCGGTCGAGATGGGCTCGGGCTTCTCAGCGCTGGCGGCGGCGCTCGTCGTCGGCAGCCGCAAGGACTACGGGCGCCAGGCGCTGCTGCCGCACAACGCGATCTACGTCCTGCTCGGCGCCGGCCTGCTGTGGTTCGGCTGGTTCGGCTTCAACGGCGGCAGCGGTTTCGCCGCGGGCAACGCCAGCGTGCTCGCCTTCACCAACACGCTTGCTGACGCCGGCGTGCACCCTGCTCGTCTGGTTTCTGCTCGATCTCTGGCGCGGGCGGCAGGTGACCGCGATCGGGGCGGCGACGGCGATCATCGTCGGCTGCGTCGCGATCACCCCCGCGGGCGGATTCATCAGCCCCGGCTGGGCGATGGCGCTGGGAGCGCTGGCGGCGCTGCCGAGCTACGCGGTGATCGTGCTACGACCGCGGACGCGAGTCGACGAGACCCTCGACGTGCTCGCGGCGCACGGAATCGCCGGCTTGACGGGCATCCTCTTCATCGGCTTCTTCGCCCAGCTCGCCTGGAACGACGTCGCCGACGGCTTCGTCTACGGCGACCTCGGCCAGCTCGGCTCGCAGGCGCTGGCGGTGGCGGTGGTGCCCGCGTATGCGTTCCTCGTCACCTACGCGCTGCTCCGCCTGATCGGGGTGTTCACGCCCTTGCGCGCGACGCCGCGTGAAGAGGCGCTGGGCATGGACGTCGTTCAGCACGGCGAGGAGGCCTACGTCACCGGCGAGGGCGCGATCCTGATCGCGTCCGAGTCGGGCCGCGATTCAGACGCGCTCGTCGCCAACCCGCGCTAGCGGGTCAAGCGGACTCGACCAATCCGATGACATGTCCCTCGGGATCGGCGAAGTGGCCGAGCACCACCCCTTCCATGATCTCTCGGGTCCGAATCGCCTGCTGCCTCCGAGGCTCTCGGCCTTGACGAGGGCCGCCTCGACGTCGGGCACCTCGACGTAGAAGGTGACGAGGCTGTCCTGGCCCTCGTAGCCGGCGACGCCGCCGCCGATGCCGATGCCGTCCGAGTTGGTGTTGTCCTCGCGCGCCACCATCCCGTACTTCATCGGATTGTCGGCGTCGATCTCCCAGCCGAAGAGTCGGAGTAGTAGCTGTGCAGCTTCTCAGCGTCCTTGCCGATGACCTCGAAATGCACCACTGGGTTTCCCATGTTCTCTCCTTGTCGGTCAGTCCAGGTGGGCGGGCAGCTTCAGGTTCTCGAAGGCGGCGGCGAGGCGTGATCGCTCGAACGGCTGCTCGGGCATCCGCTCGAGAACCTCCGGTCGGGGGTCCTCGGTGGAGCGGGTGATGAAGGCATCGATCTCGCTGATCTTCTCGCCGCGAAGCGTGAGCACGTTGAGCGCGAACGGCAGGTAGCGACCCTCGTCGTCGTCCCAGCTGTAGAAGGCGAGCGCCGGCTGACCATTGGCCTGGACCTTGAGCGGCCGCCAGCGCCATTTGCCCGAAAGCGGGAAGCCGGCGAGAAATGTCGCGATCTGCTCGCGACCGCCGAACCAAGTGCTCATCGGGGGCATCGTGAAGGCGGCGTCCTCGGTCAGCATCGCGACGACGGCGTCGACATCGGAGCGCTGCCAGGCATCGACGTATTCGTCGACGATCTCGCGCACCCGTTCGTCGCCAAGCGAGCGCAGCGTCGCCTGCTGGCTTTGATCCGGGCAGGCGATCCTCGACGGTCGCGCGGGCGCGCTGCAGGGCGCTGTTGACCGACGCCGTCGTCGTCTCGAGCGTCTCGGCGGACTCCTTGGCCGAGAAGCCGAGCACCTCGCGCAGGATCAGCACCGCGCGCTGGTTGGCCGGCAGATGCTGCAGGGCGGCGATGAACGCGAGCTCGACGCTCTCGCGCTGCTCGTAACGGGCCTCTGGGCCGGCCAACCCATCCTCGAGGCCGAGCTGCTCGTCGGCATAGGGCTCGATCCACACCGACTCGACCAGGGGCTCGCGCGGGCCCTCGTGCGGGTCGGCCGCAGGGCCGTAGTCGACCGGCAGAACGCGCTTCGGGCGCTTTTCGATCTGGTTCAGCGAGGTGTTGGTGGCGATCCGGTAGAGCCAGGAACGCAATGAGCTTCGTCCTTCGAACTTGCCGATCGCTCGCCACGCCCGCAGGAACGTCTCCTGCAGCGCATCCTCGGCATCGTGCACCGAGCCGAGCATCCGATAGCAGTGGGCGTGAAGCTCACCGCGGTAGGACTCGACGAGCTGAGCGTAGGCGCTCTCGTCGCCCGCTTGAGCATCGACGACCAGCGCCTGCTCGCGGGGAGATGCGTGGGTGGATGCGGCGACTCATGACTGCTTCAGGGTAGACCGGGCGAGCGGCATGAACTCATCGCTGCGGCGATTAGTTCTGCCCGCTTCGGCGGTCGTTAGAACAGGACAATGACGCCGAGAACCGCAAATCCAGTCGTTCATCTCGAGTTGCACACCGTCAACCTTCCCGCTGCGAGCGAGTTCTACGCCGAGCTTTGCGGGTGGCATCCCGAGCGCATCAACGTCGGGACGAACTCGTATCTGTCGCTCGACATCGGCGATGGCTTCGGCGGTGGCATCGTCGAGTGCGAGACACACCGGCCGCTGTGGCTGCCCTACGTCGAGGTCGCGGACATCTGCGCGGCGACCGAGCGGGCGGGCGGACTCGGTGCCTCGGTGTTGCTCGAGCCGCGCGAAGGCCCGACGGGCTGGCGCAGCGTCGTCGGCGCGCCGGCTGGCGGCCAGATCGCCTTCTGGCAAGCCAAGAACGCGTAGCCTTTCCGCCGTAGCAGTTAGCCAGCTCGTAGCAACGCCGATGGTTGGCGAAGCGCTCGTCTGACTCACCAGTTTTGGCGCACGAGCCGGACGAGCGGTTGCTCGCGACACCCCGATATCGTCGCCGGCGACAAATGCGCCTGCTCCTCGTCAACCAACCCTGGCCGGCTATGGGCGGCAGCGAGACGTATCTGCTGACGATCGCCACCGAGCTCGAGCGGCTCGGACACGATGTCGACCTCTACGGACCGGCCACCTCGCAAGCGACCCAGCTTGCGCGCGAGCGCGGGCTGCGAACGCTCTGCGCGCCCGAAAAGCTGCCCCACGAGTCGCAGGTCGTGATCACCCAGGACGGCGAGAGCTGCGCCGAAATGGCCGCGCGCTACCCGAGCGCGATCCGCATCTACATCGCCCACTCGGGGCCGTTCTTGCCGCAGCGCCCGCCGCAGGTACCGGGCGCCTACCACGGCATCGTGACCATGAACGACGCCACGCGCCGTATGGCCGAGGCTCTCGCCTTTACCGGTGAGGTGATCCGCCTGCGCCAGCCGGTCGACCTCGAGCGCTTCGGGGAGCGGGGCGAGCCCGCCGCGAAGCTCAGGCGCGTCCTCCTGCTCGGCAACCATTGGGTGCCCGGCACGCGCGACCACGACATCGTCGCCGAGGCTTGCAAGCAGCTCGGGCTCGAGCTCAGACACGTCGGCAGAGGTGGTCGGGTGAGCCGGACACCTGAGACCGAGATCGCCGACGTCGACGCCGTGGTGGGAATCGGGCGCTGCGTGATCGAGGCGATGGCGATGCAGCGTGCTGCCTATGTGTTCGGCAATACCGGTGTCGGCGGGTGGATCACACCCGGCAACTATGGCGAGATCGAGGCGCGTGCATTCACGAGAGCGAATCACGTCGAAGCGATCGACGCTGCTCGCCTTCGCGACGACCTTCGCCGCTACGACGCCAACATGGGCTATCAGAATCGACATCTCGCGATCGCTCACCATTCGACTCGCAGGCATGTGGCCGAACTGATGGAGCTTGTCGCACGGCTCGAGCCGGCGCCGGTTGCGGATCCGACGCCGCTGGAAACGGTGGCGCGCTTGGTTCGCGTGCAATGGGAGGTGAGCACGAGGGTCGCGATCGCGGAGGGAGAGAGCGCCTTGCTGCGCAACGAGAACGAGCGGCTGAGGAACGAAAACGGGAACCTGACGGGCGAGAACGGCGCGCTGCGCAGCCACCTCGAGCGGGTTATCTCAGGCCGTCGCTACCGGGTCGCCCAGCGTCTCGGCAGGCCGATCGACGCGGCTCGAGCGGTAATCGGGCGCCCTGGCCGCTGACGCGAGGGACGGCGGCGCTGGGATCAACCCAACGCCCCTGTCGTCGCTGCTTACTCCTTGTCGTACTTGAACGAGACACCGAGGCGAACGCGAAATCCGGAGATCTTGCCGTCCTCGATCGTCACGTCCTGGCGGACCACCTCGGCGATCCGCAGCTCGCGCACCGACTGGCCAACCACCTCGACGGCGTTCGCGGCAGCCTGCTCCCACGACTCCGTGCTGACACCGACGACTTCGGTGACGCGATAGACGCTATCTGACATTTGCTCCTCCTCGGTCGGGATCTCTGGTACCGGTACCTTCTCACGCCGGCCGCTCTTCAGGCCGCCGGCGGGCGCGGCGCATAGCGATGGTGGATTGCCAGGGCGTTGCCGTCCGGATCCTCGGAAGAACGCCTGGTGGCAAACGCCGGAGTCGAGCGTGTCCGCCTCGAACTCGACGCCGCGCGATTCGAGCTCGGCCCGGGCGGCCTCGACATCGTCGACGCGCAGCTCGACCGGATGAGTGTGAGCGCGGAACTCGAGCCCGAACGCCTCCGACTCCATCACCGCGATCGTCAGGTTGCCGGTCTCGAACTCCGCGCCCGGCATCTCGCCCCAGCGCACCGACTGGCGCAGGCCGAGCACGTTTCCGTAGAACTCCACCGCGGCGTCGAAGTCCCTCGTTCCCAGGGTGATGAAATCGGTGCCGGTTATCAGCGGGGTGTCGGTGGTCATTGCCGTGCCTCCTGTTCGTCGCTCTGCGGTTCTGATGACGCCGGCCGGTGACCGTGGTCGGGCTCGTACTCGTCGTGCAGTCGCCACCACCCGTAGGGCGGGGTCTGCGGCCGGCCGGGCGGCGTGTCCTCCCACTCCTCTTGGCGGCCAAGCGGCGTCAGGTCGAGGAACGTCCAGACGCTGCCGAGCGCCTCGACGCCGCGGCCGGTGGTCGCGTAGGTGAGAAAGACGCGCTCGCCGTCGCGCAGGAAGACGTCGAGCGCGAAGTACTCGCTCGTCCCGCACGCCTTCTGGAAGCCGTCGCCGATCACCGTGTACCAGGGGATCTCCCAGTCCATGCGGGCCTTGAACCGCTCGATCTCGGTCTGGGGCGCGGTCGAGACGAGCGCGAAAGACGTATCGCGCGCGTTCATGTGAGCAAGCGGGCTGATCTGGTCCGTGAACATGGAGCAGCCGCCGCACGGATCGCCATCCGGCGGAAACCAGAAGTGGTAGAGCAGCAGCTGGCGGCGCCCGTCGAAGAGGTCGGTCAACTTGACCACTCCGTCGGGTCCTTCGAACTCGAAGTCCGGGGAGAACTCCATCATCGGCTGGCGGCGGCGCTCGGCGGCGAGGTCGTCGCGGGCTCTCGTGGCCGCCTTCTCCTTCGCCAGCAGCGCGTCGTGGGACCGCTTCCATTCCTCTTCGCTGACGATCTCGGGTAGCTCCATCGCTCTGCCTCCTTCGCGTCGTCTTGCGGCCGCCTTGGTCGCCCCATCTATATCGGGATCCCCCGCTTCGACGCAGATCCATGCTCCGGGCCTTGACATGTGACTAAATGGTCACGTATAGTCTCCGGCCATGGACGTGGTGTTCAAGGCGCTTGCCGACCCGACGCGCCGTGGCCTGCTCGACGAGCTGTTCGAGCAGGACGGGCAATCGCTCAGCGCGCTCGAGCGGCGGCTGCCGATGACTCGCTTCGGGGTCATGAAGCACCTGAAGGTGCTCGAGCAGGCAGGCCTGGTGACGACGAAGAAGCGCGGTCGCGAGAAGCTGCATTTTCTCAACCCCGTCCCGATCCGGCTCATCCACGACCGCTGGGTGAGCAAATACGCCGAGCCCTGGGTGGCAGCGCTCAGCGGGCTCAAGAAGACAATCGAGGAGGAATGATGGAGAAGGTCTACGAGATCTACATCAAGACGACGCCGGAGCGTTTGTGGGAGGCGATCACCGACCGCGAGATGCGCAGCAAGTACTCGTTCGGGGTGGGCGTCGACTCGGACTGGACGCCTGGGTCGGGGTACGAGGCGGCTCACGTCGAGGCGGGCGTGGCGATCAGCGAAGGCGAGAACGTGGAGGTCGATCCGCCGCGCCGGCTGGTCCAGACGATGACGGCGCTGTGGAGCGACGAGGTCAAGGCCGAGGGACAGTCGCGGGTCACCTGGGAGATCGAGCCGGTCGGCGATTCGTGCCGGCTCACGGTCACCCACGACGAGCTCGACGAGACCGCCAACGACGAGCTCTACGGCGGCTGGCCGATGATCCTCTCGGGCCTGAAGACGCTCCTGGAGACCGGGGAGCTGCTGACGACGCCCGGTTCGCTGCGTTATTCGCAGGATTGGCAATCCGCCTGACGGTGTGAATGGCCGAGGCGCCGAGGTGGGGCGGCGCCTCGGGCGCGGTTGGCTACGCGAACGAGTCAGTGAGGGTGGGCCCGCGGCCCTGCGAGGCGGATTCGACAACCACTGAAGCCTTAGGGGTCTATAGCCCCCTCAACCGTTCAGCCATCGCGTCAGCGTCCAAATCTCAGCGCCTCGCTGACCCGACCCTCCGACGCCCGCGCCTCCGGTCGCCTCGTTCCTCGCGCCGGGATCGGGGTACCGCTCCCATCGACCCCGCGACGAGCGACTGGAGACAAGCGATGGCAGACAAGGCAATGGACGTCTATCTCAACGATCACCTCGGTGGCGCGATGCTCGGCAGCGATCTCGCAGAGCAGATTCGCGACCAGAGCGAGGGCACGCCCCTGGGCGACGTGATGACGACGATCGCCGCGGAGATCGAGGAGGATCGCGAGATCCTGCTCGAGCTGATGGAGCGCATGGGTACGTCTCGCAACCCGGTCAAGCAGGTCACCGGGTGGATGGCCGAGAAGGCGAGCCGGGTCAAGTTCAGCGGCGCGACCTCGGGCGAGCCCGACCAGGGGGTGTTCATGGCGCTCGAGAGCCTACGGCTCGGGGTCGCGGGCAAGAAGGGCCTGTGGCTGGTCCTGCAGCAGGTACGCGGCGACTACGACGCCCTCGCCGACCTCGACCTCGCCCGGCTGATCGAACGAGCCGAGACCCAGGAGCAGACCTTGGAGCGCGAGCGAATCGCCGCTGGGACACGGGCGCTTGGCAGCAGCTAGCGCGCTAATGCGCGTCGGACTCGATCTCGCCCGCTCCCTCGACCTCGCCATCCACGGCTACTCGCGTGAATGCCGCAGTGTGAACCTCGCCGCCGTGCTTGAACTGAAGGAAGAGCCGGTGAGTTACCGGGAGTAGGAAACTCGGTCTTGAAACGAATCGACCCCGCCGTGGGCACCTGTGTCGTCGGTGGTTCCTTCGTCTTCGACCGGATGGACATGAAGGGAAGGCAAGGTCGCCCTCGCGTAGGCGACGAGGTGCCCGTCCGCCCAAGTACGGCTCTACGTCGATGCGTCGGCCGCTGCGCACGACGTTGAACGCGAGCTCGCTTTCCTGCCGGGCAATCGCGACCTCGCCTTCGACTCCGACCTCATAGCCAGACGCGGTTTCGGTCCCGTTTGCTGCACAGGAAAGACCTCGTATTCGGCGGCCCGTCGACCGCCAGATCCGCGCCGAGCGTCACGCTTTCTCCGTCGTGGTTGAAGTCGGCAAAGACGCGGTAGAGACCGGCGTGTCAGCTCGATCGGGGTCGACCAGGTGCCATCGTCCTGCCTCACCGGATGCAGGTGCTGAAAGTCGCTCAGATCCCGGCGCACCACGATCAGGTGGTCCCCGCTTGGTGTGTCGAGATCGAACTCGGTCACGGGCGCTCCGTCCGTTCCAGGACGCGGAACCTGAGTTCGCCTTCTGTGCCGGGGAGTTCGGCTCGATCGAGTTGAAGCCTCAGTCCGTTATGCGCGACCGTAACGCCGCGGACCGTCTCAGGCGGGGTCGTGCAGCCGCGTGGTCCCCGTCGTTGCCATGGCCGAATGGGCGGCGTCGTCGGACCCGTCCGCGATCCCCATCGAAGTCTCGTGACCCGCGCCCTGCTCGCCGATCGCCTCGGTCAGCAGACCGGTGGTGCCGAGACGGCAGCCACGATCACCGCTGCACCGACCACCCGGGTTGGGGGTCCGCCGTGAATACCGGTGTTGTGGACGGCGGGTGCCCTTGCCGCGCGCGATCAGGTAGCGGTTGACCCGGGACCGTGCAAGACGAAGGCAACGGCGAGGGCAAATGAGCGCGCGCCCCAGAAGAGAGCATCGCCGAGTCCCGCCTCCATCGCCCCGGGAACGATCAGCATGATCGCGTTGTCGACGATCTCCATCGTCGCAATCGAGATCGTGTCCGATGCCAGCGCGATCGGAATCACCGCCGCGATCGCGAAGCCCGCTCGAAGCAAAGGCAGGCTGGTGAGCATGTAGCCGAACAGGAACGCCAATGCGACGGCCAGGGCGATCGTGCCCAGATCCGAGAACCCGAGCGCGGTGCCGATGGCCATCCCGGCGACCTCGCCGATCGCACAGCCGGTGAGACAGTGCAAGGTCGCGCTGACGGCCACTCCGGTGAGCGCGTTACCGCCGGTCGGCATCTCGTGGTGGTGGGCGTGCTGCGCGTGGGCCTCCATCGACTTCTCCAACACCTGCGACGGGGATGGAACGGTGCTGAAGTTCGCCACCCCGGGGGGGTATAGCGCGAAAGGGCGCGACAGCGTTGTCAGGGACCGGTCGCCACGGGTGCGGTCGAGTCGGAGGTCCTGTTGGCGTTCGCGTAGCCGGCCTTTGAGGCGGTCACCCGAACGCGGATGCGCGCTGCCAACCTGATCCATGCTTGGCGTGAAAGACGGGACCGGTCGCGCCGGGCAGGTGTGCCCCGTCCGCGTACCAGCGGTAGGAGAAGTTGACATCGGCGGCCGACCAGGTACCGGGATCGGCGCTCAGCAGCTCTCCGACATGCGCCTCCCCCGCGATCGACGGGGGTGCCAGATTCCGGAGCTGGGTGATGACGAGTTCTCCGCTCACTGCCGTCGGCCCCCCGAGAACTACGGTGAGGGGATCGGCGAGCGCGGCGTTCTGCGTCAGCCGCGACGGCGCGCCGGCGTCGTAATGGAGGTCGGCGGCGGCCGTTCCACACGTGCCGCCGCTGACGAGAGGCGGTACGAGCCGGTGGTGAGGCCGCCGACGTCGAACAAGCCGCCGCCGTCCGTTTCGCTCCAGCGCGTCACGAGTGCGCCGTCCGGCGTATGAGCGCGCACCTGGCAACCGGGTACGCCCGCGCCGGCGGGGTCGACGACACGACCGGTGATCGAGCCGCCGGGGACGAGGATGCTCGAGATCCCGGAGGCGAGGACGCCGTTTCCGAGCTCGACTGTGGTCGCGTTGCCGACACCGGCATGCTCGGACTTGTTCCGATAGAAGCGCGCCGCGAGACGAGTCTCACCGGGGACGCGATTGAAGGCGAGCTTGTACGAGCCGTCGGGCAACCCGGAGAACCCGTAGGTCCCGTCGGCCAGAGTCAGACGATGGAAGATCGGCTCGCCGGATGCGGTCAGGAGCTGGACCGGGACCGGTGCGTCGATCCCTGCGACTCTGCCGTCGATCGTGCTGGCTGAGCCGAGGTCGACGTCAGCGCCGGAAGTCGTATCGCCGGCGATGACCTCGAGGTCGGTCCCGGTCTCCAGTGTCGGAGTGCCACCGACGCACTCATCGGCGAACACGGGATAGAACTCGAAGTCCTGGGAGCTGAAGCACACCCGATACGTACCGGCCGGGAGGCTGTCGATCTCGAATTGCGCGGGGCTCGTCCACGGCTCCACCAGATTCCACCCCGCTCCCCACCACTCGCCGTCGTCTTTGCGAAAGGCCGTGATCGAGATCGTGCCCTGGGTGCCGGTCGGGTAGCCGCTGATCAGACCCTCGATCCGGGCTGCGGGATCGAGCTGCGCGTCGATCCCGTCGACCGTGGTGTTCGGCCGTACACCTCGGATTCCGGTCGAGCTCGGCAGCGACGGCGCCTCGTTCCAACACTGGAGCGCGACTTGAGCGCCGTCCCAGGGGTGAAAGCAGACGTGGTGGAGACGCTGGTTGTCGAGACGCAGCTCGTAGCCGCCCTCTTCGTCGAAGCTCCCCCACGGGCCCGGACCCATCGACCCGACTCCTTCCAGTAGACCCGGGCATAGCCGCCGGTCACCGGAGCGCCCGCGGGGTCGGTGACGTGGCCGCGGATTCGCCCACGAGCCAAGAGGCGGATCGTCAGCCCTGCGACGACCGAGCCGGGATCGACGACGACATCGTCGGCCGAGTCGACCGTCGGAGCGGCGCGCCAGCAACGCGGCAGGTACAGCGCGAAGGGATCCGTCGGGGAGATGCCAGCTCCCGAGTCGGCGCAAAGCCGGTAGCGACCCGCGGCGAGCCCCGCGAAGCGGTACCGACCGTCGGCGTTCGTCCGTGTGCCGAGAGCTCCTCCCAGTTGCCGGTGGCGGGCTCGAAGCGGTGCAGCGCGACCCGGGCATCGGCAAGCGCAGAGCCGTCGGGCCCGCCGAGGACGCGACCGCCGATGCGTCCCTGTTCATCGCCCAGCACGGGCGGCGCAGCCGCCAGCAGACCAACGATGCCCACGAGGAGAGATGCTGCTCCGATCAGTCGGAAGCGGCGAGAGAAAGCTAAGCCGACCGGGTGCCTCATGGCGGGAGTCTAACCCGAGATCCGAGTGGGTCCAGCCGGGGGGTTGCGCGGGCCGCTGGGCGACTTAACGGCCGTCAGGGCACGTCAGTCCGAGACGACCCGGTACGTCTGA
>CAVSQT010000008.1:0-79275 GCA_963730145.1 uncultured Solirubrobacterales bacterium
TGTTCGTGACCGTGCGCGCCGTCGAGGCCCATCTTCACCACACCTACCAAAAGCTCGAGATCTCGTCGCGGTATGAGTTGGGCGCGGCTCTCGAGCCGGGCCGCGAGGAGGATCGGGACCCGGCCTGACGCCGATGTTGGTGGTGATGTTGGTGGCGGGCCACGATGCGAACCCGAGCTCGGCTCGGCGAGCATCGACGGCGATGGAGCGTAATCGCGCGACCCTGGTGTGGATTGGCCTCTCGCTGACGCTGGCCGGGGCGCTGCCCGCCGCGGCGCAGGGTTCCTCGGTCTCCGAATCGACAACAACGATCGCCTACCTCGCGGCGCTCGGTGAGGCAAACGACGTCACGGTCAGCGTCTCGGGCACCGACTTCGTCGTCCGCGACCCGGGCGCGACGCTTGCCGACGGCGACGGCGCCGGTGGTTGTGCGGTGGTCGGCGCCCGCGCCGTCTGCCCGGCGACCGGGATCAGCGAAATCACAGTCAACGACCCGCGACGGCGACGATCAGGTCATCCTGGGCACGCCCACCGACGACGTTGTAACCGGCGGCGACGGCGCCGACCTCTTGCGCTCCGGACCCGGCGCCGACATCCTCCGCGGCCAGCAGGGCAGTGACACCCTCCAGGGCGGCGACGACAACGATGTACTCGACGGCGGCAGCGAGTCCGACCTGCTCGCCGGCGGCGCCGGCAGCGATCTGGCCACCTACGCGACGCGCACCGAGGCTCTCAAGATCTCCATCAACAACATCGCTAACGACGGCTCGAGCGTCGACGGCGCGGCCGATGACGTGCGTACCGACGTCGAGCGGGTGATCGGCGGCTCGGGATCGGACTCGATAATCGCCAGCGCGCTCAACAACACTGACCGGCGGGCGCCGGCAACGACACGCTACGGGGGTCAACGGCGACGATCGACTCCTCGGCGGTGACGGCAACGACACGCTCGACGGCGGAATCGGCGCCGATGACATTCGCGGCGAGGGAGGCGTGCGCGATCGCGTCCTCTATTCCTCGCGCCTGGCGGCGGTCGACGTCGATCTCGACGGCCTCGCCGACGATGGCGAGGCCGGCGAGGGTGACAACGTGCACTCAGATATCGAGGACATCACCGGCGGCCAAGCGAGCGACTTCCTTGTCGGCGACGCCGACGGCAACCGCCTGCTCGGCGGCGCCGGCGGCGACGACCTGCTCGGAGAGGGCGGACCCGACGCCCTCTATGGCCAGGCCGATGGCGACTTCCTCTGGGCCGGGCCCGGCAACGACCTGCTCGACGACGGCGAGGGCGCGAACCAGTTCGACGCCGGCGACGGCGACGACACGATGCTCCAGGGCGCGAACCCGAATGCCGGCGACACCTTCGCGGGCGCGGCCGGCGTCGACCTCCTCTCCTACGAGCTGCGCACGGCGAGCGTGGTGGTCCGCGCGGGCGACGGCCTCGCCAACGACGGCGATCCGGCGGGGGAGAACGACTCCGTCGCTGGAGTCGAGAACGTGAGGGGTGGAGCCGGAAATGACTCGCTTTACGGGACGCCCGACGCGAACGTCTTGAGCGGCGGCGAGGGCGTCGACGTGATCGACGGCGAGGCCGGCAACGACAGCCAGCAGGGAGACGGTGGCAACGATCTGCTCACCCAACCCGGGACCTCGGGGGGCGCCGCCGAGGACGGCAACGACGACCTCTTCGGCGGGCCCGGCGTCGACACGGTCCACTACGGCGCCCGCACGAGCTGGGTCGGGATCACCCTCGACGACGCCAACGACGGCGATCGGGGCCCCGACCGAGATCGACAACGTGCACTCCGATATCGAGATCGCCTACCTCGGCTCGGCCGACGACTTCGCCTACGGAAGCCTCGCTGGCAATCGAGTTCCACGGCGGCGGCGGCCGCGACTCGCTGTTCGGCGAAGGCGGCAACGACACGCTTCGCGGCGGCGACGAGGCGAGCAATCGGCGACGATCTTCACGGCGGTCCGGGCGATGACCAGTTGCTCGGCGGCCAGGGCGGCGACGCCTTCTACTCCGACGACGGCAACGACGTCTGGACGGGCGGCGACGGCGACGACGTTCTATTCGACCTGACACTCGGCCCGAACGGCGCCGACGACATCTCCGGCGGGGCCGGCTACGACAGAGCGTCGTACGACGACCGTACCGCGCCGCTTTCCTTCACCTTCGACGACGTCGCCAACGACGGCGACGTGAGCGCGGCCGAGAACGACAACTGTGCGCACCGACGTCGAGCAGCTGTTTGCCGGTCGCGCCGCCGACACGATCGTCGGCAGCGCCGGCAACGAGCAGTTCATCGGCGGCTGGGGCAACGCGACGGACACGATCAACGGTGGCGGCGGCATCGACGGGATCCAGGGCCGCGGCGGTCCGGACATCCTGCGCGGCAACGATGGCGACGACACAATCGACGGCGACGGCATCGCCGGCGAGGTCGACGGCAACGACAACATCACCGGCGCAACGGCGCCGACACGATCCGCGGCCATGGCGCTACCGACACGATCAGCGGCGAGAGCGGCAACGACAACATCGACGGTGGGTCCGCCGCCGACTTCGTCGACGGCAACGACGGCGACGACACCCTGCACGGCGGCGACGGCGCCGACGACGTCTCGGGCGGCGCCGCACGGACAGCATCTTCGGCGACAACGACGACGACTACCTGCGCGCCACGCGCACGGGATCGGCGACACCGTCAACGGCGGCGCCGGCACCGACACCGCCGAGCTCGACCGCATGTGCTTCATCGGCTGCTGGGACATCGACGCCGTCACCGACGTCGAGAACAAGACCTTCTCCACCATGAGGCGCCGGTTCGCTCGCGCGGCGGCTAGGACGATGACGGACCGTTCTTGACGGCGCAGCCAGACCGACTCCTGTGCCGGAGGTTCGGGGAGAACGAGTTGAGCAACTGCGAGTGAGGATGGATAACGGTCGCGAAATCCTGAATCTGAAGCTCGAGCTCGATCGAGAGTCGATCCGCGGCGAAGTGAGCTCCAACGGGGGCCCCGCGCATCGCTTCACCGGGTACACCAGGCCTGATCGCCCGTGCTCGAGTCGATCCGCGCCGAGCTCGACCTCACTTCACCGATCCCGGATCACCCGAGGCCGTCATCGAATCGCACGGGGGCGACCGGAGTGACCCGAACGTCGCGAGCCCGCGTCATCGGCTTGGGCCCCCTCGTTGCACCCGCGCCGCCTCGCGTCGCGCTGCTTCGCCGGAGCACGGGTGGCGTGCCGCTGTCAATTGCAGCTTCAGCGCCGGAACCGTTTCGGCCACGATCACCACCGGCCCCGACGAGGCGGCCACGATCGCGCGGACGGCGGGCGGCCAGATCGAGGTCGGCGGCGTGCAATGCGGGACCGCAACCGTCACGAACACCGACAAGATCACCGTGGCCGGCGCGCTCGGCAGGCAGGCAGTGCGGCTCGACCTCGCCAACGGCGGATTCGCCCCCGGCGCAACCGCCGAGGCCACGGGGACGTCGGAGATCGAGCTCGAGATCGATCTGATGACCGGCAACGAGACGACGTTGCAGCCGGACACCGTCTCGATCGAGCGGAACGGCCGCCGCCGACACGCTCAGGCTGGGGACGCTCGGCATCAACGCCAACGGCGACAACGACGCGGACATCACGGGCCCCGCGGGGGGCGCTACCACGACGATTCGTGCGGAGCTCTACGAGATCTCGGGTCTGGGCGGGCCGGACGTCATCTCCGGCGCCGCGAGCGCCGACGTCGGCGGCGCCTTCCCGATCGCGCCCGCGACGCAGCTCGACGGTGGACCGGCCACCGACCAGCTCACCGGCGGCGACAGCTCCGACACGCTCATCGGCGGCCCCGGCAACGACACCGAGAACGGCGGCAACAGCCAGGACATCTTCAAGGAGGACGCCGTCGCGAACGGAAGCGACGACTTCGTCGGCGGCGGCAGTCCCGTACGACACGCTCGACTACGGCCAGCGCTCGGTCGGCGTGGCCGTGGACCTCGACGGCGTCGCCGACGACGGCCAGCCGGGGGCCGAGAACGACAACGCCCATGCGGACATCGAGATCGTCAAGGGCGGCTCCGGCGGCGACACGATCGCCGATAACTCCGGCGTCTTCCAGACAAGGCAGCTCGAGGGCGGCGGCGGTAACGACACGATCACGGGAGGACCCGCCGGCGACCTCCTCTACGGACAGGATGACAACGACACGATGCACGGCGGCCCCCAGGGCGACACCCTCTACGGCGGGCCAGGGCGACGACGACGAGTTCGGGGACGCCGGAGCTCGACCGGTTCTACGAGGACAGCGACCTCGGTGGGGTCTCGATCACCGGCCCCAACGGCGCCGACGAGATCTCCGGCGGCTCGGAGGCCGACGATGTCGTCTACGACCGGCGGACCACCGCCATGGTCCTGACGATGGCGGACGGGCTCGCAAACGACGGAGCCGACACCACGCCGGGCGGCGCCGCTGAGGAGGGCGACAACATCGCCTCCGACGTGGAGAGCGTCACCGGGCGCGTCCTTCGGCACCAACGACATCACCGGAAACGGGCTCGCCAACATTCTTGGCGGCGGCAGCCTCGGCGACACGATCAGAGGCCTCGCCGGGCCCGACGACCTGATCGGAGACAACGGCGCCGACTCCCTCTACGGCGGCCCCGAAAACGATCGGCTCCAGGGCGTCAGCGGCGACGATCGCCTGTTCGGCCAAGACGACGACGACAACCTCCTCGGCAGCTTCGACGACGACACGATGACCGGCGGCCCGGGCAACGACGCCGAAGATGGCGCCTCGGGCGACGACACCTTCCTCCAGGACGCCGCCGCGAACGGCAACGACACGCTCAACGGCTCGTTCGACACCGACACCGTCTCCTATGCGGCGCGAACCGCGCGCGTCGTCGTCGACCTCGACGGCGTCGCCGACGACGGCGATCCGGCTGCAGCCGAGCAGGACAACGTCACGACCGCGGTCGAGAACCTCGCCGGCGGCGCTGGAAACGACGATCTCACCGGTAGCGCCTCCCCGAACTCGCTTGTCGGCAACGCCGGGGCGGACAACCTCGCCGGCCTCGACGGAAACGACGTTCTCGACGGCGGCGTGGGCGCGGATGTCCACGAGGGCAACCTCGGCACCGACACCGCCACGTATTCCTCCCGCGCGGTCCCGCTGGTGGTGACGATCGACGATGTCGCGGACGACGGCGCAACCGCGGAGGGGGACAACGTCAAGACCGACGTCGAGAACCTCGACGGTGGCTCCGGCGGGGACTCACTCAGCGGGAGTACCGGCCCGAACGTCATCCATGGCGGTGCGGGCAACGACACGATCGCCGGCGAGGCCGGCAACGACGACGAGTTCGGCGACGACGGAAACGACACGTTCGACCAGGGGCCGGCCGCCAACGGCGCCGACGATCTCTTCGGCGGCGCAGACAATGGCGCGGCGACGATCGGCGACCTCGTCGTTTACGACCAGCGCACAACAAGCCTCCGCGTGGCCATCGACGACCTGCCCGACGACGGAGCGAGCGGGGAGGCCGACAATGCCCACGGCGACGTCGAGTCGGCTCGCGGGGGTTCGCGACCCGACGTCCTCGTCGGCAGTCCGGGGCCGAATCGACTCTTCGGCCTCGGCGCCGCCGACAGCCTCGACGGCGGGCTCGGCCCCGACATCCTGTCGGGGGGCGGCGCGATCGACACCGCGGACTACTCGTCGCGCAGCGCACGGCTCGAGGTGTCGCTGAACGGCATCGCCAACGACGGGGAGATAACAGCGGGGAGCTTGACAACGTCCTCGAGGACGTCGAGAACGTCACCGGCGGCAGCAGCAACGACGCCTTCTTCGGGAGCACGGCGGCGAACCGGTTCAGGGGTGGCCTCGGCAACGACTTCTTCGATGGCGCGCCCGGGCCCGACGTCTTCGAGGGCGGCGGCAACTTCGACACGGTCGACTACTCGAGTCGAAGCACCGGCGTGGCCGTCTCGATCGACGGCGCACCCAATGACGGCACGGATGCGGACTCCAACGGAGTTGGAGAGGAGGGCGACAACGCGCAGACGGACGTCGAGACCGTGGTCGGCGGCTCGGGCAACGATCTGCTCGTCGGCAGCGACGACTCGGTGTTCATCGAGAGTCTTTTCGGGAAGACCGGCGACGACGTCATGCGCGGCCTCGGCGGCGTCGACACCTTCCGCGGTGGCCCCGGCGCCGACGTCATGGAGGGCGGGGCCGGCAGCGACCGAGCCTTCTACGACGACCACTCCGGTCCCGTCGAGGTCTCGCTCGACGACGTGGCCAACGACGGCAACGCGGCGGCGAGCGAGAACGACAACGTCCGCATCGACGTCGAGGACGTCTGGGGCGGCCCCGGAAACGATCGTCTGACCGGCAACGATGACCCGAACAAGCTCTTCGGCGACGCGGGCAACGACCGGCTCCGCGGGCTCGGTGCGGACGACGAGCTGCGCGGCGGGCAAGGGTCGGACTTCCTCGACGGCGGCACAGGCGGGGACCTCCTGCAGGGCGATGCGGGCTCGGACTACGCCGAGTACGACACCTACACGAATCCGGTGGTCGTCTCGCTCGACGGCGACCCAGACGACGGCGCCGACACCGATGCCGACGGAACGGCGGACGAGGGCGACAACGTCATCACCGACCACGTCTTCGGCGGCTCAGGCAACGACCATCTGAGCGGCGACAGCCTCGCCAACCAGTTCTACGGAAACGCCGGCGACGACACGCTCGAGACCTGGGGTGGAAACGACGACCTGACGGGCGGCGACGGCGCCGACTCCGAGCACGGCGGGTCCGGCAACGACATCTTCCACGAGGACGGGGAGCCCGGATCCGGCGGCCTCCCGGACGAGCCCGACGACATCAACGGCGATGAGGGCTCGGGCGACATGGTGGGTTACGGCGCCCGCTCGCAGAACCTGAAGATCAACATCGACAACGTGGCCAACGACGGAGCCACTGACGTCAGCTTCACCGAGGGCGACAACGTCCATACCGACATCGAGGAGGTGATCGGCGGCGCCGGCAACGACGACATCCAGGGAACCACCGGTGCGAACGTGCTCACGGGTGGTCCCGGCAACGACATCCTGCGCGCGGTCGACGGCACCGACACGCTCTGGGGCGGCCTCGACAACGACGTGCTCGAGGGCGGCGTCGGCAACGACGACATGCACGGCCAGGCCGGAGACGACCGCTTGCCCGGCTTCGAGGGCAACGACACCATCGACGGTGGCGACGACCGCGACAGGGGCTTCGGAGGGCTGGGCGATGACACGGTGAACGGCGGTCTCGGTGCCGACAGCCTCAACGGCAACCACTCGAACGACACCATCAACGGGGGGGCCGGCGATGACGTTCTGCGAGGTGGTGAGGACGCGAACATCAATTATCTCGACGGCGACGACACCATCCACGGCGACGCGGGCAACGACTCGATCGCCGGCGGCAACGGCAACGACACGCTCGACGGCGACGACGGAGATGACAGCGTCAACGGCGAGCGGGCTAACGACACCGTCGATGGCGGGGCCGGAGACGACAGCCTGGTGGGAGGCTCCAACGACCAGATCTTCGGCGAGGATGGCCTCGACATCCTCCAGGGAGAAGCGGGAGCCGACACGGTTTTCGGCGGTACTCAGGACGACAGGCTGAGCGGCGGGACCGGTGTCGACACGCTGGTCGGTCAGTACGGCTGCGATCTGCTCGACGGAGGCACCGAGGCCGACGTTCTGAACGGCGGGTCATCCGCCTGCAACGCCGTGACCTACGAGTCGCGAACGGAAGCCGTCTTCATCCAGCTCGACAACATCGCGAACGACGGCGGCGACTTGGACGGCGACGGAACGCCGGAGGAGGGCGACAACGTCGTCAACACCCAGCGCGTCCTGGGCGGCTCCGGAAACGACTCGTTCCTCGGCGACAACGCCGACAACGAATTCTGCGGCGGGAGCGGCAGCGACTCGCTCGACGGCGCTGGGGGCAGCGACAAGCTGGTCGGCGGTCCTGATGGCGACACGCTGCTCGGCTCGGCTGGAAACGATCAGCTCGGGACCGTCGGGGCGGGCCTTGCCCCGGGCAGCGACTGCCCGACGAGCGACCCCGGGCTGGACGAGATGCAGGGGCAGGCGGACAACGACACGTTCAAGGCGGACGACGGCGAGCTCGACGATCTCTTCGGCGGCGCCGGCACCGACGGAGGGGTCTGGGACACCGGGCTCGACAACGTCAACAGCATCCCGTAGCCCGCGACCGGCAACTCGGCGGCGCGGAGGTGCAGCTCGAGCAGCTCCGGGCCGTCGAGGCGCCCGGCGTCACCCATCTCAAGTACCGGGTGGTGAGATGAAACCGGTCGCCGAACGTCCGGCGCTGAAGCGGGTCGGCCGCTCAGAGGTCCTCGAGGAGCTTGCGCTTCGCGTCCGCGAACTCCTCGTCCGAGAGCGCGCCAGAGGCGTGCAACTGGCTCAGCTTCTCGATCTGCCCGGCCACGTCGTCCGCGGCGGGCTTCGTCTGCCCGCCCGCCGCTCCGGTTGCCTGCGCAATAATCGCGCCCAGGTCCACTCCAGCTCCCTGGGCCGTGGCCCCGGCGCCGCCCTTCATCATCTCGGCCATCTGCTCGGCCTGCTGCATGGCCGACTGCTTATTGGTCTGGACATCGTCCCAGTGGATCTTGAGGCGCGTCGGGTCGGCCAGATCCACGGTGACAGGCAGGGTCGTGCCGGGAGTCGGCCAGCGCTTGACCGAGGCCATCGCGGTGTGCTCGACCGGGGTCGGCTCCAGGCCCTCGGCGCTGACCACGAGGCTCATCGAGCAGTTCGATGAGGTCGCGTCGTAGGGAGGCATGCTCGCCGACACGACCTGGGCCGTACCCCGCACCGGTTGGCTCATCCGCTTCGACTTCGCCCAATCTCCAAGCAGGCCCATGACACGAGCCTAAGCGCTTGTAGCGTTTCATGCAAGCGGCGTGGACGCTGCCCACATCCGAGACGTCTGCGCACACCTGCCGTGCCCTTGACACGGGCTGACCGGGCTGATTGATTCCGCGACGGATGAGCGCAGCGGGCCGTGAGAGGGCTGAGCGCGAGCAGACCCTGGGATCAGGCAGGGTGACGCAGCGGGTTCTCGTTCTCGGAGGCGGGGTCGCCGGGATGAGCGCGGCCCACGAGCTCGCGGAGCGCGATTTCGAGGTCGTGGTCTTCGAAACCCGCCCGACCGCGGGAGGGAAGGCGCGGAGCATGCCGGTGCCGGGGTCGGGGACGGACGGGCGCCGTGATCTGCCCGGCGAGCACGGCTTTCGCTTCTTCCCCGGCTTCTATCGCCACATCCCGGACACGATGCGCCGGATCCCGTTCGGGGGCGAGCGCGATGGTGTGTTCTCGAACCTCGTGCCGGCTACCCGCGTGCAGATGGCCCGCGCGGGCGGAGCAGAGATCATCGGCCCCTCCCACCTCCCGGGCTCGTTCGGGGAGCTCCACCTGGCCTTCCGCTCGCTCTTCGCCTTCGCCACCGATTTGGGAATCCCGCCCGATGAGCAGGCCTACTTCGCCAATCGCCTCCTCCTGTTGCTGACGAGCTGCGAGGAGCGGCGCTTCGCCGAGTTCGAGAACCAGAGCTGGTGGGAGTTCTCCGGGGCGCAGACGCGGTCAGCGGCCTACGGCAAGTTCCTCGCCGACGGGCTCACGCGCACGCTGGTCGCGGCCAGGGGGCGCGAGATGAGCGCCCGCACGGGCGGCTACATCCTGCTCCAGCTGCTGTTCGACCTCGCGCGACCCGGCGGCCAGGCCGACCGCGTCCTCAACGGCCCAACGAGCGACGTCTGGATCGACCCCTGGCTCGCGCATCTACGCTCGCTCGGGGTCGACTACCGCTCCGAGCACCAGGTCCAGGCGATCCACTGCGAGGACGGACGGATCAGCGGCGTGAGCGTCGTCGCCGGCGGCAACGCCTTCGAGGAAAGCGCCGATTTCTACGTCGCCGCGCTGCCCGTCGAGGTCATGCGGCTGCTCGTGAGCGACGAGCTGAAGGAGGCGGAGCCGCGGCTGGCCGGCCTGCACCGGCTGCGCACCCGCTGGATGAACGGCATCATGTTCTACCTCGACCGCGACGTGCCCCTCGTCCACGGGCACACCGTCTACATCGACTCACCCTGGGCCCTGACGTCGATCTCGCAGGCTCAGTTCTGGCCCGACGTCGAGCTGGAGGAGATGGGAGACGGGCGAGTGGACGGGATCCTGTCGATCGACATCTCCGATTGGGAGGCGCCGGGCATCGTCTACGGCAAGCAGGCGATGTACTGCTCGAAGGAGGAGGTCCGCGAAGAGGTCTGGGCCCAGCTCGAGGCCGGGCTGGAGGACGCCGGCATCGACGTGCTCCAGGAAGCAAACGTCCTCGCCTGGTTCCTCGACCCGGCGATCGTCTACCCCAACCCGACGACGACGATGAACCTCGAGCCGCTGCTGATCAACACCGCAGGCTCCTGGGAGGATCGCCCAGAGGCCGTGACCGCGATCGAGAACCTCTTCCTCGCCTCCGACTACGTCCGAACCCACACCGACCTGGCGACGATGGAGGGGGCGAACGAAGCCGCCCGGCGGGCGGTCAACGGCATCCTCGACTCGACGGGCTCGACCCAGCCGCGCTGCCCGGTGTGGAAGCTGAGCGAGCCGGCGATCTTCGCTCCAGCGCGCGCTCTCGACCGCCTCCGCTTCGCACTTCACCGGCCGCCCCAGCAGCAGGTCCGCTTCCTCGACGGCCGGATCGACGCGTCCGCGTTCGCCTCGGTGGGAGCGTTTGTCGCCGAGCGGTTCTCGAGGTTCCGGGACTGACCCGGCTGTCCGCAGACCGGGCCGAGGAGCAGGAGCCCGGCCCGGCTGTGATTGCGATCGGACGTCTGTGGTTAGGGGACGCTGCTGATCTGCTCGCAGCCGTGGAGGAACGGGCAGGAGCGTGTCGGTGCCCGCGTCGCCCGCGCAGGTGTCGGGCGAGCCCGCGCCGCCGGACAGCAGGTCGTTCCCGGCACCACCTCGCACCGCGTCGATCCCGGCGCCGCCGAGCAGGGCGTCGCTGCCCAACCCACCGCTCAGGCTGTCGTTGCCGGCGCCGCCGAGCAGGGCGTCGATACCCGAGCCGCCGCGCAGGCCGTCGTTGCCGGCGCCGTCGAGCAGGCCATCGGTTCCGCCGCCGCCGCAAACGGTGTCGTTGCCGGCAGCGGGGGTGATCGTGTCGCCGCCGCCGAGGCCGGCGATCACGTCGTCACCGGCTGTGCCCGGGAGGTTGTTGGCGCCCTGGGTGCCGGTGATGGTGGCCTGGCGGCCGTCACAGCCCGCGCCGACGGCGATCGTGACGGTGGCGACGCTGGAGTCCGCGGTGCCGTCGTTTGCCGTGTAGGTGAACGAGTCCTGGCCGACGAAGTCCTCGTCGGGTTGGTAGCTGAACGAGCCGTCTGCGTTCAGCGTCAGCGATCCGTTGCTCGTGCCGCTGACGAGCGCCGCGGTCAGCGGGTCGCCGTCGGGGTCGGTGTCGTTTGCCAGCACCCCGGCGGCGGCGGTCGTCGCCAGCGGCGTGTCCGAGCCGTAGTGGGTGTAGGCGTCGTCGAACGCGCTCGGCGGCTGGTTCGAGGGTCGTCGACGTGTTCAGCAGCACCGACACGTTGTCGGTGCTCGAAGTTGGCGACCGCCAGGTCGGGTCGGAGTCGCCGTTGAAGTCGCCGACCGCGACCGAGACCGGGAACTGCCGACGCCGGCGGCGAAGTTGGTCGCCGCGCCGAAGCTCGCCGCTCGCGTCTCCGAGCAGCACCGAGACGTTGTCGGTCGTTGTGCGTTGGCGACCGCCAGGTCGGGGTCGGTGTCGCCGTTGAAGTCGCCCACCGCGACCGAGTCGGGCCCGGCGCCGACGGCGAAGTTGGTCGCCGCGCCGAAGCCGCCCGCTCCCGGGCCGCCGAGCAGCACCGAGACGTTGCCGGAGATGAAGTTGGCGACCGCCAGGTCGGGGTCGGTGTCGCCGTTGAAGTCGCCCACCGCGACCGAGAAGGGCCAGTCGCCGACGGCGAAGTTGGTCGCCGCGCCGAAGCTCCCGCCCGCGCCGCCGAGCAGCACCGAGACGTGTCGTTGAGCTCCGGTTGGCGACCGCCAGGTCGGGGTCGGTGTCGCCGTTGAAGTCGCCCACCGCCACCGACGCGGGGCCGACGCCGACGGCGAAGTTGGTCGCCGCGCCGAAGCTCCCGCCCGCGTCGCCGA
Source organism: uncultured Solirubrobacterales bacterium (assembly GCA_963730145.1). Taxonomy (GTDB): domain Bacteria; phylum Actinomycetota; class Thermoleophilia; order Solirubrobacterales; family 70-9; genus WHSW01. The sequence goes on from CAVSQT010000008.1 coordinate 12,266, forward strand.
GCAGCACCGAGACGTTGTCGGAGCCGTAGCGGTTGGCGACCGCCAGGTCGGGGTCGGAGTCGCCGTCGAAGTCGCCGACCGCGACCGAGACGGGCCGGTCGCCGACGGCGAAGTTGGTCGCCGCGCCGAAGCTCCCCGCCGGCGTCGCCGAGCAGCACCGAGACGTTGTTGGAGCCGAGGTTGGCGACCGCCAGGTCGGGGTCGGAGTCGCCGTTGAAGTCGCCCACCGCGACCGAGCGCGGGCTCGTGCCGGCGGCGAAGCTGGTCGCCGCGCCGAAGCCCCCGTCCGGCGCCGCCGAGCAGCACCGAGACGTCGTCGGAGCACGGCGTTGGCGACCGCCAGGTCGGGGTCGGAGTCGCCGTTGAAGTCGCCCACCGCGACCGAGGCGGGCTCGTCGCCGGCGGCGAAGCTGGTCGGGGCGGAGAAGCTGACCTGGGCGCCCGCGGCGGGCGCGAGCGAGAGCAGCGCGAGCGCGCCAAGCGTCAGCAGGACGGCGAGGACCGCATCGCGCCGACGACGCTGGACCGGATGTGGCTGCGGATCCGCTGTGCCATGGGGAGCTCCGTTCCCGCAGAGAGCCGTCGTCGCGCTGGTTCAGCCGTGGCGGCCCCCCGCTCTGTTTGATGTGCCGGACCTAGCTCTAGCCCCCGGCACTTGTCAACCGCTTAACACGCCCGGATGCGAGTGCGAGGCGTGGAATCCTTCTTCGGATAAGCAGCAGTGCTCCTGCGGCGAGCAGCATCAGGCCGTAGGCGATTCCGGCACCGACCATCGCGTCGCCCCAGTCGAAGCCGTCGCCCGTCGCGCCTGCCTGCGGACCGACTTCAGCAACGAATGGCTCCGCCTTCGACCCGTCGCGGCGAAGGGCGGGCTCGTCGCCGGTGCCAATCACGGGATCGAACGGCACCGCGCTCTCGCCGTCGCGGCGGAGCACGATCTGGTCGTGATGCGCTGTCTCCACCGCGGAACCGACCTGATCTGGCGCTGCGGGACCGGCGTTCTGCGCCGCCGCCGGCACGACCGGAGCGATGGCCGCACCCACCAGGATCGCCACCGTCGTTGTCGTCACCCTCGATATCCGCATCTCGTTCTCCTTTCCTGATGACCTCAATCGCCAGGCGAAGCGTGCACGTGACCGCTGAAGGCGCGCTGAAATCCGGTGGCCGCGGACGAGCAGCGCCACCCGTCGCAGGCTCGGAGGGATTCGAGGCTGGTGGTAGCTTCCGCGGCAGGAGAGGAGAAATGGAGTTTCAGATCCTCGGGCCGCTCGAGGTGCGCCGTGAAGGGACGCAGGTGGCGCTGGGCTCAGCGAAGCCGCGGGCCTTGCTCGCGATCCTGTTGCTCCATGCGAATGAGCTCGTCTCCAGCGATCGGCTGATCGAGGAGCTGTGGCCGAAGCCCCCGGAGACCGCCGCCAACAGCCTTCAGGTCCACGTGCTGGAAGCTACGCAAGGCACTCGAGCCCGAGCGGACGCGGGGAGCTCCCGGCGAGCTCCTGTTGACCCGAGCTCCCGGGTACATGCTTCGGGTCGAGCCGGACGAGTTGGACGCCGACCGTTTCGAGCGCCTGCTGATCGAGGGCAGAACCGCAGGCGAAGCGAAGGACCACGCGACCGCGGCCAGAAGACTTCACGAGGCGCTCGAGTTGTGGCGGGGACCGGCGCTGGCGGACTTCACCTACGACCCCTTCGCTCAGGCGGAGATCGCGCGTCTGGAGGAGCTGCGACTCGACGCCGTCGGGGAGCGCATCGAGGCGGACCTCGCCCTGGGCAAAGCGGCCGACCTGGTCGGGGAGCTCGAGGCCCTGATCAGAGACAATCCCCTGCGCGAGCGCTTGCGTGGGCAGCTCATGCTCGCCCTCTACCGCTCCGGGCGCCAGGCGGATGCCCTCGAGGCCTATCGGCAGACCCGCAAGACCCTCGACGAGGAGCTCGGCCTCGCCCCGAGCCGGCCGCTTCAGCGCTTGCAGACCGCCATCCTCCGGCAGGAACCGGCGCTCGAGGTCTCGATCGAGGCCGCGGCGGTCGAGGCGCCGTCGCCGCAGCCGCCGGATCTGGCGCCGCGCGAGGCCACCGCAGCGCCTTCCGAGGTGCGCAAGACGGTGACCGTGCTGATCGCGCGGCGGCCGAGTGTCCGGGGCCTGGATCCCGAGGCGCTACGCAGCGAGGACGAGCGATACCGCGCAGACGTCGCGCGGACCGTGGAGCGTTACGGCGGAACGATCGCGAGCAGCCTCGGCAACGCGGTGATCGCCGTCTTCGGGGTCCCGCGGGTCCACGAGGACGACGCGTTCCGGGCCGTGTCTGCGGCGCTCGAGATTCGTGACGTCCCGACTCGGGACGCGATCGACTCCGACTCGGCGACCCGCGTCGGAATCGCGACCGGCGAGGTCCTGGCGAGCGGTTCCGGCCCGGGCACGGTGTCGGTCGTCGGCGAACCGATGACCGCGGCGGCTGAGCTCGAGGACGCCGCAGCCGCCGGGGAGATCCTCCTCGGCGAGGAGACCGAGCGGCTCGTGCGCGGACGCGCCAGGGCCGAGCCGGTGGAGACCGAGGCGGGCCCCGCCTGGAGGCTTCGCGACCTCGCGCGCGAACGGCCGGCCGTCGGCTCGTTGAAGGCGCCGCTCGTCGGCCGCGAGCCCGAGGTCGCCCAGCTGCGGCAGGCGTTCGAGCAGGCGACTCGCGAGCGCACGCTGCACCTGCTCACGATCCTCGGGACGGCGGGGATCGGGAAATCGAGGCTCGCGCAGGAGCTCGCCTCGCTCGCCGCCGAACAGGCCACCGTTCTCGTCGGCCGCTGCGTGCCCTACGGGGAGGGCATCACCTTCTGGTCGCTGCGCGAGATCGTCAGCCAGCTCACGGCCGCCGGCCCGACTGGAGCGCTCCTCGCCGATGGACACGAGGCGCGGCCGCTCGCCGACAGCCTCCAGGAGGCGATTGGCGACGCGGGGACTTCCGGCGATCGCGAGGAGATCTTCTGGGCGACCCGAAGCCTCTTCGAGGCGCTGGCGCGGGAGCGGCCGCTCGTCGTCTTCTTCGAGGACGTGCACTGGGCCGAGCCCACCTTTCTCGATCTCGTCGAGTACCTGGCGGAGCGGGTGCGGGGTGCGCCGATCCTCGTCGTTTGCATCGCCCGTCCCGAGCTCCTCGAGGAGCGACCTGGCTGGGACGGCGAGAAGCCGAACGCGAGCTCTCTCGTGCTCGAGCGCCTTCCGGACCGAGACTGCGAGGCGCTGATCGCCAACCTCGCTCGAGGTCTCGCCCGGGCCACAAGGGCCCGGGTACTCGAGACCGCCGACGGAAACCCCCTGTTCATCGAGCAGCTCGTCGCCATGCTCACCGAAAGCGGTGGCCACGAGGCCGAGCTCTCGATCCCCCCGACGATCGCGGCGCTGTTGTCGGCGCGCCTCGATCGTCTCGGGCCCGGCGAGCGCGCCGTGATCACCCGCGCCGCCGTGGTCGGCAAGGAGTTCTCCGCCGAGGCTACGGTCGACCTGCTGCCCGAGGATGCGCCGCGCGTTCGTCGCCCGCCACATCGAGACCCTGGTGCGCAAGGAGCTGATCGGGCCCGCTCCATCGCCCGGACGTGGCGAGAGCTTCCGCTTCCGTCACATCCTGATCCAGCAGGCCGCCTACCGGGCGACCCCGAAGAGGGTCCGCGCGGAGCTTCACGAGCGCTTCGCCACGTGGATCAGCGACCCCGCCCGCAGCGGAGTCGCCGAGCACTCTGAGATCGTCGGCTACCACCTCGAGCAGGCGTTTCGCTACCGAGCCGAGCTGGGTACGGTCGGCGAGGCGGAGCTCGAGCTGGCGCGCCGGGCCGGCGACCATCTCGCCTCCGCCGGTCAGCGGGCGTTCCAGCGCGGAGACATGCCGGCCACGGTGAACCTGCTCGGCCGCGCCGCCTCGCTTCCCACCTCGAATGGCGAGGCCGGCTTCGCGGCGCTCCCGGAGCTGGGCTATGCGCTGTTCGAGATCGGCGAGGTGGACGAGGCGAGCACCGTGCTCGCCGACGCTCGAGCGAGAGCGCACGCCGCCGGGGATCGCCACGTGGAGTGGCGCGTCGCGATCACACGCGCGCGCATCGAGATGTACAGGGACCCCGAGGGGATAGACCTGGATGCCCTCGCCGCGGAGACCGAGACGGCGATCGAGGTGCTCGGCGAGCTCGGCGACGAGGCCGGGCTGGCGAGGGCGTGGATGGTTCTCTCCGACCTTCATTGGAGCAAGGGGCGGCTTCGCGAGACGAGCGATGCGGCGACCCGGGCGGCCGAGCATGCGCGGCGCACCGGCAATCGCCGCGAGGTCGGCTGGGCCCTCGGACAGAACGCCCTCTGCGCGATCCACGGCCCGATGCCGGTCGCGGAGGGTCTGAGCTGGCTCGAGCGGTTGCTCCGAGCGGAGCCGGAGAACCGCACCCTGGATGCGAACCTGTCGGGGTTCGTCACGGTGCTCGAGGCGATGAGCGGCCGCTTCGACGAGGCCCGCGAGCACATCGAGGAAAGCCGCGCCCTCGCGCGAGACCTCGGCCTGATGTGGCAGGCGGCCGTCCAGGAGCTGCTCAGCGGCTACGTCGAATTGCTCGCCGGCGACCCGGTCGCCGCCGAGCGCGACATGCGGACGGCCGAGCAGGCCTTCCGCGAGATCGGCGAGGGGTGGTTCCTCTCGACCGTCGCGGTCGATCTGCCCCGCGCCGTCTACGAGCAGGGGCGCTACGACGACGCGTTCGCCCTGCTCGAGGCCATCGATGAAGCGCCGGCGCCCACCGATCGCGAGTGGCAGATCAAGCGCACGGGCGTTCCCGCGCGACTGCTCGCCAGACGGGGACGAGCTCGAGGAGGCCGAGAAGCTCGCCCGCGAGGGGGTCGCGCTCGCCGCGGACAGCGAGTTCGTCGTCCTGCATGCGGACGTCCTTCTCGACCTGGCGGAGGTCCTTCGTCTGGCCGGCCGATCGGAGGACGCAGCCGCGACCGCCGCCGAAGCCGTGAGCCTCTACGAGCGCAAGGGCAACGTCGCCTCGGCGAGGAGAGCGCGGGGCGAAGCTCCTAGCGGGCCGCCCGCCGAAATGTCTCGGGATCGGTAGACCGGCCGATCACGCGCCAGCGGCGCGAGAGTGTCAAAGTCTCGCGACTCGCGGCGATGAATTCAGCGCTCGCGAGCGGTCTGACTGAGTAGCTGCCATCCCGATCGAGCCGAACAGGAGCCGATATGAACCAGAATGGAGGCCCGGCCGTCCTGGCCGAAGGCCTTGTCAAGCACTACACGGGCCGAGAGGGCACGGTCGAGGCGGTCCGCGGGGTCGACCTCGAGATCGAGACCGGCGAGATCTTCGGCTTCCTCGGCCCCAACGGGGCCGGCAAGTCGACGACCGTGCGCATGCTGACGACGCTGCTGACGATCACTTCCGGCCGCGCCGAGGTGGCGGGCGTCGACGTCGCCGGCGACCCCGACGGCGTTCGCCGCCGCATCGGCGTCGCGCTGCAGGAGGCCGGCCTCGACCCGCGCCAGACGGGCCGCGAGCTGCTGAACCTCCACGGGCGACTGTTCGGGCTCAGCGCCGCCAACGCGAAGGAGCGAACGGAGCAGCTGCTGGCGCTGGTCGAGATCGAGGACGCCGCCGACCGTGTGATCAAGGGCTACTCCGGTGGCATGAAGCGGCGGCTCGATCTCGCCGCGGCGCTGGTGCATGAGCCCGATGTCCTCTTTCTCGACGAGCCGACCACGGGGCTCGACCCGGCGAGCCGGCTGACGGTCTGGGAGGAGCTGCGCCGGATCAACGAACAGGGGACGACGGTGTTCCTGACGACGCAGTACCTCGAGGAGGCCGACCAGCTCTGCGACCGGCTCGCGATCATCGACGACGGCCTGATCGTGCGCGAGGGCACGCCGTCCCAGCTCAAGGCCGACCTGCGCGAGCGCCGCGGCGGAACCGACGAGCCGACGCTCGACGACGTCTTCCTCGACGCGACCGGCCGCACCCGCGACCGCGCCGCGGGCGAGGTTCAGGAGGTGACCGCATGAGCCCCACGATCGCACTGGGACAGCGTGCGCTGCGCGAGGCGATCCGCCAGCCCGACGCGCTGTTCATGACGATGTTCATCCCGATCTTCTTCCTGGTCGTCAACACGGGGCAGGCCGCCGACATCTTTCCGTCGGAGTCGACCGGGTTCCTGGAGGGCCAGGGTTACGGCGCCTTCCAGCTGCCGATCACCCTGCTGCTCGCCGCCTCGTTCGGCATGGCGGCGCTGTTCTTGGTCGAGGAGATCGAGGGTGGCTACTTCGACAAGCTGCGGGCGATCCCGATCCCGCGCTACTCGATGGTTCTCGGCCGCCTCGTCGCCGAGGGCGCGAAGGGCATCGCGATCTCATCGCTGATCGTCCTGCTCGCTCTGCCGTTCGGGATCACGATCGCGAGCGGGCCGATCGGCTTCCTGCTGATCGTCGCGATGAGCGCGCTCTGGGGTGTCGTCTACGCCGGCTTCATGCAGCTGATCGCGCTGAAGACCCGCAGCGCCGCGGCGACGAACTCCGGCGGGCTGATCTTCTTCCCGCTGCTGTTCTTGACGCCGAACTTCGTCCCGCGCGACATGCTGACGGAGCCGATGGAGGTCGCCGCGACGCTGAACCCGGTCACGTACCTGATGGAGGCGCTGCGATCGCTCATCCTCGACGATCTCGACTGGGGCAAGATCCTGCCCGGGTTCGCGGTGATCGCGGTGATGGGCGCGATTGCGCTCGCGCTCAACGTGCGAATGATCAAGAGCTACGACTAGCCGCCACCCGCAGCGGCTACCCGGCGGAGCTGTCGCCGTTGAGCGTCGCGACCAGTTTCCGCGCCCCGCCGTGGTCGCGAAACTCGCACAGGTAGATCCCCTGCCAGGTGCCAAGTGCCGGCGAGCCGTCTGAGATCGGCAGAGTCAACGACGGCCCGACCAGGACGGACTTGACGTGCGCCGGCATGTCGTCGGGGCCCTCGAGGGTGTGGCGCCAGTAGTCGGCGCCCTCTTCGACCGAGCGGTCGAACCACGCTGCGAGATCGGTGCGCACGTCAGGGCTGGCGTTCTCGTTCAACGCCAGCGCGCAGGAGGTGTGGAGAAGATGAAGATGCAGCAGGCCGACCCGCACGCCGGCGAGCTCATCGAGCGCGCCCTCGACCTCGTCGCCGACGAGATGAAACCCGCGCGGCCTCGCTCGGAGGGTGATCTCTCGTTGCAACCACATCAGCCGCCCGCCACGTTACCCGCGAGCCGTCACTGCTTCGAAACCACTCGCGGCGATAATTTCTGGACAGGATGTCGACCACCCGTAGTCAAGCGCTGATCGCCGCGCCGCCGAGCAGGGTCTGGGAGTTGCTTGGAGACCCTCGTCGTCATCCCGAGTGGTGGCCGCGGGTGATCGAGGTCCGCGGCGAGCAATTCGACGAGGGCAGCAACTACGCGCAGATCACCGACGGGTTCACCGGCAGCCATGAGACGACGATGACCGTCGATGAGCTCGACGACCTGCGCGAGATTCATATGAGCTGCGCCCAGACCGGCACGTACGCGCGCTGGCTGCTGACCGAGGCACGCGGGCACACGTTCGTCGACGTCGAGTTCGGCATGAACCCCAAGGGCCTCGGCAACCGGGTCTTCGACGCAACGATCGGCAAGCTCTACTTCCGGCGCTGGCTCGAGCAGTCGGTCGCCTCCCTGGAGCAGGTCGCAACTTCGTCACCATCGGGTGAGACAGGCGCAGCGTCGCGATAGCAGCCGCCAGGCGCATTCCTGTAGCTTCGCCGCACACGGCAGGCGCGGTTCGAACGACACCGACCAGGAGGCAATATGGACAAGCTCGACTTCATCGGAGTGCCCTCCCAGGACGCGGAGCGATCGCGCGCGTTCTACGTCGACACGCTCGGGCTGCGCGCCGACGACAACTCAAAGGCAGAGTTCTGGATCGGCGAGACCTGCTTCGGGATCTGGGAGCCGGCGAGCTTCGGGATGGAGTTCGCACCGCAAAAGAACGCTCACCCTGCCATCCACGTCGACGACGTCGCCGCCGCGCGCGCCGAGCTCGAGGGGAAAGGCGTTGAGTTCACAGGCGAGATCTTGGACACCGGCGTCTGCCACATGGCCTTCTTCAACGACCCCGACGGCAACGACCTCATGCTGCACAGCCGCTACGCGCCGCGCGACTGAGCGCGACGGCTTTCGGCTGCGAACGACCGCGCCGATCTGCCTCAGGACGCGATCGCGGGCAGCTACGGAGCCTGGAGCTCGAGCTTGACCTCGCAAAGGTCGACCGAGGCGCGCGATCCCATTTCCCCAGCAGGCGGGCTCATCGAGTTCAGCATCTCGTCGCCGGTTCGCATGTCCTCCTCGGTATCGAAGAACCCGATCGCCAGGACCGTTCCGCTTGCTTCGTCGGCCAGCAGCGTGAATGCCTTGCCGGGCACGCCCTCCGGGGGGCCCGTGCGCTCGCGCATATCGGCGATGTTCTTTCGAGCTGCTCAGCGTCCACATCCGTGAATCTCGCGACCCGTGCGTACATGTCTCCTCCTTGGATTTGGTTGAACGAAACCTACTGCCAGATCGGCGGGGCCGCGAGCCTGCGAGGGACCCCCTTGAGGGCCTCGAGCGCCGTGCCACGACGACCGGTCGCCTCGATGCGCGATCCTCTGGCGGTGTCTCCCGACGAACAGCCGATCGAGCACTTCGACGTGCTCATCGTCGGCGCCGGCCTCTCGGGCATCGGCGCCGCCTGTCACCTCAAGGCGCGATGCCCCGGCAAGACCTTCGCGATCCTCGAGGCGCGCGAGGCGATCGGCGGTACCTGGGACCTGTTCCGCTACCCCGGCATCCGCTCGGACTCCGACATGTTCACGCTCGGCTACTCGTTTCGGCCATGGGAGGAGGCGAAGGCGATCGCCGACGGCCCCTCGATCCGAGACTACGTTCGCGACACAGCGCGCGACCACGGCGTCGATCGCGAGATCCGCTTCAACCATCGCGTCGTGCGCCTGAGCTGGTCGTCGGAGACGGCGACGTGGACGGTCGAGGCCGAGCGCACCGACACCGGCGAAACCCGGCGCATGACCTGCGGCTTCCTCTTCACCTGCACCGGCTACTACCGCTACGACGAGGGCTACACGCCCGAGTTCGCCGGCGTCGATCGCTTCCGTGGCGAGATCGTCCACCCGCAGAAGTGGCCCGAGGACCTCGACTATCGAAGGCAAGCGCGTGGTCGTGATCGGCAGCGGCGCCACCGCGGTGACGCTGGTCCCGGCGATGGCGCCGAGCGCGGCGCACGTGACGATGCTCCAGCGCTCGCCGAGCTACGTGCTCTCGCTGCCGGCCCGCGATCCGATCGCCGACTTCCTGCGACGCGTCTTGCCGACCAAGCTCGGCGTACGCGCTCGTGCGCTGGAAGAACGTGCTCATCACCTCGGCCTTCTTCCATCTCAGCCGACGGCGACCGAAGCTGGTCAAGGCGGTGATCCGCAGAGGCGTCCAGCGCCAGCTGCCGCCGGGCTACGACGTCGACACCCATTTCAAGCCCGCCTACGACCCCTGGGACCAGCGCGTCTGCCTCGTTCCCGACGGCGACCTCTTCGCGACGCTCGGCGCAGGGCGAGGCCTCGATCGTCACCGACCGGATCAAGACCTTCACCGAGACCGGGCTCGAGCTCGAGTCCGGAGCCGAGCTCGAAGCCGACGTCATCGTCACCGCCACCGGCCTCAACCTGCTGCCGCTCGGCGGCCTCGAGATCACGGTCGACGGGCGCAGGATCGAGCTCTCGGAGACGGTCGGCTACAAGGGCATGATGCTCTCCGACGTCCCGAATCTCGCCTACGCCCTCGGCTACACCAACGCCTCGTGGACGCTGAAGTGCGATCTCGTCGCCGAGTACGTCTGCCGCCTGATCAATCGCATGGATGCGGGCGGCTATCAGCAGTGCGTGCCGCGGGGACCCGATCCCTCGTTGCCGACCGAGCCGTTCATCGACTTCGACTCCGGTTACGTGCTGCGCTCGATCGACAAGATGCCGCGCCAGGGCCTGACGCCACCGTGGCGCCTGCACCAAAACTACGCGCGCGACCTCGTCCTGATGCGCTACCGCGCTGTCGACGACGAGGCCATGGACTTCGCCCGCAGCCGGCACGGTCGGCGAGGCCGCGCCCGTGCAGCGCCGTGGTCTAGCCGCCGGACGGGTCAGCGCTTGTCCCAGGCGGCGCAGGAACGGCTCCGGGTCGATCGGGCTGCCGCCGTCGTAGCAGCCGGGCGCCGACCACATCTCGAAATGCAGATGGCAGGTGCTCGAGTTGCCGGTGGTGCCGACACGGCCGATCGTCTCGACCGGCGACCACGGCCTCGCCCTTGCGAACGTAGGCGGCCTCCTGCAGATGCATGTAGGCGGTGTCCAGTGAGCTTGCCCTTGCCGTCGATGACGACGTAGTTGCCGGCAGAGCCGTGGTAGTCGCGAAACTGGACGCGCCCGGCCTGCGCCGCGACGACGCGCTTGCCGCAGTTGGCGATCAGGTCCTGGCCCTGGTGGTCGCGGCCGGCGCCGAGGCCGTCGCCGTAGGTGTGGCGGCCGCGCACGGGGAAGACGCCGTCGGCGCCCTCGGGAATCGGCACCGGCTCGGCCTCGCTCGGGGCTGACGCCACCGCCGCCGTTCGGGCCGACGCCACCGCTGCCGGCGGCCGCGGCGCCCGCGGCGAGCGATCGCCAGTCGAGACGATCGCACCGGTTCCGGCTACGGCTGAGCGCGCCGAAATTCGCTTGAAGTAAGTCAACGTGGAACGTCCCTTTCGTCGGCCTACGGGGTTAGCTGACGGGCTGGCGCTGAAAGAGCCTGCGCCCCCGGCGGCCTCGCGAACGAGAGGCTTGGCCGGGTTAGCCCCGATACAGATGGTTCCCCCGCTCTCGCGCCCCAAGGTCCAGGGCGCGAGACTCGGCATTACCTGTTGATCGAGAGCGCCAGTGTACGAAGCTGCAACGAATTTTGCAAGCAGATGCTCACAAAGGGCTCTGCGACGCCGCGAATCACGGCCTTAGGATCGACGAATGCGGATCCTGCCAGCCACCGCCGGGCCGCTGTTCGAAGACGACGGCCCGCGCGGCGCGCGCATCATCCGGCGCGTCCGCGGGATCACGCTCGAGCTGCTCGCTTTCGTCCTCGTCACCGTGCTGCTGCCCGTGCTGCTGCGTGGCCGCAGCGCTCGTCGATCTCGTCCTCTGGCTGCGCCGCCGAAAGCCCTGGGTCGGGGTTCGCCTCGTTGCCTTTCTGCTGGTGGTTTCTGTTCGGCGAGATGCGCGCGCTCGTCGGCCTGCTCGGCATCTGGATCGTCACCGGCGGTCCGTTCGGCAAGGGCTCGCTGCGCCGTCGCCGTCTGCTGTACGCGCTGCGCCTGCACTGGGCGCGCAGCCACATGGGCGGGATCAGGGTGCTGTTCGGCCTGCGCTTCGAGATCGAAGACCTCGACCAGGCGGCGCCGGGGCCGATCGTGATCATGATGCGCCACGCCAGCATCATCGACAACGTCCTGCCGGACTACACGGTCACGGCAGCGCACGGCATCGGCCTGCGCTTCGTGCTCAAGCGCGAGCTGCAGATCATCCCCACGATCGACATCGGCGGACGCTGGGTGCCGACGGTCTACGTTCGCCGCGCCTCGACCGACCCGGAGGGCGAGATCGCCGTCCTCGCCACCCTCGCCGACGATCTCGGGCCCGGCGAGGGCATCCTCATCTACCCCGAGGGCACTCGCGCGACGGCGAAGAAGATCGCCCGCGCCCAGGAGGTGATCGCCGAGCGCCAGCCCGAGATCTCGCCGATGGCCAACCGGCTTGCACAACCTCCTGCCGCCGCGCCTCGGCGGGCCGCTGGCGCTGCTCGAGCGCGCCGAGGGCGTCGACGTCGTCTTCTGCGGCCACGTCGGCTTCGACGGCTTTCAGTACATCTCCGACATCTGGGCCGGCGGCCTCGTCGGCCGGACGATCCGCGTCCGCTTCTGGCGCTGCCCGGCGGACTCGATCCCCGAAGGACGAAGCGAGCGCGCACGCATGGCTCTACGAGCGGTGGCAGCAGGCTCGACGACTGGATCGGCGACCATCGGCGCGGCGACGCGCCCGAGCGGCGCGCGCTGGACTAGGTCGACTGGCCGATGCTCACGGTCGCACCAGAACAGGCGCTCGCATTCCGCGTCGCCGGGCACAACCTCCACCGGCGCACCGACGCGCTCACCGCGATCGCCGCCTGCGGCCTGCAGGACTACCCTCCCGGCTGGGTCGAGGTCGCCCTGCAACGCCCGCACCAAGGAAGAGGTGGACCCGCGAAAGACGGTGACCGTGAACGCGATGCGCGGTGCCCCGTACCTCGTCCCGAGCAAGGAGGTGGCGATCTTCACGGCGGCGCTGCTGCCCGACGACGAGGACCTGGGCTCGGTCGTCAACAGTCGCGAGGCGCGCGAGGCCAAGGACGCCGGATACACGGTCCGCGAGGCGCTCGACAGGGTCGCCGAGGCGGCGCGCGACGGCCTCGCCGACGGCCCGCTCGGGCGCGACGACTTCCATCAAGCGCTGCGCGAGCGCCTGCCGGAGAACCTGCTGCCGTGGTGCCGAGGCTGTCAGAGCCACCACGTGCGCGCCGGCTTCTGGCGCACGCTCGGATTGATGGGAGTGACGCGGATGGACGGCAAGGCGCGCTACGCGCTCGCCAAGCCGGCGAGGATGCCGACCGGCCAAGGCTCGCGATGAGCTTGCGCGCAGATTCCTGCGCTGCTTCGGCCCCGCCAGCCACACGCAATTGGCGAAATGGGCGCAGACCGCGCCCAAGCACGCGAAGGCGCTGTTCGAGGGCATCTCCGATGAGCTCGAGGAGGTGAAGCTCGATGGATCCAAGCGCTGGCTGCTTGCCGCGGACGCCAAGCGGCTCGAACGAGCCGCCCAAGGCGACGGGGATCAGGATGCTCGGCGGCCATGACCCCTACGTCGGCCAGCCCGATCGCGAGACGCTCGCTCCCGACAAGAGGCTGCGAACGAGGATGTTCCCCGCGGTCGGCCGTCCCGGGGTGATCCTCGACCATGGCCGGCTCGCCGGGCTGTGGAAGGGGCGAAAGCGGGGCGACGTGCTCGCGATCGAGGTCACGTGGCTCGATCGCGCTGTCGAGCTCGGGCGCGAGGCGAACGCCGTCGCCAAGGCACGCGGGTGTGAGCGCGCCGAGATCCGGCTCCTGAAATAGGTTCGCCTCGTGGCCTTGATCCCCCGCTTTCCGCTGATCGGCGATCCGCTGCGGCGGATCCGCATGCCGAAGGACCTCGAGGCAGTCACCTCGACCGGGTTCGAAGCCGATCCGGACTCGGTCGGAATGAGCTCTGAGGCTGTCGAGCAGATCTGGGAGGCGGCTGTGAGTCTCTACCGCAGCGGCGTACACCCGGCGGTGCAGCTCTGCCTGCGGCGCCACGGCGAGGTCGTGCTCGATCGTGCGATCGGCCACGCTCACGGCAACGGGCCCGACGACGACCGCGACGCTCCCAAGCGCCTCGCCGGCCCCGAGACGCCGTTCTGCATCTACTCGGCCTCGAAGGCGGTCACGGCGATGGTCGTCCACAAGCTGGCCGAGCGAGGCGCTGCTCGCCCTCGACGACCGCATCGTCGACCACATCCCCGAGTACGGGCGCCACGGCAAGGACGGGATCACGATCGGCCACGTGCTCGCGCATCGCGCCGGGGTCGCCGGCATGCCGAAGGCGGCGCTCGAGCTCGACCGCCTCTCCGACCGCGAGTTCCTCCTGGAGTTGATCTGCGACGCGAAGCCGACGTCCGAACCGGGCAAGCTGCTCGCCTACCACGCCGTCTCCGGCGGCTTCATCCTCGGCGAGGTCGTGCACCGCGTCGCCGCCAAGGACATCCGCGAGGTCCTTGCCGAGGAGTTCCTCGACCCGCTCGGCTTTCGCTGGGGCAACTACGGCGTCGCCCCCGACGACTTCGAGGAGGTGGGCCTTGCCTACGTCACCGGCCCGCCGCTGCTGCCGCCCGTCTCGACCCTGGTCACACGCGCCCTCAGCGCGCCGATCGACAAGGTGGTCGAGATCTCCAACGATCCGCGCTTTCTCACGGCGCTGATCCCCGCGGCCAACGTCGTCACGACCGCGAACGAGCTCTCGCGCTTCTTCGAGATCTTTCGCTGCGGCGGCGAGCTCGACGGTGTTCGCGTGATCGAGCCGGAGACGATTCGCACCGCCCTGACCGAGCAGTCGCGTCTCGAGATCGACCTCTCGCTCGATCTTTCCGACCCGCTTCGGCTACGGGCTCATGCTCGGCGCCAAGGTGATCAGCCTCTACGGGCGCGACACCGACCTCGCCTTCGGCCATCTGGGCCTGATCAACATCATGGGCTGGGCCGACCCCGAGCGCGGCATCTCGGGCGGGCTGATCACCTCCGGGAAGGCGATCCTCTATCCCGAGGTCCACCGCTTCTACGGGCTGATGCAGCGAATCGCCTCCGAGAGCCCGAAGGTGCCGGAGTCCGAGCGGCCGTTCTGAGCGAACCGAAGCTCTTGGCCGAAGCGCCGATCGAATAGCGTCCGGGCGATGAACGATTCGCCGCTCGCAGGCAAGGTCGTGTTGATGTCGGGCGGCAGCCGGGGCATCGGCCTCGCGATCGCCAAGCGCCTGGCCCGTGACGGCGCGCGCGTCGCGATCATGGCCAAGACCGCCGAGCCGCACCCGAAGTTGCCGGGGACGATCTACACGGCTGCCGAGGAGATCGAGCAGGCCGGCGGCGAGGCGCTGGCGATCGTCGGCGACGTTCGCGACGACGAACAGGTCGCAGGCGCTGCCGCGCAGACCGTGGAGAAGTTCGGCGGCATCGACATCGTCGTCAACAACGCCAGCGCGATCAACCTCGTGCCGATCTCCGAGCTCGAGCCCAAGCGCTACGACCTGATGGCAGACATCAACACTCGCGGCACCTTCCTGCTCACCCGCGCCGCCCTCCCCCACCTGCGCGAGTCCTCCCACGCTCATGTGCTGACGCTGTCGCCGCCGCTGAGCGCCGATCCGAAGTGGCTCAAGGGCTTCGCTCCCTACGTGGTCTCGAAGATGGGCATGACGATGCTGACCCTGGGCCTCGCCGCCGACGAGGCCGAGCACGGCGTCGCCGGCAACTGCCTGTGGCCGCGCACGATCATCGCCACCGCGGCCGTGCAGAACCTGCTCGGTGGCGACGAGGCGATGGCGCAGGCCCGCACGCCCCAGATCTACGCCGACGCAGCCCACGAGATCCTGCGCCGCGACCCGCGCGAATGCACGGGCAACGCCTTCATCGACGACGAGGTCCTTGCCGAGGCCGGCGTGACCGACTTCAGCGTCTACCAGGAGGCCGAGGGCGACCTTCGGCTCGACCTCTTCGTCGACGATTGGGGCCCGTCTGCGCAAACGTGACGTGACCCTTCCGGCAGCGGTCATCTTCGACAACGACGGTCTCCTGCTCGACACCGAGACCGTCTGGACTCGCGCCGAGCAGGATCCTGTTCGAGCGTCGCGGGCGCAAGTTCACGCTCGCCCACAAGCAGAAGCTGGTCGGCACGCCGGCTCACATCAACGGCGCCCTGCTGGAGAAGTTCCTCGATGAACCGGGCAAGGCGGAGATCCTGATGGCCGAGCTCGACGAGCTCGTCATGACCGAGCTCGAGCGCGGCATCGAGACGATGCCCGGCGCCGAGGAGCTGCTCGACGGAGCTGCGCGAGCGCGGCGTGGCGGTGGGCCTGGTCTCGAACTCACCGCGAGCGTTCATCGAGGTCGCGCTCGAGCTCGTCGACATGAGCCGGCGCTTCGACGCCGTCGTCAGCGGCCACGAAGTCGCCGCCCCGAAGCCGGCGCCCGATCCCTACCTCGAGGCCTGCCGCCAGCTGCGCGTGGACCCGAGCCCGGACGTGGTCGTGCTCGAGGACTCGCCGACCGGGGTCGCGGCCGGCGTCGCGGCCGGCCTCACCGTGATCGGGGTGCCCTCGCTCGAAGGCATGGAGCTCGACGAAGCCCACATCGTCGTCGACTCCCTGCAAGCGCCCGAGCTACGAACCCGCCTCGGCCTCTGACCACGGGCCGAGCGGCAGCTTGCGTCCCATAGTCGTGCGTTAGCTGCCGCTCGGCGTTGAGGGCGAGACTCGGCCGGCGAGGTGCGGGGTGCCGGTGGGGCGCGGACGGCGAAGGCGAGCGCGCCGCCGGCGTCGGCGTCGCTGGCGAACTCGACCTTGCCGGGGAGCAGGATCGGGCGCTTGAAGGCGACCTCGACGGTGAAGGAGCCCGGCAGGCGCGGCTCGAGCTGAGCCAGGCAGCGCGCCTTGGTCCACATGCCGTGGGCGATCTGACGCGGAAAGCCGAACGCCTTCGCGGTCAGCCCGTAGAGGTGGATCGGGTTGTGGTCGCCCGAGGCAGCCGGCGTAGCGGCGGCCGAGATCGCCAGTCGAGCTTCCACTCGGCTTCGGTGGCGAGCCCATCGACATCGACACTCGGCAGCTACCTGCTCGCCGTTCGAGGTCTCTCCCTCGCTGCCAGAACCCTCGCCACCGCCCGAACCACCCCGCCGCAAGTTCGTGCTCCGCGACTCCCAGACAAGCTCATCGCCGACCCGCGCTTCGGTCACGAGCGTGAACGTGCGCCCCTTCGGATGTGGCTCGAGCTTGGTCGAGCGCACACGCAGCGAGAGCTCCTCGCCGACGCGAATCGGCCGCCGCTGGGTGATCACGTTGGCGAAGTGAACCGAGCCGATCGCCGGCACGGGGAAGCTCGAGTCGGTCATCAGCGCCAGGTGCAGCGGAAAGGCGAGAACGTGGGGATAGGTCGCCGGCAGCGTCTCGCGCAGGGTGAAGCCGCAGACGCGGCAGTAGGCGGCGAGCCGATCGAGCTCGACGGCGACCCCGTCGAGCTCGAACACGTCCTCGGGCACCTCGCCGCCGCCGCCGGCCAGAAACGGCAATCGCCCCGAGCCCGGGATCGCTCCCAGCGAAGCCCGCGCATAGATCGGCAGCGCCGAGGGCGAGGAGTCGAGCCGCCGCACGCGCACGCTCAGGCCCCGATCAGGCTCTGCCCGCAGACCCGGACGACGTTGCCGTTGACGCCGGCCGATCCGGGACTCGCCAGCCAGGCGATCGCCTCGCCGACGTCGATCGGCAGCCCACCCTGGTTCATCGAGTTCATCCGCCTGCCGGCCTCGCGCGTGGCGATCGGCATCGCCGCGGTCATCGCCGTCTCGATGAAGCCCGGGGCGACGGCGTTGATCGTCGCCTGGCGCTCGGCGAACACCGGCGCCATCGACTGCACCATCCCGATCACCCCCGCCTTCGACGTCGCGTAGTTGGTCTGGCCGGCGTTGCCCGCGATCCCGGCAGATCGAGGAGACGCAGACGACCCGGCCGTCGGCGCGAAGCAGGTCCCGCCCGACGAGCTCGTCGTTGATCCGCTCCTCCGCGGAGAGGTTGATCTCCATCAGCACCGTCCAGCGCTCCTCGTCCATGCGCCCGAGCGTCTTGTCCTTGGTCACGCCGGCGTTGTGGACGACGATGTCGACGCCGCCGTGGTCGGCTTCGAGCTTGTCGACGATCAGCTTCGGCGCATCGTCGCTGGTGATGTCGGCGGTCAGCGATGTGCCACCGAACACGCCCATGAGCCGGTCGAGATCGGCTTCGAGCTGAGGCACGTCGAGTCCGACGACGCGCGCGCCGTCACGGGCGAGCACCCGAGCGACCTCGGCGCCGATCCCGCGCGAGGCGCCGGTGACGAGCGCGACCTTGCCCCCGAGCGGGCGCTCCCAATCGATCTCCGGATGGCGCTCGGAGGGCGTGATCCGCACGACCTGACCCGAGACGTAGGCCGATCGCGGCGAGAGCAGGAACCGCAGCGTCGATTCGATCTGATCCTCGGCGCCGGGGGCGACGTAGACGAGCTGCGCCGAGGCGCCGCGGCGAACCTCCTTGCCGACCGAGCGGACGAAGCCCTCGAGCGCCCGCTGCGCCGTCGCGGCGCGAGCGGTCGCGCAATCCTCGGGCGGCGTCGCCAGCACGACGACGCGGCCGGATTGCTCGACCCGGCGGATCGTCGGCCCGAAGAACTCCCACAGCTCGCGCAAGCGCGTCGAGTCGCCGATTCCCGTGGCGTCGAAGACGAGCGCCTTGAAGCGCTGGTCGCCGGCGGCCTCGGGATTCCAGACGGCGGCGTCGAGTCCGGCCTCGCCGACCGCGCTTCGCACCTCGCCTTCGAGCTCACTGCGAACCTCAGCGCCGATCGCCGCCAGCACCTGCGGCAATCGGCGACGCAAGCCGGCTCGCCCTGTGCTGCGCCGAGCAGAACCTCGCCGCTGATCACCGGGCGCCTCCGCGACGAAGCGGTCGAGCTCGACCGGCTGGGGCAGGCCGACGTTGGAGGCGACGAGGCCGCCGATGCGGCTGTTGACGAGCTGGGAGTAGCGGTCGCTCATCGCTTCGAGCCTCGTCCGCCGGTCGCCTTGCGCTCGAGGATCGCGACGACGCCCTGGCCGCCGGCGGCGCAGATCGAGATCAGGCCGCGGCCGCCACCGCGCTCGTCGAGCGCCTTGGCGAGCCCGGCGACGATGCGCCCGCCGGTGGCCGCGAACGGGTGCCCGGCGGCAAGCGAGCCGCCGTTGACGTTGAGCTTGGCGCGGTCGATCGAGCCGAGGGGCTCGTCGAGGCCGAGACGCTGCTTGCAGAACACCGGGTCCTCCCAGGCCTTGAGCGTGCACAGGACCTGCGCCGCAAACGCCTCGTGGATCTCGTAGAGGTCGAAGTCCTGAAGCGTGAGCTCGTTGCGAGCGAGCATCCTCGGCACGGCGTAGGCGGGCGCCATCAGCAGGCCCTCCTTCTTGCCGACGTAGTCGACCGCGGCGGTCTCGGCGTCGGTGAAATAGGCAAGCGGCGTCCGCCCGTTCGCCTCGGCCCACTCGTCGCTTGCCAGCAGCACCACCGAGGCGCCGTCCGACAGCGGCGTCGAGTTGCCGGCGGTCATCGTCCCGCCGTCGCCGCCGAACACCGGCCGCAGCTTCGCCAGCTTCTCGACGGTCGAGTCGGGGCGCAGGTTCTGGTCGCGCTCGAGGCCGAGGTAGGGCATCAGCAGGTCGTCCATGAAGCCGCGGTCGTAGGCGGCCGCGAGGTTGTGATGGCTGGCCGCTGCAAGCTCGTCCTGCTCGAGCCGGGTCACCCCCCACTCCTCGGCCATGATCGCGGTGTGGTCTCCCATCGAGAGCCCGGTGCGCGGCTCGGCGTTGCGGGGGAAATCGGGCACGATCTGGCCCGGGCGAAGCTTCGCCACGGCCTTGAGCCGGTCGGTGTTCGAGCGGGCGTTGTTGAGCTCGAGCAGGATCTCGCGCAGGTCGTCGTTGAGCGCGATCGGCGCGTCGGAGGTCGTGTCGACGCCGCCGGCGATCGCCGACTCCTGCTGGCCGAGCGCGATCTTGTTCGCGACGAGGATCGCTGCCTCGAGTCCGGTCCCGCACGCCTGGCCGACGTCGTAGGCGGGGGTCTCGGGCGCCAGCTTCGAGCCGAGAACGCATTCGCGGGTCAGGTTGAAGTCGCGGCTGTGCTTGAGCACGGCGCCCGCGGCGACCTCGCCGAGGCGCTTGCCTTCGAGGCTCGCGCGCTCGACCAGGCCGTCGAGGGCAGCGGTGAGCATGTCCTGGTTGGAGGCCTTCGCGTAGGCGCCGTTGGAGCGAGCGAAGGGGATCCGGTTGCCGGCGAGGATGGCGACGGGGCGGGTCTTTGAGTTCAAGTTCTTCCTTTGCTTCGGGGTGTGCGTCGCCGTGGGATGCCGGCGGCTACTTGAGCTCGGCCGAGTTCTTTCCGAGCAACTGGCGAGCGATGATAAGAAGCTGGATCTGCTGTGTGCCCTCGAAGATGTCGAGGATCTTCGCGTCGCGCGACCATTTCTCGAGCAGCTCGTCCTCGGCGTAGCCGACCGTTCCGCACAAGGCGACGCAGCGCAGCGCGATGTCGACGCAGCTGCGACCGGCCTTCGCCTTTGCATAGGAGGCCTGCAGCGAGTTCGGCTTGGAGTTGTCGGCCATCCATGCCGCCTGCAGCGTCAGCAGATGCGAGGCCTCCCAGTCGGCCTCGAGCTCGATCAGCTCGGCGGCGACCGCCGACTGCGAGTGCGGCGGGGCGTCGTAGTCGACATCGACGCCGGCGCCCTCGAGCAATTCCTGGGTGCGCTCGAGGCAGGCGCGAGCGAGCCCGACGGCCATGCCCGCGACCAGCGGCCGCGTGTTGTCGAACGTCTGCATCGCGCCCGCGAACGACTTCTTCGTATCGATATCGGGGCTGCCGAGCAGGTCCTGCTTGGGCACGCGGCAGTTCTCGAGACGAAAGGCGGCGGTGTCGGAGGCCCTGATCCCGAGCTTGTGCTCGAGGCGGTCGAGGATCAAGCCGGGGTTGGAGCGCTCGACGACGAACGACTTGATCGCGGCGCGGCCCTGCGAGCGATCGAGCGTCGCCCAGACGACGACGAGGTCGGCGCGCTCGCCCGCGGTGACGTAGATCTTCTCGCCGTTGAGCACGTACTCATCGCCGTCGAGCTCGGCGGTGGTGCGGATCGCGGCGGAGTCGGAGCCCGCCTCGGGCTCGGTGATCGCCATCGCCGCCCACTTGCCGGCGTAGCGTTCGAGCTGCGAGTCGTCGGCGACCGACGCGATCGCGGAGTTGCCGAGTCCCTGGCGCGGCATCGACAGCGTCAGGCCGACGTCGCCCCAGCACATCTCGATCACGCTGAGGACGGTCGACATGTTGGAGCCGTTTCGGTTGCCGCCGTCGCCGTTGGTCGAGCGGCGGACGCCCGCGGCGCCCGCACCGCCGAGATCGGAGCCGGCGTTCATGCCGTCGACGACCGCCGCGAGCATGTCCAGCTCCTTCGGATAGGTGTGCTCGGCACGGTCGTACTTGCGCGAGTTCGGGCGCAGGACCTCGCTGGCGACCTGATTTGCCTGGCCGACCAGCGTCTTGAACTTCTTCGGAACCTCGAGGTTGATCATCGAATCAGCACAGTTTCCGCGTACACCCGCCGCTCAGACGAGCAGCGCGCCCTCCATCAAGCCGGCAGCACGCAGGTCGCGATACCAGCGTTCGACCGGATGCTCGGTGATGTAGCCGTGGCCGCCGAGCAGCTGCACGGCATCGGAGCCGATCTGCATGCCCTTGGTCGTCGCCAGCCGGCGTGCGAGCGCAACCTCGCGCGAGCAGTCGAGGCCCTGGTCGGCGCGGCTGGCGGCGCGATAGGTGGCCAGGCGCATGCCCTCGAGCTCGATCGCGATGTTGGCGACGTCGAAGGCGACCGCTTGGCGGTTGGAGATCGGCTCGCCGAAGGCGATGCGCTCGTTGACATAGGGGATCACGTAGTCGAGCGCCGCCTGCGAGGTGCCGACCGCAAGCGCGCACCAGCCGAGTCGGGCCAGGCGCACGCACTCACGGTAGGCGGCCGGGTCGGCTTCGGCGAGCAGCGCGCCGTGGCCGAGCTTGACGCCGTCGAAGCGCAGCCGCCCGGTGCCGGCGGCGCGCAGGCCCATCGCCGGCTCGGCGTCGAAGGAGATGCCCTTGTCCGCGGCCTCGACGATGAACAGCGCCGGACCGCGACCCTCGAGCTCGGCGGCGACGACGAAGAGCTCGGCGTCGGCCGCTCGCGGCACGAGCGACTTGGCGCCGCGAAGGACGTAGCCGTCGCCGTTCGCGGTGGCCTTCGTCTCGAGCTCGAACGGGTCGAACAACGGCCGCGGCTCGATCATCGCCAGCGCTGCGGCCGGCGGGTCGTCACCGGCGAACGGGGTCGAGATAGGTGCTCTGCTGGTCGGCATCGCCCCAGAGGCCGATCGCAGTGCCGACCGCGGCCGGGGCAAGGATCGCGAGCGCAAGGCTCATGTCGCCGCGGGCCAGCTGCTCGGCGACGAGCACCGAGGTCACCGCCGAGCGCTCCTCGAAGGCGCCGTCGAGCTCGCCGGGCACGCCGAGCATCGTCACGCCCAGCTCGTTTGCCTGACGCAGCAGCTCGACAGGGGCGGCGCAGGCGTCGTTTGCGGCGAGGGCGGCGGGACGCAGCTTCGCTTGGGCGAACTCGCCGATCGCCTCGCGCATCATCTGCTGCTCGTCGGTGGGCGTGAGATCGAACTGCGTGGCGCGCTCGCCTCGAGCCTGGCGGGCCGGGGCGGAGAGCTTCGGGCCGGCGCCGTTGAAGCTGCGGCCGACGCTCTCGGCCGCTCGGAAGCCGTTCTTGGTCGCCGAGTAGAGCAGCGCCTCGGCCCGGTCGCGGACGCCGACACGGTCGAGCAGCTCGAGTCCCGCGACGCGATTGAGCGCGCGCAGTCCGAGCGACATTCCGCGTTCGGCGGCGTTCATGCGGCGGCCTCGCGCGAGCGTGTGAGCGACGGCGGGAGCAAAGCTACGTCACCGTAGCATTCTGCAGCTAGGCCGGAGAGTCCGCGGCCACGAAGCGCCTCGAGGGCAGCGGCGCGACGCAGGGTCTTGAGCCAGCGAGAGCTGCGAGTCGGCGCGGGCGGCGAGCGCGGCGATGTCGACGCCACCGACGCTGTCGCCCTCGGCGCCGCGCAGTGCCTCCCAGAGCGCTGCTTTCGCGGTGACGCCGATCACCAGCCCCTCGAGCTCGATCACGACGCGACAACGGCGACTGGCTGAACAGGTGGTCGTTCGGCTTCAGCCGCCCGAGCTTCTCAGCGGTCCAGCCGAGCCCGTCCTTGATCTTGCTCGGGCCGGCGTCGAGGTGATCCATGATCGTCTCCAGCGCCTCCTTGTCGGCCGCGATCTGATCGCGTAGCTCGGCGATCTCGGCGCCGTGCGCCCAGTCGGAGTTGGAGTCGGCCGCGCGCTTGGCGAGCTCGAGGCCGACCACCGCGCCGGCGTGATGGTCCTGGAGATAGATCCTGAGCAGGTCGGAGGCCACGCCCTGCATCTACCCTGCCGCGCGTCGTGCAATCGGCGACTGCCCTTGCCGAGGGCCGGTAGCTTGACCGAGATGGACAACCGCACGGAACGAATCGTGCTCGAGACCGAGCGCCACCGCATCGTCGGCGACCTGACCCTGCCGAAGGAGGGCTATCGCAGCCGCCTCTCCGACTATCTCAACCGTGGCGACCTCGCCTTCGTGCCGCTGGTCAACGCCTCGATCACGCCGATCGACTCGATCGACGAACCTGCCCAGGAGCGCGAGTTCCTCGTCGTCTCCTGCAGCCAGATCCACCTCGCCTACCCCGAAGGTGAGATGCCCGCCGGGCCGCAGTGATCGCTTCTCTCAGGCGATCCGGTCGCCGACCGCCGCCCCATCGTCGGGCGCGAGCAGGATCACCGTGCCGTCGGCGCCGACCGCACCGAGCACGAGGCACTCGGAGACGAACGGGCCGATCTGCTTCGGCGGGAAGTTGACGACGGCGACGACGCTGCGGCCCTCCAGCTGCTCACGGGAGTAGTTGGTGATCTGCGCCGACGAGCGCAGCTCGCCGATCTCGGCGCCGAAGTCGATCGTCAGCTTCCAGGCCGGCTTCCGTGCCTCGGGGAAGTCCTCGACGGCGCTGACGCGCCCGACGCGCATCTCGATCGCCTCGAACTGGCCCCAGGTGATCTCCTCGCTCACGGTCTGAGCACGATCTTCAACGCCTCGCGGCGGTCGTAGACGTCATAGGCCTCGGCCGCGTCGTCGAGCTTCATGTGATGGGTGACCAGCGAGCTCGGGTCGAGGGCGCCGGAGGCGAGGCGCTCGAGCACCGGGTCGACGTGCTTGATCACGTTGGCGTGGCCGGTCTTCAGCGTCAGTGCCTTGATCCAGACGATCCCCATGTGCAGCTCGAGTCGTTCGGCATAGACGCCGGTGACCGAGACCGTGCCCGCCTTTCGCGTCAGCCGGCAGGCGAGATCGAGCGCGTCGGGGTGGCCGACCGCGTCGACGGTGACGTCGACGCCGCGCTTCTCGGTCGCGGCCTTGACCGCGGCGCGCGGATCCTCCTCGGTCAGGTGGACCGGCTCGGCGCCGAGCGAGCGGGCGAGCTCGAGGCGCTCGTCGACGGTGTCGACGGCGATCACCTTCGTCGCGCCCTCGGCGAGGGCGACCTGCACGGCGCAAAGGCCCACGGGGCCGAGGCCGAGCACGGCGACGCTGGAGCCGGGGCCGACGCCGGTCTCGGTCACCGCGTGATAGCCCGTGCCCATGACGTCGCCGGCGAACAGGGCGACTTCGTCGCTGATCCCATCCGGGACCTCGCGCAGCGTCAGGTCGGCATTGGGAACCAGCAGCAGCTCGGCCTGGGCCCCCTGAAGCGAGCCGAGCGTGGCGCCGTGGCCGAAGACGCGGCCGTTGTCGCACTTGTGAAAGTCGCCGCGCTCACAGAAGAAGCATGTCGCCGCAAGCGGTGCAGTAGGTGCCGAGCACGCGGTCGCCCTCGGCCACCCGTGAGACCCCTGTCGCCCACAGCCGTCACCGTGCCGACGTACTCGTGGCCGAGGGTGAAGCCCTGCTCGATCGCCACGCGACCGTGGTAGATGTGGAGATCGGAGCCGCAGACCCCGCTTGCCTCGACGCGAACGATCGCCTCGTCGGCAGCCGTCAGCTCAGGCTCGCCGACATCGTCGACTCGCACCTGTCCCGCGCCCTGAAAGGTCACCGCTCGCATCGCCGCCGGACTCTATTGCGCCGGGCATCGGCTCCCGGGTTGCGCGGGTATCGAGGCATCCGGCCACGAAATGTGGTTTCGTGCAGGTCCAACGTCAATCGGGGTAGACGGCCGTAGCGGCCGGGAGGTACAGATGAGTTCGAAGGTAGATGGGTTCGGCCACCGCGCCAAGCTCTTTTCGCTGATCGCAGCGCTCGCAATCGCATCGAGCGTCGTATTCGCCGCATGCGGCGACGACGACGAGAGCGACAGCGGCAGCGACACGGCCACCACCGAGGGAGGCGAGATCACGATCGCGCAGACCTCGCAGCCCGACTACCTCGATCCCGCCCTGTCCTACACGGTCAACGGCTGGGAGCCGATGTGGCTCGTCTACACCCCGTTGCTCACCTATGCCCACGAGGAAGGCACCGCGGGCGCCGAGCTGATCCCCGGTCTCGCCGAGGACCTCCCCGAGGTCTCAGAGGACGGGCTCACCTACACGCTCACCCTGCGTGACGGACTCACCTACTCCGACGGCACCGATGTCGTCGCCTCCGACTTCGAGCGCACGATCCAAAGAGTGCTCAACCTCGAGTCCGGCGGCGCGCCGTTCTACCAGCTGATCGAAGGCGCCGAGGACTACCTCGCCGGCGACGACCCCGAGGCCGACATCTCCGGCATCGAGACCGACGATGAGAGCGGCGAGATCACGATCACGTTGACCGAGGCCGACGCCTCGTTCTCGAACGTGCTGGCGATGAACTTCGCCGGGCTCGTACCCGGCGACACCGAGTTCAAGAACCTGACCGAGTCGCCGCCCCCCGGCGTCGGCTCCTATGAGCTCACCGAATCGGTCCCCAACCGCCAGTTCGTGATGGAGAAGGTCGACGGCTTCGGCGACTTCGGTATCGAAGGCGTCCCCGAGGCGAGCATCGACAAGATCACGACGGAGATCATCAAGAACCCCCAGCAGCAGGCCCAGGACGTGCTCAACGGCGACCTCGACTACATGCAGGACCCGCCCCCGGCCGACCTGAAGCCGACCGTCGATCGAGCAGGCCGACGACCGCTACGAGGAGTTCACCACCTCGTCGACCTACTACTTCTTCATGAACACGAAGATCGCTCCGTTCGACGATCCGCTGGTTCGTGAGGCGGTCAACTACGGCATCGACAAGCCGGCGCTGGCGCGTCTGTTCGCGGGCGAGCTCGCACCCGGCTGCTCGTTCCTGCCCCCGGGCATGCCCGGCTACGACGAGGCCTTCGACACCACGGAGTGCCCGTACGGCGATCCGTCCCAGCCGCCGGACATCGCCAAGGCCCAGGACCTGATCGAGCAGGCCGGCGCCGAAGGCACCGAGGTCACCGTCTACGGCAACAACGACGACCCGACCGACAAGGTGACCCAGGCCTACGCCGACATGCTGAACGAGATCGGGCTCGACGCCGAGCCCGAGATCCTCGACGGCGGCGTCTACTTCCAGACGATCGGCAACGCGAAGACGGAAGCCCAGACCGGATTCACCAACTGGTTCCAGGACTTCCCGCACCCGCTCAACTTCTACTTCCTGGTTGACGGGGACACGATTCAGCCGACCAACAATCAGAACTTCGGCAACGTCGACGACCCGAAGATCAACGACGAGATCGACCGGCTCAGCCTCGAGACCGACCTCGAGGCGGTCGCCGGAGACTGGTCGGAGCTCGACCGCTATCTG
This sequence comes from uncultured Solirubrobacterales bacterium, assembly GCA_963730145.1. Taxonomy (GTDB): domain Bacteria; phylum Actinomycetota; class Thermoleophilia; order Solirubrobacterales; family 70-9; genus WHSW01. Next base: position 38,624 of record CAVSQT010000008.1, read on the forward strand.
ATCGAGCCGCCGCAGTCATACATCGCCCCGTACGGGCACCGCAAGCTGGCCACCTTCGTCAGCGAGCGGATCGATTTCGAGGGACATCGTCCAGCACCCCGTCTATCAAAACGACTACTCGACCTTCGCCCTGACCGAGTAGAGACACCGTCCGAGAGGGGCGCCAAATGGCGCCCCTCTTCATTCATGGCCTTGGAGCGTGACTTGAAGATCTGCGGCAGGGCGGGATAATCGGAACTCAGCGTGGCTCCTGACGACGTCATAACAGCGGAGGCCAGCGATCTGCTTGGCGTCCCCGGTCGTCGCGGCGAGGGGTCCTCCGGCGATCAGGAGACGGCCGGTTCCAGCCCGTGGCGGCTGGCCGGCCGCGCAGGCTGCGCAGGGATCGCGCGGCGCTCGCCTTCGGCGCTCTCTTCGTCGTCCTGGTCGCCGCCTGCCTGGCGGCCCCGCTTTGGGCCAGCGAGGTGGCGCATACGACGGTCAGCGAGAACCATCTCACCGACACGATCGAACAGGACGGCGAAACGGTCAACGTGGTCGACTTCGACGGCATGCCGATCGGGCCGACCTGGAAGGGCGAGTTCTTCCTCGGCGCCGACCAGCTCGGCCGCGACAACATGGTCCGGCTGCTCTACGGCGGGCGCAACTCGCTGCTGATCGGGGTGGTCGCGGCATTGATCACGACCCTGTTCGGGGTCCTCGTCGGGGTGCTCGCCGGCTATTTCCGCGGCTGGATCGACAGCCGTCCTCTCGCGGCGATGGACATCCTCTGGGCCTTCCCCGTGATCCTGCTCGGGATCGCGCTCGGCACTTCCCTGGCCCTCGGAGGTCTGCAGCTCGGGCCGCTCTCGATATCCGGAAAGAGCCTTGCGATTCCGATCATGGTGATCGCGGTCGTCTACGTGCCGTACCTGGCGCGGCCGATCCGCGGCCAGGTGCTGGCGATGCGCGAGAAGGAGTTCGTCGAGGCGGCGCGCGCACAGGGCATGGGCTCGTGGCGGATCATGTTGTCGGAGATCGCCCCCAACCTCTCCTCGACGCTGCTGGTCTTCTTCCCGCTGCTGGTCGCAAACGCGATCCTGCTCGAGGCGGCGCTCTCGTTCCTCGGCGCCGGGGTGAGGCCGCCGAATCCGTCCTGGGGCACGATGATCAGCGAGGGCGTCGAGAGGATCGTCACGGCGCCCTACCTGGCGATCGTGCCGGGAGCGATGCTGGTGCTCACGGTGCTGGCGCTGAACGTGTTCGGCGACGGCATCCGTGATGCCCTCGACCCGCGCGCCAAGGTCCGCGTCAAGACCCTCGGCGGACCGCCGGCGACGAGAGCGCGACGAGCCATGACCCGATTCGTCGCCCGCCGGCTGATCTCGATGGTGTTCGTGCTGTTCGCCGTCTCGGTGATCACCTTCTTCATCTTCAACGTGATCCCGAACTCGGACCCCGCGGTGCGGATGGCCGGCAAGCAGCCGACCGAGGAGCAGATCGAAGCGATCCGCCAGGAGTGGGGCTTCGACGAGAGCATCCCGGTCGCAGTACGCGACGACGATGAAGAAGCTGTTCACCGGCGACATGGTCAGCTACTTCACTCAGCTCGACGTCGTCAACGAGATCTGGAAGGGGCTGCCGCGAACGCTCGCGCTGGCGATCGGCGCTGCGGTGCTCTGGATGATCTTCGGGGTCGGCCTCGGGTTGTACACGGCGATGCGGGTCGGCCACGTCTCCGACCGATTACTGACCGTGCTGGCCCTGATCGGGATCTCGATGCCGGTCTTCTGGATCGGGGCGCTGATGAACCACTATCTCGGCTTCGAGCTCTCGCACGCACTCGGCTTCGAGCTCTTCCCCAACGGCGGCTACGTCGAGTTCGCAGAGAGCCCGACGGGATGGTTTCACCACATGATCTTGCCGTGGATCGCGCTCTCGATCCTGTTCATCGGCCTCTACTCGCGGGTGCTGCGCGGCAACATCCTCGACACGATCAACGAGGACTTCGTGCGCACCGCGCGCGCCAAGGGACTGAGCGAGCGCCAGGTGTTGCTCAAGCACGTGCTGCGCAACTCGATGATCCCGATCGTCACCCTCTGGGGGCTCGACTTCGCGGTCGTCGTCGGCGGTGGCGCGATCCTCACCGAGACGGTCTTCAACCTTCAGGGCGTCGGCCAATACGCGGCGGACGCGATCGGTCAGCTCGACCAGCCACCGATCCTCGCGGTGACCATGTTCGGCGCCTTCTTCGTCGTCTTCTTCAACACGATCGTCGACATCGTCTACGCCATGCTCGATCCGAGAATCCGCCTCGAAGCCGGCGACAGCGCGGCGTAGTGGACCGGCCTGATGACCGCACCCCTGCTCAAGGTCGAGGATCTGCAGGTCACGTTCACGACCGAGGACGGTTCCGTGCAGGCCGTCGACGGAGTCTCGTTCGAGGTCAAGCCGGGCGAGGTTCTCGCCGTCGTCGGCGAGTCGGGGTGCGGCAAGTCGGTGACCGCGATGAGCCTGATGGGGCTCACGCGCAGCCCCAACGCCTCGATCTCCGGGCGCGCCCAGCTCGGCGACATCGAGCTCATCTCCGCCTCCGACGACGAGCTGCGCGAGGTGCGCGGCGAGAAGATGGCGATGATCTTCCAGGACCCGATGACGTCGATGAACCCCGTCTACCGCGTCGGCGACCAGATCGCCGAGCAGATCCTCGCGCACCGCGACGTCTCCAAGGAGCAGGCGCTCGACCAGGCCGTGGAGCTGCTGACGGCGGTCGGCATCCCCGCCGCGGAGGATCGCGTACGCGCCTACCCGCACGAGTTCTCAGGCGGCATGCGCCAGCGCGCGATGATCGCGATGGGGTTGTCGCTGGAGCCGCCGATGTTGATCGCCGACGAACCGACGACGGCGCTCGACGTCACGATTCAGGCGCAGATCATCCGCGTGCTGAAGAAGCTCAACGCCGATCGCGGGCTGGCGCTGATGCTGATCACCCACGACCTCGGTGTCGTCGCCGACATCGCCGACCGGGTCATGGTCATGTACGCCGGGCGCGTCGTCGAGACGGGCACCTTGGAGCAGATCTTCTATGACCCCCAGCATCCCTATACCTGGGGCCTGCTGGGCTCGATCATGCGGCTCGACCGGCCCCGCTCGGCCCGCCTGGCCCAGATCAAGGGCGCACCACCCTCGCTGCTCGACCCTCCCGAAGGCTGTCATTTCCGGCCCCGCTGCCCGCATGCCTTCGGTCGCTGCACCGAGGTCCCCGAGCTCGCCCAGCGCGGTGGCACCGGCAACCATCTGGACCGCTGCTTTCTCTCGGGTGAGCAGAAGAAGACCCTGCGCACGATCGGAATCCGGTGACATCGGCCTCGAGGCACCGGCAGCGTGAGCGGGGAGGCACTGCTCGAGGTCACCGACCTCGTCAAGCACTTCCCGATCAAGTCGGGAATCGTCATCGACCGCCAGATCGGTGCCGTTCAGGCGGTGGACGGGGTCTCGTTCACGGTCGACAAGGGCGAGACGATCGGGCTCGTCGGCGAGTCGGGCTGCGGCAAGTCAACGCTGGCGCGATCGATCCTGCAGCTGATCAAGCCGACATCGGGCTCGGTTCGCTTCGACGGCACCGAGCTGACCGAGCTCGGCCGGCGCCAGCTGCGCCCGCTGCGCCGCGAGATGCAGATGATCTTCCAGGACCCCTATGCATCGCTGAACCCGCGAAAGCGCATCGGCCAGATCGTCGGCGACCCGCTGAAGCTGCACGGGGTCGCCTCCGGAGACGAGCTCAAGCAGCGAGTTCAGACGCTGCTCGACCGCGTCGGCCTTTCGGCCGAGCACTACAACCGCTTCCCGCATGAGTTCTCAGGTGGACAGCGCCAGCGCATCGGGGTTGCCCGCGCCCTCTCGCTGGAGCCGAAGCTGATCATCGCCGACGAGCCGGTCTCGGCCCTCGACGTCTCGATCCAGGCTCAGATCATCAACCTGCTCGAAGACATCCAGAACGAGTTCGGGCTCACGTACGTCTTCGTCGCGCACGATCTCGGCGTTGTCCGTCACGTCTCCGACCGGATCGCGGTCATGTACCTGGGCAAGATCGTCGAGCTCGGCCCGGCCGAGGACGTCTACAACAACCCGATCCACCCCTACACGGTGTCGTTGCTCTCAGCCGTGCCCATCCCCGACCCCCGGCTCAACGCCGCGCGCGAGCACGTCGTCCTCGAAGGCGACGTGCCGAGCCCGGCGAACCCGCCCAAGGCCTGTCGCTTTCACACCCGCTGTCCTCGCGCCACCGACATCTGCGCGGAGGTCGAGCCCGAGCTCGTCGACTACGGCGGCGGTCACTGGGCGGCATGCCACCACCCGGTGGGACGCAGCGCAACGACGACGCCGGCGACCACGAAGCCGCCGGCGCTGTCGCCGCGCTAAGGGTAGGTAGGTGCGCTAGACGCGACTCGTCCTGGCGCCCGCGATGCGGGGCCAGAGCAACAGCACGAGACCGATCAGGATCAAGGCGATGCCGAGCGCGTAGTGCACGAGGACGGCTAGGACGATGCCGATGACAATCAGTAGCAGTGAAAGTTCCATGCAGGCCTCGTACCCGGCGGATCCGATGTGAAACGGACGCGGCGACTCAGGTGGCGATGTTGCGGCGGTACATGAAGCGCGCGAACAAGCCTGCGGTGACGAACATGAAGGCGCTGTAGACGGCCGCCGGGATCGTCAGCACCGTTGCGATCGAGGCGCCGATCGCGATCGCCAGGGTCGCATTGTGGACGCCGAGCTCGATTGCGATCGCGGTCGACTGGCGATCGTCGAGGCGCGCGACTCGCGAGATCGCGTAGGCGACGGTCATCGCCGCGAGGTTGAGCGTGACCGCCGCCAGGGCGACGTCGTCGAGGTTCTCCAGCACCCGCTCGTTCTCGGCCACGATCGCGCCGATGACCACGGCGAGAAAGAGACCGAGCGCGATCTGCTTGGCCCGCGGCTCGATCGCGACGATTCGCTGCGGCCAGCGCGAGCGCAGATACATCCCGAGCGCCAGCGGTACGACGGTGATCAGCAGGACGCGGATCACGATCCCGAGCATGTTGACGCTCTCGTTCAGCTCGGTGGCGCCGAAGTGGCGCGTCGCGAGCTCGAGGAACAGGGGCACGGTGAGCACCGCGGTGAGACTGGAGATCGCGGTCATCGTGATCGAGAGCGCGGTGTCGCCGCGAGCCAGATGCGTGAGCATGTTCGCGGTCGTGCCGCCCGGGGAGGCGCCGAGCAGCACCAGCCCGACCGCCAGCGCGGGGTCGAGCGAGTAGAGCTCCGCCACCGCGAAGGCGAGCGCCGGCGCGATCAGCAACAGGTTCAGCATTCCGATCGCCACGCCCCTTGGGGAAGACGACGACCCGCCGGAAGTCCGCCGGAGTGAGCGCGAAGCCGAGCGTGGTCATGATCACCGCCAGGGCGATCGGCAAGAGCACCGCGGCAAAGAGCGAGTCCTCCACCGCGCGAGCCTATTCGCACCTCGGATACGTTGTCCCTGGTTGACAAGCTCTGAGAAAGGAAGGACGCGATGAGCGAACCGACCCGAGACCCGGTCCACGGCGCTCGCTACCTGTTTCATCCCGAGGGTGAGGACATGGTCGTCGAGACCTGGCTCGAGCCCGGCGGCGGGTTGCCGGCGCACATGCACCCGCACCAGCAGGAGCGCTGGTCGGTCGTCGAGGGCGAGGTTCGCTTCCAGCTCGGCAAGGAAAAGAGGATCCTGAGACCGGCCGACGGGGAGGTCCTGGTCGAACCCGGCACGATGCACGCGCTGAGCGCGGTCGCCGAGACCGACGCACATCTGCGCTGCCACGCCTCACCCGCGCTCGGGCTCGAGGCCTTCCTCACCGACAGCGCCGCCGCGGCCCGCGAGGGACTGTTCATGAAGGGCGGCATCCCCAAGAGCCTTCGCGGCGCCCGCTGGGCGGCCAAGTTCCTCGACGCACATCGCGCCGACGTCGTCATGGCGTTTCCGCCTCAGTTCATGCAGCGGGCGATGATCGCCGTCTTCGGCCGCTAGCGCACGACGGAGAACTTGGCGCAGGAGAGGTCGTCGTTACGTCCGAGCTCGTCCAGCCGCAGCTCGATTCGGCGTGGCAGCAGAGGCGCGCCCCCACCAAGCGTGACCGGCGCGATCGAAACGATGACCTCGTCGAGCAGCCCGGCGTCGGCGAACTGACCCGCAAGGTCTCCCCCGCCGACGATCCAGACGTTGCGGCCGCCAGCCGCCTCTGCCATCTCCTCGTGCACGGTTGCGATCTCCGCGCTGGTGAACTCGATCCCCGAATCGGGCACGACCGGCAATCGGCGGTGCGTGAAAACCCAGCACGGGATCTCGTACGGCCACTTCCACTCCGCCGGGTCCTTGTCCGCGAACTCGTGGTCGAGGATCCATTCGTATGTCGTCGAACCCATCGCCATCGCACCGACCTCGGCGATGAAGTCGCCGTAGTTCAACGGCCCATCGTCCGCACGCTTGCGCGTGAACAGCCAGTCCAGCGAGTTGTCCGGGTCGGCGATGAAGCCGTCGAGGGAGGTCGCCGTGTAGTACTGGGTCAGGCTCACGATGCTCCTGTTCTATCACCGGTGCGCTGCGCCGAGCGCTGTGAGCCAACTGCTTACGGAGGGGGAGGGATTCGAACCCTCGATAGACGAGAAAACGCCTATAACGGTTTTCGAGACCGCCGCATTCAACCGCTCTGCCACCCCTCCAGGTGACGGGCGCGAAGGCTAGCGGGGGCAGGGGGCTAGGCGTGGACGCCGGGGCCGGCGACCGCGTAGCGCAGGATCTCGACGACCTGCTCGGGAGTCTGAGCCGTGGCCATCGCCGCCCGGTCGACTTCCTTGAGCGCGTGGGTGAGCTCCTCGTCGTGCAGCGTCACGATCGGCTTCCCGAGCGCTGCCGCGTAGCCCGCCTCGAAGGCGGCGTTCCATTGGCGGTACTTGTCGCCGAAGCGAACGACGACAACGTCGGCGCGGCTGAGCAGGGTCTGGGTGCGAACGGCGTTGACCCCCGCGCCCTTCCGGTCCTTCCAGAAATCCCTTCTCCTCGCCGCCGAGGATGTCGGTGCCGACATCGTCGGAGGCGCCGTGGTCGGTCACCGGCGCCAGCAGCGTCACCGGGAGGCCGGCCGCCTCCACGCCCTCGGCGATGCGCTCGCGCCAGTCCGAGTGGATCTCACCCGAGAGGTACACGTTCCAGTTCGAGGCGCCGTTGGAGTCAGCCATGGCTTCGATCCTAGCCATCGATCGCTCGTACCAGACGGCGTCGGGCATACAATCGCCGCCGACCACCGAGGAGAGGAGTGCGCGTTGAGCGCCAGCGAGCAAACCAAGTTCATCCTGCCCGAATCGGCGATCCCGACGCACTGGATCAACCTGCTCCCGGATCTGCCGGGTGAGGCGCTGCCGCCGCTTCATCCGGGCACGAAAGAGCCGCTCGGGCCCGACGACCTGAAGCCGATCTTCCCGATGGCACTGATCGAACAGGAGGTCTCGCCCGACGACGAGATCGAGATCCCGGACGAGGTGCGCGACGTCTACAAGCTGTGGCGCCCGACGCCGCTGCTGCGCGCGCGCCGCCTCGAGCAGGCGCTCGGCACGCCCGCGCACATCTACTACAAGTACGAGGGCGTCTCGCCCGCCGGCTCGCACAAGACCAACACGGCTGTCGCCCAGGCCTACTACAACCGCGAGGCGGGGATCAGCAAGCTCTCGACTGAGACGGGAGCGGGCCAATGGGGCGCGGCGCTGTCGCTTGCGTGTCGCATGTTCGATCTCGAATGCCGGGTGTTCATGGTCGGCGTGTCCTACGACCAGAAGCCGTTTCGCCGCTCGATGATCGAGACCTGGGGCGCCACCGTCACCCGCAGCCCCTCGAATGAGACCGAGGCCGGACGCTCGCAGGCCGAGCACACCTCGGGCAGCCTCGGCATCGCGATCTCCGAAGCGGTCGAGGTCGCGGCGCAGAACGAGGACACCAACTACGCCCTCGGCTCGGTCCTCAACCACGTCTGCTTGCACCAGACGGTGATCGGACAGGAAGCGATCGCCCAGCTCGAGCTCGCCGGTGAGTATCCGGACGTCGTCGTCGGCTGTGTCGGCGGCGGCTCGAACTTCGCCGGCGTCGCCTTCCCTTTCATTCGCGAGAACCTGCGCGCCGGCAAGCAGACGCGTTTCGTCGCCGCCGAGCCGGCAGCCTGCCCGACGCTGACTCGCGGCGTCTACCGCTACGACTACGGCGACACCGTCGGGCTGACGCCGCTGATGCCGATGTACACGCTCGGCCACGACTTCGTGCCGCCGCCGGTCCATGCGGGCGGACTGCGCTACCACGGCGACTCGCCGATGGTCTGCGCCCTGGTCAAGGAGGGCGTGATCGAGCCGACCGCGGTGCATCAGACAGCTGCCTTCGACGCCGCACTGACGTTCGCGCGCGCCGAGGGCATCATCCCGGCCCCCGAGCCGTCACACGCCTTGCGGGCCGCATTCGACGAGGCCGAGCAGGCCAAGCAGGCCGGTGACGAACGAGTGATCCTGATCAACCTCTGCGGCCACGGGCACTTCGACATGTCGGCCTACGACGCCCATCTCAACGGCGAGCTCACCGACCTCGAGTTCAGCGAGTCCGAGATGCAGGACGCGCTCACGCGGCTGCCGGAAGCGCCCGTGCCGGCCTAGCGCGAAAGCGCGGCCGAGACGAAACCGGGGCCGGTATCGTCCCGCGAGGGACAGGTGACCGAGTGGCTTAAGGTGCGCGACTGGAAATCGTGTGGGCGGTGAAAGCTGCCTCGTGGGTTCGAATCCCACCCTGTCCGTGGCCGAACGGCAGCTAACGCACCACTATGGGACGTTAGATGCCGCTCGCGCTGGGGTGGCCGCTCGCGCTGAGACTCGCTCGCGCTGAGCCTCAGCGCGAGCGGCGAAGAACTCGCGTAGCAGGGCTGATGCGTCTTCGGCGAGCACGCCGGCGACGACCTCGGGGCGATGGTTGAGCTTGGGCTCACCGAGCACGTCGAGCACGCTCCCCGCCGCGCCGGCCTTCGGGTCGGGCGCGGCGTAGACGACGCGCGGCACGCGCGCGAGGACGATCGCGCCGGCACACATCGCGCAGGGCTCGAGCGTCACGTACAAGGTCGAGTCGGGTATCCGCCATCCACCGAGGCTCGCCGCGGCCGCTTGCAGGGCAAGGATCTCGGCGTGTGCGGTGGGATCGCGACGACGCTCGCGCTCGTTGCCGGCCGCCGCGATGACCTCGCCGTCGCGCACGACCACGGCCCCGATCGGGACGTCGGAGTGCGCCGCGGCGCCCTCGGCCTCGGTGAGCGCCAGGCGCATGAACTCGACGTCCTCGGCGCCGCGATCCGTGTTCATCTGCGCAGTATCGCGCGGTCGAACACCCCCACGAGCGGCAACTTCCGTCGCCATCGCGTGTTGGCGGTAGCGGGGGTTTCGCCACTCCCGGCCCCGATATGCACTCCGTCGAACGCAAGAGCACGCTTCCGAGGATGTGGTGGCTGCTCGCCGCCATGGCTTTTTCCTGCTCGCTGGCGGCGCCCGTTTCGGCCTCAGCCTCGGGCGATCCAACGTCCGCCTACGTCCCCGGAGAGGTGATCGTCGGCCACGACGACGGCGACGTCGAGGTGATCGAGCTCGCCGGATCCGAGACCTTCGGCGAAACCGTTGCCGAACTCGAGCGCGACCCATCGGTGCGCTTCGCCGAGCGCAACTGGATCGCCCGCACCGCGCTGACTCCACTGGACGTCGGAACCTCGGGCCTGCCGGGCGGCTGGCAGACCGATCAGTGGAGCTTTCTCGACCACTCCGGCGGGATCCGCGTCAGCGGTGCCTGGGATCGCGCGATCGCGGCAGCAGCCCCGGGAGGGGCCGGGGTCACGGTCGCCGTCGTCGACACCGGCCTCGCCTACGCACCCTCGAACGGCTACGACGCCGCACCGGACTTCGGTGCCACCCGGTTCGTCGGTGGCATCGACCTCGTCGACGATGACGCTCTTGCGCTCGACGAGAACGGTCACGGCACCCACGTCGCGGCGACGATCGGCGAGTCGGTCACCGTCGGTCAGCCTGCCGCTGACAACGACTACCTCACCGGGATCGCCTACGGCGCCTCGCTGATGCCCGTCAGGGTCCTCGACCAAGACGGCGCCGGTGCCGTTACCGACGTCGCCGCGGGTGTGCTCTGGGCTGCAAAGAACGGAGCCGAGATCATCAATCTTTCGCTTCAGTTCGATTCGGCGGTGACGGGCTGCGATCAGGTTCCGACCCTGTGCGCCGCAGTGCGAAAAGCCAACCGTCGCGGCGCGCTCGTGATCGCGGCGGCCGGCAACGCGGTCGACGGCACCGGCAGCAAGCAGGGGCTGTTCCCGGCCGCCGCTCCGAAGGCATTCGCGGTCGCCGCAACCACCGAGCACGGCTGTCTCGCCGCCTATTCGCAGTTCGGCATGGAGATGGATCTGCTCGCTCCCGGTGGCGGCATCCCGCGCCCGGCGGCGTCGCGTCCGGAGTGCGCGCTCGATCAGCGCCCGATCCTGCAGCTCAGCTACGAATGCTTCCCCGGCCGCTGCTCGGGCGTGAACGGGGAGTACGCGATTCGTCCCGATCTCGGAACCTCGATGGCCGCCGCCCACACCAGCGGGGTCGCCGCCCTGGTGCTCGCGACCGGCGTCCTCGGCGACGACGTATCCCCTGAGCGCCTGGCGCGACGGCTTCAATGCACGGCACGTGCGGGCACCCCGAACCGCTACTACGGCAACGGGCTGCTCGACGCCGGCCGTGCGACCAATCCCGGGTATCGGCTGCGGGCAGCCGAAGTAGGCGCGCGCGTATTCTCCGCCCGAGGCCGCCGCGGCGGTGAACGAAGATGCCGACGAGCTGGAAAGTGATGATGGTGATCCTGATCGCCTGCCTGCTGGCTTCGATCGTGATCGCCTCCATCCGCCTGCTCTAGTTCGTCTCAGGGCCTCGACGCACCAAGGCATATAGTCCGCGCGGATGGCCGCGATCGAGACCGTCACCGGAGCGATCGATGCGAGCGAGCTCGGGACGACACTGATCCACGAGCATCTGCGCGCGCGCGACGAGGCCGTGCATGAGCAGTTTCCGCATGTCGGCACGGCGATGGAGGACCCGCCCTACGCGGTCGCGCCGGGCGACGATGAGCGCGTCGCAATCGAAGCCGCCAAGAGCGCTGTCGCGCTCGGGATCGATTCGATCGCCGATCCGAGCGCGATGTTCCTCGGGCGCGACGTCGCCTTCATGCGACGCGTCTCCGAAGCCAGCGGGCTGCAGGTCGTGCCCTGCACGGGCATCTACACCTACGACCACCTACCCCAGTTCTTCATCTCGCGCGACGCCGATCAGATCGCCGAGATCTTCGTCCACGACATCGAGCGCGGCATCCAGGGCACCGAGATCAAGGCGGCGTTTCTCAAGGTCGCCGCCGACGAGCCGGGCGTCACCGAGAACGTGGAGAAAGTGCATCGCGCTGCGGCGCGGGCCAGCCTGCAGACGGGCCGGCCGATCATGGCTCACTCGCGCCCGGCAAGTGAGACCGCTCCGCGACAGATCGAGCTCCTGCTCGAGGAAGGCGTCGATCCGAGACAAGATCCAGATCGCCCATTGCGGCGACACCGACGACCTCGACTACCTCGAGCGCGTGCTCGAGACGGGGGTCTACGCCGGTCTCGACCGCTACGGAATCGACATGTACCTGCCCTTCGACCGCCGCCAAGCGACCGCAACCGCGCTGCTCGAGCGCGGCTACGCCGAGCGCATCTTTCTCTCCGCGGACTCGTGCGCGACGCTCGACTGGTTTCCAGCGTCGGCCGTGGAGCAGTTGATCGGCGCCGGGATGGTGAGCGGTTGGAACATCAGGATGGTCCCCGAGAAGGTGCTGCCGCAGCTACGCGAAGCCGGGCTCACGGAGGATCAGGAACGGACGATCATGGTCGAGAACCCGGCGCGCTGGCTGACCGGCGAGTAGAGCGCAATCAGGGCTGAGCGGCGACGGTTTCCCACGCTGCGCGGTGCACGGTGTGGCTGCCGGCGAGACCCTTGAGCTCGAGCTCGCGCCCCTCGTCGAAGCCGAGCTCACCGTCGCCGTCGCCGGCTTCGGCGCGCTCCTTGAGCGCGCGTGAGACGAGGATCTCGCCACCGGCTGCCTCGGCCGCGATGCGGGCGGCGAGGATCACGCTGCGCCCGAAGAAGTCGCCGTCCTCGCGGATCGCCTCTCCCGTGTGCATGCCGATCCGCACGCGCACGCGCTCGCCCTCGACGGGATCGGTCTCCGCCAGCGCACGCTGAATCGCGACGGCGCACTCGACGGCTCGCCGCGCGTCGGGGAAGACGAGCATGAAGCCGTCGCCCTGGTTCTTTACCTCGACCCCGTCATGAGCGGGCAGCAAGCGCCTGAACAGCGAGTTGTGCGCGCGCAGGACCGCGAGCCAGCGCTCGTCGCCGAGACGCTCGGTGATCAGCGTCGAGTTCTCGATGTCGGAGAAGAGGATCGTCACCTGGCCGTCGGCGGCGGCATGCATGGCGATGTCGGGCTGCTCGGTCGAGATCGCCTCGGCCATGAAGTCGATCGAGGTCGTCGAGTCGAGCGCCGTCAGCCCGTGCGCCTCCAGCCTCGCCTCGAGCGCCTGGCGCACGAGGCCGGCCATGCCGATCTCCTGCGCCGTGTCGAGCGCCGACGAGAGCAGCTCCAACGCCCGCGCGCGGTCGCCGGCGTCGCCGCGGCCGAGCAGCAAGCGCGCAAGCTCGAAGCGGGTCCGGGCGCCGAACGGCCGGTCGCCCATGCGATCGCTCAGCGCCAGCGCCTCGGTGAAGTGACGCTCGGCGTCGGCGTCACGGCCCGAAACGGCGGCCAGCAGCCGCGAGCATGCGCGCCACCGGGCCGTAGCTCGCAGCGGCCCGGCCGGCGATCACGATCAGGCCGTCGAAGGGCAGGAGCAGCTCGTACAGCCGCTCCGCGCGCGCAACGTCGCCGAGGAAGACCGCCACCTCGCCCAAGAGGACCAAGGACAGCATCCACTGGGTGTCGTTGGGGAGGTCCGTGAACCCCTCCACCGCCAGCGTCTCGAACACCGCGCGCGCCTCTCCCTCGTGGCCGAGCTCCGCATGCGCGGCTGCCAGCGAGCAGCGCCACGCGGGCAGCGCGGGATAGCGACGGGCGAGATCGGTGAGGTTGTCGATCGCCTGCTCGAGACGAAGCTCGTCGGTGGGCGAGCGGCGCAGGCGGCGATTCAGCATGTCCTGGATCGCGAAGAACATCGCCGAAACAGGCTCCTGCGCGCGCTCGCCCGCTTCGAGCGCCTGGGCCGAGAGTCGCTCGGCGTCGCCGAAGCGCCCGTCGATCAAGGCCCGCGTCGCCTGCAGCAGCGGCACGTGCCAGAGGTGGGTCGGCTGCTGGAGCTCGCGCGCGAGACGTTCGAACGCCGCCAGCTCGCTGTCGACCTCGTGGATCTGACCGAGCTCGAGGTAGTCGCGCAGGCGGTAGACGTGAGCCCGCATCTCGAGCTCGAGATTGCCGAGGCGCTTGGCCAGCGCGTGCAGCTCGCTGCTCTCTCGCAGCCGCCGCTCGGTTTCGGCCGGGCCAACCCCACCGAGAAACTGACGGCGCGTCAAGGCCATCGCCAGCGAGCTCGGATGGTCGATGCGTCGCGCCATTTCCAGGGCTTCGAGGCCGAGATCGGCGGAGCGCCCAGCGGGGTCGACCCAGTAGAGCTGCTGAGCGAGCCCGCTGAGAAGCTGAGAGCGAAGCGGTCCGTCGTCGTCTCCGATCGCCTCCAGCGCCTCCTCGAGCAGCATGATCAATGGCTCGTCGACCACGCCCGCCTCCGCCAGCTCACAGAGCGAGACGACCGCCCGGGCGAGCTCTTCGCGGGCGGGCGAGCTCGCGGGCGAGCGTCGCCGCCTGCTCGAGCGTCTCGCGTGAATCGTGCTGGCGCGCGGCGCGGGCCTCGGCCCGGCCGCATGCGAGCAGGAGCTCGAGCCGGCGTTCGGAATCCGCATCGCCGCCGAGCTCGAGCGCCTCGAGGGCGCGGCGGTAGAGGTTGGCGGCGTCCTCGTGGGCGAGGCGCTCGCCGGCGCCGCGCGCAGCTCTCGCCGCGTAGTCGGCGGTGCGCACGGGGTCCGCCGCCGGTCCGGCCTCGAGCAGGTGGTGGGCGAGCTCGCCGAGATGCCGATCGAGGGCGCCGGCGTGGACATGCTCGAGCGCCTCGGCGATCTCGGCATGGACGGAGGCGCGGCGGCCCGCCGGGATCTCGGCGTGCAAGGTCTCCTGGACGATGGCGTGGGCAAATGTGTAGACGCCGGGCTCGCCCGGCGACTCGGCGACCAGGCGCGCGTCGACCGCCTCGCCGAGCGCGGCCACGATCTGCGCCTGCTCACGCCCGGTGATCCGCTCGAGCACGTCGACGCGGAAGGTGCGCCCGCAGATGGCGGCCATCAGCAGAACCTCGTTGGCGACGCCCGAGAGCTTGTCCAGGCGCCGGCCGACGACCTCGCGCACGCCCTGGGGAATCGACACCTCGCGACGCGCGTGATCCTCGCCGAGGCGGCCCTCGGCCGCCATCAGGCGCACGACCTCGGCGATGAAGAACGGGTTGCCCCCGGTTTGCTCGTGAATCGCCGCGGCGAGATCGGGCGGGGGCCGATCGACTGCGGCCGTGAGCTCGATGTAGCTGGCGATCGCCGCCGGATCGAGCCCGCCCAGCGCGATCCTTCGCGTCCCCGGCACCGCGGAGAGGTCGGCGAGCGTCTCGGCCAGCGGATGATGGCGGCCGAGCTCGACGTCGCGGTAGGTCCCGATCACGCAGCAGGCCGGTGTCGGCGAGGCGCCTGGCGACGAAGCGCAGCAACAGCAGCGATGGCTCGTCGGCCCAGTGCAGGTCGTCGAGGACCAACACCAGCGGGCGCGAGCGCGAGGCTTCGCCGAGAAAGGTCGCAATCGAATCGAAGAGGCGAAACCGCGCCTGCTCGGAATCGCCATCGATCGGCCCGCGCTCGCCGAGGTCGCCGAGGCGCTCGCCGAGCTCGGGCACGATCTGGGCGATGTCGGCGGCGCGACTGCCGAGCTGCCAGCGCAAGCCGACCGGGTCTGCCTGCATCACATACGAGCGGATCGCCTCCGACCAGGGCCAGTACGGCGGTGCCCCCTCGCTTTCGTGACAGCGTCCCCAATGCACGCGCGCACCACGGACCGCCGCGTAGGTCGCGAGCTGCTCGGCCGTGCGGGTCTTGCCGATCCCAGGGTCGCCGGTGAGCAGCAGGAGCTGTCCCTGACTGCCGAGCGCGCCTTCGAGCATCGTCCGCATCTGGTCGAGCTCCGCGTCGCGTCCGACGAACACGCCACCGGCCAGCGACTCGAGCGGATTCGCCTCAGCGCCGGGCTCTGCGTCGTCGAGCGGCGGACAGATCGATCTGCTCGAACGCTCGCCGCGCCGCGGCCGCGCTCGCCGGCCGATCCTCAGGACGCTTGGCGAGCAGCTCGAGCACGAGCCGGTCGAGCGCCGCGGGAACCTCGGCGCGGTGGCGCGAGGGCGCGACGGGCTCGGCGTTCAGGTGCTGGCCGATGATCCCGACCGCGTCCTCGCCCTGGAACGGCGGCTCGCCGGTGAGCAGCTCGTAGAGCATCGCCCCGAGCGAGTAGAGGTCCGAGCGCGCGTCGGCGCTGCGGCCGAGCGCCTGCTCGGGCGGCAGATAGGCGACGGTGCCGACCAGCATCCCCTCGACCGCCGCACGCGAGCGGCGGTCGGTGCTGGCGAGGCCGAAGTCGCCGAGGCGAGCGGTGTCGTCGTCGCCGAGCCAGATGTTGGCCGGCTTGAGGTCGCGGTGGACGATCCCGCGCGAGTGGGCGTGCTCGAGCGCGCGGCAGATGTCGATCGCGATCGCGATCGCACGGTCGAGCTCGAGCCGGCGCCCGTCGCAGTCGTCGAGCATCCCCGCGAGGTCGCCGCCGCCGACGTACTCGCTGACGACGTAGGGGACGCGGTTCTCCTCGCCCGTGTCGAGGACGCGGACGATGTGCGGGTGCTCGCCGAGCTTGCCCATCGCCTGCGACTCGCGGCGGTTTCGGGCCAGCACCGTTTCCTCGATCCCCTCGGTCTCGAACACCGCGACCGCGACCTCGCGCTCGCCGGCCTCGGTGTCGCGGGCGCGATAGACGCGCTTGCGCCCGCTGCGGCCGAGATAGCTCTCGACGCGATAGCGGCCGGCGATCAGCCGTGGGAGGTCGGCTTCATCGGCCGGCGGCACGCCCGGGCTCGAGGCCGTGCGCGGTCGGGCTCGTTTGCGGCAGCGTGGCGCCGCAGGAGTCGCAAAAGTGCGCTTGCGCTCGGTTCGGGTTGCCGCATTGCGGGCAGCGCATGCCGACTTCAGGATAGGCGGCGGACCGCTGATCATCTAGGGTGATCGACATGTCTGAAGCCACCCTTCACACCAACGCCGGCGCGATCACCATCGAGTTCTTCGACGAAGACGCGCCGAAGACCGTCGAGAACTTCCGCAAGCTCGCGGCCGACGGGTTCTACGACGGGCTCACCTTCCACCGCGTGATCACCGACTTCATGATCCAGGGCGGCTGCCCCGAGGGCACCGGCACCGGCGGCCCTGGCTATCAGTTCGAGGACGAGTTCAACGACAACAAGGTCGTTCGCGGCGCCCTCGCGATGGCCAACGCCGGCCCGAACACCAACGGCTCGCAGTTCTTCATCGTCACCATCGGCGCGCGCCGACTGGCTCGACGGCAAGCACACCGTCTTCGGCAAGGTCACCGACGGCATGGACACCGTCGACGCGATCGAGGCAACGCCCACCGGCGCCGGCGATCGTCCGGTCGAGCCGCAGGTGATCGAGCGCATCGAGCTCAGCGAGTAGCTCGCTGAGCTCGTCTGGCGCCGCGCTCGTCCGAGACGCATCGAGGGCTGCGCCAGCCGAGATGCCGAGGCTCGTCGATGCCGTCGGCCTGGTCGTCGGCCGGCGGGATCTGGACGTCGATGCGTGCCCGGCCGGCGCTCGAGTCGATGCCGTGCTTCGCCAGCGCCTGGAGGATCTGCTGCTGCATCCCGGCCAGCGAGTTCGCGTCGACGCCCGCGGCGACAGCTGCCGCCAGGTTCGATCCCGTGCTGGCTCATGATCTCGCGGATCTCGTCGCCGAGCTCGGTGCCGCGCAGCGTCGATCGTCTGCGGCGGCGCCCTGCTCGATCGTGGACGTTGCCCTGAGCCATCGCCTGCTGGATCATCGGCCCGAGCTGGGTCAGCACCGCGAGGCCGTCCATCGCGCCGAGCCCCTGGAGCTCGACGCCGCCGGCTGGCCGCCGCCGACCTGCTGGCCGATCACCGGCTGGCCCTCGGAGCTGGCGAACGAGCCGAGCGCAGGCTCATCGGCGACTCGGGGATCGCGCTCTCGCGCTTGCGGCGGTTCGAGAAGAAGCCCATCGGCGCGATCGTAATCGCACGCGACGGCGGCATCGTAGCCAAGTCGCGCTCCGACGAGCCGCTCCCTAGACAGCTCGCTCAACCGAGAACGTGTCGCACGCCGCCGGGTCGCCCGACTCGTAGCCGTTCGTCGAACCAGGAACGCCGCTGCTCGGAGGTGCCGTGGGTGAAGCGAGTCGGGATTGACCTCGCCGCCGGCCTGTGACTGCAGGCGATCGTCGCCGACCGCCTCCGAGGCGGTGAACGCCTCGTCGAGGTCGCCCTGCTCGAGGTCGCCCTCGGCGAACACGGTGCTCGCCCAGACGCCGGAGTAGCAGTCGGCCTGGAGCTCGACCCGGACCGAGAGCTCGTTGGCGTCGTCCGGGTTCGAGCGCTCGAGGCTCGCGACCTCGGCGTTGGTTCCCTTGCAGGTTCTGGACGTGGTGGCCGATCTCGTGCGCGATCACGTAGGCCCAGGCGAAGTCGCCCGGGCGCTTGCAGCTGGCGGCGCATGTCCTCGTAGAAGCTGAGGTCGAGATAGACGCGCTGGTCGGCGGGGCAGTAGAACGGGCCGACCGCCGAGGTCGCGCTGCCGCAGCCGTCGGTGCGCACCGCATTCGCGTAGAGGACGAGCTTGGCGCGCTCGTAGGACTCGCCGTCCTGCTCGAAGATCTGCGTCCACACGTCCTGGGCGTCGGCGAAGACGTAGTCGGAGAAGTCCTTGAGCTCGGCCTGCGGGATCCTCGGACTCGGGGATCCCCTCGCCCTCGCCGACCCCCGGCGCCTGCACGCCGTCGGCGAAGACGTCGTCGATCGAGAATCCGCCGTCGCCGGAGGAGCCGCCGCCGCCGAGGAGCTGAATCGCGACGACGACGATCACGACGACGATCCCGGCGCCGCCGCCGATGCCCGGCCATGCCGCGGGATCTGCAGCCCGCCCGAGCCGCCCGCCCGACGACGGCGAGGATCCGCGAACGTCGATCACGTCGCGGCCCTTTCGCCTTGCTGCGCTTCCACTTCATCGCAGCGGCAGTCTAGGCTCGGTGGCCGTGGGCCTGTTCGACCGCATCACCGACGTCTTTCGCGTCGCCACCAGCGAGGAGCACAGCGACGGACTCGGCGAGCTCGTCGTCGGCGACGCCGCCTATGACGACTGGGACATCGTCGCCGACTACGGCGAGCTCGAGACGGCGCGCGCCTTTCGCCAGGCGCTGACCGACCAGGGCTTCGAGGCCGTGCTCACGGCCGACTGGGCGCTCGACCAGTTCGGGCGCGGCGACATCGCCCTGCGGGTGCCGCCCGGGCGCGGGATCGAAGCCGAGGAGTTGCTGGACTCCGACGAGTGATCAGCCGGGCACCGGCGCCTCGGCCGCGAGCTGGCCGCAGGCAGCGGCGATGTCGCGACCGCGGGTGAGCCGGACCGTCGCCGGCACCTTGCGCTGTCGCAGGGCCTCGCGAAACGCCTCGATCGCCTCCGGGCTGGAGCCCTGATAGCGCCCGCCGGTCGGGTTGTAGGGGATCAGGTTCACCTTGAACGCCGCCCGGGGCGAGAGCAGACGCGCGAGCAGGCGCGCGTGCTCGGCGCTGTCGTTGACTCCGGCGAGCATCAGGTACTCGATGTAGACGCGGCGGTTGCGCGCGCGCATGCCAGGCGAGACATGCTTCGAGCACCTCTGCGAGCGGGTAGCGGTCGTTGACCGCCATCAGCTCGGAGCGCAGATCGTCGGTCGGCGCGTGCAGCGAGAACGCCAGCCTGACCCGCGGGCCCTCGGTGACGAGGCGCTCGATGCCCGGCACCCAGCCCACCGTGGAGATCGTCGTGTGCGAGGTGGCGACGCCGATGTCGGGCAGCCGCTCGCAGGCGGCGAGCACGGCGTCGAGGTTCATCATCGGCTCGCCCATGCCCATGAAGACCGTGTGATCGACCTCCTCGAAGCGGCGGAAGTGAAGCGCCTGGTCGAGGATCTCCGACTCGGTCAGATTGCGCCCGAAGCGCATCGAGCCGGTGGCGCAGAACGTGCATGTGAGCGGGCAGCCCGACTGGCTCGAAAGGCACAGCGAGCGACGCCCGTCGCGATAGCGCATCAGCACCGCCTCCACCGGGCGACCGTCGTGGGTGGCGAACAGGGCCTTCTCGGTGCCGTCGGCGGAATGAGCGGTATCGGTCGACCGCGAGCGACGACAGCGGCACCTCGACGGCGAGCATCTGGCGCAGCGGCTGCGGCAGGTTCGTCATCTGCTCATAGGAGCTCGCCCCGCCCGCGAGCCATTCCCACACCTGCTCGGCCGCGGTAGGCGGGCTCGCCGCGAGCGGCGAGCGTGCTCTCGAGCAGCTTCAGGTCCATCCTACGAGTGTGACCGACGCGTCCTCAGGCGCAGCACGTCGCCGCTGCCTGGCACCGATACTTCGGGCCAATGGCTCGCTGTTTCGTCACCCGCGAACTGCCCGGCGAGGCCCTCGGCCGCCTGCGCGCTGTCCACGACATCGAGGTCTGGCCGCAGAGCTCGCCCCTCCGCGCGAGGAGCTTCTGCGCGGGATCGCCGATGCCGAGGGCCTGCTGACCACGCTGACCGACATCGTCGATGCCGAGTTGATCGAGGCGGCGCCGAAGCTGCGGGTGATCTCGAACTACGCCGTCGGCACCGACAACGTCGACGTCGCCGCGGCGACGGCGCGGGGAATCGCGGTCGGCAACACGCCCGACGTGCTCACCGACTCGACCGCGGACCTCGCGATCGCCCTGATGCTCGCCGTCTCGCGACGCCTGCCCGAGGGCGAGCGGCTCGTGCGCGCCGGCGGCTGGAAGACGTGGGAGCCCGCCTTCATGCTGGGACGCGACCTGCATTCGGCCACCGTCGGGATCATCGGCGCGGGGCGAATCGGCACAGCCGTCGAGCGCCGGCTGGCGGGCTTCGATTGTCGCATCCTGCGCGCCGGCCGAGGCGAGCCCGAAGCGCTGCGCGACGCTGCTGACGGCGTCCGACTTCATCTCCATCCACTGCCCGCTCACCGCGGAGACCCGCGGCCTCATCGGCGCGGCCGAGCTGCGGCTGATGAAGCCGACCGCCTACCTCGTCAACACCGCACGCGGCCCGATCGTCGATCAAGCGGCCCTGGGCACCGCGCTGCGCGAAGGCTGGATCGCCGGCGCCGCGCTCGACGTCACCGACCCCGAGCCGTTGCCGGCAGACGATCCGCTGCTCGATGCACCGAACCTCGTCGTCGTCCCCCACGTCGGCTCGGCGACGCACACGACGCGCGAGGCGATGGCCTCGAGCGCGGTCGACAACCTGATCGCCGGGCTGGCCGGTGAGCCGATCCCCAATCGCGTCAACTGACGAACGCCGCCGGAACCGCTAGAGAGCCCTTCTCGCGCATCTCGGCCATCGCGTCGTCGGTCTTCTCCAAGTCCTCGATGCCGATCGAGCGTGCGACCGCCTCGGTCTTCGTGAACTGGATCCGCCGGTAGTCGACGACCTGGATGTGATTGCCCCACGGATCGCGAAAATCCAATCCGCGGCCAGGCAGGATCTCCGCCTCGGCCGCCGCGAGCGCTTCGCGAGCGAGTTCGATGTCGTCGACCACGAGGCCGAAATGGCGACCGTCGTCGGGCGGCTGTGAACGACCCTCCGACAGCGCGATGAACTGATCGCCCATGTCGAGGAACGCCATCCCCGGCACCCGCCCGCGCAGCTCGAACTCGAACACGCGACCGTAGAAATCGAGCGCTTCCTCGAGATCGCCGACCTCGAGCGCGACGTGGTTGACCCCGATCAGCCTCGCGCGGCTCATCGGCGGCGGTCAGGCTGGAGACGGTGACGGCCTGCGACCCGGTTGCCTGCCTGTTCATCAGCTCCCGGGCCTGAGCCCAGGTCAGCAGGCGGCCGCTGTCGGGGTCGATCAGCTTCAGGCGCACGCAGCGGAAGCTGTCGCGAAGGCCCAGCACCGGCACCTGGTGGAAGACCTCGTTCTCGTCATGAGCGCGCTGCAGGTTGTAGTTCGGAATCTTGCGCGCTCAGGTGATGGACGTGGTGGAGGCCGATGTTGCCGGTGAAGAACTGCAGCAGCTTCGGCAGCTTCAGATAGGAGCTGCCGCTGAGGGCTGCCTCGGAGTAGCTCCACTGCTCGGTGTTCTCCCAGTAGACGTCCTCGAACTGGTGCTGGACATAGAACAGCCAGACACCGGCGGCCGCAGCGATGAAGCCCGGGATCATCGCGACGACGAGCCAGGTCGTGACCCCGAACAGCAGGCATTGCCCGGCCGCCAGGGCGACGACCCCGACATTGGTCAGGATAGATGCTGTTTCGCAGGCGGTCGCGCTTGTCGGCGCGACTCAGCCTCGGCGCCACCATCAGCGAGTAGATCGGGCCGATGCCGAACATCACCAGCGGGTTGCGAAAAAGGCGGTAGCCGAGGCGGCCCTTGAGACCCTTCGAGTAGTACTCGTCGACGGTCAGCGTCGGCACGTCGCCCTGGCCGCGGCGATCGAGATCTCCCGCGGTTCCATGATGCACGGCGTGGTCGAAGCGCCAGTTCTCGAACGGCTGCCAGACCAACAGCGCGGTGAACCGCCCGACCCAGCGGTTCTGCTCCTTCGTCGGCATGAACGAGCCATGACCGCAGTCGTGAAAGACGATGAAGGTGCGCAGCATGAAGCCGCCGGTGGGGATCATGATCAGACCCAGCGCCCACCACGGGATATCGCCGTAGAGGACGTACAGCAAGGCGGTGAGGCCGAGATAGGGAACGACGGAAGTCGCCAAATCGAGCGCGCTGCGGCCGATACGCGGCCGCGTATAGGGCGCAAGCACTTTGTTCCAGTGGGCTGTCTCGCTCATCGGTGGGCGGTGTCTCTTTCGTCTCGTGGGCGCCAGGCTGGCGCGAGGCGGAAATGCTAGGGCAATAAGGCTGCCCTAAGACTAAAGATTCAAGCGGGCGTTAGAGGGCCTACCCGTTTTCCAGGAACGCCACCAACGTCTTCAAGAACTCGCTGCGCTTCGGTGCCGCCGTGAGCGGATCGAGGTGGCTCTGTTGAGGCGCTCCTTGGATGAGAACCGAGTCTGCCTTCGTCGTCTTCGCCCGCCGCACGAGCGCCTTCGCCCCGCGCAGCACGCCGCCATCGGTGAGGTCGGTTTGGAAGGCATAGATCGGCACGTCGATGCGCTTGGCGTGCATCAGTCGCAGTCCGAGGAACTCGGCGACAGCGTTCTGCTTGAGCTCGTTGGCGCCATTGGTGTCGATCGACAGCCGTCGCGGGAAATACCACTCGACCGCGTTGACCGGCTCGTCGCCGAAGGTCTCGGCGAGCCGGTCGATCGGGGTGACGCCGCCGTCGCTCCAGTCGCGCGGCTCACCGGCCGCGGCGAGGCCGCCCGCGTTGACATGCAGGAGCTCGAGCGAAGCGGGGGACGTGTCACGATCGAAGGCGTAACCCAGCAAGCCGCGGTTCGTCGTCGTCACCGGCGGCTTGAACTCGTCCGGCAACAGCGCGAACTCCTGCAGCGCCGCCGCGCTTGCCGTCGGTTGCAGGCGCGCGAACATGCCGCCGACCTCGGCGAACAGTCCCGCGGCCTCGGGGATTCCGATCCCGAGCAGGTCGAGGAACGGGTTGCCGCTTTCGAGGTCGGCGATCTGCTCCTGGGCCTGGGCCAGGTCGAAAGCATCGAAGCTGCCGAGCAGGCCGCCGTCGATGAGGACGAGGCCGTCGACGTCCTCGAAGCCCGGCTTGCCGTTGAAGTCCCAGGCCGCATAGGCGGCGGTGAGCGATGCACCCAGCGAGTGGCCTCCCAGATAGACCTGCCGGCCACCCTTGCCCGCAGCGCGGACCGCTTTGCGGGCGTCGTTGAGGGCGACCTCCATGCCCCATTCGCGAGCGAACGGCACGGTTTCGGCATCGAGGAAGTCGAAGTGATCGGCGGGGCTGCCGCCGTTGCCGATCCAGCCGAGGTAGTAGTCGAACATCTGCTGCAGCGTGATCTCGCCGGATTCGGCCGCGGCGAACATCGCGGTGTCCTCGAGCACCTGGCTGCGGCGGTCGATCGCCCACACCTGAAGATCGTCGACGCGCTTGGTCAGGTCGCGCGCGAGCAGCGTGAAGTCGCCGGCACCGCCTTGGGTGCCGGGCATCAGCACGAGCACGCGGTCGGCCTGCTTGGGGCCGAACTTGTTGACGTAGACGTGGTCGAACTGCTCGGGCCCCGGGCCGTCGGAGTCGAGCACGGTGAGCTTGCCCTGGGCGCTCGCGCTCGCCGTCACTGCCAGCGATACCAGGAGCGCTGCGAAACCGATCCTCTTCATCTCCGCCTCTCTCGTCAGCGATGCGCCGTCTTGGGCCGCCAATCTACCGCTCGCCCGAGGTGACCTTGCCGGCTCTACGCCTCCGCGAGCTCGGGGATATGCGTCTCGAGGTGAGCGGTGATCGTGCGCCGAACCCAATCGCGCGTTTCGGAGTCGGCCATGCGGTATCGGCCGATCAGCATCGCCTGGTCTTGCAGCGGCAAGCCGGCGATTTGCCAGTTGACCACGAGGCGCTCGAACAACAGCTCGCTTCGTCGCTGCCAGACGTCGTCGGCCGACGCGGCGGCCTTGCCCGAGATCGAGGCGATCTTTGCCACCGTCGCAGCGCTCAGCGACTCGCGCAGGCTGAGCACGTTGCCCTCGGCGTCGATGTAGTCGACGGTCGCGACCTTGTCACGCGGCCGCCTGCGCTTTCGCTTCGCCATCACCGAAGCCTAAGCCCCACCGGCGTCACCGAGCCGGCGAAGGCGGGCGCGGCCACCGCTGAGCCGCGCCCGCCTCGTGATCGTCTGCCGATTAGCTCAGGTGGGGCCGACGAGGCAGTCCTTGCCCAGGCCCAGCGGCTCCACATAGCTGTTGGCGTCCTCGAAACCGGCCGGCTCGGTGGCAATCGTCGGATCGTCCTTGATCGAGTCGCGAGCAGCGGTTGACGCCTCGAGCCAGGCATCCCAGTCCGAAACGGACTCCTCGGGAGGCTCGAGCTGGTCGAGCTGGCCGATCTGAGCCGTGTATTGCGGCAGCGCTGTGTCCTTGACGAAGGCGCGAACAGCAACGGGGCTCGTGCCCTCGGCAAATGCCTCCTCTGCACCGCTATCGATCGCCTTGGCGTGCTCGGCGCAGATCGTGTCGGCCTCCGAAACGAGCTCGTCTTGGGTCAATGCCGTGCTCTCCGCCTCTGACGACTCGGATTCATCGTCATCGCCACAGGCGACCAGCCCGAACATCGCCGCCGAGACGGCCGCGGTCAGGAGCAAGTACTTCAGCTTCACGTAACGGTCCTTTCTTACTATGTCGACAAAGAAAGTCGACAAAATACATATGTGGGAGATCCTGCGCCGCGCCACCCTCCACGATGCAGCACCCGCCCGACCGCGATCACGCAGATCGCCAGCGACGTGGCGCGTCGGCATCGGCGTCTTGGACCGCTTCGATCTCGCCCAGGACCTGGAGGTGATCGAGGTAGGCAAGCGCCACCTGCAGGCCCCATGCCGCCATCCCGGGGCTGAGGTTCTCCGGCCCCACGATCGCGCCGACCACCTCGAACGCGGTCCGCGGTTCGGCCGCGATCGCCTCGCGGACGAGCTCGAGGTGTTCGGCCACGAGCTCGCGGTTGGCCGCGATCTTCGCCGGGACGTCGCGAAACGGCCTTCCGTGGCCGGCAAGGCAGAGGCTGGTATCGAGCTCGGCCACGGTATCGAGGCTGGCCAGAAACTCCCCCACGGGGTCGGGCGTGTGGCCGTAGTCGAAGAAGACCGAGACGCGGCCGAGGAGGTGATCGCCCGAGAGCATCAATCCGAGCTCGCGCTGGTGCAGAACGACGTGAGAAGGGGCGTGACCGGGCGTCTCATAGACATCCCAGGCGCCCTGATCGGTCTCGACCCGCACGCCGGGCACGAGCGCCCGGTCGGGAGCGATCACCCGCTCGACCCCGGTGTCCTCGCCGCGGCGCGAGCGCTCGTAGCCGCTCTCAGCGCCTTGGCCGGGACGCCGCTTTGGCGGGCGACCTCGATCCGTCGCTCGAGCGCTCCGTCGGGGTCCTCGGCCATGGCGCGGATGTGCTCCCAGGCGGGGTGCATCCAAAGCTCGCAGCCGCTCGCATCGACGATCGGGGCGGCGAGCCCGTAGTGATCTGAATGCGAGTGCGTGCAGACGAGCAGCCGCACGTCCGCGATGTCGAGCCCGACCTGGGCCATCGCGAGCTCGAGCTGGCGCCTGGCGCCGGCGAAGCCGACGCCCGTGTCGACGAGCACGACGCCGTCGCCGGCGGCGAGCGCGAAAGCGTTGACATGTGGCACTCCGGGCCAGGGCAGCGGCAGACGCAGGCGCCAGATCCCGGGCCGGATTCGCTCCCCCCTGCCGAGCTCCGGTCGCTTGCGATCGGCGGCGGCGCTCATGCGGGCATGCTCGCATCCCCGCCGCCCGTCTAACGTGGGCGCCGTGGCCGGGCCCCTGCTCGCAGTCGACGCACCCTCGCTCCTTTACCGGGCGTTCTTTGCGCTGCCGGACTCGATCAAGGGCACCGACGGCAAGCCGGTCAATGCCTTGCTCGGCACGGCGAACCTCGTCCTGCGCGAGATCGAGGTTCACGAGCCGCGCGCGGTCGTTCTCTGTTTCGGCGCCGAGGCAGCCGCCTACCGCGTCGAGCTGCTCGACAGCTATCACGCCGACCGGCCCGAGATGCCCGAGGATCTCGTTCATCAGTGGGCAGACGCCCCCGACTTCTTCGGCGCCTTCGGCTGGGAGGTCGTCACCCACAAGACGCTCGAGGCCGACGATCTGCTCGGCACCTACGCTCGGCTCGAGACCGAGGCCGGGGGCACGGCGCTGCTGTTCACCGGCGACCGCGACATGTTTCAGTGCGCGTCGAAGTCGGTCACCGTGCTCTACGCGAGAACCGGCGGCAAGGGCGCCGAGGTCGTCGACGCCGCGGCGGTCGAGAAGAAGTACGGGATCGGGCCCGAGCTGGTGCCCGATTTCATCGCCCTGCGCGGCGACCCCTCCGACGGCATCCCGGGCGCCAAGGGGGTCGGCGAGAAGACCGCGGCCGAGCTGCTGCGAAAGCACGGCTCGCTCGAGGGCGTGCTCGAGGCCGCGATCGCCGAGACGAGGCCGAAGCTGCGCGCCTCGCTGCTCGGCTCGGCCGACGAGCTTCGCGCCTACAAGGACATCGCCACCTTGCGCGACGGCGAGGTCGAGCGCCCAGCCGACCGCGAGACCGACCGCGCCGGCGCCGGCGCCGCTGCGCGCAAGCGCGGCATGAACCGCCTCGGCGACCGACTCGATCCTCCGCCGGCCGGAGGGATAGGCTGAAAACGATGGCCATCGAGGGTTCAGCCAGCATCGAGATCGAGGCCCCGATCGAGCGCGTCTACGAGGTCGCCGCCGACGTCGAGAACTCGCCCAAGTGGCAGCCGGAGATCAAGGTCGCCGAGTGCCTCGAGCGCGACGCAGACGGCAATCAGGTCCTGGTTCGGACCGAGACCGACGCCAAGGTGCGAACGCTCAACGCCACGCTCGACTTCTCCTACGACGAGCCCGGCGGCCTCTCCTGGACTCAGCGCGACGGCGATCTCAAGTCCGTCGACGGCAACTGGAAGCTCGAGGACATCGGCGACGGCCGAACCCTCGCCACCTACTCGATGACCGTCGATCTCGGCCGCATGCTGGGCATGGTGATCCGCGGCCCGCTGGTCGATCTCCTGCGTAAGCAGCTCGTCGACACGATGCCCGCGAAGCTCAAAGGCGTTCATCGAGACCTGAGCATTTGTGCCGACGCTGGGCGTGGGCGACTAAACCCTTTCGCTCAGCGGCCGATGAGTGGTAGGTGAGCACGCCCACGCTGCAAAGCCTCATGCCCTTGGTCGATCGTCGCTTCCAGAGCTTCGCCGAGGCAACCGATGCCGCTCTCGCTGCGCTCGCGGCCTGGGTCCCGGGCTGCATCGTCCTCAGTCAGATCGGCGATGACGCTGACTTTTGTCGCGTCCTCGACTCTCGCGGATCGAACGTTCGCCGGTACCGAAAGGGGCATGATCATGCCCCTGGATGGAGACCGCGTAGAGCGGTCGTTTCTGACCTCCGTGGGCGTCAACGATCTCGCCTCGGTCGCCGTCGAGCTCAACGCCGGTGTCATCGCAGGAGTGTTGATGGCGATCTCTCCCGAGGAGGACTCCTTCGGCCCGGAGCATCGGATGATGCTCGTGGTCGCGGCGCGGGTGCTCGGCGGCGAGTGGGAGCGCGTGCGTTCGCGCGCCGAGCTGCGAACCCTGCGACAGCAGGTGCGCGACAGCGATCAGTACGACTCAGAGACCGCCGTTCGCAACCGCATCTGCTTCGAGAAGCTGCTCGACCGTGAATGGCAACTCGCTCAACGCGGAACCGTGCCCTCGACGGTCGTCGCCATCCATATCGAGATGACGAGCGATGAGCTTGACGGCGCCACGGCCTTGAAACACCTCGCGATCAAGGACGCCGCCGAGGTCCTCAACGGCGTCGCGCGCAACACCGACCATGTCGGCCGCCTCGACGAGTGGACTCTCGGGGTGGTGATGATCGGATGTGACGACGAAAGCGGGGTCACCCCGTTGATCAGTCGGCTACTGCGACGCCCTGCGCCGCGCAACCGAGAGCCGGGCGTTCGAGCTCCATGTCTCCAGCGCATCGCATCGGCTCGTCGAGTCACCCTCGTCGAAGGAGGCGCTCGAAGCTGCCGAGGCGACCGCAAGGGAGCAGCAGGGCGCGACTCCGGTGATCTCGGGGCATCCGGAGATGGGATGACCCTCGACCTCAGCGCCACCCCCGGCCCGTCGACTTCGACGAGCGCCGGTGGGATCACGCAGCCCTCGCACGCCGGCGGTCGCGGTGGCTTTCTCAGCGATGTGGTGCTCGAGCTCGGGTTCGCCGAAAGCGAGGAGATCGACCGCGCGGTCGCCGAGGCGCGGGAGCCGGGCAAGCTCTTCGAACGGATCCTGGTCGAACGCGGCGCGATCGACGAGAACCAGCTCGCGCAGGCGATCGCCGAGCGAAACGGCCTTCCTTACGTCGATCTCGACGAGTTCGAGATCGACGAGTCCGCCGAGAAGCTGATCGGCCGCGACGAAGCGCTGCGATACCGAGCGCTGCCGCTCGCCTTCGATGCCGACGGCAGCCTGATCGTCGCACTGGCCGATCCGCTCGACGGACTCGCGATCAGCGACATCGCAGCGATCACTCAGAGCGAGGTCATCGCCACGGTCGCGAGCGCCGGACAAATCGCAGCGCTCGCAGAGAATCTTCCCCAGCGCAATCGGTTCGCCCTCGTCGAGGCCGAGCTCGAGGCGCAGGGGTCGGACAACGTTGAGAACGAACTCGAGGAGGTAGTTGCAATGGACCAGCCAGCGAAGGACCCCGCCATCGGTCGAAGCGACCGCGGTGGACGTCGACCCCGAAGCGGGGTCACCACAGGCGATCGCGCCCGAGGATGCGGTCGGCCAGGAGGCGCAGGCGTTCACCATCCCGGACTCGATCGACGACTTCGAGATGCCGGAGCCGGTGGTCGTGGAGACCGACGAATCGCAGACGTTCAAGCTGCCGGAGCCGATGAGCGCCTACGAGGCCGCGTTCGGTGCACCCGTCGAACCGGCTGTCGAGGCCGAGCCGGATGTCGAGGTCGAGTCGGGTGTCGAAACCGAGGCTGAAGCAGATCGTGGTCGAGGTGGACGAGTACGAGGTGAGACGAGGTTCGAGGAGGGCGAGGCCGAAGCGGTCGAGCCGCCTGCTGACCGTCCGGTTGACAACAGCTCTGCCAGCGAGCTCAATCAGCTCGCGGTGGAGCTCGGTCAGGCGCGCGAAGAGAACGATCAGCTCAGCGCGCAGGCTGGAAGACTCGCTCAGCGCGCATCGAGAAGCTCGAGGAAGCGAATGAGCGCCTGCTCGTCGCCGAGCAGCAGATCGAGCAGTTCGAACGCGAGCGTGAGGAGTCCGCAGCCGCGCCGTCAGAGGAACTCGAAGCCGAGCACCGGCTCGAGCGCGAGCGCGCGGAAGCGATCGAAGCGCGCCTGTGCAAGCGGCTGGCGAAGGCAAAGGCCCGCAACGAGGAGCTGGAGCAGCTGGTCGACGAGATGGTTTCGGCGGTCGGCACCGCGCATTCGACCTCCGAACGGGTCGTGGCGCTCCAGGCGAAGCTCAGCGCCCTGCTCGAGGAAGCGCCGAAGACGAAGTAGACGCGGCGTCAGAGATAGCGGCGGGCAGCCCGGCCCGCCGCGGCGCCGTACGAGCCGGCGAAGAGGACGGCGTGAACGAGCAGTGGCAGCAGTTGCCACAGCTCGATCCTGTCCTCGTGACCCTGAGAAAGCGGATAGGCCTCGCCGTAGGCGGCGAGGAGACGCTCCGAAGGCGCCCCGAACAGGCGCAGCATCGCCAGGTCGACCTCGCGATGGCCGCCGTAGGCAGCGGGGTCGATCAGCCACGCCCGCCCGCGGGCATCGGCAAGCACGTTGCCGCTCCAGAGGTCGCCGTGCAGGCGCGCGGCCGGCTCCGGCGGCCCGGCGAACTCCTCGAGCCGCTCGCAGAGCGCCTCGATCGCCGCCGCGTCGCCCGGCGACAGCGATCCGGCCTCGTGCGCTCGGCGCGCCAGCGGCGACAGCAGCTGCTGTGCGTAGAGGTCGGTCCAGCTCGCCGTCTCGACCAGCTCGAGCTCGACCGAGCCGATCCTCAGCACCGAGTCGGGCGAGCCGGGCGGGAGGGCGCCAAACGCTCGGCGCGCCGGCACGATGCATCGCCGCCAGCTCGACCCCGAGGCTCTCGGCGCCTCGCTCGCGTCGGCGAGCCCGGCTCGATCCATTCGAGCGCGATCAGCGCTGGAACCTTCGATGTCGCCAGCACCCCGGGCACGGGGGCACCGGCTTCGGCGAGCCAGCGCAGTCCGGCAGCCTCAGCCTCGAACTCCGCCGCCGAGGCATCGTCGCGCGTCTTCACCAGGACGCGATCCGGCGCCGCTGAGCTCGAAGCGCCACGCGTCGTTGATCGAACCGCCCCCGATCGGCACCGAGCGCCCGACGGTCTCGCCGAGCGCTGCCTCGACCGCCTCGCCGAGCGCGGCCGGCGCCGTCACCCGATCCGCCCCGAGCGGGCCTCCTCGAGCAAGGCCGCGCAGGAGCGCTCGACGATGTCGAGCACCTGCTCGAAGCCATCGACGCCGCCGTAGTAGGGGTCGGGCACGTCGGCCTCGGCCCCGTCGCCGAACTCGCTCAGCAGCCGAACCCGCTCACGCGCAGGTTCGTCGGGTGCCAGCCTCAGGAGCTGGTCGCGATTGGAGCGGTCCATGGCGACGAGGAGGTCGTAGCGGTCGAAGTCGGCGACGGTGACCTGGCGGGCGGTGCCGTCGAGCCGCACCCCCCGCTCGGCGGCAGCGGCAGTCGCACGCTCGTCAGGTGGGTGGCCGACATGCCAATCGCCGGTGCCGGCGCTCTCGATCTCGAACTCGGCCGTGAGACCGTGCTCGGCGACGAGCCCGCGCATGACCGCCTCGGCCGTGGGCGAGCGGCAGATGTTGCCGAGACAGACGAAGAGGATCCGCGTGGTCGGTGCTGCATCATCGACTTCGGACATGTCCGCCGCGATGCTATCCAGACGAAATCACGGCCCGCGTGAGATGAGCGCCGGCGAGCGCAGCAGGCAGGCGGCGCGCACCCTGCGCTCCAAGGTCGGTGGAATGCTGCCGGCCCGCTCCCAGTATCTGCTGTGGCAGCGCTTGGTCCCGCGGCTCGGCCTCGGCCGTGCTCTCGGCCATCGCGTTCCGGCGGCGACCGACGTCTCGCGTGTTGCGCCGATCGAGCAATGGCCACGCAGCGTGCTCTCGGACCCGGCTGAGCTCGAGCCGCGTTTGGCCGAGCTTGGGATCAACGCCGAGTTCGCGCCGATCCTGCCCGAGAGGCTGCGCCGCCACGCAGGCAACGGCATCCAGTTCTCGCAGTATCCGAGCCAGTTCAGCCGCTATCTCGCCTTCGTCGGCGAACTTGGGGTCGCGAAGCTACATCGAGATCGGCGTAGATCACGGCGGCACCTTCCTGATCACCACCACCTACCTGAACCGGTTGCGCACGCTCGAACGTGCGACCGCCGTCGATCGCTTCGAGGTGCCGAATCTGCGCCGCTTTCCGGGACCGGCGCTACGTACCGACGTGCTGCGTGTCGACAGCACCTCGAGTCGCTTTGCCCGCTATCTCGACGGCAGCGATCCGTTCGACCTGGCGTTGATCGACGGCGACCACTCCGAGCGGGGCTGCAGGCGGGATTTCGAGCGGATCCGCGAACACGCTCGGATGATCGCCCTGCACGACATCGTCGGCGCCAACACTCCCGGGGTGCGCGCGGTTTGGCAGTGGCTTCGCCGCGAGCACGCCGACGACTACGACTTCCACGAGTTCTGCGAGCAGTACCCCGAGGTCGAGCGAGCTCGCGGCGAGCGCTATCTCGGCATCGGACTGGCAGTGCGCAAGACTTAACCTCGCAACCTGCACTTGACACTTTCCAAAATCAACATCGTTGCTATAGGTTTTTCCGACCGGGTAACTCGAAGCGAAAGCGGGGTGAGGGACGTGGCAGCTGTCGAAGAAATCCAACCGTTCTCGATCTCGGTGAATCGAGCAGACGACCGGCTCGTGATCGCGGTCGACGGCGAGCTCGACCTCGCGACGGCGCCAGAGCTGAAGACTGCGCTGGCGGAGCAGGCGAGGACCGATCAGCGCACCTGCCTCGATCTGGCCGGTTGTACGTTCATCGACTCCACCGGGCTTCAGGTCATCGTCTCGGCCGCCCGCGAATTTCGCCGCGACGGCGGAGAGCTCTCGGTGACGCAGCTGCGCGGCGATGTGGCCGAGCTCTTTCGGATCTCGGGACTGCTGCTCGAAGGCTCGGCGCTCGCCTACCGCGAGCAGCCTTAGGACCTAGCACGGCCAGCGCCAGCCGCCCGTCTCCGCGCGGTCCGACCTTGCCGATCAGCCTGCGCGCCCGTCTGAAGTTCCGCGGCGACGTCGGCCTCGGCGTCGTCGTCCGCAGGGTCGCCGGACCGATGCGCCACGCCGATCTCGAAGCTGGCGGAAACGGCCGTGCCGGCGTCATCCGAATCGATGCGCAGATCGCGGGCCAGCTTGCTCACCGCTGGGCAGGCCCACGCCGAGGCCCGGCGAGTCGGCTCGTCACGATCATGCCGCGCCCGCGATCGGCGATCGTGATCACCAGCAGGCGCTCCCGCAGGATCCTGCCGAGCACGAGCACCGGGCCTGGATCACGCCCGTGGTAGGCATGCAGGACGGCATTGCCGACCAGCTCGCTGACGACGATCCGCACGGCGCCGCCGTCGCAGCCGAGGCGGTCGGCGAAGGCGCTGAGCGCGTGACGCGCCGCGGGGACGCTGTCGGGCTCAGCCCAGAGCTCGAGTCGAACCGAAGCTTCGGCAGTTTCCACGAGGCAAGTTCTACTAGTGCGAGTGCGGTTGTGCGCCGGTGCGAACGATTGCAACCAGGCGAGGGCGTTGGGTACGACCGCTCAGGCGGAAGCTCGCCAGACCAGCCCGAACTTGACCCGCGCCCCCTGGAGGGTGTCCTGGCTGGCGGCTTGGTCGGGAAAGCTCACCTTGACCTTGAAGCGCTGGAGCTTGCCCGAGCTCCAGCGCCCGAGATTGACGCGCTTGAGCTTCGTCAGACGGCCCTTGTAGACCGGCTTGGCCTTACGACCCTAGAGCTTGGAGAGCTTGATCTTCAGCGCGGGCGCAAGCTTGCCGCCGGCTGGTCCCCGCGGGCTCTTGAGCGAACTGCGCTTGAGCTGAACCCGAGCATCGTCACCCGTGATCCCCACCCGAACCTGACCGGTGCGCGAGGTGCCTGGCGCCATTGCCTTGGCACGAACGATCGCCTTTCCGGCCTTCGAGTCCCTGAACCGGATCGCGCCTCGATCGGCAAGCAGCAGGACCTTGGATGCAGAGGCGCCGGACTCTCGAGCGGGCCTTTGACCGATCGTGGCCACGGCGAAGCCGGCACCAACCAGCATCAAGAGCGCGACTGAAATTTGAAGCCCGGGCGAATCAGGGGTTCTCCTTGCCAATGCGTGGCCACAAGCCACGCGCTGACTGATTTCATCGGCATTTCTGGCTGCGAGCCTGAGCCCGTGGCAGGTGTGGATGGCTGCGCGGGCACGCCTGAGCAACGCCTGTGTCTAGAGTCGGTCGCAGCCATGGTGCCCAAGAGCCGCCGAGTCGGATGACCGCGCCACCCGCCGTCGCTGCTCCGCCTGCTCTCCAGACAGCGCGCTGGCTGTTTCGCCCGACCGAGTTCCTCGATTCATGCCGGCGCCGCTACGGCAACACGTTCAGCGTCATGTTCGTCGGCTTCCAAACGCCGATGGTGATGATCTCCGACCCGGCCTCGATCGGCACCCTCTACCGGGGTCGAGAGAACGGGCTTGCCGCCGGGCCGCAGCTTCGCGCTGGAATCGGTGATGGGTGCGCGCTCTGTTCTCCTGCTCGACGGAGCCGAGCATCTGTCGCGGCGCAAGCTGATGCTCCCGGCCTTTCACGGCGAGCGCATGCGCGCCTACGAGGACGTGATCGGCGAGGTGGCTCGGGCGGAGATCGACTCGTGGCCGGTCGGATCCACGTTTGCAATCCACCCGCGGATGCAGGCGGTGACGCTGGAGGTGATCCTGCGCGCCGTCTTCGGCGTCACCGACGCCTCGCGCCTGGAGCGGCTTGGGCGGTTGCTCGGTGAGATGCTCGCCGACCTCGGCTCTCCGCGGCTTCAGGTCCGCGTGCTCTTGGCTCGCCGCCTCGGACGCGAGGACCCGATGGACGAGCTGCGCCGAAAGAGCAGGCCGGTCGACGATCTGCTGCAGGCCGAGGTCGCCGAGCGTCGCGCCGATCCGAAGCTCGACGAGCGCACGGACATCCTCTCGATGCTCGTCGGCGCGCGATTCGACGACGGCGAGGCGGTGAGCGACGAGGAGTTGCGCGATCAGCTGATCACCCTGCTGCTCGCAGGTCACGAGACCACGGCGACGGCGCTCGCCTGGACCTTCGATCTGCTGCTGCGAAATCCTCAGAAGCTGAGCCGATTGCAGGCGGAGGTCGCGGAGGGCGGCGAGCAATACCTTCGCGCCGTGATCTCGGAATCGCTTCGCCTCCGCCCTGTCGTCCCTCTGGCCGGCAGGCGGCTGAGCTCGGCGCTCGAGGTCGACGGATTCGAGCTGCCCGAAGGCACCGATGTCACGCCGGCGATCTGGCTCGCCCACACGCGCGCTGACACCTACCCGGACCCGTTCGAGTTCCGGCCGGAGCGCTTTCTCGAGAATCCGCCCGAGACCTATGCCTGGATCCCGTTCGGAGGCGGCGTCCGCCGCTGCCTCGGCGCGGCCTTTGCCGAGTTCGAGATGCGGATCGTCCTGCGCGAGGTCCTGAGTCGCTGTGAGCTCCGCAGCGCTCGCTCGGCTCCGCAGCGCATAGCTCGGCGCAACATCACCTTCTCGCCGCGGCACGGCACGCCGGTGTCGGTGGCTTCTCGCACTCGCCCAGGTGAGGCGAAACTGTCGATTTGATCCGCTGCCCGTTCGTCGCATAGGCGACCAATCCGATAGGAGGAAGCGATGAAGTTCATGCTGTTGATCCATCAAGGGACCACGCCGACACCTGGGTCCGAAGCGTGGGAGAGCCTCTCCGACGACGAGCGCAGTGCGGTCTACGGTGCCTACCAGGCGGTCAACGAGACCCCCGGCGTCAGCCCCGGCCTCCGGCTGCAGCCGCCCGAGGCAGCGACCACGGTGCGGGTGCAAGACGGCAAGACGCTGACAACCGACGGCCCGTTCGCGGAGACCAAGGAGGCGATCGGCGGCTATCTGCTGTTCGAGGCCGACGACCTCGACGCCGCGATCGAGCTGGCCGCGATGATCCCGGCCGCCAGCCAGGGCGGGGCGATCGAGGTGCGCCCGATCGTAGAGTGGTAGCGATCCAGCGCCGGTGAGCCGGCGCGCTGCGTATATCTAGGGGAGTATCTCCGGCGTGATCGCCGGACTCGCGCTCGCCCTCGCCTGCGCCGTCGCGACCAGCATCGGCTTTCTGCTCAAGCACCGCGGCGCCGTCCTCGCGCCGCCCGTGCAGGCCCGGCACCCGCTGCGAAGCGCCGCCGGCCTCTTCCGCTCGAGGTGGTTCGCGGTTGGCTGGGCGGTGGCTGTCGCTGCCTGGGGGCTTCACGTCGGCGCGCTCGCCCTCGCGCCTTTGTCGATCGTGCAGGCCGTCCTCTCGGGCGGACTGGTGTTCCTTGCGGTCTTCGCCGAGCGCTTCTTCGGCTTCTCGCTCGGACGCCGCCAGTGGGCAGGCGTGATCGTCACGGCGACCGGGCTTGCGATCATCGGGCTGACCTCGGGGTCGGACGGCGGCGATCCGCCGGCCTACGCGCCGGCTGCGTTGATCGCGGTCGAATGCGGCGTCCTCGTCGTCGGCATCGGCGATCGCCGCGGCGTCGACCCACCGCCACGTCCCGTTGGCGGCGCA
Organism: uncultured Solirubrobacterales bacterium; assembly: GCA_963730145.1. Classification (GTDB taxonomy): domain Bacteria; phylum Actinomycetota; class Thermoleophilia; order Solirubrobacterales; family 70-9; genus WHSW01. The sequence continues at coordinate 74,603 of CAVSQT010000008.1, forward strand.
GGGCCTGCTCCTCGGCGCCGCCGCCGGCGCCCTCTTCGGCGTCTCTGACATCGCGATCAAGTTCCTGGTCGACGACATCGCCAGCGGAGTGCTCGAGCTGATCAGCCCGTGGACGGCGGCAGCACTGATTGCCTCGGTGTTCGCCTTCTATGCCTCAGCCCGCGGCTTGCAGCTGGGACCCGGCGTCGAGGTCATCGCGATCACCTCCGTCACGGCCAACCTCACCGCGATCATCGGCGGCATTCTGGTCTTCCGCGACCCGGTGGGCACCGGGGCGTTGGAGATCACCGGACGGCTGCTCGCGTTCTGTCTCGTCGTCGCAGGAGCAGCTCTGATCCCGGCTCCGGTCCGCGCCACCGGTGCACCCTCCGATCCCGCTGAGTAGCCGCCTGCACAACGCGCAGCCCGGCGGCTCTCGCCGGGCTGCGCTTGAACCAAGCTCAGGGCGCCGCCGAAATCGCTTCCACGAGATCGTCGGTTTCCTCGTCCTCGATATTCCTTGCGAGGTCGGCGATGCTGACGATCCCGACGAGGTCGTGAGCCGTCGATAACCGGCAGCCTGCGGATCTTGTGTTCCTTCATCGTCTGCAGGGCCTCTTTGACCGTGTCGTCCGCACCGATCGTCACCGGCTTTCCGTCGCCGAGCTCGCCGACTTTCACCGAATCCGGATCCGTGCCCTTGGCCACCACGTCGATGACGATGTCACGATCGGTGATGATGCCCTCGAGGCGATTGTCGTCGCCGCAGATCGGCATCGAACCGACGCCGAGGTCGGCAAGCTGAGTTGCCGCTTCGGAGACAGTGTCGTTTTCGCCCACGCACTTCGCGTCGGGCGTCATTACGTCCTTGGCCTTCTTCACCATCTCAACCTCCAGGTTGCGGTTGTGATCGGTTGTCTACGTGTGCGTCTACCTGGATCTGTTGAGAGCGAACGGGCGGGCGCTACGTCAGCCTGAGACGGCGGCGGCGATGCTCAGGGCGCGACTTCGCTCAGAAGCGTCCGAACCCGCCGCTCGATCTCGTCACGGATGCGCCGGGTGGTGACCAGGTCCTTGCCGGCCGGGTCCTCGAGGTCCCAGTCCTCGTAGCGCTTGCCGGGGTAGATCGGACACGCGTCCCCGCAGCCCATCGTGATCACCACGTCCGCTGCGCGGACGAACTCGTCGGTGAGTGGCTTCGGGAACTCCTGCGAGAGGTCGACGCCGACCTCGGCCATTGCCTCGATCGCCGCCGGGTTGATCTCCTCACTGGGTCGGAGCCGGCGGTGCGGACGTGGACCCGTCCCTCGCCCAACTTGTTCACAAGGCCGGCCGCCATCTGCGAGCGCCCCGCATTGTGGACACAGACAAACAGAACCTCGGGGACGTCCTTGTGATCTTCTCGTCGGCCTGAGCCAGCGCCTTCAACCTCTCACGGGCGAAGCGGTGGACGAAGGGGGACGAAGTTCATTACCCGCGCCGCGGGCAGCTCGTCGACCGCCTCGGACATGTAGCGCTCGATCGTTTCGGCGCTGAAGACGCCGACGAACTCGTCCTTCAATGATTCCAAGCCCTTCTCGAGGTGACCGCGGGTCACCAAGTCGATGTCGAGCTCGGCCAGTTGCGTGGTCATGGGCCATCCCTTCACCTGCCCCGGCGTTGGTCTGTCGCTCTCTCAGTGCTGCGAGACTACTCCATTGACAAATGTGATTTCAATAGATATATGTATATCGATGAACTTCGATCTGCCAGGAGGCATCAATGAACTCCGTGCTTCACGTCCAGCTGGTTCGGCCTGACGACGACTCTCGAACTGGCTCCGAAGCAGAAGCGTGCCAAGGGCGACGTCTGCTGCGAGCCCGTGGTCTATCCAGACATCGAGCGCGCGCACGCCGAGCGAATGGCCGAGGTCGCCAAGGCGCTGGGCGATCCGGTGCGAATGCAGCTCGTCGACGTCCTGCGAAAGCACGCCGGCAAGGTCTGCGTCTGCGAGCTGGTTCCGCTGTTCGATCTCTCGCAGCCCACCGTCTCGCATCACCTCAAGAAGCTGCGTGACGCCGGCATCGTCGGCTCGGAGCGCGAAGGCCTCTGGGCCTATTACTACGTCAAGCCCGAAGCGATGAAGGAGATCTCAACGCATGGCTGAGCTAGAGACGATCGACCACGACGCGGCTGCCTCGGACTGTTGCTCGACCGAAGCAAGGGACAACTGCTGCGAGCCAGAGGCAAAGGGCGAGTGCTGCGGCGCCCGAGCACGAAGCCGGGGCGTGTGGGTGCAGCGCGGGCGCGGCCGCGGCCGTTCCCGACGACGCCGGTGAGCTGCGCGAAACGGTCCGAGACCGCTACGCGAAGGCGGCGGTTGCCGCCGCGCGCGGCTCGGCGACCTGTTGCGGCGACGCGGCTGAGATCACCGACGAGCAGCGCGAGCTGTTCGGCTCGGGCCTCTACGAATCCAACGATCGTGACGATCTCCCCGAGGCGGCCCAGCTGGCCAGCCTGGGCTGCGGGAACCCGACAGCGGTCGCGGCCCTGAACGAGGGCGAGACCGTTCTCGATCTCGGGTCCGGAGGTGGAATCGATGTTCTGCTTTCGGCTCGGCGCGTCGGTCCGACCGGCAAGGTGTACGGCTTGGACATGACCGACGAGATGCTCGACTTGGCCCGGCGCAACCAGGCCGAGGCCGGGGTCGAGAACGTCGAGTTCGTCAAGGGCACGATCGAGGACGTGCCGCTGGCGGATGATTCGGTTGACGTGATCATCTCCAACTGCGTCATCAATCTCTCAGGCGACAAGCGTCGGGTCTTCGAGGAAGCGGCGCGAGTCCTTCGATCCGGCGGTCGGTTCGCCGTCAGCGACGTGGTCGCCGACGAGGACATGGACGAAACGACCCGCGCCGACATGCAGCAATGGACCGGCTGCATCGCCGGGGCGCTGACACGGGATGACTTCGAGCGCCAGCTGGTCGCCGCCGGCTTCGAGGCGGTCGAAATCCAGGAGACGCATCGAGTTCATCAGCATGCCGCCTCGGCAATCGTCCGGGCCCGGATGCCGACCCGATGACCCAGGCCGAGATCCAGCTCAACGATCCCCAGACGCTCTACCGGCGCTGGGAGGACTCGCAGTGGAATCCGTTCGAGATCGACCTCGGGCGCGATCGCGATCAGTGGTCGCAGATGGCCGACGAGGACCGCGGTCTCATCTATTGGGTCCTCGCGTCGCTGATGGTCGCCGAGGAACGGATCACGACGAAGTTCTCCGGTCTCGTGGGCGCGTACGGATCGGAGGAGGAGGCGACGTTCCTGTCGACGCAGCAAGTCGACGAGGCGCGTCACATGCAGTTCTACGCGCGGTTCCAGGATGAGGTCGTTGCCGAGCCCGCCGCCGTCGCTGCGCATGTGGAGCGAGCTCGGCGAGAGGTCACACCCGCCTTTCGCAAGCTCTTCGACCAAGCGCTGGTGGAGGCCCACGAGCAGCTCGTGGCGGCGCCTGGCGATCTCGCCGCCAAGGTCCGCTTCGTGACGATCTACCACGTGATCTTGGAGAGCACTCTCGGATTGACCACCTTCCGGTTCGCGACCGAGTACCTCGAACGCGAGGGGCTCCTGCCGGGCTTCGTCGAGGGCTACTCGCGAATCCACCACGACGAGACTCGCCACATCGGCTACGGCGTCTGGTTTCTCCGCGAGGCGGTGCGCGAGACTCGCAGACGCGGCCGAGACGGTGCGCCAGACGCTCCGCGATCTCCTGCCTTCTGTTGCGGAGGCCCTCGGCGGAGCCGGCGATGGCTCAGGGCCGGACATCGAGCGGCTCGGCGTGAGTACGGACGACGTGCGGACGTTTGCGCTCAACGGGCTTACCCGGCGGCTCGAGATCATCGGCGTGCCCTTGTCGTCGCTGTAGCGGGGAGTTCGCTGTCCATGGCGCCTCCCGATGGGATGATCGGTTGATGAGTCGAGCCGAAGGCGATGATGCCCAGGCACTCCGCGAGCTGGAGCGCGTTCAGCTGGGCCTTCCCCCCGAGCTCGAAGTGGTGTGGCTGGGCGTGTCGGGCTATCGCCTCACCTACGAGGGCGAGTCGCTGTTCATCGACCCCTATGTCTCGCGGGTGCCGCTGCGGGCGTTCTTGCTTCGGCAGAAGACGTTGCCCGACCGCGCGATGGTCGAGCGCTACGCGAATGCCCCTGGGCCGGTCGCCGGCGTACTCGTCGGACACACGCATTTCGACCACGCGGTTGATGCGCCCGCCATCGCCCGGCGCTTCAACACCAAGGCGTACGGCTCGCCCTCACTGGCCCATCTGATGCGGCTGCACGGCCTCGGTCACCTTGCCGTCGAGGTGGTCGCGCATCAGGCCTACGAGCTGGGCCCGTTCGTGGTCCGCTTCATCCCCAGCCGCCACTCGAAGCTGCTCTTCGGCCGCAAGGTGCCGATGGACGGGCCGCTGACGTGCGAGCACCTTCACGGCCTGGCTCCGAGCGCCTACAAATGCGGCGCCGTCTATGGGATTCGGATCGATGTCGGCGGCGTTTCCATCTATCACCAGGGAAGCGCCGACCTCAACGACAGCGAGCTGCGCGACGGGCCGGTCGACATCTTTCTCGGCGGGCGTCGCAGGCCGCAGCGTCACCCCTCGCTACTGGGAGCGGATCCTGCCGCGACTCGACCCGCGGGTCGTCGTCCCGACCCATTACGAC
>CAVSQT010000009.1:0-179977 GCA_963730145.1 uncultured Solirubrobacterales bacterium
CAGCTCGAAGCGGCCACGACAGATCTCGGCCAGGGTGTTGTCGGCCTCGGGGTCCTCTGAGCCGGGATAGCGATAGCCGAGCTCTGAGGCGAGGTCGAAACGAAGCCGCTCGGCCAAGCGTTCGGTCTCTGCCACGGCATCGGGATGCTCGGCAAAGCGCGCCGCCATCTCGGCCGGGGAGGCGAGCACCGAGCTCGAGTTGCCGCGGCGAGCGGGTTCGCATTCCTCCAGCGTCGTGTGCATGCGCACGGCGACGAAGGCATCCTGAAGCGCAGCTCGGCCGCGGGTGTGGCTGTGGACGTTGCCGGTTGCCACCGTGGCCACGCCGAGTTGCGCTGCCAGGTTCGCAAGCCAGTGGTTGCGAGTGCGGTCGCGGCGCCAGAATGGACGCTGCAGCTCGATCCGAAAGCGTTCGCGCCCGAAAGCGTCAAGCAGTCGCCGCGCAAGCGCTTGTGCCGCACGTGGCCGGCCGCGCTCCCAGAGCCCGGCCACGGCACCGTCGCCGGCACAACCCGAGAGGCAGACGAGTCCCTCGTTTTGCTTCAGCAGCGATTCCAGCTTCAGCGAGGGGGGGAGGGGGTCGCGATCGAGGCGCGGCCTGGTCTCGGCGTGGGCCTCGGTCAGCAGCCGGCAGAGGTTGGCCCAGCCGGTCGCGCTTTCGACCAGGACGGTGACGTGGGAGCCGCCGGCGATCGCCAGCTCGGCGCCGGCGATCGGGCGGACCCCCAGCGGCTTGCAGGCCTGGGTGAACTCCATCGCCCCGCAGACGTTGTCGTGGTCGGTCAGCGCCATGGCTGGATAGCCGAGCTCGGCGGCGGCCCCGGCGAGCTCGGCGGGTTGTGAGACGCCGTCGAGAAACGAGTAGGCGGAATGAGCGTGGAGCTCGACGTACGTCATGCGCGTTGCTCGAACCAGCGCCCGCGCTCGGGTGGGTCCGCGGGCTCACGGAAGACGACGATGTCGCGACCGTTGTCCAAGATCACCTCGAAGTAGCGCCTTTGCAGGGGCTTTGGCGTCCACCAGCGATCCTCGACAAGCCACTGCTCGCGCACCGTTTCGACGATCACACCGGCGATCGAAGATGGAACACCGTCGGCATTCGTTTCCACCTCGACGGGGGTCGGCCAGTAGAGGCTCATGGGCTCACCGCGTCATCTCCCCGAACGGGCTCAGGATCGCGCGACGTTCGGGAACGCGCGAGGCGGGGTCGACTTCGATCACCTGAAGCACAGCGTCGCGTCCGGCCGCTGCACGAGCTTGACGCACGGCCTCGGCCAGACGGCCTCGGCGTTCATCCTCCGGCGAGGGCGCCAGCGGCGCCTGATCGCCCTCCTGCGCTCCCAGCTCGACCGCTCGCAGTCCGAGGCGGTCGGCGGGCCCCGGCAGCTCGCCGAGGCGCGGCGTCAGCGCCAGCTTCAGCCGCTCGGCGCTGGAGCTGGCACTGCGCATGGCGATGTCGCGGCGCCAGCCTCCACCGCCGGCGAGATGGGCCTCGAGGCGCAGCCGGCGAAACGTGCGCCGCGTTCGAGTGGGATGGGCGAGCAAGCGCTCGATCAAGAGCTCCAGCACCCGCTCGAGCTGCTGGCCCGAAGCTGCCTCGGGCAGGTTCAGATGGCAGGCGAGCTCCTCATGGGGCCGGCGAGGCCGAAGCGGCTCATCGGCGCCGCGGGCCAGCCGCAGTGCCTTCAGCCCCGGCCCGCCGAAGCGATCGGCGACGGCCTCGGCCGGCAGTGCGGCGAGCTCGCCCAGCGTTCGTATTCCCAGCCGCTGCAGGGAGTCGATGCACGACGCCTCCTCCGACTCACGGCCGCGAGTGTCATCGCTCGTGCGCGACCAGGCCCGGCTGCCGACGAGGCGATCGCGCAGCGCGCTGACCGGCAGCTCGGCGATCAGCCGGCGCGCCGCCGCCTCGGTGACGATCAGAGGTGGCCGCCGGGCGCGCATTCGCATCGCCGCCGCGGCGGCACAGATCCGGTTTGGCCCAGCGCCCACTCGCGCCGGCGCTTCGAGCACCTGATGTGCCCGGGCCAGGGCTCTTTCGGTCGATCCGTACATGGCCCGAAGCTGCTGCGGGGCAAAGAAGGCCTCGCCGGGGCGCGCCGGCTCGACAGCGGCGCCGATCTCCTCCAAGCGCCGCAGCGACTGCTCCCACACCGCCTCTGCGCGCACCGGGTCCGGTGGCGCCAGCATCAACCCCGGGCAGCGCGAGAGCGCTTCGGCGAGTCGCATCCCGGCACGGACGCCGAACGCCTCCGCGGCTCCCGATGCCTCGCCCACCACCTGCGGAGCGCCAGGTTCAGGGGCGAGGGCGATCGGCTTGCCGATGAGCTCGCGGCGGTCTGCGAGTGCGCTTCGAAGCGAGAGCCGGGGGATCAGCGCGCAAGCAACCACAATCGAACAGATGTTCGTATACGGCGCGAAGTATGTCAAGCCCGATTCACGTACTCGTCAGAATTGGGTCGCGAATGCGCGCTTCGACTCGACTCACGACCGCCCGGCCCGCCAGTACCTTGGTCGCGGCGCTGATCACAGCCTCGATTGCGCTCGCGGCATGCGGCGAGAAGGAGGAGCCCGAGCCCGCCGCAACGCCTGCGCAATCGGGCTCCGAGAGCACCGACTCGGCCCCGGACGAGATCCCCGGCGGCGCCGACGCCGCCGACGCGCAGGTGATCGACGAGTGGTCGCGGGCGCTCGCCGCAGGCGACGTCGCGGGAGCTGCCGAGTTCTTTGCCATCCCCAGCGTCGCCGAGAACGGCCCGACGCTGATCGAGATCGAAAGCCAGGCCGACGCCCGCCGCTTCAACTCGTCGCTTCCCTGCGGCGCGGAGCTCGTGCGTGCCGAGACCGAGGGCGACTTCACCGTCGCCACCTTCCGGCTCATCGAGCGCCCAGGAGGCGACTGCGGCGCCGGCGTCGGCGGCACCGCACAGACGAGCTTCGTCATCGAGGGCTCGAAGATCGCCGAATGGCGTCGCGTCGGCGCCGGCTCCGGGGCTCCCGAGGAGGCGCCCGGAAGCACGGTCTGAGCCCTGCGCGAGCGCCTCGACCTCGCGCGCCTCAGCCCAAGAAGCACGGCTGGTGTTGCGGCGGTGACGCCGATCCTGATAGGAATAACACCTGCAAGGTCCCAAGGGACTCACGCGTGGGCAGATGCCCGCTCTAGAACGCATCTATCTGTGTCTTGTTCAGATTCTCGAGAGGAGATTTCATGTTGAGGACCAAGCTGGTCCTGCTGCCCCTGGTGGTAGCTGGCCTGTCATTTGGAGTCGCCGCGTGTGGCGACGACGATGACAGTGGAAGCAGTAGCGATTCCGGCGGCGGTGAGACCTCGCTGGATCAGGTGATCGGCGTCTCGTTGCCGCTCAGCGGCGACCTCGCCGACTTCGGCCCCGCAGGCGAGAAGGCGGCTGACCTGGCGTTGGCAGAGATCGAGGCCGCGATCGAGGAGACCGGCGTGGATCACACGGTCGAGCTCGTCAAGGAGGACAACTGCGGCGCAGCCGATCCGCAATGTGCGGTGCAGGCGCAGCGCAAGCTGGCGACGTCGGACGGCGCGAGCTGCATCGCCGGCCCGTGGGGTTCGGCCGATACGATCCCCAGCGGCGAGTCGGTCTCGATTCCCGAGGAGGTTCCGCTGATCACACCGTCGGGGACCTCGGATGAGATCACCGGCCTCGAGGACGACGGCTTCGTCAGCCGGACATCGCCGCCCGACTCGTTCCAGGGCCCGACCCTAGCCAACTACCTCGATCAGGAGCTCGGCGGAGCCGAGGGCAAGACGGTCAACATCGGCGCCCGTAACGACGCCTACGGGACCGGTCTCGCCGGAACGTTCTCCGCTGCCTGGGAGGAGCTTGGTGGCTCGATCGGCGAGGAGGTCGTCTACGACATCGACCTGCCCAGCTACGACACCGAGGCCGAGCAGATCACGTCCGGGAGCCCGGATGCAACCGTGATCATCGACTTCCCGGAGACCTACAACAAGGTCGGCCCCGCGCTCGTGCGGACCGGGAACTTCGATCCGGCGACCACGTTCGTCACCGACGGTCTGATCACCGACCTGGCTGACGCCGGGGAGGAGGCCGCCAACGGTCTGCGCGGCACCGCGCCGGGCGTGCCGGACGATGAGACCCAGGCGAAGGCCTTCGACGAGGCCTACAAGGCGGCCGAGCCGACCGACGTCGACCGACTGACGTTCGACGCGCAGAACTTCGACGCCGTCGTCCTCTGCTACCTGGCCGCCGTTGCAGCCGGGTCGACGGAGGGCGCCGACCTGGTCGAGTTCATCCAGACGGTCAGCGCCCCCGAGGGTGATCCGTACACCTGGGAGGAGCTGCCCGAGGCGATCGAGGCGCTGCAGAACGGCGACGACATCGACTACCAGGGTGCCTCCGGCGCGATCGACATCAACGACGCGGGCGACCCGACCGCCGGCGTCTATGACATCTACGAGTTCAAGGGCACGGCGCCCGAGCCCGTGGACGAGGTGGAGGTCGCCGCTCCGGATTCCTGATCTGAAGCGACGATCGACGTAAGGAGAAGGCCGGGGCCCTCAGGGCTCCGGCCTTTTTCGTGGGCGAGCGTCGGCGCTGCGTGGCGCGAACGGCCGCTGACCGAGATCGGCGCGCTGCGGAGAACGCGCCGGCGCTATTCGCCGGCTCGTCGATGCGCGCGGTGCCGCCGAGATACAGCTCGGCGACCTTGGGGTCGTCGAGCAGGTCCTGGCCTGGGCCCTCGAAGCGGTCCTTGCCGAGATCGAGGACATAGCCGCGGTCGGACATCGCCAGTGCCCGGCGCGCGTTCTGCTCGACCATCATCACGGTGACGCCGTTGCGGTTGACCTCTTGGGTCTTCTCGAAGATCGCATCGACGAAGGCGGGGGCGAGGCCCGCTGAGGGCTCGTCGAGCAACAGCAGGTGCGGATCGCACATCAATGCCTTCGCCATCGCCACCATCTGGCGCTCGCCGCCGCTCATCGTCCCCGCCGCCTGTCCCTTGCGCTCGCCCAGGCGCGGAAACAGCTCGTACATGAGCTCCTTCTGGTCGGCTGTGCGCGAGCGGTCGAGCGAGCCCATCTCGAGGTTCTCCTCGACCGTGAGGCTCTTGAACACGTTGTTGAGCTGCGGCACATAGGCAAGCCCGAGCCGGGTGATGTCGTGGGGCTTGCGCCCCGCGATCTCCGAGCCCCGGAACTCGATCCGGCCCTCGCGCGGGCGCAGGAGGCCGAAGATCGTCTTCATCAGGGTCGACTTGCCGGCGCCGTTGGGGCCGACGATGGTGACGATCTCGCCCTCGCGGACGACGATCGGAGACGCCGTTGAGGATGTCGGCTTCGGGGACGTAGCCGGCGATCACGCTGTCGGCCTGAAGGACCACATCGCGCTCGGACGGTGCCGTCGCTCACGAGCCGCCCCCGTTTCGTCGTCTCGCCGCCGCCGCCGAGATAGGCGTCGATCACGGCCTGGTCGGAGCGGACCTCGTGCGGCTCGCCGTCGGCGATCACCGCGCCCTCGGCCATCACGATCACCCGGTCGGAGTGGTTCATCACGACCTCCATGTCGTGCTCGATGAAGAGGAAGGTGACGCCGTCCTCGGCGCGCAGACGCTGCATGTGATCGAGCAGCCGCCGTCCGAGCGTCGGGTTGATCCCGGCCATCGGCTCGTCGAGCAGCAGGAAACGGGGCTGCGCCATCAGCGCCCGGGCGAGCTCGAGCAGCTTGCGCTGGCCGCCGGAGAGCGTCCCGGCGTACTCGTCCGCAAGCCGGGCCAGGTTGAAGACGTCGAGCAGCTCCATCGCCTGCTCGTGGACCTCGCGTTCGCGCGCGCGCCAGCCGAACGGGCGAAAGACGATGTTGCGCAGCCTCTCACCGGGCTGATTCGGGGCTGCGAGCAGCATGTTGTCGATCACCGGCATCGCGGTCAGCGCCTTGGTGATCTGAAATGTCCGCACCATCCCGAGGCGAGCGATCGTGTACGGGGGCTGGCCCTGGACCTCGCGCCCGTCGAACACCGCTCGGCCTCGGTCGGGGCGATAGAAGCCGGTGATCAGGTTGAAGAAGGTGGTCTTGCCGGCTCCGTTGGGACCGATCAGCGCGGTGATCGAGCCCTGCTCGACGTCCATGGTCGCGCCGTTGACCGCCTTGATGCCGCCGAATGCCTTGACGATCTCGGTCGCCTCGAAGATCTTGACGGCGCCTCGCGGATCCAGAGCGCGCGGTCGCGGAGCTCGAGCGTGGACGCGGCCGGATCAGTCACCGAGGACCATCTCCTTGCGGTTGCCGAAGATGCCCTGCGGCCTGAAGGCCATCAGCACGATCAGGACCAGCCCGAGGAGGATGAAGCGCAGCGCGGCGATCTTCGTCTCCGACAGGTCGCAGCTCGAGGAACCGCAAGCCCCTCGAGGACCGACCAGAGGATGATCGATCCGACCGCGATCCCCCAGTAGTTGGCCAAGCCGCCGAGGATCAGGATCACGTAGCCGGTGAACGTGACCAGCGGCTGGAACTCGTCGGGGACGACGAACTTCAGGTTGAGCGCGAGCAGGAAGCCGGCGAGGGCGCCGGTGGTGGCCGCCAAGAGCGAGCGACTGGAGCTTGTAGGAGAAGGCGTTCTTGCCGAGCGCACGCGCCGCATCCTCGTCCTCGCGCACCGCTCGCAACACCCGTCCCCATGGCGTGCGCTGGATCCGGCTGAAGCTGAACATGAGCAATATCGCCAAGCCCCAGGCGACGAGCAGCAGCGGGAACTGGGCGGGCACGTCTGTCCACCCGAGGTCGACGATGAACTCCTCGATCGATTCGGAGATCGAGTTCCAGCTGTCGTCGAAGCCGAAGATCCCCTGAGCGCCGTTGGTGAGCTCGCGGGCGTTGAGCGCCACCAGCCGGATCGCTTCCGCGGCGGCGATCGTGACGATCGCGAAGTAGTCGGCTCGCAGCCGCAGCGACGGCAGCCCGATCAGCAACCCGAAGGCAATCGCGACCGCGATCGCGACCGGCAGGCTGAGCCAGAAGTTCCAGCTCTCCTCGGCGGTGAGGATCGCCATCGTGTAGGCGCCGATCGCCATGAAGCCGACCTGGCCGAAGTTCTGGATCCCGGTGAAGCCGACGTTCAGCTGCAGGCCGGTCGCGAAGACGACGAAGGTCGCCGCGATCACCCCGACCGAGGTCCAGAACTCGATGTCGGTGAAGGCCTCGAACGTGACCGCGAGCTGGAAGGCAGTCGTCGGGTCGCTCATCGGCTCACACCGTCCTCGCCTGGCCGAAGATGCCCTGCGGCCGGATGATCAGGACGATGATCAGGATCAAGAAGCCGACCGCGAGCTTGAGGCCGGAATCGACGAAGAAGGTCGACCACTCGATCACGACGCCGAGCACGATCCCCGCCGCCAGCGCGCCGAAGGCGTTGCCGATGCCGCCGAGGACCACCGCGGCGAAGATCGGCAGCAGGAGCTCGAATCCCAGCTCCGGCTGAAGCTGGGTGAGCGCCCCGGCGAAGACGCCGGCGAGGCCCGCGAGCCCGGCGGCGAACAGCCAGGTGTAGAGGATCACGCGCGAGGTGTTGATGCCCGACGTCTCGGCGAGGTCGAGATCGTCCGAGAGCGCCCGCATTCGCTTGCCGAGGATGCGTGAGTCGCAGCATCAAGCCGGTCGCGATCAAGGTCACGAACCCGACCACGATCACGATCAGCTGGGTTTGCCCGATCCGCAGATCGAGGAAGTTGACCGTGTCGGTGCGGTTGACGTCGAGCTGGCGCAGTTCGGTGCCCCAGACGAACTGGATCCCGTAGCGGATGACGAAGGCGAGCCCGATCGTCATCAACAGCAGCTGCAGCATGCCGGCGCCGCGGCCGCGCATCGGCGCCCACATGATCTTCTCGAGCAAGATCCCGAGCAATGCCGTGATCACGATCGCGAAGACGATCCCGAAGATCAGCGGCAGCTCCCAGGTGACGTTGACCAGATAGGCCATGTAGGCCCCGAAGGTGAGGAAGTCGCCGTGAGCGAAGTTGACGAGCTTGAGGATGCCGTAGACGAGCGTCAGCCCGACGGCGCCGAGGGCGTAGATCGCGCCGAGCGAGAGGCCGTTGATGCCTCGCTGGGAGACGTCGTGCAGGCTGTAGAAGAGGATCAGCATGCGCGACGAGATTGAGCCAGCACCACGAGCGCGATCGCCGCCGGTCGGCGCTCGAGCTGCGAAACCGCCGCGACGCTGACGGCGAAGATCGCGACCAGCGCCAGCCACTCGAGCACCGAGTCGGGGCTGCGCCCGGCCACGACCAAGACGAGGTCCAAGACGAAGATGCCGACGCCTGCCTGGACGACGAACGGGGCCTCGTTGAAGCGGCTGACCGAGTCGCCGAAGCGCTCGACGAGCGTTCGTGGGCTACCGCCGCTGAGTGTGCCGGCCTCCATCGGCGATGATCCTATCCCTAGTCGGCGACCGTGGAAAGACCCAACCGCGAACCGGTCATCACGCGCCCAGGCTGGACCAAACTTCGAGCTTGCGTTTGACGAGCTCGATCACCGCGTCGGTGAACTCGGTGGTCGACGCGTGGCCGCCGAGATCGGGCGTTCTCGTGCCCGCCGCGACGGTCTCGAGCACGCTCTCGTAGATCGCCCGCGAGGCCGTTTCGGCGGCGCGACTGGCGTGGGACTCGGCGGCGAAATGCAGCAGCGCGCCGCAGGCGAGGATCATCGCCATCGGATTGGCGAGGTCCTTGCCCTCGAGCGCGGGCGCCGTTCCGTGCGGCGCCTCGGCCATGGCGACGGTGGTGCGCAGCTCGGCGTCGAGCGACAGCAGCACCGATTCGGCGCCGGCGATCGAGCCGAACAGCGGCAGGACGAGGTCGGAGAGGAGATCGCCGTCGCGGTTGAGGCAGGGGATCACGTGCGGCTCGTCGGCGAGACCGCTGACCAGGCCGGCGAGCGTGGCGTCGATCAAGACCGGCTGGTAGGCGCAGTCGGGGTGGCGCTCGGCGGCGGCGTCCATCTCCTCCTTGAGCATGCCCTCGTACACCGGGCTCACCGTCCATTTCGGACCGCCGTAGACGCGCCCGCCCAGCCGCTCGGCCTCGCGAAAGGCGTACTCGGCGACCGCACGGCAGTCGGAGCGGCGAATCGTCTCGGTGCGATGAGCGAGCTCGTCGTCGCCGTCGGCCTCGCGCCACTGCTCGGCTCCATAGGCATCGCCGACCGCCATGCGACAGACCGAGATCGGATGGTGGACACCGGCCACGGCCGGCACGCCGGGAATGCGCCTGCCGGTGCGCACGATCACCTTGCCGTCGATCGCCTCGCGCAGGATGCGGTTGGGACTGCCGACATCGTCGGCACCCTCCGGCGTCACCGTCGCCGCCTTGAGCCCGAGGCCCGTCTCGCGCATCTTCTCCGCCGCCTGCATGCAGACCGCGTTCTCGGTCGCTCGACGGTTCTCGAGCGAGAGGTCGAAGCGCAGGATCTCGAGCTCGAGCCCGAGCACCTGGCCGTCGAGGACGCGCAGCGACTGCTCGAGCAGCTCCTGACCGGTCTGATCACCCTCGAGCGCGACTATTGTGAGCGCCGCCATGCCGGGAACATACGCGGAGACTTGTACGTGGTGCGGGGTCGAGGTCGAGACCGGCGACGGCTTTCGCGCCTACGAGCCGGCCGGCGAGCGCCGCGCCGTGTTCTGCCGGCTCGAACATGTCGTGCCCTGGGCGATGACGGGCGCTCACTGGGAGGCCGGGACGCCGAGCGAGCCGGCCGAGCGTCGATTCGGAGCCGACTCGCTGCGCGCACTGCGATGCCGAGCTCGGCGAGGTTCACGTGCTGCTGGTGCGCCACCGCGGCGGACACCGGATCCCGGACGCGTTCTGCTCAGTCGACCATCTCAATGACTGGGCGAAGGCCGGCGGACGCTGGCAGTGAGAGCGCGGCTGTTCGACGGTGATGGGGGACGTGGACGCGCTCCGCGAGCGTGTCGACCGACTGTCAGCCATTGACCGCCTCCGCGAACTGCGCGGACCTAGACCTGTCGTTCGCCGCGCCGGCTCCACCCGCCGGCTCGGCCGCTCGCCGCTCCGCCGTTCGCCAGCGGGTCGATCGCCTCGTCGCCTGCCTCCACCGCGAACTCCTCGATCAGCGCGGCGGTCTTCTCGGGCTGCTCGACGTTGGGTGAGTGCCCGGCGTTCGCGATCTCGGCCACACGAGCGCCGGGGACCGTCGAGTAGGCCTCCTGCGAGAGCTCGGGATCGCAGATCTGGTCCTCGGCGCCGAAGATGCTCAGCAGCGGTACCGGAACCTGGCTCAGCCGCTCGCTCAGCGGAATCTCCTCGATGTAGTCGGCGTTCGCCTCGGCGGCGTCGCGAAAGGCCGTGTAGGTCATCGCGCGGAGATCGTCGACGACCTGATCTGGGTTGGCGAAGCCGTCGGCGATATCGAAGCCGGGGGCAAAAGCGTCGGCGTAGCCGTCCTCGATCGCGAAGCTCGGGGTCAGCCGCCACATCGCCTCGCCGAGCACCGGGCACGAATGCCGAGCTTGGCGACGAAGGGGATCTCGCACGAATCCTCGGTCGGCCCCTCGTTGATGTTGACGAGGCGATCGACGAGCTGGCTCGAGCGTTCGGCGAGCGCGGTCGCGACCGAGAAGCCCATCGAGTGGCCGACGACGACCGCGCCCTGGACTCCGAGGCGGTCGAGCGCCGCGCCGACGAGCCCCGCCTGGTCCTCGATCGAGTAGCCGCTCGATGGCTTCTGCGCGCCGCCGTGGCCGAGCAGGTCGAGGCGAATCACGCGATGGTCTCTCGGCGAGGATCGGAGCCAGCTCGTCGAACCAGTGCAGCGAGCACGAGTAGCAGTGCAGGAGCACGATCGGGACGGTGGCTCGAGCCGAGTCGGCGGATGCCGGCCCGCCCTCGTCGAACACCTGCACCTCGCCGCCTGGCAGGCTGAGGATCTGCACCGCCCTCGATCGTCACCTCGGCTGCCTTGGTCTGGCCATCGACGATGATCGTGTTGACCGCGAGCAGCGCGATCAGCGCGACGAGGAGCCCGATCAGGATCTTCCAGCGTCGTTTCATGACGGCTGCTGCTGCTCGCGCGGCCCGAGGCCGAGCTCGTCGGCGCGCGTGGCCATCGCCGCGATCACGAAAGCGACGTGCTCGTCGAAGTCGACGCCGAGCTCTTCAGCGCCCTGGCGCACCTCGTCGCGATTGACGCCGGCCGCAAACGAAGGCTGCTTCAGCTTCTTCTTCACCGATTTCGGCGCCATGCCCTCGATCCCGGTCGGGCGCACCATCGCGCAGGCGGCGATGAACCCCGACAGCTCGTCGACCGCGAACAGCGTCTTTGCCATCAGCGACTCGCGCGGCACCCCGAGGAAGACCGCGTGGCCGGCGACCGCGTCGATCAGCTCCTGAGGCCAGCCCATCTCCTCGAACAGCCGCAGGGCGGTTCGCGGGTGGCCATTCTCGGTGTCGTCGAGGTCGGGGAAGCGCTCGTAGTCGAGGTCGTGAACGAGGCCGGTCGCGGCCCACAGCTCCTCGTCCTCGCCGTAGTGGCGAGCGTAGGCGCGCATCGCCGCCTCGACCCCGAGCATGTGCTTTCTCAGCGCCTCGGAGGTCACCCACTCGCAGACGAGGTCCCAGGCTTGTTCGCGCGTCGGTTCACCCATCAAGGGCATTGTTACCCTCCGCGCCGATGGAGAAGTTCGTGATCAAGGGAGGCGAGCCGCTCTCGGGCGAGATCGTGGCCGCCGGCAACAAGAACGCGGCCCTGCCGATCCTCGCCGCGTGCCTGCTCACCGACGAAGAGCTCGTGCTCACCAATGTGCCGCGCATCCGCGACACCGAGACCCAGATCGCCGTGCTCGAGCAGCTCGGGGTGAAGGCGAAGTGGAGCGAGTCGAACGAGCTGCGCCTCGAGGCCGACTCGGTCTCCAGCACCGCGCCCGACGAGGCTCTGTCGGAGAGGATTCGGGCTTCATTCTTGCTCGCGGGCCCGCTGCTGGCGCGCTTCGGCGAGGCGACGATGCCACCGCCCGGCGGTGACTTCATCGGCCGCCGGCGCCTCGATCCACATCTCGACGCCTTCAGCGACCTCGGCGCCGAGGTGATCGGCGACCGGCCGATCGTCATCCGCGCTCCGCAGGGCGGGCTCAAGCCGTGCAAGATCTTCATGGACGAGCCCTCGGTGATGGGGACCGAGAACGCGCTCATGGCCGCTGCGCTGACGCCGGGGCCGACGACGATCGCGAACGCCGCCAGCGAGCCGCATGTCCAGGACCTGGCGAGATTGCTGGTCAAGATGGGCGCTCAGATCGACGGCATCGGCTCCAACGTGATGACCGTTCACGGTCGCGACAAGCTCGCCGGGGCCGAGCACCGCATCTGCCCGGATCACATCGAGGTCGCCAGCTTCATCGCGCTCGCGGCGGCGACGCGGGGCGAGTTGCGAATCCGCGAGACCGAGCCCGAGGACCTGATCACGGTCCTGCGCCACTTCCGCCGCCTCGGGCTTCAGGTGATGATCGAGGGCAACGACATTCTCGTGCCGCCGAAGCAGGCGCTCGAGGTCAGCGACGACATCGGGGACGCGATACCGAAGATCGACGATGGGCCCTGGCCGGCCTTCCCCGCCGACCTGACCTCGATCGCGGTCGCGCTCGCGACCCAGGCGCGCGGGACGATCCTGATCTTCGAGAAGATGTTCGAGAATCGCTTGTTCTTCGTCGACAAGCTCGTTGCCATGGGCGCTCGGATCACGCTCTGCGATCCCCACAGGGCGATCGTCAGCGGTCCGAGCCGGCTTCACGGGGAGCGCGTCGAAAGCCCCGACATCCGCGCCGGCATGGCGATGCTCATCGCGGCGCTTTGCGCCGACGGCACCTCGGAGATCGGCAACGTCGTGCAGATCGACCGCGGCTACGAGAAGATCGATGACCGCCTGCGCGACCTCGGCGCCCGGATCGAGCGGGTCGCGATGGAACCGCCGGTCCCCGCTTAGCGCCGTACGTAACCCCTACGCTTGCGCGTCTGCATGACGCACCCGATTCCCCCTGGGACCAGGGACATCCTTCCCGACGAGATGCGTGAGCTGCGTGCGCTTTCGCTTGCCTTGATCGAGGCCTTCGAGCGCTTCGGCTACGGCGAGGTCTCGACGCCGACGATCGAGTACGAGGAGGTTCTTGCGCGTGGCGACGAACGCGGCGCGCCGGTCGCCTATCGCTTCTTCGACGAGCGCGGCGAGCTGCTGGCGATGCGCTCCGACATGACGATCCCGATCGCCCGCCTGGTCGCCAATCGCTACGCGACCGCCGAGCCACCGTTTCGCCTCTGCTACCTCGCCACCGCCTACCGAGCCGTGCGCCCGCAGCGTGGTCAGATGCGCGAGTTCACCCAGGCCGGAGTCGAGCTCGTCGGCATGAGCGCGCCCGAGGGCACCGCCGAGGTGATCGAGGTGCTGAGCGCGGCGCTCGATGCGGCCGGCCTCAACCGGGCCGTGATCGGCCTCGGCGATGCCGACCTCTACCGCCAGGCGCTGGCCGAGACGGGTGTCGGCGCGCGAGGCCGCCGACGCGATCCTCGCCCGGCTCGCCGCCCACGATCTCGTCGGGCTCGAGACTCAGGTGGAGGCGCTCGACCTGGCGGCGGCGCAGAAGGAGGCGTTGATCGCGCTGCCGAGCCTGCGCGGCGGCCGCGAGGTGCTCGACACCGCTCGCGAGCTCGGCGGCGATGTCGCCGGGCGGGCGATCGGGCGCTTGGCCGCCACCTACGAGGCGCTGAGCGCTCGCGGCGTCGCCGATCGCGTCAGCCTCGACCTCGGCCTGCTGCGCGATCTCGGCTACTACACGGGCGCCATCCTCGAGGTCTACGACCCCGCCTTGGGTCACATCCTCGGCGGTGGCGGGCGCTACGACGAGCTCATGGGACGCTTCGGCAGCCCGCTGCCGGCCGCGGGCTTCGCCCTCTTTCTCGAGCGGGTCCATCTCGCCCAAGCCGAGGAGGAACGACTGCAGGGGACGTCGCCATGATGGCTTCGGGCCTCGCCGCGACAGCGGCTCGTCCCGGGGGCCGGCTCAGGCTCGCGGTGCCACGCGGCGCCCTCTTCGCCGGCACCCTCGACCTGCTCGACCGCATCGACGTCGACACGGCCGAGGCGCGCACCGACTCACGCTCGCTCGTGTTCGAGACCGAGGGGCTCAGCCTGGTGACGATGCGCCCCTCCGACGTTCCCACCTACGTCGAGGCGGGGGCCGCCGACATCGGCATCACGGGCAAGGACGTGCTGCTCGAGCAGCAGGACCGCGCCGTCTATGAGCTGCTCGATCTCGGCTACGGGCGGTGTCGGATGGTCGTCGCGGCGCGCACAGGCGACGACAGCATGGGGGAGTCACAGCGTCGCCTCGGCGCGATTCGGATCGCGACCAAGTACCCGCGCATCGCCGAGCGCCATTTCGAGTCCACGGGCCGCCAGACCGAGATCGTCGAGGTCAAGGGATCGGTCGAGCTCGCGCCGCTGACCGGGCTTGCCGACGCGATCGTCGATCTCGTCGATACCGGCCGGACCCTGGCCGAGAACGACCTCGAGGTGCGCGAGGAGATCGTCGAGTGCTCGGCGCGGTTGATCGCCAACCGCGTTTCGCACAAGCTGCGCGCGGCCGAGATCGATCCCGTCGTCGGCCGACTGCGGGAGTTGAGCCGATGAGGATCACGCGCCACGAGCTCCGCGGAGCCGATCTCGGCGAGCTCGCGGCGCGCCTGCGTTCGATGGTGCCCGCGACCGAGGACGTGAGCGCGGTGGTGGCCGAGATCCTGGCCCGTGTGCGCTCGGGCGGCGATGCGGCCCTGCGCGAGATCGCGACCGAGCTCGGCGAGGAGCCGGGCGAGGAGCTGGCCGTCGACCCGGAGACGATCGCGATCGCGCCGGCCCTGCTCGAGACCGACGTGCGCGAAGGTCTCGTGTTCGCGGCCCGAAACATCGGCGAGGTTGCGACCGCCGAGCTCGAGGCGGCGCTGGCGCCGGTCGACGTCGAGCTCGAGCAGGGCCAGCGCGTGAGCGTGGTCAGCTCGCCCGTGCGCTCGGTCGGCATCTACGCGCCCGGCGGCAGCGCCGCATATCCCTCGAGCGTGCTCATGTGCGCGCTGCCGGCGCGGGCAGCGGGCGCGGCGCGCGTGTGCCTCGTCTCGCCGCCTGGCGCGTCCGGCAAGCCCGGCGACGCGGTCCTGGCCGCCTGCGCGATGGCCGGGGTCGACGAGGTCTATTCGCTGGGCGGGGCGCAGGCGATCGCCGCCCTCGCCTACGGCACCGAGTCCGTCGCTGCGGTCGACCTCATCGTCGGGCCCGGAAACCGCTTCGTCACGGAGGCCAAGCGTCAGGTCTCGGGCGCCGTCGGGATCGACGCACTCGCCGGGCCCAGCGAGCTGTTCGTGGTCGCCGATGGCGCCGCCGACCCGAGCCTGATCGCCCTCGACGTGCTCGCCCAGGCCGAGCACGGCGACGACAGCCCGCTGGTCGTCGTCTCGCCCGACGCGGCCCTGCTCGACCGCGTCGGTGAGCTGGTGGAGGCGATGGCGGCGGATCGCCCGAGCGTGGCCGACGCTCCGCTGGGCCTGGTCGCTGGCGCCCGGGATCGAGCTCGCGCTCAGCCTCGCCGACGCATTCGCGCCCGAGCACCTCGAGCTCGCCTTCGAAGCCGCCCACGAGGCGGCGCGAGGTCGCGTCGCGGGTTGCGTGTTCGTCGGCCCCGCGGCGGCGACCGCTTTCGGTGACTACGCCGCGGGTTCCAATCACGTCTTGCCGACGGGCGGCGCGGCGCGCTTCGGCGGCCCGCTCGGCCCGGGTGCTTTCCTGCGGCGGACGTCGATCGTTTCCATTCCGAGCGCCGCGGCTGGACAATTGGCTCCTCACGTCGACGCGGTGGCGCGGGCCGAGGGATTTCCAGTCCACGGCGAATCGGCGGCGGCGCGCACCGGCTGAGCGAAACGAGCGGAGACCGAGACGATGGCGAGAACGGCAAGAATCGAACGCGAGACGAGCGAGACGAAGGTCGCGCTCGAGCTCGGCCTCGACGGCGGCGCGGTCAAGGCGTCGACCGGGGTCGGGTTCTTCGACCACATGCTGGACCTGCTCGGCCGCCATGGCCGCCTGGCGCTGAGCGTCGAGGCCGAGGGCGATCTCGAGACCGGCGCTCACCACACGGTCGAGGACATCGGCATCGCCTTCGGTCAGGCGCTCGACCAGGCACTCGGCGACCGAGCCGGGATCCGCCGCTACGGACACGCGGTCGTGCCGATGGACGAGGCCCTGGGCGAGTGCGCGATCGACATCTCCGGCCGTCCCCTTTGCCGCTACGAGTCGCGAGTTGCCGGCGGTCTCGATCGCCGGCTTCGACACCGAGCTCGCGGAGGAGTTCTTTCGCGCCGTTGCCTCGAACGCGAAGCTCACGCTGCACATCGGCACTCGTTACGGATCCAACGCCCACCACCTGATCGAGGCGTCGTTCAAGGCCTTCGCCCGGGCACTGCGGGTGGCCGTCTCGATCGATCCCGACGAACGCGGTGTGCCGAGCACGAAGGGAACCTTGACGTGACGCCGGCGCGCGTGGCGATCCTCGACTACGGAATGGGGAACCTGAGGTCGGTCGAGAAGGCCCTGGAGCGAGTCGGCGCCGAGGCCGTGATCACGGCCGACCACGACGTCGCCCGCGAAGCCGACGGCATGATCTTGCCGGGAGTCGGCGCCTTTGCGAAGGCGATCGAGCGGATCTCCGAGCTCGAGCTCGACCGGCTGATCGCAGAACGCCTCGACGCCGGAACGCCGGTGCTGGGCATCTGCCTCGGCTTCCAGCTCCTGTTCGAGTCTTCGACCGAGCTCGGCGGCGCGCACGGGCTCGGGATCCTCGCTGGTCAGGTGCGTGGCCTCGATGCACCCGAACGCAAGGTTCCCCACATCGGCTGGGAGCCGGTGCGGTGGGAGCGCGCGAGCGAGCTCAGCGAGGGGATCGACGATGAGACCCCGTTCTACTTCGTGCACAGCTTCGTCGCCGACGACGTGGACGACGAAGATCTGCTCGGCACCTCCGCCCACGGCGAGCGCTTTGCCTGCGCGATCGCCCGCCCCCCGATCTACGGCGTCCAGTTTCACCCCGAGAAGTCGAGCGCCGCGGGGCTGGCGCTGCTCGCCAACTTCAGCGGCATCTGCGCCTCGGTCCCAGCGTGATCCTGTATCCCGCGGTGGATATCCGCGGCGGCCAGGCGGTGCGCCTGCTGCGCGGCGACTACGAGAGCGAGACCGTCTTCGACGCCGACCCGCTCGATGCGGCCCGGCGCTGGGTCGAGCAGGGCGCCGAAGCGCTCCACGTCGTCGACCTCGACGGCGCCCGCGAAGGTGCGCCGGTCAACATCGAGCACGTTGCCCGGATCTGCGACGAGACCGGCGATCGCCGGTGCAGGTCGGCGGCGGCCTGCGCCAGGCCGGCGACGTCGCCGCCGTGCTGGCCGCCGGGGCCGCTCGGGCCGTGCTCGGGACCGCCGCGCTGTCGGATCCGGCGCTGATCGAGGGACTGGCGGCCGATCACGGCGATCGCATCGTCGTCTCGGCCGACTCGCGTGACGGACACGTCGCCGTCGAGGGCTGGGCACGCGAGACGAGGACCACCTCCGCGGAGCTGATCACCGGGCTCGCGGCGCGCGGCGTGAGGCGCTTCGTGTTCACGCCGGTGGAGGTCGACGGCACGCTCGAGGGCCCGGGTACGGATGCCCTCGCCGAGGTCGCCGCGGCTGCCGCGAACGGCGGTGCCGAGCTCGTCTACTCGGGGGGAATCGGCTCGCTCGAGCATCTGCGCGAACTGGCGGCGCTCGCGCTTCCGGCCCTCACCGGCGTCATCGTCGGCCGCGCTCTCTACGAGGAGCGGTTCACGGTCGCCGAGGCACAGGCGGCGCTAGCCTGATCGCAATGTTCTGGCTTCGGGTCTTCGCCATCGGCAAGCTTGCCCTGCTGGCTCGTCGCCATCTGTCCTTGCTCGAGCCCGACGAGCGCGGGAGGCTGGCGAAGCTCGTCGACGAAGTCGAGGGGTCGCCCGCGGACGAACCTGAGCGCCGGCGAACGCGATGAGCTGCTGCGCTTGGCTCGGAAGCTGGAGCCGTCGGCGTTCGCCCAGGGCGCCTGGGGCGCAGCCCGCGGGCGCGTGCGCGCCAAGCCGTAGGCCGGGCCCTGCGATGGCGCTCAAGCGTGTGATCCCCTGCCTCGATGTCGACGCCGGACGCGTCGTCAAGGGCACCAACTTCGTCGACATCCGCGACGCCGGCGACCCCGTCGAGCTCGCGGAGCGCTACGACGCCGAGGGCGCCGACGAGCTCATCTTCCTCGACATCACGGCATCGCACCAAGAGCGCGACACGATCACCGAGCTCGCTCGTCGCACGGCCGACAACGTCTTCATCCCGTTCACGATCGGCGGCGGCATCCGCTCGGTCGAGGATGCGCAAGCGGTGCTCGACGCCGGAGCCGACAAGGTGGCCGTGAACTCGTCGGCCCTGGCTCGGCCCGAGCTGATCTCGGAGCTGGCGGTGGTCTTCGGCTCGCAATGTGTCGTCGTCGCGATCGACGCCAAGAAACACACGCCGCCACGGCTGCCTCGGAGCCTACGACGTCTTCGTCAACGGCGGGCGCACGCTGGTCGAGGGCCGCGAGGCGGTGGCCTGGGCGCGGGAGGCGACCGAGCGCGGGGCGGGGGAGGTGATGCTGACGAGCATGGATCGCGACGGCACCACCGACGGCTACGACCTCGAGCTGACGCGGGCGGTCGCCGACGCTGTGGCGGTGCCGGTGATCGCTTCAGGCGGGGTCGGCGAGCTGGAGCACCTGGTGGCCGGAGTGATCGAGGGTGGGGCGGAGGCGGTGCTCGCGGCCTCGATCTTCCACTACGGGAAGTTCAGCGTGGCTGAGGCGAAACGGGCGATGAGCGAGGCGGGGATCGAGGTTCGCGACGTGCCCGGCGCCGCCTGAACGTCGGCTCTCGACGAGTCGTTACCGCTCGATAGCGGTAGCGCGTCGCCTGGCCGTGCCGTTCCTATTTCCCCCCGCCGGCCTGCTGTTTGGCTCTACGTGCCGCCTGCTGGCGTTCGAGCTTCGCCTTTCGCGCGGCCGCCTGTCGCTTCTCCTTCTCGGCCTTCTTCGCCCGCTCGTTTCGCCGTCGCTCGGCATCACGCCGACGCTCCGCCGCCGTCTCGTGCTCGAAGGCACGGATTCCCGCGGCGCCGGTGAGGTACATGCGCTCGCCGTCTGAGATCACCGGGTTGTACTCGCCCAGCTCCGATTCGAAGACGTTCTTGCCGGTCTTGACGTCGAAGCCGAACGTGCCCACGTTGGGGCCGAGGCCGGCGACGTAGACCGTCTCGCCGAGCACCGTGGCGGCACCGAGGATGACGCCGCCGATGCGCTTCGACCAGCGCACGTCGCCGGTCTCGGCATCGAGGGCGTAGAACGTCTGATCCTTGGAGCCGACGTAGACGGTCGGCTCGGTCTTCGGCGTGTCGGCGACCGCGGGCGCTGCGTAGACCCAGTCCCCGGTCGAGTGACTCCAGGCGAGCGCGCCGCTGTCCTGATCGAAGCTGTAGACGCGGTTGTCGATGCTGCCGAAGAAGACCCGCCCGAAGGCCACGGCCGGCGTCGAGTAGACCGGGCCGCCGCGGCCGAAGCTCAGCCCCTGGGTGCTCGACTGCCAGACATAGGAGCCGTCGGAGGCGCGGATCGCGAACACCTGGCCCGCGTAGTTGCCGCCGTAGAGCACGCCGTCGTCGAGCGCGAGCCCTCCCTTGACCGCACCGTCGGTCTGGACCTGCCACAGCACCTTGCCCGAATCGATGTCGAGCGCATAGACGCTGCCCGCCTCGCCACCGACGATCACCTTGTCGCCGACGATCACCGGCGAGGTCTCGCTGCGGCCACCGAGCGGCCGGCGCCAGAGGATCTTGCCGTCGCGGGTGCGCATCGCCACCGCCTCGCCGGGCTCGAGCGTGACGGCGATGACCTTGCCCTTGGAGTAGGCGGGGGAGGCGGCGCCGCGGTCGCCGATGTCCTGCTTCCACTGGACCTTGCCGGTGTCGGCGTCGAGCGAGTAGAAGAGCGAGTCGATGTCCTGGAAGTAGAGGGAGTCGTCGGCGACGATCGGCGAGAACTCGAGCAGCTTGCCCGCCACGAAGCTCCAGACCGAGGCGTCGAAAGGTGGCTTCACGCGCTTGGTCGGCAGGTAACGCGTGCGCTGGTCGTCGTATCCGTAGACGGGCCAGTCGACCGTCTTGACCACCTCCTTGGGCTCGGGTTTTTCCTCGGCCTCGAGCTTGCATGGCGGCGGACAGCTGACGTCCTGCTCGCGCTTGACGAACGTGAAGTAGGCGATCGCGCCGCCGGCGGCGATCACGGCAAGGGCGGTCGCCGCCCGCGACCAGCAGGCGCTTGCGCTTGCTCCACGAGCGCCAGATCTCCGCTATGCGGGCCATGAGGAAGCCCGTCATGGTAGGGAAGGCACCTGAGCGAAAGTCAAATGAGCCCCTCACGCGACATCAACCTCGACAACCTCGCCGCGGGGATCGAGTCGCTGCCCGGCCTCGCGGATGTACGGGCGGCTGCCGCAAGCTCGGGAGCGCGCGCCTACCTGGTTGGCGGAGCCGTGCGCGACGTCCTCATCGGCGCCGAGCCGCTCGACCTCGACCTGATCGCCATCGGCGATCCAATCGAGCTCGCCGAGGCGCTCGGCGGCGACACCCGCAGCCACGAGCGCTTCGCCACCGCCACGGTCGTGGCCCGCGCCGGCCGAATCAACATCGCCGCCGCTCGAACAGAGACCTACGCGGCGCCCGGGGCCCTGCCCGACGTCGAGCCTGCGGCCGAGATCGAGGCCGATCTCGCGCGCCGCGACTTCACCGTGAACGCGATCGCCGTCGCGCTCGACGAGCCCGGCATCGCGATCGACCCGCACGGAGGCGTCGACGACCTGCGGGCGGGCATGCTTCGCGTGCTGCACCCGAGGTCGTTCCTCGACGACCCGACGCGAGCACTGCGCGCCGCCCGCTACGCGGCGCGACTCGGGCTGGAGCTCGAGCCGAGGCACCCGCGCGCTGGTCGAGGCGACCGATCTCAGCAGCGTCTCCAGCGACCGGGCCGAGGCGGAGCTGCTGCGCGTCGCCGCGGAGCCGAACCCGCGCCCGGCATTCGAGCTGCTCGACGAATGGGGGCTGATCGCGCTCGAGCCCGAGGCGAGCGAGCGAATCGACGCCGCCGTCGAGTTGGCGCGCATCGAGCCGTGGGCGGACACGGTGCGCCACGACGAGCTCGTCCTCGCCGCTGCGCGCGAGCCGAGCGCCCCGGTCCTGGGCCTCGCGGCCGGCGAGCCGCGAAGCCCCTCGGCCGCGGTCTCAGCGGCCGCTGGATTCGGCCCGGTCGAGCTGGCGCTGGCGCGCGTGCTCGGCGCGACGTGGCTCGACCGCTACATCTCGGAGTGGGGACGAGTCGAGCTCGAGATCTCGGGGGCCGACCTGATCGCGGCCGGCGTCAGCGAGGGGCCGGCCGTCGGCCGTGGCCTCGAAGCTGCGCTGCGGGCCAAGCTCGACGGCGAAACGTCCGGCCGCGACGACGAGCTGCGCCTGGCACTCGATGCCGCCGAGAGCTCGATAGCTGTCTAGCCTGGGAGCGATGGACTGGCGCGAGCGCGACGGCGTGAAGTGGCTCGAGGCAACTCTGCCGCGGGCGACCGCGGCGTTCTCGACTCGCATCGGGGGCGTCAGCGAGGGCGCCTTCGCCAGTCTCAACCTCGGGCTCTTCACCGACGACGAGCCCGGCGCCGTGCTCGCCAACCGTGGCCGCCTCGCAAGCGCCCTGGGCCGCGACCCCGATGGCTTCCTCTTCGGCCATCAGGTCCACGGCGCGCGAGCTGCTCGCGCGCGACCAGGCGCCCGAGCCAAACCCGTTCATCGAGCCAACGGCGCGCCCGCCCGAGTCCGACGGTCAGATCACGGCCTCGATCGAGCTCACGCCTCTGGTGCAGGTTGCCGACTGCCTGCCCGTGGCGCTCAGCGGCGAGCGCGGCGTCGCGATGCTGCACTGCGGCTGGCGCGGGCTGGCCGCCGGCATCGTCTCGCGGCGGAGTCGAGGCGGTTGGTGGCACCGCCGCCGCGATCGGTCCGGGGATCGGCCCCTGCTGCTTCGAGGTCGGGCCTGAGGTGACGGCGCAGTTCGACGATCTCGGCGCCGGCATCGCCGCCGGCCGCATGCTCGATCTGCCCGAGGTCGCACGGCGCCTGCTCGCCGAGGCCGGGGTCGAGACGGTCGAGAGCTCGGATCTGTGCACCTCCTGCGAGAGCGAGCTGTTCTTCTCGCACCGCCGCGATCGCGGCACGACCGGCCGCCAGGCAGGCGTGGTTTGGATCGACGCCGATGGCTGAGCCGATCACGCGGGATCGACCCCGCAGTCGTGCGTCGCAACCTCGAGCGCGTGCGCGAACGCTGCGGCGACGGACGTCGAGATCCTGGCCGCGAGCAAGTACGTGCTCGCCGAGGAGATGGAGACGCTGGCCGAAGCCGGCATCGAGCTCGTCGGCGAGAATCGGCTGCAGGACATGGAGGCCAAGCACGAGCTCTTCGGCGACCGCTTCCAGTGGGACTTCATCGGCAACATCCAGAGCCGCAAGCTGAAGCGAATCCTGGCGCTGGCGCGACTGATTCACTCGGTCGCCACCGATTCGGTGCTCGACCAGCTCGAGCGCCACGGCAGCGCGCAGACCGAGATCCTGGTCGAGGTCAACCTGGCCGGAGAAGCGAACAAGGGTGGCGTCGCACCCGAGCGCCTCGGCGGATTTCATCGCCCGCTCACCCGTGCGCGTCAGCGGTCTGATGACGATGCCTCCGTTCACCGACGACCCGGAAGCATCACGGCCGAGCTTCGCCCGTCTCGCCGAGCTCGCCGCCGAGCACGGGCTCGAGCGCCTGTCGATGGGCACGAGCCAGGACTGGGAGGTCGCCGTCGATGAGGGAGCGACGATCATCCGCCTCGGCAGCTCGCTGTACAGGTAACTGCCGGCCGCAGGCTTCGTTGCTCCATAATTGGGGTAAAGGAATAGCGAGCGGGGAAGCGAACACCGCATCCGTATGGCACTTAGAGATACATGGCATCGCGCGCTCGTCTATTTCGGGCTGGCCGAGGATCCTCACTACCACGAGCAGGACGTCTACGAGCCCGACACCGCGCCTCACGGCCAGGTGTACGAGCCGCCGCCGCAGCGCTCGGCCACCGTCAGCCGGATCTCCGAACGGCGCCGCTCGCGCGATGAGATCGACGACATCTTCGCCGACGACCGGCCACCGTCCAGGCGCGTCCTGGAACCGGTCGGCAACGGCGGCGCCGACGTCCAGGTCCACCTCGTCACGCCCGGGAGCTTCAACGACGCCCAGGAGGTCGCCGACCGCTTCAAGCACGCCGTTCCGGTGATCCTCAATCTGCAGGCGACCGACGGTGAGCTCGCCAAGCGCCTGATCGACTTCGCTTCCGGCCTCACCTACGCGCTCGACGGCGGCATGCAGAAGATCGCCGAGAAGACCTTCCTGCTGACCCCGCGCAACGTCGAGGTTTCGGCCGAGGAGAAGGCGCGGCTTGATCGAAAAGGGCTTCTTCAACCAGTCCTGAAGAACAACTGCCGCCACGTCCTCCGCTCTCGCTTGAACTAATGGTCCGCGGCTACGCCGCGGACTTTCATGCTGCTTCCGCCTCCGGGCGTGCGGGCAGGGGGCCCGGCCTCAATACTCTTCGGCGCTATGAGACTTGGTTTTGCCGGGGCGGGGAGCATGGCTGCGGCGATGGCGCGCGGCTGGGCGACGGCCGAGCGGCGGCCCGAGGCGATGCTGTTCGCCGACTCGGGCTCCGGCCGGGCGCAGAGGCTCGCCGAGGAGCTCGACGAGACCGCGGTCGGCTCGCTCGCCGAGCTCGCCGCTGGATCGGACGCGATCCTGCTCGCCGTCAAGCCCCACGGCCTCGAGGACGTCGCCGCCCAGCTCGCCGAACCGGCGCTGCCGGTGATCTCGGTTCTCGGCGCGACCTCGCTCGAGCGCCTGCGCCAGCAGTTCCCCGATCGGCCCGTGATCCGGACGATGCCGACGATCGCGGCCGAGATCCACCAGTCCGTGATCTGCCACGCACCGCTCGGCGAGCAGGAGAAGGAGGTCGGCCGCGAGCTGCTCGAGCTGCTCGGCTCGCTGGGCACGCTGGTCGAGCTCGCCGACGACAGCATCGACGCCGCCACGGCGATCATGGGCTGCACGCCTGCCTACGTCGCGCTCGTCGTCGAGTCGCTGACCGCGGCCGTTTCCAGCGAGGGCCTCGATCACGACCTCACCCACCAGCTCGTCGTCGACACCTTCGCCAGCACTGCCGCGCTGCTTCGCAACGCCTCGCCGCAGCAGGTCCGCAACGCGGTCGCCTCGCCCGGCGGCAGCACCGAGGCCGGCCTCGACGCGCTCGAGGCCGCCGGGGTGCCCGAGGGCTTTGCCGACGCGGTCAAGGCGTCCTTGGACCGGATGCGCGGATGAGCATCCTCGCGGCCGTCAACCGCGGCGACATCGCCGACTACGTCGCCGCGCTGATCGACGTCTACACGATCCTGATCATCCTCAACGTGCTGCTCTCGTGGATTCAGCAGTTTCGCCCGCTGCCCTACAACCTCGCCCTGCGCGCCGTGATCGGCTTCATCGAGGACACGACGAATCCTTATCTGAACCTGTTTCGCAGCTTCATCCCCCGGCTTGGGGATGTTCGACATCAGCCCGATCGTCGCGATCTTGGTCCTGGCGATCGGCGGTGGGCTCGTCGTCGATCTGATCCGCGGGTGAGGTCTCCGCGGCGCCGGGCATGGCTGGCGATGCTCGCCGTATGCGGGGTCGTGGTCGCCGCCGATCAGGCGCTGAAGGCCGCGATCGTGTCCTCGATGGAGCTCGGGCGAGCGCATCGACCTGGCCTTGGGCTTCGAGCTCGCCCGGGTCACCAACAGCGGCATCGCCTTCGGCCTGCTCGACGGCGGCGGCGACGGCCTCGTGCTCGCGATCACCACCGTCGCCCTGACGCTCGTACTGGTCTGGTTTGCCTCCGACGCCGCGCGCGCCGGCCTTTGGCTCGGTGTCGGGCTGCTGGTCGGGGGCGCGCTTGGAAATCTCGCCGATCGCATTCGCGACGGCACCGTCACCGATTTCATCGATCCACCGCTGTGGCCGGCGTTCAACCTCGCCGATGTCGCGATCACCTTCGGCGTCGTCGTGATCATCTTCGTCACGCTGAGGGAGCCCACGGCGCCGGATCCGGCTGACGCGGCAAGATGACGGCTGCGCCACGGATCGTCTATCGCGGTGAGCGCCTGGCGGTGATCGACAAGCCCGCGGGCCTGGTCGTCCATCCGGCGCGCGGCCACCACGGTGACACGCTGGTCGACGTGCTGGGCGACCTGCTGGGGGGCGGCGAGCCCGAGCGCCCAGGAATTGTTCACCGGCTTGACAAAGATACCTCGGGGCTGATGATCGTCGCCCGCGACGACGAGGCCCATAGGCGGCTCTCGGCGATGATCAAGGCACGCGAGGTGGGGCGGCGCTATCTCGCCCTGATCGAGGGGCGCCCGGCGTCGCGCTCGGGCACGATCGATGCGCCGCTCGGCCGCGATCACCGCGCACCCGAGCGCCGTGCGGTGCGCGGCAGAGGGTCGCGCGACGCCCGCACCCATTTCGAGGTGCTCGAGGTGCTGGCGGCCGACAGCCTCGTCGAGGCCCGTCTCGAGACCGGCCGCACGCACCAGATCCGGGCCCATTTCGCGGCGATCGACCATCCTGTCGCCGGCGACCCCCGCTACGGCCACGCCGGGCGCCACGGCCTCGAGCGTCAGTTCCTGCACAGCGCCCGGCTCGAGTTCGCCGACCCCTTCGATGGCGCTCGGCTCGAATTCGAATCCGAGCTGCCCGAGGACCTGGCGGCCGCGCTCGAGCGCGCTCGCGGCGCCTAGGGAGCCGAGGGAGTCAGCTCGTACGGGTAATCGGGTCAGCGTCTCGCTGCCCTGCCTCGGTCACGAGCAGGAGATCCTCGAAGCGCACCTCACCGATCTCGCGCTGCCACAGGCCGGGCTCGATCGCGATCACGTCGCCGGCGACCAGCTCGCCATGCCCGGTCTGACCGAGCGACGGATCCTCATGGACTTCGAGGCCAACGCCGTGGCCGAGTGAGAACTGAAAGCCCTCGCTGGCAACTTCGCCCGGGCCGGTCCTCTGAGTGCGATGCCCGGCGGACTCGAACAGATCGCAGACGAGGGCGTGGAGCTCACGCCCCGTGACCCCGGGCCGCACGGAGTCGCGTGCTCGCTCGAGCGCCTCATGCACGAGGACCTCGTTCGCGCGTCACCGCCTCATCGATCTCACCGACGACGAAGGTCCGGGTCATGTCCGCCCAGCACCCCGACAGCTCATCGCGCGGCCAGAGGTCGATGACGATGGGTAGGTGCGCGGGCA
This sequence comes from uncultured Solirubrobacterales bacterium, assembly GCA_963730145.1. Taxonomy (GTDB): domain Bacteria; phylum Actinomycetota; class Thermoleophilia; order Solirubrobacterales; family 70-9; genus WHSW01. The sequence continues at coordinate 26,508 of CAVSQT010000009.1, forward strand.
ATGGGCCCGAGCCGGCCTCGTGGCCGTATCCCTGCCAGACAGAGGCGACGATGACATCCGGCGGTACCGGCGCGCCGTGGCGCCGACAGGCATCGCGCAACGCAGCCCGAACCGATTCGGCGGTGAGGACCTCGCCTGCGAACATGAGCCGGTCGCCGTCGGGCACCGCCTGCGAGAGCACGGCCGCGGCCGCGCTCATCCCTGCCTCGGCCGCTGTCTGCGCCCTGCGGATGCCCGCAAGCTCTGCCGCGGTCTTCACCCGTCGCCTGGCCGCAATCGTCTCGTGATCCGGCTGGATGCCGATGCCGTCGGATCGGAGCCGATCGGCAACCGCGACCGGCATCTCCGGGTCGACGACAGCCTCGCTGATGCCCATCGCCGCGGCGGCGCGCGAGCTCAGCTCCAGATCCAGCTCACTGGTGCCCATGCCGCTCTCGAGCAGCTCGTAGAAGCCGAGATCCGCAATGTCGTGAAGGACAGCGTCAGGCGCTGCCGCCGTTATCCGCGTGCGTTCGAGAGGGCTGGCCATGACGTGCATCCGCCCGCCGACGATGCCGAGCAGGAAAGGGTCGACGATCGCAACCGGGAGCTCGTGGCGCATCGCAGCCGAGCGCTCGGTATCCCCGTAGAAGAGGAAATCGGTCATGGCCGGATGAGGCTAGCGCGGCGTATCGAGAGCCTCACCGGCGTCATCGCCTCTACACTCCGTCGCGACCAGTAACCAACCCCCTGGCATGACGAAGGGGCCCTGCCCGGCAGCATGACAAGCCGGGTCCCCGGGGAGGCCAGGGCGACCAACAGACCAACAAGGGAGCACCATGTCCGAACCCGGACTCAAGGATCTGCTGCAGGCGGGTCTCCATTTCGGCCACCAAACGCGCCGCTGGAACCCGCGGATGCGCCGCTACATCCACGGCGAGCGCGAGGGAATCCACATCATCGACCTGCTGCAGACCGAGCACCTGCTGGCCGAGGCGCGCCGATTCGCGGCCGATGTCGCCGGCAAGGGTGGCAACGTCCTCTTCGTCGGCACCAAGAAGCAGGCCCGCGACTCGATCAAGTCGTGGGCCGCAGCGTTGCGAGCATGCCGTACGTCAACCAGCGCTGGCTCGGCGGCCTGCTGACGAACTTCCAGACGATGTCGGCGCGGATCGACCGCCTGCACGAGCTCAACGGCTGGAAGGACGGCGGCCAGCTCGACCTGCTGCCGACCAAGGAGCGGATGTCGCTTCTCTCCGAGCTCGAGAAGCTCGAGTACAACCTCGGCGGCGTCCGTGACATGAAGCGCCTGCCCCAGGCCGTGGTCGTGATCGACCTCAAGACCGAGGCGATCGCGGTGGCCGAAGCGCAGCGCCTGCAGATCCCGATCATCGGCCTCGTCGACTCCAACGTCGACCCGGTGCCGGTGCAGTTTCCGATTCCCGGCAACGACGATTCGATGCGCTCCTGCGAGATGGTCGTCGGCACGATCGGCGAGGGCATCGAGCAGGCCGCCACCGCTTACCGCGAGGCCGAGGCCAAGCGCCGCGCCGAAGAAGAGGAGCGCCGCCGGCTCGAGGACGAGCAGAAGCGCCAGCGCGAGGCCGAGGAGAAGGCCAAGCGCGAGGCCGAGGAGGCCGCCGCCAAGGCCGCCGAGGCCCAGGCAAAGGCCGCCGAGGCTCAGCAGCCGGCTCCCGCCGATGGCGCCGCCCGCGGCGCAGCAGCCTGCGGCGCCCGCACCTGCCGCACCCGCAGCCCCAAGCCCCGGCCGAGGGCGTCAAGGAGCCGGGCTGATGGCGGTCACCGCCAAGGACGTGAAGGCCCTGCGCGAGCAGACGGGCGCGGCGATGATGGACTGCAAGGCCGCCCTCGAGGAGGCCGGGGGCGACATCGACAAGGCCGTCGAGGTGCTGCGCGTCAAGGGGCAGGCATCGGCCGAGAAGCGCAGCGGGCGGGCGACCAGCGAGGGCACCGTCGCCTCCTACATCCATGCCGGCGGCAGCCCCGGCGTCCTCGTCGAGGTCCTGTGCGAGACCGACTTCGTCGCCCGCAACGACGAGTTCCAGGAGTTCGCTCGCGAGATCGCGATCCACATCGCGGCGGCCGCGCCGCGCTACGTCTCCGCCGACGAGATCCCCGCGCAAGACATCGAGGCGGAGCGCAAGATCTTCGCCGAGAAGGCCGCGAGCGAGGGTAAGCCCGAGCACGTCGTCGAGAAGATCGTCGAGGGCCAGATCGCCAAGTGGAAGAAGGAGATCGTCCTGCTCGATCAAGAGCACGTGCGCAGCGATCGCTACGAGGGCAAGACGATCGAGCAGATCCGCGCCGAGCAGGCGGCGAAGACGGGCGAGAACGTCGTCATCTCCCGTTTCGCGCGTTTCGCCGTCGGCCAGGATTGAGCCGTCGACGGCGAGTAGGGTGTCGCGGCGGTGGCTGAGCCCGTCTTCAAACGAATCCTGCTGAAGATCTCCGGCGAGGCCCTGATGGGCTCGCTGGACGTACGGCACCGATCCCGAGCGCGTGACCACGATCGCCGAGCAGGTGCACGAGGTCTCAGACCGCGGCGTCGAGATCGCAATGGTGGTCGGCGCGGGGAACATCTATCGCGGGCTCGAGGGCGCGGCTCAGGGCATGGACCGCGCTACGGCCGACTACATGGGGATGCTCGCCACCGTGCTCAACGCGCTGACGCTGCAGGACGCGCTCGAGCGGCTTGGCACCTATACCCGCGTGATGTCGGCGATCGAGGTGACCGAGGTCGCCGAGCCCTACATTCGCCGCCGCGCGATGCGCCATCTCGAGAAGGGCCGCGTCGTGATCTTCGCCGCCGGCACCGGCAACCCGTTCTTCACCACCGACACCGCCGCCGCTCTGCGCGCCCTCGAGATCCATGCCGAGGCGATCCTGATGGCAAAGCACGGTGTCGAGGGCGTCTATGACGCCGATCCGTCGCAGGTCGCCGAAGCCAAGTTCCTGGCCGAGATCACGCACATGGAGGCGATCGAGCGCGGCCTGCGAGTGATGGATTCGACCGCGCTGACGCTGTGCATGGACAACGACCTGCCGATCCACGTCTTCAACATGGCCGACGAGCGCAACATAGATAGGATCGTCAGCGGCGAGCGCGTCGGGACGATCGTTCGATCCGAGGCGTGAAACCGCTGCAAATGGGCGCGCAGAACGAGAGACATGTCTGAGCTGACAGAAGAGCTGATCGCAGACGCGAAGCAGAGGATGAGCAAGTCGGTGGAGTCCTGTCGCCACGAGCTCGCGACCGTGCGCACGGGGCGAGCTTCTCCGCATCTGCTCGACCGGCTCGAGATCGACTACTACGGGGCCCAGACTCCGATCAAGCAGCTCGCCCAGGTCGCCGCCAGCGATGCCCGCCTGCTGACCCTGACGCCGTTCGACAAGAGCTCGATCCCGATGATCGAGAAGGCGATCCAGGAGTCCGACCTGGGGCTGACGCCGTCCAACGACGGCAACGTGATCCGGCTTCAGATTCCCGAGCTCAACGAAGAGCGCCGTCGCGACATGGTCAAGGTCGTCCATGGCGTCGGCGAGGAGGGCAAGGTCGCGGTGCGCAACATCCGTCGCGAGTGCATGCACGACCTGCGCGAGCTGAAGAAGGAAGGCGACGTCGGAGAGGACGAAGAGCGCCGCGCGGAAGCCGACCTGCAGAAGCGCACCGACGAGGCCACGACCGAGATCGACGGTCTGCTCAAGGCCAAAGAGGAAGAGATCCTCGAAGTCTGATGGCGCCGCAGGGCCCGGTGCCGAGGTACGTGGCGATCATCACCGATGGCAACGGGCGCTGGGCTGCCGAACGCGGGATTGCCGGCGGTCGCGGGTCACGAGGCCGGCGCCGACGTGGTCAAGGCTCGCCTGCGCGACGCGGCCGAGTTCGGGATCGAGGAGCTGACCGTGTTCTCCTTCTCGACCGAGAACTGGCAGCGTCCGCAGGCCGAGGTCGACGGGCTGATGGCGATGTTCGGTCGGCGGATCGACATCGAAACGCCCGAGCTCGATGCCGAGGGCGTGCGCATGCGCTTCATCGGTCGCCGCGAGGGAATCCCGCCCAACCTCGTCGAGCGCATGGACTGGGCCGAGGGCGTGACCGCCGCCAACGAGCGGATCACGCTGTTCGTCGCCTTCAACTACGGCGGCAGGGCGGAGATCGTCGATGCGGCGCGAAGCTTCTCCGGTGACAGCGAGGACGAGTTTCGCGCTCTGCTCTACGCGCCGGACATGCACGACCCAGACCTCTTGATCCGAACCAGCGGCGAGGAGCGAATCTCGAACTTCCTGCTGTGGCAGAGCGCCTACTCCGAGCTCGTCTTCAGCGAGGAGCTCTGGCCCGATTTCAGCCGCGAGGCGTTCGAGGCGGCGCTCGGAACCTACGAACGCCGCCAGCGGCGCTACGGGGGCCGCTAGTGGAGGGATCGCGTCCGTTCGACTCGGAGCTCGATTTCGACCATCAGCGCCGAAACCGGCCCGAGCCGCCGCCTCCGCTCGCCGCCGAGCGCGACTCGTCTCGCCGGCGCAAGCGCAAGCCGAGGCGAAACCGCTCGGAGACGATCGCTCGGATCGCCTGGGCGATTCCGTGGATCGCGATCGTGATCACGATCACGATCGTCGGCGGCGAGCTCTTCGCCGCGGCGATGATCGGGTTCGCCTGCGTCGGGCTCAGCGAGCTGTTTCGGATGACGCGCGAGACTCGCCCGTTCGAGCTCGTCGCATTCGCAGCTGCTGTGGGCGTTTGCGTCGCGGCGCTCTACGGCACCCATTTTCAGATCGTGATCGCGCTCGCCGCGACGACGCTTGCGATGTTCGCCGCCGCGGTTGCTCGGCCCGATCGCGACGGCGTCACGATCTCGATGGCCGTTACCGCGCTCGGGGTGGCCTGGATCGTGATCCCGTTCGCACACGCGGTCCTGCTGCGCGAGCTGCCCGACCACGGCGCGGCATTGCTCGTCGACGTTCTCGTCGCCACATTTGTCGCCGACACCGCCGCCTACGCCGGCGGCCGCATGTTCGGCCGCCATCGACTCGCCCCGACGCTGTCGCCGAACAAGACGCTCGAGGGACTTGCCTTCGGCTTCGTCGCCGGCACCGCGGGCTTCTGGTTCGCCGGTCTCTATCAGGACTGGTTGCCCGGAATCGACGCCCTGCTGATGGGCATGTGCGTCGCCCTGCTCGCGCCCGCGGGCGACCTGTTCGAGTCGATGATCAAGCGCGACCTCCAGGTCAAGGACTCGGGCACGGTCTTCGGGCCGCACGGCGGCCTGCTCGACCGCCTCGACGCGGTCATGTTCACCGTCGTCGCCGGCTACTACCTCGCGGTCGCCTTCGTCTACTGACCGGCGGATGCGGCGCGCACGTACTCGATGTCGCGCCTGATCCCGTCGGCGGGCCCGGGGGTCTCGACCAGGACCGCCGGCGCGGCTTCGGCGCCGGCCCTGATCATCGCCTTGAGCGAGGCCGGATCGATCTCGCCCTCACCGAGTCGTTGATGGCGATCGGCGCCGGTGCCGGCGGCATCGCGTGAATCGTTGGCGTGTACGAGGTCGATCGCGCCCGTGATCGCCAGCACTCGTTCGATCGCCCCGCTCAGCTCCTCGCCGGCGGCGTGGGCGTGACAGGTGTCGAAGCAGAAGCCGAGGTCGACTCCGGTCTCGGCGCCGCCGATCGCGTCCCACAGCCTCTCCAGGGCGTCGAAGCGGCGCGCGACGGCGTTCTCGCCCCCGGCCGTGTTCTCGATCAGCACGCGGACGTCGGTCTCCAGCAGCTCGAGCGAGCGCAGCCACCGGCCAGGCCCCTCTGCCGGGTCGTCCTCGGCGTGGCCGCCGTGAACGATCACGGCCATGGCACCGACCTCTGATGCGGCGTCGCAGGTTTGCTGAAGGATCTTGCGCGAGCCGTAGCGCACGTTCGGCTTCGGTGAGCAGACGTTGATCAGGTACGGGGCGTGGACGTAGACGCCCGATCGGGCTTGCGCGAATCGCCTCGGCTTCGGGATGGGGAGGAGGCTTTCGATACGAGCCGGGATCGCTGAGGAAGATCTGCACGCACTCGGCGCCCAGATCACGGGCCGCCTCGAGTGGCCGCTGACGCGACACGTGCGCCCCGATCGCAGTCATCTGCGAAGCATATGGCGGGCCTGTCGCGATTCAGAAGCTGCTTAGACCCGTCGGTACCCTGCCTCCCATGGTCAAGCGAGTGCTTGTGCTCGGATCCACCGGCTCGATCGGAGAGCAGGCGCTGGAGGTGATCGCCGGCAACGATCAGCTCGCCGTCGCCGGTCTCGCCGCCGATCGCGACTGGGAGCGGCTCTGCAAGCAGACGCGCGATGTCGCGGCGCACACGGTCGCACTCGCCGACCCCGAGGGCGCACGGCGTGCCGCGGCTGAGCTCGACGGTGTTCGCGTGCTCGCGGGCGAGCAGGGCGTGCGCGAGCTGATCGACGCGACCCAGCCCGATCTCGTGCTGAACGCGATCGTCGGCACCGCCGGTCTCGGCCCGACGATCGCGACGCTCAGCGCCGGAATCGATCTCGCGCTGGCCAACAAGGAGAGCCTCGTCATCGGCGGCGATCTCGTCACGACGCTGGCGGAGGCGACCGAGGCGGCGATCCTGCCGGTCGATTCCGAGCACTCGGCCCTCGCCCAGCTGATCGAGGGCCATCCGCCCGGCACCGTCGAGCGCGTCGTCCTGACTGCTTCGGGCGGCCCCTTTCGAGGCCGCACCGATCTCTCAGGCGTCAGCGTCGCCGAGGCTCTCGACCATCCGACCTGGAAGATGGGCGGCCGGATCACGGTCGATTGCGCAACGCTGATGAACAAGGGCTTCGAGGTGATCGAGGCCCATCATCTGTTCGGCCTTCCCTATCCGGCGATCGAGGTCGTCGTCCATCCCCAGTCGATCGTCCACGCCCTCGTCCAGCTCTCCGACGGCGCTCACCTCGCGCATCTCGGCCTGCCCGACATGCGGGTCCCGATCTCCTATGCGCTCAGCCATCCCGACCGTCCTGCGGTTGCCGAGGCGGTGCGCCTGCCCGAGCTCGGCATGCTGAGCTTCGAGGAGCCCGACGTGGAGACGTTTCGGTGCCTGCGCCTGGCGCGGGAGGCCGGGCTCACGGGTGGCAATGCGCCGTGTGCGCTCAACGCGGCCGACGAGGTCGCGGTTGCGGCCTTTCTCGAGGGCAGGATCGCCTTCACCGCGATCCCGGAGGTGATCGCGGGAGTGCTCGACGAGACCGACGTGCAGCCGTTCGCTCATTTCGAGGACCTGTTCGAATGCGACCAGCGCGCCCGCGAGCTCGCCTCGCGGCTGGTCTCGCGCGCCGGGGCGACGGCATGAGCTGGATCCTCGCCTTCGCCGGCTTCGCGGTCCTGATCATCCTCCACGAGGCGGGTCACATGGTCGCGGCGAAGGCCGTCGGCATGCGCGTCGAGCGCTTTTTCCTGTTCTTTCCGCCGAAGCTTTGGAGCGTCACTCGCGGCGAGACCGAGTACGGAATCGGCGTAATCCCGCTCGGCGGCTTCGTGAAGATCACGGGCATGAACCCCGACGAGGAGCTCGAGCCCGAGGTCGCAGCGAGGGGCTACTACAACCAGCCGGTCTGGAAGCGAATCGTCGTCATCGGCGCCGGCCCGTTCGTCAACATCGTGATCGCGTTCGTCATCCTCTTCGGCCTCGGGTTCACGCTCGAGGAACCGACGCGGCTGGCGGTCGGCGCGGTCGAGCAGAGCTCTCCGGCCCAGGGCGAGCTCGAGCGCGGGGACCAGCTGGTTTCGATCAACGGCGTCGAGCGCGGCGACGGCACCGTGCAGGCGCAGTCCGACCGGCTCACCGGCGCGCTGGACGGGCTCTCGTGCGCCGGAGAGACGACCGACGGCTGTGGTTCGACCGAAGCCGTACCGGTCGTGGTCGAACGCGACGGCGAGACGCAGACGATCGAGATGAACCCCTTCTACGATGCCGAGGTCGATCGATTTCGCTTCGGCTTCAGCTTCGCCGGAGCGGGATACGTCCCCGCCGATCGCTCGATTCCGAGCTCCGCGGACTTCGCCGTGACGCAGATGTGGGAGGTGACCACGCGGACGCTCTCGATCGTGGCGCGGATCTTCGATGCCGAACAGCGAAAGCAGCTCTCCGGGGTCGTCGGCAGCTATGAGGTCACGCGCCAGTCGATCGAGTTCGACACCCGCCAGGCGCTGTTCGTGCTCGGCTTGATCAGCCTCTCGCTTGCGGTGATCAACCTCTTTCCCTTCCTGCCGCTCGACGGCGGTCACATCTTCTGGAGCGTCGTCGAGAAGGTCCGAGGCAGGCCGGTCGCGTTCAGAACGATGGAGCGCGCCTCGGTCGTCGGCTTCGCCCTGGTCATGGTCCTGTTCGTGATCGGCCTCACCAACGACATCGGCCGGCTGACCGGCGAGGGGTTCGACGTCAGCCCCTAGAGCGGCGGGCCGTAAGCGGTAGATTTCCAGCTCCGGTTTCGAGCTCGAGGAGGAGAGATGGAGGCGACGACCGCGGAGCGTCACGCGAGTGGCGGGCCCAGCAAAGGACTACACGCTCAGAACCTGGCGCTTGCGTTCAAGGCCACCGTCGACAGGATCCCCGACGACCCGGCGATCGTCTGGGGCGAGGGCGACGACGAGCGCGTCTACAGCTGGCGCGAGATCTCCGACCAGACAGGGCGGATCGCCGGCGGCCTCGCCAGCCTTGGCGTGTCCAAGGGCGACACGGTCGCCTTGATGCTCAACAACCGGCCCGAGTTCATGCCCTGCGACCTCGCCGCCGTCTCGCTCGGCGCCGTGCCCTTCTCGATCTATCAAACGTCCTCACCCGAGCAGATTCGCCACGTGGTCGCCGACGCCGGCGCCAAGGTCGCGATCGTCGAGACCGCGTTCCTCGAGGTCTTCAGCGAGGCGCGCAGCGAGCTGCCCGAGGTCGAGACCCTGATCGTGATCGACGGACCCGGGGGCGATCACACGCTCGAGTCGCTGGAGCAGGTCGATCCCGACTTCGACGTCAGCGAGTCGGTCGCCGCGGTCGACGCCGACGACCTGCTGACGCTGATCTACACCTCGGGTACGACGGGTCCGCCAAAGGGGGTCCAGCTCACCCATCGCAACCTGATGAGCCTGACCGCGGGCGTCGAGGACATCATCCACTTCCCCGAGCGCGGGGCGAAGGTGATCTCGTGGCTGCCCGCGGCCCATATCGCCGAGCGCGGAGCGCATTACTACCTGCCGGTGATCCGCGGCTGCTCGGTGACGATCTGTCCCGATCCACGCCAGATCGTCGAATGGCTGCCGAAGGTACGCCCGACCTGGTTCTTCGCCGTGCCGAGGATCTGGGAGAAGCTCAAGGCCGGCCTCGAGGCGAAGATGTCGGCAATTCCCGGCGAGGACGGCGACAAGGCGCGCGCCGGGCTCGAGGCGGCGCTGAAGAAGGTCGAGCTGGAACAGGCCGGCGAGGAGGTGCCCGACGAGCTCGCGGCCGGTGTGGCCGCTGCCGACGAAGCGATGTTCTCGCATCTGCGCACCGCCCTCGGCCTCGATGAGGCGATCGCCGTCAACGTCGGAGCAGCGCCGACGCCGGTCGAGGTGCTGGCCTTCTTTCACGCGATCGGGATTCCGATCGGCGAGCTCTGGGGGATGTCGGAGACCTGTGGAGCCGCGACCGTCAACCCGCCGGACAAGGTCAAGCTGGGGACCGTCGGTCCGCCCCTCCCAGGCGTCGAGATCAAGCTCGCCGATGACGGCGAGGTGCTGGTCCGCGGCGATCTGATCATGCCGGGTTATCGCAACCTGCCCGAGAAGACCGCCGAGGCACTCGACGAGGACGGCTGGCTCTCCACGGGCGACATCGGCGAGCTCGACGAGGACGGCTATCTCAAGATCGTCGATCGCAAGAAGGAGCTGATCATCAACGCCGCCGGCAAGAACATGTCGCCGGCGAACATCGAGTCGCACCTGAAGTCGGCGAGCCCCTTGATCGGGCAAGCGGTCGCGATCGGCGACAAGCGCCCCTACAACGTCGCCTTGATCGTGCTCGATCCCGACTTCGCGCCCGTATGGGCGAAGCAGAACGGCCACGAGGGCAAATCGGTCGAGGACCTCGCGGGCGAGGAGGAGCTGCTGGCGGCGGTGCAGGCCGGCGTCGACGAGGCGAACGCGAAGATGGCGCGCGTCGAGCAGATCAAGAAGTTCAAGGTGCTGCCGACCGACTGGGCGCCCGGCGGCGACGAGTTGACGCCGACGATGAAGCTCAAGCGCAAGCCGATCGACGAGAAGTACGCCGACGAGATCGAAGAGCTCTACGCCAAGTAGGCCGGCGCGCCTGGGGCCGCCGACCCGACACATGTTCGCCACACAAGCGTCCCGAACTCGCCACACCCGCGCCTAGATCAGCGCGCCCGCCCGCGCCACCCTCCCCGCATGGGCGCCGAGCGGCAGATAACCGCTGACTATCAGCCGAAATCTGCCGCTCGGCTCCGAAGCGCGGTGCTCGAGCTCGCCGATCGACAGCATGGGGTGGTCGTCGTTCGGCAGTTGCTGGCGCTCGGCATGGCCGAGCGCACGGTCGAGCACTGGGTTTCGCAGCGGCCGGCTTCAGCGGATCCACCAAGGGGTCTTCGTCGTTGGGCATCGTGCGCTCCGCCGCGAGGGCCACTATCTGGCCGCGGTACTCGCCTGCGGCCCTGGCGCCGTCCTCTCTCATCGATCTGCGGCCGCGCTGCTCGATCTACGCTCGTCGGCAGCGACACGGATCGACGTCACCGTCCCCGGGCGTGTCGGACGTTCGCGCGACGGGCATCCGCGTCCACAGCGGCGACAGGCTCGTCGATGACGAGGTCACGAGGCTCAGCGGGATCCCGTGTACAACCGCTGCCCGGACGATCCTCGACCTCGCCGCCGTTCTCAACCGCCGCGGCCTCGAGCAACTGGTCGAGCGGGCTGAGCGAGATCGAGGTCATTCGACCTGTTTGCGGTCAGCCGGCTGATGGTCCGCCACCGCGGGCGCCGCGGCGTGGCTCGCCTGCGAGCCGTGCTCAGCGAATGGGACGAGGACGTGATGCGGTGCCGCAGCGAGGCCGAGATCCTGTTCTTGAAGGAGATCGTCGCCTGCGGGATCGAGCGACCGATCGTCAACGGGCAGATCGGCCTCAGGGCGATGAGCCCGGAGGTCGATTTCCACTGGCCGCGGCACAGATTCATCGTCGAGATCGACAGCGTCGCCTTTCACGACAACCCGCTCGCTCGCAAGCGCGATGCCGAGCGCGACGCCGCACTAGCTGAAGCCGGGTGGGACGTTCGCCGCCTCGGCTGGACTGACGTAACCGAGGAGGCGCCCCGCACCCTCCAAGCACGATCCGCCGCCGCCTAGCGACGCCCACCGAAGCGCCGAGCGGCAGCTAACGCACGACTATGGGACGCAAGCTGCCGCTCGGCGGGTGCGGGGCGGCGATCAGTCGGCGATGCGCTTGAACTTGGCGCGGGCGGGCGTGCGGTCGGTGTTGCCGGCCGCGTCGGTGGCTCGGACCTTGAAGCGGTGCTTGCCGGGCTTGACCCGGGCTTTGAACGGCGAGGAGCAGGGCTTGAACCGGCCCTTGTCGAGCTTGCATTCGAACTTCGCGCCCGGCTCGTCGGCGGAGAACTTGAACTTCGCCGTCTTCTTCGTGGATTTGCGCTTCGGCTGCTTGTCGATGGTGGTCTGCGGCGCTTTGGTGTCAGGCGCTCCACCCGGACCGCATGCCTGCTCGGTGGGCGTCACCGCGTTGCGGCGCGGCGATGGGAGCGTGAGCGTGAAGTCGGTGGCGCTCGCGTTGGTGTCGTCGAGGGCCTCGAGCAGCGTCGCGCAGCCGGGCGCGATCGAGCGGGTGAGCGAGGAGCCGTCGGTGATCGGCGGCGCAGGACTGCCGGCCGGGGAGAGCAGGGCGCCCGCCGGAGCGGTGAAGCTGCCCCATGCCACGCAGTCGACGCTGTCGAAGCAGACCGCGCCACCGGGCCCGAGCGGGCCGAGCGCGTCCGAGAGTTGCTGGTTGACGAAGTCCGCTCCGCCGACCGTCTCATCGTCTCCGATCAGGAACGTGCGCTGGCTCTCGCCGTTCGGGGCATTCGCCGGCAGTGGGAAGTCGGCCACCTCCACGCCTGCCGCGTCGTAGATGCGGACGGGGTGGCCGGCGAGCTGCGTCTGGCCGGACGCGTACATCTGCAGCTCGATGAAGGCGGCGTTCATCCCGGCAGGATTGGGCGCGACCTCGCGGACCTTGATCAGGTGAAAATCCGCCTGCGCAACCTGCGCGCCGATCAGAGCCGATAGTGCGACAAGTCCCGCGATCACGCCGCGCATGACGGCACCCTAACCCCCCGCTGTCACAATGTCCACATGGCTTCCAAGCGCCAGATATTCGTCGGCGGGGTGCCGATCGGCGGCGGCGCACCGGTCGTCGTGCAGACGATGACGAAGACCGAGACGTCGAACCTCGAGGCGACGATGGAGCAGATTCACAAGGTCGCCGACGCCGGCGCCGACCTGGTTCGCTGCGCCGTGCCGCGCGACGAAGACGCCGTCGCCCTGAAGGAGATCGTCAAGCGGTCGCCGATCCCGATCATCGCCGACATTCACTTCAACCACACCCTGGCGCTGAAGGCGATCGACGCAGGTGCTCACTGCATCCGCCTCAACCCCGGCAACATCGGCGGACGCGACAAGGTCGCCGAGGTCGCCGTCAGGGCCACGGAGGCAAACGTGCCGATGCGAATCGGGGTCAACTCGGGCTCGCTGCCCAAGCACCTGCACGAGCTCGAGCGCTCGAACCCTGTCGAGGCCCTGGTCTCGGCGGCGGTCGAGTTCGTGGAGATGATGGAGTCACTCGACTACGAGAACTTCAAGGTCTCGATCAAGTCGACCAACGTGCCGAACACGATCGCCGCCAACCGCCTGCTCGCCGATCGCATTCCGTACCCGATCCACCTCGGCATCACCGAGGCGGGAACGAAGTGGACGGGATCGTTGAAGTCGGCGGTGGGCCTCGGCACACTGCTCGCCGACGGCGTCGGCGACACGATCAGGATCTCGCTCTCGACCTTCCACGCCGAGGAGGAGGTCAAGGTCGCTTGGGAGATCCTCAAGGCGCTGCAGCTGCGCGAGCGCGGCCCGGTGCTGATCGCCTGCCCGACCTGCGGCCGCCTGCAGTTCGACATGGACTCGGTCGTGGCTGAGATCGAGCAGCGCCTGGAGTCGTATGAGGAGGCGATCGAGGTGGCTGTGCTCGGCTGCGCGGTGAACGGGATCGGCGAGGCCTCACACGCCGACTTCGGGATCACCGGCGCCAAGAACGAAGGCCTGATCTTCGCTCACGGCAAGCCGTTGCGAAAGGTCCCCCAGGACGACCTCGTCGACGAGCTCTTCGCCGAGATCGACAAGTCTCTCGACCGCGGCACGGTCGAGGTGGACGACACCGAGGCCGCCGAGGGAGCCAAGTGGCTCGAGCGCATCGAGGAGGAGAACGCCGACGAGCTGACGCCGGAACGGATCGCCAAGCTCGAGGCCGAGAAAGCGCGGGCCGAGGGCAACGACGTCACCGCCGAGCCTTTCCTCAAGCCGGTCAAGCGCCCGGCGCTGGACGAGGACGCCTCGCCGACGGCGGGACGCCGATTCACACGCGCCTGAGCGCGGCACTCGCCTCGGTTACGCTGGCCGCGCGATGAGCCGCTTCTCGACGTACTTCCTGCCAACCCTGCGCGACGACCCCGCCGATGCGGAGTCGGTCTCCCACCGCTTGATGGTGCGGGCCGGCCTCGTCCGCCAGCTCGGAGCGGGCCTGTGGACATGGCTGCCGGCCGGTTACCGGGTGATCAGGCGGGTCGAGCGGATCATCCGGGAGGAAATGGACGCGATCGGGGCCCAGGAGATGCTGATGCCGGTGCTGCAGCCCGCAGAGCCGTGGCAGCGCACAGGGCGCTACGAGATCGACGAGCTGTTCAAGCTCGACGATCGCAAGGGCTCCGCGCACGTGCTCGCGATGACCCACGAGGAGGCGCTGACCTATCACGTGGCGCGCGAGATCCGCTCCTACCGCGAGCTGCCGAAGCTGCTGTACCAGATCCAGACCAAGGAACGCGACGAGCCGCGGCCGCGAGCCGGCGTCCTGCGCACGCGGGAGTTCACGATGAAGGACGCCTATTCGTTCGACCGCGATGCCGAGGGCCTCGACGCCAGCTACGAGCTCAACCGGCGTGCCTACGAGCGCATCCTCGACCGCAGCGGCGTGCGCTGGTACGAGGTCGAAGCCGACGTCGGGATGATGGGCGGCAGCGGCGCGCACGAGTACATGGCGCCCTGCGAGGCGGGTGAGAACGACGTCGCGCTGGCGCCCGGGTACGCGGCGAACGTCGAGGTCGCCACGGCCCGCGCCCAGCCGGTCGAGCTTCCGCCGGCGCTCGACGAACCGCGCGAGGTGCCGACCCCCGGGCTGACCACCGTCGACGAGGTCGCCGGCGCCCTCGGGGTGCCCGCCGGCGCCGCCTTGAAGGCGATGCCCGTGATCGTCGACGGCCGCGGGATGGTCTTGGCGCTGGTGCGCGGCGATCACCGCCTCAACGAGATCAAGCTGCGTAACGCGCTCGGCGCCGACTTTCGCCAGGCGAGCAGCGAGGAGATCGAGGCCGAGCTCGGGCCGCCCGGGTTCATCGGTCCGGTCGGGGCCTCGGTGCCGGTGATCAAGGACGCCGCGATCGAGGGCAGTGGCTACTTCGCCGGCGCCAATCGCCTCGACGCGCACCTGATCGGCGTCGAGCCCGGCCGCGACTTCAGTTTCGAGGAGCTCGACTTTCGCGCGGTCGAGGCCGGCGATCTCTCACCCGGCAATGATCCGATCGAGATCGAGAAGGCGATCGAGGTCGGCAACATCTTCAAGCTCGGGACCCGCTATTCCGTGCCGCTCGGCGCGACCTACCTCGACGCCGAAGGCAAGGAGCACCCGATCGTCATGGGCAGCTACGGCATCGGCCCGGCGCGCATTGTCGCCGCGGCAATCGAGCAGAACGCCGACGACAAGGGGATCGTCTGGCCGCCCGCGCTCGCTCCCTGGGCCGTCCACCTGGTCGCCCTGGGCAAGGCCGGCGAGGAGACGATGCAAACGGCCGAGCGCTTGTACGGCGAGCTCAGCGAAGCCGGGATCGAGACGCTGTTCGACGACCGCGAGGCCGGCACGGGCCAGAAGCTGACCGACGCCGAGCTGCTCGGCTGTCCGCTGCGCCTCGTCGTCGGCAAGCGTGCGCTCGCGGAGGGCGAGATCGAAGCCCAAGAACGCGCCAGCGGCGAGGACCACCGAATCGCGCTGGACGAGGTGGTCACCCGCGCGAAGGAGATCATCGGGCAGGTGAGCGGTCCCGCCTGATGGCTCGGGAGAAGGAAACGCTGAGGGCGCGCTCGAAGCGCCGCCTGATCGGCCTCGACCGCTCGGGGCCGTTGCCGTCGGTGACACGCCGCGGGGCGCCGCTTCATCCATGGACGATCCCGAACATCGTCGGCTACGTGCGCCTGGCGGCGATCCCGGTCTTCCTCGTCCTGGCCTTCGACACCGAGGACGGTCGCGCCGCCGCTCCGGCTCTGATCTATCTCGGGATCACGCTCGGCGACTACCTCGACGGCTTCCTCGCCAGGGCGACCGGCCAGTACTCGCGCATGGGGGCCCTGCTCGACCCGATCGTCGACAGGCTCACCGTGCTGGCCGGCGTCGCCGTCTGCTGGCACTTCGACCTGCTGCCGAAGTGGGCGATCCTGATCCTCGCCGCGCGCGAGGTGGCGACCTTGGTCCTGGCGCGCAGCGCCCTGCGCCACGGCATCGACATCGAGGTCAACTGGATCGGGCGAATCGGCGTCTTCTTGGTCTTCGGCGGCATCTTCTGGAGCATGGTCGTCGACTGGTGGATCGTCGAGGCGGGCTTCGTCGTCGGCATCGCCCTGACCGTGGCCGCGACGGTGATCTACGTGCGCCATGCGCGTGCCTATGAGCGGAGCCTCGCAGACGCACGGCGACGTGCAACCATCAACCTCAACTTGATGTTCGGCCAACGGCCGTATAATCGCGCCAGCCGGTAGATCGAGCGGACCGAAGATCATTGGGCCGGAGGCAGCGAGACTGGAGCAGCAAGCACGATGAGCAGCGACAAAGAAGAGACGATTCCGGATATCGGCTCGATGTCCGATCAGGAGCTCAAGGAGCTGATCGACGAGCTGACCGAGGAGGAGCGCACGGTCTCCTACAGACGACGCGTGCTTCACGGCCGCATCGACATCCTTCGCGCCGAGCTGGTCAACCGCCTGAAGACGAAGCGAGAGGCCGGGGACGCAGCGCTCACGGGCGCCGACGTTCAGCAGCTCACCGACATCCTGCTCGGCAAGCTGCCGAAGCCGGCGGCGAGCTCAGACGGAGGACGGAGCGAGCTAGTGGCCGTCCACTGCCCCGAATGTGGCTTCGTCAATCCCGAGGGAGCCAACTACTGCCAGAAGTGCGGCGCCTATCTCGGTCGCCCCGAGGGCGCCGACGAGCCGACGACGATGACCTACAAGGTCGATGAGACGGGCGAGTACACGCCGATCGACATCGACGCGGAGGTCGACAAGTCGGGCGCCGCACTCGTCATCCGCTCGGGCGGCGGGCGAGCGGGGGAGAGCTTTCCGGTCGATCAGGAGCGGATGTCGATCGGGCGCACGCCCGATGCTCCGGTCTTCCTCGACGACGTCACGGTCTCGCGCAATCACGCGCTCTTGGTTCAGCGCCAGGACGGCTACTACATCGACGATCTCGGCTCGCTCAACGGCACTTACGTCAACCGCCGGCGAATCGAGTCGCACCGGCTCGAGGACGGCGACGAGATTCAGATCGGCAAATACAAGCTCAGCTACCTGGAGCGCTGATGGCCGTCGCAGCCGGAAATCCGCAGGTCGCCAACATCGGCTCAGGGCAGAGAAGGCCGCGACGAGCGCCCGGCGCGCGGCGAAGGCGGCGACTCTCGCCCGCGCAAGGCGCTGACCATCGGCGCCGTGGCGAAGATCCTCGGAGCGGAGTTCGACGACATCTCGATCTCCAAGATCCGCTATCTCGAGGACCAGAAGCTGCTGGCGCCGCGGCGCACCGCCGGCGGATATCGCCTCTACAGCCAGGCAGACGTCGAGCGCCTGCGCGCGATCTTGCGCATGCAGCGCGACGAGTTCCTGCCGTTGCGGGTGATCCGCCAGGAGCTCGCCACGGGAGACTTCACGGGTCGGCGACCCAGCGGCGAGAGCCAGAAGCGGCGCGCCGCCTCGGTCGCCGAGGACGTCACCAGCTTCAGCACCGAGCAGCTGCTGGCCGAAGCAGGCGTGGGGGAGGGGTTCCTCAAGGAGCTCCAGGACTTCGGCATCGTCTCTCCCAGTCGCCGCGACGGTCGAGTCATCTACGACGAGACCGATCTCGAGATCGTGCGCTCGGCGGCCGAGCTCTCGAAGTTCGGCGTCGCAGGGCGAAATTTGCGCGTCTTTCGCACATCAGCCGACCGCGAGGCGGCGTTGCTCGAGCAGCTGCTCGGAGCCCAGCTTCGCTCGCGAAGCCAGGCGCGGCGCAAGGAGGCGGTCGAGAACCTCGAGAGCCTCGCAGCCGTCTGCGGTCACCTCAAGCACCTGCTGTTGGTGCGAGACCTGAGGCGGCTCAAGGCCACAGCCGAGTAGCGGAATGCCGAAGGTGCGACGCAGCCGCGTGGTCGCCGCCGACCCGGCCAAGGTCTGGAACCTGGTCTCGGACCCCCATAGCCTGCCGCGCTGGTGGCCGCGCACGACGCGCGTCGAGGACGTCCGCGATCCCGGCGGCAAGCGGGCCCACTGGACGACGGTGCTCGAGACCGAGAAGGGCAAGGGCGTTCGCGCCGACTTCCACTGCATCGGATCGACCAACGGCGAGCGCTACGCCTGGGAGCAGGACGTGCAGGGCACGCCCTTCGAGAAGATCCTGAAGTCGTCGACGCTGGAGATCGGACTGCGATCCGACGCCGGCGGCACCCGCGTCACGCTGACGGCCGAGGAGGCTCTGCGCGGTCTCTCCAGGCTCGGCGGGACGATGATGCGCGGTGCTGCCCGCCGGCGCCTCGACGAGGCACTCGAGGGCATAGAGCGCGCTCTCGTGGCCTAGTGGACAGCGTGCCGCCGGTTCGATCCCAGGACATGCCCCCGGGCAAGTGGTGGGGCTGGGGCGATCCGAAGCGGCGCATCGCGCTCGGCCCGAGCGCCCGCGCTCTGCTGCGATCCGAGCTCGGCGAGGGGGTTCCGACGCCGGTCGCAGAGCTCGACGAGGTCGCGCTCTCGCCGGCGCGGCCGCTTCCAGACGCGCTCGTCGATGCAACGCGGGACGATCGCCACGGTCGACAGCCACGAGCACCGGCTGCGGCGAGCAGCCGGCAAGAGCTATCCCGATCTGATCCGGATGCGCAGCGGCGCCGTCGGCGCTGCTCCCGACGCCATCTTCCTGCCCACGAGCGCGGAGCAGGTCGCGGTCGTGCTGCGAGCCTGCGCGAACGAGGGCGTGGCGGTGGTCCCGTTCGGCGGCGGCACCAGCGTCGTCGGCGGGGTGACTCCGTTGGCGGGCGATTGCGAGCGCGTGATCTCCCTCGATCTGAGACGGATGCGGACCGTCGATGTCGATCGGCGCTCGCTCACGGCCACGCTCGGTCCGGGCCTGCGCGGACCCGAGGCCGAGGAGGCGCTGGCCGCACAGGGGATGACGCTCGGCCACTTCCCGCAATCGTTCGAGTACGCGACGATCGGCGGCTTTGCCGCCACCCGCTCAGCCGGACAGGCGTCGAGCGGCTACGGGCGCTTCGACGATCTCGTCACGGCCGATAGCGATGACGGCGCCGATCGGAGAGCTGCGCACGCTCGAGACGCCGCATACGGCCGCGGGGCCATCGCTGCGCGAGCTCGTTCTCGGCTCCGAAGGGGTTCTCGGCGCGATCACCGAGGTCACCGTTCGCGTGCGACCGGCACCATCCGTGCGGCGCTACGAGGGCTGGATCGCCGAGGACTTCGCCGGCGGCCGTGAGCTCGTGCGCACCCTGGCCCAAGCGGACGCGCTACCCGACGTCACCCGGCTCTCCGACGAAGCCGAGACGCGGATCTCGCTCGGGCTCTCGTCGACATCCGCCTCGAAGAAGGCCCTGTTCGACGGCTACCTGCGCCTGCGCCGGCGCAGCGGTGGCTGTCTCGTCATCTGCGGCTGGGAGGGCGAGCGCGAGTCGGTCGAGCGCCGACGGTCGCTGTCGGCGACGCCTGCTGCGCCGCGGCGGCGCCGTGGCCGTGGGCGAGGCACCGGGCAGGGCCTGGGAGCATGGGCGCTTCGACGGCCCCTACCTGCGCGACGAGCTCATCGACCTCGGCTATTTCGTCGAGACGCTGGAGAGCTCGCATACGTGGTCGCGGCTCGACGACCTCTATCGCGCGGTCGGCGGCGCTCTCGAGGCGTCGATGAAGCGCCCAGGGCACGCCGGGCATCGTCATGTGCCATCTCTCGCACGCCTACCGCGACGGAGCGTCGCTGTACTTCACCTTCGTCTCGCGCAGCTCGCAGCGGCGAGGAGCTCGAGCAGTGGCGCGCGGTGAAGACGGCGGCCTGTGAGGCGATCGTCTCCGTCGGCGCGACGATCACCCACCATCACGCGGTTGGGCGCGACCACGCCCCGTACATGCCGGCTGAGGTGGGTGCGGTCGGGCTCGAGGCCCTGCGCGCGGTCAAGGAGCGCCTCGACCCGGCCGGGATCATGAACCCGGGCAAGCTGCTGGAGCTAGTTGCCGCGCTGTCGGCGCCTGCTCCTCGGCCGCGCGCCGCCACCCGCGCCGGCGCCCTGCTGAGCCACCGGGATCTCTCCGAGCAGGACCGTCTCGCCGGGCTTCTCGAGCACCAGAGCCTGATCGCGAATCGCATCGCCGACGAGTCTGCGCACGTCGTCGACCGACGCGATCGAGACGTCGACGAAGCGCACGCGCGCAACGACCGGCAGGATCGCGGAGGGGATCGCGAACCGATTCGAGAAGGCGCCTGCCTGGCTCACCTCGATCGGGGAGAGCGGATAGCCCTCGCTCTTGCTCAGCATCAGCCAGATCACGTAGGTCTGGCCCTGCGGGGCGGGATCGAGCCCATCGATCTCGATGTTGACGTAGGGCGTGTCGCCCGTCGCCAGGCCGAATACGGCCTCACCCGTGGCATCGCCGCCGCCGGTGGCGGTCAGCGCCACGGTCTGGATCTCCTCGTCCGGCAGCCGCGGCGGTCGTCGTCTCTTCGCCCGCCGCGGCAGCGGAGGATTCGTCGCCGTCGCCGCCGAACGCACCGGTGATCGCCAGCACGGCGACGACGAGCACCAAAGCGCCCGCTGCCAGCGCCGCGAGCAAGCGCGTGCGGCTGTCGGAGAAGTCGGGGCGTGCCAGCTTCGGGCCGGCGGGCGCGAGCCCGATCGCTTGCGTGGCAGCGGCGCCGGCTTGCGAGCGAAAGCGGCCGCCCCGCGACTCGCCCGGCAGCCGGGGGAGCTCGGCCGCGGGAAACAGAGCGCGCAGGCTGACGATCAGCTCCGTGGCGAGGTCGCGGTCGTCGGCGTCCTCGCGCAGGTGGCGCGAGACGTCAGCGCGATCGATCGGGTCGGCCTGGCCGAGGATGTAGTCGGTGAGCGCAACGGTGCGGTCGGGGTCGGCGCCGCCGAGTTGAGTCAGCGCGGCTCGGGCGCGCGAGCGCACCTCGCTCTCGTCGACGCCGAGCAGGGCCGCGAGGTCGGAGTAGCTCTTGCCGCGTTCGAGCAGCAGCTGCAGGGTCGCGCGCTGGTCAAGGGTGATCGGCATCAGAGGCGAAAGCCTACGCGGTGTCAGCCATGGGCAACCCCGCCTGACCGGCATTGCAAGAGGCTTGCGACCCGTGACATCTACAGTGGCTTGATGGAGATCCGGACCAGATCCGTCCGCGGGCCTCGGCGCGCTCATCGGCATCGAATGGCAGGAGGTCGGGCCCGAGAAGGCGCGGGCGCGAATCGCCGTGACGCCGGAGGTCTGCCAGCCGTTCGGCATCGTCCACGGCGGCTCGATCGCGGCGCTGGCCGAGTCGGTGTGCTCGGCCGCCACCTGGGACACCGTGCGCCACGACGAGATGATCGCGGTGGGCCAGTCCAACCAGGCTTCTTTCCTGCGCCCGATTTCACAGGGCCACGTCAACTGCGAGGCGACATCGCGCCATCGCGGCAGCACGACCTGGGTCTGGGACTGCGACCTCACCGACGATGACGGCCGCCTCTGCGCGATCGTGCGGATGACGATCGCGGTCCGGCCGATGCCTTCGGCACTAGCGCTCAGCCGCGGTACTGGTTGGTGATCGGCAGGCGCCGATCGCGGCCGAAGGCCTTCGATGTGATGCGGATGCCCGGCGGCGCCTGGCGGCGCTTGTACTCGGCGCGGTCGACGAGCTTGAGCACCTCGGCGACGAGGTCCTCGGGCAGGCCCTCGTCGACGAGCTCCTGGCGCGAGAGGTCGCGCTCGACGTAGCCCTCGAGCACCCGGTCGAGGACCTCATAGGGCGGCAGCGAGTCCTCGTCGCGCTGGTCGGGGCGAAGCTCGGCCGACGGCGCTCGGCTGAGCACCGATGCCGGCACGAGCTCCTCGCCGGCGATCTCGTTGCGATGCTCGACGAGCTCGTAGACGAGTTGCTTGGGCACGTCCTTGATCACCGCGAGGCCGCCGGCCATGTCGCCGTAGAGGGTCGCGTAGCCCACCGACATCTCGCTCTTGTTGCCGGTGGTGAGCACGAGCGAGCCGCGGGTGTTCGAAAGCGCCATCAGCAGGTTGCCGCGAATACGAGCCTGGACGTTCTCGGCGGCAAGGCCCTCGACGCCCCCGGCGTCGTCGAGGATCTCCGCGTATGCCTCCATCGCCGCGGCGATCGGCAGCTCGAGGAGCTCGGCGCCGAGGTTGCGCGCGATCGCGCGGGCGTCGGCCTGGGTCTCGCGGGCTGGAGTGGGGGGAGGGCATGACGACGCAGGTGAGCCGCTCGGCGCCGAGCGCATCGGCGGCGAGCATCGCCACCAGCGCCGAGTCGATGCCCGCCGGAGAGGCCGACCAGGGCATGCTCGAAGCGGTTCTTTCGCGCGTAGTCGCGCAGGCCGAGCACGAGCGCCGCGTAGACCTCGTCGAGGTCGGCCAGCGGCTGCTCGATTCGCGCGCTCTGCCCGCCGAGCTCCCAGAGCAACAGGTCCTGCTCGAACTGTCGCGCCCTGGCGACGACCTCACCGTCTGCGTCGACGACGAAGCTGTGGCCGTCGAAGACGAGCTCGTCCTGGCCTCCGACGAGATTGCAGAAGGCGAACGGGACCCCGTAGGCGCGCGCGCGCTCGGCGAACATCCGCTCGCGATCGCCGCCCTTGCCGCGCAGGTACGGCGAGCCGGATGGGTTGAGGATCAGCTGGGCGCCGGCGTCCGCCTCCGAGCTCTGCGGGCGGCCCCGGCTCCCACACGTCCTCGCAGATCGTGATGCCGACGCTGGTGCCGGCGACCTCGACGACCAGCGGCTCGACGCCCGGTTCGAAGTACCGGACCTCGTCGAAGACGCCGTAGTTGGGCAGCCGGTTCTTGCGGTAGACCGCCTCGATCCGCCCGTCGCTCAGAAACGCGGCCGAGTTGTGCACCGGGCGTCGCGCCGGGCTGTCGCGTCGGCGCTCGACGTCGGTCGGGCGACGGCTCGGCAAAGCCGACGACGGCGGCGATACCGTCGGCGAGCGGGGCCAGGCGCTCCAGGGCGGCGACGTTCTCGGCTGCGAAATGGTGCTTGAGGTAGAGATCCTCGGCCGGATAGCCGGGCAGGCAGAGCTCCGGGAACACGACGAGGTCGGCATCCGCTCGCTTCGCGTCGGCGATCCAGCGGGCGATCAGATCCGCGTTGCCCGCGATGTCACCGACGATCGGATTGATCTGGGCCAGCGCAACGCGCAGGCCTTTGGCGGGTTGACTCATGGGGCGCAGACTACGATCAGCAGCGTGCCAGGCGCGGGCGGCAGGGCCCGGACGGAGATCGCGACCATGAGAGACCGAGCACGAATTCGACTTGCGGCGGGAGCTCGCCGTGCTGCTCGCAGCGCTGCTCTCAGCGCCTGCTGCGAACGCACAGCAGCCGTGCCGCGGAGCCCTCGCAGGCCGAGGCGATCGCAGCGCTCGAGGCCGCCGAGGCGGCGCTCGCCCCCGATCCGCAGGCGCCATCGACGCGAGCCGCTCGCTGCGACCGAGCACGCGGACGCGACCGTCGCGCTCAACCAGCTCGCCGCGTCGCTACACGGAGCTCGAGCGAGCGGATCGCCGCCGTGCCCGCGGCCTGCTCGCGCGGCCGACCGACGGCGCGGCCGACCAGTACGGCGACGGCTATCCGGCCGGCGCGCCGGTCGCCAGCGCCGAGAGCCCGCATTTCTGCGTCCACTGGGTCAACGATGCCGGTCGCGAGGACGCGCCCAACCTCACCGACGCCAACGGCGATCGCCGATGGCGACGGCGTCCCGGACTACGTCGAGGCGATCCTCGAGATCGCCGAGCACTCGTACTCGATCGAGGTCGCGCCCGGTGCCGCTGGGCTGGGAGCCGCCGAAGCGAGACGCGGCAGGCTGCGGCGCCGATCCCGGCGCCCACGCCGACATCTATCTCAAGCAGCTCGGGCTCGACGGCATCTTCGGCTACGAGTCGCCCGACCCGGGTCAGGGCCGTGATCCGAAGCCAGTACGGCTACATCGTGATCGACGACGACTTCACCTTCGCCGAGTACGGCTATCCGGATCCGCTCGACCCGGCCAGGGTCACGTTCGCCCACGAGTTCAACCACCTGCTGCAACAGAACTACGACTCCTTCCAGGAGCCGTGGATGTTCGAGTCGACGGCGACCTGGGCCGAAAATCAGGTCTATCCCGACGATCGACGACTATCTCTTCTACGTCGGCGCCTTCGCCTCGAAGCCCGGGCAAGCCGATCACCGACCCGGACGCGGCGGGGATGCTGCGGATCTATGGAGCGGCGGTCTGGAACCACTGGCTCGACTCAGGCGGAGGTGGCTACGGGGTCGAGCGTGATCCGCTCGGCCTGGGAGCGCTCCGACCGGGCCAAGCCGCCCGACAACGCGATCGCCGCCTACGACCTCGCGATCCGCAAGGCGGGCGGGCGCGGATTCTCGCGCGAGTTCGTCGAGTTCGCCGCGGCGACGGCTGAGTGGCGCACGGGCTTCGGCGGCTTCGTCGATTCGGATCGCTATGCCGACGTCAGCGCGCAAGGGCTCGCTTGCAAGCGGCCAGCGCCGGCGAGCCAGCCTCGACCACACCGCCTACCGTCTGGTCGACGTCGAAGCGCGCTCTGGCGCCTCGATCAGGCTCTCCGTCGAGGTCGAGCGCGGCGTGCGCTCAGGCATCGCCCTCGTCGCTCGCCGGAGCGGCAACAGGCGGCGGCACGGTGACCGCCAAGCGCAAGTACCTCGCCAACGGTGGCGCGCGCGACGGTGACCTTGAAGTCGCCCGGCGACTACGACCGGATCACGGCGGTCCTGGTCAACGCCGACGGTCGCGTCTCGGGCTTCGACCCGGCCCGACGGCTGGGTCTACGGCCGCGACGACGCTTCGTTTCGGTTCGAGCTCAGCCGCCCGGCTGATCCAGGCCGCTCGCGCAGGGCGTTGACGCGGGCGCAGGAGGCGATCAGCGACTGCTCGTCGAGCTCGCCGCGGCGAAGGCTGCGGGTCAGAGCCGTCGCGGCGCTGCTCGCCGTCCGAGAGCGCGAACAGCAGCAGATCGGCGCCGGCTCGGGCTGAGGCGACCGCCGCCTCGCCCTCGTCGAAGCCGGCGCCGGTGATCGCACCAGCGCCGAGGTCGTCGGTGATGACGACGCCCTCGTAGCCGAGCTCGCCGCGCAGCAGGCCGTCGATCAGCTGCGGCGAAAGCGAGGCCGGCAAGCGCTGCGTCATAGGCCGGGTAGATCGCATTGGCGACCATGATCAGCTCGAAGCCGGCGTCGATGGCGGCGCGAAACGGTTCCAGACCCGGGTCGAGCTCGGCCTCGGTGGCGTCGATCGTGCTCGGCTCGTCATCGGTGTTGGCGGCGGCGAGGCCGAGGCCGGGGAAGTGCTTGGCGGTCGCGGCCACGCCCTCGCGCTGAAGCCCTTCGCCGAAGGCGACGCCGAGGCGCGCGACCTTGGCTCGGCTCGCTGCCGAAGGTGCGCGAGGCGATGAACGAGCTCTCGCGTCTCGGCGACGTCGAGGACCGGCGCGAGGTCGACGTTGATTCCGAGCTCGCGCCAGCGCCGCCGCCGGTCGCTTCGCCCTCGCCCGCCGCCGCGCGCCGCGCCGGCGCCCGCGAGCTCGGCCGGCGAGACGTCCGGCGGCAGCTCAGGCAGGCGCTCGACCTCGCCGCCCTCCTGGTCGATCGCGACCACCGGCGGCGGCATCTCGCCGGCCCTGGCGGCGGCGTGAGAGCTTGGCGATCTCGCCCGCCAGCGCCTCGGGGTCGGTTCCCTCGACCGGGAAACAGGATCACCCCGGCGATCTCACCACGGCGCACGCGACCGCGCAGGTCCTCGGTGGCCGTCGACTCCATCCGCACGACCAGCTTCTGTCCGACGAGCAGCGCCGGGGTCGTCGGCGATCTGCTGCGGGCACGCGGGCGGCTCAGCTGCGGCTTCCGGGCTCGGCGCAGGAGCTCGGCTCATCGTCCGAGCCGACGGACCGCGATCACCGCGCCCACCGCGACCACGCCGACTGCGACCGGCGCCCAGGAGCGCAAGCCGGCGCTGCCGGGCCACCGCCGCGCGTTCGGCGGCCCGTCGTGCTGCGCGGTCTTGGCTGGTGTCGAGCGCCATCGCCGTGCCGCGCGACGCTCAGTCGCCGCCGGCGACGGGCAGGCCGCGCACCGACGCGAACCAGGCTCCACGCCGAGACGACCGCCCAGACGCTCTCGAGCAGCAGGAAGCCCCACTGGCGCTCGTCCAGCGCGAGGTACGGCGAGCATCAGCGAGCCGACCAGGTTGAGGACCAGGTAGCTGATCGAGTCGACCCGCAGCCGACCGACCTGCGCCGCGGCGAAGCCGGCGAGGATCAGCAGCGCCCCGACCACCTGGATCACCTGGTCCATCGGTTCAGCCTAGAGGCCACGTCAGCAGCGAACGGCGGCGGCGATATCGGGTAGCCTCCCGCGCGATGGCACGCGACGAGTACAGGGTCGAGGTCGACCTCGACGACGAGGCCCACGGCCACCCGTTCTCCGAGCGCCTCGCAGCGCTCGACCTCGACGACGAGGTCGCCGAGCGCCTCGGCGAGCGCGTGATCGTCACCCGCGACGGCGCGAAGATGTTCGTCTACACCGAGAGCCGCGAGGCCTGCGCCGAGGCCGAGCGGGTGGTGCGCGAGACGCTCACCGACGACGGCCTCTCCGCCGAGGTCTCCAGCACCCGCTGGAACCCGGCCACGCGCGTTCTGGCAGGACGCCGACGCGCCGTTCGAGGCGGCCGAGCGAATCGCCGCCGCCCGACGACGCCGGCCAAGGCCGCCGAGGAAGGAGTGCCGACACCCGCTGTTCGTCTACGTCGAAGGCCACGAGCCCGCGTTCCTGCGCGACCTCGGCATCTGACCACCGATGAGGCGGCACGGCCGCGGCGGCTCCGCTCCCAGGCCGGCGACGACCTCGAACTGCGACATCAGGCCGTGGTCCTCGTGGTCGAGCATGTGGCAGTGGATCACGTACTTGCCGGTGTAGTCGCTGAAGTGGCCCGGCGACGACGACGCGGTCGCCCGGATCGAGGAAGAAGGTCTCCTTCAGGCACTGCTCCCAGGGCGGCGGGCGCTTGCCGTTTCGCGAGAGCATGTACCAGTCGGTGTGGTGCAGGTGGATCAGGTGGGCGACCGCGGTCGCGTTGTGAAGCTCCCAGGTCTCGGTCGTGTCGAGCACCGGGAAGGCGTCCGAGCGCGCCGGGTCGAAGGTCTTGCCGTTGACGAGCCAGGTCGGGCGAAAGCCGCTGCCGATCGTGAACTCCCAGCTTCGGCTGCGGTGAGGGCGGGGCGGCGGCGACCCAGGCGGGCAGCGGTCGCAGGCTCGCCGGCACGCTGGTGTCGTCGGCCGCGCGGCTTGCCGACCCGGAACTCGCATCAGCGAGCCGACGAAGGCGGTCGAGCCGAGCTCGTCGGCGCCGCGGCGCTTGACGCTGCGCAGCTCGACCCGCTTGCCCGCGCGAGCCGGCGAAGTCGACGATCAGCTCGACCCGCTCGCCCGGGCCGACCAGGACCTGCTTGCGCTTGACCGGCGCCGGCATCAGGCCGCTCTCGGTCGCGATCTGGACCATCGCCGCGCCGCCGGAGAGCTCGAGGTTGTAGATGCGGAAGTTCGAGGCGTTGAGGATGCGCAGGCGGTGGCGGGTGGCGCTGACGCGGTGATAGGGGAGAAAGACGCCGTTGACCAGCACGCAACGCGCCCGTGACGCCGTCGTTCGGGCGCCGAGGCGAAGGCGCCGAACGGGTCCGTGAGCTGGTTGCGCTTGTCGAAGGAGCGGTCGGTGATCATCAGCGGCGAGGTCGCGCTCGCCGCGCGGCAGCGGCAGCGAGGCGTCGAGCTCGTCGTCGATGATCCACATCCCGGCGAGGCCGCGCCAGACGTTGCGGGCCGTGCGCTCGAGGCGGTGGTCGTGATACCACTGAAACGCGCCGCGCTCGGGCGCGCCGTCCTCGATCAGGTCGTAGGGTAGGTGCGCTGGCGCCCCGGGCGCGATCAGCAGGTCGTTGCCGGAGTCGCGGCGCCGAGAGCTTGCCCGAGATGTCGCAGTAGAAGCGCGCGCGGCTGGCTCGCCGTGAGCCCGCCCGGCTGGCCGTCTCTCGCTGGTGCGGTTGTGGCCGCCGTGCAGGTGCACGGTGAGCTCGCCGGCCTTGGCGGGCAGCTTGTGGACGAAGGTGACCTCGGTCGCCTCGCCGGCGGGACGGCGGATCGTCGGCCCGGGAAAGCTGCCGCCGTAGGTCCACATCCGCGTCTTCTTGCCCCGGCAGGACGGCGACCTTCGCCTGCTCGATCTCGATCTCGATCTGAGCGGCCGGTCAGCACCGGGGGAATCCGCAGCGGCTGCGAAACGCCCGGCGGCACGCGGCTTGGCGGCGAGCGCCGGTGCGCCCGAGCAGCGGCGCAGGCGCACCGGCACGACGAGCGCGAGCGCGCCCGCGAGCCCGGCGGCGAGCAGGGCGCGACGCCCGAAGCGCGCGCCCTGCTCTGCCGGATCGGACGAGGTGGCCGCGTCCGAGCTACTCGGTGACTTCGATCTCACCCTGCATCTCGGGGTGGATCGCGCAGAAGTAGGTGCAGCGTCTTGCCCGGCATCCGCGCTGACCTTGCGCTTGAACGACTCGCCCTCGCCGAACGCGACCCAGGAGTCGCCCTTGCGCTTGAGGCTGCCCTCGCGGCTCCAGCCCTTCTTGCCGACCTCGACCGGGTTTCGTCCGACCTCGCCGGTCTCGAGGTCGACCTTGTGCCACTGAGCGATCGCGCCGCAGATCCCCTTGAGCTTGCTGGCCGCAGGCCTTGATCGCATCCTTGTCGTCGAGGTCGGGACGTGCGTCCGCCTTGACGAGCGAGAACGTGTGCGGGCCGACCTTGCGCGGATTGGTCTTGTTCTTGATCTTCAGGACGTCACCCGCGGCGACCGTGGCGGGGCCGTCGAAGAACAGCTCCTTGCCGTCCAGCTCCATCGTGATCACGGTGGCGCCCGCCTTCGGCGTGCGGCGGTCGCCGAGGCGCCGCCGACGGCGAAGATCGCCGATCCTGCGACGCGGCCGCGGCGGCGACCAGCATTCCTGCCTTCTTCAAAACAGTGTTCCTTTCTCGAGGCCAGACCCCCCTGGCCTGCGGACGAGTCCTCTCCGATGCCGGAGAGGCTTTCTTGCGCGGCCCGGAAACCTACCCGCTCGACGCGGTGCGAGCCGTCCTCCTCGAGGAGGATGTTCAGCCCATCGACGGTTCTCAGCGACGCGCTTGCCGGCGCCGCTTCGGCGCGGCTTCTCGGGCGGCGCCAGGCTGCCGAGCTCGGCGAGCGAGGCCTCGAGGTCGGCGGCGAGCGCCTCGAGGTCGGTGAGCGCGTCGTAGTCGCCGATCAGGCCGAAGTTGACCTGGCCGTCGTAGCTCATGATCCCGAAGCAGACCGCCTGGCGCTTGGCCAGCGGCACCATCGGGAACACGGCCTGGAGCCGCCGGCCCATCAGATAGAGCGGGAACTGCGGCCCGGGGACGTTGGTGACGACGAGGTTGAAGAAGCGCTGGCGCGACTGCAGCCGCGCCGCCTGGCCGGCGATCGTCGGCGGCGCGAAGTCGGCGAGCTCGGTCATCAGCGTCGCGCCGACTGCCTGCTTGGACTGCTTCAGGTCGCCCATCGTCTGCGCTGACCGCGGCGCAGGCGCTCGGCGGGTCGTCGCACCCGATCGGCAGCGGCGCCATGTACGAGGAGACCCGGTTGCCGAGCGCGCCGTGCTCGTCGTCGGTCGCGGACGCTGATCGGCACCATCGCGCGCAGCTCGAGCTCGTGGGTCGCGAAGCCGTGGCCGCGCAGGTAGCGGCCGAGCGGCGCCGGCGACCGCGGCGAGGACGACGTCGTTGACGGTGCCGCCGGCGGCGTTCTTGATCCGCTTCAGGTCGGCGAGGCTCGTCCGCACCCAGGCGAAGCGCCGGTAGGGACCGATCTCGACGTTGAACGGGGAGGAGGGCGCGCCGAGCCCGGCGCGGGCGAAGGTGCCCGCCGCCTCGAGCGCGTCGACCGCGGCCCGCGCCGCCGTGCGCGGCGCGCGGAAGACGGCGCGGGCGCCGCGAACGATCTCGGCCGGGCTGCGTCGCCCGCTCGACCAGCGCCTCGCCCAGCATCTGCGCGTCGCTCGGCTCGGGGCGGGCGACCCAGGGCTCGCGGGGCGTCGAGGGGCTCGGGGTCGGCGGCGGCGTCGAAGAGCACCGTCGGTGATGTCGACCCCGGAGACGCCGTCGACCAGGCAGTGATGGGTCTTGGTGACGATCGCGAAGCGGTCGCCCTCGACGCCGTCGACCAGCCACATCTCCCAGAGCGGCTTCGAGCGGTCGAGGCGCTGGGAGAAGATCCGCGCGGCGAGGATCCGCAGCTGCTCCTCGCTGCCGGGGGCCGGGCAGCGCGGTGTGGCGGACGTGGTAGGTGAGGTTGAACTGCGGGTCGTCGACCCACTTCGGGCGCCCCTGGCCGAAGGGCACGAAGCGCAGCTTCTGGCGAAACCGCGGCACCAGGTGAAGCCGCGACTCGATGTGATCGCGGAACTCGTCGTAGTCGGGCGTCGGGCCCTCGAACACGGTGGTCGAGGCGACGTGCATGTGCGCCGGGCCGCGCTCGAGGTGCAGGAACGAGGAGTCGAGGCCGGTGAGGCGATCGTGGTTCATCGGACGGATCTTCTCAGAACCGTGAGGTGCTGTGACCGCGCGTCACACACAGAACGTGTGTTCGTCTCTAGGTTGAACGGACAGACAGTTGACCGAATCCAAGTGCCGAGTCGCCCCAATGAACGAAGCCGGGGCGAGCGGGGGACCCAAACCGACCGCCTGAACGCGGTCGCCGGCCTGACGAGAGTCACCGAGCCGGCTAGGGGCGAATCGGGCGGTGATCCGCCCGTAGCGCGCGCCGGAGCGTCCGGCGCCTGCGAGCCCGACAGCTAACCCCGCAGGCAGCGAAACAGGAGGAAAATCGATGCGACGTTTCCGCTTGCGGCGCAAGCGGATCGCAGCCGCCGCGCTGCTTCCGCTCGCCGCTCTGTTCACGACCACAGCACTCGCCGCCGAGTCGGCGCCCGAGTCCAGCAACGCTCGGATCGACGCCTCCCAGGGCAGCGTCTCGCTCGGCGAGACGGTGACCCTGCGCGGCGGCTTTCCCGGCGCCGCCAACGCTCCGATCGAGATGCTGCTACCGGCCTCAGGGCACCCAGGGCTGGGAGGTCGCCGCCCGGGCCAAGACCGGCGCCGTCGGGCCGCTACTCGGTTCGCGTCAAGCCGCGTCGAAGCGGTTCCTGGCGCGCCGAGCTCGCAGCCGCGCCTCAGCCTCAGGCCGCGCCCGCCTCGGGCGAGCCGGCCGCGATGCCCGCCGAGCCGGTCGACGGCGACACGGGCTCCGAGCGCGATCACGGTGCGCTCGAAGACCAGCGTCCGGATCAAGGGCCGCGACGCCCTGGTCGGACGCACCGTCGAAGGTTCGCGGCAAGGTGACGCCGGCCGGCGCCAAGCGCCGCGTCGTCGTCGCCATCGGCGGCAAGCAGATCGCGACGCATGCCGGCCTCGGCGGGCGCTACAGCGTCAGCTAGAAGACGCCGAGCACCGGCAACTACCCGGTCGCGGTCAGGGCGCGCACGAACCAATTCGCCACCGGCAGCCGCGAGTCGGCCGGCGCGATCACGGCCTATCGCCCGGCCTCGCCTCGTGGTACGGCCCTGGCCTGTACGGCAACACGCTCGCCTGCGGCGGCACGCTGACGCCGATCGACGATCGGCGTCGCGCACAAGACGATGCCGTGCGGCACCAAGCTCCGCCTGCGCTACGGCAACAAGGAGGTCACCGCCCGCGTCGTCGACCGCGGCCCCTACGTCGGGCAGCCGCGAGTTCGACCTGACCTCGGCGACCAAGCAGGCGCTCGGCTTCCCCGACCTGGGCACGGTGCTGACCTCGAAGTGACGGGCCGTTCGTGCGGCGCGCTGGGGATCCCGAGCCAAGAGTCATCTAGGCTCGGGATCCCTACGCGAACTGGAGGAACGATGGAGGAGATGGACGAGCGCGAGTCGCTGGAGGAGCGCCGCGAGCAGGAGCAGGCGCCGCTTCGCGAGGCCGGCCAGGGTGAGGCCGAGGGCTTCGAGGAGGCCGAGGCGGAGCTGATCGAGCACGCGTCGCACGGCGACAGCGGCCCAGACCCGAGCCACCTGGCCGGCGAGCCCGAGGAACGCGTCGACGCCGAGTACGGCGAGGCCGACCACGAGCACTCGAGCGAGGACGAGGGCGACTGAGACGGGCGTGCGCGTCGGCCTGGCTTACAATCGGCTCGTGAGCGATGCCGAGGCGAAGAACCTCGAGGCGATCTCGAAGGCGATCGACCAGCACAACGCGACCTGTCCGTGGCCGGCGTCGGAGGTGCGGATGAACCCCTACGAGGTCGAGCGCCTCGGCTGGGACGAGATCCGCGGCCTGCCGCTGGTCGGCGATCCCGCGATCGGCACCGGCCGCTTCGGATCGTCTGCTCGCGCGACGGTGACGGCGACGAGCTCGAGGAGACCGAGGCGATCGGCACCCCGCTCGAGGTCGGCGTCGGCCGAGCCCGTCGTCCCGCCTGTCTAGAGGTTCAAGCCGAGGTCTCTGGTCAGCTCCTGCGCCCAGCGGTTGAGGTCGGTGAAGGCGCCGTTGAGGATCAGCACTCCCATCGCGATCAGGATGCCGCCGCCGACGAAGACGATCGCGCGGTAGTGGCGCTTGACGACGGCAAAGGCGGTGGTCGCGCGCGAGAAGGCGAGCGCCGTGAGCAGGAACGGAAGCGCCAAGCCCATCGAGTAGACGAAGAGCAGAAACGCCCCGTGGGCGGCGCTCGCCCTGGATCCCGGCCAGCGTGAGGATGCCGCCGAGCGCCGGGCCCGTGCAGGGCGTCCAGGCGATCGAGAACGCGGCTCCGGCGACGATCGGGCCGCCCTTGCCGGCCCGGGCCAGCAGCGAGTCGACGCGCCACTCCTGGTTGAGGCGGTCGATGAAGGTCGCGGCGATGAACAGCACGCCCATCACGATCAGCAGGACCGCGCCGATGTCGGTGAGCAGGTCCTGGTTGTCGCGCAGCGCTCGATCCGAGCGCGGTGGCGGTGAGGCCGAGGAGGATGAACACGGTCGAGAACGAGGCGATGAAGAGCAGGCTCGGGGTCAGCACCCGGCGCCAGCTCGCCTCGCCGATCTCGGCCACGCTGACGCCCGTCACCGCCGAGAGGTAGCCGGGTACGAGCGGCAGCACGCAGGGGGAGAGGAACGAGACGAGGCCGGCGATGAAGGCGACCGGGACATCGGCTCCGTTGATCGGGTCGCCCATCAGCCGCTTTCGACCCGGCGCAGGCGCGCGCCTCTGTCATCTGGCTCAGCTGAGCGCCGCGGAGAGCCGGCGGCGGTGCTCGCGGGCGAGCTCGTGATCGGCGCCGAGCTCGGTGAAGATCGCGACCATGACGCGCCGGATCAGGTCGCGGCGCTCGACGTCGTCCTCGGCGCCGTAAGCCTCCTGCAGCGTCTCCAGCGCGGAGTCATGATCGCCCGCGTCCCAGGAATCGAACGCCGCGGCCAGCTGCTGAGCCGTGTCGCCGCTCGAGCTCGGCGAGGCGCAGCTCGGGCGACGAGCCCGTCGGCGAGGAAGTCGTCACGATGCTGCTCGAGCAGGTCGATCGCGTCGGCGGCGTCACCGCGAGCGATCAGCAGCCGCGCAAGCGCCACCGCCGCGACCGCGTGTCGCGGGTCGAGCGCCAGCGCCTGGCGCAGCGATGCCTCGTCACCGGCGGCGACGAGGGCGTCGATCGGCGAGGGCACGAGTCCGTCGAGAAACTGCTCGATCTGCGCCGGCGGGATCGCGCCGGTGAACTCGGCGACCACCTGGCCGTCGCGGAAGGCCTTCACCGCGGGGATGCCCTGGACGCCGAAGCTGGCGGCAAGGCCCTGATTGGCGTCGACGTCGACCTTGGCCAGCTCGACGCCGCCGTCGCGCTTGCTCACCGCCGCCTCGAGCGCCGGGCCGAGCTGGCGGCAGGGGCCGCACCATTCGGCCCAGAAGTCGACCACGACGGGCACCTCGCGCGAGCGCTCGACCACGTCGGCCATGAAGCTCGTCTTCGCCTACATCTCGGATCAACATGCGAACACCGAGATTAGCGAGCGGTCACAATTGAGCCCATGGATGAAGCCAACGGTCAAGAGTCGCTTCGCGGCAAGCTGCTGATCGCCTCTCCGGCGCTGATCGACCCCAACTTCGCGCGTACGGTGGTGCTGATCACCGAGCATGGGGAGGAGGGGGCGATGGGCGTGGTCCTGAACCGCCCTTCCGACACCGACGTCGGCGAGGTCGCCCCCGAGCTGGCACCGATCGTCGACGCCGAGCCCGTGTTCATCGGCGGCCCGGTGCAACCGCAGGCGCTCGTCGTCCTGGCCGAGTTCAATCGGCCCGACGCGGCGGCGTGGATCGTCGCAGCCGATGTCGGCTTCGTCGCCGCCGAGACCGAGCGAGGACGAGCTCGACGAGGCGATCAGGCGCGGCCGCGTCTACGCCGGCTACTCGGGGTGGGGGGCAGGCCAGCTCGAGGAGCGAGCTCTCCGAGGACGCGTGGATCGTCGAGCCGCCGATGGCGAGCGAGCTCTTTCCCGACGATCCGCTGGCGCTGTGGGGGGACGTGCTGCAGCGCAAGGGCGGGCAGTTCGCGCTGATCGCCACGATGCCCGACGACCCATCGCTGAACTGAGAGGGGCGCGGGACGCGATGAGCGCGTGACGGGGCGGGTGTGCGTGATCGGCGCCGGATCCTCGGGGATCGCCTCGTGTCAGGTTCTGCACGCCCGCGGGATCGAGTTCGACTGCTTCGAGCTCGGCTCGCAGGTCGGCGGCAACTGGCGCTACATGAACGACAACGGGATGTCGTCGGCGTACCGCTCGCTGCACATCAACACCTCGCGCCGGACGATGGCCTACGCGACCTTTCCGATGCCCGACGGACTACCCCGACTATCCGAGCCACTTCCAGATCGCCGAGTACTTCGACGACTACGTCGACCATTTCGGCTTTCGCGACCGGATTCGCTTTCGCACCGAGGTGACGCGGGTCGAGCCGGCCGCAGGCGGCGGCTGGAACGTGCGCTGGCGCTCGCTGGACTCGGGGCAGGAGGGCGGCGGCACCTACGAGCGCCGTGATGGTCGCCAACGGCCACCACTGGGACGCGCGCTGGCCCGAGCCCGCGTTTCCCGGCCAGGCGGAGTTCGCCGGCGAGCAGCTGCACGTCCACGACTACAAGACGCCCGAGGTCCTCGAGGGCAAGCGGGTGCGTCGTGCTCGGGAATCGGCAACTCGGCGACCGACATCGCCGTCGAGGCGTCGCGCGTGGCCGAGGCGACCTTCCTGGCGATGCGCCGCGGCGCCTGGATCGTTCCCAAGTACCTCGGCGGCAAGCCGACGGACGAGCTCACGCAACGCGGTCATCAGCCGGCTGCCGGTGTCGCTCGTGCGCATCGCCGTCAAGCGCCGGCTCAAGCAGGCGATCGGCGAGCCGATGGACTACGGGCTGCCGGAGCCCGATCACAAGCTCGCCGAGGCCCATCCGACGGTCTCCTCGGACCTGCTGCCGCGCCTCGGCCACGGCGATATCGCGGTGAAGCCGAACATCGCCGAGTTCACGGGCGGCAGGACGGTCCGCTTCAGCGACGGCTCGAGCGAGGAGATCGACGTCGTCGTCTACTGCACCGGCTACAAGATCACGTTCCCGTTCTTCGACCGAGAGCCTGATCTCGGCGCCGGACAACGAGATCCCGCTGTTTCGCCGCGTCGTCAGCCCACAGCACCGCGGCCTTTACTTCATCGGCCTGTGCCAGCCGCTGGGAGCGATCATGCCGCTGGCCGAGGCGCAGTCGGAGTGGGTCGCCGACCTGATCGAGGGCAAGACCACGCTGCCGGCGGCAGACGAGATGCAGCGGACGATCGCCCGCGATCGCGAGCGGATGGCAAAGCGTTATGTCGCCTCGAAGCGCCACACGATCCAGGTCGACTTCGATCCCTACATGCGTTCGCTCAAGCGCGAGCGCAAGCGCGGTGCGGCCGGGCGGGTCGCGATCCGCCGTGCGCGAGCCGCGCCTAATCGTCGCCCGCTTGCTCGTCGCCGAGCCTCGCGATCGCCTCGTCGCGAGTCCAGCACACAGGCAGCAGCGAATCGACACCGGTGAGCTCGAGGATGCGGCGCGTCTGCGGTTTCGCGGTCGCGATCGCCACAGCTCGGTCTCGCTCGAGCATCACCTTCGCGCCCTCGACCAGGGCGGCCACTCCGAGCGAGTCGATGAACGTGCAACAGGCGAGATCGATCAGCAGAGCGCCATGCGGCGCCGTCAGGACCTCATCGATGCGCAACCTGAGGTCAGGAGCCGCAAGCGCGTCGAGCTCGCCGTGAAATGCGATCAGCTCGCAGTCGAGCTCGGGTTGCAGTGAGGAGCGCAGGATCATCGCGGTACAGACTCCCAGTACCCGCTCGGCGCGATCAGGCCCATGAGCGCCAGGGCATCGGGCACCGCTCGATCCGCGCTTCCTACGCGCGATAACCGTTCTTATGGAAACTCGGCCCTGATACGGCCGTGTTTGCCCTATCGCGGGCCTGGGTACGACAAGACCAAGACGAGTACAGCAATGTGCTCGACGGAACATCGAGGGCCCGGGTCACCCCCCACCCGGGCCCTCGGTTTGTTCCGAGTCGGAGGTGCGGCTCAGCGCAGAGATCAGGGCATCGCCTATCTTGCGCCCGGCCCGTCCATGAGCTCTGACCGACGCCATCGCAGACGACCGGGCCTGCCTCCGCCCACCGGGCCCGAGGACGGGCTGGCGACCGAGGAGCAGCTGCTCGCGCCTACGCGGAGACCCGCGACGAACGCGCCCGCGAGGAGCTCGTGCACCGCTTCCTGCCCTTCGCGCGCAGCCTCGCGATGCGCTACAGCGGCGGCGTCGAGCCGAGCGACGATCTGATCCAGGTCGCGAGCCTCGGCCTCGTCTCGGCGCTGGAGCGCTTCGACCCGGCCCGCGGCGTGCCGTTCGCCGCCTTCGCCGGCCCGACGATCCTCGGCGAGCTGCGCCGCCACTTTCGCGACCGCGTCTGGACGCTGCGCGTTCCGCGCGGCCTGCAGGAGCGCATCCGCGGCGTCGACGACGCGATCGCCAAGCTCAGCCAGCGAGCTCGAGCGCTCGCCGACCGTCGCCGAGATCGCCGAGATGCTCGAGATCGGCGAGGCCGACGTGCTCGAGGCGTTCGAGGCCAACGTCGCTCGCCGGACGATGTCGCTCGACCAGCCCGTCGGCCGGCGCGGAGCCCGGCGAGGAGTCGCCGATGGGCGAGCGCATCGGCGAGCGAGGACCCGGGCTTCGAGCTGGTCGAGGACCGCGCGGCGATCGACGCCGGCATCGACGTCCTCGACGAGACCGAGCGCGAGGTCCTGCGCCTGCGCTTCGCCGAGGACCTGACCCAGTCGAAGATCGCCGAGCAGGTCGGCTACTCGCAGATGCACGTCTCGCGCATCCTGCGCCGCGCGCTGGGCAAGCTGCGCACCGCCGCGAGCGCGGCGGCGCGCTCTAGCGCCTGCCCGGCCGGCGCCTAGGCGGAGCTCGGCTCGCCGATGCGGATCGCGAGCGACCTCGCCGTCGTCGCCGCGTCTCGACCGCGACCTCGTCGGCGAGGTCCTCGAGCGAGGCGTCGAGCGCCGGGATCCGCATCCCGTCGAGCAGCCGCTGACCGCCGCCGTCGTCGCAGCGGGCCGACGCGCATGAGGAAGGAGCCGTCGTCCTCGGAGATCGCGATCCGGGCGGTGCCGTCGGGGAACCCGTCCGGCCGCCGGCGGAGATCGCGTCGCTGAGCAGGACGGCGTCGGAGAGCTCGTCGACCGAGAAGTCCGCGCGGGTGGCGAACATCGAGATCACCCGCGAGAGCACGGGGCCGAGCAGCTGCCCCGGCCGGGAGGTTGATCCGCGTCTCGTCGGCGAGGCTCGGGGGCCTCGCGCTCGCTCGCGCTCGCCGTTGACCGCGATCGGCATCCGCATCGGATCTCCGTACCGCCGCCGCGGCCGCCGCTGATCTCGAAGCTCGATGTCAGCGCCGCGATCAGCGGCAGGCCGAGGCGCAGGCTGCGGCGCTCGACGTCGGCAAGCGGACGGATCCCGGAGCCGTAGTCGCGCACGGTGACGACGAGGTCGCCGTCCTCGGGCCAGGCGTCGACCTCGAGCGGCCCGATCTCCTCGCCCTCGTAGGCGTGGACGACGACGTTCATGCAGGCCTCGGTGACCACCGTCTTCAGGTCGGCGATCTCCGCGCGCTCCATCTCGAGCACCTCGGCGAAGCCGGCGAGCGCGTGGCGAACCAGCGGCGACGTTCTCCGCGCGCGCCGGAAGCGAGAACTCGACTCTGGCCTCGGCCGTCATCAGTTCGGTTCGTACCCCCGGCGCTCGTTTGCTAATCGCGCTTCCAGCCGCGACCGAACATCCGGCCAAGGCGTCCCGCGCCGACATTGGCCTTGAACGTGCCCGCGCCCCTCTCCGGCGGCGGCAAGGGCCTCGACCTCGGCTGCGGTGATCGCCAGCGTGACACCGCGCTCGGCGGTGCGCGCGACCTCCGGCGCGTCGGCGAACTGCAGCTCACC
The DNA here is from genome assembly GCA_963730145.1 of uncultured Solirubrobacterales bacterium. Taxonomy (GTDB): domain Bacteria; phylum Actinomycetota; class Thermoleophilia; order Solirubrobacterales; family 70-9; genus WHSW01. The sequence continues at coordinate 64,927 of CAVSQT010000009.1, forward strand.
GAGGCCGTCTCGATCACGATCCCGTCGAGGATGTGCTCGCGGTAGTTGTCGACCACCTGGTCGACCTTGCCGACCTCGACGCCGTCGCTGGCGTAGACCGCCGTGCCGCGGGAAACCGCCGCGTAGTGGATGGCGCTGCCGTCGTCGATCACAGGCAGAGCATAGGGTGATCGCATCGCCGGATACTCGTCAGCTCCGCTGCCGAAGAAGCTCGGGATCAAGCCTGGCACTTCGGTCGCCTTCGCCTCCGCCCCGCCGGAGTTCGCCGAGGCCCTGGGCGCGCTGCCGGCCGACGTCTTGGTCAAGCGCCGCGTCGTCGCACCGCTCGACGTCGTCGTCGCCTTCTTCATCCGCCGGGCCGAGCTCGAGCGTCGTTTCGAGGCCCTGGCGGCGGCGATCTACCCAGACGGCGGGCTCTGGGTCGCCTGGCCGAAGCGCGCCTCCGGGGTGGCCACCGACATCACCGAGGACGTGGTTCGCGAGGTGGGACTCGCGGCCGGCCTGGTCGACAACAAGGTCTGCGCGATCGACGAGACCTGGTCCGGGCTGCGCCTCGTCCACCGCCTCGAGAACCGCTGATGATGCGGAGCAGGCGGCTCAGGCGGTCAGCGCTCGAGGCGCTGTCTGACCTCGTCGCGCTCGCAGAAGGCGGCGATCTCGCGCGAGAGCTTGCCGCCCTGCCAGGCCAGCGGCGAGGCGCCTCCTCCTCGCTGATCAGCGTCGCACGCGGCAGCCGCTCGGCCCACGCCTGCCGCGACCGCGTAGGGATGGCCCGGATCGGCGTCGTCGTGGCTGGCGACGACCAGGGCCGGGATCTCGCAGGAGCTCGAGCTCGGAGAGGTCGTCGAACGGGCTCGAGCGCGGGACCTCGCGCAGGGCCTGCGCGACGGCGCCGGGATCGCGATGCAGGCTCAAGCGCTCACGCGTGATTCGCAGCATCGTCTCGCGCCAGTCGGGGTCGAGGCCCTGGTCGTAGGCCTCGAGGAAGCCGTCGACCCCGCCCGCCTCGAGGCCGTCGGCGAGCCCGTCCCAGTAGGCGAGGCTCTCCTCCGTGCTCGGCGAGCCGGCGAAGACGGGCCCGATGACGACGATCGCCGCGACCCGGCTCGGATCGGCAAGCGCATGCGCGGTCAGCGTGTGCGCTCCCATCGAGTGACCGGCGAGGACATGCGGGAGCTCCCTGCGGTTTCGGCTTCGATGACGCGGCCGAGGTCTGCGCTGAGCTCCGCGTAGGAATAGCCCTCGCCCGCCGGCGCCGGATCGGACTCGCCGTGGCCGCGGGCGTCGTAGGCGATCGTGCGAAAGCCCTTGCGCGGCAGCACCTTGGAGCCGTGAACCACGTAGCGGCGAGTCGCCGTGAGCCCGTGGACCAAGACGATCGGGATGCCCTCTCCGATCGACTCACCGGCCAGGCGTACGCCCCCGGTGACCGTGAACGAGACCGGCTCGAGGTCGTCGCGCCTGCGGCCGGGCTCATGCCGCTTCGGCGGCGCGGGCGAGCGAGAGCGCCGCCGCCAGGTGCTCGACGTCCTTGTAGCGCAGCCCGAGCAGGGCGACGTGGCGGTAGCGAACCGTGCCCTCGCGGATCGATGATGAAGATCGAGCGGCGGACCAGCCCGCCCGGTCCGACCACGCCGTAGGCACGCGCGGTCACATGCTCGGGATCGGCGAGCAGCGGCACCGTGAGGCCGTGCTCCGCGGCGAAGCGCTCGTGCGAGCTGACCGATTGCGGCGAGATCCCGATCACCTCGGCGTCGAGCTCGTCGAGATGGTCCGCTGCGTCGCGGTAGGAGCAGAACTGCCGCGTGCAGACCGGTGTGAAGTCGCCCGGATAGAAGGCGAGCACGACCCAGCGGCCACGGTGCTCTGCGAGCCTGAAGCGCTCGCCTGCGGTCCCGGACAGCTCGAAGTCCGGGGCCTCGTCGCCGATCTCGATCCTCGACACCGGGTCAGCGTAGACGGCCGCTACTCGGACTCGACCGTGACGCTGTCGATCGTGACCACCTGAAGCGGCTGCTCGGTCGCCGGATCACCGAGCGCGGCGATCGCGTCGACCACCGCCTCGCCGGAGCTGACCTCGCCCGAGCACCGCGTAGTCCGGTGGCAGCCCGGCGTCGGCGGGCGCCGTGACGACGAAGAACTGGCTGCCGGAGGTACCCGACGGCTCGTTGGCCGTCTTCGCCATCGCCACCAGCCCACGCGAGTAGACCGTGTTCGGCGGCGGCGCCTCGACGACCGAGTAGCCGGGACCACCCGTCCCGTCACCGTTCGGGTCGCCGCCCTGGATCACGAAACCGGGCGCGATGCGATGAAACGTCGTGCCGTCGTAAAAGCCCTGCTCAGCCAGGAAGGCAAACGAGTTGGCCGTCTTCGGCGAGCTCTCGGTGTCGAGCGCGATCTCGAAGCTGCCGCAGCTGGTCTCGACCGTCGCCGTCGCCTTCTCGCCGCGCTCGAGAACCGGCTCGGCGCGCTTGAACGTGTCCGGCTTCGGGGCCGGTTGCTCGACCTCCTCGCACTCCCCCTGCGCCGTCGTCTCGGTGTCCGAAGACGTCGCGGGCTCAGCCTCGTCGTCGGAGCCACAGGCAGCGACGACGAAGGCCACGACGCCGAGAGCGAGCAGGGCGACGAGCCTGCGGCTGCAACCGTTCGATCATGGCGGCGCACCCTAGTCGATCGCCGGGCGAGCGCCTGCTTGCGATGATGCAGAGGTGCCCGAGTCAGATCGGCAGATCCCGGCCCGCATCCGCGTCACCGGCCGCGTGCTCAACGCCACCGTCGCCCGCGCACCTTGGCTGTGGCCCGTGCTTCGTCCGCCGATGCAGGGGTTCTTCGACCGCTCGGCGCAGGGTTGGGACGAACGCACGGGCGCGGGATCGGTCGATCACCTCGCGGCGCTGGCGGCGGCGACGGCTCGTATTCACCCCGAGCCCGAGCGGGTGCTCGACATCGGCACCGGAACCGGAGAGGCCGCGCTGTTTCTCGCTCGTGAGTATCCGCAGGCGCGGGTTCGCGGGGTCGATCTCTCGACGGAGATGATCCGCGTCGCGAAGGCCAAGGTCGGCCTCGACCCCGAGGGCCGGATCGCGTTCAAGGTCGCCGACGCATCGGCGCTCCCCTACGGCGACGAGGCCTTCGACCTCGTAACCCAGGTCAACACTGCCCCCGTTCTTCGCCGAGATCGCCCGCGTGCTGCGTCCGGGCGCCTGCGTCGTGATCGCCTCCAGCCGTGGCGACGCGACCCCGTTCTACACCCCCGAGGCGGTGCTCGAGCGTGGATTTCGCCGGCACGGCATCGAGTTCGGTCGAGCACGGCGCCGCGGGCGCCGGGACCTTCTCGATCGGACGCATGCCCCGCAGCGGTCCCTGAGTAGGCTGCTGAGCCCCTTGGCAGAGCCGAAACGTCACCTGCTGCTGGTCAACCCGTCTGCCGGCGGCGGCAGGACCAGCGAGATGCTGCCGAAGGTCGAACGTGCGCTGAGCGAGCGCGGCCTCGAGTACGAACTGGTCTTGACGACGGGGATCGAGCACGGATGCGAGCAGGCCGTTGCCGCTGCCGGGCGCGGCGAGATCCCGGTGGTGGTCAGCGGCGACGGGCTCATCGGCCAGGTCGGCGGCGCGCTCGCCGGCACCGGAGCGGTGATCGGCGTGATCCCCGGTGGCCGCGGCAACGACCTCGCCCGGGTGCTCGGAATCCCGGTCGAGCCGGAGGCAGCGGTCGAGGTGCTGGCCACGGGCCGTGCGCGCGAGATCGACGTCGGAGACATCGACGGCAAGCGCTTTCTCGGCATCGCCAGCTGCGGCTTCGACTCCGATGCGAATCGGATCGCCAACGAAGCCAAGTGGGTCCGCGGCCAGCTCGTCTACGCTCTACGCGGCGTTGCGGGCGCTCTGGCGACTGGAAGCCGGCCACGTTCACCCTGACCCTGGACGGCGAACGCCACGAGCTCAGCGGCTACTCCGTCGGCGCCGCCAACAGCCGCGCCTACGGCGGCGGCATGTACGCGGCGCCCGACGCCGAGCTCGACGACGGCCTCCTCGACGTGGTCACGATCCGCCGACATGCGGCAAGCTCCGCTTTCTCACCACGGTCCTGCCCAGGGTCTTCAAGGGCACCCACGTCGAACTGCCCGAGGTGAGCTCCTACCGCGCCGCCGCCGTCGAGATCGACGCCGACCGGCCGTTCGCCCTCTACGCCGACGGCGACCACCTCGCCGACCTGCCGGTGACGATCCGGCTGCTGCCGCGGGCGCTGCGCGTGCTCGTGCCGCGATGAGCACCGGCTCGCGATCCGGCCCGGCCCTTCGTGCCAAGCTGGCGCTCGCCCGCGCCACCGGTGCGCTCAGCCGCCGCAGCGGCCGCGGCGGCGGGACGACGCTGCCCGGCCGGCTTCTGTTGCGGATGGAGCCCGAGGCGATCGCGCACCTCGGCCGCTCGCTCACGGCCGGGACGACGATCGTCAGCGCCACCAACGGCAAGACGACGACGGCAGGGATGATCTCGTCGGCCCTGCGAGCTGCCGGGCGCCGGCCCGTCCACAACCACGCCGGATCGAACATGAGCTGGGGCGTGGCCACGGCGCTGCTCGAACAGCGCGGCAGCGAGGGCCTGTTCGAGGTCGACGAGGCCTGGCTGCCACGCGTGGTCGAACAGCTCGATCCCCGGCTGATCGTGCTCGGCAACCTCTTTCGCGACCAGCTCGACCGCTACGGAGAGCTCGAGCATCTCGCCGACGAATGGGCCGAGATGGTCGCGCAGCGTGCCGGCAGCCTGGAGCTCGTGCTCAACGCCGACGATCCCCTCGTCGCCGATCTCGGCCGCGACAGCGAGCTGCGACGACGCCCCGGCGTCACCTACTTCGGGATCGAGGACCCTGCCCAGGCTCTGCCCGAGCTCCAGCACGCCCACGATGCCAAGCACTGCCGCCGCTGCGGCGCGCCCTACGTCTACGAGCGCGCCTTCGTCGGGCACCTCGGTCACTACGACTGCCACAACTGCGAGGCGACCCGGCCGCGCCCTGAGATCGCCGCGACGCAGATCGAGCTGCACGGGATGAGCGGCTCGACCTCGACGATCACGACGCCGGAGGGCGCCCTGCGCCTGGAGCTGCCGCTGCCGGGCCTCTACAACGTCTACAACGCCCTCGCCGCCCTCGGAGCGGCGCTTCGCCTCGGCATCGGGCTCGAACGCGCCAAGGCGGGCCTCGAGGCCGTCGAGGCCGTGTTCGGGCGCGTGGAGACGATCGAGGTGGCGGCCAAGGCGGTTTCGATCCTGCTGATCAAGAACCCCGCGGGAGCGAACGAGGTGCTGAGAACGCTGCGCCTCGAGGCCCAGGCCGGCGCGGCCACCGAGCCCGGACTCGACCTCTGGATCGCGCTCAACGACCGCACCGCCGACGGCCGCGACGTCTCCTGGATCTGGGACGCCGACTTCGAGTTGCTCGCCGGGCACGCTCGACAGGGTCACCTGCTCGGGCACGCGGGCGCCCGAGATCGCCTTGAGGCTGAAGTACGCCGGCGTCGATCCGGCGTCGATCGCGGTCGAAGCGCAGATCGAGCGCTCGTTCGATCAAGCCGTTGCCGAGGCGCCGGCGCGACTGTTCGCTCTGCCGACCTACACGGCGCTGCTCGAACTGCGAACGATGCTCGCATCGCGCGGGCTCGCCGAGGACTACTGGCGATGAGCGTTATCGGCCAATCGGGACGAGCCCTGTCGCGCGAGGCGATCTGGCATCAGGTCGAATGCGGCTCGTATGCGGCAGATCTCGCTGCCTGGGCGGAGCTCGCGCTTGCCGGCCTCGGGGCCCGTGCTCGAGCTCGGAGCGGGTACCGGGCGGGTCAGCCTGCACCTCGCCCGCAGGGGCATCGAGGTCGAGGCCCTCGATCTCTCGTCCGAGTTGCTCGCCGAGCTCGCCGCTCGCGCCGCCGCCGAGGGATTGGCGATCGCCACCACCGAAGCCGACGGGCGCGCGATTCCGCCGCTGCGGCAATTCGGCGCCGTGATCGCGCCGATGCAGTTCGTCCACCTGCTCGGGGGAGCCGATGGCCGCGCCCTGATGCTGCGCTGCGCGCGAGCGCAGCTCGCCGCCGGCGGCCTCTTCGCGGCCGCGGTGCTGGCCCAGCGGGCGCGACCCGCGGCCGAGATCGGTGGCCTCGTCCCCGATGTGCTCGAGCTCGACGGCTGGATCTACTCGAGCCTGCCGCTCGACGCTCGTCGAAGCCGATGACGGTGTCGAGTTGCGCCGGCTGCGACAGATCGTCTCACCCGAGGGAGAGCTGAGCGAGGAGACCAACGTCGTGCGCCTCGACCACGTCGCCCCGCACGAGCTCGAGATCGAAGCTGAGACGGCCGGCTTCGAGCGTGCGCAGCCGGATCGACGTCCCCCCCACCGACGACCACGTCGGCTCGGTCATCTGCGTGCTGGAGGCCGGCCGATGAAGCTGCGGCTGCTTGCGCTCTATCCGGAGCAGATGAACATCTACGCCGATCGCGGCAACATCGTCTTCCTGCAGCGCCGCTGCGAATGGCGTGGAATCGGCTTCGAGCTCGCCACAGCCGGGCCGGGCGAAGGCTTCGACCCGGCCCGCCACGACCTGATCTACATCGGCGGTGGCCAGGACCGCGACCAGGAGCTGGTCGCGGGCGACATGCTCGAGACCAAGCGTGACTCGATCGCGGCGGCCGTCGACTCCGATGCGGTCGTGCTCGCCGTCTGTGGCGGCTATCAGCTGCTTGGGCACAGCTATCAGGTCGGCGGAGAGCGCATCGCCGGGCTCGGGCTCGTCGATCTCGAAACCGTGCGCGATCCCGGCCCGAGGCTGATCGGCAACGTCGCGATCGAGGCCGACATCGGCACCGGCTCGCCCGAGCTCATCGCCGGGTTCGAAAACCACGGCGGCCGCACTCAACTCGGGCCCTCGGCGGTGCCGTTGGGACGGGTGATCAAGGGTCACGGCAACAACGGGCGCGACGGCCATGAGGGCGTGCGCCATCGAAATCTCTTCGGCACCTACCTGCACGGCCCGCTGCTGCCGAAGAACTTCGTCCTCGCGGACCGCCTGATTCAGCTCGCGCTGGCGCGAGCCGAGGGCTCAGAGCGCGAGCTCAGCGACCTCGACGACGCCTTCGAGCAGGCGGCCCACCGCTCGGCGCGAGCCGCGGCCGGCGCCTGAGCGCGCTCATCGCCCCGAGGAACCGAAGCCGTCCTCGCCCCGGGCGCTCGACGTGAGCTCGGCGGCCTCCGCAGGCCCGGCCTCGGCGAACGTCGTCAGCAGCAGCTGGGCGATGCGGTCGCCGGGCTCGACTTCGAAATCCTCGTCGGGATCGGTGTTGAGCAGCAACACCCTGAGCTCTCCGCGGTACCCGGAGTCGATCAGGCCAGGCGCGTTGGCGAGGGTGACGCCGCGTTTGGCGGCGAGTCCCGAGCGCGGCAGCACCAGCCCGGCGTGTCCAGCCGGAATCTCGACGGCGAACCCGGTGCCGACGCTGGCGCGGCCCCCCGCGGCAGCTACGGTGGCTCGCTCGGCCGCGTAGAGGTCGAGCCCGGCATCGCCGGGATTGGCGCGGCTCGGGAGCTTCGCCGCCTCGCTCAGACGCCGGACGCGAAGCTCCACCTAGCGCTCACCGTCGGCGCTTGCGCCGTTGAGCGAGAACTGGGCGAAGCGATGGGCCACCGCAATCGGAACTCGCGCTCGCACGTGTACTCCCTCTGCCGTCTCCTCGCGGTCGAGATCGCCGGCGAGCTGGTACAGCTCGGAAAGCCTGGCGCCCTCGTCGTAGGGCACCAGCAACTCGATCTCGCGCAGGGTCTCGTCGAACGCCGTCTCGATCGCGTCGCGAAGCTCGTCCAGCCCCTCGCCTGACTCGGCCGAGATCCCGATCGCGTCCGGCACGCCGACGAGCAGGTCCTGGCGCTGGGCCTCGATCGAGCAGATCGAGCTTGTTGAAGGCCAGCAGGCGCGGACGGTCGTCGGCGCCCATCTCCTCGAGCACCGAGTTGACGGCGGCGATCGCCGCCGAGCGCTCGGCGCGCGGCGCCGAGCCGTCGACGACGTGGACGATCAGGTCCGCCAGCCGCGTCTCCTCCAGCGTCGCCTTGAAAGCCTCGACGAGCTGGTGCGGGAGCTTGTGGATGAAGCCGACCGTGTCGGTGACGAGGTAGGGGCGGCCGTTGTGCTCGTAGCCGCGCGTGGTCGGGTCGAGCGTGTGGAAGAGCCGCGACCCGACCCCCACCCCCGCGCCGGTCATCGCGTTCAGCAAGGTCGACTTACCGGCGTTGGTGTAACCGGCGAGCGCCACCTGGGGAGTGTGGGTGGCCTCGCGGCGGGCGCGCATGACGCCGCGGTTTTGCTCGACCCGTGTCAAGCGGCGTCGCAAGGCCGAGATTCGATCGCGGGCCAGGCGCCGGTCGGTCTCGATCTGGGACTCGCCCGGACCCCGAGTGCCGATGCCGCCATCCATGCGGCCTGCACCGAGCCGTTCCAGGTGGGTCCAGAGGCCGCGCATGCGCGCGAGGTTGTACTCCAGCTGCGCGAGCTCGACCTGGAGCTTGCCCTCGGCCGAATGGGCGTGGTCGGCGAAGATGTCGAGGATGATCGCGGTCCGGTCGATCACCGGCACGTCGAGCGCGGCCTCGAGGTTTCGCTCCTGTCGCGGAGCGAGCTCGTCATCGCAGGCGACGAGGTTGGCGCCGCAGCGCTTGATCTCGGTCTTGAGCTCGTCGAGCTTGCCGCGACCGAAATAGCGGTCGGGATCGGGCGCAGGGCGTACCTGCACCGACTCGCCGGCCGTGGCGACTCCGGCGGTCCGCAACAGCTCCTTGAGCTCGGCGAGCGGATCGCCGTCGCCGGGCGGCCGCGCGACCACGCCGATCGCCAGCGCTCGCTGTACGGCCCTTCGGTTGTTCACGCCGGCGGCAGCTTCCATCGACTTCAGTCTAGGAGCGAAGCGCCTCTGCCGGGCAAATCCACACTGGCGCTGCGCCCTGAACCCCCGATCACGCGGCGAGGCCGGACCGCCTCACGGCAGCCGGCCTCGCCGAGACGCGAATCCTCAGGCTAGAGGCGTGCGCACTGATCTTCCTTGACCCCCTGGACGATGTTGCGACCACCGGTGGGCGCAGGGTTGTTCGCCTTGCACTGGAGGTTGCCGTCAACGCGGTTGTCGCTGATTGTCACGCCGCCGCGATTCTGGAACACCATGATGTTGCCGCCGACGGTGTTGCGCGTCGCCGCGAGCTGGGCGATGTTCGAGTCGTAGAGGACGTCGCCGTTGACGATCGTCGACTGCAGTGACGCCATCCGGCCTTGGACGACCTGGACGCTGGCGCCTATGCGCGAGCTTCGAACGATGACGCGACGCGCGCCCTCTGCCTGAACGTTGCCGACGGTACGGATCCGGTCGGCGACGAGCAGGGCGTTGCGCTCGACCTTCAACGTGCCTCGGATCTGGGTGCCCTTGAGGGTGCAGCTCGCGCTCTGCGGAACGCGCAGGTTGTCGACCGTCGCGGCGCCGATCGTGCCGGTGCAGACACGCTCTTCGGCCTGCGCCGCTGCCGGGACCATCAATGTGAGGGCCAGGGTTGCCACGGTGGCAGCGACGGTGCCGATGCCGCGGATGGTGGGGCTCAAGCTCGAGCCGGATGTCTTGTTCATCGTGATACCTCTTCGTTGGACCGAATGGAACTGCTGACCGGCGCAGCATCCGCTGTCGATCTGAGAGGTCGATTGGAAGCCGCTGAGAGAGTTCTCAGCAAGCTCGGGCGCTCTGGGAGCGTCTATTCCGCCCTGGCGTCAGGCGCGGGCGGGCTCGGGGCGCGTAACGGCGCCCTGCATCAGCGCCGCGGCGGCGATCACGGCGGCGAAGGCCGCGCCTCGCGCGATGCCCTCGAACAGACCGGAGCCGATCGGATCGCCGAAGACGACGACCCCGCCGAGCATCGAAGCGCAGTTGGCGGCGATCGACGCGGTGGCGATCACCGGAATCGCCTCGCCCAGCTGCATTCCCCGCGCCAGGGCGAAGAAGGCGCCGAGGCCGCCGATGAAGGCGACCGCGGTCCACGGACTGAGCAAGGCGGCCAGGCCGATGCCGCTCATGACCTCCGTCAGGGCCTTGATCGCGACGTTGGAGACGCCGATCAAGAGCCCGGAGGCGAGGCCGAGGACGACGCCGTGGCAGAAGCTGCCGCGGCGCAGCGCACCCGAGGCAAAGAGGGCAAAGCCCGCGCCGATCGTCACCGCCTCGAACGAAGCGAGCGTCGCCGCCGAGTAGCCGTAGCTCTCGTGCAGCGTGCGGCACGGTGACGGCGAGAAACGCGAGTCCCCCCGCGGCGAGTCCGAGGCCGATCCATTCGCGGCGACTCAACGTATGTCCGAAGTAGCGGGTGGCCGGATAGGCCAAGAGCACGAGCCCGCCGGCGATCACGGCCTGAACCAGCGACAGCGGCGCGACCGACATCGCGGCGACATGAAGGACCCAAGCGCCGCTGGCGACGGCAAATCCGATCGTCCACCAGCGCGACCGAAACAGGGCGACAGCGCTGCGCACAGGCGTCGCGCAGGCTGATCGCGGGCGTCTCGCAGGCTCCGCGGTGCTTGCAGAGCATGCCCAGGTTCACCATCGCCGCGCAGGCGAGCGCAAGCGCTATGCCGAGAGTAGTCATTGCTTATCTAGGATCGGTCAGTGTGTGCAAGGGCTTGAATGTCCCCCCACCGGGCCATCGGTAAACGTGAGAAGCGGGTTCGAGCCTTGAGGCTGCGTTAGCGTTTGCTAACAATCAGCGGGCGAGGCTAGCAACCCAGGCGCCGCTCCGCAACGCAGATCGATCAGCCGAGCTCGGCCTCGGCCTCGATCTCGACCAGCCAGCGAGGATCGAGCAGGGCAGCGACCACGACCATGGTCGCCGCGGGGGCGGCCGCGCCGAAGAACTCGGCGTGGACGGCGCCAACCGCCTCTGCGTAGGCGGCGTCGGTGACGTACATCCGCGTGCGAACGACGTCCGCGGCATCGGCGCCGAGCTCGCCGAGCGCGGCGACGATGATCTCGCAGCAGCGTCTTGCCTGCGCGCCGACATCGGGAGCGCACGAGCCGTCGGGCCATACGGGGGCGGTTCCGGCGACGAGGATGCGGCCTGCGCTGCGAACGGCGCGGCTGTAGCCGTAGCGCGATTCGAGCGGCGAGCCGGAGCCGGCGTGCTTTCGCGGCGCCACCGGGACCACCTCAGGCGGCCAGGTGCTCCCGCAAGCGCTCGACGGCCTCGCTCAGGCGCTCGTCGGGCGTCGTCAGGGAGATTCGAAAGAAGCCCTCGCCGCTGGGGCCGTACATCGACCCGGGAGAGACCAGCACACCCGCCTCGTCGAGCACGAGCTCGACGAACGACATCGAGGTCTGGCCCTCGGGCACCGGCGCCCAGACGTAGATCGTGCCCTTCGGCGCGGTCACCTCGACGCCGATCTCGGCGAGCGCGGCGACGACGAGGTCGCGGCGACGCGCGTAGATCGCGTTCATCTCCTCGATCGAGGAGCGTGGCCCGTCGAGGGCTGCGGCTCCCGCGAGCTGCACGGCCTCGAAGTTGCCGGAGTCGACGTTGGTCTTCAGGTGCCAGTAGGACTGGATCGCATCGGCGTTGCCGAGGATCGCGGCACACCGCCACCCGGTCATGTTGAAGCCCTTGGAGAGCGAGAAGACCTCGACTCCGACCTCCTTCGCCCCCGGGGTGGCGAGAAAGCTCGGAGCGACGTAGCCGTCGTAGGTCGTCTCCGAGTAGGCGTTGTCGTGGACGACGAGGATCTCGTGCTCGCGAGCGAGCTCGACCACGCGCTCGAAGAGGCCGTCGGCGACGGTCGCACCCGTCGGGTTGTTGGGGTAGTTGAGGAAGATCAGGCGCGCTCGCTCGAGCGCATCGGCCGGGATCGCGTCGAGGTCCGGGGCAAAGCCGTGCTCGGGGAGCAGCGGCAGCAGCACCGCCTCGGCGCCGGCCAGGGCCGGGCCCCGCGGTGTAGACGGGATAGCCGGGATCGGAGGCGAGGGCGATGTCAGCCGGAGTCGAGGAAGGCGAAGCAGAGGTTGTAGATGCACTCCTTGGCGCCGATCGCGGCCATCACCTCGGTCTCGGGATCGATCTCGACGCCGAAGCGGCTGTCGTAGAAGCGCGCGAACGCCTCGCGAAACTCGGGTCGTCCCTTGTTGGAGGGGTACTGGTGAGTCGAGGGGTCGGCGACAGCGGCCTGCATCGCCTCGACGATGTGCGGGTAGGTCGGCATGTCCGGGTCGCCGATGCCGAGGCTGATCACGTCCACGCCCTCGGCCTGCTTCGCCTCGACCCTGCGCGAGAGCTCGGCGAACATGTACGGCGGAATCGCCTCGAGGCGGGTGGAGGGATCGGTCAGGGCCATGGGCGCGAGAGCGTATCGAGCGCCATGGGCGAGAGGGGCGCGCAGCGTTCCTGCGCGCCCCCTGGCTTACGTCTCAGTTGTCGGAGTCGTCCGGGTCGTGCTCGACGTTCGAGGGGTCATCCTCGCCCTCGGCCGCGCCGCCCGGGCCGCCGGACGTCGCGCCCCCGGTCTTCTCGGCCGTATCGGCATCCTGGTCGTCGCCGGTACCGCCGCCGACCTCGCCCTCGATGTCTTCCTCTCGGCCTTCGCCGTGCGCGTGCAGTGGTGTCGCCGGCAGGTCGTCCTTGTCGACCCCGGTCTCCTCATGCTCGTCGGGCATTGGCTTCCTCCTTGTCGCTTGCCTGTCCCCTACCCCAAACCCACCGGCTTAGTAGTCGGCGACGCAACCGAGTCGAGCCGCTCACAGCCTGGTCGAGCGCTGTCACGAAGCCGGCGTCGAGCTCGCCGCGATAGACCCGCGACGCGGCTCCCGATCAGCGTCAGGTCGAGCTCGTCGCTGATCTCGACCGTGAGCTCGCCGCCGTCGAGCACGACCGTGATCGGGCTCGTGGCGCCGCCGAGAAATGCCGCGACCGCGGCACCGCTGGCGCCGGTGCCCGAGGACAGCGTCTCCCCCACCCCGCGCTCGAAGATCCGCGCCCGCACGCGCGAACCGTCGACCCGCGTGAACGAGACATTGGTTCGATTCGGGAACAGGCTCGTGTTGGACTCGATCGGCGGCCCGATCGCGGTCAGGTCGAGCTCCTCGATCTCGTCTCCGACCTCGATCACGCATTGAGGATTGCCGACGTTGACGTGCTGAAAGCGCCACTCGCGCCCTGCGGACTCCAGCGTTCCCGAGCCGTCGGGCGGTCCCGACGGGTAGTCCGGCGAGGCCACCGAGGCCCGCCCGATCGCCATCGAGACCTCGCCCGGGCCGGTGATCGTCGGCGTCAGCTCCCCGGCCTTGGTCAAGATCGTGAACGTGTCCGCATCGGTCCAGCCGGCGGCGCGCAGATAGAGCACCGCCTCGCGGGCCCCGTTGCCGGAGAGCTCGGCCTCCGAGCCGTCGGGATTGAAGATCCGCAGCTCGGCGACGTAGCGCTCGTCCTCGTGCGGCGAGAGCAACAGGATGCCGTCCGAGCCGACACCGAAATGCGGCTCGCAGAGGCGCTCTGATGCGCTGCGGCGTCAGCTCCCACGGCAGCTGCGACGATTCGACGACGATGTAGTCGTTACCGAGCGCGGTCCACTTCTCGAAGCGCATAGCGGCGCAGCCTACTCACGGCTTCGCGCTGCGGCGCAGTCAGCCGCTCGACGATCTCGGCGGCCGACGTCCTCGTCCGAACGTCCCCCGCGGTCGATCACATGCACGTCCTCCATCTTTCGCATCCAGGTCAGTTGCCGCCGCGCGTAGCGCCACTGGGCCGACTTCATCGCCTCGACGTCGCCGGCGAGCAGCTCCTCGAACCCGATCGCGTAGCGGGCGGTGCGCGACGCGCCCGCGAGGTCGGCGCTGCGCACCTCCTCCTCGGCGCCGAGCCGGATCATCTCGTCGACGCGCGCGTCGATGCGCTCGCGAAGCTCGATCGCGGTCGGTGACCAGGCCGATCAGCGTGCTCGGGTGCCGAAGGCCCTCGCTCCACATTCCCTGTCCCGACGCATGCGGTGCGATCCCGAGCCGGGTCAGCGCCGTCAGGCGAGCGACGCGCTTGGCGTCGTTGGGATGCACTCCGGATGCGAGCTCCTCGGGCAGCTCGGCGTGAAGCGCGGGCGAGCCGCGCTCGGCGACCTCGCTCTCGACCTCGGCACGAACCGTCGGACGGCAGCGGCGGTCGCATCTCGAGCTCGGCCAGCGCTGCGCGCATGTACAGGCCGGTGCCGCCGACGAGGATCGGCCGCCGTCCCTCGGCGACCAGCTGGTCGATCTCGCCGTGGGCGAGGTTGGCGAAGCGCCCGGCCGAGAACTCGCCGTCGATCGGGACGAAGAGAGCAGGCGATGTTCGAGTCGCGCCTGCTCTGCCGCGCTCGCGGCGCCGCTGAGGATCTCGAGCCCGGCATAGACCTGAATCGCATCGCAGGAGATCGCCACGGGGTCCTCCCCACGCTCGCGCAGCAGCTCGGCGACTGCAATCGCGACGCCCGTCTTGCCGACGGCCGTCGGACCGAAGATCGCGAGGATGTCCATCGGGCGATTCTCGCGCCAGGCGCTGCCGGCGAGTTGCCGGCTCAGCCGGCGCGGCTCAGCAGCCGCTCGTGGCCCGTCAGCGTCTGCGACGTCGCCGCCGTGATCTCGACGTCGACGAAGTCTCCCGGGAGCCCCGGTGCCCTCGAAGTTGACCGCCTTGTTGTGGCGGCTGCGCCCACGCAGCTGGCACGGATCGCGTCGCGTCGGACCCTCGACGAGGACCTCCATCGTGCGCCCGACGAAGCGCTGCGAGCGCTCGCGGGCGCGACGCTGGACGACCTCGACGAGCCGGTCCATGCGCTCGCGCTTGACCGCGTGGGGCACCTGATCGCCGAGCGTCGCAGCCTCGGTCCCGCGGCGCGGCGAGAAGACGAAGGTGAAGGCGCTGTCGTAGCCGACCACCTCGGCGATCTCCAGCGTCGCCGCGAAGTCCTCCTCGGTCTCGCCCGGGAAGCCGACGATGATGTCGGTCGTCAGCGAGCAGTCGGGCACGTGCTCGCGCATCATCGCGACGCGGTCGAGGTAGCGCTCGCGGTTGTAGGTGCGCCGCATCGCCTTGAGGATCCGACTCGAACCCGACTGAAGCGGCAGATGGATGTGCTCGCACAGCGCCGGCAGCTCGGCGTGGGCGCGGATCACGTCCTCGCGCATGTCCTTGGGATGCGGGCTCGTGTAGCGGATGCGCTCGATCCCGTCGACGGCGTCGACTCGGGCCAGCAGCTCGGCGAAGCTGATCCGCTCGCGTTGGCCAGGTCGCGGCCGTAGCTGTTGACGTTCTGGCCCAGCAGCGTCACCTCGCGCACGCCGTCGCCGGCCAGCGCGGCTGACCTCGGCGATCAGCTCGGCGGGATCGCGGCTTTCCTCGCGCCCGCGGGTCGAGGGCACGATGCAGTAGGAGCAGTTGCAGTTGCAGCCCTGGGAGATCTGCAGCCAGGCCTGAAACTCGCGACCGCGCTTCATCGGCAGGTGGCCGGAGAAGTCCTCGAACTCGAAGTAGCCCTGAGCCGTGAGCGAGTCGGAGGCGAGGAACTCCGCCAGCCGCCCGATCTGACCCGGGCCGAAGGCGACGTCGACGAAGGGAAAGCGCTCGAAGACCTCGTCCTTGACCGACTGCGCCCAGCAGCCACCGACGCCGACGACGCGCTCCGGGTCCTCGAGCTTGAGCCGCTTCGCCTCGCCGAGGTGGGCGATGAAGCGCGTGTCGGCGGCCTCGCGGATCGAGCAGGTGTTGAAGAGGATGAGATCGGCGTCGGCGCGCTCGCCGACCTCGGCGTAGCCCAGCGACTCGAGCATGCCCTTCATCCGCTCGGAGTCGTGCTCATTCATCTGACACCCGAACGTGGTGACGTGGAAGCGCTTGGCCATCGCGCCAGATCTTACGGCTGCAGCCCGCGCAGCCCGGAGGTCGAGTCGGAGACGGGTGCGGCTACTGCGTGGATTCAGTCAGATACTGAACGAGGGCGTCGAGCTCCTCCGGCGGCAGGTCGCCGTAGGTCGTCGGCATGATGTTTGGCGAGTAGCCCTCGGCGACGACCGCGGCAGGATCGACGATCGATTCCTCGATGTAACCGGGGTCTCGATCGGCGAGCGCACCGTCGAGGTCGGGACCGGTCTCGCCGGTGCTGCCGGCCGCCGCGAGCGTATGGCAGCTGCCGCAGCCCTGCGCCTCGAACACGGCGGCGCCGTCGACCGTCGGCGGTCTCTTCGCCGGCAGGATGCGCACCCGTGTCGCCTCCGGTCTCCTCACCGGCCTCGGCCTCATCGCCGGCCGCCTCGCTCTCCTCGGCTGCTTCGGCGAGCTCGGCGTCGCGGTGGGCCTGCTCGTCCTCGCCGTTGCGCCAGGCGAAGACGGCCGTGCCGATGACGAAGAAGGCGAAAACGGCGACGACCCCGCCCATCAGCGCCTTCGACGACGGGAAGTTCTCGAGCCTGAGCCCGACGAAGGCGACGAGCAGCGCCATCACCGTGAGCGTGATCCCGAGGACGTAGAAGAGGGTCTCGTTCATGAGCGCGGGATGCTATCGGCGCGAGGCGGCGGAGGCATCGGGTCTCAGGAGGCGTAAGAGGTGGAGCGACTCTCGCGGATCACGGTGATCTTGATCCGTCCCGGGTAGTCCATCTCCTTCTCGATCGCGGCGGCGATCTCGTGCGAGATCAGCGCCGCGGTGTCGTCGTCGACCTCGCCCGGATCGACCACGACGCGAATCTCACGACCGGCGCGCATCGCGAACACCCGCTCGACTCCGTGATGGCGCAAGGCGATCTCCTCGAGGTCGCGCAGGCGACTGACGTACTGCTCGAGCGCGTCGCCGCGCGCGCCCGGCCGCGCGCCGGAGACGGCATCGGCGGCCTGGACGATCACGGCCTCGACCGTGCGCGGGTCGACCTCGGCGTGGTGTGCCTCCATCGCGTGGGCGACGGCTTCGGACTCGCCGCGGCGGCGCGCGATCTTGGCGCCGACGAGCGCATGCGGCCCCTCGATCTCGTGCGTCACGGCCTTGCCGATGTCGTGCAGGAGGGCGCCGCGCCGGACGGTCTCGACCGACGCTCCGAGCTCCTCGGCCATGAGCGCGGCGAGGTGCGAGCACTCGACGAGATGGTCGAGCACGTTCTGGCCGTAGCTGGTGCGAAAGCGAAGCTGGCCGAGCAGGCGCAGCAGCTCGGGATCGAGGCCGTTGACGCGCGCCTCGAGCGCCGCCTTCTCCCCCTCCTCGATGATGCGCGCGTCGGTCTCCTCGCGCACGTGCTCGTAGGTCTCCTCGATCAAGGCCGGGTGGATGCGCCCGTCGGCGATCAGGCGCTCGAGCGTGATCCGGGCGATCTCGCGGCGAACGCCGTCGAAGCTCGAAAGGACCACCGCAGACGGCGTCTCGTCGATGATCACGTCGACGCCGGTGAGCTTCTCCAGGGCGCGGATGTTGCGCCCGTCGCGTCCGATTATCCGGCCCTTCATCTCGTCGCTGGGCAGCTCGACGAGGCGCGTCGTCGACTCGCTGGAGGTCTTGGACGCCAGACGCGCCATCGCCACCGAGATGATGTTTCGGGCTCGGCGCTCGGCCTCGACTCGGGTCTCCTCTTCGACCTGCTGCAGGCGCAGCGCCGCCTGGTGCCTGGCCTCCTGCTCCACCTCCGCCAGCAGCATCTGCTTTGCCTGCGTCGCGCTGAGCCCGGAGAGGCGCTCGAGCTCGCGCCGCTGCACGCGCTTTGCCTGCTTGAGATCGTCAACTTCCTTGACAATATTGCGCTCGCGATCCTCCAGCGCCTGAGTCCGGCGATCGACATCCGCGCGCTGCACGGCGAGCGACTCGGTCTCGCGCAGCGCGAGCTCTTCCATCCGCGCGATCTCCTCGCGGCGAACGCGCAGCTCGTCGCTTGCTGCGGGCGCAGCGGGACCGCCGTTGGCGGAGCCGGTTGTGGTGGCCGCCGAGGAGCGGCCCGCATCCGCGGGCCCTCGGTCTCGACGCCAGGGAAGCCAGAGCGCGCGTTGAGCCATCGTCGTCTCTCCCGAGGCCGGAGCCGCTGCCCCGTGCCTGTCCGCGTTGCCGGTGTCCGGCGATCGGTAGACCGCCTCGACCGTGCCGCGAAGCGCTGATGGCTGCTTTTGCGAGGCGCCCGAGAAGGCGGGCGCGCGTGAGTGCCGGGCCTTACCTCCGCCTGGGTGCCGGCTTCTTCGTCGAGGTGATTGAGATCAAGTGCATTTCGGTTTCAGCGTGCCATTAGCGTCTTCAGGCGGCAATCGGCCGCTCACTGATCGTAAACCCGGGCCACCTTCGCCGCAAGGGCGGCATCGGCGCTGCAACGACTCGTCGCTCGCAGGGCGGGCACTGCGCCGCTCACGCCGCGGTACTGCGTTCGAAGCCCCGCACCGCGTCGTAGGCGAGCTCGGAGCCGTAGCCTCGGCGCGCGAGGAAGGCAAGCGCCCGGGTGCGCGATGCCTGATCGTCTACGACTTGGCCGCGCCGCTCGAGCAGGCCGATGGCGCGCTCGAGCTGTCCCTCGACCCCGTCGCCCGCCAGCGCCGCGGCGATCGTCGCCGGTTCGAGGCCTCGGGCGAGCAGCGCCTCCTCGATCCGCTCGGGCCCCCAGCCACGCAGCTCGCGCTTGTCCTCGGCGAAGCGACGCGCGAACTGCTCGTCGTCAAGCGCTTGAGCGGCAACGAGGCGCTCGACGGCCTCCTCGATTTCCTCGAGCGAGAAGCCACGCTTGGCGAGCAACGCTCCGAGCTCGCCCGCGGTTCTCTCCTTCTGGGAGAGCGCCTCGAGCGCCGACGTGAAAGCGTCGCGCGGTTTCTGCTCGGTCACTGGCGCGGCCGGCGTACGCGGCGGCTAGGCCGCCTTGCGCTCGGGCTCGGCTTCGGCCTTCTCGGGAACCTCGGGCGCTTCTGCCTCGTCGAGGTCCGGGACCGCCCGCGGCGGCCTCGGCGTGCGGTTGATCCCGAGCTCGGCGAAGAGCTTGGTCTCGATCTCGTGCGCGAGCTCCGGGTTCTCCGACAGGTACTGCTTGGTGTTGTTTCGTCCCTGGCCGAGTCGCAGCTCTCCGTAGGAGAAGAACGAGCCCGACTTCTGCACGAGGTCGTTCTCGAGCGCGAGGTCGAGCAGACAGCCTTCATGCGAGACGCCGAGGCCGTACTCGATGTCGAACTCGGCCTGGCGAAACGGCGCCGCGACCTTGTTCTTGACGACCTTGACGCGAACCCGGTTGCCGACCGCCTCGGTTCCCTCCTTGAGGGTCTCGATGCGGCGGATGTCGAGGCGCTGAGAGCAGTAGAACTTGAGCGCGCGCCCGCCCGGCTGCGTTTCCGGAGAGCCGAACATGACCCCGATCTTCTCCCGGATCTGGTTGGTGAAGACACATACGGTCTTCGCTCGGTTGAGATTGCCGGCGAGCTTGCGCAGCGCCTGTGACATCAGCCTCGCCTGCAGGCCCACCGTCTGCTCGCCCATCTGCCCCTCGAGCTCGACCCGCGGGGTCAGCGCGGCGACCGAGTCGACGGCGATCAGGTCGACGGCGCCGGAGCGCACCAGGACATCGACGATCTCGAGCGCCTGCTCGCCGTAATCGGGCTGGGAGATCAGGAGCTCGTCGGTGTCGACGCCGATCCGCTTGGCGTAGATCGGGTCCATCGCGTGCTCGGCGTCGACGAAGGCACAGACGCCGCCAAGCGCCTGGGCCTCGGCGATCATGTGGTAGACCATCGTCGTCTTGCCCGACGACTCCGGGCCGAAGATCTCGACGATCCGCCCGCGCGGGATGCCGCCGACGCCGAGGGCGATGTCGAGCGCGAGTGCGCCCGTGGGAATCGCCTCCACCGGAACGGTGGCCGCATCGCCGAGCTTCATCACCGAGCCCGCACCGAACTCCTTGTCGATCTGCGAGAGCGCGGCCTGAAGCGCAGCGTCCTTGGCCTGGGCCTCCTTGTTGGCGGCCTTGAGGTCGGCCTTGGTCGTATCTGCCATTTTCTTCATCACCTCTCTGCGCCCCCGTTACGGGAGCGGCAAGTCAACGCCCGCCAGGGATTCGTATTGCGCCCCCTCGGGCTTCAGATTCGAACGGTAAAGCGCGGCCCGGACGGCTCCGAACGGTTCGGTCAGGCTTTTCGGGAGGCTCGCCGGCGGGCTCTGCACCCGCCGTGGGCGCCCCTTGCCCCGGCGTTTGCCGGGCTCCGGCGCGAGGCGCTCGGAGCGCACCCGCGCAACGGTCACGTGCGGCCAGTACGGCCGTTTCTCGGACTCATAGAAGCGGGCCGCCTCGAGCGCGTGCGGCGAGCTCGTGCTGGTAGCTCTTGGCCGCGGGGCTGTCGGCAGACAGCGTGTAGAGCCCGGGTCGCCCCCGCGGTACCGCGCGCGGCTCGGCCTCGAAGCGCATCTCGATCGGCCGTACGGGCACCGAGGCAACGACCTCGGCGATCTCGCGAAACCGCCTTCTCAGCCTGGGTCGAGAGGAAGCACAGCGTCACGTGCAGGGCCTCCGGGCGCATCGGCCGCAGCGCCGGGTCGGCGAGCGCTCGTCGCCTGCCACGTCGCGATCGCGTCGCGCACCCGTTCCGGGAGGTCGAGCGCGACGAACAAGCGCAGCTTGGCTTCGCTGGAGGCGTCTGTGGCCATCTGCGGCCACGCTACGGGGCGAATCGGCGGCGGAGGCGCGCTGAGATGTGACGAATCATGCGCGGCCGCGTGCCGATTGAGCGAGCCGAGGATGGCCGTGTGTCGCCATCCGTGACGAAGCCCCGGCTCACACCGGGGCTTGCGTTCGCGATCCGAACCTCGAGCGCTTCAGCGCTCGCAGATTTGCTCGCCGAGCTCAGCGCATCAGCGTCAAGGATCGCGTCGAGATCCCCGGGCTTCGAACTATCGGACTTGGTCAGCGCCGGGCCAGACGGCCGTGAACAGGGCTCCGTCCATGACCGTCGGCCTCGCGCTCGTAGGTGCCGGTTTGGCCGTACACGGCGCCACCGGGGATAAACGTCGACATCGGCGGTAAGACCCTCTTCGCCCGGCGATGATCACGAGGCTGTGTCCATCTGGGCGCCCTGGATCTCGCTGTTGTCGGGCAGGTAGCCGGGCGGCAGCGTGTAGATGATCCCGTCTTCGGACTCGCCGGGATCGCTGCGAATCGCAGAGCACCGTCGCCTCCGGTGCCGTCGGCTGCGACTCGCGACGCCGCTCAGGTGCACGAACCCGCCTGGATCCTTGCAAAAGACCACCGGTCCGAGACCCGCGAGCCAAGCGACCGCATCCCGGGCTGCCAGATCGCAGTCGCCCTCACCGCCATTGGACGAACGACCGGTTGGCCCGGAGCGCCGACGAACCGTGGCGCCTCGGCGTCGGTCAAGTCGCTGCTCCGACCGAGCCGTCGGCGACCTTGGCCCCGTCGACCGCACCGTCGGCAATCTTGGCGGTGCTGACGGAGCCGTCGGCGAGGTCGACCTCCGGCCACGCCTGCGTTCTTGATCGCCTTGGTCGTCACCGCGTTCTTCGTTCAGCGCCTTCTTGGTCACCGCGCCCTTCTGGATGTCGTTCTTGTCGACCTTGTTCTTGCCGGGAAAGGCGACCGCTGAGCCCGCCACGGCGGCGACGAGGGCGATGCTCGCGACGATCATCGCCGGCGAAGGCATCGTGGGGTTGCGGCTTGCTCATAGACGCTCCTCTTCCTCTGGGGCAAGGGGCGACTACGCCGCCCCCGGCTTGCCCGAAGAACCTATCCGCGGCCAGCTACGAAGTCAAGCTTGCAGCCGTGGACGATTGGCGCGCCGACGGGGCCACACTCGCTCAGCGCCATGCGAAGGGCTCGGCGACGGCGCGTTCACACCGGCAGCTGCTCGCCGCGAAGCAGCCGGCGCAGGATCTGCATCGCGACCGTGGTCGAGCGATCGCGAATCTCGACTCGGTCACCGGGCATGACGATGTCGCGCGCGATCGCGGTGCCGCTGGAATCGAGCGCGCACCAGCAGACGAATCCGACGGGCTTGTTCTCGGTGCCGCCGTCCGGTCCCGCGATCCCGGTGATCGCGCAGGCGACGTCGGCCTCGAAGCGAGCCAGTGCCCCCTCGGCCATCGCCCGCGCAACCTCGGGCGAAACGGCGCCATGGGCCTCGATCAATCCCGGATCGACTCCCAGCAGCTCGGTCTTGGCCTCGTTCGAGTAGCTGACCACGCCCCCGGCGAAGTACGCCGAGGCGCCGGGGCGCTCGCTGAGGCGGGCCGCAAGCTGGCCTCCGGTGCACGACTCCGCCAAGCCGATCCTGTGGCCGGCCAGCAGCTCAGCCACCTGCTCGTCGATGGTCGAGCCGTCGAGGCTGAAGACGAAGCGATCGAAGCGGTCGACGAGGCGCTCGACGAGCGCTTCGCGATTCTCGTGAGCGTCGGGGCGATGGCGGACGTCGATCTCCAGCTCGCCGCGGCGCAGACAGGTCGTGATCTCCAGGGGCGAGAGGTCCACTTCATCGGCGATCTCGCGCAGCGCCTGGGCGATCTCGGACTCCGGTATGCCGAACATCCGCACGGTCTGCACCTGGTAGGGCTCGGCGCGATCGAGCACGGCCCGAACCGCGTCCGTCGCCAGCGCCGCGTCCCACATCGCATGCAGCTCCCGCGGCGGCCCCGGCAGGACGATGACGACGGGACCCGCCTGGGTCGCGACCACGAACCCGGGAGCGGTGCCCGCCGGGTCGATCGTCGTCGCGCCCTTCGGCACCATCGCCTGCTTGCGGTTGGCCGCGCGCAGCGCATCGGGGTCGAAGCGCATCCGTCGCGCGAAGCCGGCGATGATCGCCGCGATCTTCGTCTCCATCTGCTCGTCGAGGACCATCTCGGCATCGGCGAAGCGGCCGACGACCTCGGCGGTCAGATCGTCGGCGGTGGGCCCGAGCCCGCCGCTGGTGACGATCAGCTCACAGCCCTCTGCGGCCATGAACCGCAGGCCGGCCTCGACATCGGCGGGGCGGTCGGCGACGACCAGGATGTGGGCGACCTCGACACCCAGCGCCGCCAGGCGCTGTGAGACCCAGGGGCCGTTGCGATCGGTGATCCGGGTCGTGATCACCTCGGTCCCGGTAACCAGGATGCCCGCGCGAACGCTCATGCGACGAGAGTATTGGTGGTGCCCCGCAGGTGCGGGACCGCGCAGCCGCGAGGTTCGTGCAGTCGCGCCGCAGCGCCCTCAGCGCTCGACCGGCTCGAGATCGGTCTCGGTGCCGACGCCGTCGCCGGCGGCCTGGTCGCCGCCGCTCTCGATGATGTCGTCGGCGATGCCGCCCAGCAGGCGCGGCAGCTCCGATTGCGAGACCAGGACCTGACGCGGCTTGGAGCCCTCGTAGCCGGAGATGATCCCGCGGCGCTCGAGCATGTCGATCAGCCGTCCGGCACGGGTGTAGCCGACTCGCAGGCGGCGCTGGATCATCGACACCGAGGCGGTCTCGGACTCGACCACGATCCGCGCCGCATCGGCGAGCAGGTCGTCCTCGTCGGGCGAGAACTCGCCGTCGGATCCCGGCTCTTGCTCGGTCTCCTTCATCTCCAGCAACTCGACGTCGAACTCGGGCTCGCCCTGCTTGGCCCAGAAGGCGCAGACCTTGGCGATCTCCTCCTCGGTCACGAAGGCGCCCTGGATCCGGTTCATCTTCGAGGTGCCGACCGGGCGAAACAGCATGTCGCCCTGGCCCAGCAGGGTCTCGGCGCCGCCGCCGTCGAGGATCACGCGCGAGTCCACCTGGGAGGCGACGGCAAAGGCGATGCGGGAAGGGATGTTGACCTTGATCGTGCCCGTGATCACGTCGGTCGACGGGCGCTGGGTCGCGAGAACGAGGTGGATGCCGATCGCGCGCGCCTTCTGGGCGAGGCGGATGATCGAGTCCTCGACCTCGGCCGGAGCGACCATCATCAGGTCGGCGAGCTCGTCGATGACGCAGAGGATGTGGGGCAGCGGCGGCTCGCCCTGCTTCTTGCGAGCGCGGTTGAGCTCGACCAGGTTGCGCGCCCGCAACTCGCTCATGACGGCGTAGCGGCTCTCCATCTCGCCGATCAGGTTGGCGAGGACGTTGGCGGCGAGGCGCGGGCTCGTCACCACCGGGGTCAGCAGGTGCGGGATGCTCTCGTAGTGGTTGAGCTCGACCCGCTTGGGATCGACGAGCACGAGACGGACCTCGTTCGGCGAGGCGTGCATGAGGATCGAGGTGAGGATCGCGTTGATGCAGCCCGACTTGCCCGATCCGGTGGTGCCGGCGACGAGGACGTGCGGCATCAGCGCCAGATCGGCGTTGACCGACTGGCCCGAGACGTCCTTGCCCAGCCACGCCAGCAGCGGCGAGGCGCCCTTGGGCCGCTCGCTGTAGAGGTCGCCGAGGCGGACGAGGCGGCGGCGCTGGTTCGGCACCTCGACGCCGACGGCCTTCTTGCCCGGGATCGGCGCGAGGATGCGGATGTCGGTCGAGGCGAGCGCATAGGCGAGGTCGTCCTTGAGCGCGGCGACCTTGGAAACCTTGATTCCCGGCGCCAGCTGCAGCTCGTAGCGGCTCACGTGAGGGCCGCTGACGACGCCCAGCAGGCGCGCCTCGATACCGAAATGCCGCAGCGATTCGAGCAGCGCCTTCGCCGTCGTCTCGCGATCGCGCATGTCGGGACCCGGGTCGGCCTTGCCGCGGTCGAGCGCCTTCGCCGGAGGCAGCTTGTAGTCGAGCTCGTCTGACGAGGTGACGCCGTCCTTGCGGTTGCCCATCGGCGTCTTGGCAACGTCCGCAACGGCGACCGGCAGCTGCGGCTGGCGCGCATCGGCGTCGTCGTAGGTGAACTCGTCGGCCTCCTCGGCCTCGGGATCCTCCCACTCCGGCATCGGCGCGACTTGCGATCGCGGGCGCAGCGTCTTCGTCCGGCTCGAGCGCCTCGGTCGTGAACGCGTCGGTCGGCCCGGCACGGGTGATCGCGATGTCCTCACCGGGGGCGTCGCCCCAGCGGGATCTGCTCAGCGGAAGCGCCGAGGCCATTTGCGCGAACCGTGCGAGCGGCGTCGCGGGTTCCGCTGCCGGCGCGGCGCATGGCATGGCCGGTCGCACCGAGGACGCCTGCGACCGTCGTTCCGGTGAGCAGCAGAACGCCGGAGATCAGCATCAGCAGAGCCAGGATGTGCGCGCCGAGGCGCTGGAACAGCGTCGTCGAGGCCCAGTACAGCGACTCGCCGATCGCGCCGCCGTGCTCGACCATGAAACGCTGCTCGAAGTAGTCGTGGCGCAGCGGACGATCGGGCCCGGCCCCTGCCGTCTGGGCGGCGAAGGCCAGCAGCAGCCCGGCCAGCACGAGCACGACGCCGGCGTTGAGGGCGGAGGGAGCTTTGAGCAGCGGACGGGCGATCAGCGCGCCACCGAAGCCCGCGAGCGCGATTGGGAGCGACGAAGGCGACCTGACCTGCGGCGTTCTCGAGTCCGTCGGCGAGCCAGCCGCCGACGCGGCCACCGTCCCAGTCGAGATAGAGGACGCAGGCGAAGTAGATGCCGGCCGCGACGAGAGCGAGGCCGATGATGTCGAGATGGCGCTGCTCGAGGCCCTCGACGAGCTCGCGCGGATCGCGGCGCGGCTTCGGAGCCCGCCTGGCGCTCGCGGCCGATCTCGAGCGCGACGGCGCCTTGCGGCGCTTGGCCTTGCGTCTTCGGCTTGGGCTTGAAGACGTTCATTTTCAGGCGGCAGCGCGCGGACGCCCGCTGCCTGAGTCATGACTTCGACGCCTGCGCATCGACCCCTGCGCGGCCGTAAACGGGCGCTAAAAGTTTGTCGTCCTCGCTGCCGGCGCCTCTACCCTCTGTGAGGATGCTTACCGAGGGTGAACAGTCAGGACGGGTGCTCGTCGTCGAGGACGACGAGGCGATCGCCGATGTGCTGCGGCGCACGCTGCGCCAGGAAGGCCATGACGTGCGTTCGAGCACCGACGGGATCGAGGCGCTGCGCGCCGCGGAGGAGTTCGTGCCCGACCTCGTCGTCCTCGACCTCGGCCTGCCGGGCCTCGACGGCGTCGAGGTCTGTCGCCGCCTGCGCGCCGAGTCGGACGTCCCGATCTTGATCTTGACCGCTCGCGCCGACCTCGACGACCGCGTCGACGGGCTCGATTCCGGCGCCGACGACTATCTCGTCAAGCCGTTCGAGCGCCAGGAGCTGTTGGCGCGTTTGCGCGCGCTGATGCGCCGCCGCCCGCCGCGCGGCAGCGCCGCGCTCGTGGTCGGCGATCTGCGGCTCAATCCCGACACGCGTGAGGTCGTTCGCGGCGACCGCGTGCTCGACCTCACCAATCGCGAGTTCGAGCTGCTCGAGTACCTGATGCGAAACGACCGTCTCGTCGTCTCGCGCGAGCGCCTGCTCGAAGACGTCTGGGGCTACGACCCGCTGGCGATGACGAACACGATCGACGTCTTCATCTCGAATCTGAGGCGAAAGCTCGAAACAGGCGATGAGGCGCGGCTGCTTCACACCAAGCGCGGGGCCGGCTACGTCCTTCGGGCGCCGCGTGAAGATGAGCTCTAAGGGCTCGGCCTGGCGCTTTTCTCCCGTTCGCTGGCCGGTGCGCTGGCGCATCGCCGCGGTCTCGGCGGGGCTCACGTTCGTCATCCTCGTCGTCTTCGCGCTCGTCGTCGGGCGCCTGGCGGTCGACAAGCTCGAGGACAGCTTCGCCGACGAAGCTCAGAGCTCGGCCAACAACATCGCCAACCGCTTCGAGGTCATCGTCGATCCGACAACCGGCGATCGCAGGCTCAACGAGCGAGACCTCGGGCTCAACCAGTACGTCCTCCCCGACGCGAGCTCGGTGCAGTTCGTCGAGCGAAGGCGGAGACGTGATCGGCGCGACCGCCGAACGCCCCGAGCCTCGGGCCGCCGACCGAGCAGGTACGCAACGTCGACGGCTACACCGTTGCCAGCCAGCATGGTCATCTCGAACACGCTCGGCCCCCGGGTCTATCGTCGAGTTCGCCCGCGACCGCGAGGACCTGGAGGCGACGATGGAGCGGCTGTGGCTCTTTCTCGCCGGCGGAGTGCTCGGCGGCACCATCCTCGCCGGGATCGGCGGGATCGCAATCGGGATGCGCGCGATGCGGCCGGTCTCGTCGCTGACCTCGGCTGCCCGCGAGATCGCCACCACTCGCGACCCTTCGCGGCGAATTCCGATGCCCGATGCCGACGACGAGGTCGCCGAGCTTGCCCGCACGCTCGATCAGATGTTGCGCGAGCTCGACGCCGCCCGTGGCGAGACCGAGCAGATGATCCAGGCTCAGCGCGACTTCGTCGCCGACGCCTCGCACGAGTTGCGCACGCCTCTGACCAGCGTCCTCGCGAACCTCGAGCTGCTCGAAGAACGCCTCGCGTCGAGCAGCCAGGCCGACAGCGAGGACCGCGAGATCGTCGCCGGAGCGCTTGGCTCCTCGCGGCGCATGCGCCGCCTCGTCTCGGACCTCCTGCTGCTGGCCCGTGCCGACGCGGGCCGCTTGGGTCCGCGTCGCGGCTGCGACCTGACGGCGATCGTCTCCGACGCGATCGCCGAGGTGCGCCCCGTTGCCGGCGAGCATGCGCTCGTCCTCGATGCACCCGAGCCGGTGCTGGTCGAGGGCAATCCCGACGATCTTCACCGCCTCGCGCTCAACCTGATCGAGAACGCCGTCAGCCACACACCGCAGGGGTGCACGGTGACCGCGTCTGTGCACAGAGACGAAGGCGAGGCGCTGCTCGAGGTGACCGACGACGGCCCCGGCATCCCGGATGGCATGGCCGACCAGATCTTCGCCCGCTTCGTCCGCGGCGGCGGACCCGCCGACATCACCCTGGATTCGGGCACGGGCCTCGGCCTGGCGATCGTCAAGGCGGTCGCGCTCTCGCACGGAGGCAATGTCGAAGCCGGCAAGGCCAGCGCCGGCGGCGCCCGCTTCGTCGTGCGCCTGCCGCTGGATGAGCAGGCGCTAACGGCCGAGACCGCCCCTGCGGTCTCATGACCGATCACGTGCTTGCGAGCGCCGCGAAGTCTTAGCTTCCGTTTACGAAACGGGTTTAGGTTGCCTGCCGGACGAGACACCACCCGTCGAGGCACCCCGACATCGCTTCGCCGGGTACAAATTGGCCAGTACTGAGTCTGTGCCAATCGGCCCGCCGAGACCTCCCCCCTCCCTGAGTCTCGGCGGGCCATTCTTTTTGGGGTTGCGCGGGCGGCGAGGATGGGTCGCGAGGCCCGTCGGAGCTGTCCTCGGGCTTCGCCCTGCGGAGGCTCCGCCGGACCTCGACCGCATCCTCGCCGCGCAAGCCGTCCAAGTCAGACGAGGCTGGGGCGCTCAGCAGGTCGCTTTGCAGAACTTTCGCTCGGTGAGCTCGGCTTGGATCGTGGGGACGTGGGCTCCGGCGTAGA
This sequence comes from uncultured Solirubrobacterales bacterium, assembly GCA_963730145.1. GTDB lineage: Bacteria > Actinomycetota > Thermoleophilia > Solirubrobacterales > 70-9 > WHSW01. The sequence continues at coordinate 93,349 of CAVSQT010000009.1, forward strand.
GCAGCTGGTCGGCGGCGAGCAGGGCTTTGGCGCCGCTCTTGAAGCTTGCGCCCTTGGTCAGCATGAAGTTCGACTCCAGCGTCACCCGGTCCATCACCGACTGGCCCGAGGCGTCGTCGCCCAGCGTCTGGCGCAGCTCGAACAATGTCGACGACCAGACCTCGCCCAGGCAATGGACCTCGTCGAAGCAGTTCGCCTCCGCCTTCTTCAGCGTGAACGAGCGGTCGGCGCGGCGGCCGCACCCGGTGCTCGAGTAGGAGATGCCGTCCCAGTCGAAGATGCAGACGTCGAACTCGCTGCCGCCGGTGGTCTCGGCCGACATCGCCGCTGCCAGGTAGTCGCCGAAACCCTCGCCGATCGAAGCCGCTTCGATCGTGCGCCCGAATCTGGGTACCGCCTGGTCCTGCAGCGAGTGGCCGTACTCGTGCACGATCACGTCGGCGTCCTCACCGTCGTCGACACCGCCGCTGCCGACCGTCATCGATTTCGTCAACGGCGAGTAGAAGGAGTTGTCGTCGGGGATGCCGTTGGCTCGAACCTTCTGTGGCTTGGCGCGCAGCGGCCGTGAGAGGCCGAGGCTGTCGACGTACGCCCTGCGTGCGGTCGACGTGGAAGTAGCTCATCACCGCCTCGAACTGGTTGTCGGCCCGCGTCAGGGCGCTGAAGTCCGCGTTGGGGGCGCAGACCGGCTTTGCCTTCTTGCCCAGACGGGCGTCGGCATAGACGCCCTGAAGACAGCCCTTGGTGCTGGTGATGTTCGGCAGCGTCACCGGCAACAGCAGGCTCGACAGCAGGGCGGAGTCCTTGTCCTTCGCGTCCTTGAGGCCGGAATAGCTTCCCTGCTGAACGACCGGGTTGGGATTGAAGATCGCAGCCGGTGCCGGTTGCGTTCCACAGCAGGTCTCGGCTGCTGAGGACCGCCGTCGTGCGCGCGTCGACCGTGACCAAATGGTCGGCAATCGGCTTGGCCGAGGGCAGCGAGACCTGCCAAGCCATGCGACCGCTGGCCGGGTCGATGCCGAGCTTGGCGCCGGCGGGCGCACGCAGGCGAGCGACGCCGGCCGCTTCGGTCGCCGCTTCGACGGCGGCGAGCGCGAGATGGCCGCGGCGCGATCGACTCCGTCGAGGCCGGCGACCGTGTCGTCGGCGACGAGTATCGGCACACCGGACTCAGGGTTGGCGATCACGGCCTCGGCGCCGAAAACAGGCAACCCACCGAACACGTTGGCCGAAGCGCTGGATCGCACCGCCGCCTGGCACCGGCACGCGCGCGGAGGCGTCGAGCTGGGCGACCGGAGCCGCGGCCCGCTCGGCGCTGCGCATGACGCGGTCCGCCCCCGCTGCCGGAGCGGCGATGACCAGTGCCGCGACCAGCGCGACCGCGAAAGCGGCCACGCGGACCGCCGAGACCCCTGCTCAAACCTCGACCACCACCGGCAAGATCATAGGGCGTCGGCGCAGGCGCTTATAGACGAAGCTCGCGATGTCGTCGTGAAGATCTTCCTGCAACAGAGCGGGATCGTTGATGCCGTCGGTGGCCGCACCCTCGAGTGAGGACTCGACGACATCGCGAAGCTCCTCCGTCAGCTCACCCGCCTCGTCGTCCTCGAGGAAGCCGACACCGCGGAAGATGATCTCCGGCGCCGTCACCGAGCTGCCGTCCTCGGAGTCGATCGTGACGACGACGATGAAGACGCCGTCTGCCGACAGCATGCGGCGGTCGCGCAGGGCGACGTCGTCGGGATCGCCGATATCGACGCCGTCGACAAAGATCATCCCGGCCCTGGTCGCCTCGCTCAGGTCGGCGCTCGACAGCGTCGATCTCGAGCCCGAGCCCGTTTCGCCCTTGGAAGATGCGGTCGGGGTCGATGCCGACCGACTCCGCGAGCTGGGAATGAAGCCGCAGCCGCTGGTGATCGCCGTGCGCGGGCATCACGTAGCGAGGCTTGGTCAGGTTGAGCATCAGCTTCAGCTCCTCCTGATAGCCGTGCCCGGAGGCGTGAATCGGGGCATCGGCGGCGGTCACCACCTTCGCGCCGATCTGAAAGATGCGATCGACCGTCTCGTTGACCGAGCGCTCGTTGCCGGGGACGGGCGTCGCCGAGAAGACGACGGTGTCGCCGGAGTGAAGCTCGATGTCGCGGTGATCGCCGTGGGCCATGCGCCGCAACGCCGACAGCGGCTCACCCTGGCTGCCGGTCGAGATCGCGATCACCTTGTGATCGGGGAAGTCCTCGATCTCGCGCGGCTGGATCAGCAGTCCTTCGGGCGCCTCGGCGATGCCGAGGTTGGAGGCGATGTTGAAGTTCTTTCGCATCGAACGGCCGACCAGAGCGACGCGGCGATCGAGCTCGGCCGCGGCGTCGATCACCTGCTGCACGCGGTGGACGTTGGAGGCAAAGCAGGTGACGATGAGGCGGCCCTTGCAGCGCGAGAACTCGTCGAGCAGCGCCGGGCCGGCGGTCGACTCCGAGGGCGCAACGCCGGGACGGTCGGCGTTCGTCGAGTCACCGAAGAGACAGAGCACGCCCTCGCGCCCGAGCTCCGCGAGCCGCGAGAAGTCAGCCGGCACGCCGTCGACGGGCGTCTGATCGAACTTGTAGTCGCCGGTGGCGATGATGACCCCCACCGGCGTCGTGATCGCAACCGCGCGCGAATTGGGAATCGAATGCGAGACGTGGATCATCTCGATCCCGAACGGCCCGGCCTCGACCCGTTGACCGGTGTCGATCACCTCGAGCGGCGCGTCGCGCAGCTTGTGCTCTTCGAGCTTGGAACGCACGAGCCCGATCGTCAGCGGCCCGCCGTAGATCGCCGGCGGCATGCCGATCTCGCGCAGCACGTACGGGAGCGCCCCGACGTGGTCCTCGTGACCGTGCGTGAGCACGATTGCCTCGATGTCATCGGCGCGCTCGCGCAGATAGCCGAAGTCGGGCAGGACCAGGTCGATGCCGAGCATCTCGGCGGTCGGGAACATGAGCCCGGTGTCGATGACGACGATGCGGTCGCCGTACTCGATCACGGTCATGTTCTTGCCGATCTCGCCCAGCCCGCCGAGCGGGAGGATGCGCACGCGGTCGGCCATCGCCTAGGCCTCGGCCATGTCTTTGGCAGCGATCGCTACTCCAGCCGCTTCCAGCGCGCTACGAATCCGGGCTCGCTCGTCATCGGTTGCCGCAACGATCGGCAGCCGGAAGTTCGCATCGATCACCCCGGCAAGCTCGAGCGCGGTCTTCACCGGCGTCGGGTTCGAGGTCAGCGCCATCGCCGCGTAAACCGGCTTGAGGCCGGTGTCGATCTCCTCGGCGCGATCGTGATCGCCGGCGGCCGCGGCCTCGTACAGCTCTCGCATCTGCGGCCCGATCACGTGCGAGGCGACGAGAATCCCGCCGGGCCCACCGAAGGCGAGCGTGCGGGCAAAGATCTCGTCGTTGCCGGCGAGCACGTCGAGGCCCTCGATCGGCCCGAGGTCTGAGTTGTTCGCCTGTTTGACGGCAACGACGTTGGCGTTCTCGGCGGCGAGCTCGGCGAGCAGGTCGGGCGCGATGTTGACGACGCTGCGCGAGGGGATGTTGTAGAGCACCACAGGGGTCTCGCCGGCCGCCTCGCTGACCGCTGCGAAGTGTGCGCGCAGGCCCGCCGGGCTCGGCTTGTTGTAGTAGGGCGTCACCGTGAGGACCGCATGGGCGCCGGCCTCACACGCCCGCCCGGTGAGCTCGACGGTGTGACGGGTGTCGTTCGAGCCCGTGCCGGCAATCACCGTCGCCGAGTCACCGACCGCCTCGAGCACGGCCTCGAGCAGCTCGATCTTCTCATCGTCGGAGAGCGTCGGCGCCTCCCCTGTGGTGCCGGCGACGACGAGGCCGTGGGAGCCGTTGGCGATCAGGTGCTGTGCGAGTCGTCGCGCGGCAGGGGTGTCGAGGCGACCCTCGCCGTCGAACGGGGTCACCATCGCCGTGATCACGCCTTTGATCTGATGGTCCATGCGGCTCAAGTATCGCTGGCGGCGAAGACAGGTGGAGTCTTGTCCGCCCACGGCGCCGCCTGCTCGATCTGCGCGGCGATCCTGATCAGCAGGTCCTCTCGACCGAACGGGGCGACCAGCTGCACGCCCACGGGCAGACCGTCTTCGGTCCAGTGCAGGGGCAGCGAGATCGCGGGCTGTCCGGTGGCATTGAAGATCGCGGTGAACGCCCCGGCGGGGATCGCGCGGCGAAACGCGTCGAGAGGATCGTCGCCATCGTCGGCGTAGGTCCCCAGCGGCACGGGCGGCTCGGCCATCGTCGGGGTGGCGAGCAGGTCGAAGCCACTCTCATGCCAGGCGGCGATCGCCCGCGAAACGGTCTGGTGCAGGGCAACGGCGCCGAGATACTGACCCCCCGAACGCTCGCGGCCGAGCTCGGCCAGCGCCCAGGTCAGCGGCTCGACGTCGGCGGCCGTGATCGGGCGGCCGATGATCACCGAGAACTGGTCGAGGCCCGATGCCTGGCCCGATGCCCAGCGGGTGAGGAAGGTGTCCTCGAGGTTCAGCGCCGCGGCGACCTCGGCGTTCGAGCGGCGAGGAGTCTTCGACCTCGTGGCCCAGCGACTCGATCAGGTCGAGGGCGCCGCGCAGCGCCGCGACGCACTCTGGGTGGCTCTCGAGGCCTGGGACCGGCGGCTGCTCGAGAAAGCCGACGCGAAGCGGTTCGTCGACGCCGATCTCCTCCATGTAGGGCCGCAGCCGGTTCGGGCGCGACGTAGGGATCGCCGGGCGCCGCGCCGTGAACGGCATCGAGCAGCGCCGCGGTGTCGCGAACCGAGCGGCTGACACAGAGCGCAGCGGTGAGCCCGGACATGACGTCGCCGATCAGCGGCCCCTCGGAGATCCGCTGGCGCGTCGGCTTCAGCCCGACGAGGCCGTTGACCGAGGCCGGGATGCGAATCGAGCCGCCGCCGTCGTCGGCGTGGGCGAACGGCACCATGCCGGCAGCGACGGCGGCCCCCGAGCCGCCCGAGGAGCCGCCGGCCGTGCGCTCGAGGTTCCATGGGTTGCGCGTGGCTCCGTAGGCCTTGGGCTCGGTCGTCGGCAGGATTCCGAGCTCCGGGACGTTCGTCTTGCCGACGACGACGAGGCCGGCGGCCTTCAAACGCGCCCCCAGATAGGAGTCGATCGGCACGCGGAAGTCGGCGTCCTTGAGCACCTGCATCCCGATGTGCATCGGCATCCCGGCGAGCACGGCACCGAGGTCCTTGAAGAGGAAGGGAACACCGCGGAATGGGCCATCGGGGAGCTCCCCGGCCGCTTGCTTGCGGGCTTCGTCGAAGAACTCGTGGATTACGGCGTTGATCTGCGGGTTGAGCGCCTCGATCCGCGCGATCGCCGCGTCGACGAGCTCGCTCGGAGAGGCCTCGCCGCTGCGGACGAGCTCGGCCTGCGCGGTCGCGTCCATGCGTGCCAGGTCGGTCATCGCGAGGACGTTAGCCCTAGAGGAGTGCTCGAGCCCGACCGTGAACGGCTCCGACAGCTCCCCCACGCCCCGCACCGCCAGCAGCACTCCCGGCATGAACGAGTAGCGGTCGATCGAGTCGTGGCGGATCGTCAGCGTCTGTCCCTCGCCTCCGAGGACGACCTCCTGGTGGGCGACGAGACCGGGCAGGCGCAGCGAGTGGATCGGCTCGTGGACGTTGCCGCCGGCCTCGGCGATCAGCTCGGCGGTGCGCTTGGCGGTGCCGGAGGGAGCATCGAGCTTGCGATCGTGATGGAGCTCGACGATCTCGCATTCGGGCATGTGGCGCGCCGCCTCGGCCGCGAAGCGCATCATCAGCACGGCGCCGATCGCGAAGTTGGGGCCGAAGAACGCGTTCGCTTTGCCGCCCTCTGCGCGCCTGGCCTCGGCCGCCTCGCGCAGCGCCTGCTGGTCGAAGCCCGAGGTGCCGATGACGACGTGGACGCCGGCGTCGAGGCAGGCGATCGCATTGGCGAGCGCGGTCTCGGGCGTGGTGAAGTCGACGACCACGTCGGCCTCGTCGAGGTGCTCGGCGAGGGGCGACTGCAGCGCCGGGTCGGCGCGGCCGGTCAGGTGCATGTCGGTGGCGCCGTCGACCGCTTCGCACACGGTCTCGCCCATACGCCCAGCGGCCCCGGAGACGACTACGCGGATCAAGGCATCTACTCAGCCGGTGGCTACGAGCTGCTCTGAGACATGTCCGGCGGCGGCGCGAAAGCAGTCCTCGTCCGGCCCGACGCAGGCTGCGGCCAGGGAGTCGACGTCGTACAGCTCCGCGGCCAGCGCGGCGACATCGTCCAAGGTGATCGCGTCGACTCGGGCGATCATCTCGTCGAGCGAGAGGATCGGAATCTCGAAGAGGATGTTGCGCGCGAGGCGGCCCATGCGGGCGCTGGTCGACTCGAGGCCCAGGACCATGCGTCCCTTGACGTGCTCCTTGGCCCGCTTGAGCTCCTCTTCGCTGACCCCTTCGGTGCCGAGCTGGCGCAGCTCGCGGCCGATGATCTCGCAGGCCTCGCTGACGTTGTCGGCGCGGGTGCCGACATACATCGCGACGAAGCCGCGATCGACGAACTCATGCGTGTAGGAGCCGACCGCGTAGGCGAGGCCGCGCTTCTCGCGCACCTCGCGAAACAGACGCGAGGAGACCGAGCCGCCGAAGATCGTGTCGAGTACCGCGAGCGTGAAGCGGCGCTCATCGCCGCGCGACAGTCCCGGACCGCCGAAGCAGATGTGGTACTGCTCGGTCTCCTTGGGATAGAACAGGAGCTGCGCCGACTCGGCGCCGGAAGCGACGGAGCCGTTGGCGCCGTTGCTCGAAGCAGCGCCCGAGAGCGACTTCTGTGCAAGCTCGACGATCCGCGAGTGCTCGATGCTGCCCGCCGCCGCGACGACGATATTGGCGGCGGTGTAGCGCGCCTGGTGGTAGTCGGCGATCTCGGGCACCGGAATCGAGCCGATCACCTCGGAGTCGCCGAGCACGCGGCGGCCCAGCGGCTGGTTGCCGTACATCGCCTCCGCGAGCACGTCGTGAACGCGGTCCTGGGGCTCGTCCTCGTACATCGCGATCTCCTCGAGCACGACCTCGCGCTCGGAGTCGATCTCATCCTCGGGCAGCGACGGCGCCAGCAGCATCTCCGACATCAGCTCGAAGGCTTCGTCGGTGTGCTCGTCGAGGAAGCGGGTGTGAAGGTGGGTCGTCTCCTTGCCGGTGGCCGCGTTGGACGCCGCGCCCATGCCGTCGAAGAGCTCGGAGATCTCGATCGCCGAGTGGCGCTTGGTTCCCTTGAACAGCAGGTGCTCGAGGAAGTGCGAGACGCCGGCCTGAGCCGGCGTCTCGTCACGCGAGCCAGTCTTCACCCAGAGGCCGAGCGCGACCGAGCGAACCGAGGGCACACCCTCGGTGACGACCCGCAGGCCGCCGTCCAGCTCGGTCAGCTCTACGCCTTCGGGTAGGTCCACTATCGGTCGAGGCGCTCCCGGCCACGACCGCCGCGGCCGCCGCCCTCGCGTCCGCCGGAGCGGCCACCACGATCACCGCCGTTGCGGCCGCCGTCTCGACCACCGCGTCCGCCGCGATTGCCGCCACCGCCGCCCATCGTCGGGTCGCCGGTGCCGAGCTTCTGCATCTCCTCGGGGCTCTTGCCGGCGATCGCCGGATCCGCGGAGAGGCGGAGGCCGATGCGGCCACGCTCCTTGTCGACCTCGGCCACGGTGACGTCGATGACGTCGCCTGCCGAGAGCACGCTCTCGACCGTGTCGACGCGCTCTCCGGGCTTGACGTTCGAGATGTGCAGGAGACCGTCGGTGCCCTTGACGAGCTCGACGAAGGCGCCGAACGTGGTCGTCTTGACGACCTTGGCCGTCGGGAAGTTGTCCCCGATCTCCGCCTCGCGGGTCATCGACTCGATTCGCGCGATGCACGCGTCGACCAGGGCGCCGCTCGGCGCGTAGACGCGCACGGTGCCGTCGTCGTCGATGTCGATCTCGGCCTCGAACTCCTCCTGCATGCCGCGAATCGTCTCGCCGCCCTTGCCGATCACGGCGCCGATCTTCTCGGGATCGATCTTGATCGTCTCGATTGCCGGCGCGTAGACGGAGAGCTTCTCGCGCGGCCCGTCGATCGCCTCGGCCATCTTGTCGAGGATGAACAGGCGACCCTTGCGAGCCTGCTCGAGGGCGTCGGTGAGGATCTCGAACGTGACGCCGGTGATCTTGATGTCCATCTGCAGTGCGGTGATGCCATCGGCCGATCCGGCGACCTTGAAGTCCATGTCGCCGAGGTGGTCTTCGACGCCGGCGATGTCGGTGAGCACGATGTAGTCGTCGCCCTCCTTGATCAGCCCCATCGCCACACCGGCGACGGGCGAGCTGACCGGGACACCGGCGGCCTGGAGCGCCATCGATGAGGCGCAGACCGAGCCCATCGAGGACGAGCCGTTCGACTCCAGCGTGTCGGAGACCGCACGAATCACGTACGGGAACTCCTCCTCGCCCGGGATCGTCGGCGCCAGCGCCCGCTCGGCGAGCGCACCGTGGCCGATGTCGCGGCGCTTGGGGCCCCGCATGAAGCCGGCTTCACCGACCGAGAAGGGCGGGAAGTTGTAGTGGTGCCAGAAGCGCTTCTTCTCCTGTAGGCCGAGGTTGTCGACCTTCATGTCCATACGGGTCGTGCCGAGCGCGACGCTGGAGAGGATCTGCGTCTCGCCGCGGGTGAACAGAGCCGAGCCGTGGACGCGCGGAAGCAGGTCGACCTCGGTCTCGATCGGACGGATCTCGTCCTGGGCACGACCGTCGGGGCGCTTCTTGTCGACCGCGATATGGCGGCGGATCATGTCCTTCTCGATCTGGGCGAACGCTCGCGCGACCTCGGGAGCCTTCTCGGGGTCGGTCTCCTCGCCACTCGTCGCCGGCGGCGAAGGCTGCGAGCGCGTCGTGCTCGACTGCCTTGATCGCATCCTGGCGCTCGAGCTTCTCGCGCACCTGGGTCGCCTCTTCGAGCTTGTCGCCGAACTCGTGACTTGATCTGCTCGAGCAGGCCCTCGTCGATCGCCGGAGCGTCGACTTCGACCTTGTCCTTGCCGACGCTTCTCGCGCAGCTCCTCCATCGCGCCGACGAGCTTCTTGATCTCGCCGTGGGCGATGTCGAGCGCGTCGAGCACCTCGGCCTCGGTGACGCCGTTGGCGCCGCACTCGACCATGAGGATGGCCTCGTCGGTGCCGGAGACGATCAGGTCCATGTCGAGCTCGTCGAGGTGCTCCTCGTCGGGGTTGACGACGAAGTCGCCTTCGAGCTTGCCGACACGCACCGCGCCGACGTGCTTGGCGACCGGTACGGGCGAGATCGCGAGCGCCGCCGAGGCGCCGTTCATCGCCAGGATGTCGTAGGGCTGAACGTGGTCGACCGACATCGGCTGGGCCACGATCTGGGTCTCGTAGTGCCAGCCCTTGGGAAAGAGGGGACGGATGGGACGGTCGATCATCCGTGCGGTCAGGGTCGCCTTCTCGCCGGAGCGCGCCTCACGACGAAAGAAGGAGCCTGGGATCTTGCCCGCGGCGTAGTGCTTCTCCTCGACGTCGACGGTCAGCGGCAGGAAGTCCACATCGCGCAGGTTGCCCATCGTCGCGGTGCAGAGGACGTTGGTCTCGCCTGAGGCGACCACGACCGCTCCACCCGCTTGGCGGGCTAGCTTGCCCGTTTCGAAGGAGATCTCTTTGCCACCGATCTCGACCGAAACGCGCGTTACGTCAAACATACTCATGTTGTTTTGCTGTCCTTTCAACCGCCCGGTTGGCGGCCTTTTTCACAGAACTCTCGTTCTCTAACGGGGGCGATGTTACAGACCCGCCAACGAGTCACTGAGGCTTGCGAGCACGAGTTCACCGTCGAGGAAGCCGGCCGGCGTCGATGTGACGCCGGCGCGGATCCCGCTGCGAAAGTCCGTTTCGATGCGCCCGGCGACCGCTTCGGAGCGCCGGTCGGCCTCGAAGCGCTCGAGGTCGAGGCTCAGCGCTCGGGCGCGTTGCCATAGATGGGGGTCGTCGACGTGGCCCTGGTCGGCGCAAAGCGAATCGACCATCTCCCAGAAGGCGCTCTCGCGCTGCATCCCGGCTGCCTCCGCGGCCGCGTGCAACACCGCAGCGCGCGGGCGCTTGGACTCGATCGGGAAGTGGCGCAGGCAGAGGCGAATCGGCAGCTCGCGGATTCGCAACCACTCGGCCGCGCAGGCCGGGCATGCGAGGTCGAGATAGACGATCGCGTCCGGTCCGTCGCCGCGGACGTGATCGTCCGGGCCGATCGGCGGCACGGCGGCGCTCGTCAGGGCGTCAGCCAGCGACCGCGTCCACTGCGTCGAAGATCAGGTTCGCGCCGGGGATCTCGAGCGGGCTCGGCGCCTCGTACACCCAGCGCACGGTGCCCTGCTCGTCGATCAGCACCAGCGAGCGGTTGGCCTTGCCGCGCTCTTCGACGTAGGCGCCGTAGGCGCGCGCGACCTCGCCCTTGGGGTGAAAGTCGGCCAGGAGCGCGATCTCGATCCCGAGCTTGCCCTGAAAGGCCTTGTGGCAGTAGGAGCTGTCGACGCTGACGCCGACGAGCGTCGTGCCCTGCGCGGTGATCTCCGGCATCACCTCCTGATAGATCGAGAGCTGGTCCGAGCAGACCGGGCTGAAGTCGCCCGGATAGAAGACGAGCATGACCTTGCCGCCTCGAAACGAACTCAGCGAGACGTCGTTTCCGTCCTGGTCGGGGAGGGTGAATTCCGGTGCTGTGGCCCCTGGCGCGATCACGCGGCGCAGCAGTACCGCCAGCGCGGCCCCCAGCTGCTAGCGGCGTAGGCCGAGGTCGGTGAGCGAGAGCGCGGTAGCGCTCGACGTCGGAGCCCTCGAGATAGCGCAGCAGCCGCCGGCGCTTGCCGACCAACATCAGCAGCCCGCGGCGCGAGTGATGGTCCTTCTTGTGCGTGCGCAGGTGCTCGGTGAGCTCGTTGATGCGCTCGGTCAGCATCGCGACCTGCACCTCGGCAGAGCCGGTGTCGCCCTCGGTGCGGCCGTACTTGCCGACCAGCTCCTGCTTTCTTTCCTTTGTCAGACTCATGGAGGCGTGAAGCTAGCACAGAGCTCTCGCGCCTTTTCGACGTCGTTGGCCATCTGCGCCACCAGCTCCTCGACCCCTGCAAAACGCTTCTCACCGCGAAGACGAGCGATGAAGGCGACCCGCAGGGTGTGTCCGTAGAGGTCGACGTCCTCGTCGATCACGTGGGTCTCGATCAGCACACCGCGCCCCGTCTCGAAGGTCGGCCGGACGCCGACGTTCACCGCCGCCGGCTTGCCGTCGGCGAATGCCGCATAGACCCCATGGCCGGGGAAGACGTAGTCGTCGTCGGGGACGATGTTCGCCGTCGGAAAGCCGAGCGTGCGGCCGCGGCGGTCGCCGGAGACGACTTCGCCCTCGAACAGGAAAGGCGCGCCGAGGCATTTCATCGCGCCGACCATGTCGCCGGCGGCGACGAGGGCGCGAATTCGCGTCGAGGAGACGGTTTCGCCCTCGACCTCGATCAGCGGCACGACCTCGGTCTCGAACTCCGAATGCGAACGAAGCATCTCCGGATCGCCCTTGGCCTTGGCGCCGAAGCGGAAGTTCTCGCCGACGGCGACTCGCGTCGCCCCGAGCGTCTCGATCAGGATCTCCGAGCAGAAGCGCTCCGCTTCGATCGCTGAGAACTCAGCGGGTGAAGGGGATCACGACCAGCTCCGATACGCGCAACCCCTCGATCACGTCGCGCTTGATGTCGAACGGCATGATCAGCTTCGGCGCCGCCTCGGGGTGAATCACCGACAGCGGGTGCGGCTCGAATGTGAGCACGGTGTCGGCACCCTTGATCACCTGGCGATGGCCGACGTGAACGCCATCGAAGGTGCCGATCGCGATCGACCGTGGGCGTCGGGTCGCGTCGGGCAGCGAGGTGACCTGGATGCTCATGGCGCCGAACTCTGGCAGCTACGGCCGATCCAGAGGCTCGATGTGGGTCAGGCGCGCGCCTCGGGCGCCCGGCGTCACGCCTCGAGGCGAACGAGTGCTTCGGCGAGGGCGATCGGGCGCGACTCGTCGCACTCCTCGACGTCGAAGGGCCCGATCCGGGTGCGTCGTAGCTCGGTGCAGTAGGCGTCGCCGAGATCGGCGACCAGGCTGCGCACGTACGTCCCCGACGAGCATTCGATCTCGAATTCGGCCCGCTCGCCCTCGCGTGCGCGCTGCTCGAATCGATAGACGGTGACGATGCGCTCGGGCATCTCGAACTGCTCCCCGCGCCGCGCGCGCTTGTAGGCACGCTCGCCGCCGACCTTGATCGCCGAATATGCCGGCGGGCGCTGGCGCAGCACGCCCTGCGGCAGGCGCAGCGGCGCCTCGGGGATGACGCCGGTCTCGGTGATCTCGCCGTCGCGGTCGCCCGTGGTCGAGACGGCGCCGAAGCGCACGCTGACGCGATAGGTCTTTCGCTGCTCCATGAAGCGCCGCTGCTCGCGCGTGGCCGGCCGGCCGAGCAGGACGATCAGCAATCCGGTGGCGAACGGGTCGAGGGTGCCGGCATGACCGGCCTTGACCCCGTAGGCGCGCCGCAGGCGAGCGACGACGTCGTGCGACGTCATCCCTGCCGGCTTGTCGGCCAGCACGACCGCGCCCGAGGTCGTGAGCTCGGCGGCGTTAGTCGAGCTGAGCGGCGACTTCTGCACGGATGAACTCAACCAGCTCCTCGTAGGAGAGGTCGCTGCCGAAGCCGGCGGCGCGACGGTGCCCGCCGCCGCCGTGGACCCTGGCGATCGCCGAGACGTCGACCGTGCCGTCGGTGGAGCGCAAGCTCACCTTGCGCGCGCTGCCCCCTCCGTCCGTCTTGTCGCGAACCATCGCCGCGACCGCGGTGCCCTCGACCGAGCGCAGGAAGTCGATGATCCCCTCGGTCAGGTCCTCGCCTCCGCCGGCAGCCGCGTAGTCCTCGGTACCCACGTAGGTGATCGTGAGCCGGTCGTCGTCGAAGCGCTCGATGTTCGACAGAGCCCGCGCGGTCAGCGCCAGCTTCTCCATCGGCACGCGCTCGTAGAGGCGGCGGTAGATGTCGTTGACGTCCACCCCGGCTTCGATCAGCGCGGCGGCCATCTGATGCGATCTCGGCCGCGTGTTCTCGTACATGAACATGCCGGTGTCGGTGATCAGGCCGACGTACAGGGCCGCGGCGATCTCCGGCGTGATCTCGGCGCCGAGGCGCTCGGCCACGTCGAAGATGATCTCGGCCGTGGACGACGCCTCCGTGTCGACGAGGTTGACGCTGCCGAAACGGGTGTTGTCGTGATGGTGGTCGATGTTGAGGATGTGAGCGCCGTCGCGCTGCAGGAACTCGACCGGCATCCGGTCGATGTTGCCGCAGTCGAGAAAGACGAGCACGCGGTCGACGACGTCGGCCGGCGGTTCGTGAAAGACGTCCGTGAGCGCGACGAAGCGATACTCGACAGGCAGCGGGAACTCCTTCGCCGCCAGGAACATGACCGAGTCCTTGCCGAGCTGTCCGAGGATCTTGTGCATCGCCAGCAGCGAGCCGAGCGCGTCGCCATCGGGGCCCTCGTGCGTGGTCAGCAGGAACCGCTCGCCCTCGCGCAACTCGTCCAGGAGCCGCTCGAGCTCGTTGGCGGGGGCGGTCACCTGCTCGCTCATTCGTGCTCCTCGGCTTCGAGCAGCTGAGTCAGGCGCACGCCTCGCTCGAGGCTCTCGTCGTAATGGAACCTGAGCGTCGGCGTGTGCTTGATCCGGACCTCGCGGGAGATCGACGCCTGCAGCTTGCCGTGTGAAGAGGCGAGTCCGGCGAGCGTGTCGGCGCGATCGCGCTCGTCGCCGAGCACGCTGACGTAGACGCGCGCCGAGCGCAGGTCCGGGCTTGTCTTGACTGCGGTCACTGTCACGAATCCGATCCTCGGGTCCTCGAGCTCGCTGGCGATCGCCGAGCTGATCACCTTGCGCATGACCTCGTCGATCTGGCGCATTCGCTCGCCTCCAGCCATACCGCCGCCAACATACAGGCCGCTCAGTCCCTGATGTCCTCGAGGGTGACCAGATCGCGGACGAAGGTGCAGCCGTCCGGGGAGCGAGCTTCGACGAAGCGCTCGAGCTCGGCGGCGCGCTCGCGCACCTCGCTGCCGCCGATCAGGGCGACGACGAGCGTCCCCAGCCGGCGATCGTCGTGGTCGGCGGTCTCTGCCACCGCGGCGACGAAGCGCTGGCGGATCAGCGCCTTGAGCGAGGCGACCTGGCGGCGCTTGTCCTTGAGGCTGTGCGAGCCACGCAGGTCGAGATGGATCTCGGTGATCGAGATGTACGTGGCCGCTCTTATTCGAGCGTCTGTTCGACTTGCTTGGTCTCGAACGCCTCGATCACATCGTCGACCTTGACGTCCTGGAAGCTCTCGAGCACGGCGCCGCACTCGAGGCCCGCCTCGACCTCGTTGACCTCGTCCTTGAACCGGCGCAGGCTGGCGATGCGACCGGTCCAGACGACGGTGCCGTCGCGCACCAGGCGCACGTCGGCGCCGCGCACGAGCTTGCCGTCGGTTACCGAACAGCCCGCGATCGTGCCGATCTTCGACGCCTTGAACAGCTCCAGCACGGTCGCGCTGCCGAGCGCCTCCTCGACTTCTTCAGGGGCGAGCATGCCCTCCATCGCCGCGCGCAGCTCCTCGGTCACCTTGTAGATCACCGAGTAGGTGCGGATCTCGACCCCCTCGGAATCGGCGGCGCGACGGGCGTCGGCCAGCGGGCGCACGTTGAAGCCGATGATGATCGCGTCGGAAGCGGCGGCGAGCATGACATCGGACTCGTTGATGCCGCCTGCGGCCGAGCGGATCACGTTGACCGCGATCTGATCCTGCGGCAGCTTCGCGATCTCGTCCTGCAGCGCTTCGAGCGAGCCGGAGACGTCGGCCTTGAGCAGGATGTTGAGCTCGTTGATCGAGCCTTCCTGCGCCTTGGCGAAGACCTCCTCCAGAGTCAGGCGACGCGACTGGCGGCGGGCGAGTTGCTCGGTCTTGAGCCGGTGCGCGCGCTCGCCGGCCATCTGGCGCGCGCGGCGGTCGTTGTCGACGACCTCGACGTGCTCGCCGGCCTCGCATACGCCCTCCATGCCGAGCACCTCGACTGGATCGCCGGGCTTTCCGTGCTCGAGCCGGGTGCCGGTGTGATCGGTCATCGCCCTCACCTTGCCCCACGTCGGTCCGGCGACCAGCGAATCGCCGACGCGCAGCGTGCCGCGCTGCACGAGCACGGTCGCGACGGGGCCCCGGCCCGGGTCGAGGTGCGATTCGATCACCGTGCCCGACGCCGGAGCGTCGGGATTGGCGCCGAGCTCCTCGACCTCGGCGACCAGCAGGATGCTCTCGAGCAGGTCGTCGAGGTTCTCCTTCGTCTTTGCCGAGACGTTGACCATGATCGTGTCGCCGCCCCAGTCCTCCGGATTGAGCCCCTGAGTGGCGAGCTCGCCCTTGACCTTGTCGGGATTGGCGCCCTCGACGTCGATCTTGTTGATCGCGACCAGCATCGGCACGTCGGCGGCCTTGGCGTGGTCGATCGCCTCGACGGTCTGCGGCATGACGCCGTCGTCGGCGGCGACGACGATGACGACGATGTCGGTGACGTCGGCGCCGCGGGCGCGCATCGCCGTGAACGCGGCGTGGCCGGGGGTGTCGATGAAGCTGATCGTCTTGTCGTTTCGGTGCACCTGATAGGCGCCGATGTGCTGGGTGATCCCGCCGGCCTCGCCGGCGACGACCTCGGTCTCGCGGATCGCGTCGAGCAGCGACGTCTTTCCGTGATCGACGTGGCCCATGATCGTCACCACCGGGGGACGATCGACGAGATCGGCGTCGTCGTCGTCGAAGATGTGCTCCTCCGGCGCCTCGTCGGCAGTGCTGACGATGTCGACCTTGCGGTCGAGCGCTTCGGCAAGGACCTCGACGGTCTCGTCTGGAAGGGTCTGCGTCAGCGTCGCCATCTCGCCGAGCTGCATCAGCTGCTTGATCACGTCGGCGCTGCCGACGCCGAAGATCTCGGCGACGTCGCGAACGGTGGCGCCCGAGGGCACCTTCAGCGGCGGCTGCTCTTCCTCGACGTGCGGGCCCAGGCGCGGCTCTTCGAGCAGCGGCCGGCGACGGCGCCCGCCGCGGCGTCGCGGCGGCCGGCGCGGTGGTGCTTGCGGCTGGTCGCGCCGCGAGGCCTGCGAGTCGATGACGACGCGACGTCGCTTCTTCGCGCCCGCCGGCGCCGGCGCCGGCCTCGACCGGCCGCACGGGACGTACCGGCTTGTCGGCGGCACCGTCGGCCGCCTGGCTTCGATGCGGGCGCGGCGCGCCGCTTCGCGCGGCTGGCGCGGCTGACGGCTGCGGCGGCTCGGCGCTGCCCCGTTGCGTCGCCTGAATCGCCTTGATCGCGTCTGCCTCCTCGACGCTGGACGCCGCCACCTTGGCCTCGATCCCGGCAGCGTGAAGCGCGGCCAGCACCTCCTTGCTGGAGAGGCCTTGCGCCTTCGCGATCTCGTGAACTCGTTTACGCACTAAGACTGCGCCTCCGCGGGTGCCTCGGCGTCGTCGCCGGCCTCCGCGAGAGCCTCGTCCGCCGGTGCCTCATTCGCCGGTGTCCTCTGGCTCGTCGCGCGGCGCTCGTCGTCGGGCTCCTCGGCCTGCGTCGGGCTCCTCGACGGGCTCCTCGGCTCGCGTCGCAGCGTCCTCGGCGGGCTCCTCGGCCTGCTGCGAGCTCCTGCGGCGGCGCTCCTCGGCCTCCTCGCAGCGGCGCTCCGCTTGCTCTTCCTCCTCCTCCGAGTGCTCGGCCTCCGCCCGCTGCACGAGCGCCGCAACGTCGGCCTCGTCCGCGTCCGGGTCTGCGAGCACGGCCACCTCGTCGTCTGAGAGCGGCGCCAGCACCGTCACCTGATTCGTCGCAAAGCGAGTCAGGGCCTGGTGCTGGGGCAGGCCGCAGTAGCGCGAGCTCGCGAGCGCCGCGTTCGGACAACGACGGCCGGCCGAGAGCACAGCGGCACAGCGGCCATCGGCCTGCTCCTCGCCCTCGTCGAACTCGATCTCGTCGTCCTCGGAGAACTCCGTCTGCGACTTGATGTCGACCTTCCAGCCGGTGAGCTTGGCGGCGAGACGAGCGTTCTGGCCCTCGCGGCCGATCGCCAGCGAGAGCTGGTCGTCGGGGACGATCACGGTGGCTTCCTTGGTCTCGTCGTCGACCAGCACCTCGCGCACACGTGCCGGCGACAGCGCCTTGGCGACGAAGCGGGCGGGCTCCTCGTTGTAAGGGATGATGTCGATCTTCTCGCCGCGCAGCTCGGAAACGACCATGCGCACACGCGAGCCTCGCGGCCCGACGCAGGCGCCGACCGGATCGACGCCGTCGGTGTGGGAGATGACGGCGATCTTCGAGCGGTAGCCGGGCTCGCGGGCGACGCCGACGATCTCGACCAAGCCGTCGGCGATCTCGGGCACCTCGAGCTCGAACAGCTCCTTGATCAGCTCCGGGCTGCGACGCGAGACGACGATGCTCGGGCCCTTGCCCTCGGCCGAGACGTCGGTGATCACGGCCTTGACCCGCATGCCGTGGTCGTAGCGCTCGTTCCATACCTGCTCGGAGCGAGGCAGCAGCGCCTCGACGCGCTCGCGCAGCTGGACCAGGGTGTAGCGGTTGTCGGACTGCTGGATGATCCCGGTGATCAGCTCGCCGACTCGGTCTTGGTACTCGTCGTACATCATCTGGCGCTCGGCCTCGCGGATGCGCTGCAGGATCACCTGCTTCGCGGTCTGCGCGGCGATGCGGCCGAAGTCCTCGGGGGTGACGTCGTTGGACTTGATCTGATCCTCGTACGGCGCCAGCACCTCGGGATCGAGCTCGGGGTCCTCGGGCTCGCGCAGCTCGCCCGTCTCGGGATCGACCGTGGGCTCCTGCTCCTCGGCGACCTCGGCGAGCAGCTTCTCCTCCAGCTCGGGCGGCAAGATCAGCTCGAAGACGCGGAAATCCGCGGTTTCGCGATCGAGGTCGACGCGGGCGTACTTGGCCGACCCCGGACTCTTCTTGTAGGCGGACAGCAGGGCGTCTTCGAGCGCTTCCATCAGCGTCTCGGCGTCGATCCCCTTCTCCTGTTCGAGGCCGTGCAGGGCCTCGACGATCTCGCGAGTCAAGCGCCTGTACCTCCAAAGTCGGGGATCAAGTTGGAGCGATGGATGCGCTCCAAGGGGATGCGCACGGGCTGGCCGTCGGCATCGAGCGACACCGTCTCCGAGTCGGCGTCGGTCAGGGTTCCGGTGAAGTTGCGCCGCCCGGCGATCTGCTCGGCCGTGCGCACCTTGACACGCCGTCCGAGGAAGCGCTGGAAATGCTCCGGCTTGGTCAGCGGCCGGTCGACGCCAGGCGAGGAGACCTCGAGCGCGTAGGACTCGAGCAGGTCGCGAAGCTGCTTGGTCACCTGTTCGCAGAGCCCGAGATCGACGCCGTCGGGATGATCGATGTAGAGCCGCAGCCGCTCAGCTGCCGGCTGCTCGAGCGCGATCAACTCGACCTGCGGATCGAACTCGTCGATCCGTTCTTCAATCGTCTGTCGTAGCTCTGCGAGGTCGCTCATTCCGTACCCAATCGGTCAGTTCTCTGCCCTCTCGACCGGACGCCGAAACCGCGAAAAAAAAGGTGGGCCCGGGCCCACCACTCACAGGGTTCGGGTACGTAGAGAGGTGGCCTGAGTATAGCCACGGGTGGCCGGGCGGCCACGCCGTCGCAGGCGGTGTTCAGGCCTCGATCAGCAGCGTCACCGGACCGTCGTTGACGAGCTCGACCTGCATCTGCGCGCCGAATACTCCCCGGCTCGCGCCGAGGCGATCGCAGAAGCGGTCGTAGAGCGGCTCGGCGACTTCCGGCCGAGCGGCCTCGATGTAGCTCGGGCGGTTGCCCTTGCGGGTGTCGCCGTAGAGCGTGAACTGACTGACGCAAAGGATCTCGCGCTCGCCCAGGGGCTCGTTCATGCGCCCGTCGGCGTCGGCGAAGACGCGCAGCGACCGCACCTTGTCGGCGAGCCGATCGGCATGCTCTGGCCCGTCGCCCGCGGCCGACGCCGAGCAGCACGACCATGCCCGTCGCCGATCGCCGCGACCTCCTCCCCGTCGACCCGCACCGCGGCGCGGCTGACGCGCTGAACCAGCGCCTTCATCGGGCAGGCGCTGAGCGCGTCCGCCGCCGCCGCGCGGATCATCCTGCCCGGCGCAGGCGATCGCGATAGAGGCGGTAGTCGCGCCGCTCCGGCCGCAGGTTCGAGGCCAGGGCGAGGTGATGGCGTGCGCGCTCGCGCTCACCGGTCAGGCTCAGCGCGCGACCGAGGCAGAAATGGGCGTAGTCGTCGACCGGACGCACCTCGACCACCGCCTCGAACTCGGCCGCCGCCTCGGCGAACTGGCGGTTGCGAAAGTAGGCACGGCCGAGCGCCTCGCGCACAGAGGTCTTCTCCGGGTCACGACGGGCGACCTCGGCCAGCGGCTCGGTGGCGGCATCGAAGCTGCCGTCCTCCAAGAGCTCGATTCCGCGCCGGTAGAGGGTGTAGGTATCGCCCTCGAAGGTCCATGCCTTCATCTTAGAAAGCGGGGCAAGTCCGGCTGAGCGCGATCCTGTCAAAAGCCGAGCGCAACGACGAAATGCCCCCGACCGCCGCCCGGTGAGGGTTGGGCGGCGGCGGGAGCGACCGGCCGTTTGCCAGCACATGGGGGGTATCCGCTGGATGTCAAGGGGGCCGGCTGAGGCGAACCATCCCAAGTTCGCACTACGTCTACGCGAAAACCAGCGCGGCAGATCACTCGTCAGCCCGATTGCTCGACCGCGATCTCGCCATGCATCCAGCTGCACGCGGAGCTTCTTCAACCCAAGCCGCATGCGTCCCTTCACCGTTCCCTCCGGGAGCGCCAACTGCGCCGCGATCTCGGTGTGCGTCAACTCGCCGAAGAACGCAAGCATGATCACTGCGGCCTGAGCATCGGGCAGCCGTCGCAGGGCAGCCAACATCGCATCGTTGTCGTTGCGCGCGATCACCGATTCTTCCGGCGAGCCCGATGATCTGGCCCGTTGGGCGCCGACCTCGTCGAGCTCGGCAAGCTCGGGCCGTCTGGCAGCGGCGTCGTGGCGCAGGGCGTCGAGTGCGCGGTTGCGGACCACCTTCATCGCCCAGCCCCTGAATGAGCACTGCCCGGGCCGGTAGCTGTCGCGACCGCGCCAGATCGAGAGGAACCCCTCCTGAACGGCATCCTCGGCGCGGCTCGCGTCGCCGCAAACGCCGCGTGCGACCCGGTAGGCAGGGGCGACATGGCGGTCGTAGAGCCGAGCGAACGCGTACGGATCGTTGCCCTGCACACGGCGCATGAGCTCGTCGTCGCCTGTCTCGCAGGTGGGTAACGGCCGATCGGGTGGCGACGGGAACACGGGCACAATCACACCTCCTCGCGGGACTTCGAAACGGCGCGGAAGTCAGGCGGCGCTGCTCAGCTCGTGCAATGGGGCTGAACCCCGAGGCGAATGCCCTCCGGTCTTCAAGGATAGCGCTCGGTCGGCCGGAAAAAAAGGGCAAACGCCGCCAGCTGACAGCCGCCGCCCGCTCAGGCCGTGCCGGCAGCGCGCAACTCCGCCTCTTCGACGAGGTTCGTCGGGCTGAGCACGAAGACCTCGCAGATCATGTCGGGTTTTTGCTGGTTGCCGCTCATGAATCCGATCACCGACCGCCCGGTGGCGTGCTGGATCACCGCCTCGAAGCGTTCGCGCATCACCTCTTGGAAGGCCATCCGTTGCTCGATCACCGCGTGGCCGCGATCGCCCGCCAGAAGCGTCTGCTCCACCCGCGTAAAGCCGCCACGAAGCACACAGACGACCAGGTCGTCTTGGTAGTAGGTCTTGGCCTGGGTGGGTCCGACCCCGTAGTAATCCTTGAGCAGCGCGACCATGCCCTCGGAGATCTGGGTCAGCACGATCCCGTGCTCCTGGCTGAGTTGCTGTGCTTCTGCTCTTGGACATCGTCGCGGGTAGCCGTAAAGCCACGGCAATTTTAGCCCAGTTCGGCTCGGCTGTCAGCCTCGATTTCGGGCTGTCGTGCCCGGCGCGATCGGCGCCAAGGGCCCGGATTTTCAGCTCCACCGTGCGGTCTCCGGCACGCATGCGCTCCACCCGCTCCAAGATCGCCTCGGCGACAGCGTCCTTCGACGCAAGCGGCACATGGTGCTCGCCGTCACGCTCGAGGATCGTCACCTCGTTGTCGCTCGAATCGAAGCCGATCTCGGGGCGCGATATGTCGTTGAAGACGATCGCGTCGACGGCCTTGCGCTCGAGCTTGGCCCGGGCCCGGTCGATCGCGTCGGGACCGGCTTCGGCGGCGAACCCGACGACCGTTTGCTCGGCGCTGCGACCCGCGGTCACGGCCGCGAGGATGTCCTCGGTGGCTTCCAGCCGTAGATCGAGTCCGGCGTCTGCGTTGCGAGAGAGCTTGCCGGCTTCGGGCGAGGCCGCGCGAAAGTCCGCGGGCGCCGCGGCCATCAACAGCACATGGGCATCGGCGAACCGCGTGCTCGACCGCGCTCGGCCAATTGCGCGGTCGTCTCGACTTCGACGACGTCGATCCCGGCCGCGACCGGGAGCGAGACGTTTGCGCTGATCAGCGTCACCTGCGCGCCGCGACGCTTCGCCGCAGCGGCGAGGGCGAGGCCCATGCGCCCGCTCGAGCGATTGCCGATGTAGCGCACCACATCGATCGGCTCGCGGGTGCCGCCTGCGGTGACCAGCACCCGCAGCCCGTCCCAGCTGCCCCCGTGAGCGCCCAACACGGCCTCGACCTCGGCCAGCAGCCGCTCCGGCGCCGCAAGCCGGCCGACGCCGTGCTCGCCACGCGAGGCAAGCGCGCCCGCCTCCGGCTCGATGATGGTGATCCCCCGACCGCGCAGGGTGGCGACGTTGTCTCGGGTGGCGGCGTCGGCGTACATGCGGTCGTTCATCGCCGGCGCCACCAGCCGAGGCGCTGTGGTCGCGAGAAACGACGTCGTCAGCATCGAGTCGCAGATCCCGGCGGCGAGCTTTGCGAGCGTGTTCGCGGAAGCAGGCGCGACCAGCATCGCGTCGGCGTTGGCGACGAGCTCGAGATGGCCGATCGGGTCGTGTGCCGGCGCCGGGTCGCCGGGGAAGGCCCCGCGCATCGGATCGCGGTCGAACTCCTCGATCAGCACCGGTGCGCCGACGATGCCCTCGAACGACGCGGCGCCGACGAAGCGCGTCGCCGCCGGTGTCATCACGACGCGAACTCCGTGTCCGGCCTTCGTCGCCAAACGGGCGAACTCGAGCGCCTTGTAGGCGGCTATGCCGCCGCTGACGCCAAGGAGGATGCGGGCCATCTCATTGCCCCGCGACCGATCCGGGCGGTCTTACGACCGATCCCGGTAGTGGTAGCCGATCTTGCCGGCGGCGAGCTCCTCCAGCGCGATGGTGAGGTAGTTGGTCGTGTTCGTGTCGACCATCGGCGGCGTGTACTCCTCGTAGCTGCCCTCGCCCAGCGCGCGGTAATAGCTGTTGAGCTGGCGGGCGCGCTTGGCCGCGACCAGCACCGCCGCGTAGTGGGTGTCGGTCCGCTCCAGCAATTCGTCTACTCGTGGCTTGATCATCGGGGCTGATTGTAGGGACTGAGCGCTGGAGACCTTCAATCGGCGAGCTCGTCACGCACGATGCGCTCCAGCTCGTCGGCAGCGCGATCGACCTCGTCGTTGCAGACGACGTGCTGAAACTCCTCCTGGGCGTCGAGCTCGATCTCGGCCGTGCGCAGGCGCTCGGAGATCGCCTCGGGATCGTCCGTCCCCCTGCCCTCCAGGCGCCGGCGAAGCGCTGCCGGGATCCGGCGGCGCGATGAACACCAGCACGGCCTCGGGCATCGCCGCGCGTACCTGCCGCGCCCCTTGGACCTCGATCTCGAGCACGACCGAATGGCCGGCCTCGAGGCGCCGCTCGACCTCGGAGCGCAGGGTTCCGTAGCGGTTGCCGCTGTAGGAAGCGTGCTCGAGAAAGTCGTTTTCGTCGGCACGGCGCGCGAACTCCTCGCGGCTGAGGAAGTGGTAGTCGACGCCGTCGCGCTCGCCCTCGCGCGGAGCCCGGGTCGTCGCCGAGGTCGAGAGCTCGAGCTCGGGCAGGCGCTCGCGCAGGATGCGAATCAACGTGCCCTTGCCGACCCCCGAGGGGCCGGTGATGACGAAGACCTTGGCCACGGGCGTGAGCCTAAGCGCGGCGTCGGCGGTATCGGGATTCCGGCTTAACGCCTGAGGAACTGGACCAGCTCGGCGCGCTGTCGCTCGGAGAGGCCGCCGATCGTCTTCGACGGTGAGATCCGGCACTGGCCGAGGATCTTGTTCGCCTTGACGCGGCCATACTTCGGCACCGCGAGGATCATGTCGAAGACCTTGGCCGAGAGCACGTACTCCGGCGGATCGAGCAGCAGCGTTTCGATTCTCGCCTTGCCCGCTTTCAGGTCGCGCTTGAGCTGAGCCCGCGCCGAGCGGATCTCATTGGCCCGGTTGAGGGCCTTCATGCGCTGTTCGCGAGTTCTCTCGGGAACGGCCATTGAGGTGTCGACGGAAGCGGTCGCCATCGGCGGCGGCGAGTATATCCGCGGGTGCGGCGAGGCGCAAGGGGGTATCGGCCGTTTTTGGCGATATTCGCTTCGACCTCAGGTCGAGGTCGAAGGCACAGGAGGCCAGTGGAAGCCCCGGCATGCCCCTTTGCGGCAGTTCCGAAGCAAGCTCGCGGCGGACTCGATCAGCCGCCATCGGATCGCGGAAGCTGGCCGTCCCGACCGCCACGGCCGTCGCCCCCTGCGCCAGGAAGGAGAGCGCGTCGGCGCCATTTTCGATCCCGCCCATGCCGATCACCGGAACCGAGACCGCGGCGCATACCCGGCGCACCTGATCGAGCGCAAGCGCGCGGACGGCCGGGCCCGAGAGCCCGCCGCTGCCGGCGCCCAGCCACGGACGCAACGTTACGGGGTCGAGGCCGCCGGCGCGCAGCGTGTTGATCAACGAGACCGCGTCGGCGCCTCCCTCCTCGGCCGCGGCGGCGATCGCGGCCGGATCGGCGACGTTGGGCGTCAGCTTCACGATCAGCGGTTTCTCGCTCCGTG
The DNA here is from genome assembly GCA_963730145.1 of uncultured Solirubrobacterales bacterium. Classification (GTDB taxonomy): domain Bacteria; phylum Actinomycetota; class Thermoleophilia; order Solirubrobacterales; family 70-9; genus WHSW01. The sequence goes on from CAVSQT010000009.1 coordinate 117,544, forward strand.
GGCGCAGCTGCTCGAGCAGGGCGACGATCTCCGCGGGTTGCTCGCCGACGATGAGGCCGGACTCGACGTTGGGACAGGAGACGTTGAGCTCGATCGCGGCGACCTCCTTGCGCGAGCCGACTCGCTCTACCAGCGTCGCGAAGCCGTCGCTGCTCGGAGCCATGACGGAGACGCACAGGGGGACCGAGAGGCGCGCCAGCTGAGGCAGGTCGTGAATGAGAAAGCCCTCGAGGCCCTTGTTCGGCAGGCCGATCGAGTTGACCATTCCCGACGGCGTCTCGTACAGGCGCGGCGGCGGGTTGCCGGCCCGAGGCTCCGGCGTGATCGTCTTCGAGACGAACATGCTGAACGGAAAGCGCTCGTCGAGGGAGTCGCCGAATGCACGCCGGGCGGCGATCGCGTCGAAGGTGCCGGAGCCGTTGATGACCGGGTGGGCGAGGCGGATGCCGCAGAGCTCGAGGCCGAGGTCGGGCTGCGGCGCTCAATGCCCGCTCCCGGCGACGAGCGCGGTCTCGACGTCGGCGGCGTTGACCACGGGCCCGTCGACGCAGAGCCGGATGTAGCCGCCATCCTTGACCGGCACGGCGCAGCCGAAGCAGGAGCCGAAGCCGCAGGCCATCGGCGTCTCCATCGCCAGCTCCGCGGCGACCGCGCGCTCGGCGCACAGCGCTCGCACCGCCTCCAGCATCGCCGGCGGCCCGCAGGCAAAGACGGCAGCGCTGGCGGCATCGTCACCCGCGAGCAAGACCGCGAGCAGGTCGGTGACGTAGCCGCGGTGGCCGGCGTGGCCGTCCTCGAATGCCGTTCGCACCTCGGAGCAGTCGAACAGGCTCGAGCCCGCCTGAATGCTCGCGATTGCGAAAGCCAAGCAGCACACGCTGCGCGATGCCGCGGTCGGAGAGCTCGCGGCGCAGCAGGGCCAGCGGCGCGATGCCGATGCCACCGCCGACGAGAACCGCTCCTGCCGCGCCGGGCGCGAGCTCCGTCGATCGCCGAGAACGGCCGCCCCAGCGGCCCGGTCAGGTGCAGCGAGTCGCCCTGGCCGAAGCTCGCCAAGGCGATCGGTGCCCGGTCCCACCTGCTCGAGCAGGAAGTCGAGTCGCACTCCATCGGCCTCGAGCGCCGCGTCGGCGACCGAGAATGCGCGCGGCAGGTACGGCCGGCCCGTCGGGCCCGCCCCAGCCGTCGGTGGCCAGCATGTAGAACTGCCCCGCGCGAGGCAGCGGCCCCTCGGCATCGAGCGCGGAGACGATCCGGTAGCCGCCCGTCGCCAAGTTCGAAACGACCGCGCAAGTGCGGCGCCCGAAGGGCGCCAGCACCCGCTCGCTCACCGCTCGGCCTCTACCTGTTGCCCCGTGACGCTGCGACGGCGGCGGACGCGTCGGCGCCGCCGAGATCCCGTGCAGCTCCTGCAGCGAGACCGGTTCGGCCGGGCCCTGACGGGCCGCGAAGATCGCCCGCGCCGCCGCTGAGGCTCCGGTCATCGTCGTGATGCAGGCGATCCCACGGCGAACCGCGGCGCTGCGGATCTCATAGCCGTCCGAGCGCGCGCCGCTGCCGGTCGGCGTGTTGATGACGATGTCGACCTCGCCGTTTCGGATGTAGTCGACGACGTGTGGGGAGCCTTCGCCGATCTTGTTGATCGCCTCGACCGGGATCCCCATGCGCGAGACCGCTTGCGCCGTGCCGCGGGTGGCGACGATCTTGAAGCCGAGGTCGTGAAAGCGGGCCGCGAGCTCGCTCGCCGCCGCCTTGTCGGTGTCGGTGACGGTGATGAACAGCGTGCCCTGCGCTGGGCAGCGAAACGCCCGCCGCGGCCTGGGCCTTGGCGTAGGCCGTCGGAAAGTCGCCGGCGATGCCCATGACCTCGCCCGTCGACTTCATCTCCGGGCCGAGGACGCTGTCGGTGCCGGTGAAGCGCGCGAACGGCAGCACCGCCTCCTTGACCGAGACGTGGCCGTTCTGCATCGACGGCAGTTCGATCGACGACAGTTCCGCGCCCAGCATCAGCCGGCAGGCGATCTTCGCCAGCGGCGCTCCGATCGCCTTGGAGACGAATGGAACGGTCCGCGATGCACGCGGATTGGCCTCGATCACGTAGAGCTTGCCGCCGGCGACCGCGTACTGGATGTTGATCAGCCCGATCACGCCGAGCTCGAGCGCAAGCCGCTGCGTGGTGGCGCGGATCTCGGTCAGCATCTGCTCGCCGAGGCTCATCGGCGGGATCACGCAGGCCGAGTCGCCGGAGTGCACGCCGGCCTCTTCGACGTGCTGCATGATCCCCGCGACCTCGCAGGTGACGCCGTCGCACAGCGCGTCGACGTCGACCTCGATCGCGTCTTCGAGGAAGCGATCGAGCAGCAGCGGATGGGCCTGGTCGGCCTTGACGTGGCGCTCGAGGTACTGGGCGAGGTCGTCGACCGAGTAACAGATCTCCATCGCCCGCCCGCCGAGCACGTAGGAGGGACGCACCAGCAGCGGGAAGCCGACATCCTCGGCGATCACCGACGCCTCCTCGGCGGAGGTCGCGGTGCCATAGGGCGGATGCGCGATCTCGAGGCGGCGCAGCAGGGCCCCGAAGCGACCGCGGTCCTCGGCGAGGTCGATCGCGTCGACGGGCGTGCCGAGCAGCCTCACGCCCGCCTCCTCCAGCGCCTTCGCCAATCTAAGCGGGGTCTGACCCCCGAACTGGACGATCACGCCCTCGGGCTGTTCGACCTCGATCACGGCGAGCACGTCCTCCGCGGTCAGCGGCTCGAAGTAGAGGCGGTCGGAGGTGTCGTAGTCGGTCGAGACCGTCTCTGGGTTGCAGTTGATCATCACCGCGTCGCGGCCGGACTCGCGCACGGTCATCGCCGCGTGCACGCAGCAGTAGTCGAACTCGATGCCCTGGCCGATGCGGTTGGGGCCGGAGCCGAGGATCACGACCGATTCGCGCTCGCCGCGGCGCACCTCCCCAGCCAGCGGAGCCTTTCGCTCATGACCGCAGTAGTAGTACGGCGTGCGCGCTTCGAACTCGGCGGCGCAGGTGTCGACCGAGCGGTAGGTGCGGTCGAGGCCGCCGCTGCCGTCGCCCTCGGTCGCCAGCGTCTGCGAGCTCGCGCAGGAACCAGATGTCGACGTCGGTCTTCGCGCCGACCTGCTCGACCGTGGCACCGCGCTCGAAGGCCGCAAGCACGAGGTCGAAGCGGTCGGAGCTCGGTGTCGCGAGGCGGGCGAGGATCGCCTCGACGTCATCGGGCACGTCGGGCGGGCGAGTCGAGCTCGCGCGAGCGCATCGCCTTGGCGAAGGACTCGCGGAACGTGCGCCCGATCGCCATCGCCTCGCCCACCGACTTCATGTGGGTCGTCAGCTCGCCCTCCGAGCCCGGGAACTTCTCGAAGGCGAACCGCGGCACCTTGGTCACCACGTAGTCGATCGTGGGCTCGAACGAGGCGGGCGTGATCCCGGTGATGTCGTTGTCGACCTCTTCGAGCGCGTAGCCGACGGCGAGCTTGGCGGCGATCTTCGCGATCGGAAAGCCGGTTGCCTTGGAGGCCAGGGCGGAAGAGCGCGAGACGCGAGGGTTCATCTCGATGACGACGATCTCGCCGGTGTCCGGGCTGACCGCGAACTGGACGTTGGAGCCGCCGGTCTCGACGCCGACGGCGCGGATCACCGCGATCGCCTGGTTTCGCAGCTCCTGATAGAGCGAGTCGGTGAGCGTCTGGGCCGGTGCGACGGTGACGCTGTCACCCGTATGGACGCCCATCGGATCGACGTTCTCGATCGAGCAGATGATGACGACGTTGTCGTTTCGGTCGCGCATCACCTCGAGCTCGAACTCACCCCAGCCGAGCACCGACTCCTCGACGAGGACCTGGTTGATCGGGCTCGCCGCAAGGCCCTCGGAGACGACGCCGAGCAGCTCGGTCGCGGTGTGGCCCACTCCCCCGCCCTGGCCGCCCATCGTGAACGCGGGACGCACGATCGCGGGCAGCTCGATCTCGCCCGCGGCGAGCCCCCTCTCGACCTCGCCCACCGAGCCGACGATCACCGACCACGGCACCCTGCAGCCCGGCGCCCGCCATCGTCTCGCGGAAGGCCTCGCGGTCCTCGGCGCGGTGGATCGCTTCGTAGTCGGCACCGATCAGCTCGACGTCGTACTTGGCGAGCGTGCCGTCGTCGTGAAGCGCCTTGGCGAGGTTGAGCGCCGTCTGGCCGCCGAGGGTCGGCAGCAGCGCGTCGGGACGCTCGCGTTCGATTATCCGGGCCACGTACTCGGGCTCCAGCGGCTCGACGTAGGTGCGGTGCGCGAACTCCGGGTCGGTCATGATCGTCGCCGGGTTGGAGTTGACGAGCACGACCTCGTAGCCGTCCTCGAGCAGCACCTTGCACGCCTGCACGCCCGAGTAGTCGAACTCCGCCGCCTGGCCGATCACGATCGGCCCGGAGCCGATCAGCATGATCTTCTCGAGGTCGTCGCGCCTAGGCATCCGCCAGCTCCAAGAACCGATCGAACAGGTACCGCGCGTCGTGCGGCCCCGGGCCTGCCTCGGGGTGGTGCTGGACGGTGCAGCCGGCCACGTCTCGCAGCGCAAGCCCTTCGACCGTGCGGTCGTAGAGATTGAGATGGGTGAGCTCGGCGACGCCGAAGTCGGTTTCCCAGGCGACCGGCTCGTCGCCCTCGATCCGTTCGCCGCCATCGGGCGGGCGCACGGCGAAACCGTGGTTCTGCGAGGTGATGTCGATCTTGCCGGTCTTCGAGGTCCTTGACCGGATGGTTGGCGCCGCGATGGCCGAACGGCAGCTTGAACGTCTCGAGGCCGACGGCGCGACACAGCAGCTGGTGACCGAGGCAGATGCCGACGACCGGCTTCTTGCCGAGCACGCCTCGAACGGTGTCGCTGATGTAGTCGAGGGCGGCGGGGTCGCCGGGGCCGTTGGCGAGGAAGACCAGATCCGGATCCGCCGCGAGCACCGTCTCGGCGGACGCTCCGCAGGGGAGCAGGGTCAGGCGGCAGTTGCGCTCGCGAAACTGGCGGATGATGCTGTGCTTGATCCCGGTGTCGAGCGCGACCACGTGCGGGCCGTCGCCGTCGAGCTCGATTGCTTGCTCGGGGCTGACCGTGCGCGCGAGGTCGGCGCCGGTCATCGAGGGCTCCGCGGCGATCTGCGCGCGCGCGTCAGCCTCGGCGACCTCGGCCGAGAACAGCCCCCCGCGCATCGCGCCGCGATCGCGGATGTGACGAACGAGCGAGCGCGTGTCGACGCCGCTGATCGCCGGCACGCCGCAGGCGGCGAGCCAGTCGAGCCAGCCGCCCTCGGCATCGGCGTGGTCCTCGCCGTTCTTCGCCTCGCGCATGATCACGGCTCGTGCCTGGACGCGATCGGACTCCATCGCCTCGGCGGCGACGCCGTAGTTGCCCACCAGCGGATAGGTGAAGGTGATGATCTGCCCGGCGTAGCTGGGATCGCTGACGGCCTCCTGATAGCCGGTCATCGCGGTGTTGAAGACGACCTCGCCGCAGACCTCGCCGCCGCTGGCGCAGAGATCGCCCTCGAATCTGGTTCCGTCCTCCAACAGCACGTAGCCCTCCTGGCGCGCGCTCATTTGACCAGCGCCTGCACTTGCTTGAAGGCCTCGGCATCGGCGCCGCCGAGGAGCTCGAACAGGGCCATCTCGACGCTGGTGATCAATGCTCCGGCGCGCTCCATCTTCGCGATCCCGATCTCGCGGTTGGCCTCGGTCGCGCGAGCCGACCGCATCGGCCGCGACGTGAACCTCGACGTCCTCGTCGAGCAGGTCGAGCACGGTCTGGTTGACGCAGACGTGGGCCTCGATTCCACAGACGACCGCCTGCTCGCGCTCACCGAGGTCGAAACCGTCGGCCTCGACCGCGGAGAACTTGGTCTTCTCGATCGTCTCGGCGTCCGCGGGAATGTGGCGCGCGAGCTCCTCCACGGTGGCCCCGAGCCCTTTCGGATACTGCTCGGTGACGACGACCGGGATGCCGATCGCAGCCGCGCCCTGCACCAGCGTCGCGGCGGCATCCGTGACCTGCTCGAAGTTCGGCAGCGCCTTGCGAAATGCCTCCTGGATGTCGATCACGATCAGCGCGGCCCGCGCCGGGTCGAGCTTCGAGGCGCTCACGACGCGACACCCGAATCACTGGAGGGCGCCGCGTCGTGAGCACCGCTCATCAAGCACCGGCAGTCTGCGGCGCTCACGACGCGACACCCATGGCAAAGCTTCGCTGCCTGTAGGCGACTCGGCCGGCGGCGACGGTCATCAGCACGCGTCCGCGCAGCGATCGGCCGGCAAAGCACGAGTTGTCCGAGCGGCTCTCCCAGCCCTCGGCACCGGCTTCCCACTCGGCCTCGAGATCGCAGAGCACGAGGTTTGCCTGCTCGCCGGGCGCGATCTTCGGCGTCGCGAAGCCGAGCGCCGCGGCGCCGCCGCCGAGCCGCTCGACGATGGTCGCGAGCTCGAGCACCCCGGGCAGGACGAGCTCGGTGTAGAGCACCGAGAATGCCGTCTCGAGGCCGATCACACCCATCGCCGCCTGCTCGAAGGGGACCTCCTTCTCGCTCGACGTGTGCGGCGCGTGGTCGGTCGCGATGCAGTCGATCGTGCCCGAGCGGATACCGTCGATCAACGCTTGGCGGTCGGCCTCGGTGCGAAGCGGCGGATTCATCTTGAAGCGCGAGTCGAGGCTGCGCACCTCCTCGTCGGTCAGGGTCAGGTGGTGCGGCGTCGCCTCGCAGGTGACCTCGACCCCGGCGGCCTTGGCCTGCTCGACGACCGCGACCGATTCCCGCGCCGAGAGGTGCTGAACGTGGATGCGGGCCTCCTCGTAGGCGGCGAGCGCGCAGTCGCGAGCGATCATCGTCGACTCCGAGATCGAGGGGATGCCGGTCACGCCCAGCCCTGCCGAAACGGCGCCCTCGTGCATCGAGCCGCCCGCCGAGAGCTCGGCGTCCTCCTCGTGCAGCGCGATCGGCAGGCCGACGAGGCGCTGGTACTGAAGCGCGCGGCGCATCACCCGCGCGCTTTGAATCGGGAGGCCGTCGTCGGAGAAGCCGACCGCGCCGGCGTCGGCGAGATCGGCCATCTCGGAGAGCTCGCGGCCCTTCATCTCGCGGGTGACGGTCGCCATGAACCCGGTCGGGATCGCGGCCTGCTCGCGCGCCTGCTCGCGAAGCGCGCCGACGTGCGAGGCCATGTCGACGGGCGGCTCGGTGTTCGCCATCGCGACGATGCCGCAGAAGCCGCCGGCGGCCGCCGCGCGCGAACCGGTCTCGATGTCCTCCTTGTCCTCGCGCCCTGGCGTGCGCAGATGCACGTGCGGGTCGAAGAAGGCCGGGAATACGGCGCGCCCATCGGCCTCGACCACCTCGGCGTCGTCGGCTGCCCCGATCCGGCAGCGGCGAGCTCGGCGATCTCGCCATCGCGAACGACGATGTCGTGGCGACCGTCGATGCCGGTGCGCGGGTCGAGCACCGCGGCATCGCGGATCACCAGTGCGCCCGCGGGCTCGAAATCGGTCCCTCGCCAGTCGAGGGAGGAGATCGCTCTGTCGGCCATTACGCGGGCTCGCCGATCGGGGTCGGGGCCGGAAGCTCGGCGTCGGCGCTGGTGGCCGCGCGTGGCTCGCTGCCGCCGGCGAGCAGTTCGTACAGCACCGCCATGCGAACGACCAAGCCGCTTTCGACCTGGGCGGTGATCAGCGAGGCGGGCCCGTCGATCACCTCGGGCGAGAGCTCGACGCCGCGATTGACCGGGCCCGGGTGCATCAGCAGCTGGCGCGGGCCGAGCCGGCGGGAGTCGATCTGGTAGTTGGCCGCGTACTCGCGCAGCGAGGGCACGAACGATTCGTTCATGCGCTCGCGCTGCATCCGCAGGGCGTAGACCACGTCCGCCTCGCCGAGATCGTCGAGGTCGTAGCTGACCGCGCAGCCGAACTCCTGCTCGATCCCTCGCGGGATCAGGGTCGGCGGCCCGCAGACCGTCACCTGCGCGCCCATCATCTGAAAGCAGAGGACGCAGGAGCGCGCGACGCGGCTGTGCAGCACGTCGCCGACGATCCAGATCTTCTTTGCGTCGAGGGAGCCGAAACGGTCGATCAGGGTGTAGGCATCGAGCAGCGCCTGGCTGGGATGCTCGTGCTTGCCGTCGCCGGCGTTGATGACGCTGGCGGGCGTCCATTGCGTGACCAGCTTGGCGGCGCCGGCGTGCGGCGAGCGGATGATGATCGCCTCCGGGCCGTAGGCGGAGAGCGTCGCGATCGTGTCCTTGAGCGATTCGCCCTTCTCGACCGCCGATCCCGAGGACTTGATCGAGACGACGTCGGCGGAGAGGCGCTTGGCGGCGAGCTCGAAGGAGGAGCTGGTGCGGGTGCTCGACTCGTAGAAGAGGCTGACCACGGTGCGCCCGCGCAGCGTCGGCACCTTCTTGATGTCGCGCCGGCCGATCTCGGCGAAGCTCGAGGCCCGCGACATGATCCGCTCGACGTCCGCACGCTCGAGCTCCTCGATTGCGAGCAGATGCTTCACAGGCGCTCACCGGCCCCGGCTCCGGCGGGCGTGCCGGGCCCCGGCGTCTCGGCCGTCGGCTGCTGCGATCGTGACCTCGTCGTTTCCGTCGCTTTCTTCGAGATGGACGAAGACGCGCTCCTCGCGAGAGGTCGGCAGGTTCTTGCCGACGTAGTCGGGGCGGATCGGCAGCTCGCGGTGGCCGCGATCGGCCAGCACGGCGAGCTGGACGCGCTCGGGCCGCCCGTAGTCGAAGAGGGCGTCGATCGCGGCGCGGACCGTGCGCCCGGTGAAGAGCACGTCGTCGACCAAGACCACCGTGCGCCCGTCGAGGTCGAAGTCGAGATGCGATGAGTGCACGATCGGCTGGGCACCGGGGTCGCGGCCTGGAATGTCGTCGCGATAGAAGGAGATGTCGAGATCGCCGAGCGGAACCTCGTAGCCGGTCAGCTCGCCGACCAAAGTGTGCAGGCGGCGGGCGAGCACGGCGCCGCGAGTGTGGATCCCGACGAGCGCAAGCGACTGCGATTCGGGGTTCTTCTCGACGATTTCGTGTGCGATCCGCACGAGCGTGCGGCGCAAATCGTCGTGATCGAGCACGACCCTGTTGGGTTCGACTGGCATACGCGCCCCTTCCTGGCCTCACTGGACCTGGTTAAAGGAACCGACGTAGTCACCCTAGCAAGGGCGAAGGCGCCCGCCGGCGGGCCGGCTTCGGACTTTGCGCCGACGTTGCGGTAATGATCTTTGGCGTGAAGGCCGAGGTCGCCGAGCTGATCGACATCCACAGCGCCGCCGGGCGCCGCTTTGCCGCCGGCGGCGTTCGCAGCTTCGTTCGCGAGCAGGGCGAGGGGCCCAACGTCGTCCTCCTGCACGGCGTTCCGACCAGCTCGTTTCTGTACCGCAAGGTGATCCCGCCGCTCGCCGACCAGGGATTGCGCGCGATCGCCTTCGACTTCCCCGGCCTCGGGCTCGCCGAGCGTCCCGACGGGTTCGACTACAGCTGGAGCGGCCTGGCGCGCTGGACCGGCGAGGCGATCGACGCGCTCGAGCTCGATCGCTGCCACCTCGTCGTGCACGACATCGGCGGGCCGATCGGATGCGAATGGGCCGTGCGAAACCCCGAGCGGGTGCTCTCGCTCACGATCCTCAACTCGATGCTCGATCCCGCAACCTTCCGTCGGCCGTGGACGATGCACCCGTTCTCGATTCGCGGCATCGGCGAGCTCTGGCTGCGGATGACGCCGCCGCCGCTGTTCGCAGCCTTGTTTCGAGCTCAGGGCATCGCCGACCGCCGTGCGGTCTCCACGGCTGAGATCTATGCGCACCGCGAGCTGCTCGTGCGCGGCGACCGCGGCCGCGCCTTCCTGCGGATCATGCGCGGGTTCGAGCTCACCGAGGAGAAACGCGAGCTGCTTTGGACCGGGCTTGCAAAGCGCAGCTATCCGGCCCGGATCATCTGGGGCGAGCTCGACCCGGCGCTCGGCCTCGACCAGCTCGAGATCGCCAAGCAGGTCGTCGGCGTCTCAGACCCGGAGCTGCTCGGGGCAAAGCACTTTCTCCAGGAGGACAAGGCGCGCGAGCTCGCCTACTCGATCGCCGACCAGGTGGCGCCGCTGGGCTGAGCGCCGCGCCGGTCAGCCGTCGCGCTCGAGCCTGCCGAGCGCGCCGCGCGTCTGCGCGTCGAGCTGTGCCGACTCGAGGTCGACGCCGGGCGGAAGCTCGACGTGCAGCTCACCGGCGAGGTCGAAGCCCGCGCGGACGCGCAGCGGCGAGCACGAGAGCACGTGGCCGCCGCAGCCGCGATCGTCCGAGATGAAATGAAGGTGAAAGCCCTCGACCTCGAGGCCGGAGGCGTAGCCGGGGAAGCGAAAACCGACGAGCGTTCCCGAGATCTCGTCGAACTGAAAGACGCTCTGGTCGGCCACCACCTCGGCCAGCGGCCGGTACGGCGGAAGCTGGCGAGGCACCGAGCGCGCTCGCACGAACTCGAACTCGCCGTCGATTCGCAGCGCGCACGCGGCGCTGTCGTCAGCGGCGACGACGTCGAGCTCGGCGAGGAACTCGTCGTATTCGAGCGGCCCCTCGATCTCCTTGTGCACCGACGGCTCGAACCAGGCGAGCGCCGCGAACGGGGTGCGCTCGGTCGCCGGAATCGCCTCCACGTTGCCCTCGGTGTCGGCACGAAAGAACTCGCCGTCGACGGCGATCATCTCGCCGTCGAGGCCGTTCAGCGTGCCGAGGCCGAGATCGCCGTGCTCGGCGAGCTCGCCGAAGGTGACGTCACCGTCGAAGGCTCCCTCGAGCAGCGCACCGACGGTCGAGGCCTGAAACAGCACATGGGGGTCGTGCTCGGGATGCAGATCGCGATGGCGAAGCGACTCGACGTGCAAATGCCTCGCCAGATGCTCGTCGATCACGTCGCGTCGTTCCCCGAATCCGGCCTCGGCTCGCGAGGCGGCCGTGCTCCACCCTCGATCAAGCGGGGCGGACCACGCTCGGGGAACGGAACCTCGATCACGTCGAAGTCCCGGGGCGCCACCGAGGGCTGGTACTCGTCGCGCGCTTGATCGAGCACCGCACGGACGTCGTAGCGCGAGGAGACGTGGACCAGCGCCAGCATCTCGACCTCGGCCTCGCGTGCGAGCTCGGCCGCCTGGCGAGCGGTCGAATGGCCGGTCTCGGCCGCGCGGCCGACCTCGTCGTCGGCGAAGCTCGCGTCGTGGACCAGCACCTGGGCCTGATGCGCGGCGAGGCGGGTCATCTCACAGGGCGAGGTGTCGCCCGTGATCACCAGCTTGCGCCCGGCGCGCTCGTCGCCCATGACGTCTGCCGGGCGCACGGTGCCGTTCGCGCCCTCGCACCTCTTCCCCGCGCTGGAGCCGCCCGAGGTCGGGGCCGTGGGTGACGCCCAGGCGCGCAGCCGCCTCGGCGTCGAGGTGCCCGGGCCTGCGTGTCCTCGACCAGCGCGTAGCCGTAGGCGCGCATGCGGTGGGCGACCTCGAACGAGCGCACCTCGTAGTCGTCGTGGCGGACCGCCTCCCCAGGCTCCAGCTCTCCGAGCTCGACCTCGTAGCGCAGGCGGCCGAAGATCCGCCCGAGCGCGCCGAAGAGGTCGATCAGCCCAGGCGGCCCGTAGACGCGAAGCGGCTTCTCGCGGTCGTTGAGGTCATAGGTCTTGAGCAGCCCGGGTATCCCGAGGTAGTGGTCGGCATGCAGGTGGGTGATGAAGATCTCATCGACCTGAACGAGACCGGTCGAGCGCTGCATCTGACGCTGCGAGCCCTCGCCGCAGTCGAACAGCAGCCGGTCGCCGCCGGCACGGGCCAGCAGGCACGCGGTCGAGCGCCGCGCGGTGGGCACCGAACCGCCGGTGCCGAGGAAGACGAGATCAAGCTCCACAAGGGCAGCGTATTCATGGCTCGACCCTATGAACCCCTCGAGTGTCTGCAGCTGCAATGCGGGGCGAGCCGTTTACGTCGAGCCGCGCACCGGCGATCCCACGAAGCGCAGCTCGCGGCCATCGGTCGATCTCGAAGTCCGAGGCAAACCGCACTCGCTCGACTCTGATTGTTCTTCGTCGGCACCAATCGAAGTCGTCCCTCGGTTCGCACAGAAGTCACCGGCACGAGGTACACCGATTCTTGGGCCGGCAGGTAGACACCAAAAATGTCGGCGCGCCCGACGTACGACATCGGGCCTTTCCCGTGGTCGGTGGCATAAGCGTTCCAAAGCAAACAGCCGCCACTTGGCCAGGCCGTCTTGCACTGGACCCGAAGGAAGACGTCATCGAGGGCGACTACAAGGTCATATGGGTGCCCCTCGCCGAATGGCACAAGAACGTCGAAATCCCGAGCGACGAAGGCGCTGAGTACGGCGGCTTCACCAGCATTTCCCGATCCCGCACGCGCCATGACTTCACGGTAACTCGATCATCGGACAGAACGTATGTTCGTGTCACACGCACTCGTGATGGCACTAAGCTGCGCTGCCCCAGCGCCCGTAGCTCAGGGGATAGAGCGATCGCCTCCGGAGCGATAGGTCGCAGGTTCGAATCCTGCCGGGCGCGTGAGCTACTCGCTTTCGCCGTCGTCGGGCACCTCGGCCGGGACGTTCTCGGTCGCCGCCGGCTTCGAGGCCGAAGAGCCGTTGGATCCCGCCGACTCGCCCCCGTTCGAAGCCGCGGACGCGCCGCCGTTGCTCGCTGCCGGACCCGGCACCGTGTCGGTCCCCTGGTAGGGCCCCGGCTTGGGCCTGACCTTGCCGCCGGGGAAGGCGAGGCGCAGGATCGTGCGCTGGACCATGCCCCATTGCTGCAGGAACGGGCCGGTGTTGTACGGCAGCCCGTATCGCTTGCAGACGTCGCGGACCTTGGGCGCGATCTCGGCGTAGCGGGTCGAGGGCATGTCCGGATAGAGGTGGTGCTCGACCTGGAACGAGAGGTTGCCCGCGGCGACGTGAAACAGCGGGCCGCCGTCGATGTTCGCCGCTCCGATCAGCTGGCGCACGTACCAGGCGCCCTTCGACTCGTCCGCCGTCTCCTCCTGGGAGAAGGAGTAGGTCTGGTCGGGGAAGTGCCCGCAGAAGATGATCGCGTTGGACCAGAAGTTGCGCACGATGTTCGCCGTGACGTCGGCCCAGAAGGTCGTGCGAAACGACGTCTTGAACTCATCGACGAAGCGCGTCGGCGACGTTGCGGGCCGGGCTGCGCCGGCGCAGGCGCTTTCTCACCGCGCCCGGGGCGCGATTGCGAATCGCCTTCGGCACTCGGCCCGAGGTCCGCGCCGCGGCGCTGGCGCACACCCTCGCCGGCAGCCGCGATCCCGCCCATGATCAGCCCCGAGAGCGCCGGGAACGCGATGTAGTCCTTGACGATCTGCGCGCGGGCCTTGCCCGCGATCCCCTTCAGCTCCTCGCGCACCTGCTCCTTCGACTTCTCGCCGGTGCGGATCGCCTCGAAGTCGAGGTCGTGGACGGCGACGCCCCACTCGAACAGCGCCATCAAGAGCACGTTGTAGAAGGGCTGCAGCAGGTAGACGGGGTGCCACTTCTGGTGCGGGTCGATGCGCATGATCTCGTAGCCGAGGTCCTTGTCCTTACCGCGGATGTTGGTGTAGGTGTGATGGACGTAGTTGTGCGAGTGCTTCCACGCCTCCTTGGTCGAGGCCGTGTCCCAGTCCCAGGTCGAGGAGTGGATCTCGGGGTTGTTCATCCAGTCCCACTGGCCGTGCATGACGTTGTGGCCGATCTCCATGTTCTCGAGGATCTTCGCCATCGAGAGCATCGTCGTGCCTCCAACCCAGCGCGACCTTGAACTTCGACGGGACGAGCAGCGCGCGACCCGTCAACGCCATCCGGCGGTGCATCTCGATCATCGAGGTGATGTATTTCGCGTCGCGGGCACCGAGCGAGTTGAAGACCTCGTCGTGGATCGCGTCGAACTCGCGTCCAAGCGCCTCGATCTGCTCGTCGGTCAGCCTGTTGAGCGGGTTCTCGATCTCGCCGACTGCCTCAGCGGCGTCTCGGTTCTCGGTCTCGGTCGTCATTTCGTTCTCCCGTGTTCGCGTTTTTCCAAGTTCATAGGTCGATCTCCACCGGGCCCTCGGGGGCATTGATGCAGATGCGCACCGTCTCCCCCTCCTCGCCGTGGACCTCGCCGCTTCGCATGTCGCGAAGCTTGCCGGAGCACAGCGTGCCGACGCAGGTGTGACAGATCCCCATCCGGCAGCCGAACTCGAGCTCGAGGCCCGCCTCTTCGCCCGCGACCAGGATCGGCTGCGAGCCGTCGGACTCGGCTTCGGTATCGGACTTGAGGAACTTGATCGTGCCGCCCTCTCCCCCGCCGGCGCCGTCGCCGCCGATCACCGGCTGGAAGCGCTCGAGGTGAAGCTTGTCGGTCAGGTCCTCGTCCTCCCAGCGCTGTTCGAACTCCTCGATCAGCTCGGCGGGCCCGCAGAGGAACGTCTCGCGCTCGCGCCAGTCCGGGCAGAGCTCGTCGAGGTCGGTGGGTCGAATGCGCCCGTCGCCCTGCTGGGTGTGCTGGACGTGCAGCGTCAGCCCTTCGTTGCTCTTCGTCGAGGGCGCGCAGGCGCTCGCCGAAGATGACGTCGTCGGTGGTCGGAGCCGAGTGCAGATGGACCACGTCGTCGAGCTTGTCCTCGCGCTCGAGGCAGCGCAGCATCGCCATGATCGGCGTGATCCCGCTTCCGGCAGAGATGAAGAGGATGCGCTCGGGCCGCGGCTCGGGGAGCACGAACTGGCCCTCGACGTCGGAGAGCGAGATGATCGTCCCGGGCTTGAGCTCGCGGTTGACGTAGGGCGAGACCTTGCCTTCCTCGACCAGCTTCGGGGTGATCGAGAGGAACCCGTCCGGGCGTCCCGGGTCGGAGGTGATCGAGTACGCGCGCCAGTGGCGGATGCCGTCGACATCGAAGCCGACGCGCAGGTACTGGCCGGGTTCGTGCCCCGGCCAGGCGTGTCCCGGGCGGATGAGGACGGTCGTCGCGTTACCGGCCTCGGGCACGAGCTCCTCGACGCGGCCGCGCAGCTCACGGGTCGACCACAGCGGGTTGATCATCTCGAGGTAGTCGTCGGGCAGAAGCGGCGAGGTGAAGGCGCTGATCGCCCGCAGCGCTCGCGCTCGCAGCGGGTGCACGTTGGGTTGTGCCCCGCGCTCAGCCACGCGCTCGCCTCCGGCTCGGGTCAGCGACCATGGCCGGACCATAGCCAAAACTGAGAACGTGTGTCAACCCGACGTTCTCATGCGCTAGCTGTGTGGCCGCATGGCAGAGGCGAAAGCACCCCTTCGCCAGGTTCGCGAACGCGAGTTGATCGCAGCCACGCGGCGGCTGTTCGACGAGCGCGGCTTTCGCGATGCGCCGATCGAGGAGATCGCACAGTCCGTCGGCATAGCGCGCGGCCTGATCTACCGCCAGTTCTCGTCCAAGGACGAGCTCTTCGTGCTGACGATGACCGATTACCTGTCGGAGCTCGCCGAGCTGCTGCAGACCGCGGTCGGCTCGCAGTCCGAGCCGCAGACCCAGCTCGAGCGCGTGGCCGAGGCATATGCCGGTTTTTGCCAGCGCTACCCGGCGTTTCTCGATTGCTCGCTGGCGCTCATGCACCAACCGGCGCGCGATCTTCATCGCAGCGTTTCGGAGTCGGTCTGGCTCCGCCTCGGCCAAGGGATGGCCGCCTGCATCGGCGAGCTCGCCGACGTGCTTCGCCGCGGAGTCGATACGGGCGCCTTCGCCCTCGACGATCCCGACTACACGGCCAACCTGCTCTGGACGCAGACCCTGGGAGCGATGCATCTCGCACGCATCGGCGTCGGCGTGCGTGAGCTGTCGCCGGGGATTCCCGAGCTCTTCTCGGTCGCCCCGGACGAGGTCGTACGCAGCTGCGTCGCGAGTGCAATCGCGACGGCCCGTGCCCAGCCGGCCTGAATGGGTAGTCGCACTCCGTGGAGGATCTGGTTCAGACGCTGACGCGGGGCAACGTCACCGAGGTCAAGGTCGTGCTCGCTTCGGTCGCCGTCGCTCTCGCCGTCTACCAGCTCGTCCTGATCGCCGTCGGCTACGGCAAGGTGCGCCTGCCCTTCCTCGCGCCCGCACCGGCAGCTCGCGCCCATCGGGCCTCGGGTGACGCGATCGTCGTCATCGCGATCGTCGTGGCCCTGATGTGCGTTTCGGTCTTCGGCTTCGACGACGACGGCGGGACTCACGCGATCGCCGGCGTAGCGCTGTTGAGCCTGATTGCGGTCAAGGTCGCGATCGTGCGCCGCGGGCGCGCATCCGGCCGCTACCTGCCGCTGCTCGGCATCGGCGTCTTCGTCCTGTTCGCGCTCACATGGGCGACTTCCGCCGGCGAGTTCCTGGCGGATCGCTGATGGACGAGCGACGTTCACACACTCGCTCAGGTCGTCGGCTCGCTCCTGGTCGCCGCCGCGATCGTCGCCATCGTCATCGTCGCCGTCACCGCGAAGCTCGGCCCCACGAGCGTCGCCGAGATCGAGCAGCGCGAGGCGCGCATCGAAGCCGCCGAGGAACGCCGCGAGCAGCTCGAGGAGTTCATCGAGGAACGCCGCGAGGACTGACTCAGCCGGTCAGCCGGAGTACTCGATGTGCCACCACTCCGAGCTGATCCCGTACCAGCCATAGCTGGGCCCGATCTGGTCGACGACGGTTCGCATCGACGGATCGGAGAGGTCGATGGCGATCCCGAGCTCGTGCGTCGACGTCCCGGGCGGGTTCGCGGGTGCGCCCTGGCCGCTGAGGAAGAGGTCGTAGAGATATGCCTGCTGTTCGTAGGTTCGATAGCCCGACAGCGATCCGTCGGGAAAGAGGTCGATGCCGAACTGCGCCAGCGAGTCGGCGCGCATCGACTCGAACGCGACCGCCGCCGCGGAATCGAGCTGCACCGAGCCCATCGGCCCGGTGATCGTCGCCAGCCCGTAGACCGGCGCGGCGGCGGGCGGCGCCGGGTCGGCGACAGCCACGGCGGGATCCACGACTCCCGCCTCCGCGAACGACGGGATGTTGATCGTCTCCCCCGCGATCACGAAGTAGTCGGCCGGAAGGCCGTTCCATGCCGCCACGTCGGCTGCGCTGAGCCCGTTGACGGCCGCGATCCCGGTCAGGGTCTCGCCCGGCACGACCACGTGCGCGACGGCTCCGTGGGCGGGCGTCGACGTCGCCAAGCAGACCAGGCTGACCACCGTGGCCGCCAAGCCCGTCGTGATTGCGGTTCGTGACTCGATGGCCGACAACTACGCAGCGCGCGCGCGGCCTCCTGCCCAGGTCCCCGCGGTTATCGCCGATGCACGAGGTGGTTCACGGAGAGGGAGCGAGCGACTCCGGGTGCTCGCGCGACCAGGCGATCGTTCGCTCGAGGCCCTGCTCGAGATCGACCTGCGGTTCCCAGCCGCAGAGCCGGCGAATCTTCGTCGCATCGACGAACTGGCGGTCGATCTCGCCGGCCGGATTGCCGCTGCCGCGAATCTCGGGCTCGATCGAGCTGCCGGCGAGCCGGCAGATCAACGCGACAACGTCACCGATCCGGTGCGCGCGCCCGCCGCCGGCGTTGAACGCCTCACCGCGAACCTCGTCGTCATCGAGACGGTCGGCGATCGCCACGTAGGCCGCCGCCGCATCCTCGACGTAGAGGAAGTCGCGCTCCGGTGAGCCATCGGAGCGAAGCACCGGCGCCCGCCCCTGAAGCACCGCGCTCACCGCCTCCGGCACCAGACGCGAGAAGTTGAGATCGCCGCCGCCGTAGATGTTGGCGAAACGGGTGACGGCGACGGGCAGTGCGTACGAGGGCCAATAGCTGCGAGCGATCAGGTCGGTCGCGGCCTTCGAGACCTCGTACGGAGCGGTCGGTTGAAGCGCATAGTGCTCGCGGTAGGGCAGCTCCTCGTGGGAGCCGTAGGCCTTGTCGGACGACGCCACGACCACGCGCTCGACCCCGTGGGCCCTGCACGCCTCGAGCAGCGTCCAGGTGCCGCGAACGTTCGATTCGAAACCGCGCACCGGCGAGGCCTGAACCGTGGCCACGATCACCTCGGCGGCGAGATGAAAGACGGTGTCGACGTCGTGCTCGGCGAGCAGGCGCGCGATCGACGTCGGCGTCGACGAGATCGCCCTCGACCTGGACCAGCTCCTGCTCGATTCCCAGCATCCCGATCGCCGACGGCCGCTGGCCGGCGCGCTTGCGGTCGAGGGAGACCACGGTCTCCCCTCGCTCGAGCAGGGCCTTCGCCAGCCAGCCGCCGACGAAACCCCGCGCCCCGGTGACCAGCGAGACGCCCATCAGACCCGCGAGCGGCCATCGCCGGCGCGATCCCAGATTCGCCACGGCGCCCGCGACGACTCCCAGAGGTCGTTGAGGGTGACCGCGTC
Source organism: uncultured Solirubrobacterales bacterium (assembly GCA_963730145.1). GTDB lineage: Bacteria > Actinomycetota > Thermoleophilia > Solirubrobacterales > 70-9 > WHSW01. Next base: position 135,958 of record CAVSQT010000009.1, read on the forward strand.
CTTGTAGGTGTCCATGCAGTCCCAGAAGCCGTCGTGGCGATAGGCGCCGAGCTCGCCGGTCGCCGCGATGCGCTCCAGCGGCTCGCGCTCGAGCACGCTGTCGTCTCCGACCACGTCGAGAAATGCGGGCTCGCAGACGAAGAAGCCGCCGTTGATCCAGTAGTCGAGCCGCGGCTTCTCCGAGAAGCCGGTGATGTGGTCGTCCTCGCCGATCAGCGCGATGCCCCACTGGCTGTAGGGCCGGACGACGGTCATCGTCGCAACCGCGCCGAGCTCCTCGTGGAAGCTCACCTGGGCCGCGAGGTCGATGTCGGCGACGCCGTCGGCATAGGTGAGACAGAAGCGCCCGCCCGCGAGCCGGTCGGCAGCGCGCGCCACGCGCCCGCCGGTGTTGGTGTCGAGACCCGTCTCGAGGCACGTGATCTCGAGCGGCTCGGGCCACTGCTCGGCGGCGACGAACGCCTCGACCTGGTCGCCGAGGTATCCGGTCAGCAGGAGGAAGCGGCGATGTCCTTGTGACGCGTAGATGCGAATCACGTGCCAGAGGATCGGCTTGCCGCCGATCTCGACCAGCGCCTTGGGAATCGAGTGGGTCCGCTCCTGCAATCGCGTGCCGCGCCCGCCGCAGAGGATCGCGACAGGAACCTCGGCGGCTTCAGCCACCGGCTACGGCAGGAAGGATGGTCACTTCGTCGCCGTCTGAGAGCTCGGTGTCGAGGCCGTCCTGAAAGCGGATGTCCTCGCCCGAGACGTAGACGTTGACGAAGCGCCGCAGCGTCCCATCTTCGGTGATCCTGGAGCGAAGGTCCGTGTGCGCGTCGAAGACCGCATCGAGCGCTTCGCCGACCGTCTCGCCGTCGACCTCGATCTCCCCCGCCCCGTCGGTGACGGCGCGCAGCTGCGCCGGAATCTTGACCGTTACCGCCATCAAGCTGGAAATCTAACGGGCGGCGGCGATCGAGGAGGCCTCGCCGACCGCAGCCTCGAACGCCTCCAGCGTCGGCTCGATCTCGGTCATTTCGAACCCTTCGCGCACCGCGTCGAGGGTCTTGAGGCCGTCGCCGGTGATGATCGCGACGACGCGCTCGTCGGCGGCGATCGCACCAGCCTCGGCGAGCTTGGCCAGGACGGCGGTGGTGACGCCGCCGGCCGTCTCGGTGAAGATCCCGGTCGTCTCGGCGAGCAGGCGGATGCCGGAGCGGATCTCGGCGTCGCTGACGGAATCGATCGAGCCCTCGGTCTCGCGCGCCAGATCGAGCGCGTAGATGCCGTCGGCGGGATTGCCGATCGCGAGGCTCTTGGCGATCGTCTCGGGTCGCTGCGGGCGACAGACGTCGTTCCCGGCGCCGAACGCCTCGGCGACCGGATCGCAGCCGGCAGCCTGGGCGCCGTTGAAGGTCGGCAGCTCGCCCGCGACCAGGCCGAGCTCGAGCCACTCGCTGAAGCCGCGCCCGATCTTGGTGAACAGCGAGCCCGAGGCGATCGGGCAGACGACGCGGTCGGGCAGGGTCCAGCCCAGCTGCTCGACCAGCTCGTAGGCGATCGTCTTCGAGCCCTCGGCGTAGAAGGGGCGCAGGTTGACGTTGACGAACGCCCACGGGACGCGTCTCGGCCAGCTCCGTGCAGAGGCGGTTGACGTCGTCGTAGTTGCCGTTGACGCCGATCAAACGGGTGCCGTAGACGCTCGTTGCGAGCAGCTTCTCGGTCTCGAGGTCGGAGGGGACGAAGACGTAGGAGTCGAGGCCGGCGGCCGCGGCGTGTGCGGCGACGGCATTGGCGAGGTTGCCCGTCGAGGCGCAGGCGACGGTCTCGTAGCCGAGCTCACGCGCCTTTGCCAGGGCGACGGCGACGACGCGATCCTTGAACGAGTGGGTCGGGTTGGCGGCGTCGTTCTTGATCCACAGCTCGCCCAGGCCGAGGCGCTCGGCGAGGCGATCGGCACGCACCAGCGGCGTCAGCCCGGGCTGCAGCGGATCGCGCGGGCGCTCGGTCAGCGGGAGGAAGTCGGCGTAGCGCCAGATGCCCGCCGGGCCCGCCTGGATCTTGCGCTTCGCCTCGGGCGCATCGAAGCCTGAGTGGTCGTAGGCGACCTCCAGCGGCCCGAAACAGTTCTCGCAGACGTATCGCGCCTCGAGTGCGTATGCGGAACCACATTCCTTGCAACTGAGTGACGTGGGTGCCATGAGATGAACTCCTTCCGGTTCGACTGACGAAAAAAACCTCTGCTTGTTGCGAGCAGAGGTCCGAACCGGACTTCCGACTCACATCTCCCAGGCTGTTCGCCTGCTGGAATTGGCACCTCCCTCGGGTCTTGCGACCTTCGGTGGTTGCCGGGGTTTCATCGGGCCAGTCCCTCCACCCCTCTGGATGCAGCGGGTATGTGCCAGGCACGATAGCAACGCATACCGGCGGTCGCAAGCGATGGTGCGCTGGGGCGCTGGTGGCGCCGCTAGTCTTCGCACAAGCCGATGAACGAGTCCCAGAGCGAGACGAGCACCGATGCCGAGCCTTCCAAAGCCCAGGCTGCGCCGCCAACGCGGCGTCGAGCTCTCCGCGCCGGCTGAGCCCTCAGAGCGCCAGCCCCAAGTCGAGGTCATCCAGGGCTCTGGCCTGCGCTGGGTCAACATCGAGCGCCCGACGCCGCTCGAATGCGCCTGGCTGGAGGAGCAGTTCGACTTCCACGCGCTCGACCTCGAGGACGTGCTCTCGCGAAATCAGCGGCCGAAGATCGACGAGTACCCCGAGTACCTGTTCATCGTCCTGCACTTTCCGGTCTTCGATCGCCAGGTCGGCCGCCTCAACGCGGGCGAGCTCGACATCTTCGTCGGACCCGACTATCTGGTGACGATCCCGAATACGCCGCTGCAGCCGGTGGAGTACCTGTTCGAGCGCTGCCGCCAAAAGGAGGAGCTGCGCGATCAGCACTTCTCACAGGGCTCGGGCTACCTGCTCTACCGGATCGTCGACGACGCCTTCGACTACTGCTTCCCGATGCTGCGCAAGATCGGCAACAAGCTCGACGCGCTCGAGCAGGAGATCTTCGAGGAGAGCCGATCCGAGGACATCGTTCGCGACATCTCCAACGCCAAGCAGGAGATCATCAACTTTCGCAAGGTGATTCGCCCACAGCGCAGCGTGCTGCGCGACCTCGAGAAGCTCGAGCAGCCGTTCCTCGCCCAGGAGGGACGCGAGCTCGACGTCTACTTCGACGACATCGTCGATGCCCACGAGCGCATCTGGGACATGCTGGAGAACTACAAGGAGGTCGTCGAAGCGCTCGACGAGACGAACGAGTCCTACATCTCACACCGCGTCAACGACATCCTCCGCGTGCTCACCTCGATCAGCGTGATCGTCCTGCCGCTGACCTTGATCGCCAGCCTCTGGGGGATGAACGTCGGCGTGCCCGGCGAGGGCGATTCCGAGGACTTCTACGTCATCTGCGGCGCGCTGCTCGTCGCGCTGCTCGGGATGCTCGCCTACTTTCGCCGCCGCGGCTGGCTCTGATCGCCGCTGCCGCCGGGCGCGTTCGCCTCAGTCGTAACGGTTGAGCAATCTCAGGATCGTGCTCGACCATCGGCGGGTCGCGAAAGGCGTTGTAGGAATAGAGGAAGGTGCCCGGGCCACCGCCCGGGCCGCGTGCGCAGGCATTCCGGAAACAGCGCCGGGTAGGAGACACGGAAGCCGTATCGAGCCTGTTGTCTTGCCCGGTGGCGGATCAGAGCACGGCGTCGCGCTGTCGAGATAGCGCTCGATGAAACGGCAGCCACCGCCGCGCGGCTTCGCGGGGTCGTTGTGGAGGTGGTAGACGACCGGCAGCTGGGCCGACAGCCGGCGCACCGCGGGCAGGTTGAGCGTGAGACCGAAGTCCTGGACGGAGAGGAAGTCCGACCGCAAGCGGCATCGGACGCCTGTGCGAGAGCCCGAACACGTTGCCTCCGATCCACTCGCCGTGCGCGTGAGCCGAGGCGATCGCCGCCCTGATCATCCGCGGGCGCTTGCGGAAGGCGGTCGAGTAGAAGTCGAAGAACCAGCCGTCGTTGTCGAGATCTGCTCGCACGCGCTGCATCATCCGCATCAGCTCGCCGCCGTCGCGGTACTGCTTTGCGTTCAGGGTGACGTCGAACTCCGCCTGCGGATTGGCGGCACGGACGATCCGGGTGATCTCGCGCCAGCTCCGAACCTCGTCGTGTTTCGGATGCTGGCCCTTCGCGTAGCGGATCAGTCCCGAGACCCAGCTGGGGTGAAGGCTCGCCAACGAGCGCCCGACCCGGCGCGAGTTCGAGTTGCGCACGGTCGAGAGCCGGGTGTGGTGAACCCGGGCCGAGACGATTCGCGAGAGCTGCTGGGCGTAGGCCTGCGGGTCGCCGCCGGCTGCAGCGCTGCCGCCGGCGCCAGGGGAAGCCGAGAAGCGCGAGAGCGCCCGCGGCAAGCATCGGCCGCCACCGCGCGCCCGCCCTGGCGTATCCGTCGGGAGCTCGTTCACTGCCCTCGGCGTCATATCAGCCCCACGACCTCGGCGATCCCACCGGCATCCCTAGGATGCCGCCGTGTGGCCAACTACCGGATCTGGGCTCCCTGGCGCCTCGCCTACGTGAAGGACGCGGCGAAGGACCTCGAGGAGGAGTGCATCTTCTGCGCGAAGCCGCGGCAAGGTGACGACGATGCCGCCTTGATCGTCCACCGGGGCGAGCTCTGCTTCGTGATGCTGAATCTCTTCCCGTACACCAACGGCCACCTCATGGTCGCTCCCTACGCCCACATCGGCTCGATCGCCGAGATCGACGCCGACGACGATCGCCGAGATGATGGCCCTCGCACAGCGCGCGATCAGGGTGCTCGAAGGCGAGTACGGACCGCACGGCTTCAACGTCGGCTTCAACCAGGGCCGGGTCGCCGGCGCGGGCGTCGAGCATCACATCCACATGCACGTCGTCCCGCGCTGGGGCGGCGACACGAACTTCATGCCCGTTCTCGGTGACACGCGGGTGATGCCGCAGACGGTCGAGCAGAGCTACGAGACGCTGAAAGGAACATTTGACGACTGACGTCAAGCCGGAGATCTTCAAGGCCTACGACGTCCGCGGGCTCTACGGCTCGCGAGATGGACGGAGAGACCAACTACCTGCTCGGCCGGGCTTTCGCGCGGGTGCTGGGCGAGCTGCGCGGCAAGCCGACGAGCGAGCTTCGGATCGGCCTCGGCCGCGACATGCGCCTGCAGGCACCCGAGATGGCGCGGCGCCTTCGCGACGGCATCGTCGCCGAGGGCGCAACGGCGATCGACGCCGGCATGGTCGGCACCGAGATGCTCTATTTCCTCGTCGGCTCGCAGGAGCTCGACGGCGGCGCCATGGTCACGGCCTCGCACAACCCGAAGGCCTACACCGGCGTCAAGCTCGTTCGCGAGGGCGCGCTGGCGCTCTCGGGCGACGCCGGCATCGGCGAGATCCGCGACCTCGATCATCGGCGGCATGCCCGATGCCGGCGGAGGCGGCTCGACCGAGGTCGTCGACGTCTACGACGACTTTCACCGCCACGTGCTCTCGTTCATCGACCCGGCGAAGATCAGGCCCCTGAAGGTCGTCGTCGACGGCGGCAACGGCATGGCAGGGCCGATGGTCGGCCCGCTGCTCGAGCGCCTCGGCCTCGATCTGGTCGAGACCTACTGGGTACCCGACGGCGAGTTCCCCGATCACGAGCCGAACCCGCTGCTGCCCGAGAATCGTCAGTTCGTGATCGACCGGGTCCTCGACGAGGGCGCCGACCTCGGCATCGCCTGGGACGGTGACGCCGACCGCTGCTTCTTCATCGACGACAGCGGCGAGTTCGTCGACGGCGACTTCCTCACCGCGCTGCTGGCCCAGCCAGATCCTCGCCAAGGACCCCGGCGGCGACATCCTCTACGACGTCCGCGCCAGCCGCGCGGTGCCCGACATCGTCACCGACGCCGGCGGCGATCCCGCATCTCAACCGCGTCGGTCACGCCTTCTTCAAGATCGCGATGCGCGAGCACGACGGCCTCTTCGGCGGCGAGGTCTCGGGCCACTACTACTTTCGCGACTTCTGGTGCGCCGACAGCGGCGCGATCCCGGCGCTGCTGGTGCTCGAGCTCCTCTCGCAGACGGGCGAGTCGCTCTCGGCGCTGGTCGGCGACCCTGCGCGACCGTTACTTCATCTCCGGCGAGATCAACTCCGAGGTCGCCGATCCGCGACGCGAAGATGAACGAGCTCGCCGAACAGCATCGCGATGCCGAGATCACCAGGCTCGATGGCGTCTCCGTCGACTACCCCGACTGGCACTTCAACGTCCGCCCCTCGAACACCGAGCCGCTGCTGCGCCTCAACCTCGAGTCGCTGGTCTCCAAGGCAGACATGGAGGCCAAGCGCGACGAGGTGCTCGGCGTTCATACGGTCTTGACGCCCGAGGAGGCGCTCGAGCGCGCACGCGAGGCCGGCATCCACCGCCTGCGCATCCCCACCCCGTTCGCTGTCGGCCGGGTCAACTGCTATCTGATCGAGGACGAGCCGCTGACGCTGTTCGACACTGGACCGAACTCCGGCAAGTCGCTCGACGAGCTGCAACGCCAACTCGACGACGTCGGTCACGCGATCGAGGAGATCGAGCTCGTCGTCATCACCCACCAGCACATCGACCACCTCGGCCTGGTCGAGATCGTCGCCGCGCGCTCGGGCGCCGAGGTCGCGGCGATCGACCTCGTCGTCGACTTCGTCGAGCGCTTCGAGGACGACACCGAGCGCGACGATGAGTTCGCCGGCGAGCTCATGCATCGCCATGGCATCCCCGACGACCTCGTCATCGCCCTGCGCAGCGTCTCGCGCAGCTTTCGCGGCTGGGGCTCATCGGCGCAGGTGACCCGCCCGCTGGCCGACGGCGAGCACCTCTCCCTACGCGACCGCACGTTCGAGGTCCAGCACCGCCCCGGCCACAGCCCGTCGGACACGGTCTTCTGGGACTCGCAGCGACGAGATCTTGATCTGCGCCGACCACCTGATCGCCGAGATCTCCTCGAACCCGTTGCTCGCGCGACCCCTGGATGGCTCGACCGAGCGGCCGAAGTCGCTCGTCAACTACCTCGGAGTCGCTGCGGCGCACGCGCGAGCTGCCGGCAGAGATCCTGCTCCCCGGCCACGGCGAGCCGATCACCGATCACGTCGCCCTGATCGACCAGCGCTTCGCCATGCACCGCCGGCGCGCCGAGAAGCTGCGCAAGCTGATCGACGAGCGCCCCCGCACCGCCTACGAGCTGGCCCAGCAGATGTGGGGCAACGTCGCCGTGACCCAGGCCTACCTGACGCTCTCGGAGGTGGTCGGCCACGTCGACCTGCTGATCGACGCGGACTCGTCCGCGAGGTCGTCGACGACGGGGTCGTGCACTTCGAGGCCACGGGCAGCCGGGTCGATGGCCGACGCGAGCGCGATACGTTCTCGCCATCTCCGCGACGCGTCGTCCCCGACGACGTCGCCGAGCACCGACTACCGCGCGCGATGCTGCGAGTATTGCTTCGCCTGCGGCGGTCACAGACGGCGCCCATCGGGTACAAGACCTGATGAGCACCGTCACCGGCACGTCCGCTCCCCCGTCGCCCGCGAAGCCGTGCGCACGGCGCCCCGAGCTCGCGCGCCCGCGCAAGAAGCGGATGCTGATCATCGTCAACCCCTACGCGACGACGGTCTCGGACCGGCTCAAGAACCTCGTCGTCTACGCGCTGCAGGGGCGTTACGAGGTCGAGGCGGTCGCCACGCAGGCGCAGAACCACGCGACTGAGATCGGCCGCGAGGCGCGCGACGGCGGCTACGACCTCGTCGTCGCCTTCGGTGGCGACGGCACCCTGAACGAGGTCGCCAACGGCCTCGCCGGCACCGGCGTCCCCGTCGGCATCCTTCCCGGCGGCTCGACCAACGTCGTCTGCCGCACCCTCGGCATCCCCAACGACGTCGTCGACGCGACCGAGCACCTGCTCGGGCTCGCGGACCGCTTCGAGCCGCGCAAGATCGACCTCGGGCTCGCCAACGGCCGCCACTTCGTCTTCTCGTGCGGATCCGGGCTCGACGCGACCGCGGCGATGAAGGTCGACCAGCGCCCGAAGCTCAAGGCGCGCGGCGGTCCACTACTTCTACACCTGGGTCGCGTTCGCCTCCTTCTACCGGGACTATCTGCGAAACCCGGTCCGCATGCGCTTCGAGACCGACGGCCGCGAGAGCTCGTGAGGGCGTCACGGTGCTGGCTCAGAACTCCGATCCGTTCACCTACTTCGGCAAGCGCCCGGTCCGGGTCTGCGAGGGCGTCGAGCCCGACGACGGCACGCTTTCGGTGGCCGTGCTCAAGCGTGCGACCCAGCGCGACATGGCGTCCGATCATCACCCGCGTTCTCGCCGAGGGCCTGCGCGCCAGCCGGCCATCGCCAGATCGACCACTTCGACGACGTCACCGAAGGGCGCGTCGTCACCGACCTCCCTCGACGAGCACGGCAAGCCGCGCGCCTTCCCCGTCCAGGTCGACGGCGACTACATCGGCAACCACGCCGAGCTCGAGCTCGGCCGTTGACCCCGGCGCGCTGACGGTAATTGCCTGACGATTGCCTGTTCTGCCGCGTCGCGGCGGGCCAGGAGTCCGCTGAGATCGTCTTCTCGGACGAGATCTCGCTCGCTTTCTCGACATCCGGCCCCGTCTTCCACGGTCACACGCTGCTGATTCCGCGCGACCATCACGAGACGCTCGGCCGACCTGCCCGCCGAGCTGATCGAGCGTTACTTCGCCAACGTCCAGCTGCTGAGCCGGGCGATACCCGCCGGCGATGGGCGCCCAGGGCTCGTTCGTGGCGATCAACAACGTCGTCAGCCAGTCGGTCCCCCATCTGCACTGCCACGTCGTTCCCAGGGTGAAGAAGGATGGCCTGCGCGGCTTCTTCTGGCCCCGCCACAAGTACTCCCACGACGACCACGCGGCCGAAACCGGCGAGCTGATCCGGGCCGAGATCGAGCGCATGAGCTGAGCGGGTCGCTTTCACGGCTATTTCATCGACCCCGCCTTCAATGGTCGAGGATAATCCGATCATGGAGGCAGCAATGACCACGAAGAACAAGTTGATCGCCGCCGCAGCCGCCGTTGCAGTCGCCGCAGGTGGAGTTGGCGTCGCCGCAGCCGCCGGTGGCGGCGAGGATGCAGGCCGAGGGTCCCGACGTCGCGATCAGCGGCAGCGCCCTGGATCAGGCCAGCGCCGCCGCGCTCGACGCGACCGGCGAAGGCAGCGTCAGCGGGACCGAGGTGGGCGACGAGGAGAGCTACTACGAGGTCGAGGTAACGCTCGACGACGGTAGCGAGGTCGACGTCCAGCTCAACCGCGACTTCAGCGTCGTCGGCGAGGAAGCCGAGACGGGCGAGACCGAGGCCGGCGACGACGACTAGCTCGACCGGCGCAGCGTCGCGGCTACTCGGGTGCACAATGCCCGGATGCCGCGACGCTCGCTCTTCTGGCTTGCCGGGCCTGATCCTCCTGATCGCGCCGAGCATTCCGGCGACCGCCGGCGCCCAGGATTCGCCTGACCTCTGCCTTCAGGCGTCGCCCCCGGAGCTGTCAGCGCCGCCGAACCGCATCCGCTTCGGAATCACGCCTCAGCTCGCCGGCACGGTCGGCACCGTCCAGGGCGAGGTCGTCGCCGAGGACCCGACGCTGCGCTCGGCTGCGCTGCGCGCGCTGCGACCGGCGCACCGGACGATGGTCATTCGCCTCAACCGCCTGTTCATGTCGGACGGCGACGCCGGCATCGCGCGCTTCGCCGCTCGCGCTCGCCGCTACGCGCGCGCCGGCTTCGCGATCGAGTCGCAGGTGAGATATCACCCGAGCCCGAGCAGGAAGGCGACATCGCCGCCTGGCGGCGGTTCGTCCGGCGCGCATCCAAGGCGCTGGGCCGCAACCCGGCGCTCGTCTCGCTGACGATCACCAACGAGGTCAACCTGCCGATCTCCGAGAACACCTCGGACGGGGCCTACGACGGTGCCGATCGAGGCAATCGTGCGTGGCGTGCCGACCGCGCGGCGGGCGCTCGACCGGATCGGGCGAGAGCGACGTCGAGCTCGGCTTCTCCTACGCCTACCGCTACCTGCCCGACGAGGATGCCGAGTTCTGGCGCTCGATCGGCGCGCTCGCCGGCCCGCGTTTCCGGCCCGCGCTCGACTACGTCGGCGTGCAGCTCTACCCCGGCCTGTTCTGGCCGCCGGCGCTGGTGACGCAGACGGCCGGTGAGGCGACGATCGAAGGGCTCACCCTGGTTCGCGAGTGCTTCATGCCGCAGGCCGGTCTCGGCGACGAGATCGCGGTATGGATCTCCGAGAACGGCTACGCGAGCAACTCTCGCCGTCCCGAGGAGCGCCAGGCCGCTGAGCTCGAGAGCACGATCGCCTCGGTCCATGCCTACTCCGGCACGCTCGGCGTCACCGACTACCGCTACTTCAACCTGCGCGACAACCGCCCCGACGGCACCGATCTGTTCGACAACGTCGGCCTGCTGCGATCCGACTATTCGCGAAAGCCGTGCGTTCGGCGCTCTACCGCGACCTCGTCAAGCGCTGGGGCACGCGGCGCTGACGTCGGGGTCAGTCGCGACTAGGCCCGCATCAGCTTCTTGTAGGTGATCCGGTGCGGGCGGTCGGCCTCGGGGCCGAGCCGCTCGCGCCGGTTCTCCTCGTAGGCCTCGACGTTGCCCTCGAACCAGCGCACCTGCGAGTCGCCCTCGAAGGCGAGCACGTGGGTGGCGACGCGGTCGAGGAACCAGCGATCGTGGGAGATGACGACGGCGCAGCCGGCGAATGCGAGCAGCGCTTCCTCGAGCGCTCGCAGCGTGTCGACGTCGAGGTCGTTGGTCGGCTCGTCGAGCAGCAGCAGGTTTCCGCCCGAGCGCAGCAGCTTCGCCAGGTGGACGCGGTTGCGCTCGCCGCCCGAGAGCGTGCCGACGGTGCGCTGCTGGTCGGAGCCCTTGAAGTTGAAGCCGCCGACGTAGGCGCGCGAGTTGATCTCGCGGTCGCCGACCTTGATCGAGTCGTGGCCCTCTGAGATCTCCTCCCAGACCGTCTTCTCACCGTCCAGGGATTCGCGCGACTGATCGACGTAGGCGAGCTCGACCGTCTCGCCCAAGGTCAGACTGCCCGTCGTCGGGCTCCTCGTCGCCGACGATCATCCGAAACAGCGTCGTCTTGCCGGCGCCGTTGGGCCCGATGACGCCGACGATGCCCGCCGGCGGCAACGAGAACGAGAGGTCCTCGATCAGCAGCTTGTCGCCGAAGCCCTTGCGCAGACCGTCGGCCTCGATCACCTGCCCACCGAGGCGTGGCCCGGCCGGGATGTGGATCTGGACGTTGTCGAGCTTGACGTTTCGATCCTCGGCCAGCAGCGCCTCGTAGCGGGCGAGGCGGGCCTTCGACTTCTTGCGCCTGCCCTTGGGGTTCTCGCGCACCCACTCGAGCTCGGCGGCGAGCGTGCGAGCGCGCGCCGTGTCCTTGCGCTTCTCCTGGCTCAAGCCGCTCCTGCTTTTGCTCGAGCCAGGACGAGTAGTTGCCCTGGAAGGGGATGCCGCGGCCACGATCGAGCTCGAGGATCCAGCCGGCGACGTTGTCGAGGAAGTAGCGGTCGTGGGTGACCGCGACGATCGTGCCCTTGTACTCCTCGAGATGGCGCTCGAGCCAGGCGACCGACTCGGCGTCGAGATGGTTGGTCGGCTCGTCGAGCAGCAGCAGGTCGGGCGCTTGCAGCAGCAGGCGGCAGAGGGCGACGCGACGGCGTTCGCCGCCCGAGAGCTTGGTCACGTCGGCGTCGGCGGGCGGCAGGCGCAGAGCGTCCATCGCCGTCTCCAGCATCGTCTCCAGGTTCCAGGCGTCGGCGGCGTCGATCTGGTCCTGGAGCCGGGCGAACTCGTCGGCGGTCTCGTCGGAGTAGTTCGCCGCGACCTCGTTGTAGCGGTCGACGAGGTCGCGCAGTTCGCGCACACCGTCCTCGACGTTGCCCTTGACGTCCTTGGACTCGTCGAGCTGCGGCTCCTGCTCGAGCATTCCGACGGAGGCGTTCGGATGCAACGTCGCTTCGCCGCGGTACTCGGTGTCGACGCCGGCCATGATCCGCAGCAGCGTCGACTTGCCGGCGCCGTTGTAGCCGAGGACGCCGATCTTCGCGCCGGGAAAGAAGCTCAAGGAGACGTCATCGAGCACCTTCTTGTCGGGCGGATGGGTGCGCGAGACCTTGTACATGGAGAAGATGTACTCGGAGGACATGAGGCCGGGCAGGATAGCTGCGGCCTCGAGGGTTCCTAGCGCACCTGGTTGGACTGGCGGTAGCCGACGTTGTGGGCGACGAGGCCGAGGCCGTCGATGGCGCGGAAGGTCGCCGCTTCGAAGCGACGGTGCAGCAGGTGGCCGCAAACGTCGCCGGCTGCACCAATCAGGCCCTGGGTCGAGCGGCCAGCGCGGGGCGACCCCGGGGTGGCGAGCGTTGAGCCAGCGCGAGCCGGCGCCGTAGCGCGCGATCATGCCCAGGAACTCGGCCAGGCCCTCGCGGTGGCGATGCTCGACCCGCGCCTGCGGCCGGTGCTCGAGCGACCAGCCGCGCTTTCGCAGGCGCCAGCAGAAATCGACGTCACCACCCGAGCGGATGCCTTCGGCAAAGCCGTCGACCTCGTCGAAAGCGTCGCGGCGCACGAGCAGGTTGCCGGTCGCCGCCGCCACCCCGGAGCTGCCGTGAAGGCCCTCGACCTGGTCGAGGAAGTTGCGATCGCGCGCATAGCGAGCGAGCAGCGTGTCCTGCTCGGGGATCCCGACGATGCCGCCGCCCAGAGCACCGCAGCGCTCGGCGATCGGGTCGGCGAAGTAGCGATCGAGCAGGTCGGCGCGAGGAACGCAATCGGCGTCCATGAACAGCAGCCATCCATTGCCGCTGGCATCGACGCCACGATTTCGCGCGTGGTAGGAGGAGGCCTGGCCGGCCGCGCCGACGACGGTCGCGACCTCGCTCAGCGCCCGGCGAGCGACCCCCTCCGGGGTGTTGTCGGCGACGATCAGCTCGTCGCCATCGGCGAGCACGAGCCGCTCGAGCGCCGCGCGAGCCCTCGCCGCGTAGTCGTCGTCACCGCGAAACGGGACCACCACCGAGACGGCGGGCCGGCCATTCGCGTCTGGGTGCGGCCCGCTAATCGGTCGGCGTGACCCGGTAGGCATCGAAGACCGCGTCGAGGCTGCGCAGGCGGCCGATGCAGGCCTTCAACTGCTGCGAGTCGCCGACTTCGACCACGAACCTGTTTCGCACCATCGGGTCCTTGGTCGAGCAGTTGGCTTCGAGGATGTTGATCCCCGCCTCCGAGAAGGTCCTCGTCAGATCCTCGAGCAGACGGGTTCGGTCCCAGGCATCGACCTGGAGTTCGACGCGGTAGGAGGTGGCGTTGTCGCCGTCCCAGCCGACGTCGGTGAAGCGCTCGGGCGACTTGCGCAGGGCAGCGACGTTCTTGCAGTCGTCGCGGTGGATCGTGATCCCGCGCCCGAGCGAGACGTAGCCGACGATCTCGTCGCCCGGCACCGGGTGACAGCACTCGGCGAGGCGGACGACGACGTCGTCGACGCCCTTGACCTTGATCCCGTAGTTGGAGGCATCCTGGGTGCGGCGCTGGCGCTCGTCGCGGCCCTCGAGCACGCTCGCCAGGCGCGACTCGGTTTCGTCGCCGGCCACCGCGTCGCCCTGCTTGAGCCGCAGCATCACCTTGTGGACCACCGTCTTGGCCGAGATCTTCGCCTGCCCGAGCGCGACGTAGAAGTCGTCGGCCTTGCGAAAGCCCATCTCCCGGGTGACGTCGGCCAGCAACGGCGAGCCGGCGATGCGCTGCGGCGGCAGGCCGTTCTTCTTCAGCGCCGTGTGCAGCTCATCGCGCCCGCGGCGTTCCGCATCCTCGCGGCGCTCGCGCTTGAGCGAGGCGCGGATCTTGTTGCGGGCACGATTGGTGCGCACCAGCGCCAGCCAGTCGCGTGAGGGCCCGCGCTCCTGCTTCGAGGTCAGGATCTCGACGATGTCGCCACTTCGCAGCGAGTAATGCAGGGGCACGATCTTGTTGTTGACCTTGGCGCCGACGCAGCGGTGACCGATATCGGTGTGCACGGCATAGGCGAAGTCGAGCGGCGTCGAGCCCGCGGAGAGGTTCTTGAGCTCGCCCTTCGGCGTGAAGACGAAGACTTCGTCTTCGAACAGGTCGACCTTGAGCGCCTCCAGGAACTCGGCCGGGTCGCCCTCGCCGTCGGTCTCGAGCAGCTGGCGCAGCCAGGTCATCTTCTCGCGCTGGCGATCGCCCGGAGCGTCGGAGCCGTTCTCCTTGTAGATCACGTGAGCGGCGATCCCGTACTCCGCGGTCTCGTGCATGTCGGGCGTGCGGATCTGGATCTCCAGGGGCCTGCCCTCGGGACCGATCACCGTCGTGTGCAGCGCCTGGTAGAGGTTGAGCCTCGGCGTCGCGACGAAGTCCTTGAAGCGTCCCGGCAGCGGCTTCCAGATCGAGTGCACGATGCCGATCGCCCCGTAGCAGTCCTTGACCGAGTCGACGATCACGCGCATCGCGGTGAGGTCGTAGATCTCGTTGAACTCGCGGCCCTTCTTGCTCATCTTCGAGTAGATCGAGTAGAAGTGCTTGGCGCGGCCCGAGATCTGTGCCTCGATCCCGACCTTCTTCAGCTCGCCGGCGAGAAAGTCGCCGGCATCGGAGACGTATGTCTCGCGCTCGGTGCGCTGCTGGGCCACGAGCTTCTTGATCTCCTCGTACTTGCGCGGGTGCAGGCACTGAAAGGCAAGGTCCTCGAGCTCCCACTTGATCGCGTGGATACCCAGCCGGTGAGCGAGCGGCGCGTAGATCTCGAGCGTCTCGCGCGCCTTTTCGAGTTGCTTTTGCTTCGGCAGCGAGCCGAGCGTGCGCATGTTGTGCAGGCGATCGGCGAGCTTGATCAGGATCACCCGCACGTCGGAGGCCATCGCCACCATCATCTTGCGGTAGTTCTCGGCCTGGTGTTCGTCGCGGCTCTGGAAGGTGATGCCGGTGAGCTTGGTGACGCCGTCGACCAGCTGTGAGACGGGGTCGCCGAAGAGCGTCGCCACCTCGTCGAGGCTTGCGCTCGTGTCCTCGACGGTGTCGTGAAGCAGGGCGGCGCACAGCGTCTCGGTGTCGAGCCGCAGGCCGGCGCAGATCTTTGCCACCTCGACCGGGTGCGTGATGAAGTCCTCCCCCGACTTGCGCCGCTGATCGGCGTGGCGCTCGCAGGCGAAGGCGAAGGCGCGCTCGATCTGGGCGCGGTCGACGTCGTTGTCCTCGGGCGCGCTGTGCTCGCCGATGACCGCAAACAGGTCCCCGAGCAAAGCTCGCTCCTCGGCGGTGAGATCCTTGGTCACCGCGTTGACGGGCGCGGAGAGCCCGTGAGAATCCGTGGGGGCTCCGACTCGCGTGTGGCCGCGGCGGTCGTCCGGCGCCGGAGCGCCCTCGATGTGCTCTCGCTCTAGCCCGGGCTCTGTCTTGGTTCGGTCAGCCATCGCTTGCCGTCCTCGTAGCGGTCACGGTAGGCGCTAAACGCGGCGGATCGCTCCAGATCCGTCCCCTCCGAGGATACGGCCCCAAACGCCTGGTTCGCGCCGGACCCATTGCGATCGACGAGCTCGAGTTCGCACAGCACGCGCGTCATCCGCGCAGCGACCTCGGGCGGGTGTGGATGAGCCCGCGTGGTGTCGCTGAGCAAGCGCCGGCACGCGGCCGCCTCGTGGCGTGCGGGATCCGCGGCAAGCGCCCGGTACAGCGCGGCGAGCGAGGCCCGCGATGGCCACTGGCCCTTGTGCACGTGCAGGGCGAACTCGGCCTCGCTGCGAGCGCCGACGAGGTGCAGATAGCCGCTGCCCGTCCTGACGAGATCGTCGAGATGTGCGAACGCGGCCGGATCGATGACGACCACCTGTTGGTAGCCGCCGGCCAGCTCAGGATCGCGGGCGAGCGCGGCCCAGTCGACGAGGACGACGCCCGCGCCGGCGCGGTCGACGCGCTCGCGCTCGTGGGTGTTCCAATCGTCGGCGAGGCGAGAGGAGACGACCGCGAAGGCGCCACCGCCGAAGCGCGCAGGGCGCGCGGCACGCTCGACCAGCTCACGACGACGGATCGCGTCGGCGCAGACCGCGAGCACGACCTCACCGCTGGAAACCAGGGCCGCGAGCGTCGCCACCGCCGAGGCACCGGCGCGGTCGACGATCACGCGTTGCGGACCGTCGGCGGCCGGCGGCGGCCACGACGCGAGGTCGGCCTCGAGCTCGGCGTCGTGGCGACGCCAGAACTCGTCGTCGCCGATGGCGCCGTCGCCGGGCGTCGCCGAGTCCGTCTCCGCTTCGTTGCTGCGATTGGGCGTGAACAGGCTGCCGAGCACGACGCGCGGCTCGACCGAGCCGTTCCACTCGTTGAGCTCGAGCTCGACCGAGACGTCGAGCGGTCCCGAGCGCGCGGCAGCGTCGAGCTCGCCGCCGACCTGGAAGGCGACGCCGAGCGCTCGCCGATTGCCGCTGGCGAGGCTGAAGCGAGCGTGGCGTCCCTCCTCGCCCATCGGCCGCACGTCGGCGACGTTGGCGCCCGCGACCAGCAACCTCACGCTCGGGTTGCCCTTGCCGAACGGCGCCAGCCTGGTCAGCTGCTCGGCGACATCGTGGCCCAGGCTCTCGCCGCCGACGACCGCGTCGACGACCTCGACCGCGACCGGCTCGGCGTCGCCGAGCGCGGCTTTCGCGTGCGCGGCGAACGCCTCGCGAAAATCCGCCACGTGCGAGGCCTCGATCTCGAGCCCGGCGGCGGCGCGATGACCGCCGAAGCGGGCGAGATGCTCGGCGCAGGCCTCGAGTCCCGCGAGCAGGTCGAATCCGGGAACGCTGCGTCCCGAACCACGTCCCCGGCCCTCGCCGTCCAACGCGATCAGCACGACCGGCCGGCGGTGGCGCTCGACCAGACGCGAGGCGACGATGCCGACGACGCCCGGATGCCAACCCTCGCCGGCGAGCACCAGGGCGGCAGCGTCGGCGAGCTCTGGCGCCAGCTCGCGCCGCGCCGCCTCCGCCTCGGCGAGCACCCCGCGCTCGACCTCTCGGCGCTCGTAGTTGGCGCGGTCGAGCTCGGACGCGATCTCGGCGGCGCGCGCCGGGTCGTCGGTGAGCATGAGCTCGACGCCGGCGTCGGCGCGATAGAGACGCCCCGCCGCGTTGATCCGCGGCCCGAGGCGAAAGGCGAAGTCGCTCTCGTCGAGGCGCTCGGGCGTGATCGACGACGTCGCCATCAGGGCCCGCAGGCCGGGCCGCTGAGCCCGGCGCGCCTCGCTCGAGGCCGTGCCGGACCAGGGCTCGGTTCTCTCCCTGCAGCGGGACGAGATCGGCGACCGTGGCCAAGGCGACGAGGTCGAGCTCGCTCTCGAGCTTCGTGCCGAGCAATGCCGTCGCCAGCTTGTAGGTGACCGCGGTCGCGCACAGCTCGCCGAACGGATAGCCGCTGACGACGGGGTGCAGGATCGGGCAGTCGGGAAGCTCGGCGCCTGGCTGGTGGTGGTCGGTGACGATCACGTCGATGCCCTGCTCTCGCGCCATCGCGACCTCAGCCGCCGAGGTGATCCCGCAGTCGACGGTGATCAAGAGCTGCGTGCCGCGGTGGCGCAGGCGGTCGATCGTCGCGGCGGTGAGGCCATAGCCATCGTCCTGGCGGCCCGGGATCAGCCAGTCGCAGTCGGCGCCGAGCTCGCGCAGCGCCCGAATCGCGATCGCCGTCGAGCAGACACCGTCGACGTCGTAGTCGCCGTGGACGGTGATCCGCTTGCCGCCCGCGATCGCGTCGCGGATCTGCGCCACGACCTCGTCCATGCCGTCGAACAGGAAGGGGTCGTGGTCGTCAGCGGCGTCGAGGAACGCCCGCGCGGTCTCGACCGTGTGAAAGCCGCGGCGAACGAGCGTCACCGCGACCGGCTCGGCAAGGTCGAGGCCGGCCATCAGCGCACGCACCTCGGCGTAGTCGAAGGGGGCAAGGGTGAACGCCTGTGCTCGCTGGGCCACCCACCCAAGCTAAGGACGGGGCTAGGACGGAACCGTGATGGCGAAGTCCGCGGCGCGGTGGAGGTGCCTACCGGGTTTGCTGGTGAGGGGTGAATGGCTCGAACGAGGTTGCCTGCCCTGGCGCGCGACGAGTTTCTACCGCTATGCGGGAATAACTCGCCAAGGCCGAGCAAAAGCGGCCTCGAACCTCTACCCCCTACCCAGCAAAACCGGTCCCGCAGACAACGCCACCGCCGGGGCGGCGACACGCTCCGAGCCCTCAAGCCTCAGCCGTCTCCGGCTCGCCCTCCTGGCGCACGCCGATCATGTAGACGAGGCCGAGCCCGAGCGCGGTCCCCGGGATCGCATAGAGCACGGTGGCGATGCTGGTGTCGCCGATGCTGTCACCGAGGGCGATCTGCGCGATTGCGCCGGTGATCATCGCGCCGGTGGTGGCGCCGAGCAGGGCTCCGACGATGCCGCCCCAGAAGCGGTCGGGGATGAAGACGGTGAAGTGCCACAGGGCGATCGCCGGTCGTAAACCAGACGAGAGCTGCCATCTCAGCGACCCCTGCCCTTCTTGCGCTGGCTGCGCGACTGCTTCTTGCGCCCTGTCTGGCGGGTGCGCTGAGCGCCCGCACCCGGGCGCCCGGCGACGGCTGTGTCGGCCTCCTCGCCGGTGGGCTCGACCGCTGACGAACGCTCCACCGGCGGATCGGCAACCGCCACCGGCGACTCCTCGAGTGACGGTGGCTGCTGTGGGCGGGCCGGCTCGGCAGCGGGATCGCCCGCGGAAGAACTGGGCACGTGGCGCTCGACCTCGTCGATCTTGGCGACGACGTTCTGCTCGGGGAAGGTCGGCACGTAGCCCATCGCCTCGATGATCCTCGCTCGGCGCGAGCGATACGCGGGCTCGCGCTCCTTCCAGGCGGTGAGAACGGGGGCGGCGATGAAGATCGACGAATAGGTGCCCGAGATCAGGCCGATCAGCATCGCGAAGGCGAAGTCCTGCAGCGTTTCACCTCCGAAGAAGAGCAGCACGGTGACCAGGAAAGCGGTCGAAAGGCCGGTGATCAGCGATCGGGTGAGGATCTCCGACATCGAGCGGTTGACGATCTGCGAGAACGCCGCGCGCGGCATCCGCGGCACGTTCTCGCGGATGCGGTCGAAGACGATGATGCAGTCGTACATCGAGTAGCCGAGAATGGTCAGGAAGGCAGCGACCGTGGCGCTCGAGACCTCCCTTCCGGTCAGGGCATAGATGCCGCCGGTGATGAGGATGTCGTGGACGAGCGCGATCAGCACCGGTACGGCGTATTTGGCCTCGAAGCGGATCGCGACGTAGGCCGAGATCACCAGCAGGCTGAAGACGATCGCGATCAGCGCGCTTCGCGCAACCTGCTCGCCGAACGTGGGGCCGATCGATTGGCTGTCGACACCCGCCTCACCCCCCTCGAGCCCGAACGTCTCATCCATCAGCGGCGCCGACGTCGGAGGCCTGGTCGGGCGGGATCTGCGCCTGGATCTGGTAGACGTTGGCGCCGAACTCGGGGTTGTCGGTCTCCTGGATCTTGGCGGTGTCGGCGCCCTCGATCCCGCCATCGGTGAGCACCTCGCGAACCTCGTCGACCGATGCCGGCTCTGCGAGCGCAACCTGGATCCGGGTACCCGATTCGAAGTCGATGCCGAGGTTGAGCTGCTTGTCGGCGAACGCGATCGCGCCGATTGCGAGGATCAGCCCCGAGGCCGAGAAGAAGTACTTGCTCATGCCCGGTGAAGTCGAAGTTCCAGCCCGCGCCCTCACCGCTGGCGCCGAGGAAGGTCGGCGATCGCAGGATCTTCGAGCGCCCGAGAAGCCCCAGGACCGCCTGCGTGAACAGGACCGCCGTGAAGAGCGAGACGATCGTGCCGATGCCGAGCGTGAAGGCGAAGCCCTTGACGCCGGCGCTCGCGAGAACGAAGAGGATGAACGCCGTGATCAGGGTGATCACGTTGGCGTCGATGATCGTCGCGATGCCCTTCTTGTAGCCCTCGGAGATCGCCGAGAGCATCGACCTGCCCGCGCGCACCTCTTCCTTGATGCGCTCGAAGATGACGATGTTGGAGTCTGCGGCGACGCCGATGGTGAGAATCAGGCCGGCGATGCCCGGCAGCGTCAGCGTGATCGGGATCAGCTTGATCAGGGCGAGAAAGAAGACGGCGTAGACGAGCAGCCCGAGACCGGCGATCACCCCGAGCAAGCGGTAGTAGAAGATCAGGAACAGCAGGACCACGCCGAGGCCGGCGAGGCCGGCGATGAGACCCTGGTCGAGCGCTTGCTCGCCCAGGGTCGCCGAGACCGTCGACTGGCTGATCAGCGCGAGCTTGATCGGCAGGGCGCCGATCCGCAGCACCTCCGCCAGGTCCTGGGCCTCGGTCAGCGTGAAGTTGCCCGAGATCTGGGCTCCGGTGCGGCCGTCGATGCCGTCGGGGTTCTCCTTGAAGTTGATCTGCGGGCGCGACTGCAGCTGGCCGTCGAGGACGATCGCGAAGGTGCCGGAGAACTGCGAGGCGATCTCGTCGTCGGCCGTCGATGCCGGCTGTCCGGTCTCCGCGAAGAACTCCTCCTGGCCGCGCAGCGAGATCCGCCTGGTCACCTCCTGGAATGCCTCCTGGCCTTCGTCGGTGAACTCGAAGGTGACGTTGGGCTGGCTCGTGGTCGGATCCGAGCCCTGCTCGGGGTTCTCGATCTGATCGCCCGAGAGCTCGGGCCGGTCACGCAGGACGAAGAACTGCGAGGTGCCCGTCTCGGCCTCGTCGACGTCCTCGGTCAGCGGGTCATCGGTCGGCGGCTCCTCGACGACGACGGTGCCCTGCGGGACCTCGAGCACCTCGGTGTTCGGCGGCTGCTCGCCGTCGCTGGGGATGAAGAGGTCGGCCCGCTCCTCGGACGGATCGCCGACCGGCAGCAGGGTGTCGGCGTCGAAGAGGTAGTAGGTCGGCCCGTTGGTGGTGCACAGATCCTCGAAGCACTCCGGCTCGCGCTTGGAGGCGGCGCGCGACGGCGTCGATCAGGCGGTTGTAGCCGCGATCCTCGGCGTTGTCGAGGTCGGGGTTGGGCGGGATCACGTTGGACTCCTCGCCCGGTCCGCCCTCCCAGTCGTAGAAGAAGAGCTGGGCGGTCGTCCCGATGCGGTCGATCGCGCGATCGGAGTCCGAGACGTCGGGCAGGCCGACCTCGATCTGGTCCGGGCCGACTCGGGTGATCTCCGGCTCGGAGACACCGAGGCTGTCGACACGTTCGCGGATGATCTCGATCGCGCGGTCGACATCCTCGGCCTGAACCTCGGGGACCTGCGGGGTCGGACGTGCCTGGTAGACGAGCTCGGTGCCGCCGCGAAGGTCGAGACCGAGGACGGTCTCCTTCTGCGTGATCAGGTACGCCGATCCCCCGAGGAGGACGAGCACGAGGACGAGGATGATCAGGTTGCGGCGACGCTTCATCGCTGGATTGCTCTCGAGGCGCGGCGCAAGCTACTGCGGCGTGAGCACGAGCAGCAGTCCGCCATCGTCGTCGTAGGCGGGAAAGAGGTCGGCGACGGCCTCGGCCGGCAGATCGCCCTCGGCGTGCACGGCGACCCGCTTGCCGAGCGAGCGCACACCCCACTCGAGCGTCGTCTCGATCGGGTCGGTGTTGCCGTCGCCATCGGTGTCGGCGGTCTCGCCGCCGTCGCCCGGCTCGATCCACTCGAGACCGAGCACCTCGCGCACGGGACGACCGATGACCTGCTCGTCCTTGAGCCCGGTGAGCTCGAAGCCGTTGCGCCCGACATCGAGCAGGCGCGCCTGTTGGTCGCAGATGAAGAAGGCGGCATCGGGGGCCGGGTAGTAGTCGTCGAGCAGCTCGAACAGAAACGGGGCGCCACATTTCGTGCAGGCTTTCGGGCGCGGGGTGAGCCCGGTTGCGCGGTCGCCGGCGAGCTCTCTGTTGCCGCAGTTCGGGCAGATGAAGAAGGGCACGAGCTGAAGCCTAGCGAGGGCTTCCTCAAGGCCGGGTAAGCGGGCGTCACCGGATCAGCTAGAACAGGGACGCGGCCTGCTCGGGCACCGCCAGCCCGAGATGTTCGAAGGCGCGCGGGGTCGCGACGCGTCCGCGCGGGGTGCGCTTGATCAGCCCCTGCTGCAGCAGGTACGGCTCGTAGACGTCCTCGATCGTCTCCTGCTCCTCGTCGACCGACGCCGCCAGGGTCGAGAGCCCGACCGGCCCGCCCGAGAACTTGACCGCGATCGTCTCCAGGATCGTGCGGTCGTGGCGGTCGAGGCCGGCCTCGTCGACCTCGAGCAGGCTCAGCGCCTCGCTGGCGACGGCCTCGGTGATGACGCCCTCTCCGCGCACCTGGGCAAAGTCGCGAACGCGCTTGAGCAGGCGGTTGGCGACGCGCGGCGTGCCGCGTGAGCGCTGCGCGATCACATGCTCGCCGCCCGGCTCGATCTCGACCTCGAGGATCGTCGCGGAGCGGTGGACGATCAGCGCCAGATCGCTCGGGCGCGTAGTGCTCGAGGCGCTGGGAGACGCCGAAGCGGTCGCGCAGCGGCGTCGTCAGAAGGCCGGACCTGCGTCGTCGCGCCGACGAGCGTGAACGCCGGCAGATCGAGGGTCACCGTGCGCGCGCCCGCGCCCTGGCCCAAGACGATCGGCAGCTGGCGATCCTCCATCGCCGGATACAGGGTCTCCTCGATCGCCCGGTTGAGCCGGTGGATCTCGTCGATGAAGAACACCGTGCCCGGTTCGAGCGCCGGTCAGAAAGGCGGCGATGTCGGCCTTGCGCTCGAGCGCCGGGCCCGCGGTCTGCACGAACGGCGCCTCGAGCTCGGCGGCGATGATCTGCGCCAGCGAGGTCTTGCCGAGGCCCGGAGGGCCGGCGAGCAGGACGTGGTCGAGCGACTCCTCGCGCCCCTTGGCCGCCTCGATGAAGACCTCGAGCTGTGAGGTGACCTGGCGCTGGTTGACGAAGTCCGCGAGCTTTCGCGGTCGCAGCGAACGCTCGAACTCGTCCTCGGCGCCGGGCAGGCGCGCGGCGGCCATCGGCTCGGCGATCGGCTCATCGAGTCCCGCCCTCGAAGCTCGGATCGCGGCGGATCGTCATGCCGCTTCTTTGCTGACGCTGCGAAGCGCGGCCTCGATCAGCTGCTCGGGCGTTTCGCCGGCGGCGCTTCTCGAGCAGCGTCTCGGCCTCGATCAGGTTGTAGCCGAGGTTCATCAGCCCGTCGCGAGCGAGCGAGCGCGGATCGTCATCGGCCGCGCCTGCGAGCGCCGGAACGCCTTCGGAGAGCTGTCCGGCGATCTTCTCGCGCAGCTCGACGATGATCCGCTCGGAGGTTCGCTTGCCGACGCCTGGCACGGCCTGAAACCGCTTCGCGTCTCCGGCGGCGATCGCGCGCAGCAGCTCGCGCGGGGAGCCACTGCTGAGGATGGCGACGGCGACCTTGGGGCCGATTCCCGAGATCGAGGTCAGATGCAAGAACAGGTCGCGCTCCTCCTCGCTGGCGAAGCCATAGAGGTGCATGGCGTCGTCGCGGACGACCAGGTGGGAGTGCAAGACGATCGACTTGCCGCTCGCCGGCACCGCCTTCAGCGTCTCGGCCGAGACGGCCAGCCGGTAGCCGACTCCGGCCGACTCGATGACGACATGATCGGGCCGGCGCACGAGGACCTCGCCGCGCACGGAGGCGATCATCCGACGCTCACCGGCCGGCTCCAGCGCAGCTTCGACCGCGGCGGCCTTGCCGACGTGTCCCGCGTGGCAAATGGCCACGGCAAGCGCGTCGGCGGCGTGGTCGGATTCGCGGCGCCCGCGGCAGGCCCAGCAGCGAGCCGACCATCTGCTGCACCTGGCGCTTGGCCGCTGATCCGTGGCCGCAGACGGCCATCTTCACCGCCTGGGGCGTGTAGTCGAAGCAGGGGATCTCGCGTTGCGCGGCAGCCAGCATCGCCACTCCGCGCGCCTGGCCGACGGCAACCGCCGAGCGCACGTTCTTGCCGAAGAAGAGGTCCTCGATCGCGACCGCGACCGGCTCGTGCCAGGCGATCAGCTTCTCGAGCTCGGCGTGGATGCGCGCAAGGCGGTTCTCGAGCGGTTCGTCCGGCGGCGCTTCGATGACGCCGCCGTCGACAGCGCTCAGGCGCCCGCCGGCTACGCGGACCACGCCAAAGCCCGTGTTCGAGATGCCGGGGTCGATGCCCATGACGAGGATCACGGGTACTGATTCTGCCCCCGCGCCCGGATGCCTCCCCGGGGCTAGGCAGCGGCTTGCTCGAGCAGGCTCTCGGGAATGTCGAAGTTCGCGTGCACGGCCTCGACGTCGTCGTGATCGTCGAGGGCCTCCATCAGCTTGATCAAGGCGCGCGCGTCGGCTTCACCCTCGACCTCGATGATCGAGCTCGGCTCCATCGCCAGCTCCGCGGACTCGATCTCCACGCCTGATTGCTCGAGGGCACCGCGCACGGCCGTCAGGCTGGAAGGCTCGGTCGTGACCTTGAGCAGATCGCCGTCGGCGGCGACATCGTCGGCGCCGGCATCGATCGCGGCGAGCAGGTCCTCCTCGCCGTAGCGGTCGGCATCGACGATGACCACGCCCTTCTTCTCGAACTGCCAGGCGACCGAGCCAGGCTCACCCAGGCTGCCTCTGTGCTTGTCGAAGTAGTTGCGCACCTCGGCGCCGGTGCGGTTGCGGTTGTCGGTCAGTGTCTCGACCAGGATCGCGGCGCCGCCCGGCCCGTAGCCTTCGTAGACGACCCGCTCGATCTGCTCGTCGCCGGCGCCGGCCCCGGTGCCGCGGTCGATCGCTCGCTGGATGTTGTCCTTGGGCATCGAATAGCCCTTGGCCTTGTCGACGGCGGCCGCGAGGGTGAAGTTGGAGTCGGGGTCTCCCCCGCCCTCGCGTGCGGCAACCGTGATCGCCCGCGCGAGCTTGGTGAACAGCTGCCCGCGCTTGGCGTCGGTCGCGGCCTTCTTGTGCTTGATCGAAGCCCATTTCGAATGTCCGGACATGGGCTGATCCTAGTTCGCGGACACGCAGACCGCGACCGGGCGCCCGGCCCGGTCGCGGTACTCAGCGTCGGCATCCCATCCGTGGCGCCGTCCTTACAGGACCCCTCGCGCCCTGGCGCGAGGTTCAGAGCGACGCGCCTAAGCCAAAACAGCGAGGAAGGCGGAAAGTTGCGCCGCCCGGTCTGTCAGCGGCCTAGTTCGAGGCAGGATCTGGGTTTGCGGGATTCAGGGTCGGGCCGACGCTGCGCACCTCGTCGAGCGTGAGCCCGTCCATCTCGAAGGCGCTGACCCCGAGCTTCGAGGCGTGCTCGTTGGTGTAGATCCGGCCCTGATACCAGTAGCCGGACCACATGTCGGGGTTGCACGCCGTCGACCTGCGGCAGGTAGTAGCCGAGCTCCTCCGGCGCCGCCGGGTCGGTGAAGTCGACCACCGAGAGGCCGCCCGCGTAGTAGGGCGAGACGGCGACATAGCTGCGGTCGCGCATCGGCAGGATCGAGTAGTTGTGCGTCGTGCAGCGGAAGCGCTCGACCTCCTCCGGCGCTGTCGACCGGCGGCACGCGCGGCAGCGAGTAGCTGCCCTCGAGCGTCGGATCGGAGCGATCGGTGATGTCGTAGAACCACATCGCGCCGACCGGGCTCGTCTGGTCGGGCGAGCAGCCGCCACCGCCCGCGGCACCGGCATGCTCGTCGCCGATCACCGCGTACTTGCCATCCCAGGTGAGCTGGGCCGAGTGGTCGAGCTCGATCAACGGGTTCTGCACGACCCCCAGCGTCTCCGGGTTGACCCGGTCGGAGATGTCGAGCACCGCGAAGGCGCCCAGGCAGGAGGCGACGGCGAGGTTCCTGCGCCGGCAGCACGCCGGTGTCGTGACAGCCGACCGTGTCGGGCGTCACGCTCGGAGGCAGGACGTCGGGCACGGAGGCCACGCGCGCGCCCCGGGGATCGCTCGTTCGGGAACTCGGATCACGGAGAACTCGCCCTCGGGATGATCGGCCTCGGTGCACTCGTCGTCCGGCCGTCAGCGGATACGAGTCGACGTAGATGTGGGACACGTGTCTTGACCGGGGATCAGCGTGTGCGTATGCGAGCCGCATTCGGTTTCGACGAAGCCGATCTGCCGCGGCCTGGAGACGTCGGAGATGTCGACGATCCGGACGCCCTCCTTGCCGACCGAGCTGGCGCTCTCGGTCGTCCGAGTGTTGTTGCAGGTCGGCGACTGCTCGGAGTTCGAGCTGCGGCTGTCGACCGAGACGAACATCGTGTTGCCAAGGACCGAGACATCGCCCTGAGAGCCTGGACAGTCGTAGAAGGAGAGCTGTCGCGGAGCTTGCGACCGGTGCGGAAGAAGCCGACGCCCTCGTAGGCGCCGGCGATCATCAGGTTGCCGCGGAAGGCGAGGTCGGAGCCCTGCGCGAGCTCGCCGTCGCCGATCTCGATCGGGCTGCGGCCGAGCTTGCGGAAGTTGGCGGAATGAAAGTCGCCGGTCGTGTCGTCGGCCGCGCCGAGCTGGGCGCCTTCTGCCGGGGCGGCCGCCTCGCTCGCGCCACCGAGCGCGGTCGGCGACGGCGGCGCAAGGATGCCGAGATCGGCGCTGATCTCGCCCTGCAGGCCGAGCCCGGCGCCGGCGCCGAACGTCGCGGTTCCCGAGGTGGGATGGTCAGCAGCGGCGAGGCCGGCCACGCCAGCAGCGCGCACAGTCCGATAGCGCTCAGCAGAAATCGCATGCGTTGCATCACTCGACCATCCCTCGGCTCGAACTACTTCCCATAACCCGGGGCGGTCAATACCACGGTCGCGAGATTGATAAACCTCGCAACCGTCAGACGACGAACTTGCCGTTTTCCTGGAGCAGCTCGCCGTCGACCTCGAGGCGCCCGCCGCGTCGCAGGTCGCAAACCATGTCCGTGTGCACCGCGCTGTCGTTCGTGCCGCCCGATTCGGGATAGCTGGCTCCGACGGCGAGATGCACGGTGCCACCGATCTTCTCGTCGAGCAGGACGTCGCGAGTGCCGCGGTCGATGCCGTAGTTGGTGCCGATGCCGAGCTCGCCCAGCCGCCTGGCACCGTCGTCGGTGTCGAGCAGGTTGATCAGGTACTCCTCGCCGCGCTCGGCGGTCGCGTCGATCACCTTGCCGGCCTCGAAGCGCAGGCGCACACCCGATACCTCGCGGCCGCCGATCACCGCCGGCAGGTGGAAGGAGACCTCGCCCTCGACCGAGTCCTCGATCGGTCCGGTGAAGAACTCCCCGTCGGGCATGTTGTGCTCGCCGTCGCAGGGGATGAACTTGCGTCCCGCGACACCGAGCTTGATGTCTGTGCCGGGCGCCGTGATGTGGACCTCCTCGCGCCCGTCGATCCATTCGCGCGAGCCGGTGGCACTCCTGCGGAGGCGCTCTTCCACGCTCCGAGCGGGTCGGCGTCGTCGGCGAGGCAGGCATGGAAGTAGAAGTCCTCGAACTCGCGCAGGCTCATCTCGGCATCGGAGGCATAGGCGTTGGTGGGAAAGATCGTGTAGACCCAGCGATGGTTGCCCTCGGCCGCCCGAGCCATCGTCCGCTGCATCAGCCCGCGGGTGGCCGCCTGGCGCTTCATCTGGCGTTCGGGGGAGGTCTGCGAAAGCTGGCGGGTGTTGGTGTCCGCGCCGATGGCGATGCGGCAATCGGCCTCTTCGGCTGCCCACTCCGACAGCGGCGAGATCCACTCGAGCTGCGCATCGCCGGCTTCGGCGTAATACGTCGGGGTCTGACCCTCGAACGAGAGCGAGACCACCGGATGGCCACCCGCTCGCAGCACCTCTTCATAGACGGCGGCGACCAGCGGCTCCGCCGCCGTCGAGCCCTCGATCAAGCAGGTATCGCCGTCGCCGACCTTGGCCGAGTAGCCGACCAGGATCTTCGCCAGGTTCGCGACCCTGCGGATCGATCATCTCTGTTCCTCCTCCGCGCCGATCGCGGCGTCGTCACGTCCCCTTCTGACCGCCGTTGCCATCGCCATCAGCAGCGCATGAATCCTAGAGTCGTCGGTGAGCTCCGGGTGAAAGGCGCATGCGAGCACGCGGCCCTGGCGAATCACGACGGGGTGGTCGCCGACTCGTGCCAGGACCTCGACCTCGTCACCGTGACTCTCGATCCACGGCGCGCGGATGAAGACCGCCCGCAGCGGCTCGGGCCCGATTCCCTCGATCACGAGATCGGCCTCGAAGCTCGCCAGCTGGCGCCCGAATGCGTTTCGCCGCGCCACGGCGTCGACCAGGCCGAGGTGCTCGCGATCGCAGACGATCATCCCGGCGCAGGTGCCGAGCAGCGGCCGGCCGGCGTCGACGTGAGCGCGCGATCGCCGGCTCGAGCCGATCGCGTTCGATCGCCTTGGTGATCGTGGTCGACTCGCCGCCGGGGATGATCAGCGCGTCGAGGTCGTCGAAGCCCGCAGGCTGTTCGCACCTCGACCACCGTCGCGCCGAGATCGCTCAGCATGCGTGAGTGCGCTGCGAAATCACCCTGGCTGGCGAGTACTCCGATCCGCAGAGGAACGGGCCCGCTCGACGCCGCCGGTGCGCGTTCGGGCAGAGCACTCGTCAGGCTCCGCGGTGCTGGAGCAGGTCGCCAGGTTCGAGCTCGGCGATGTCGTCGCCTCGCATCGGCTCGCCGAGCCCGGTCGAAGCGGCGGCGACACGCTCGGCGTCGGCGAAATGGGTGGTGGCTTCGACGATCGCACGTGCGCGACGCTCAGGATCGGCGGACTTGAAGATCCCGGAGCCGACGAAGTTGCCCTCGGCACCGAGCTGCATCGTCAGCGCCGCGTCGGCGGGAGTGGCGATGCCGCCGGCGCAAAACAGCGGCACCGGCAGCCAGCCGGCGCGAGCGACCTCCTCGACGACATCGATCGGAGCTTGCAGGTTCTTGGCCTCGGCCGCGAGCTCTTCGGGGCGCAGCGTGGTCAGGCGCTTGATCGCGGTCGTGATCTCGCGCAGGTGGCGGACGGCCTCGACGATGTTGCCGGTCCCGGCCTCGCCCTTGGAGCGGATCATCGCCGCGCCCTCGCCGATCCGGCGCAGCGCCTCACCGAGGTTCGTGGCGCCGCAGACGAAGGGAACGTCGAAGGCGCGCTTTTGGATGTGGTGGGCGTCGTCGGCCGGCGTCAAGACCTCCGACTCGTCGATGTAGTCGACCTCGAGCGCCTGCAGGATCTGCGCCTCGGCGAAGTGGCCGATGCGCGCCTTGGCCATGACCGGGATCGTCACCGCTTCCTGAATGCCCTTGATCATCGTCGGGTCGCTCATCCGCGCAACGCCGCCATCGCGGCGGATGTCGGCGGGCACCCGCTCCAGCGCCATCACGGCGACCGCGCCTGCCTCCTCGGCCAGCCGCGCTTCGTCGGGCGTGACGACGTCCATGATCACGCCGCCCTTGAGCATCTCGGCCAACCCACGCTTGACCCGAAAAGTTCCCGTCTCAGCCATCTCCTCCCAATATAGAGACGCGACCAGTCCAGAACCGTCCAATCCCGAGATCAGCCACAGAGCGCCACTCGGGCGGGTGGCGGCGAGGGAGGGCCTCCCGACTGGCCGCCCGCAGGCGAAGCCGCAGGACGCCAGCGGGAGTCCTCGCCGACAGGACCCGCCCGCCACACGCCGCCTACTTCAGCTTGAAAGCGCGGATGCGATCCTTGAAAGCACCCTTGTCGCGCGCGTAGACGCCATGTGCGAGCGCCTGCACGATCGCCAGCAGCGACGTGTTCGAGCGCGTGAACGAGGGACCGTTGGAGGAGTAGTAGAGGGTCAGATCGGAGTGCTGACCGATGTCCGACAGAGTCGCGTCCGTGATCGCCATCGTCGAGGCGCCTCGGTGCTTGGCGAGCTTCATCGCGCGGACGACGATCGGATGCGCACGGCCGGCTGAGAAGGCGATCACGAGCGAGTCCTCATCGACGCGCGAGAGGCGGGTGATCGAGTCCTGGCGCGGGCTCGCGATCACCTCGGCGCGGATGTCGAGCAGCGCCAGCAGGTGGCGCAGGTAGCTGGCGAAGAACGCCAGCTGGTCCATGCCCACGATCATCACCCGGTGGGCGGAGCCGAGCGCGGTGACGCAGGCCTCGACCTGCTCGCGGGTGAGGTTGCGGACGGTCTCCTCGACGTTGGCGTGGTCGGCCGCGAGCGAGGCCTCGAACTCCGAGTGGTCGAAGTCGAACAGGGGCGCGGTGCTGGCGCCGGTCTCTGCCGGGCCGCGGCTGCGGTATTCCTCGATCGCCGCCTGCTGAAGCTCGGGATAGCCTTCGAAGCCGAGCGCCTGGGAGAAGCGCACGACCGTCGAGGACGAGGTGTCGGCGCGACGGGCGAGCTCCTCGGCGGTTTGGAACGCCGCCTCGTCGAGGTGGTCGACGATGTAGCGGGCGACGTCCTTTTGCGAGCGCGAGAACTCGTCGAAGCGCTCGGTGATGTAGGTCGACAGCGCTTTGCCGTTCGGCCGGCTCTTCGAGGCACGGCCGTTGCCGTTCGAGCGCGTCGTGGTGGCAGCGGCGGGGCGGGTCTTCGTCGCGGTCTTGCTCACGGCGGGTGTTTTCGCTTTGCCGCGGGCTTTTCCTTTTCCCCGCCCGTCAATGCAATGAAGGTCGGCAATGTGGTTGGCTGCCGCGCATGGACCTCGACGAGCTCCTGCGGCTCACCAATCGCAACATGATCGGCTTCGATCTCGCGCTCGGCAGCGGCGCCCTGATGGCGCCGGATCTGACGCTGCGTCTGCTCGGACACGACGACCCCTCCCCCGATGCCCGCCAGCTGTTTCGGCGCTGCGGTCCGATCTGGCTCACGTTTGCCGCCGCCCACGCCGTCGCCGAGCGTCGCGGCGCGCCCGAGGACTGGTGGGCGCTGGCATGGCTGCGGGGCACGGAGGTCGCGACCGACGTCGTTTGGTCGCGCTCGGCTTCGTTCAAACGTCCCGGGGCTCGCGCGGGCCTGTGGTTCGCGGGCGCGGCGAATCTGGCGATGGCCGCCGGCTTCGCCAAGCTCGCCCGCGATCGCTCACGGACGCGCCGCTTTCGTCGTCGCTACTGATAGAGCAAGAAGTCGGGCTGCGGCTCCAGCGCCAGTACCTGGGCCGGCCGCATCAGCGGCGTGTCTCGCAAGTAGAACAGCGAGAAGCCGCTCGGCAGGGTCGGCCGGCTCAACGACGCATAGCCTGCGGCCTTGGGCCCGGGCGAGCCGATGCCGTCGAAGTTGAGGAAGGGCTGCACGCCCGGGCGGGTGCGGATCTTGGTCCTGGCTCGGACGCTGCCCTGGCGAAATTGGTGGATGGCGAGCAGCTTCGGCGGCAGGCCGTTGGCGGTAACGACCTTCTGCATCTCCTTCGAGACCCGATTGACCTCGCGGGCGAAGACCTTGCCATCGGTCTGGCCTGGTATGCCGCGTCGACCGACGTTCCACTCGGCATCGATGCCGATATCGACATCGGGCTGGGCGACCCACTCGCCCAGCTGGCGCAGCTCCTTGACGAACTTCGAGCGACCCGGCTGGATATCGAGCATCAGCCGGGCTCCGATCGCCCGCGCCTGTTCGAGATAGATCGCGATCACGTCGTCGTCCTGGCGTGTGCGGTAGAGCCCGTCAGGCCCGCCGCCGGCCGTCGCGAAAACGGAGACGAGGTCGAACGAACCGACCACGGGGCGGTCACCGAGCTCGACGTAGGGTGTCGATTGAGCCGCGAGCTTGTCCGAGGCGGCCTCCGGCGAGTTGCGACCAAGAACGGTGGCACCCATCTGTGGCGCTCCGTAGAAGGAGACGATGCGGGTGGCCGGGAATACGGGCGTGACGACGATCGGGCCCTTGGGCCGAGCTGCGGACTCGGACGGAGAACCTGGATGAGCCCGCAGGAATCGCTTGGTCTCGGCTTCGAGCTGGGCGTGGGTGGGCAGTCCCGTCGCCGCGGACGCGACCACGCGGATGTCACGACTTTCGGCGCTGGAAGCGCCGACAGCGATCGCGATTGCGGCGACCAAGAAGGCAGCTAATGGTGATCTGCTCAGAGCGGACAACACCTGTACGAACAAGCTACGCGCCGAGAGGGTGCGGTCCTGCACGCCTGCGCGTGTGCGGGTTCGCGCGAGCGTTAGCCTGGGACTGGATGACCACGCTCGAGCAAGTCGCCCAGGAGTTGCAGGCGCGGCTCATCGGCAGCTGGCACGGACGGGCGCGGCTGTGGTTCGAGCCCGGCGACCCCACGTACGACGAGAAGGTGGAGGGAGATGTGGCGGCGATCGCCGCGGGCCGCTGGGTGCGCCATGAGTACTCGACCGTGATCGATGGCCGACGTCGAGCACGGCAGCGCCTTGATCGGCTTCGTCGCCGCCAAGCGCATCTGGCAGATCGCGTGGGTCGACAGCTTCCACACCTCTTCCGGCGGCGTCATGCTGAGCGAGGGGCAGACCGACCGAGATCGATGTTGGCGGTCGACGCGCTCGGCTCCTACGAGGGCGGCGATGGTCCGCGTTGGGGGTGGCGCACCGAGTACGAGCCCGCCGATGACGGTCTGGTCGTGCGTCACTTCAACGTCAGCCCCGCAGGCGAGGAAAGCCCTCGCCGTGCAGTTCGACTACGAGCGCCGATAGCGATGCCCGATCATCAGATCCGGCTCGCCGGGGTCGATGACGCACCCGATGTCGCGCGGCTGCTGCACGACTTCAACACCGAGTTCGACGATCCGACCCCGGGCGTCGCCGACCTCACCGTGCGTATGCGCCGTGCTGCTCGACGAGGGCGAGGCGACGGTGCTGCTCGGCGGCGAGACGCCCGACGCGATCGCTGTGCTGCGCTTTCGACCTTCGCTCTGGGCCGACTCGACCGATGCCTATCTCGAGGAGCTCTACGTCGCGCCCCAGCATCGCGGCCACGGGCTCGGCCGGGCCGTGCTCGATGCGGCGCTGAGCGGTCGCCCGTGACCGTGGCGCCGATCGCATCGAGCTCGGAACCGACGAGGACGACACCGTGGCCAGGGCTCTGTACGAGAGCTCCGGGTTCACCAACCTCGACGACGGAGAGCAGATGCTCTACTACGAGCGCGAGCTCTGAGTCGGCCCGCCGCGACGCCGATCAGGCGTCGGCGTTGGCGTCGATCACCGAGAGCACGTTGCCTGCCGGGTCCTTGAACCAGGCGATCAGCGGCCCGCCGCCGCGAAACACGCCCTTCTCGTCGGTCTCGGTCTCGGTGCCCTCGTAACGCTCGAAGCTGACACCGCGCTCGGTCAGCGACTCGACCGTGGCTTCGACGTCGTCGACGGGGAAGTTGAGGATCGTGAAGCTCGCCGGCTCGTGAGCGTCGCCCTTGGGATAGACGAGGACATCGCGATCGCCGGCGATGTGCAGGAACAGCATCCCGGATTCGTCCTCGTCGGAGACGTTGATGCCCAGCGTCTCGCCGTAGAACTTCCTCGCCGCAGGCACGTCGTCGACTGAGAAGCCGCTGAATGCCTTCGTGTTCTCGAACATGGTTTCCGCCTCCTTCGAGGCGCTCGCCTCGTTGTTCTTTCTGGTTCGATGTAGAGACCCGCTGAGACCGGAGAACTCATCGCTTGCGGACGAGTAGAGCCTGACATCTGACCGGCACGCTCGTTTCCACCTCAACGCAACGCCAAGGAGCTGAGAAATGCACAGAATTCACCCCGCGAGGGCAGCGCTGACAGCGCTGGTCGTCGCGACCGCAGTCGGGACGATGATCCCCTCGGTCGCCGCAGCCGCCACCGCCGACGTCTCGATCGTCAAGACCGACAATGCGGACCCGATTTCCGAAGGCAGCGAGCTGATCTACACGCTCGCGGTCGCCAACGCCGGCCCGGACGTGGCAAATGCGGTCGTGTCGAGGACAAGCTGCCGAACCACACCGACTTCGTCGCCGCCACCACTTCCCAGGGATCGTGCACCGAGAAGGGCCGGACGGTCACTTGCGAGCTCGGCTCGCTCGCAAGCGATGCGAATGCCACCGCCACGATCAGGCTGATCCCGACCCGGGCGGGCCAGCTCTCCAACACGGCGACGGTGACGACAGTCCGACACCGATCCGCAGGAGGCCAACAACACCGATACCGAAACGACGACAGTGATCGCGGCGGCGGCTGCCAGCTGCGCCGGCCGCGAGGCCACGATCGTCGGCACCGAAGGCGATGACACGCTGACCGGCACCGACGGCCGCGACGTGATCGCCGCCCTCGGCGGTAACGACGTGATCGAGTCGCTCGACGGCAAGGACACGATCTGCGGCGCTGCCGGCAACGACGTGATCGCCGGCAAGGGCGACGGCGACGTCATCCGCGGAGGCGGCGGCGACGATCAGCTGCGCGGAGGCGGCGGCAGCGACACCCTGCGCGGTGGTGGTGGAAACGACCGTCTCTCCGGCGGGCGCGGCGCCGACCTGCTGCGAGGCGGCGGCGGAACGGACATCTGTCGCGGCGGCGGTGGCAGCGACACCAAGAGGTCCTGCTGAGTAGAGCCCCTGGCGCAAGCAAGGACGGGGCGTGCCGATAATGGTCGTGAGTGAGCGAAGCGGCACCCATCCGCATCCCGGAGCTCGGCCTACCGGCGGCCAGGCGTTTCTCGAGCGAGAAGCGCCTGGCCGATCGCGCCCGAGGCGGCGACCAGGCCGCTTTTGCGTCGATCTTCGAGCGCTACCACCAGCCGATCTATCGCTATTGCCTGTCGATCCTTCGCGATCCCGACGACGCCAAGGACGCCCTGCAGAGCACGATGTCGAGCGCGCTCAGCTCGCTGCCCGGCGAGAAGCGCGAGGTGGCCCTGAGGGCGTGGCTGTTTCGCGTCGCTCACAACCACTCGATCTCGATCATCCGCGCGCGTCGCGACCACTACGGCGACGAGCGTCTGGCCACGGTTGCCGATCCGAGCCTGCAGAACCGGGCCGAGGACCGCGAACGGCTGCGCGACCTGATCGCCGACCTCGAAGCTCTGCCCGAGCGACAGCGGGCCGCGCTGACGATGCGCGAGCTCAGCGGTCTCAGCTACGACGAGATCGCAGAGGCGTTGGAGATGTCGCCGGCCGCCGCCCGGCAGGCCGTCTACGAGGCGCGACTCGGGCTCAGGAGCGCGAAGGACGGTCGTGCGATGGAGTGTGAGACGGCTCGCGAGCTGATCTCTGCCGACGACGGGCGATCGCTGCGAGCGCTGCGGATGCGCGCTCATCTTCGCGGCTGCGCCGGCTGCGCAGAGTTTCGCGCCGCGATCGCTCAGCGCGAGCGAGACCTGCAGGCGCTCTGCCCGCCGCTGGCCATGGTCGCCTCGGCCGGCGTCCTGCAGAGCCTGCTGGGCGGCGCCGCCGGAGGCGCAAGCGCAACAGGCGGTAGCGCGGGCGCCGTCGCCGCGATCGGCGCCGCCGTCGGCAGCTCGGGGGCGACGAAGGCAGCGGCCGTCTTGGCGGTCGGCGCAATCGCGGCCGGAACAGCCGACTATGCGGGCTTGATCGAGACGCCGCTCGGCTCAGACGAGAGATCGAGCGCGTCGGCCGAATCGGCGCCTGCGTCGACGAAGACCGGACGCCCGTTCGAAGGCGACGCCGGGACAGCCGCAACCCGCGAGCGCAGGTGCGTCGCCGGCGCTCGAATCAGCGGCGACTCGAGCCGATCGCGGCGAACGTGAGAGCGGACGCTCGAACACCCGATCGCGCAACTCCGAAGCGGCACCCGCCCACTCAAACGCGCCTGGCGCCCCGCCCGTGCACTCCGATGCGGGTGGTGACCCGCCCGCGCATTCCATCGTGGGCGGCAATCCTCCCTCGCATTCCAATGCCGGTGGCAACCAGACGCCGGGAAGCCCGAGTGGGCCACCGATGCACTCGAATGCCGGTGGGCAACCAGAGCGCCGGGCTCGGCACCCGCCGTCGTCCCGGCGCAGGCCGGCGTCACAGGTCCTCCACCGCACGCACAGGCTGGGGGCGTGGGCTCCGGCGCTGAACCCGGTCCTCCCGCCCACTCCAGCGCCGACGCTCCTGGGCCGCCGGCGGTGCCGGGGTCGTCTGCGGGCCAACCCGCGAGCCCGCGACCCAAAGAGCTAACAGGCCCCGCCTCGGGTGGTCCCTGCCTCGGGACGCGCCGGGCGGTCAGCCCCGGTGCACCTCGCGGAAGCTGGTGATGCGGTTGTTGTCGAGGGCGACGAAGAGCTTCTCGCAGTTGCCGGCGGCCCTGTCCTTGGGATCGAGGGTGACCACGTCGGTCCCTGGGCCGCAGTCGATCGTCGTCCTTTCCGCCCTCGTGGGCGACGATCCCGTCGATGCCCGCGCCGGCCTTGACGCTGTCCTTGCCACCGCCCGTGTTGATCAGATCATTGCCCGAACCGCCACGGATCAGGTCGCGACCGCTGTTGCCGCGGATGCGATCATCGCCGGCGTGTCCGCGCAGCTTGTCGCCTCCGGATTCGCCGAAGATGCAGTCATCGCGCTCCAGGCCGAAGATCGAGTCCTTGCCGCCGCCGCCGAGCAGCAGGTCGGACGTCGCGCTGCCGTTGATCGTGTCGTTGGCATCGTCTCCCTGCAATGCGAGGCCGTCGATCTCGAACTCGCACACGTTCTCGAATCGCGGAAACTCCGAGTACGGATCTGGTGGCGGGACCGGCGTCACAGCGGCAACGGCCGTCGACGCAAGCAGCAGGCAAGCCGGCACGAGCGCGCTGAACAGCTTGATCTTCATAACTCCCTGGTCTTCGTCGCGGACTACCCCCTACCGCCCTCGCAGCTTAGGGGTTGGTATGGCGCGCCGCTGCAGTATCCGTGGCCGGAACGCGCCGAGCGGGAATGACCCCGCTCGGCATGCCCAACGGCCGTTACCTACCTACGAGCGATCGTGGTTGTCGACTTCGCTCGTGTACGGGTCGCTGCTGCCTGACTTGGCGGCGCCACGTCCGACGGCGTAGAGACCGGCGACGATGGCGACGTATAGCCACGCCTGGTTGGCTCCGAAGCCCTCGGCGCCGTCTGTCATGGCGGCGCTGATGAGAATGCCGGCGATGACGGCGATCGTCAGCCAGAACTCCGTGGTCTTGAAGGCCTGTTGGTCTCCGTGGCGAGGCGACGAACGCCCGAATCACGCGGGGTGTCGGTACGAGACGTGCTCCTGCTTGGGATGCGATGGTTGCGGATTCCATTGATTCCTCCTGTGAGTCTGTGCGGTGCCGGGCCGTGCAAGGTGACTTGGTCGTCACTCTCGCCCCTGTGCTCCCGGTCAGTCGGCGGTGATGCGTCGCGATGCTTAGGCGAAGCAAAGGCCGCCACGACCTATCTACCCGGCCCTAGGGGGTAATAACGGAGCGGGGTTTTCGTAAATACTCAATTCGATGTCGCAGGAGAACGTCGCGGACGCACGTGGTTTTCGGATCGTGCTCCCCCCGATCGACGAACGAGCGAGTCAGCGCCGTGCGCTGGACGAGCGGCTGTTCGTTCGCCTTCCGGCCCTCTACGCGGTGCTTGCCGCCTTGTTCTTGCGGCTGCCGCGCAGGTCTCGGCTCCGGAGGTGGCTGCTGGCCCGGCGCATGGCGCGGGCCTACGCGGCGGCAAACCGTCGAGACTTCGAGCTGATCCTCACGGGCCTGGATCCTGAGACTGAGTATCGGCCCGGCCCAGACCTGATAGCTCCAGACCAGGCTGTGGTCTTCCGTGGCCATGCCGGATACCTGGAGATGTGGCGGAACTGGCTCGATGCCTTCGAGGACCTTCGATTCGACCCCGAGGAGGTCGTCGACTTCGGAGACACGTTCCTCGTCACCGCGCAGCAGCGCGCGCACGGATCGGGAAGCGGCATCGCCGTGCACAAGCCGGTATTTCAGCTCTTCGAGGTGCGGCGCGGCTTGGTGATCTGGCAGCACGACTACAGCGATCGGGCCAAGGCCCTGGAAGCGGTGGGCGGGGCGGCGCCTGCCGTGATTGACGCATCGGATCGGCGACCCCGGCCCAGGCACGCATAGGATTGCGGCCGTGCCGTTCACGCTCAGGAACCTCAAGGAAGACCTGCAGGACCTCGGGTCCAGATTCGAGGGCGCGCCGGACCTGGAGTTCCGCTTGGCCACGGAGGCGCTCGAGCTCGAGCAATCCGGCCTGGGCTACCAGCGCGTCCCGCCCGGCTATCGCTTTCCGTACGGCCACACGCACGAGACGCAGGAGGAGGTGTACGTGGTCCTGCGCGGGAGCGGGCGGATGAAGCTCGACGACGAGATCGTCGAGCTCAGGAGTGGGACGCGGTGCGCGTCCCTCCCGGTACCTGGCGAGGCTACGAGGCCGGGCCCGAGGGCCTCGAGATCATCGTCATCGGCGCTCCGAATCTCGGCGAAGGTCCGCGCAAGGACGTCGAGGGCCAGCGCGCTGGTGGGCGGACTAGCGCCAGGTAGACCAGCCAGACGGTGGATGGTTCAGTGAGGCTTCAGCGGGGGGTATACGGTCTTCGTGACCGTTCGCGTGACGACTCCGACCGGCTGACGCGACTCGCGGAGGGAGTCATGCCGCACGGCGCGCCGGCTGGCCGGGGTGCTCCACGCCACCGGCGCTCGGCCGGGGCGAGGGATAGGTTTCGCGAATGCGCCGGATGCTCGCCGTGTTCGCTTTGGCCCTGCTGGCGACGGCCAGCGTCACCGAAGCGGCGCCGCGCGGGCCGCTCTCACACGACGGGCGCTGGATCACCGACAAACGCGGCCGAGTGGTGATCCTGCACGGCTGGAACATGGTCTACAAGGTCGGCTCCTACCGTCCCGAGGACGCAGGCTTCGGCGGCAACGACATGAGGTTCCTGCGCCGGCACGGCTTCAACACCGTGCGCCTCGGGATCATCCAGAAGGGAGTCGAGCCGGAGTTGCCGGCGGCAGACGGCACGGCGCAGTACCGCAGCGGCTATCTCGACAGCATCGCCCGCACCGAGAAGAAACTGTCTCGCCACGGGATCTTCACGCTGCTCGACGTCCACCAGGACCTCTACAACGAGCGCTTCCAGGGCGAGGGTTTTCCCGACTGGGCCGTGGTCGGCGATGCCGCGACGATGCCGGCCGAGCCCCAGCAGGGCTTTCCGGCCAACTACCTGGGCATGCCGGCGCTCAACCGGGCCTTCGACTACTTCTGGCAGAACGAGACGGACGCAGCCGGACGCCCGCTTCAAGATTCGTTCGCGGCGATGTGGACCGAGATCGCGAAACGCTTCGAGACCCGGCGCAAGGTCCTTGGCTACAACCTGCTGAACGAGCCCTGGCCCGGGTCGCAGTATCCGAGCTGCATCTCGAACGTCGGCTGTCCCGCCTTCGACACCGAGTTTCTCGAGCCGTTCAGCGAGCGCGTGATCGCGGCGATCCGAACGGTCGATCCCGAGACGATGGTCTGGTACGCACCGCTTCTGATCTTCGATTTCGGCTCGGACACATCGCACGGAGACACCGGCGATCCCAACGCGGGCTTCGCCTTCAACATGTACTGCCTGGCCGAGGGCTCGGCTGACGAAGCACCCAGCGAGGCCTGCGAAACGGGCTACGGCCTGACGCTCGCCAACGCCGAGGCGCAGTCGGCCGAAACCGACGACGCGCTGCTTCTGACGGAGTTCGCCGCGACCCAGAACATCGCGACGGTCGAGCGGGTGGTCGAGCTCGCCGACCAGCAGATGATCGGCTGGCAGCAATGGCACTACTGCGACTGCGACGACCCGACCACGACCGGAACCGGTGTCCAATCGCTCGTGTCCGATCCGAAGCTGCCACCGCGCGGCGACAACGTCTCGCGCGAGAAGCTGCTCGCCTCGTCGCGGCCGTATCCCCGCGCAGTCGCCGGCACGCCGATCTCGTATGGGTTCGACCGTGCCGCCCGCCGCTTCGAGCTCAGCTACACGGCGAAGTCACCCGACGGCAAACGACTGTCGCGCGAGCTTCGTAAGGAGCTGTTCATTCCGCCGGTCCACTACGGAAAGACGGGCTACCGGGCGAAGGTCAGGGGCGCGGAGGTGGTGTCGGAGCGGGACGCGCGGGTGCTCTTGTTGGAGCGGCAGCGCGGAGCGAAGGAGGTATCGGTGGTTGTGAGGCCGCGGCAAGTTTGAGTCCGCGCGACACCGAGGCCGTCGGCGGGGCAGGTCTGACGTCAACAGGTCGTCTCATCCGACCAACAGCATTCTCATCGATGGGCCGGGGAGGGATCGAACCTCCGCCTTACGGATTATGAGTCCGCTGCTCTACCAACTGAGCTACCGGCCCTGAACATCCTGTTTACCGCTGTTGGGATGCGGTTCCTGCTCGCAGGCGCGAGGCCTGAACCGAGTGGCCGCTGGCTGGCAAGCGCCCGGGCAGTGCCCGTTAGTGCCCGATTACCACCCTTCATTTCCATCTCCCCGAGCCCGCCTCACGTGGCCTCCCCTCGTCGTCCAGATAGCGCCGCGGTAGGTCTGCGGCTCGAATTTCCTCGTTGATGCACTCATCCGTTACGTACTCGTCCGCAGGTCCGAGTAGATCGCCGGAACCGTCCACGATCGCGGTCGACTCGAAGCACTCGTCGATGATCTCGCGGAGCTGCTCGCGATTGTCGTAGGCCTCCGGCCATAACTCGTCTGGCGCTCCGTTCGATGACTGCGGAATCCTACTGTCGGTTCCGGTGCCGCTGGCGCCATGCCCGCCCACTTGAGCGCCCGGTCGAAGGCTCTGCGGTATTCGCCGCGCAGCTTCTCACGCCTCTTGACCGCCCTTCGCTCGATCGAACGCCGGTCCTTGGCTCAGGCCGAGGCTGCGGGCTCTTGAGCTGGGACCCAGTACCCCGACCATCGCCCGACCCGGAGGGCTGGGGGGGCTCGAACCACTGCGTAACGACCACGAAGGGCATTCCCAAGGCCATATATCGAGTGCCGATTCCGCGAATTCGACGGAGGTTGACACGGCGCATTTGTGGTCTAGGATCGGGCAAATCGCGGTGTGGGGCCCAAAAGGCTGTGCGGCGCACGACTACAGGGAGGGTTCCTTCTATGCGAGGTCTTCGAAAGCGTTTGACCTATGCCAACGTCATGTCCACCTTGGCCGTCTTCGCGGTACTCGGGGGTACCGCCTACGCCGCCAACACGGTATTCAGCACGGACATCGTCAACAACCAGGTCTATTCCCAGGACGTCCGCGACGACACCTTGACGAACGGCGGGCTCGCAGCCGTTGACCTCAAGGCCGGCTCGGTGCGATCTGCCGAGGTGGCAAACAATTCGCTGGAGGGCGTCGACATCGATGAGTCGACGCTCGCGGTCCCAGGGCGGATCGTGGACGTGCAGCAGGGGGCACTTCTCCGACGTCTGCGCCCGTTGCAGCCGAGTGGCGGGAGTGTGCCGCGGTCACGGTCAACGTCCCCGCGGGCAAGACCTACCGCGTGATGATCGACTCGGCGGGTTCGTTCTATGGGGGAACTGCCGCCAACAGGGTGCAGATTTGCTCGTCTGTGAGGAACTCGGCGACCCCGTTCGACGGCACCGGCGCAACGGTCGCGGGGTGCCCGAACACGCCAACCGCGGTCACGTTGGCCGCCGACGAGATGAAGAACGCCGCGACAAACGGTGTGCAGACCCTCCTGGAGGCGGCGCTGGCGCCAGCTACGTCGTCAGCACCGCGGTTCGGCCTGACGAGGCGTTGGGTTCGACATCGCCTTCGACT
Source organism: uncultured Solirubrobacterales bacterium (assembly GCA_963730145.1). Lineage (GTDB taxonomy): Bacteria > Actinomycetota > Thermoleophilia > Solirubrobacterales > 70-9 > WHSW01. The sequence continues at coordinate 177,693 of CAVSQT010000009.1, forward strand.
TCGCGGTCATCCACACTCTCGTGACCGTCTCGGATGCGACTACGGCGGCCCAACCGCGCTCGTGGCCAAGTCCGCCAAGCTGAAGAGGTAGGACGAAGCGGAGTTGCCGCCTAGCCATTGCGTCGTTCGCCTGGGGTTATCGGCCTCGTACCGATAACCCCAGGCTCCGCTTTCAGGGCGAGTTCGTCGTCGCCTAACCGCGGTCCTTGTCATCGGGTGAGGCCGGGGCCTCCTCGCTCGGCACCACGATTCGGGCACCACCCCGCCAGGCCACGCGCACGTCGTGGTACGTGACCCCGGGCTGCACCTCTTCGGGGCAGGTTCTCACGCTCCGTCTGCGAGTCCGACTCGCCGTCTGGACCGGTCTCGTCTCGCGGGAGAAGCTGCTCGCCTCGTCGCGGCCGTATCCCCGCACAATCGCGGGAACGCCGATCTCGTATGGGTTCCACCGTGCCGCCCGCCGTTTCGCGCTCAGCTACACGCGCGGGTGCTTTTGCTGGAGCGGCAGCGCGGGGCGAAGAAGGTGTCGGTGGTCGTGAGGCCCCGGCAGGGTTGAGTCCGCTTCTCGACACGCTATCCCTCCCCGGCGATGGGCCGGGGAGGGATCGAACCTCCGCCTTACGGATTCATGTGGCAGAAACGCTGGGTAGCCCACCGTTTTTTGTCAGAAACGGTGGGCTACCTCCTCTCACCTCCTTCACGCCCGATCCGCGGACTAGGCCCCCGCCGGGGCGTCGCCCAATCCGAGCCCTTCGAGGACCTGCTGTAGCTCGGGCACCGACAGGCCATCCGTCAGATTGATCCCGAGGCTGTCGAGCAGGCTCTGCAGGTCGACATCGCCGATATTGACGCCGAGGCTCTGGAGCAGCGACTGGAGCTGCGCCAGCGAGGTGATCCCCCACCCCCGGCGAGCGCGCAGAGCAGGTCGCCGAGCAGCCCGTGTCCCGGCAGCGCGGTGATCGTCCGTCGCGTGGTCCGACGGTCCGTCGGCGAAGGAGGTCGCCTCGGCACCAGCCGCATACTGCACCTCGTAAGGCAGCGTGCCCTGCCGCGACACGTCGCGGCCGTCCGGGTCTTTTCCTTGCGTGAAGAGCGGCACGATCTTGGCCCAATTGGCGATCTTCGCGATCTCGACGCCTTGCATCACGCCGCGCGGGAACACCTTCTGCACCGCCCAGTATTCGAGGTCGGCGATGTCGACGGTGGTCGGCTGCGTGACGACGCGGTTGACGAGCTGGTCGCCATTCACGTTCTGCATCTCCACGGTGAAGCCGAGGTCCTGGCTCGCCTGGCGGGCGATATCAATGATCGCCGAATAGGACGAACCGACGTGGTTCAGCGTGATGTTCTTGATGTCCTGCGCCCAAACGGTGGGAAAGCCGGTGACGCCCCCGCCCCCGCCACGGCGCTCGTGGCCGCCGCGCCCTTCAAGAGCTTGCGGCGCGAAATGCCTGCCTTCACCCGATCCTTGCGTTGCCCGGCCATGTAAACCTCGCTGCTGGTCGCCACGGAACCTCGCGGCGAATGCCCTGCCCGATTTAATGCGCCGGAAGGCGCGGGCGTCAATGTCGCATAGCGGGTGTATTTCACGCGACGGGTCGCGGAAGCTCGGGTTGCGGGCACCGTTTGCCGGCGGGTAAGTAACGGGCTGGTTACAAGCGCCAGCGCGGCATCAGCTATTTTTGCTCCTTCAAATCTCCACGCTGTCGGTAATCCTTTCGGTCGAGGTTGGATTGGAGAGGCACGTGTCGAGCGGCGAAACACGTCGAGGACGTCATCCTCGGGTTTTGAGCGTGATCGCAAAAGGGGTCCGAGAGGCCATCGATGCACCCTTGCTCTGTCGTCATTGCCGGGCTTGACCCGGCAATCCATTCCGCCCCGGTGCAAGAGATTGCGAATGCTACGAACTGGATGCCCGGACCAAGTCCGGGCATGACGACGGGGAGGAGGGAAACCATGGCTGATCGCAAGCGGCGGGTGGCGCTGGTGGGGACCGGGCACCGCGGGGCGGGCACGTGGGGGAAGGAGCTTGCTCGCCGGGCTTCGCGGTGAGCTGGTCGAGCTGGTCGGGCTCGCTGACAAGAATTCGCTGCGGCGTCGAGCGTGCTCGCGACGCGATCGGGGTCGACGCGCCGACCTTCACCGATCTCGGCGAAATGCTGTCGGCGACTCGGCCCGATACGCTCATCGTCTGCACGCGCGATGACACGCACGCCGATATCATCGTCGAGGCGCTCGAAGCGGGCGTCGACGTGATCACCGAAAAGCCGATGACCACGACGGCT
>CAVSQT010000010.1:0-97719 GCA_963730145.1 uncultured Solirubrobacterales bacterium
GGACCACGCCGCGGCGGCGATCGCCGCCGCCGGGACCCCGGTGTTCGCCTGGAAGGGCGAGACGCTCGAGGAGTACTGGTGGTGCACGGAGCAGGCGCTCGATTGGTCTGCGCAGGGCGCCGAGGGCCCGAACATGATTCTCGACGACGGCGGCGACGCCACGCTCTTGGTCCACAAGGGTGTCGCGTACGAGCGGGCGGAGGCGGTCCCCGACCCGGCCACGGCGGACTCCGAGGAGCACCGGGTGATCTTGGAGACGCTGACGCGCTCCCTCGAGCAGGACAACCAGCGCTTCACGCGCATGGCCAGCGAGATCATCGGCGTCACCGAGGAGACGACGACAGGCGTGCTGCGGCTGAACCAGATGGCCGCCACCGGCGAGCTGCTGTTTGCCGCGATCAACGTCAACGACTCGGTTACGAAGTCGAAGTTCGACAACCTCTACGGCTGTCGGCATTCGCTAATCGACGGCATCAACCGCGCTACCGACGTGATGATCGGCGGCAAGGTCTGCGTCATCTGCGGCTTCGGCGACGTCGGCAAGGGCTGCGCCGACTCGCTGCGCGGGCAGGGCGCGCGGGTGATCGTCACCGAGATCGACCCGATCTGCGCCCTGCAGGCGGCGATGGAGGGCTATGAGGTGCGCACGCTCGACGAGGTCGTCGAGACCGCGGACATCTTCATCACGGCCACCGGCAACAAGGACGTGATCGCCCTGGCCGACATGAAGCGGATGAAGCACCAGGCGATCGTCGGCAACATCGGCCACTTCGACAACGAGATCGACATCGCGGGCCTCGAGGGCTCGGGCGCCGAGCGGGTGCAGATCAAGCCGCAGGTCGACGAGTGGGCGGTTCTCGGACGATCGCTCGATCATCGTCCTCAGCGAGGGGCGCCTGTTGAACCTCGGCAACGCGACCGGGCATCCCTCGTTCGTGATGTCGAACTCGTTCACCAACCAGACGATCGCCCAGATCGAGCTGTTCACCAAGAACGAGGAATACGAAAAGCAGGTCTACGTCCTGCCCAAGCACCTCGACGAGAAGGTCGCGCGCCTGCACCTCGATGCCCTGGGTGTCAGCCTCACCGAGCTCACCGAAGAGCAGGCCGCCTACATCGGTGTCGCGGTCGAGGGGCCGTACAAGTCGGACCAGTACCGCTACTAAGGCCCGCGGGACGGAGGCGGGGCGGCGCGTCCGAGAGGCCGGCATCCAGCCTGCTCGCTGTTCGGCCATCCGTGGCGCCCTCGCGAGAGCCTCTCGGTCACCCCGCCCCGCCACCGCCCCGTAGCGTGTGGCGATGTGACCCCCGAGATCCCTGAGTCGGAGATCGAGCTGCGCGCGAGCCGCTCCTCGGGGCCCGGCGGGCAGCACGCCAACGTAACCGCCTCGCGAATCGAGGCCGTGTTCGATATCGACGCGTCAACGGCACTCAGCGACGAACAGAAGCGCCGCCTGCACGCCCGCTTCGGCCCACGGGTGACCGCGGTGGCCCAGGACGCGCGCAGTCAGCACCGAAATCGCGAGCTCGCGACGGCGCGCCTGCGTGAGCGCATCGACGCCGCTCTGCGCCCCCGCAAGCGCCGCCGGCCGACGAAGGCAACGAAAGCGTCCCGCGAGCGCCGGCTGAAGGCCAAGCAGCGCCGCTCCGAGCTCAAGGGCCAGCGCCGGCGGCCAACAATCGACTGAGCGCGAGTTCAGACGGCGATCTGAACCGTGCTCACGGGCGGCCGAGCTGGTCCTTGAGCTTCTCGATCACCTCGATCGGTCCCGGGTCGACGCCGTTGTGGGCCGCCAGGTGCAGGGAAACGAGGTCGCCGAGCATCACCGACCACAACAGCCGCTGTAGCCGCGTCTCGCCCTCGGTCTCGATCTTGATCACAGCGGCTGCGGTTGGCTCGATCAGGCGCGCGGTGAGCTCGGCACGCTCGCGTTGGCGTGGGTGCTGATCGGAATCGGTGAGAAAGACCGCCGAGAACGCTGGGCCGTCGCCCCCGGCTGGCGCCCCGGCCCAGCCGACGATCTCGTTGTGGTCCATCTCGGGAAGCTGGTGGTCGAAGGAATGCTGCTTGGCGTTCTCGTTGATCTGGCACTTCCAGCGGTACGAGACGGGCACGGTGAGGTCACAGCCGTAGATCAGCGGCACCGTGCCGGCAAGCTGCTCGGCGATCTCGCCGGCACGCGAGACCAGCGTCTCGCGGCCTCGCTCGAGGCTGGCTGCAGCGGTGTCGATCTCGGTCCGCATCGCCGGGGCCGCGCCGATCAGGGCCGCAACCTCGCAGGCAACGGTGAAGCCGTAGCCGACGCAGTGGCGTGGCATCAGGCCTCCCGGCAAGCCGATCACGGGGACGCCGGCGGCGCGCGCCGCCTCGGCCAGCGCGCCACCGGTCGTGGTCACGTAGCGCTTGGCCCCGATCGCCTCGGCGGCCTCGAAGCAGGCGAGGATCTCCTCGGTGCTCCCGGAATAGCTCGAGCACAGAACGGCGCGGTCGGGTGACGTCCACGGCGGCAGGACGTAGTCGCGAAAGATCAGCATCGTGCGCCCCAGCCGATCGCCGAGCGCCGCGCGGGCAAGCACGGCGCCAATCGCCGAGCCTCCCATGCCGCAGACGATCAACCCCTGCGCCTGATCGGGTTCGAGGCCTGCCGACTCGACCCGCCACAGGGCATCGCGCAGGTGCTCGGGCATCGCCAGCACCGTGTCGAGCTGACCGCTGGGGTCGACCGCCCGGATCTCGTCGGCAGCGATCACGAGGCGACCGCCTCGACGCCGACGACTGCTCCAGGCTGGATACGCGACTCACCGGGCAGCTCGACCGCAGCCTCGATCACAGCACCTTCCCCGACGACGCTCCCGCTACTGATGGTCGCGCCCTCGCCCACGCTCACGCCGGCAGCGACGATCGCGTTTTCGATCACAGCCGCGGCGCCGACTGTGCATTCTTCCAGCAGCACCGAAGAGCTCACCCGGGCATCCTCGCCGATTCTGCAGCCCTGCCGCACGACGGCCCGCGGGCCGATCGCGGCACTCGCGTCGATCGCCGCCCCCGCCTCGAGGTAGACCCCGGGCGCGGTCGCGACGACCTCGGTCTCGACCGCGCCCTCGAGGATGTCCCAGCTGGCCTGCAGATAACGCTGTGGCGTGCCGATGTCCATCCAGTAGCCCTCGAGCCGGCGACCGTAGAGGCCCTGGCCCACCAATCGTGGAAAGACCTCGCGCTCGATCGAGACCTTGCGGCCAGGCGGGATCAGGTCGAGCACCTGACGCTCGACCACGTAGGCACCCGCGCTGATCTCATCGGTATCGATCTCCGAGGGATCCGGCTTCTCGAGGAAACCGAGGACCTCTCCGTCTTGCGCGCGTCGCACGAGGCCGTATGAGGTCGGATCCTCTACCGGATGAAGGGCGAGCGAAACGACGGCACCGGTCTCCTCGTGCTGAGCCCTCAGGGCGCTCAGGTCGAGATCGGTGAGAAGGTCCCCATTGAGGACCATGAAGCGATCGCCGAGCAGGCCCCTGTCGGCCGCCAGGCGAACCGGCCCCGCGGTCCCGAGCGGCTCATCCTCCTCGATGTAGTGAATCGACGGTCCACCAGCAATCCCGTCGCCGACGGCGTCACGCAGGGCCTCGGGCTTGAAGCCGCAAGCCATCACGACTTCGTCGATCCCATGGTGGCCGAGCCAGTCGACCATGTAGCGGATGAAAGGCCGGTCGACCAGCGCCAGCGCCGGCTTCGGCTGCGTCGAGGTCAGCGGCTGGAGCCGCTTACCCACGCCTCCTACCAGCACCACCGCCTGCATCAGCCGACTTTCCCGGGGTCCGCTGCGAAGGCGCGTCCGATGCCCTCATAGATGAAGCCCGCGGCCCTGAGCTGCTCGGGGTCGAGGAAGTTCCGTCCGTCGACGATCAGGGGGTTCGCCATGCGACCGGCGAGCTCGGGCCAGTCGAGCGCAGCGAACTCGGGCCATTCGGTGACGAGGATCGCCGCATCGGCCCCCTCGAGCGCACCTGCTGCCGAGTCGCTGATCTCGATCTCGGGCAAGAGCTGGTGTGCGCGCTCGGAGGCAATCGGGTCATAGGCCGATACGTGGGCACCCTCGCCGCGAAGCCTCGCCGCGAGCACGAGGCTCGAGGCATCGCGCATGTCGTCGGTGTCGGGCTTGAAGGCGAGTCCGAGCAGCGCGACTCGGCGCCCGGCGAGCTCTCCCAGCCGCTGTTTGAGCTTGCCGACAACGCGACGCTTCTGCAACTCGTTGACGTCGATGACCGCGCTCAGCAGCTGGAAGTGATAGCCGGTGTTGCCGGCCAGCTTCTTCAGCGCGATCGTGTCCTTTCCGAAGCAGCTGCCGCCCCAGCCGATGCCGGCCTTGAGGAACTTGGGGCCGATGCGCTCGTCGAGGCCCATGCCGGCGGCGACCTCGGTGACGTCGGCGCCAACCTCCTCGCAGACGTTGGCGATCTCGTTGATGAACGAGATCTTGGTCGCGAGGAACGCGTTGGAGGCGAGCTTGATCATCTCGGCCGAGGCGACATCGGTGTGAACGATCTCGCCACCGAGGGGCTCGTAGGCCGAAGCGACCAGCTCGGCTGCCCACCGCGAGCCCTCATCGGCGCCGATGACGACCCTGTCGGGGTGCATGAAATCGGCGACGGCAGTCCCCTCCTTGAGGAACTCCGGGCATGAGACGTAGACCAGATCCGGCATCGAGCGGCGAATTGCCTCGCCGGTGCCGGCGGGCACCGTGCTCTTCATCACCAGCGCGTGCTCGCCACCCTCGGGCAGGGCCGCGACCACGGCCTCGACCCGGGAGAGGTCGGCGTCGCCGGAGTACGTGGGCGGGGTATCGACGCAGCAGAACAGGACTCGGCCGTGATCGAGAACATCGCTCATCTCCGTCGTGAACTCGAGCCGGTCGCGATTTCGCTCGACCAGCTCCGGCAGGCCCGGCTCGTGGATCGGCAGCGTGCCGCCGCCACGCAGCATCTCGATCTTGTCCGCGTCGACGTCCATCGCGACCACGCTGTGACCGAGCTCGGCGAAGCAGCCGGCAGTGACGAGGCCTACCCATCCGACCCCGATGACGCCGATCGGCGGCTTTTCGCTGGCACTCATGGGCGCTGGACGGTAGTGGACCGGAAGGTCTACTTGGCGCCGAACTCGCGCATAGAGGTCGCGATCGAGAGCATCTGGCCCTCGTCGAGTGACTGCGAGAGCGAGTTGTTCACCCAGTAGGCCGCGTCATTTGTCTTGAACCCGACGAGGCGGAGGCGATCGCCGTCGTAGAACAGCTGGTAGGCCCGACCGTCGATCGTGCGGATCTCGCTGGGGTTGTCGAGGATCGGGGCATCGATCCAGTCGGTGCCAGAGACGCCGTAGTACTCGCTCAGCAGGCCGTTGCCAAAAGCCTCGCCCGGAACATCGACCGAGAGCTTGTAACCGTAGTAGACGTCGTTGCCTGGACCGTCGATATTGAACGCGCGCGAGGCGTCGTTGATCGACGATCCGGGGGCGAGACGGGTCGGGTAGTAGATGGGGAATTCGACGTAGGGATCGCCGTCCTTCTTCTTCTCCTTGGCGACGTTGGCGGCATACTGCTCGCCCATCGCCGTCGAATCGTCCATTGGCGGGCCGACGAAGTCCTGTCCGGGCTTGTCAGCGGGCTTGTCGCCATCGTCCGGCTTGTTCTCGTCGCTGCTCTCCGGCTTGTCCTCGCGATCGGGCGAATCGCCGCCGGGCCGAGCGCCCGGGGTGCCGGTGCTGTTGAGGAACTGCTCTACGGCCTCTTGGATCGCGTCCTCGCCGGCGGTCACGTAGGTCTCGCCGAGCTCGGCCGGAAAGTGGACCTCGCTCACCGGCGCGTCCTGCACCGCGGCGAACGTCTTCAGCAGTTCGAGCAGCGGCACGGCGTCTGAGATGTCGGACGTCGTGTACTCCGTGAAGATGTCGAGCAGCTCGTTGCGGTCGCGAACCAGGACCTCGGGCGGAAGCTTCTGACGCGCTTCACGCAGGAAATCCTGCTGGCGCGCCGAGCGCACCAGGTCATTGTCCTCGTGGCGGAAACGAACGTACTGAAGCGCCTTGTTGCCGCAGAGAATCTGGTACCCGGCCTCGATGTCGATCTCTGAGATGCCCGACTCCGGCGGGATGAAGTAGCGGCGGTCGACGTCGATATAGACACAGCCGATCGCGTCGACGGCATCGGCGAACCCGGTGAAGTTGATGTTGACGACGTGGTTGATCTCGATGTCGAGCAGCTGCGTCACGGTCTTCAACGTCTTGTCCTCTTGGCCGACGGTATATGCCTCGTTGAACTTGGCGACGCCGTAACCAGGGATGTTGACCTTGAGGTCACGCGGAATCGAAAGCAGCGCGATCGCGTCCTTGTCGGGATCGACGCGCAGCAGGATCGTCGTGTCCGAGCGGCCCGGATCGCCCTGTCCTTCCGGACCGAGGCGCTTGTCGGAGCCGATGATGAGGATCGTCTGGGGATCGCCGCCATCGGCTTCGATCAGCTGCTCGCGCAGGCCGGCGAGCGCGTCGTTGTCGTTGAGGCCCTTGGCGATGTCGGTGAGATACAGCAGCAGGCTGATCGAGGTCGCCGCGGCCATGGAGATCACGATCACCACCGACGCGGCCAGAAAGCGCGCCCAAAGGCGCTTCGCCCGCGGCGGCTTGCCCTCTGCGTCGTCTTCGTCCGAGGCGATCGCAGCCGCGCTGGCGCGAGCGGCTTCGACGGGCGTCGGAGCGGCGGCGGCCTTCTCGGCGGTCCGCGCTCGCAGTCCAGCGATCGCGGCCTCCTCGAACTGCTCGGAATCGGTGGCCGGCTCCTCGTCATCGTCGCCGTCCTCGTCAGCGTCATCGTCGCCGTCCTCGCCCTCTTCCTCGTCGCCGTCCTCGCCCTCTACCTCCTCGCCGGCCTGCTCGCCGTCCCCGACCTCCTCGTACTCGCCGCCCGCGTCCGCGTCGGCCTCGGCCTCCGCTCGTGCTTCCTCGCCGTGGTCGACTTCGCCGTCGTCGACTTCCTCGTCGCCGGCCTCAGCCTCCCCGCTGTCGTCCGCTTCTTGCTCAGCCTCCGCCTGCGGCTCCTCGGCGATCTCCTCCTCGTCTGGCGCCGCGGCGACCTCCTCCTCTGGCGCCTCGGCTATCTCCTCGTCGCCGGGCTCGCCGCTCGCCTCCGCCTCCGGCGTATCCCCGCTCTCGGCGCGCTGACGGCCGGCCCAGGTCGATGGCGGTACGTGCTCCCCCGCGTCGCCGTCGTCACTGTGCTCGTCGTCGTCCGGCGTGACCGGCGTCTCGTCGTCGGCGCTCATGGAGAGTCCCCGTTACGAAAGCCGGCGAGGCTGCCAGGCAGCGTGTTGACGAAGTCGACGATCGCGCGGCGGTAGTTGGACAGCGAGCTCACCGAGACCCATTCGTCGGGCCCGTGATGGCCGCCGCCGATCGGGCCGAACTCGACCGCCGGTACACCGGCCTTGAGAAAGGAGACGGCGTCGGAAGCACCGTCGCGGCCGACGCTGGTCACCTCGCCGTCGTGATGCGGCGCAGTTGCGGCACACAGGGCGCGAACGAATGGAAGCTCGGGATCGACCATCGCCGGCGCACGGCGGAAAGTCGACGTCACCGTCGCTCCTGGGATGCTCGCGACCTCGGCAATGATCGCATCGGGATCCTGCTCGGGCAGATAGCGCACGTCGACGTCGATGAAGCAGGTGTCGGGCACCTTGTTCAGTGCATCGCCTCCGAGAATGCGGCCGAGGTTGATCGACGGCCGGTCGAAAAGCTCGGAACTCTGGGATGCGAACGGTAGCGATTGGATCGCGCGGAATACGTCGACTGCCCTCAGAATCGCGTTCTCGCCAAGCCATGGCGTCGCGCCGTGCGCAGCGCGGCCGTCGACGCGCACGCGCATCGCAACAACCCCTTTTGCGGCGACGCCGACGTGCATGTCGGTCGGCTCGCCGGTGATCACGAAGTCGCCGAGAAAGCCCTCGGAGACGACCAGGTCGCCACCGCGCTCGGCATCTTCCTCCGACTCCTCGTCGGGGACGATGGCGAGCCTGACACGAACATCGCTCTGGTCGCGCAGGTCGACGAAGGCGAGCATCAGCGAGGCGACGGCGCCCTTCATGTCATACGCGCCGCGGGCAATCAAGCGGTCGCCGTCGAGCCGCGGCTCGAACTGCTCGGGGCGGCCGGGGACGACGTCGATGTGACCGTGCAACAACAGGGTGGTTGCCGCGTCGGCGGGACCGACCTCGGCCATCGTCACCGGCAGGCCGCGACAGTCGAGCTGGCGCGTCGGGATCTCGCGCGCATCGAGCCAGCCCTTGATGAAGCCGGCGCAGAGCTTGACCCCCTCGCGAGTGGAGGTCTCGTAGCCGATCAGCCTCTCTGTGAGCAGGCGCTCATCCATGGCGGACGAGGCTAGCGGGCGCTCAACGCGGCCGAGGCTCAGGCGCTCTCAGCGATCTTGATGAAGGCCTCCGCCCGCGCACGCTCGCGCTCGGCCTGCTCTGCCGCGGCGGAGCCCTCCTCGGCCTCGTCGAGGCGCTGCTGCGCGTCGTCGAGGCGGCTCTTGAGCTCGGAGGTATCGAGATCCTCCGGCGCGACGGCTTCTGCGACGAGAACGCGAACGCGGTTGGCGAACACCTCGAGCCAACCCTCTCCCTGGGCGTAGGTATCGACCTCGGAATCGGACTTGTGCAGGCGCAGCTCCGCCGGCACGAGCCGCGCGATCATCGGGATGTGGTCGGCGAGGATGCCGATCTCGCCGACCATGGTGCGGGTCGAGACCTGGACGAGCTCGCCCTTGAACACCGCGCCCTCGGGGGTCAGCACCTCGGCTTCGAGTGAGGCATGCTCAGCCATGACTCAAGCCTTCGCGCCCTCGGCGGCCTCTTCCTCGGAGTCCTCGCGGTCGCGTGAGTCATCGGAATCCTCGCTGTCTTCCGAGTCGTCTCGATCCTCGGCCTCGGCGGCCTCCTTCTCCTCCTTCTCCTTGCGCTCCTTCGTTTCCTCGTTCTCGCGCTCGACGCCCTCGTCCTTTTCACCCTTCTCCTCGGTGCCGGAGACCTGGTCGATCGAGCCCTTCATGTAGAAGGCCGACTCGGAGAGATCGTCGAACTTGCCGTCGAGGATCTCGCGGAAGCTGCGAACCGTGTCGGCAACCGGGACGTACTCGCCCTCGCGCCCGGTGAACTGCGAGGCGACGAAGAACGGCTGCGAGAGGAAGCGCTCGAGCTTGCGAGCGCGGTTGACGGCCTGCTTGTCCTCGTCGGAGAGCTCGTCGATGCCGAGGATGGCGATGATGTCCTGCAGCTCCTTGTAGCGCTGCAGGTTCTCCTGGACCTCGATCGCGGTGCGGTAGTGCTCCTCGCCGAGGATGTCGGGCTTGAGGATCGTCGAGGTCGAGTCGAGCGGATCGACCGCCGGATAGATCCCCTTCTCCGAGATCCCGCGCGACAGGGTCGTCGTCGCGTTGAGGTGGGCGAACACCGACGCCGGCGCGGGGTCGGTGAGGTCGTCGGCGGGGACGTAGACGGCTTGGATCGACGTCACCGAGCCCTGCTGGGTCGAGGTGATGCGCTCCTGCAGCACGCCCATCTCGGTCTCCAGCGTCGGCTGGTAGCCGACGGCCGAGGGCATGCGCCCGAGCAGCGCCGAGACCTCGGAGCCCGCCTGGACGAAGCGGAAGATGTTGTCGATGAACAGGAGGACGTCCTGGCCGCCCTCCTCGCGGAAGTACTCCGCCATCGTCAGGCCCGAGAGCGCGACGCGCAGGCGGGCTCCGGGCGGCTCGTTCATCTGCCCGAAGACCATCATCGTGCGGTCGAGGACGCCGGACTCCTTCATCTCGAGCCAGAGGTCGTTGCCCTCGCGCGAGCGCTCGCCGACACCGCAGAACGCCGAGCGGCCCTCGTGCTCCTCGGCGATGTTTCGGATCAGCTCCTGGATCAACACGGTCTTGCCGACTCCGGCACCGCCGAAGAGGCCGACCTTGCCGCCCTTGGCGTAGGGGGCGAGCAGGTCGACGACCTTGATCCCCGTCTCGAGGATCTCCTGGGTCGGAATCAGGTCCTCGACGCTCGGCGCCGGGCGGTGGATCGGCCAGCGCTCCTCGCTGGTGATCTCGGCGCCGTTGTCGATCGGCTCACCGAGCAGGTTGAAGATGCGCCCGAGCGTCTGCTCGCCGACCGGGACCGTGATCGGCCCGCCGGTGTCGACGACCTCGTCGCCGCGCTGAAGGCCATCGGTGGCGTCCATCGCGACGGCGCGCACGCGATCGTCGCCGAGGTGCTGCTGCACCTCGCAGACGAGGTCCAGCGCGGGACGATCGTCGTCGTCGTCTTGGCCGACGGTGATCCGCAGCGCCGAGTAGATCTCGGGCAGCTCGTCGGTGAACAGCGCGTCGACGACGACGCCGGTGACCGACTCGACCCGGCCGATGTTGGTGCCGTTGCCGTTGGCGTCGTCGCCGCCGGCGTCGGTTTCAGTTTCCTTGGTTTCGTTTCCGTTGTCTTCAGCCATGAATCTCCTTCGTAGCGTCAGCCGAGCGCTTCCGCGCCTCCGACCACTTCAAGAATCTCCTGCGTGATTTCCGCCTGGCGGGCGCGGTTCATCGCCAGCGTCAGGTCGCCGATCATGTCCTGTGCGTTCTCCGCTGCCGAGCGCATCGCGGTCATCCGTGCGCCGAGCTCGGATGCCGAGGACTCGAGCAGCGCCCGGTAGACCGAGAGGTCCACGTACTCCTCGAACAGCATCGGCAGCAGCTGCTCCGGCTCGGGCTCGTAGTCCCAGTAAGCCTTCTCGTGCGCCTCGGCGAGCTCGGGGTCGACCGGCTCCTCGGGCTCGGGGATGCCCTCGCCGAAGACCTCCGCCTGCTGCAGCGGCAGCAGCGTCTGGCGGCGCACGTACTGCGTCAGCGGCGAGACGTAGCGGTTGTAGACGAGCTCGACGCGGTCGAGATCCTCGTCGGTGTAGGCGGTGGTCGCATCGCGCGAGATCTCACGCGCGTCGGTGAAGGCGGGGCGATCGGTGAAGCCGACGTAGGAGTTCTCCACGGTCTCGCCGCGAAAGCCCAGCGTCGAGGTGCCTCGGCGGCCGATCACCGCAAAGCTGACGTCGGCGCCGTCGTCGGCGAACTCGCGCTTGAGCCTGATGCCCTCGCGGATGATGTTGGTGTTGAAGGCACCGGCGAGGCCGCGGTCACCGGTGACGAGGATGATGCCGACGTTCTTGACCTGCTCGCGCTCTTCGAGCAGGGCAACGCGGGGGATTCCCTGTGAGGCGTCGGAGACCTGCTGGGTCATCTTGCGGATCGCCTGCGCGTAGGGGCGCATCGCCGCGATGCGCTGCTCGGCGCGGCGCAGCCGCGCCGCGGCGACCATCTCCATCGCGCGGGTGATCTTGTGGATGTTCTTGACGGACGCGATCCGCGTCCGCACTTCCTTCTGAGTCGCCATGGTCGGCCTGCGGCTACGCCTTCACCTCCTCGGTGTCCTCGGCGTCCTCGGATTGCCCGGCGTCGTCGTCGGAGCCCTCGTCGTCCGAGTCAGTCGTCGTCGTCAGTCGTCGAGTCGTCCGAATCGTCGGAGTCGTCGGCCTGCTCGACGGTCTTCTCCGCCGCCTCGCGCTCCTTCTCGGCATCGGCCTCCTTGTCGGCCTGCTCGTCGGTGCGCCCGGGCTTCGAGCGCTCCTCCTCGGACCTGACGCGATCCGACTCGCCCTCCTCGAGCGCCTGGCCGTCCTCGTCGAAGTCGGGGCCGAAGTCGTCGACGAACTCGCCGATCGCGTTGCCCAGCGCCTCCTCATCCTCGTCGGAGAGCTCGCCGTCGTTGATCTTGCCCATCAACTCCTTCTCCTCGGCCTTGAGGCGGCCGATGAGATCGGCGAGGAAGTCCTGAACGCGCTCGACCTTGATCCGGTCGAGATAGCCGCCCGTGCCGGAGTAGATCGATGCGACCTGCTCGGCGACCGAGAGCGGGCTGCGCTCGTTTTGGTTGAGCATCTCGACCAGGCGCTCACCTCGCGCCAGCTGCTTTTGCGTCTCGGGGTCGAGCTCGGACCCGAACTGGGCAAACGCCTCGAGATCGCGGTACTGGGAAAGGTCGAGCTTGAGCTTGCCGGCCACCTTCTTCATCGCCTTGGTCTGCGCGTTGCCGCCGACTCGCGAGACCGAGATGCCGACGTTGATCGCCGGCCGGTTGCCGCTGTAGAAGAGATCGGACTCGAGGAAGATCTGCCCGTCGGTGATCGAGATCACGTTCGTCGGGATGTAGGCGGAGACGTCGTTTGCCTGCGTCTCGATGATCGGCAGCGCCGTCAGCGAGCCGCCGCCGAGCTCGTCGTTGAGCCGAACCGAGCGCTCGAGCAGCCGCGAGTGCAGGTAGAAGACGTCACCCGGATAGGCCTCGCGACCGGGCGGGCGGCGCAGCAACAACGACATCTGGCGGTATGCGGACGCGTGCTTGGTCAGGTCGTCATAGACGCACAGCGCTTCCTTGCCGTCGTAGAGGAAGTACTCGGCCATCGCGCAGCCCGCATAGGGCGCCATGAACTTGATCGGCGCCGCCTCGTCGGCGGGGGCGGCGACGATGATCGTGTTGTCGAGCGCACCGGCTTCGTCGAGCACCCCGGCGACCTGGACCACCGTCGCCATCCGCTGACCGATCGCGACGTAGACGCAGACCAGGTCCTTGTCCTTGTTGTTCATGATCGTGTCGAGCGCGATCGCCGTCTTGCCGGTCTGGCGGTCGCCGATGATCAACTCGCGCTGGCCGCGGCCGATCGGGATCATCCCGTCGATCGCCTTGAGCCCGGTCTGGACCGGCGTCGTCACCGGCTGGCGCTCGACGACTCCGGGAGCCTTGAACTCGGCGGGGCGGGTCTCGGAGGCGTTGATCTCGCCCTTGTCGTCGAGCGGGCGCCCGAGCGGGTCGACGATGCGGCCGAGCATCTCCTCGCCGACGGGGATCTCGAGCAGGCGGCCGGTGCGCTTGACCGTGTCGCCCTCGACGATCTCGGCCCAGTCGCCGAAGAGCACGACGCCGACGTTGTCGGCCTCGAGGTTGAGCGCGAGCCCGGTGACGTCGTGGGGCAGCTCGAGCATCTCGAGCGACATGCAGTTGTCGAGCCCGTGGACGCGGGCGATGCCGTCGGCGACCGAGAGCACGGTGCCGACCTCCGAGAGGTCGGAAGCGTCGGTATCGAGGCCTTCGATCCGCTGTCGCAGAATCTTTGAGATTTCGTCGGGCTTGATCTCCACTTGGTTTCAGTCTCCTTGATGGCGGGCCTGCGGGCTCGCGTCGTCAAGCCGCCGAAGCGACTTCCTTTCTCAGTCTTTCCAGCTTCGCTCGCAGGCTCGCATCGAGCACCATGTTGCCGACTCGCAGCACGAGGCCCCCGAGGATGTCCTCGTCGACCTCGCTGGTCAGGTCGACCTTGCGATCTGTCTGCTTCTCCACCGCGTCGCCCACCTGCTTGACCACGCTCGAATCGAGCTCGACGGCGCTGGTCACGCGTCACGTCCAGGCGCTTGTTCGCCTTCGACCAGAGCTCGTCGAAGTCCTGGCGAATGCGAAAGATCGCCGGCATCCGGTGCTTCTCGGCGAGCAGCTCGAGGAAGTTGACGAGCTCGGGCTCGGCGCCCGACACGCGCCTTGTCGATTCCCTCGCGCTTCTCGGCCGAGGAGAAGTACGGGCTGAAGAAGAAGATCTGCAGGTCGCGGTCGTCGGCGACCGCGTCGGCGAACTCGCCGAGCTGATCGCGCACCTTGTCGAGCTTGCCGCTGTCGTCGGCGACCTCGAACAGAGCGTCGGCATAGACCCGGGCGATCTCCTCCATCAGCGGCCCTCTCCCCCGTTTGCGTCGCCTGCGAGGGCGGAGAAGTCGACCTCGGCGAGGGCCTCTTCGACGAGGCGCTTGTGGTCGTCTGAGTCGAGGCTCTTGCGGGTGATCTTCTCGGTCGCGAGCACGGTCAGGTCGGCGACCTCGCGGCGGATCGTCTCCAGCGAGCGCCGCGTCTCGGTCTCGATGTCCTTGCGCGCCGCCGCGACGAGCTCCTCGCGCTTGGACTTGCCTTCGGCCGTGGCCTCGGCGACCGCCGCCTCCGAGGCCTTGCGCGAGCGCGCGACGATGTCCTCTGCCTGCTCGCGCGCCTCGCGCAGGCGCTGGCGGTACTCCTCCAGCAGATCGTCGGCTTCGGCGCGCTGGCGCTCCGCGGCCTCGATGTTCTCCCTGACGGCGTTGGCGCGCTTCTCCAGCGCCTCGCCGATGCGCGGAAACGCGGCCTTCGAGAGCACGTACATCGTCACCCCGAACGCGAGCAGCGTCCAGAACATGAGCCCGAGCGCGGGCGAGACGAGAAAGCTGCCGCCCGAGTCCTCCTCGGCCGCATGCTCGGCGAGCGACCAGCAGCCCGGCTATGTCTCCAAGGATCTCCACAGTCAGCGGCCTAGAGGAAGAAGGCGATCAGGCCGAAGATGAAGGTGTAGAAGGCGACGGCCTCGGTCAGCGCGAAGCCGAGCCAGCGGATCGACTGCAGCTCGTCCTTCATCTCGGGCTGGCGGGCGACCGACTCGATCTCCTTGCCGAAGATGATGCCGATGCCGATGCCGGCTCCGATCGAGCCGAGTCCGGCGCCGACGCCGAGCGCGACCGATTTGAGCCCGTCGGTCGATGGGTGCGAGGTCGACCGCTTCGGCCGCCTGCGCAATCGGAATCAGAAGGTCCATGTCGTATTGCTCCTTTTTCTAGTGACTTTCGGCGGTCGCGCCGCCGATGTAGATGGCGGTCAAGGTCGAGAAGATGAATGCCTGAAGCGTCGCGACCAGTCCGATCTCGAAGACGAAGAACGCGAACGCCATCGGGAAGGTGAGGGCACCGAGCGCGGCGAGACCGAGCAGGACGGCGAGGCCGCCGGCCATGAACAAGATCAGCAGGTGTCCGGCGAGGATGTTGGCGAACAGCCGCACCGAGAGCGAGATCGGGCGGACGAGGTGCGAGATCGCCTCGATCGAGAAGATCGCCGCCTTGCCGAACGGGTTCATGCTCTCGAGGCCGGGGGGCAGCCACGACTTGAAGTAGCCGAAGAAGCCCTTGGCGCGTATGCCCTCGACGTGGTACACGGCGGTCGAGATCAGCGCCAGCACGAGCGGAATCGAGATGTTCGCCGTCGCCGCGTAGATCGCGAACGTCGGCACCTCGAGGCCGAAGATGTCGACCGTGTGCTCGGTGTTGGTCGGCAGCGGCAGGTAGCCGAGCATGTTCGAGAACCAGATGAAGAAGAAGAGGCCGGCGAGATAGGGAAAGTAACGGCGGGCGAGCTTCTCGTCGGGGATGTTGCCCTTGGTGATGTTGTCGCGGGTCAGGTCGTAGGCGAGCTCGACCGCCATCTGGACCTTGTTTGGCTCGCGGGTCATGCGACGGGCGACGAACGTCATCGCGCCGATCGTCAGCGCGCTGGCGAGCACCAGGTAGAGGACCGCCTTGGTGATCGAGAAATCGATCCCGCCGATCGAGATCTCGATCCACGGCTCGAGCAGGAACTCGTTCTGCGGCTGAAACTCCTCGTTCTCGCCGGCGCTGCCCGGCGACCAGCAGCAGGATCGCGGTGATGCCGAAGTAGATCCCGAACCCGAGCAGCACCTTCGCCTTGCGGCTCATGCGGGCCCCTGATCGCTGTCGACGACGACCTTGTCGTCGTTGGGGTAGAGCAGCTTGGTGAAGCCGACGGAGGCGAGATGGGCGGTGACCAAGATCACGCTGAGCACCGCAGCGGCAAGCCCGTCCGAGCGCTCCGCGAGCAGCCCGACCAGGAGGATCGCCCCGGTCACGAGCCACAGTCGTCCGAGCGTGGCTGCCCCCATCACCCCCATCGCGAGGCGGCGATCGCCGCGGCGCAAAGCCGCGGCGGCGCGTGAGTCGGCGAAGGCGAGAATCGCATGCTGGGCGATCCAAGCCGCCGCGGCAACGGCGAAGCCCAGCATCGGCAGGTCGGCCAGCACGAACACGGGCAACGCCAGCGCGAGCACGACGAGGTCGGCGTAGCGCAGCGCCAGTGGCGCGCGACCCGCGCGACCCCTCGGGGTCGACACGTCAGAGCCGCTTAAAGCGAGCGTAGACAAGAGCAAGACCGGCGACGAGGCCCGCGAACAGCCCAGCTAGGCCGAGCGGCACGGCAAGGCCCACCAGCGAGCCGAGCCCGTACCCGGCCGCTGCGCAGGTCACCATCGCCGCTATCAGCGAGATGCCGGCCGTGGCGGCGTCCGCCCTCGTCGGAGGGTCGGTCATCGAAGAAGTTGAAGTGGCGGCCGGACAATGAGGTCGCGGTTCCGATCGGTAGTCCCGTGGACGAAGAAGAGAGCAACCTGCGAGCCGAAGTCGACGGCTTGGCAGACGGCGACTATAGCCGAATGGTGACGCCTCGCGATGCGCGCTTGTAACACGCTTGTAACACCGGGTGCTATCGCCTCGCTCAGCTGGAGTCGACGGCCTTGAACTCGCCCGTCTCGAGCTCGCGCGCGACCTCTTCGTCGACCTCGTGCGGACCGACGGGCGCGCCCGCGCGCGTCGGCGAGCTCGCGCGATCGCGCGCGGCGCAGCTTGAGGATCTCGAGCGTGACCACGAGATAGAAGCTGGCGGCCAAGCGCGAGCACGAGGCAGGCGGCCATCACCGCCGTCCACGCGGCGTCGAGGTTGCCGCCGTCGTCGGAGTAGGGAACGAAGCGAAGCGCGAGCGCGAGCCCGGCCATGATCAGGGTCCAGCCGTAGAGGTAGGCGAGCGTGCGCCGCTGCGAGAAGCCGATGTTCGTCATCCGGTGATGAAAGTGCCAGCTGTCGGCGCGATAGATCGGGCGCCGGTACTTGATCCGCTTGGCGATGACGAAGCCCGTGTCGAGGATCGGCACCGCCAGGATCAGCAGCGGAAAGAACAGGGCAACGACGGCATTCGTCTTCAGCGCCCCTTGGACCGCGATCGCCCCGAGCAGGTAGCCGAGCAGGTTCGAGCCCGTGTCGCCCATGAAGCTCGACGCCGGCGGGAAGCCGTGGCGAAGGAAGCCGAGCGCGCCGCCGGCGGTCAGCGCCGCGAGCACGCCGGCGCCGGTCTTGTCGAGCGAGAGCGCGACCGCGGCCAGGGTGCCGGCGGAGATCACGCAGACGCCCGCGGCGAGCCCGTCGATCCCGTCGATCAGGTTGATCACGTTGATCACCGCGACGATGCCGATGATCGTCAGCACGATGCCCGAGGTGGACGTTGCCCAGCAGCCAGGCAGTCGTTGAGGATCTCGACCGAACGCATGTCGACGCCGCCGACGAACGGCAGCGTGAAGACCGAGACGTTGACGCCGTTGAGGGCTGGGATCGTCGCGGCGACGACCTGCCCCGCGAGCTTGAGCAGCGGGTTGAGCTCGAAGACATCGTCGAGCACGCCGACGATCGTGATCACCACCGCGCCGGCGAGCAGCGCCTGGGTTTGAAGCGCCCACGGCAAGAACAGCACCATCGCGACCGCGATGCCGACGAAGATCGCCAGCCCACCGAGCTT
Organism: uncultured Solirubrobacterales bacterium; assembly: GCA_963730145.1. GTDB lineage: Bacteria > Actinomycetota > Thermoleophilia > Solirubrobacterales > 70-9 > WHSW01. The sequence goes on from CAVSQT010000010.1 coordinate 17,549, forward strand.
CGGCGTCGGCTTCGTGTGCAGGCTGCGCTCGTTCGGATAGTCGATCGCGCCGATCCGCCAGGCGATGCGCTCGGCCACCGGAACCAAGAGCCAGGCGAGGATCGCAGCAACGCCGAAGGCGAAGAGCGCGTAGATCGTCTCTGGTCGCTGGTCTACGAACATCGCCCGCAAGTCTCCCGACCGCGGCGGCGGGGACTATCGCAGCGCAGTCTCGAACGGCGTCGGCGAGCAGCGCCGGGTCACGCGGGTTGCGCGCGCCCGGCTCGGAGTCGCGCTTGACCAGCTCGAGGTCGCCGGCACGCCCGAGCGAACGCAAGCTTCCCTCGGCGATCAGCTTCTCGTCGACGGCGCCCATGCGCCCGCTGAAGATCGTGTAGACGGGCGTTCCCAGAGCGACGGCTTCGCGGTTCATCGTGCCGCCGGCGCTGACGACGACGTCGGCGAAGGCGATCAGGCTCTGGGCGTCGATCGCGCGCTCGGGGACGACAAGCGAGGCGTTCGGCGTGGGCGCCGAGCTCGGCCGCCTGGCGGTCGGTGCGGGGGATCACGACCGCGGTCGTCGCCTCGGCTGCGACGAGACGCTCGATCACCGCGGCGTAGACCGGGTTGTCGGCGTGGTAGGCCGAGCTCTCGGGCGGCGGCCGGACCACGGCGAGGATCGAGTCGCGCTCGATCTCGAGCTCGGCGAAGCATCGCCGGGTCGGGCTCGAAGTCGGCGAGGTAGTAGTCCTCCTTCAAGCCCGGGTAGCGGAACAGCTTGGCCGGGCTGGCACCGGCACGCTCGAGGCGCTCGATCGGAATCGCGTCGGGAACGAGGACGCGGCGCGCCACTCGCCAGCTGATCTTTCGCTGCAGGCCCGCCCATTCGTAGTCCTGCATCTGCACCGAGGGGATGCGCAGCACCGAGCCGACGACGGCAACGTCGACGGAGCCGTGAGCCAGCGCGAGGTCGAAATGCCGAGGCCGCGCCCAGCGCGCGAGCGCGGCGCTTCTCGAGGCCAGGGCGCGGGCCTTGGCGCCGGTGCCGGCGCCGCCGTGGCCGCCGAAGACCTCGTAGGGAATTCCGAGGCGATCGAGGATGCCGATCGTCTGGCCGTACTCGCGCGTCGTCACCGAGACCTCGTGCCCGCGAGCCGTGAGCAGCTCGACGATCGGCCGCAAGACGAGCGGATGAGCTGCCGCGGTGCAGTCGACCCAGACGCGCATCGGTCGCAGCGTAGTCGGCTCAGGCAGCGCTGCGAGCGCAACTTGATCTGGGGTCACGGTTTGTGGTTCTGGGGGAGCAAGCCAAGGACCTACAGGGAGGTACTCGCATGAGCATCAGCAAGTTGCCCTCACCGGCGATGGTCGTCGCAGTGATCGCTCTCGTCGCCGCGCTCGGTGGATCGGCCGTCGCGCTTCAGGGCAAGAACTCGGTCAAGTCGAACGACATCGCTCCTAACGCGGTCAAGGGCAAGGACATCGCCACCGGGGCGGTCAAGCCCGCCGACCTCGACCTGATCAAGGTCGACGGCGAGGCGGGGCCGTTGCCGACGGCGTCGGTGCCCGCGATCGACCTCGGCGGCCCCTCGGTGACGGTGCAGGTACCGGAGACGGGGCTGGTCGCGATCTATGCTCGCGGCACTGGGCAGATCAACGGCGGCGGGGGCAACGCGCTGGCTCAGATCCATCTGTTCGAGCCCACGCTGCTGCCGAATGCGCCGCGTGTGCTCGAGTTCGCCTCGGCGACTCCGGAGCTGCGGATCACGACGCCCGGGACCGGCAACGTCGACGGCACAGCGGCACCGACGCGCGGCGGCTGGATCGTGTTCCCGGCCGAGAAGGGCACATACACGTTCTCGCTCTATTACAGCGTCGCCGGCGGTGGCACGGCAACGTTCTCGAATACCGGGCTCTGGGCCGGGGTCGTCGGCTAGTACCGATTCGATCCCGGATCTGACGGCGGACGCCCCGGCCCTCGTGCCGGGGCGTCGCCGTTCAGGGCTGGGTAGGAACCGGCGTTCGCGCGAGCCTGAACACTTTCTACGCCCACAGTCGTCAATACCGTTCAGTCGAAGCGGCAAACGCCCGCGCCACGGCACTCCTACCTAGCTGCCGTTACGGCCGCGTCGCACCCCGGCCCGGGCCCCGGCGAGCGTGCGTCGTCCCCTACGCAGTGGCCGGCGAAAGCTGGGCGTAGAGCGGATAGCGATCCATCAACGATCGCGTCCTGCTCTGCCAGCCCTTCGCGCTCAGACTCGAAGCTGTCCGTGAGCGCGATCGCGATCACCTGCGCGATCTCGCGCATGTCTTCCTCGACCAGTCCGCGCGTGGTCAGGGCCGGAGTGCCGATGCGAAGGCCCGACGGATTCATCGGCGGGCGCTCGTCGAAGGGGATCGCGTTGCGGTTGACGGTGATGCCGACCTGCTCGAGTCGACTCTCGCCCTCCTTGCCGTCGAGCCCGGCCGGCCCGAGGTCGACGAGCACGAGGTGGACGTCGGTGCCGCCGGTGAGCACGGCGACGCCGTTGGCGACCAGCTCGTCGGCGAAGGCGCGGGCATTGGCGACCGTCTGGCGCTGGCGAGCGCGGAAGGGCTCTGACTGAGCGATCTGCAGGGCCACCGCCTTGGCGGCGATGATGTGCATCAGCGGCCCGCCCTGCTGGCCGGGAAAGACCGAGCGGTTGATGTCCTTTTGCAGCTCCTCGCGGCAGAGGATCATGCCGCTGCGCGGCCCGCACAGCGTCTTGTGGATGGTGGTCGTGGTGACGTCGGCATGCTCGACGGGGTTCGGGTGCTCGCCTGCGGCGACGAGGCCGGCGAAGTGGGCCATGTCGACCATCAGCTTCGCTCCGACCGCGTCGGCGATCTCGCGAAAGGCAGCGAAGTCGAGCTGGCGCGGATAGGCAGACCAGCCGGCGACGATCAGCTTCGGCTTGTGCTCGGCGGCGAGACGCTCGACCTCGTCCATGTCGATGAGATAGTCCTCGCGGCGCACGTGGTAGGGAACGACCTCGTAGAGCTTTCCCGAGACGTTGAGCTTCATTCCGTGGCTGAGATGGCCGCCGTGGTCGAGTGCCATGCCCATGATCGTGTCCCCGGGTTCGAGCAGTGCCATGTAGGCGGCGTTGTTGGCCTGCGCGCCGGCGTGGGGCTGGACGTTTGCGTGCTCGGCCCCGAAAAGCTCCTTGGCGCGGTCGATCGCCAGTTGCTCGGCGACATCGACCTCTTCGCAGCCGCCGTAGTAGCGGCGGCCTGGGTAGCCCTCGGCGTACTTGTTGGTCAACACCGAGCCGGCCGCGTCGAGCACCGCCTGCGGCACGAAATTCTCCGAGGCGATCATCTCCAGCGTGTCCTGCTGGCGGGCGAGCTCGCGGTCGAGGACCTCGGCGATCTCCGGGTCGACGTCGGCGAGCGGGGCATGCTGGAAATCCTCAGGAAGATCGTTCATCTCGGCTCCGACGATAGCGCGGACAGCAGACCGGATATCCGCTGCGCTGAGAGCGCGCCGTGGCGCAGGATGCGCTCCTCGCCGCCCGTCTCGATGCTCGTGATATCGACCACCGTCGACGCCGCGCCGGGCAGCTCACCACCGTCGATCGCGAGGTCGGCTGCGGCTACGAGCTCTGGGGCAATCGCGGTGAAATTGAAGGGCGCCGGTTCGCCGGCCCGGTTGGCAGAGGTCTGAAACAGCGCGCATGATGCTCCGGTAAGCGGGCCCTCGATCAGCCTGATGCCCAGCCGCTCCGCATCCTCGCGGCAGGCAAGTGGGTAGCGGCGCTCTGGGTTGGCGACCACGAGCGTCACCGGCCCCGGCAGCAGCGCCGCGAGGGCGTCGCGTGTGCGAGGGCCAAGGCTCGAAACGAGCTCACGCATCGCCAGCGGCGAGAAGTAGAGCACGGCCGACGACTTGCCCTCGTCGCGGCCCTTGAGCGAGTGAAGGCGCTCGACCGCAGCGGCGCGAGTCGGATCGCAGGCGAGGCCGTAGAGGCCGTCGGCGGGAAAGATCGCCACGCCGCCGCCGAACACAGTGCGCTCGAGCGCCGCCCGAGCCCCCGCCGCGCCATCGCGCTCGATCGAGACGACCTCGGTCACGGACGGCGACCACCTGTGATTGGCGCCTTACGGGGCGCCAGCCGACCCAAACGCGCCATCAGCGCCCGACCACGATGCGATCGAGCCCGGCAAGATCGCACCGCACCTCCACCCGCTCGAGGCCCGCACGGCGCACCAGCCCAGCCACCGTCGATGCCTGCCGTTCACCAACCTCCAGCGCCAAAGCCCGTGTACGCACCTCGCCGGCCGCCACTGCCGCCAACAGCGCCTCGATTGCCTCCAAGCCCGTCACCCCCGGCGTCAATGCCTCCCTCGGCTCGAACAACCGAATCTCCGGCGCCAACTCCGCCCACTCTGCCTCACTGACATACGGCAGGTTGGCCACCACCAAATCGAACTCGATTGGCGCACCATCGACCGGACCCGCCACCGACCCATACTCGAACCGAACCCGTCCTTCCAGCCCGAGCCGATCTGCGTTGCGCTTCGCCACCCCAAGCGCCTCCAGCGATGTGTCCGTGGCGACCACCTCTACGTCCACGAGCTCATCCGCCACCGCCAACGCCACCGCCCCGGACCCGGTACCAACATCGAGCACCGTCGCCGGCGCGAACTCCAGCGCCACCTCGACCAGCAGCTCGGTCTCCGGACGCGGGATCAAGACGCGCCGATCGACCGCCAGCTCGATCCGCCGAAAGCCCTTGCGCCCGAGGATGTAGGCGACGGGCTCGCGGGCAACCCGGCGACGGACCGTGGCGCCGAACACGCGGGCAGCAGCCGACTCGACCTCGATCTCGGGCCGCCCCACCAGTGCCGCCCGCTCGAGCCCTGTCGCCTCCGCCAGCAGCAGCTCCGCGTCTAGCCGCGGGCTCTCACAGCCCGCGGCGGCGAGCGCGTCGGTCGCCGCCGACAGGGCATCGCGCACCGATCCCGCGACCGCAGCGCTCACGGGCCCAATCGCCTCACGGCGTCAGGAGCCTGTGGGCGCGGTCTGGGCCTCGAGCCGTGCCCGCTTCTCCTCCGCGGCGAGGGCCGCGGTGAACTCGCTCAGATCGCCGCCCAGCACCTCGTCGAGGTTGTGCGCGGTGAGCTTGATGCGGTGGTCGGTGACGCGGCCCTGGGGATAGTTGTAAGTGCGGATCTTCTCCGAGCGCTGGCCGGTGCCGACTTGGAGGCGGCGGTCGGCAGCGATCTCGGCGTTCTGCTCGGCGAGCGCCTGCTCGTAGATGCGGGCGCGCAGCACCCGCATCGCCTTCTCGCGGTTTTGCAGCTGCGACTTCTCGTCCTGCATCGAGACGACGATCCCGCTCGGCCTGTGAGTGATGCGCACGGCGGAGTCGGTCGTGTTTACCGACTGGCCGCCCGGACCAGAGGAGCGATAGACGTCGATTTGCAGGTCCTCCTGCGCGATCGCGACCTCGACCTCCTCGGCCTCGGGCAGGACGGCGACGGTCGCGGTCGAGGTGTGGATGCGGCCCTGCGATTCGGTCTTCGGAACGCGCTGGACGCGATGGGTGCCGCCCTCGAACTTGAACACCGAGTAGGCGCCGTCGCCGCGGATCTCGAAAGTCACGTCCTTGAAGCCGCCGACCTCGGCGGCCGATTGCGACAGGGTCTCGGTCGTGAAGCCCCGCTCCTCGGCGTAGCGGGTGAGCATGTTGTGCAGGTCGCCGGCAAAGAGCGCGGCCTCGTCACCGCCGGCACCGCCGCGGATCTCGATGATCACGTTCTTGTCGTCGTTGGGGTCGCGGTCGACCATCGCCAAGCGCAGCTCGTCCTCGAGCTCGCGCAGCCGTTCGGGGGCCTCGGCGACGACCTTACGAAGCTCCTCGTCCTCGTCGTCGGCCAAGAGCTCGCGCGCACCGTCGAGGTCGCCGCGCAGCCGGCTCCACTCCGCGGCCAGCTCTTGCGCATGCTCGAGGTCGCGGTAGGCGCGACCGACCTCGGCATAGCGCTCGCGGTCGGCGATCACGGCGGGATCCGACATCTGCTGCTGGAGCTCAGAGAAGCGCTCCTCGATCTGCGTGACCAGCTTTTCGATCATGTCTCAGAGAGTTTGACGCCCGAGCCCGCGGTCGGGACTCCTGGCGTGTTACAACCCATGGCGTGAGTCGGGCACGACCGATCGCACTCGGCCTCACCGCGCTGGTGGTGGCCGCCCTGGCCGGTCTTCCTGGCGCGAGCGCCGCGCCGGCCTGCCTCGGCGAAGCTGCGACGATCGTCGACGGCCCCGGCTCGAATCGGATCCAGGGCACCCAGGGGCCTGACGTGATCTTCGCCGGCGCCGGAAACGACACGATCGCAGGCGGTGGTGGAGTCGACTACGTCTGCGGCGACGACGGCAACGACACGATCGACACCGGTACCGAGGACGACTTCATCGACGGCGGCGAAGGCGACGACGAGATGCACGGCTACAACGGCGACGACCGCATCATCGGCGGGCCCGGCGCCGACTTCCTCGACGGCCGCCGCGGACGCGAGGACGTGCTGATCGCAGGGTCCGGCCGCGACCGGCTGATCGGCGGCAGCATGCTCAAGGGCGGCGGCGGAGACGATCGGCTCGACAGCGCGGGCTATCGCCGCGAGACGGGCACCGATCGACTCGATGGCGGAGCCGGAGACGACGTCGTCCTCGGCGACAGCCAGGCCGGCCCGGGCGAGGAGATCGAGGGCGGCCCCGGCGACGACACCCTGCGCGGCGGCGACGGCGACGACTCGCTTCAGGGAGGTGACGGCGCGGACGAGCTCGACGGCGGCGGCGGCGTCGATTCCTGCGCCCAGGGCTCGGGCAGCGGGCCGGTATCCAACTGCGAGTGAGCCGGGCGCGGCGAGGCCAGGCCAGGTCTAGGCGACGATCTCGATCGCGTCCCGTCCCCTCGCTCGGTCATCCGGACTCTCGAGCGCCAGCACCGCCTCCAGCGCGGCGATCGCCACCGCGAGCTGCTCGCGGTCGGGGGTCCGGGTGGTCAGGTTCTGCAGCATCAGGCCGGGCCACATCAGCACCCGGACCCAGCGCTGGCGGCGGTTCTTGCCCGCCCACTTGATCACCTCGTAGGAGAGGCCGGCGATCAGCGGGATGCCGAGGATGCGCGAGGCGACGAGCCAGTACCACTCCGGCAGCCCGATCGGGGCGAAGACGAAGATCGCCAGCACCATCACGATCAGCAGGAAGCTGGTGCCGCAGCGCGGATGCAGGCGCGAGTAGAGCTCGGCGCGCTCGGGGACGAGCTCGTCGCCTGCCTCATAACAGGAGATCGTCTTGTGCTCGGCGCCGTGGTATTCGAACACCCGCCGCAGGTCCTGCAGGCGGCTGATCGCGACGATGTAGCCGATGAAGATCGCCGTGCGCAGGACACCCTCGACGAGCCAGAAAAGCAGCGCGGAGCCGAGCTGGTCCTTGATCAGGCTCGTGGCCGCGACGGGAACGACGAAGAAGAGCCCGATCGCGAGCGCCAGCGAGCCGGCGATCGTCAGCGCCCAGGTGAGCCCACCGATCGGCTTCGCCTCGGGGCCCTGCTCGGCCTCGAGTTGAGCGTTGGCCGAGATGCTGAGCGCGCGAAAGCCGATCTTCAGCGACTCGCCGAGCGCGACGACGCCGCGAATCACCGGCAGGCGCAGGAGACGGTGGCGCTTGGCCCATGAGATCAAGGGCTCGGAGGTGACCTCGATCTCGCCCGTCGAGCGACCGAAGCCGGCGCCTCGATCGGGATCGATCAGGTCCTCCGCGCTGGCTTTCGAACCGCGACCGCCCAGGTCGAGACGCCGCGCATCATCACGCCTTCGAGCACCGCCTGGCCGCCGACGGGGGCGTCGCGCGAGGCGACCGGCATGCCGTCGGGCATGCGGGTGTCGTCGATTTCGGGGGTAGCGTCTCAGCTGCGCTTGCTGCGCGCCTGGCGGCGCTTGAAGCGCTCGACGCGCCCACCGGTGTCGACCAGCTTCTGCTTGCCGGTGTAGAACGGATGGCACTCCGAGCAGATCTCGACGTGCAGGTCGGCCTTGGTCGAGCGCGTGTAGAAGTCGTTCCCGCACGAGCAGTGCACGTGGGCGAGTACGTACTCGGGATGGATCCCTGTCTTCATGACGCGATTCTAGCCGAGCGCTCGAAATCAGCCCGGCGAGCGTTTCGCCCGCTTCGGCGCGCGCCTTCGCCGGGTCTTCGGCGCGCGCGACGAGCATCGCCACCTCGTCGAGCGCGCCGAGCAGCGCGTGGGCAAGCGGATCGACCGGCTGGCGGCGGATCTCGCCCGATTCCATCCCGGCCGTCAGCAGCGCCGCGATCAGGCCGAGCCCGTAGCGGGCGCCGATCTCGCGCCACTGCTCCCAGCCGAGCACCGCCGGCGCGTCGAGCAGGGCGATCTGCTGCACCTCGGGCTCGAGACAGACGATCGAGGAAGAGCTCGGCGCCGGCCGCGAGCGTCTCGAGCGCGCCCGCCCCGGCCTGACTCCGCCCGCCACCTGCTCGACGATCTCCTCCTCGATCTGCTCGTAGACCGCGGCGCAGCAGCTCTTTCTTGCCGTCGAAGTGGTGATAGAGCGCGCCGCGCGTCACCCCGGCCGTCGCGCACGATCTCCTCGGTGCCGACGGCCGCGTAGCCGCGCTCGCCGAACAGCCTGCGACCCGCTGCGAGCAGGGCGCCGCGGGTGCTCTCGGATCGCTCGGCCTGGGTTCTAGTTGACATGCATAGCTGTATGTATGTTACAAACGTACTGACTGTATGTTATCCACGAGATCGGAGCAGCCCGCAAGATGAACGCCACCTCCACTCCAGCCGAAGCGACGATGACCGGCACCCAAGACGGCGCCGCCGTCGAGATCGCCCAGGGCCGAATCGCCTACCGCGACCTCGGCTCCGGCGAGCCGATCCTCTTCGTCCACGGGCTGCTCGTCGACGGGCGCCTCTGGGACGGCGTCGCCGAGCGCCTGGCGCCGAGCCATCGCTGCCTCGTCGTCGACTGGCCGATGGGCTCGCACAAGACCGCGATGAACCCGGAAGCCGACCTCTCGCCCCCGGGCATGGTCGAGGTGATCATCGGCTTTCTCGACGCGCTCGGACTCGAGCGGGTGACGATCGTCGGCAACGACAGCGGCGGCGCGATCTCGCAGATGCTGACCGCGACACATCCCGAGCGCGTCGAGCGCCTGATCCTCACCAACTGCGACACGTTCGAGAAGTTCCCGCCGTTTCCGTTCAGCCTGATGCCGCCGATCGCCCGCATCCCGGGCGGCATGGACCTGCTGGCGGCGCCGTTTCGCATCGGCCCGGTCCGTCGCGCGACCTACTCGCTGCTCGCCAAGCACGAGATCGCGCCCGAGCTCGTCGACGACTGGCTCGACGCCGACGATGCGCGATCCCGGGTGTCAAGCGCGACGCGCGCAAGCTCACCGCCGGCGCCCACAAGCGCCACACGCTCGCCGCCGCGGAGGGCCTGCGCGGCTTCGAGCGCCCGCTGCGATTCGCCTGGGCGTCCGAGGACCGCTTCTTTCGGCTCGCCGACGCCGAGCGGCTCGGCGGCGATGGTCCCCGACGCCCGCATCGAGACGATCGCCGACGCGAAGACGTTCGTCGCGCTCGACCAGCCGGCCCGGGTCGCCGAGCTGATCGCCGAGTTCGTCGCCGAGGAGCGCCGCTGACGAACGTGATCACCGACACAGGAGGTAGGTCGATCAAGTCGCCGGTGCCGCTGCGCCTGGCGCTGCGCGGAGCCCCCACGGCGGCGTCGCCAGCTCGACCGTGCCCCCGGCGACCACTCGCAGCACGCCGGCCATGTGATCGCCGATGCCGCGCTCGGGGATCTCGACCTCGACCTCGACCGTGCCGGCCTCGCGCGAGAGCACCGTCGCCGGGCCGATCGAAGCGAGCACGTCGTGCATCTGCTCGTTGCCGGCCAGCAGCAGCGCGGTGAAGCGATCGATGCCCTCCTCGCGGGCGCGCTCCGCGAGCAGGTTGCGTCAGCGCGGTGCCCAGGCCCCGCCCCTGCCACTCGTCGACGATGGTCACCGCCGCCTCGGCGGAGGTGCCGTCGTCGAGGCGAACGAAGCGCGCGACGCCGACGGGCTCGCCGCCGCCGGCGTCGAAGGCGATCAGAGCCTCGTGGTCGCGGTGGTCGACCTCGGTCAGGTAGCGCAGCTGCGACGGTGAGAGCTCGTCGATCGGGGTCATGAAACGCCGGTAGCGCGACTCCTCGCTGAGCCGCGCGAATCCGGCGACGAGCGCTCCTTGTCGTCAGGCCGAATCGGCCGCACGATGCACGACCGAGCCGTCGCGAAGTCTGAGCTCGAGCTCGTCCATGAACGGCCGCTCTCGCAGCAGCCGCGCTCAGACCTCCTGATACAGAGGCCCGTCGCCGCCTTCGGGCATCGTCAGCCGCCCGCCCTTGGCGTTGATCGCGCCGCACTGGACGCAGTTCGACGCGGTCACGTTGACGTCGACCTCGGCCGAAGTCCCCTCGAGCTGGTCGTCGGGGATCTCGTAGACCTGCGCCGGGCACAGCGCCACCCAGGTCTTGGCGAGCTCACGCGGCACGTGGCGTTTGCACGCGGACGTGGTTGGGGGCGTCGTCGCGGGTCGCGTTGCCCGAGAGGAAGACCGAGTCGAGCTTGTTGAAGGTGAGCTTGTTGTCGGGCTTCGGATAGCTCTTCGAGGCACCGCCGTCGGCCATCTCGATCTCGGTGTCGGGCTCGTAGTCCCACTTGCCGCCCGGAAACAGGCCCTTGGTGATCGTCATCGCGCTGGCGACCGCGCCGCCGACGAAAAAGCCCTTCGAGAACGGCGCGCGCATGTTGCGCGAGTCGAACAGGTCGCGCTCGATCGCCGACTTGCGCACCTTCTCGTCGTAGCCCGCGAGGTTGACCGAGTCCTTCTTCAGCGCCTCGACGATCGCCTCGGCGGCGTACATGCCGGCGTGCATCGCGTAGTGGACGCCCTTGAGCGTCGGGACGTTGACCATGCTCGCCGCGTCGCCGGCGATCGCCAGGCCCGGGACCGAGAGGCTGCGCGGCATCGAGTAGTAGCCGCCGGAGGGGATCGTCTTCGCGCCCCAGGCCACCCGCTTGCCGCCCTCGAGCATGTCCTTGACGAACGGATGCGTCTTCAGCTCCTGCAGCGCGTCGTGGACCGAGAACGTCGAGTCGGTGTAGTCGAGGCCGACGACCAGGCCGATGCAGAGCTTGTCCTCGCCCATCGGGTAGATGAAGCTGCCGCCGAACTCGTTCCACTTCGCGGCCTTGCGAAGCGGCCAGCCCATCGTGTGGATGACGCGGTCGAGCGGCTTCTCGACCTCCCACACCTCCTTCACGCCGAGCTCCCAGCGCACCGGCAGCGAGCCGTGCAGGTCGTAGTAGTCGAGCGTCGCCTGGGTCAGGTGGCCGAGCGTGCCCTCGGCGAGCACCGTCGCCTTGGCGACGACGTCTGAGCCCGGCTCGAAGTTGCCGAGCTCGCCGCCGTCCTTGCCGCGGCCACGGTCGCCGGAGCGAATGCCGCGAACGATCCGGTCTTCGACCAGCAGCTTGTCGGCGACGGTCTCGGTGAGGATGTAGGCGCCCTTCTCCTCCGCCTTGTCGGCGAGAAAGCGCGACAGCTTCGCGACCGAGATCACGTAGTTGCCGTGGTTGCGGAAGTTGGGCGGCATCGGCTTCAGCGGCAGCGCCGCCTTCTTGGTCAGCAGGTAGACCGCGTCCTTGGTCACCTCCTGATAGGCGAACGGCTCCCAATCCCCTGGGCCGGATCGAGGTCGGGAAACAGCTCCTTCATCGCCGACGGCACCATGTTCGCGCCGCTCAACGTGTGCGCGCCGCAGGCCTTGCCCTTCTCGATCACCGCCACCGGCACCTCGCCGAGGCTCTCCAGTCAGCTCGGGCTCGTCCTCGAGCAGGTCGAGCAGGCGGTTCGCGCAGGCGAGGCCGGCGGGGCCGCCGCCGACGATCGCGACGCCGACCTCGATCCGCTCGTCTTCGGGATCGGTCGGCTCGACGATCAGGCTTCCCTCGTCGAACGGAGGAGGGAAGTCGATCGGCTCGACCGGTGCGCCGGCGATCGACATCTGCGTCAGCCCTTCTTCGCCTTCACCGCTTCGGTCAGCTTCGGCAGGATCTTGTGCAGGTCACCGACCACGCCGAGGTCGCAGAACTCGAAGATCGGCGCGTTCGGGTCCTTGTTGACCGCGAGGATCGCCTCGGAGTTCTGCATCCCGACCTTGTGCTGGATCGCGCCCGAGATCCCGGCCGCGAGATACAGCTTCGGCGCCACCGTCTTGCCGGTCTGGCCGATCTGCGCGGCGTAGGGATACCAGCCGGCGTCGACGACCGCACGGGTCGCGGCCACGGCGCCGCCGAGCGCCTCGGCGAGGTCCTCGGCGAGCTTGAAGTTGTCCTTCTCGCCCAGGCCGCGGCCGCCGCCGACGAGGATGTCGGCGTCTTCGATGTTGACGTCGGCGCCGCGCTGCTCGCCACGCTGGCGCATGCGCGCCTTCGTCGACCATTCCGAGAGCTCGACCTCGACGTCGACGACCTCGGCGCTGCCGCCGGACTCCTTGACGTCGAACGCGTTGAGGCGGCCGATGATGATGCCGGGCTCGCCGACGTAGCCGACGTCGACGATCGCCGAGTCCTGCAGCACCGGGCGCTCGGCGATCAGCTTGCCGTCGGCGACCTTGACCGCGGTCACCTCCATCGTCACGCCGGCGTTGAGGCGGGCGGTGAGCCCGGCGCCGATCTCGAAGCCGAGCAGGCCGCCGCCGAACAGGGCGTAGGAGTAGCCGTCGTCGGCGATCACCTTCGCCATCACGTCGACGATCGGCTGCGCGAGCCCTTCCTCGACCGCCTTGGCGCGATGGACCTTGGCGGCGCCGTAGTTGCCCAGCGAGGCAGCGGCATCGTCGGAGACGTCACCGACGACGACCACGCCGGCCTCGCCGCCGAGCTCGCCGGCGAGCCTCGACGCTTCGGAGATCGCCCCGAGAGAGTTGTTGTTGAAGTTGCCCTCGCCGTCGTGCAGGGCGTAGACCAGGATCGAACCCGCCATCTAGATCAGCTTCCTTTCGTCGAGCCAGGCGACGATCTTCTCGACCGTCTCCGCCGTGTCCTCGTCTTCGAATACCTCGCCGGACTCCTTCTGCGGCGGCGGGTTCATCTCCAGCACCTGGGTGCGCGAGCCGGCCTCGCCGACGCGCTCGCCCTCGATGCCGACGTCGCCGGTCGCCTTGGTGTCGAGCGGCTTCTTCTTCGCGCCCATGATCGCCTTCAGCGACGGATAGCGCGGCTCGTTGATCGCGTCGCCGACGGAGATCACGGCCGGCAGGTCGATCTCGACCGTGTCGTAGCCGTACTCGGCCTGGCGCTCGCAGACGATCTTGCCGTCCTCGAGCTTGATGTCGATCACCTGCGTCAGCGACGGCATCTTGAGATGGTCGGCGACGACGGCGCCGATCGTGTAGCACTCGCCGTCGTCTGACTGCTGGCCGAGCAGGACGAGGTCGGGCGCTTCGGACTCGAGCACCTTGGCCAGCGCGTAGCCGGTGGCGGCGACGTCCGAGCCCTCGAGCGCGGCGTCGGTGAGGTGCACGGAGCGGTCGGCGCCAAGGGCGACGGCCTTGTGCAGCGCGCGCACGGCGGTCTCGGGCCCCATCGTCACCGCGATGATCTCCTCGACCTCGGCGTTCGCGCCCTCGCGGATCTGCATCGCAGCCTCGATGCCGTGGGTGTCGAACGGGTTCAGGTTCTTCTCACCGGAGCGGTCGAGCCGCTTGGTTCCGGGGTCGATCCGCTTCTGCACAGCGGCGTCCGGAACCTCCTTGACGAGACAACAGATCTTCAAGTTAGGTCCTCCTTCGGGGGCAACGGGGCGGACAGCTTACCGTACCCGAACGCGTGTTTGACTGACCAGTCAATCGGGGGGGTTCCAGGCTCGGCGTGCCGCTCAGGCGGGCGAGCGCTCGGTGACCGCCGAGCGGATGAAGTCGATGATGTCGTCGGTCGAGGCGCCGGGCGTGAACACCTCGGCGACGCCGAGCTTCTTCAGCTCGCCGACGTCGTCGGCGGGGATCGTGCCGCCGACGGTGATCACGACGTCGTCGACCCCCTGCTCGGCGAGCAGCTTGACGACCTTGGGCACGAGCGTCATGTGCGCGCCGGAGAGGATCGAGAGGCCGATCGCGTCGGCGTCCTCCTGGATCACCGTGGCGGCGATCTGCTCGGGCGTCTGGTGCAGGCCCGTGTAGATCACCTCCATGCCGGCGTCGCGCAGCGCGCGGGCGATGATCTTGGCGCCGCGGTCGTGGCCGTCGAGGCCGGGCTTGGCGACGACGACTCGGATCTTTCGCGTTTGCTCGTCGTTCATCGTCGTGCGCAGCGTACTGCCGGGGCTTCGAGGCGGCGGCGACGCGCTGGGCTAGCTGCCGAAGTCGGTGAGCGAGCCGGTGAGGGCGAGGACGATGATGAGGATCGTGACCACGGCGAGCAGCCCGGCCATCGCAAGGAAGGCGGGCTTGACGCCCTGGCGCGTGTCGTCGAGCTCGTGCACGTGCTCGGTGTCGACGACGACGGGCTCGTCGCCGGCATCGTTGACGCGATCTTCCTCGGCGCGGATGCGCGCGGCCTCCTCGGCCTCCTCGCGGGTGGCGTGGTTGGACATCGCCGAGTCCTCGTCCTCGCGGACGACGTCCCAGCCGTCGACCTCGTTGCGCACGACCTTGATCGCCATGGCGCGATGGTACCCGCTGTCGCCGCCGAAGAACCGCTGCGGCCTAGAACTGCGGGTGCTCGGTGTAGGTGCCGAACACCTGCTGCAGCGTCGCCACCATCTCGCCCTCGGAGGCGCGCACCCGGGCGGCGGCGATGAAGCGGGCCATCAGGTTCTCGCCGTCTGCGGCGGCCTGGCGCAGCTCGGCGAGCGCGGCGTCGACCTGGCCCTGGTCGCGCTCTGACTTGGTCTTGTCGAGACGCGTCTTCTGGCGCTGCTCAGCCGTCGGATCGGCGCGATGGAGCTCCATCGGCTCCTCGTCTTCGAGGCGGTAGTCGTTGACGCCGACGACGATCCGCTGCTTCGACTCGACCTCGCGCTGGTAGGTGAAGGCGGCGTCGGCGATCTCGCGCTGGGGAAAGCCGGTGTTGATCGCCGCGACCATGCCGCCGAGCTCGTCGATCCGGCGGAAGTACTCGTAGGCCGCCGCCTCGATCTCATCGGTCAGCTTCTCGATGAAGTAGGCCCCGCCGAGCGGGTCGGCCGTGTTCGTGACGCCGGTTTCGTGGGCGATCACCTGCTGCGTGCGAAGCGCGACCCGAACCGCCTCCTCGGTCGGCAGCGCCAGCGCCTCGTCGAAGGAGTTGGTGTGCAGCGACTGCGTCCCGCCGAGCACCCCGGCGAGCGCCTCGATCGTCGTCCGCACGATGTTGACCAGCGGCTGCTGCGCGGTCAGCGAGACGCCGGCGGTCTGGGTGTGAAAGCGCATCATCTGCGAGCGCTCGTCGCGGGCGCCGTAGGTGTCGCGCATCTCGCGCGCCCAGATCCGGCGCGCCGCGCGGTACTTGGCGATCTCCTCGAAGAAGTCGAGGTGGGCGTTGAAGAAGAAGCTCAGGCGCGGGGCGAAATCGTCGACGTCGAGGCCGCGCTCGATCGCGCGCTCGACGTAGGTGAAGCCGTCCTTGAGCGTGAACGCGAGCTCCTGCTGCGGCGGTCGAGCCGGCTTCGCGGATGTGGTAGCCGGAGATCGAGATCGGGTGCCAGCGCGGCATCTCGGTCGAGCAGAACTCGACCATGTCGGTGACCAGCCCCATCGCCGGCTCGATCGGAAAGCACCACTCCTTCTGGGCGATGTACTCCTTGAGGATGTCGGTCTGGATCGTGCCGCCGAGACGATCGGCGGAGATCCCGTTCTCCTCGGCGGCGACGACGTAGAAGGCGAGCAGGATCGCCGCCGGGGCGTTGATCGTCATCGAGACGGTGACCTCGTCGAGCGGGATGCCGTCGAACAGCGTCTCGACGTCGTCGACGGTGTCGACGGCCACTCCCTCCACCCCGACCTCGCCGAGCGAGCGCCCGTGATCGGAGTCGAGCCCCATCAGGGTCGGCATGTCGAACGCGGTCGAGAGCCCGTGCTGGCCGTGGGCGAGCAGGTAGCGAAAGCGCTCGTTGGTCTCCTCGACGGTGCCGAAGCCGGCGAACTGGCGCATCGTCCACAGCCGCCCCCGGTACATCGAGGGATAGATGCCGCGGGTGAACGGATGCTCGCCCGGGTGGCCGAGCTTCTCGGCCGGATCGAAGCCCTCGAGGTCCTCCTCGGTGTAGAGCGGCTCGATCGGATGGCCCGAGATCGTCTCGAACAGCGCCTCGCGCTCGGGCTTTTTGTCGTAGAGCTCCTCGCGCCACTGGTGGGCGCGACGGCGGGCGTCGGGCTCGATCGCCATGGGCCAGTGTAGACTCGGGTGCCGGACCTGCGCTGACCTGAGAGGGTCCGCTCAGGAGACCGGCGGGCGCCGGTCCGCCCAGGGCCGCTCGGCCTCGATCTGGGCGGCGAGCGAGAGCAGCGTCGGCTCGTCGTTCGGGCGGCCGACGAGGGTGACCGAGCGCGGCAGGCCGCCGGCGGTGAAGCCCGCCGGCACGGCGGCTGCCGGCTGGCCGGTGTGGTTCCAGATCGGCGTGAAGCAGTAGGTGCGGCTCATGCCCGAGCAGCGTGCGCAGCGCGCCCGCGCCCTGCCAGCGGCCGACCTCGATCGGCAGCTCGCCGACGGTCGGCGTGATCAGCACGTCGCAGCGATCGAAGATCGCGGTTGATGCGCTCGGCGTCGCGCTCGGCGAGGCGGCGCGCGCGGCGCACGAAGCCGGGCCGATAGGCGGCGCCGAGGCGGCCGAAGCCGCGGGTTCGCGCCTCGAGCCGTTCGGGATGGGGCACCTTGGCGATGTCGTCGTGGTGGCCGCGCAGGTAGCGCGGCACGAGGTTGTTGCCGGCCAGGCCGAACTTCGGGTCCTCGCGCTGGACCTGGTGGCCGAGCGAGCGCAGCAGCTCCTCGGTTTCGGCCGAGCCCGGCCACGCGACTCGTCGCTGACGATCGGCGGCAGCAGCCGTCGCGCGCGGGCTTGTCGGAGATCGCGATCCGCAGCTTGCCCGGCGAGACCTCGCGCCGCGTCGGCGTAGGGATGGTCGGGCGTCGGCGGCGCCCCCGGCTCGCCGGGGCCGTTGGCGGTCGCGTCGAGAAAGAGCGGCGGTGTCGAGCACCGAGCGCGTGAGGCAGCCGTGCACCGAGAGGTCCCACCAGTGATCGGGCGGGACCAGCGGCAGGCGCCCGCGCTGGGGCTTGAGCCCGAAGAGGCCGCAGAAGGCGGCCGGGATGCGAATCGAGCCGGCGCCGTCGGAGGCGCTGGCGGCGCCGACGAGCCCGGCGGCGACGGCGGCGGCGCTGCCGCCGCTGGAGCCGCCGGGCGAGCGCTCGGTGTCCCAGGGATTGCGGGTGATGCCCCAGCGCTCGGTCTCGGTGAAGCCGCAGATCGCGAGCTCGGGCAGCGTCGTCTTGGCGATGATCACGGCGCCCGGCGGCGGTCAGCCGCTGCACCAGCGGGCCGTCGGCGGCCGCGGGGCGATCGAAGGCTGCGGTGCCGAAGGAGGTGACCACGCCTTCGACGTCCTCGATGTCCTTGATCGCGATCGGAACGCCGAGCAGCGATGCGCGGTCGGTCTCCCCCGCCGCGACCGCGCCGGTCGGCCTCGTCGGCCTCTGCCAGCGCGCGCTCGGCGAGCACGACCGTGAACGCGTTGAGCTCGTCGCCGATGTCCTCGATCCGCTGCAGGTAGAGCTCGGTCAGCTCGCGCGAGCTGATCTCGCCGGCGGCGATCAGCTGCGCTTGGCGCGCGATGCCCGCGAAGGCGAGGTCCGAGCCGTCCACGGCGCGAGCATATTTCCTCGCACTCGAACCGGCGCCCGGCGGCGGGCGATGACGCTGCCCGCCCCGCCGACCGCAGCCGCGACCAGCGTCGCCGCGACGATCGCCAGCCGGCGACCGAGGCGCTCGAAGCGCATCACCCGCCAGTTGCCCTCGCGCGCGATCCGCGCCAGCTCGGCGTCGGGGTTGACGACGACGGGGTTGCCGACCGCGCGCAGCATCGGCAGGTCCGAGGCCGAGTCCGAGTACGCCCACGACTGCGACGAGGTCGATCGCGTGCTCGTCGGCGTAGCGGCGCATCGCCTCGACCTTGCCCTCGCCGTACATGAACGCTCCCGAGAGCTCGCCCGTGTAGCGGCCCTCGGGGTCGACCGCGTAGGCCGTGCCGATGCCCCCGTCCATGTAGAGCACCCGTGCGATCAGCTTGACGATCTCGTCGCCGGCGGCGCTGACGATGAAGGTGCGACGGCCGGCGTCCATGTGGGCGTGGACCTCGTCGAGCATCTCGGGATAGAGCCGCGGCAGCACCCGCCCCAGCACCTCCGGCGCCATTCGCGCGAGATCGCGCTCGGGCACGCCGGTGAGCAGCCGCTTGATCTCGGCGAGCACGCGCTCGGTTGCCTCGTCGGTCGAGCCGCGGATCCGAAAGCGGATGCCGTCGACGGCCCACTGCGCCATCTGGCGCCGGCTGATCAGGCCGGCACGCATCGCCGCCCGCGCCCACGGCTGACCCGAGGACCCGGCGATCAGGGTCCGATCGAGATCGAAGAAGGCTGCGCCGGTGCCTATGGCGCAGCCACCTCCAGCACGATCGCGTCGCCCTGGCCGCCGCCGGAGCAGATCGCGGCGCAGCCGATGCCGCCGCCGCGGCGGCGGAGCTCGTGAACGAGCGCGCCGACGATGCGCGCGCCCGAGGCGCCGATCGGGTGTCCGAGCGCGATCGCGCCGCCGTTGACGTTGACGTTGTCCTCGTCGACGCCGAGCATCCGCAGCGAGTTCAGCGCGACCGAGGCGAAGGCCTCGTTGATCTCCCAGAGATCGACGTCGGCGGGCGACTTGCCGATCTTCTCCAGCGCCTGCTGTGCGGCCTTGGCCGGCGTCCGCGCGAGGTAGGCGAAGTCGTCGGCGATCTGGCCGTAGGAGAGCACCGTCGCCAGCGGCCGTGGCGCCGTTTGCCTGCGCCCACTCGTCGGCGGCGACCACCACCGCTGCCGCACCGTCGTTGACGCCGGGGGCGTTGCCGGCGGTGTGGGTGGCGTCGTCGCCGCCGATCCCGGGCAGCTTGGCCAGCGATTCCACGGTCGAATCGGGACGGATCGCCTCGTCGGCCTCGACCACGGTCTCGGACTTGCGGCTCTTGACGGTGACCGAGACGATCTCCTCGGCGAGCTTGCCCTCGTCGGTCGCTCTGGCGGCAAGCTGATGGGAGCGCGCGGCCCAGCGGTCCATGTCGGGACGGGTGATCTCGAGCTCGTTCGAGACCTCGCTCGCCTCGTTGATCATCTGCTTGCCGGTGAACGGGTTGGTGAGCCCGTCATGGGTCATCGCGTCGACGGCGCTCTTGTCGCCCATGCGAAAGCCAAAGCGGGCGCCCGGCAGCAGGTAGGGAGCGTTCGACATCGACTCCATGCCACCCGCGACCCCGATCTCGAGATCGCCGGCGCGGATCGCCTGATCGGCGATGCCGATCGTGCGCATGCCCGAGGCACAGACCTTGTTCACGGTCTCCGAGGGAACCTCCTTGGGGACGCCGGCCTCGACTTGCGCCTGGCGCGAGGGGATCTGGCCCTGGCCCGCCTGCAGCACCTGGCCGAAGATGACCTGCTGGACGCGATCGGCGTCGACCTCGGCGCGCTCGAGCGCCGCCTCGATCGCCCTGCCGCCGAGCTCGGTCGCGTCCTGAGCGGCAAAGGCCCCGCCCATTTTCCCGAACGGTGTGCGCGCGGTGCCGAGAATGACTGTCTTTGACATCGGGGCCTTTCTGCTTCGGGCGGCTGGTCTGCAAGGCCGCGAGTGGTCGGGAATGCTAGCGAGCGCTCGGAGGCGAGGATAGACTCGCTCGCCGTGGAACTGGAGGTGACCTCGAAGCCGATCGCCGAGCTCGATGCCGACGTGGTCGCGATCGCGCTCGCCGACGGCGACGAGCTCCCGGGCGACCTCGCCCAGCGCTCACGGCGCCGCCGACGTCAAGTCCACGGCCAAGAAGCTGACCTTGCTGCGCGGCGACGCACCCGCGCGTGTGCTCGTCGTCGGTCTCGGCCCGGGCGCCGAGGTCGACGCCGAGCGCCTGCGGGTCGCTGCCGCCCTGGCGACCAAGCAGGCAGCGACGCACGACGCGACCTCGCTCGCCTGGGTGGTCCCGGCGCTCGACGGCGTCGCCATCGGCCGAGGCCGGCGCAGCGCTGATCGAGGGCACCGTGCTCGCCGCGTGGCGATTCGATCGCTTTCTCTCCCACGATCCCGCCGATCCGCCGGCGCCGAAGCTCGAGCGGATCGAGCTGACCGTCTCCGAGACCGACCGCGACGGCGTTGCCGCCGAGGCTGAGATCGCCCTCGTCGCCTCACTCGCCGCGAATCGAGCCCGCGAGCTGCAGAGCATGCCCTCGAACGAGCTCAAGCCAGAAACCCTCGCCGCGCGCGCTGAAGAGCTCGCCGCCACCTACGCGAACGTGAGCGTCGAGATTCTCGACCGCGAGGCGATCGTCGCGGCGGGCATGGGCGGGCTGGCCGCAGTCGCCCAGGGCACCGCCACCGAGCCGCGCCTGATCGCGCTGCGATACAGCGGCGGCGGCGACGGGGGTCGCTACGGGCTCGTCGGCAAGGCCGTCACCTTCGACAGCGGCGGGATCTCGATCAAGCCCTCCGAGCACATGGAGGACATGAAGATGGACATGTCCGGCGGCGCCGCTGTGCTCGAAGGCTTCGCGGCGATCGCCGAGCTCGAGCTCGAGCTCGAGCTCGTCGCGGTCATCCCCTCGACCGAGAACATGCCCAGCGGCAGCTCGGTCAAGCCCGGAGACATCATCACCCAGCTCAACGGCAAGACGGTCGAGGTCAACAACACCGACGCCGAGGGCCGGCTGATCCTCGCCGACGCGCTCACCTACTGCGTGCGCGAGATGGGCGCCGAGCGCGTCGTCGACCTGGCGACGCTGACCGGCGCCGTCATCGTCGCCCTCGGCTCCACCTATGCGGCGCTGATCTCCAACGACGACGAGTGGGCCGCCACGGTCGCGGCGGCGGCCTCGGCCAGCGGCGAGCTCGCCTGGCGACTGCCGCTGCATCCCGAGTACAAGCAACTGACCAAGGGCAAGGTGGCCGATCTGACCAACGCCGCCGCCGAGCGCAAGGCGGGAACGATCTACGCGGGCTCCTTCCTCGAGGAGTTCGTCGACGAGACGCCGTGGGTGCATCTCGACATCGCCGGCACGGCCTGGAACACCGGGCGCGAGTACGTCGGCAAGGGCGCCACCGGCTTCGGCGTGCGGCTGCTGGTGCGCCTCGCGCGCGCTCTCAGCTAGGCGCCGCTAGGCCGAGGGCTCGCCGAGGATGATGCAGGTGGTCGTCGCCGTCGCCAGCAGCTTGCCGGTCGCGGCATCGGTCAGCTTCGCCTGCGCTGTCGCCTGACGGCGCCCGCGGTGCAGCACCTCCGCCTCGGCACGAACGCGGTCCGTCTCGCGCGTGATCGCGCGCAGGAACTTGACCTCGAGGCTGAGCGTGGTGTAGGCAGCACCCTGCTCGAGCGTGGTGTGGACGGCGCAGCCCAGGGCGGAGTCGAGCAGGGTCGAGGCGTAGCCGCCGTGGACGACGCCGATCGGGTTGTAGTGCTCCTCGCCGGGTTGGCCCTCGAAGACCGCAAAGCCCGGGGCGAGCTCGACCGGCTGCATGTTCATCAGCACCGCGATCGGTGGCGGCGGCAGCTCACCGGTGGAGATCGCGGTGACGTAGTCGAGCCCCGCCATCTCGGCGCCGATGCCGGCAACCGCGACCGGATCCTGCCAGGTCACGGTGCGGCTGCGGGTCGCCTCGGGCGAGCGCTGCGCATGGGCCGCTGCCGCTTCGCTCGAGCTCATCTGCCCGATCATGCTCGGCGATCGTCCGGATAGAGCAGATCGGCGAGGATCTCCTCGGCGGTCAGCTGGATCCGGATCGGTTCGAGTATCTGCTTCGTCATGCTCGGCCTCCTCGTGGATGGTGGATCGCAAACCTGGGTTGCGTCACGCAACGCACGCTAGCGCAGGGAGTTGCTTGATGCAACCGACTGTGCGAAGATCACACAGATGCTGAAACGCGAGTACGACCAGATCTGTTCGATCGCGCGGACCCTCGAGGTCCTGGGCGAGCGGTGGACGCTGCTCGTCATCCGCGATGTCTTCAACGGCCGCCGGCGATTCGATCAGATCCAGGAGAACCTGGGCGTGGCCCGCAACGTCCTCGCGACCCGCTTGGCCCGCCTCGTGGACGAGGGCATCCTCGAAAAGCGCTCGCTACCAGGAGCGTCCGCCCCGCTTCGAGTACTTCCTCACCGAGAAGGGGCTCGATCTGTGGCCGACGATGATCGCGATGCTGCACTGGGGCGATCGCCATCTGGCCGGGCCCGACGGCCCGCCGATGCTGATCCGCCACCAAGGCTGCGGCGGGCTGGTCGACGAGCGCGGCAGCTGTGAACGCTGCGGCGAGCGGCTCGATGCCCGCGGCGCGTACACCGAGTACGGTCCCGGCGCTCCGGCGCACTGGCGCCAAGCCGCGTAGCCTTCGCCACCGCTTGGACTTTCAGCTCACAGACGAACAGCGACTGCTGCGCGACACGGTTCGCGACTTCGCTCGCAACGAGGTCGCGCCGGTCGCCGAGGAGCTCGACCGGACGAAGTCGTTTCCCTACGAGATCGTCGCCAAGATGGCCGACCTCGGGCTCATGGGGATCCCCTTTCCGGAGGAGTTCGGGGGTGGCGACGGCGACACGCTCTCCTATGTGCTCACGGTCGAGGAACTGACGCGAATCGACTCGTCGGTCGCGATCACCCTCTGCGCCCACACCTCGCTCGGAACCCAGCCGATCCACCTGTTCGGAAGCGAGGCGCAAAAGCAGCGGCTGATGCCGGACCTGTGTGCCGGGCGCAAGCTCGGCGCCTTCGGCTTGACCGAGCCCGAGGCGGGCTCCGACGCCGGCAACACGAAGACCCGAGCGAAGCTCGACGGCGGTGAGTGGGTCATCGACGGCGCCAAGCAGTTCATCACCAACGCGGGCACCGAGATCTCGGGCCACGTCGCGATCACCGCACTCACCGGCGAGAACGAGATCTCGAACCTGATCGTCGAGAACGGCACCGAGGGATACGAGCAGGGCGAGCCGTATCGCAAGATGGGCTGGAACGCATCCGACACCCGCCCGCTGACGTTCAGCGACTGCCGCGTACCGGAGGACAATCTGCTCGGCCCTCGCGGCGCCGGCTTCAAGCAGTTCCTGCACATCCTCGACATCGGGCGCATCGGCGTCGCCGCGATGGGCGTCGGCCTCGCCCAGGGCGCTCTCGACGAGGCGATCGCCTATGCGAAAGAGCGCCGCGCCTTCGGCCAGCCGATCTCGAAGTTCCAGGCGATCCAGGCGAAGATCGCCGACCTCTCGGCTCAGATCGAGGCCGCGCGCCTGCTCACCTATCGCGCCGCGCTCGAGAAGGACGCCGGCAGCTCGTTCACGCTCACCGCCGCCCAGGCGAAATTGATCACGGGCCGGCTCGCGGTCCGCGCCACCGAGGAGGCGGTGCAGATCCACGGCGGCTACGGCTACATCGAGGAGTACCCGGTGTGCCGCTTCTATCGCGACGCCAAGATCCTCACCATCGGTGAGGGGACCGACGAGGTGCAGCAGATGGTGATCGCGCGCATGCTCGGCTGCTGAACGTTCAACGCGGCCAACCGGCAACTACCGTGCCCATTTTGCGGGTTCGTTGGGATCGCCACGAAGACGCGTCCGACGCAGAGGCCTAAACTTCGGATCGAGAGTTCCTGCCCCCGATGCCGAGAATGGTGAGGTAGCCGATGGGAAGCATGGATAGCGATGCGCGCTGGCACCAGATCGCCGGGCTGCGCGACGAGATCGACGAGCCGGCGGTGGTCGTCCCGATCTGCGTCAGCCGCCTCGACGGCAAGGCCCACGACCTCTCGCCGAAGGCGATGCGCTTCGCCGAGGCCCTGTCGTTCTCGGATGGGTGGTCGCGGATCTCGGCCGCACGCAGCCGCAGGCTCGCGGCCTGAGCATCTAGCGCGGTCAGTCGGCGCCGAATCGCTTCAGCAGCTCGCGGGCCGCTGTCGCCGGATCGGTCTCGCGGCGAACCACGCGCTCCAGCATCCCCGCCCACTCGGGATCGTTGGTCGCCTTGCGCTCGAGATCGCGGCGAAGCCGGGCGGCGGCGATCCCCAGCACCTCGGCCCGAAGGTTGCGCGCACGGCGCTCGTCGAGCGTGCCCGCTTCGGCGATATGGGCACGATGGGCATCGAGCATCCCGACCAGCTCCGTGATCCCTTCGCCTTTCGCGGCCTCGGTTCGCACCACGGGAACCTTCCACGGCCGTGACGGGCCCAGCCCGAGTACGGCCTTGACCTCGCGAACCATCGTGTCGGCCAGCGGGTGGTCGCTCTTGTTGACGACGATCACGTCGGGGATCTCCATCACCCCGGCCTTCAGGGCCTGAATCGAATCGCCTGAGCCCGGCATCAGGGCAAGGACGACGGTGTCGGCGTGGTCGACGATGTCGATCTCACCCTGGCCGACTCCCACGGTCTCGAGCAGGATGTCGTCCTTGCCCGAAGCGTCCATCAGCAACGCGGCCTGAAGGGCAGCTTCGGCCATGCCGCCGAGGGAGCCGCGAGTCGCCATCGAACGGATGAAGATGCCGGGGTCGAGGAAGTGATCGGAGAGGCGGATGCGATCTCCGAGCACGGCGCCCTGGGTGAACGGGCTCGACGGGTCGATCGACAGCACCCCGACCTCGCGCTCGGCCTTGCGCAGCTGCGTGCAGATCGAGCCGATCAGCGTGCTCTTGCCGACGCCGGGCGGTCCGGTGAGGCCGACGATCCGCGCCTGCCCCGTGCGCGGAAACAGCTCGGCGACGAGACGGTCGCCCTCAGGATCGCGATTCTCGACGAGGCTGATCGCCCGCGCCAGCGCGCGTTTTTCCCCCGCGACCAAGCGCGCCGCGAGGGAATCCGTCGCTTGCTCGGCTGCCTCGGCCACGGCGGCTGACTGTAGTGGACGCTCTGGCGGTTCGACGGGATTAGAGTGCGCCGCCCGATGATCGCGACGATGCGCTTTCTGGCGCGCAACCGGATGCTCAACGGGCGCTATGCGCGCCTTTATTGGCGCTATCTGTGGCGCCGGATCTTCACCCCCGCCGGCTGGCGCTGGCAGACCGACGGGCCGGTCTTCTTCGGTCGCGACCTCGAGATCGAGATCGGCCGCAGCGGGACGGTGCGCTTCGGTCGCTTCGTCTGGGTCGGCGACGGGACGAAGATCCGCTGCCACGAGGGCGTGGTCGAGATCGGAGCGAAGACGGTGATCGGCCAGGAGTGCACGATCTCGGCATATCGCCGCGTACGCATCGGCGAGCAGTGCGTGATCGCCGACCGCGCGATGTTCATCGACTTCGACCACGGCGTGGTCGAGGTCGAGCGCCCGATCCGCCTCCAGGGGATCTACATGCGCGATGTCGCGGTCGGCTCGAACGTCTGGGTCGGTTACGGAGCCTGCGTGCTGCGCGGGGTGAAGGTGGGCGACAACGCGATCCTCGGCACGTCCACCGTCGTCACCCGCGACATCCCCGCCAACGCCGTCGTCGCAGGGGTCCCGGCCCGGATCCTGCGCATGCGCGACGCGCCGTCGAGCTTGCGCTGGGGCGAGCCCGTCGAGCCCGACCCCGACGCCTGGACCACGCTTCAGCCCTAGCGGCGCGGAAGATTCGCTTGCGTTTCTGCGGCGCCGTGTACGAACATGTGTTCGTGCCGGGTGAGACGCCGATTCTTCATGCCGATGCCGACGCCTTCTTTGCCTCTGTCGAACAGCGCGACGACGCACGCTTGCGCGGCCGGCCGACGATCGTCGGGTCTGGAGTCGTCTTGGCCGCGAGCTATGAAGCTCGCGCCTTCGGCATCCGCGGCGCGATGAACGGGGCTCGAGCTCGACGCCTTTGCCCCGAGGCGATCTTTGTTCAGCCGCGGTTTCACGCCTACGTCGAGGCGAGCAAGGCCCTGTTCGAGGTCTTCCGGGGGGCGGCGCCGACGGTCGAGGGGCTGTCGCTCGAGGAGGCGTTTCTCGACGTTGGCGGCCTCGATCACATCTCGGGCTCGCCGCGCGAGATCGCGATGCGATTGCGGCGCGATGTCCGCAACCGCGTCGGGCTTCCGATCACGGTCGGGGTGGCGAGGATCAAGAGCCTCGCCAAGATGGCGAGCCGCGCCGCCAAGCCCGACGGCCTGCTCGTAATCCCGCCCGATCGCGAGCTCGACTTCCTGCATCCGCTGCGAGTCGAGGAGCTCTGGGGAGTTGGCGCGGCCACCGCGAGCAAGCTGCATCGCAGCGGAATCCTGACCGTCGGCCAGCTTGCCGAAGTGCCCGAGACCACGCTCGTCTCGATCCTGGGAAAGGCATCGGGACGCCACCTTCACGCCCTCGCCCAGTGCCGCGACCGGCGCCGCGTGCGCCCTTCTCGTGGCAGGCGATCTGTCGGCTCTCAGGCAGCGCTGGGCCGATCACCGAGGTCCCCTGAAGCGATCGACTCCATGCTCATCACCCTCGTCGACCGCGTCGCCAGGCGCATGCGCGCATCCCGAAAAGCCGGCCGAACGGTGGTGCTCAGGCTGCGGTTCGCCGACTTCAGCCGTGCGACCCGCTCACAAACCCTGAAACAGGCAACCGCTGCGACCGAGACGATCCTCGCGATGGCGAGATCGCTGCTGGCAATCGCCAGGCCGATGATCGAGCGAAAGGGCCTGACGCTGATCGGGGTCACGGTGACGAACCTCGATCCGGCCCACGCCGGCGTTCAGCTCGCGCTCCCGTCGCAGTCGCCGGGCAGCGCCCTCGATTCCGCGCTCGACGAGCTTCGCGACCGCTACGGGCCCTCCGTCGTGACCCGGGCGACATCCACTCGCGAACCGGGCCTTTCGGCGTTTCTGCTGCCGGGCGACTGATCGTCGCATCGCGATGCCGCAGATTCGGGGCTTCGGTCGCGTTGGGCGTCCGACCCGGCGGCTAGCTTCACATCGGTGACGAAGCGGAGTCGAACCGGGCCGCTTTCGATGCCCGAGATCGAGGCGCTGAGCGAGGCTGGAAGCTGGTACGCGAGCTACCACGCCCGCATCATCCGCGAACGGGCAGACGACAGCTCCGCCTACGCGCGCGCCCAGCGCGAGCAGTACTTCGCCCTGCTGTCCGGCCTCGAAAAGCTGGGAGTCAGCGTCCGCAACCCGCTCGCAGACGCCGGCACCGAGCGGCGAGCCGCCTGAAGCACAACGGTCCCGGCAAGACGCCGCAGTAACGGGAGACCAGCAGTGGTCCGCCATGTCGCGTCGACCTCGAGGCCGCGGTGAAGTCGCGTTCATCCTCGGCGTGACGGCGGGTTGGGCGATCCTGCTCCTCTTCCATCCCGGCGGGAGCACCGAGCACGATGCTACCTGAACTGGAGGACACGTGGATCGACCTCGTCGTTCACGTCGGGATGCTGATCTTCATCCCGCTGTTTGCGCTGCGGTCGATGTGCTCATGCGCGACGTTGAGGGAACCGCCGCGACGCGTCAGCCGGTTTGCGCTGATTCCGTTCGTCATCTTCTACGGAGCCTTCGAGACTCTGCAGGGATCAGGGCCGGCACCCTGGTCTCAACGAGCTGAACCACTATCGGAAGTCGATCAGGCGACACGCGAGGACCTGGCCCAGGACTTCGCCGACGGTGACCTCGTTCGCGATTTCGGAGTCTTCGTCAGCATCGGGAACATCGCCTCTGAGTCACCTGCGATGATCGCGGCCGGTGTCGCCCTCCGCGGTCGCGCTGGTGCACCTCTTCCGTGCCGATCTCGCTCGGCATCTCCGCGTTCCGTGATCACCGCCCACCCCACCGCCGTACGGGCCCGCCGGCCTGGTCCTCTTCATCATCGCCGTCGTCGGCTCGTCCTGCGGGAGCCGAGTCCAGCCGGCGCCAAGCGCGACCGCTGCGCGTCGCGCGAGCGCCTCGTCGCTCCGCGCGAGGCGCGAGGTCGACCGCAGCTTCTACTTGCCATAGGATCGATTGCGTGCCTCGCCTTACCTACGGTGCGGACTCGGCCCTCACCCCCGAGCAGGTGATCGATGCGGTCAAGGACTTCTCGGAGAGCCGAAGAAGTCGTGGCCATCATCGACAGCTACGAGGTCAGACGAGGTGACCAAGGACTTCGCCGACGTCACCGAGGGCGACCGACGCGCTCGGGAAGAACTGTCTGGGCTCGGGAGCGCTACGAGTGGCCCGAGCGCCGGCCTCGTCCGCACCGACACCACCGACGTCGCAACGTGTTCGCGCCGGGGAGCAGCTGGCAGCTTCGGGCGACCGCCCACGAGGGAGGAAGCAGGATCGAGGTCGTCAACGACCGCAAGATGAAGCGCGACCCTCGTCCCAGGCGATCGGATTGGCCATGCGGCTCACCAAGTCGAAGTACGGCAAGGACCTCCAGCGGTTCCTCGAGCGGGTCGAGGATCGCGCCCGAAGCTAGCGCAGCGAGGTGCGGACGATCGCGTTGCTGAAGCCGAGGCTCACCTGCTGGCGGTGGGGCGGCTCGGCTAGCGTGGCTACGCCGCTTCACCCAGCTCGAGCGAGCTACCCGTGCTGCGCACCGAGCGGCTGGCCCTGCGCCCGCTCACGCGCGCCGACGTACCGCAGCTCCACGCGGTCTTCTCGACGCCGAGGTGATGCGCTACTGGAGCAACTCGCCGCATCCGGACCAGGCGCGAACAGAGGCGATGGTCGACTCGATCAACGACGGCTTCGAGCGCCGCGAGATCCTCCAATGGGGAATCGAGCGCGAGGCCGACGGGCGCCTGCTCGGCACGGTGACGCTGATCGCCGGCGGCGAGCAGCCGCGCGCCGAGCTCGGCTACGTCCTCGGCCGCGAGCACTGGGCGGCAGGGATTCGCCGGTGAGGCACAGCGGCGCGTGATCGAGCTTCGCCTTCGAGGAGCTCGGCCTGCACCGGCTCGAGGCCGACACCATCCCGAGAACGCCGCCTCGCTGCGCTCGCTCGAGCGGCTCGGCTTTCGGCGCGAGGGGCGTTCTGCGCGAGCGCTGGACGATCGCCGGCGAGGTGTCGGATTCGGGATCTTCGGGCTTCTCGCCCGCGAGTGGCGGGAAGCAGGCCGCTCGTAGATCCGGGACTGGCGCTCTCAGACCGCGTGGTCGGACCGCGGCCGCTAAGCCCGCGCCGCGTCGCCGGCGAGCTCGACGTAGATCTCGGCCGTGCTCTCGGCCACCTCCGCCCAGTCGAAGCGCAGGATGTGCTCGGAGCCCTCGGCGACGAGACGGTCGCGAAGCTCGGCGTCGGTGAGCACGCGCTCGACCATCTCGCCGAGCGACGCCGGGTCGCGGGCTCGAAAGCGCAGCCCGACCTCGCCGTGGGAGACGATCTCGCGCAGGCCGCCGGTGTCGGCGACGATGCAGGGGCAATCGGAGGCCATCGCTTCCAGCGCCACGAGCCCGAACGGCTCGTACAGAGACGGGATCACGCAGGCGTCGGCAATGCGATAGAGCGAGTGCAGGACGTCGTCGCCGATCCAGCCGAGGAAGGTGCCGTGGTCCATGAGCCCGAGCTCGGCAGCCTGCTTTCGCAGCTCCTGCTCGTGGGTACCGGAGCCGGCGACCAGGAACCGCGTCCCGGGGACGGCGTCGATCAGCCTCGGCATCGCTTCGAGCGCAAGCTGAAAGCCCTTCTCGTAGACGAGCCGGCCGATCAGCAGGACGAGCTTCTCCTCGGGGGCCGCGAACTCCGAGCGCAGCCGCCGCAGCTCGGCCTCGTCCTGGGGCTGAAGGTCCTCGGGGTCGATGCCGTTGGGGATGACCGAGATCCGCTCCTCGTCGACGCCGAAGATGTCGACGATCTGCTCGCGCATGTAGTGCGAGCAGGCGATGACGCGGTCGGAACGGTTGGTGATCCAGCGCTCGACGCCGTGGATGTGGCTCTGAGGATGCTTGTCGACCCAACCCTGGTGGCGCCCGTGCTCGGTCGCGTGGATCGTCGTCACCAGCGGCGCGTCGAAGCGGCGCGCGAGGTGGTCGCCCGCCATCGCCACGAGCCAGTCGTGACCATGGACGATGTCGAACTGCAAAGCGATCGCCGAGCTCGACCCCGGCGGCGAGCATGTCGGCGTTCATGCGCTCGACCCAGGCGACGAACTGGCCGAGGTCGGTGGGGCGCGTGGGCTCGCGGACACGATGAATGTGCACCCCACCGTGAAGCTCTTCCTCCGGAGACTCCTCGCCACCGCGCGTGAGCACGTGCACCTCGGTCTCGTCCGCCAGGTTCTCCGAGAGCTTTCGAACGTGACGCGCGAGCCCGCCCTCGATCAGCGGCGGGTACTCCCAGGACAGGATCAGGACTCGGTTCACTGCTTCAAGGTCGTCAGGTGTGTTTTCAGGGCTCGAGCAGGGGGCTCAGGCTCAGGTCCGGCGCGAGATTGCGAAGGCCCCCGTGTGGCGGATCGGCGACGGAGTTTATGGCCTCGAGCAGGGCCTCGGCGTGGTCGGTCGAGCGCCGGTAGGGATAGTCGCCCGCCTGACCGCGGCGATCGAGGAAGGCCCAGTCGCTTGCCTGCAGCGCGAGCAGCTCTCGCGTCGCCCTCATCGCCGCCGGTCCCCTGACCCCCGAGCCGAGCCCACGCAGAAGCCTCAGCTCGAGCCGGCGCGCGGCCCACGCCATGTCGGCGACCTCGGGCGAATCCCAGGTCGAGAGGTCCTTGCCCTCGCCCCAGGTCGAACGTCGAAGCGCGCGTGGCTCGGCCTCGTGTCGTCTCGCTGCCTCACTCAGCCCGACCAGCTCGACGCCCTGCCCGCGGCAAAGCTTCAGCACCTCCTCGAGCCACACCGGCCCTTCCCACCACCAATGGCCGAGCAGCTCGGTGTCGATGGCGAAGACACACAGCCCGCGACGGCCGCGCTCGGCCGCAAAGCGCTCGAGGCGTCCGCGCACCGAGGCGACGAACTCAGCGGCCTGCTCGCGTGCTCGCGCCGCGGCCGCTTCGGGTTGGTAGGGCTCGCCGGAGATCGCCCAGGGACGGGCTCCGCGAAGCGACTTGCGGTGGAAGTCCGCGTAGAGGCGATCCGAGGGATAGCCGTCAAGCGACCACAGCCACGAGATCGCCTCCCAATCGATCGTGAAGGCGGTCGGCCCACCGGGGGAGGCGATCGGCGCGAGCGCGGCGAGCGCGGGCTCATGGGCGCTCTGGTCGGTGCAAAACCAATCGATGCCGCGCTCGGCGAGCAGGTCTTCCAGGCCGGGCTCATATGCGCACTCGGCGAGCCAGAAGCCTTCGGGCTCGCCGAAGCGCCGGCGATGGGAGCCGAGGCCGGCGTCGATCTGAAGCCGGCGCACGTCCGCCGTGGCAACGAGGGGCAAGACGGCGTGGGTGGCGGTCGACGGGATCAGCTCGATCCGTCCGGCGGCCGCCGGACGACTGAAGAGGCTGATGAGATCGTCGTCTGCCTCGAGCTGGTCCAGCGCTCGCTCGTATCTGCTCGCCTCGGCCTCGCAGGCCGGTTTCAGCGGCGCCTCGACGTCGGCGATGTCGGCGCGGCACGAACCGATTCGGTACTCCCGAAGGAAATCCAGCAGACGAGCGCGTACGCCATCGGCCTCGAGCTGGTCGGCGAGCACGGGCGTCACCGTCATCGTCAGCCGCTCGGCGCACTTCAGCACCGGCAGGTAGGAGCGGATGAGCGCGTCGAACAGCCATTCCTCTCCGAACGGATACGTGCCGAAGCCCTCGACGTATGGCATGTGGCTGTGGAGGACGAGCGCGAGATCGCCCACCCGGCCCTCGGCGACGTCGTCACTCACTTGCGACAGACCGCGATGAAGTCGAGAGCGCGATCGAGGTCGCAGTGCGAAGCCGGGCACGAGGGTGAAGTCGGAGGCGGCGATCGCGGGCACGAAGCGGTCGTAGAAGGGCTTGGTCAGGCCCAGCGCCTTGTGGACGCGATCCCAGCCCGCGCTCAGCGCGAGCTCGTGCAGGCGCAGCTTGCGAGCGTGAAAGAGGCCATAGAGCTCGATCGCGGAGAAGCTGGCGCTGAGCAGCTCGCGGTACTCGGCGGCCGTGTACTCGCGCAGATGCCATGGGTTGTCCGACTTCTCCGCGCCCTCGGGCGCCAGCGTGAGCCGGTTCGGAGTCGAGACGTAGCTGACAGCCGCCGCGCGAGCGAATCCATCGAGCAGGGCCCCGGGTTCGTGGATGTGCTCGATCGTCTGCAGGAAGACGATCGCGTCGCAGGGGCCCTCGTAGGCCTCGACCAAGCCGCGCTCGAAGCGCAGGTTGGCTGCTGTGTAGCGCAGCTTCGCGTGCTCGTGGGCCTGCGGATTGGCGTCGACTCCGACGACTTCGATCGCGGTGCGCGCGAGCACGTCGCTGCCGTAGCCCTCGCCACAGGCGAGGTCGGCGACTCGGAGGCCTCCGACGCGCGCCCGGATCCACTCGTAGACGGCGAGGTGGCGGCGAAACCAGTAGTTCTCCTCGGGCACGTCGGGCAGCGTGCGCTCGCCGGTCAGCGCCAGCGGCGGGACCCCGGGCGACTGGTTTTCTTGGACGTGGTTGTTCACGAGGCAGGCAGCATGCAGCATGGTCGTCGCCGTGCGCGCTCTAGTCTTTCCGCGATGCCCGCTGCAGCCTCGGCCACTCCCGAGCACATCAAGAACGTCAACACGCGCTATCACGACGCTGCCGCGGCCTCCTACGACGCCAAATGGGGCATCGATTACGGCGAGATCGGGATGCGCCAGGTTCGCGCCAAGGTCTCGAAGGCGCTCGGCGGCGAGCCGCGAATCGGCCGTTCGGCGACGCGCTCGAGATCGGCTCAGGGACCGGCTACTTCTCGCTCAACCTGCTCCAGCTGGGACTGGTCGAGCGGGTAACCGCGACCGACATCTCCCCCGGCATGCTCGCGGCCCTTCGCGCGAGCGCCCGGCGCCTGCGCCTCGACGTCGCCACGGCGTGCACCGAGGCGGAGGCGCTGCCGTTCGCCGATCAGAGCTTCGATCTCGTCTTCGGCCACGCGGTCCTTCATCACATTCCCGACCTCGCCCGCGCCTTCGGCGAGTTTCATCGCGTCCTGCGTCCCGGCGGCGCACTCATCTTCTGCGGCGAGCCCTCACGCTACGGCGATCGCATCGCCGCCGTGCCCAAGCGCGCCGGCGTGCTTGCGGCGCCGTTGTGGCGGCGCATGGTCGGCGCCTCGGCGCTTCCGGCGAACCGCTTCTGGAGCGCCGACGGACACGAGCTCGAGCCCGAGGTCGACGTCCACGCCTTCATTCCTTCGCAGCTGCGCGGCTTGATCGGCGATGCGGGCTTCGGCGAAGTCCACCTGCGAGGCGAGGAGCTCGTCGCCAACGCCTACGGCTGGTGGCTGCGAACGCTGGAGTCCTCGGCCGAGCCCGACCAGGTGCCGTTCTCCTGGCGCCACTTCGCCTATCGCAGCTACATGGCGTTGCAGCGCGTCGACAGCTCGCTGCTCGAACCGCGTCTGCCGCCGGAGCTCTTCTACAACCTCGTGCTCAGCGCCCGCAAAGCCTGATCGGGCGACGGCCCAGCCGAGCCCGCGGCTTGGGAGCGATTACGGTGCGCGGGTGGAGCTCGAGACGGATGTCGTGGTCGTCGGGGCGGGATTTGCCGGGCTCGCCGCCGCGCGGGCGGTCGTAGCCGAGGGACTCGGTGTGGTCGGTCCTCGAGGCGCGCGACCGAGTCGGAGGACGGACGCGTCAACGCGGCCGTCGGCGACGGCGAGATCGTCGAGATGGGCGGTCAATGGATCGGGCCGACCCAGGAGCGGGTCGCCAAGCTCGCCGGGGAGCTTGGCGTCGACACCTTCCCGACCCATCGCGAGGGAGCGAACCTGCTGCGCCTCGACGGGCGCCTGCGCCGCTACGAGGGCACGATCCCGCGACTCGGGCCGCATGTGCTGCTCGATATCGCGCGAACGCTGCGCAAGCTCAATCGCCTGACCGGGCCGATCGACCCCGAGTCGCCGTGGGCGGCGGCGAGGGCAGCCGAGCTCGATTCGAGAAGCCTCGCCGAGTGGCTCGACCGGACGATGTTCACCAGTGCGGCGAAGCGGTTGATGCGGATCGCGGGGCGCACGATCTGGGGCGCCGAGCCCGAGGAGCTCTCGCTGCTTCACGTCGCCTTCTACCTGCGATCGGCGGGCAGCTTCGAGCTGCTCACCGACGTCGAGGGCGGCGCCCAGCAGGATCGTTTCGTCGGCGGCTCTCAGGAGATCGCGATCCGCGCTGCCGCCGACCTCGGCGAGCGGGTCGTCCTCGATGCCGCGGTTCGGCGGATCGAGCAGAGCGCGGGCGGCGTCGTCGCCGAGACGGATCTCGGCCGCGTACGCGCACGCCGCGCGATCGTCGCGATCCCGCCGGCTCTGACCGCCCAGATCGAGTTCGAGCCGCCGCTACCGCCGACGCGGGTCCAGCTCGCCCAGCGCATGGCGCCGGGCTGGCTGATCAAGGTCGTCGGCGTCTACGACGAGCCCTTCTGGCGGGCCGACGGCCTCTCCGGCGAAGCGCTCAACGAGCAGGGCCCGGTGACGATGACCTTCGACAACTCGCCGCCGGCCGCAACGCCCGGAGCGCTCGTCGGCTTCGTCGGCGGCCGCGACGCACGCGAGTTCGCTCGGCTGACGAAGTCCGAGCGCCGGCGGGCCGTGCTCGCCGGCTTCGAGGCGCTGTTCGGCCCGCGCGCGAGGACAGTCGAGCAGTACCTCGAGCTGGACTGGGCCGCCGAGCGCTGGAGCGGCGGCGGGCCGGTGGGAAACTTCGCCACCGGTGGCTGGAGCGCTGTGGGGCCGGCGCTTCGGGCGCCCGTCGGGCGCCGTCCACTGGGCCGGCGCCGAGACCGCGACCCGCTGGTGCGGCTATCTCGATGGAGCGGTCAGCTCCGGCGAGCGTGCCGCGAGGGAAGTGCTCGAAGCGATCTAGGTCGCGGCGTCAGCGTCCAGGCGCCGGCAGCGATAGAGCTTCGTCTCGCCGTCGATTCCCTTGAGCTTGCGCGAGCCGGCGAACGACCAGGCGTAGTCATCGCCGAGCCTGTCGTGGACTTCCTCGGCGACCAGGACGCTGCCGGGACGCGCGATCTCGGTGATCCGGCTGGCGATGTTGACCGGGCGCCCGTACCAATCGCCGCCGCGCGGGAGCGCCTCGCCGGAGGCGACTCCGGCACGAAGCAGGGGGAAGTCGTCGCCCTCGGCCTCGGCCGCCTCGACCAGATTGAGCGCGGTTTCGACCACCGCATCCGGCTCGGGGCCGACGAACATCGCCGCGTCGCCGATCAGCTTCACGAGCCGAACCGGCGGCGCGGAAGCGGCGGTCGCCAGCGCGGTGAGGCGACCGGTGACGGCGCCGAGCTCCTCGGGGGGCAGGCGCTCGCCCAGGCGCGTGAACTGGACCATGTCGGCGAAGCACACAACCGCGTCCCGCGCGGACACGATCGACCCACGAGCGCCGGCACCAGAGGCGATTGCGTCGTGGCGAATCTGCTCGCGCAGGTGCAGGTTCAAGGTGTAGCCGAGCAACTCGCTGATCATCGGCGTGAACGTTTCCGCGGCCTTCTCGAGACGCGTTGCGACCTCGTACTCGTCGGCGCCGTCGTCGAGGAAGGTCGCTGCGATCAGGGTGCGGTTGGCCGCGGCGAGCTGGCTCATCGTCATCCCGAGCACGCGGGCGACTTCGAGGATCCCCTCCTCGGAGAGCCCACCCTCGCGCATCAGCGCCACCCGCTTGGCGGCCTCGAGATCGCGCTCGGTGTAGGCGGGCTCGTCGGGCTCATGCAGGGCCAAACCGAGAGCGCCCCACTGCTGGTCGAGGAACTCTCGCGACAGTCCAGACTTCTCGGCGATCTCCTCTGAGCTGTACCGAGCGCCGCCGCCGGCGAGCGCGCGCTCGACCGGCAACAGCGCCAGGCGCCCCTCCGCAACCGCCTCGGTGAGCTCTTCGAGCGAGACGCCGTCGGCGGCAAGCTCGCCGAGGAGCTTGAGGCGCGCCTCGCGCGCATCGCCGTCGAGGCCGTCGGCGAGACCCTCGGCCTCGAAGTCGATCGAATCGTTCATCGGCTGACGGCCATTGTGGCGCTCTTACACTTCATGCATGAGCTCCGATGGCCTCGAGCTGCCGATCTTCGAGCTTCCCCTCGTGCTGTTGCCCGGTGAGCTGATGCCGCTGCACATCTTCGAGGAACGCTACAAGCGCATGGTCGCGCGCTGCCTCGAGGAGAGCGAGCCATTCGGCGTCGTCTTTCGTGACGATGACCGCGGTGCCAGGCGCATCGGCTGTGAAGCGCGGGTGACGGAGGTCACCGAACGCTTCGACGACGGCCGGCTCAACATCGTCGTCACGGGGGAGCGTCCGTTCCGCGTTCTCGATCGCTTCGAGGCCGCCGAGTACCCGGCGGGCGAGGTGGAGCCGGTGGCGATCGCCCGCAGACGGACGCAGACGAAGGAGCGAAGGATCCGGCAGTGCCGCCGCGGCTCGCGGTGCCTTCGCCGAGCTGGTGCGCCGCGTCGGTGGCGAAGAGCCCGACCAGGGCGAGCTCGAAGCGTTCGACTCCTACGGCATCGCAGCCCGGGTCGAGCTTCCGGCCGAGACCAAGCAGGAGCTGCTCGAGCTGCGCTCCGAGCCCGAGCGGATGACGGTCCTCGCCGAGGCGCTGCAGACGCTGATCAAGACGCTCGCGCGCTCGCGCGAGATCGCCGAGCGCGCGCGCATGAACGGCAAGGTCGTTATCCGTTGAGCGGCTCAGGCAACCGCGACCGCGCCGCCGCGCCGAGGGTCTCCGGCGCCGCTGAGCGCACCCGTTGCCGGATCGCGGGCCACCGCGTGCACGCCGCCGAAGAACACGTTTCGCTGCGACCATCTGACGACCTCGTAGCCGGCCGCCTCGAGTCGCTTCAGCCCCCGCTCGTCGATCCCTGGCTCGGCCTGCACGGCGCCGGCTTCGAAATGCACGCGGGGCGCTTCGACGGCGCCGGCGACATCGAGCCCGTCGCAGACCAGGCGGACGATCGTCTGCAGGATCGCCGAGCGAATCCGGTTCGAGCCACCGCTGCCGAGCCCCGCCTCGAAGACGCCGTCGCGCAGGACGACGGTGGGCGACATCATCGACGGCAACCTGCGCCCGGCGGGTGGCGGTGAAAACCGAGCGGGTTCAGATCCTCCTCACCGAGCATGTTGTTGACGTGGATCCCGGTCCCGGGGACGATCAGTCCTGAGCCCGTCCCGTTCGAGCAGGTGACGCTCGCACACCAGCCGTCGCCGTCGACCGCCGTGATGTGAGTCGTCGAGCCGAGGCGGTCGGCGGAGAGGAACCGGGCGACGAAGTCGTCCTCGTACAGGCCGGCGAGAAACTCGGGCGTGCGCGCCGACTGCGCTGTCTGCATCGCGGCGACGATCTCCTCGATCGCCGGGGTTGGCGTCGCCGCTTCGAGCGAGCAGCTCGAGCGCGAAGGCGATCAGCAAGCCGCCCGAGGAAGGCGGTGGGTTGGTCAGCACCTCGCGGCCGCGAAAGCCGGCCCGCACGGGGGCGCGGGCGATCGGCTCGTAGGCGGCGAGGTCGGCCGCAGCGAGCGTGCCGCCGCGCTCGAGCACCCACTCGCTCACCCGCTGCGCGATCTCGCCCTGATAGAACGGCTGCGCCCCCTCGGTGCCGAGCAGCTCGAGGGCGTCGCCGAGCTCGGGGAAGCGAAACAGGTCGCCCGCTCGCAGCAGCGACCCTCCGGGCGCATAGATCGCGGCGGCCTCCTCGTAGTGGGTCAGGATCGGCGCCAGGATCTCGATGAAATAGGCCTGCTCGAGGTTGAGCTCGACCCCGTCGCGGGCAAGCCGCGCCGCGGGCATCGCCAGCTCGGCGAGCGAGACGCTGCCGAACCGCCGCACCGCCTCGACGAGACCCGCCGGTGTACCGAGCACCCCGCACGATGCGGCGCCGACATGAAACATCTGCGACGAATGCTCGGTGAAATGAATCGGGATCGGCACGAGCTCCGATCCGCGCTCGCCGCCCGACAACCCGGGAGCCGCGACGAAGAAGTCCAGCAGGACCGTCTCGGAGTCGTTGTGGACGAGCATGTAGCCGCCGGCCCCGAGGCCGGTCAGCGGGCTCTCGGTCACGCACGAGGTCATCACCGCGGCAACGGCGGCATCGACCGCATTGCCACCCTCGCGCAGCACGCTCGCCCCCGCCTCGGCGGTGAGCGGATGCCCAGCAGCCACGACTCCCCGAGCGCTCATGGGCTCAGGCTAAAGGCGCGTGCGGCTGGCGCCTACTTGCCCGGGACGTACTCTGGGACGTCGAGCTCGAAGTCGACCGGACGCTCGCGGCGCGCGGCCGTGACCGGCCGGCGCTCGGCGCTTCGAGGCTGAGCCGACGAGGCGCCGATCGCGCGGCGCTGCGCCGGCCTTGTCGCTGTCGGCCCTGCGACCCTGGCCGTCGAAGCGGGTGGCGATCACGGTGATCCAGACTTCGTCGTCGACCGCGTCGTCGACGTTGGCGCCGAAGATGATGTTGGCCTCGGGGTGTGCGGCCTCCTGAACGATCTTCGCCGCCTCGGAGACCTCGAGCAGCGTCAGGTCGCTGCCGCCGGTGATCGAAAGCAGGATCGACTGCGCGCCCTCGACCGACGTCTCGAGCAGAGGCGAGGAGACGGCGCTCTCGGCGGCGCGGATGGCGCGGTTGTCACCCGAACCCATGCCGATCCCCAGCAGTGCCCGGCCGGCATCGCGCATCGTCGTGCGCACGTCTGCGAAGTCGAGGTTGATCATTCCCGGCAGCGTGATCAGCTCCGAGATCCCCTGCACGCCCTGGCGCAGGACATCGTCGGCGACCTGGAAGGCCTCCATCATCGTCGTCGTCTTCGCCAGCACGCTGAGCAGGCGCTCGTTCGGCACGACGATCAGCGTGTCCACCTCGGCCGCCAGCGAGTCGATCCCTTCGCTTGCCTGGGTCGCGCGGCGGCTGCCCTCGAATCGAAACGGCTTCGTCACGATGCCGACGGTGAGCGCGCCGACGTCGCGCGCGAGGCGAGCGATCACCGGCGCGGCGCCGGTGCCGGTGCCACCGCCCGCGCCACAGGTGACGAAGACCATGTCGGAGCCCTTGAGCAGGCGCTTGATCTTGTCCTGCTCCTCGAAGGCAGCGCGAAAGCCGAGCTCGGGGTTGGAGCCCGCGCCGAGTCCGCGAGCGACGCCGCTGCCCAGATGCACGGTGACGTCGGCGTTGGACTGCTGCAGCGACTGCAAGTCGGTGTTGACCGCCATGAACTCGACTCCCGGAATGCCGGCGTCGACCATGCGATTGACCGCGTTGACACCCGCCCCGCCGACGCCGATGACGCGAATCACCGGCGAGTGCGGGCTCGGGTCGCCGATCGAGTCGAAGCTGGAGTAGCTCGGTTCGTCGCGGCCGTAGGCGGGACCGTCGGCATCGAGATGCTCGTCGGAGAAGATTCGCGAGAGGCGCTCCTTGGCGCCCGGTGGCTCGCGCGGTCGCTGGGGCTCGGGCTCGGGCTCGTCGTCGGTCTGATCGAAGAAGGCGGGCTCGCCGGAGCGCTGCGGCGCCGGCTCCCGAGGATGGGACTCGGCGGCGTCGGAGCCGGGCTCCTCGCGCATCACATTGGTCTCGTCGCTGGGCCGTCCGGAGGGCGAAGGCGCCTCGGGCGGATCGTCGGGGTCGACGGTCGAGCGGAAGAGGTCGGCAAGCGGGCCTTCCCGCATGCTGGCCCGCTTCTTACGCGCCATTTTCGAGGACCTCCTGGGCGAGCGCCCGGTAGTAATCGGCGGCGTTGCTCTGAGGATCGTACTTGAGCACGCTGGCACCGCGAACCGGTGCTTCGGCGAACTTGATCGTCTTGCGGATGCGCGACTTGAACACGAGCTCGCCGAAGTTCTCCTCGAGGATCTCGACAGCCTCCTTGGCGTGGACCGTGCGCGAGTCCAGCATCGTCGGCAGGATGCCCTCGATCTTCACCCGCGGGTTGAGGTTCTCCTGGATCATCTCGAGCGTGTTCTGCAGCTGCAGCAGACCGCGCATCGACAGGTACTCGCACTGGACCGGGACGATCACCTTGTCGGAGGCGGTGAGGGCGTTGATCGTCAGCAGGCCGAGACTCGGCGGCGTGTCGATGCAGACGTAGTC
Source organism: uncultured Solirubrobacterales bacterium (assembly GCA_963730145.1). GTDB lineage: Bacteria > Actinomycetota > Thermoleophilia > Solirubrobacterales > 70-9 > WHSW01. The sequence continues at coordinate 57,867 of CAVSQT010000010.1, forward strand.
GTAATCGTCGGCGACGCCGGCGATCGCCTTCTCCAGCGAGCGTTCGCGACCGATCTGCGTCGACATCGCGATCTCGGCGCCGGCGAGGTCGATCGAGGCGACGGCGATGTCGATCTCACGCTTATGGATCACCTCGCTCAGCGGGATGTGATGGACGAGGACGTCGAACATCGACTTCTCCACCTGGTCGGGGTCGATGCCCTGGCTCATCGTCAGGTTGCCCTGAGGATCGAGGTCGATGCAAAGAACGTCGTGACCCGACTCGGCGAAGGCGACCGCGAGATTGAGCGTGCTGGTGGTCTTCGCGACGCCGCCCTTCTGGTTGGCGAAGCTGATCACCTTGGCGCGCCTGCCGCTGTCCTCGCTCTCGCCGCCGGGGCCCGGCGAGGGCGTGGCGAGCTGATGCATGCGGCGGGGTGCCAGGGCCTGGTTGGCGGTGATGCGAAGCTCGTCGGGATCGATCTCGGGCGGCAGCGGGGCCGGCGGCGCGGGCGTGGTCGTCGCGCCTCGGGCTCGCTTTCGGTCTTCGCCTCGGGCTCGGCTACGGCTCGGCGCTCGACTGCGGCTCGGCTGGCTGCGGCTGCGATGCCGGTACTCGCCGACTTGCCCTGAAGCATTCGTGTCTGGCGCGACCACTGGCGCCGGTGGGCGCTCGAACATCGGCGACGCGACCTCCTCCTCGGTTGGCGGCGTGTCGCGATGACCGTGCCGTTGATCTTCGTCGGTCCGTGTGGATCGGTTGAAAAGTCCCATACGTTCGCGACTATTCGCACGCGGTAGCAGCTTTCCTTCCCGGTCGCGGGGCGCTTCGTTGCAGCGTGCCCGCGAGGCCGCCCAATACGATCTCGTGACCGGTGGCCGAGTTGCTCGACAAGCACGTCATCTTCGTCACCGGCAAGGGTGGCGTCGGCAAGTCCACGGTCTCGCTGGCGCTGGCATTGGCCGCCGCGCGCGCGGGCAAGCGAACGATCCTCTGCGAGGTCAGCGCTCAGGAGCACCTCTCTCACGTCTTTCATCGCAACGAGGTCGGCTTCCACGAGGTCGAGATCGAGAAGAACCTGTGGGCGATCTCGATCGATCCCGACGAGTCGATGCGCGAGTACGTGCTGCTCCAGGTCAAGGTCAAGGCGATGCGCGATCTGCTGTTCAAGTCGCGGTTGTTCACCTACCTCGCAGCGGCCACGCCCGGGCTCAAGGAGCTGGTCACGATCGGCAAGATCTGGGAGCTGGCCCTCGCCGAGCGCAAGGTAAAGGGCGCGCGCGCCTACGACACCGTGATCGTCGACTCCCCGGCGACCGGTCACGGTGTCGGCTTCCTGCAGACGCCGCGAACCTTCGCCAACATCGCCCGCGTCGGTCCGCTGCACCAGCATGCGGAGGCGCTCGACAAGCTCATCCGCGACCCGAAGCGCACGACGGTCGCCGTCGTCGCGCTCCCCGAGGAGATGCCCGTCAACGAGACCGCGATGCTCGAGCGCGATCTCGCCAGCGCCGTCGGCCTCGAGGTCGAGCGGATCTTCTGCAACGGCCTCTATCCAAAGCGCTTCACGGTTGCGGAGACGAAGCGGATCGCCGAGGCGGCCGACGCCGGCGACGAGCTTACGCGCGCCGCCTGCCGTGCCGCGATCGGTCAGGCGCGGCGCGCCCGCGCCCAGCGCGAGCAGCTCGCCAGGCTCGAGCAGCTGACACGCGCGCCGGTGACGACTCTGCCGTTCCTCTTCCAGCCCGAGATCGGGCTCGAAGAGATCGGCACGCTGGCCGAGAAGGCGGGGAGCTGATGGCGTCGGTCGCCGACCTGCTCGAAGGCAAGCGAATCTGCATCTGCGCCGGCTCCGGCGGGGTCGGCAAGACGACGACGTCGGCGGCGATCGCGGCCGGAATGGCTGCACGCGGCAAGCGCGTGGCGGTGCTGACGATCGACCCGGCCAAGCGCCTCGCCGACTCGCTCGGCTTGCCCGAGCTCGGCAACACCGAACGCCGAGTCGACCCGGCGTTGTTCACCGAAGGCCGGGGTCGACGTCGGCGAAGGCGAGCTCTGGGCGATGATGCTCGACGCCAAGCAGACCTTCGACGACGTCGTCAAAGAGCACGCGCCAGACGCCGAGACCCGGGAACGGATCCTCACGAACCGCATCTATCAGCAGCTCTCCGCGGCGCTCGCCGGCTCGCAGGAGTACATGGCGATGGAGAAGCTGTTCGAGATCGACGCCGAGAATCGCTACGACCTGCTCGTGCTCGACACGCCGCCGGCGCGAAACGCGCTCGACTTCCTCGACGCACCCAAGCGCCTGACCCAGTTCATCGAAGGGCGGGCGCTGCAGGTGTTCCTGAAGCCGACCGGATTCGGGATGAAGGTGTTCGGGCGCGGCACATCGCTGGTGTTCTCGGTCCTGCGACGGATCACGGGCGTCGATCTACTCGAGGACCTGGCCGAGTTCTTCCAAGCGTTCAGCGGCATGGTCGGGGGCTTTCGCGAACGCGCGCGGCGGGTCAACGAGCTGCTCGGCGACAGCGAGACCGCGTTCCTGGTCGTCTGCGGGCCTCAGGACGAGCCGATGTCCGAAGCCGTGCACTTTCGCCGCAAGCTGGAGGAGGCGAAGATGCCGTTCGGGGGCGCGATCGTCAACAAGATCCACTTCGAAGGCAAGCTCGCCGGCAACCGCGCCGAGCTCGAGCGGTCGCTGGCGGAGAACCTTTCGGGCGACGAAGAGCTCGCCGCCAAGATCGTCGCCAACTTCGAAGACTTCGCCGCGCTCTCGGCTCGCGATCGTCGCAACGTCAAGCAGCTCGTCGCCGAGGTCGGCAGCGATGCCGTGATCGAAGTCCCCTATCTCGACTCCGACGTCCACGACCTCGCCGGGCTGATGGAGATCAATCGCTACCTGTTCGCATCGGGCGCGAAGGAGCGCGACCGGATCGCGGCATCAGCCTGAGCGCACGGCGGCCGTCCGCGCAGGCCGACGCCTGGGCTAGGAAATTTCGACGTGGTCGTCGACGCGCGCGCGCCTGGTGCGGTCGTAGGCGATCTCGCGCACGCTCCACTCCGTCGTCTCGGGCGCCGGGAAGAGCCCGGCGACGCGATCGTGGTGCGCCGCACGTTCGGCACGAGTCTGCTCGATCAGCCGCAACACAGGGCTCGGGGGACGCTCGCCGTCCGGCTCATCGCCAAGAGCCGGCGTCGCCGCGTCCTCGCCTGACTGCTCGACGAGCTCCAGTGGCTTGGCCTCGCCGTTGAACAGCTTTCTCGCTCTCTCGATCACCATCGACTCCTCGGGCTCGGGGTTCGGTTCGAGTGAGATTCGTTGATCGAGCGGGGATACCTCCTCGGCGTCCGACCCCGGGTCAACCGATCGCTCGAGCTCGTCGATGAGCTCGGGCTCGTCCCATTCGTCGTGCAGCTGCGCGGAGACCTCGACCGGTTCCAGGTCCCATTCGGTCGTGCCGCCTCGTTGCTCGGCAGCACCGTCTCCGACGGCAAGGCCGTCGGCCAGCAGGATCTCGTCGGCAGTCGCTCGCAGGTCCGAGCCGAGGTGGCCCGCGGCCGCGTCCTTGAGGATCGCGCGGGCGAGGTCCTCGAGCACGGCAGCGGTCTCCGCAGGGGGCACCGAACGGCTGCCCGACGACGGCTCGCCGCTCCAGAGCTCGCGTTCGAGGCCAATGGCGCGGTCGACGACGCTCTTGACCTCGCCACGGCGCTCGGGCTCGGCACAAAGCGCGGCGATGCGCATCGAAAGGCCCAGGTTCGCCGGGCCGCCGCCCTCGAGCAGGAATCGCAGCGAGAGCAGGTGGTCGTTGAGGGCCTCGACGACGACGTTGCGCTCGAGCCCGGCCTCGAAGCGGTTGATCGCGCGGCCGAGCACGATCGGAAAGCCGGGTCGCTCGGCGGCGCGACGTTGAAACGGGCTGCCGGGCGTGGCGAGCGCGCGTGAGAGCGACGTCAGGCCGGCGAGCTCAGGCGAGCTCAGGCGATAGCCGCCCGGGCGCTGGCGACCGGCGCCGGTGGCGATACGCCGCCAGCGATCGCCGCTGATGCGCGTCCAGGCGTGCGGTCCGAGCCCGACCCCCCCGGCCTTGAACAGCCGCAAGGTGGTGACCAGCAGGCGAAAGGCCTCCACGGCCGCGATCCCGGGGTCGGCGGCGCGGTTCTCGTCGGCGCTGAAGGCGTCGACGCGAGCGACGGCGAGAAACGCGGGCTCCCAGGGAGAGAGCCCGAGGCCGTCGTTCAAGCGAGCTTCCGGAGGCACGTCGACGGAGTCGGCGCGGACGATCGAGGCGGACTCGAGATCGAGCCGCGAGACCGGCATCTGCAGGCCGCGAAGCGGGACGCAGACCTCGATCTGGCCGTCGTCGACGTCGGCTCCGGCCTCGAGCTCGTCGATCGCGAGCTCGAGTCGATCGTCTTCGACCGAGAAGTCGGAGACGCCCATCCACAGGCGACAGAGAAAGACGACGCCGGCGAGCTCGGCGCGCGCACGCGGGTCGGTTGGAATCGCGATTCCCGTCTGGTCGAGATAGCTGGCGGCCAACCCCGCGGCCTCGAGCGCAGCGCAGGCGGCGCCGAACGAGTCGAGGCGACGCAGCGAGCCGACGTGCTTGCGGACGAAGAGCTCCGACTGTGGCTCGTAACGGCAAATCGGCGACCCTTCGCCGGGCTCGTGAACGACGTAGGGAATCTCCTCCCCGGCCGCGATCAGCTGACGCAGGCACTCCGACGCGTCGTGAGCCATCGTCTCGAGCCCTTCTCGTACCACCAGGTCGCGCATGGCTGCTGATTTCGCCCGGCCTGCGAGCGGTCCTGCCCTGCAACGGGCGTTGCAGATCGGGGGCGAGCTAGTGCGTTACGAGCGTGGAGCTGGAGCGCTGCGTTTCGACCAGCCAGCGGCGGCCGTAGGAGCGCATCTCCTCGATCAGCGGCACGAGGGCGCGACCCTTCTCGGTGAGCACGTACTCGACGCGCGGCGGAACCTCCGGGTAGGTGTGGCGAACGACGATGCCGCAATCCTCGAGCGCGCGCAGGCGCAGCGAGAGCGTGCGCGGGCTGATCCCCTGCAGCGAGCGCTCGAGCTCGCAGAAGCGGCGACTCGAGTCGGCCAGGTCACGGATCACGAGGAGGGTCCATTTGCCGGAGACGAGCTCCGCGCAACAGCCGACTGGACAGGGGGAATCGCTCATTGCAAGTTCACTCTGGGACGAGGCGCAACAGGCGCCGAGAGCGCCCCAGCTCTCGCCCCGAGTATAGCCAACGCTTTACGAAGTGAAGTGGCTTCGAGCGCTTTGAATCGGTCGGCTCAGAGCGCGGCGGGCTCGGGCTCGGGCTCGGCTTCCATCACCGATTCGATGCCGCTGGCGCGCTGGCCCTTGGACTCGAGCATGAGCTTGAAGTCGTGCGGGCTCGTGGCGGCCTCGTAGGCGACGTCCTCGGTGATGTTGCCGGCGAGAACGTGATGCATCAGCGCCTGGTCGTAGGTCTGCATGCCGTAGAACTCGCCTTCGGCGATCACCTCGCTGAGCCTGCCGGTCTCCTCCGGGTTGAGGATCAGGTCCTGGACGCGGCCGGTGGCGACGAGGATCTCGCAGACGGCCACGCGGCCTTCGCCGTCGGCGCCCTTGACGAGGCGCTGGCCGACGACGCCGCGAAGCGTTGCCGCCAGCATCACCCGGGCCTGCCCCTGCAGGTGGGGGGGAAGAAGTCGATGATGCGGTTCACGGTCTCGGTCGCGTCGAGGGTGTGCAGCGTGGAGAGCACGAGGTGGCCGGTCTCGGCCGCCGACAGGGCGGTGCGGACCGTCTCCTCGTCGCGCATCTCGCCGATCAGGATCGCGTCCGGGTCCTGGCGCAGGATTCGCCGCATCGCGCGGCCGAAGCTCTCGGTGTCCTGGCCGACCTCGCGCTGGTTGATGATCGACATCTTGTCGGGGTGCAGGTACTCGATCGGATCCTCGAGGGTGATGATGTGGCGCGCCCGGGTCGAGTTGATGTGATCGACCATCGCCGCCAGCGTCGTCGACTTGCCCGAACCGGTGGTGCCGGTGAGCAGCACGATCCCGCGCTGCTCCTCAGCCAGTTTCGTGATCGCCGGCGGCAAGCCGAGGTCGGTGACGGTGCGGATCGCGAACGGGATCACGCGGATCGCGATCGAGACCGAGCCGCGCTGGCGAAAGGCGTTGACGCGAAAGCGCGAGAAGTTGGGGATCGAGTAGGAGAAGTCGGCCTCGCCGCTCTTCTCGAACTCCTCCAGCAGGGCGGGGTCGCCGATGATGTGGCGCAGGGCGGCGTCCGTCTCCTCCGGCGTGAGCTTGTCGGCGCCGGAGATCGGCATCAACGCCCCCTGGACTCGGACCATCGGCGGCGAGGGGACCTTGATGTGCAGGTCGGAGCCGCCGATATCGATCACATGGCGCAGCGCTTGGTCGATGTCGAACATCAGACCTCTTATCGGCGGGCGGGGCGCGGTCTTTAGCGATTAACCGTGATCAGGGCCCAGGCGCGCGCCGCAAGAGCTTCCCGAGCACGCCTCGAGCTCGGCGAGCAGGGCCGAGAGACGACGGCGCAGCGGGGCGTAGGACGGGTCACGGTGGCGACTTTCGAGCTGGAAGGGATCGCGGGCGAGGTCGTAGAGCTCGCTGTCTGTGGTGCGCCCGGCGCCGATCGGCAGGTCGATCGCCTCGTTCAGCGAGCCGGCGGTGGCACGGCGGTGCTCGATGTATGCGTAGCGCTTCGTGCGTACCCCGACGTAGGACCGCGCCTTGTAGGCGCGGTGAGATCGGCGCACGTTGTCGCGACCCTCGATCAGGATCGCGCGCCCCGGGACGGGTGCTCCGCCGCCCAGCTGCGCCGCGAGCGAGGTGCCGTCGATGGTGCGAGCGCTCTCGGCCGGGACCTGCACCCCGGTCAGCTCGAGCAGCGTCGGCGCCAGGTCGATGTTGGCGACGGGATCATCCGAGACGAGCCCGCCGGCGACGCCCGGCCCGCTGATCATCAGCGGCACTCGAAGCGCTTCCTCGTACGGTCTGTTCTTGGCGGCCTTGATGCGGTGCTCACCGCCGAGCATGCCGTTGTCGGAGGTGAAGACGAGGATCGTGTCGTCGAGCTGAGCGGTCGCTTCGAGTGCGTCGACGATCGCCTCGATCGACTCGTCGACTGCGAGCAGAGCCGCGAGCGCACAGCGGTAGTTGAGGTCGATCACCTCGAGGTCCCGCGGGCCGAGCGGGTCGCGCCGCTGCACGAACGAGGGCTTGTCGGAGAGGTCGCGCTCGTTGAACGAGGGCGCACGCGGAACGCGGGCGCCGGCAAAGCGGGCCGCGTGGCGGGGAGCGGGAATCGCGCTTTGGCGACCACCCCGGGCCGTCGGCTTGCCGATCGAGCAGCGCCGCCCTGCCTGGTCGTTTCGGCCGAGGCCGTCATGCGGCGGGTGATAGGCGAGCCAGAGGAAGAACGAGCCCGGGGTCGTCGCCTGCTCGGAGATCAGCGGCAGCGCGTAGTCGCGCGTGAGCACGTCGGTTTGATAGTCGCGTGGCGCCGACCCGTAGTGGCGAGGGCTGCCGTCGGCCTCGAAGACGTCGAAGTCATAGAAGGAGGAAAGGCTCTCTCCCCCGGCGCCGACCAGTCCATGCCAGCGCGTCCAGCCCGGCGGCGCGGCCCGTGGCGTTCGCAGGCCATTGAGCCATTTGCCGGCGAACGCGGTCTCATAGCCCGATGCCTGAAACCACGCCGCCAGGTTGCGTTCCGGATCGATCAGCGCCGGATAGCCGCCGCCGCTTCGCGGCCCGTTGCCAAGGGTGCCGTGGTTGTGCGCGTACTGGCCGGTGAGGAAGCTGGCTCGCGAAGGACAGCACAGCGGATAGCTCGCGATCGCGTTCTCGAAGGTGGCGCCGCGGCGGCCGATCAGCCGCCGGACCGAGGGCAGCGCCTTCATCAGGCCAGGCGCCTGGTCGTCGGTCATGACGACGATCACGTTCGGCCGGACCGCCGGCCCCGCGGCGGCACTCGAGCCGGTCGCCAGCCCGGCAAGCGTTACGGCCAGCGCGAGCGCCACCGCGGCCGCCACGCGGCGGTTCGAGTTCGAGTCCCTGCGACGATCGAAACCGTAGCGGGGCGAGCTCGAGGCGCTGAGCGCTCAGGCGACGGGCCGAGGCGCGAGGCCAGGCAGGGCAGGGAAGCGGGGCGAGTGTCGCAAGCACACGAGCGACCGATGACGCCGCCAGGCGCCGGCTATCGCGCTCGATCGCCGCGCTAGGCGACTTCGCGGAGCTTTTGGGCCTCAGCCAGTGACTGCAGCTTCTTCAGCGACTGATTCTCGATCTGGCGAATGCGCTCGCGGGTGACGTTGAACGTGCGCCCGACCTCGTCGAGGGTCCGGGGATGCTCGCCGCCGAGCCCGTAGCGCAGTTCGAGCACACGCCGCTCTCGGTACGAGAGGTTCTCGAGCGCCTCGCGCAGCGCCTCTTTGGTCAGCAGGTCGGCAGCACGCTCGAACGGCGACTCGGCCTTCTCGTCGGCGATGAACTGACCGAACTCCGACTCCTCCTCGTCGCCGACCGGCTTCTCCAGCGAAACCGGCGCCTGAGCCGAGCGCTTGATCTGATCGACCTCGTCGGGGTCGATGCCCGTCACCTCGGCGATCTCGTCGGGGGTCGGTTCGCGACCGAGCTCGGTGACCAGCTTGCGCTCGGCGCGTCCGATCTTGTTCAGCTTCTCGACGACGTGGACCGGGATCCGGATCGTGCGCGCCTTGTCGGCGAGCGCGCGGGCAATCGCCTGGCGGATCCACCAAGTCGCGTAGGTCGAGAACTTGAAGCCCTTGCGGTAGTCGAACTTCTCCGCGGCGCGCACCAGACCGAGCGTGCCCTCCTGGATCAGATCGAGAAACGGCAGGCCCTGGTTTCGGTAGTTCTTGGCGATCGAGACGACGAGCCGGAGGTTGGACTCGACCATCTTCTGCTTTGCGTCGAGGTCGCCGCGCTCGATTCCCTTGGCGAGATCGACCTCCTCCTGGGCGGTCAGCAAGCGCACCTTGCCGATGTCCTTGAGGAAGAGCTGAAGCGAGTCGGTCGTCATGTCCGGCTTCAGGTCGAGCGCTGCCTTGGAGCGTCGCTTGCCGCGCTTGGGCTCGGCGCGCTCGGCGTCGGGAGAGGCCTTCTGAGCGGGATCGACGTCGTCGACCATCTCCACGCCCTGACCCTCGAGGTAGCCGTAGAGCTCCTCGATGTCGCCTTCGTCGACGTCGACCTCGGCCAATGCCTGCGCGACCTCGCCATAGGCGACGACGCCCACAGCCTGGCCCCGGGTGACGAGGTTCTTGACCTCCTCGAGCTCCTGAAGTTCGGTGATCAGCATTGGTTGGCTTCGTCTTCCTTCCTCATGTTGGTGATGCGCAGAGATCCCGTGATGCCCCTGCCAGCGCCCATGCGGCCGGGAAAACGCGCAAACGCGTGTGCGAATTGTACCGTCGTCCTTTTTGGAGTCAACGAATAGCGCCCTGATTACAGGCCTCAAAACACTGGTACCCACCGAGCGTTACGGCAATCGCAACGCGCGCGTCCGCCGATCCCGCTGGAATACATGCCGTGGACGACGAACCGACAGCGACCGACGCAGATCGCGGCGACGGTTCCGCGGCCCAAGACAGCGTCTTCTCCAACCTACCGGCCTCGCGCCCGGGCCCCCGCAGCCCCCGCCGCGATCGGGCCCAGGCAGCCAAGGCGCAAACCAAGCAGAAGGCGGCGGCGCAGCCGAAGCAGAAGGCCGCCGCGCAGTCGAAGCAGAAGGCAGCCGGCGCAGCCGAAGGCCACTGCGAAGCCGAAGCAGCCGCGGCCCGAGCCGCCTCTCCGCGCCAGAGCCAGAGACGCCGCAGCAGCGCTCCGGGGCCGGGCTCGAGGACCTTGCTTGGGCCGGCGTCGCCGCCGCCGCCGAGGCGGCGACGCTCGGCGTGCGCCTGGCGACCAAGGCGTTCGACGCGCTGCGCCAGAACGCCGACCGCCGGTGATCTGGCGCTACCTGCGCGTCTTCTGGGAGCGGGCCTACCGCGAGAACATCACCGGGATGGCGGCGATGGTCGCCTACAACCTGGCGCTGGCGCTGTTTCCGTTCGTCCTGCTCGTCCTCTTCATCTTCGGTCAGGTGATCCAGAACGCCGACGTCCAGGCGAGCGTGATCCGCGACCTCGAGGGGATCTTCCCGGCGGTCGAGCAGGACTCGCTGTGATCGATCGTCGAGCGCATCCGCGAGAGCTCGACGACGATCGGCGTCGTCGCCGCGATCGGCGCGATCTGGATCGGCGCCTCTTTCTGGGGCGCGATGGACACCGCGTTCTGTCGCATCTACCACGTCCAGTGTCGCGGCTGGGTCGAGCAGAAGCGCTTCGCCCTGCTGATGCTGATCGTCGTCGTCGCCTTCATGGCCGCGAGCGTGGTGATCCCGGTTGCCGAGGGCATCCTCGCCTCCAGCGCCGACGACCTCCCCTTCGGCCTCGACCACCTCGACGGCCTGCGCTCGGGCGTCGTCCTCGTGGCGGCGCTGCTGCTCACCTTCGGCCTCGTTGCGCTGATCTACTACGCCGTGCCCAAGGGCCACGTGCCCTGGCGCGGAGTGTGGCCCGGGGCGGTGTTCGTCACCGCGACGACGGCGATCGGCAACGCCGCCTTCCCCGTCTATCTCACCCAGTCCAACATCGAGGAGCTCGGCGGCGCGCTCGGCTTCATCCTCATCGCGCTCGTCTGGTTCTACCTGATCAGCCTCTCGCTGCTTGCGGGAGCGGTGATCAACGCGCTGCGCTTCGAGTTCCACGAGACCGGCAGCGTCGAGGAGGAGCGCGCCCGGGCCTTCTCCGACCCGGCGCTCTGACCGGCTACTCGTCGAGCGCTGCGCGCATCGCCGCCGCCAGCGGCGTCGGCTCGACCTCGAACAGCTGCATGCCGGAGTCGTCGGTGACGACCGTCTCGGTCGCCAGGCCCTCGATCAGCGGCCGGGCGACGCCGACGTCGACGGGCGTCACCAGCCCGATCCAAAGCGAGGAGAGCTTCGGCGAGAGCAGCGGGACGGTGATCCGCAGCGGTTTGCGCCGCCTCATCGCCGCGGCCATCGCGTCCATCATCCCGCCGTAGGTCGTGATCTCGGGCCCGCCGATTTGGATCTCGCGGCCGCTCGAGGCCGGGGTCTCGATCGCAGCTGCCAGATAGGCAACGACGTCGGCGACCGCGATCGGCTGTGTCCGCGTCGTCGTCCACTTCGGCGTCACCATCACCGGTAGCCGCTTGACGAGGTAGTAGACGACGCGAAACGATTCGCTGCCGGAGCCGATCACCGCCGCGGCGCGGAAGTAGGTCAGCGGGATTCCCGACTCGGCCAGGACCTCGGCGGTGTGGTGGCGGCTGGCGAGATGCTCGGAGGCGTCGTCGTCGCCGAGGCCGCCGAGGTAGATCAAGCGCCCGACCCCGGCGTCGCGGGCCGCGGTGCCGAAGTTCCTCGCGGCGACGCTGTCGCGCTCGGCGAAGTCAGAGCCGGAGGCGCCGCGTCCCATCGAGTGCACCAGGTAGTAGGCGCTTTCGATGCCCTCCAGGGCCGGCGCGAGCGTGCTCGGGCTCGAGCACGTCGCCGCGGACGATCTCGCAACCGGCCTCGTCCAGGTCCTGCGGCCTTGGCCGGATCGCGCACGAGGCAGCGCACGGCGCGGCCCTTGTCGCGCAGCGCCCGCGCCAGCAGGCTGCCGACATACCCCGTCGCCCCGGCTACGAGAACCGTTGGTTGATCAGCGGCCACGGTACGGCCACTACCCGTATCTGCCCCCCGTGATCTCGCGCAGCTTCGCCTGGTCGTGGCGGCCGGTGACGGTGCGCACCGTGCCCGAGCGCGAGCGCATCACCAGCGACTCGGTGGTCGCCTTCCCGCGCGAGTAGCGGACACCCTGAAGCAGCTCGCCATCGGTGACGCCCGTGGCGGCGAAGAAGACGTCGTTGCCGGCGACGAGGCGGTCGCAGTCGAGCGTCTCGTCGAGGTCGTAGCCGGCGTCGAGTGCCGCCTGGCGCTCGCTGTCGTCGCGCGGCCACAGCTTTCCCAGGATCTGACCGCCGAGGCACTTGATCGCCGCAGCCGAGAGCACGCCCTTCGGGGGTGCCGCCGATCCCCCACAGCAGGTCGACTCCGGCATCGGCGGAAACGGCGAACAGCGCCGCGGAGACGTCGCCGTCGGAGATGAAGCGAATACGAGCGCCGAGCCTCACGGATCTCGCCGATCTTCTGCTCGTGGCGCGGGCGGTCGAGCATGATGATCGTGACGTCGCCGACGTCCTTGCGCTTGCGCTCGGCGACGCGCTCGATCACCTCGGTCAGCTCGACGTCGAGGCTGAGCACGTCGGCGATCTCGGAGTTTCCCGCGATCTTCTCCATGTAGACGCAGGGACCCGGATCGAACATCGTCCCTCGCTCCGAGAGCGCGATCACCGACAGCGCCGACGGCATTCCACGAGCGCACAGCGTGGTCCCCTCGAGCGGGTCGACAGCGATGTCGACCTCGGGCGGGCTGCCATCGCCGATGCGTTCGCCGTTGTAGAGCATCGGCGCGTCGTCCTTCTCGCCCTCGCCGATGACGACGAGGCCGTCCATCGGCACGGTGTCGAGCAGTAGCCGCATGGCGTCGACCGCAGCTCCATCGGCCGACTCCTTCTCGCCCCGCCCGACCCAGCGCGCCGCAGCCAGCGCGGCGGCCTCGGTGACCCGAACGAGCTCGAGCGCGAGATTGCGGTCGGGCTTGCCGCCCGAACGCTGGTCGTGAGAGATGACTCCCACTTAGACGGTGCCGGGGGCCTTGCGCTCCGCGCCGCCACCGCTCTCCAGCGAGCGGGTGAAGCCGACGGCAGCGATCACGATCGCGGCGAGCAGGGCGAGGTAGTAGCCGTATTTGAGGGTGATCCCGATCTCGGCGACGCTGGATCCAGGGCGGTCGATGAGGCCGTTGTAGCCGATCAGGACGACGGCGGCGAAGCCCGCGATCATCGTCATCTCGCCCGGCGGATAGGAGAGCTTGTGACCGCGGACGATGATGTAGCCGAGGATCAGCGGCGCCAGGGCGGCGCCGAGCAGCAGCCAGCGCAGAATCGGGAAGGTCTCCCAGCCGGTGCATTCGAACTCGCCCGTGCCGCAGATGAACGCGTCGGAGTTGAAGTCGGGGCTGCCCTCGACGCGCTGCGGGTTCTCGGCCAGGCTGTACCACGGCAGGAACAGCAGGGAGAGGATCAGCAGAATCGAGGCTACGGCGCCGATCAGCACGCGGGTGCGATTTAGCCGCGAGAACTCCATGCAGGCAGAAACCTATCCGAACCCGGTGGATGCGCGCGGCGGTCGGCTCGACTAGGTTTCGCCCGTGCGCTGGGGCCTGACGCTGCCGTTACCGATGACGCCGCTCAGCGGGCACGAGGATCTCGTCCGGCGCGCAGAGGCCGCCGGCTACACCGACCTGTGGAGCGGCGAGACGAACGGACCCGACGGGTTCACGCCGCTGGCGCTGGCGGCCGCTTGGACCACCGAGATTCGCCTCGGCACCGGCGTGGTCGGCGTGTTTCAGCGTGGCCCGGCGTTGTTGGCACAGCAAGCCGCGGCGCTGGCCGACGCCAGCGGCGGGCGGTTCGTGCTCGGAATCGGCGCTTCTTCGGATCGGATCGTCGAGGGCTGGAACGAGATTCCCTTCGAAAAGCCGCTGTCGAAGGTCGAGCAGACCGTCGACTTCCTGCGACCGGCGCTCGCCGGCGAACGCACCGGCAACGGCTTCAAGCTCGAGTCCGCACCGCCGCCGGTCCCGATCATCCTCGCCGCGCTGCGCGGCAAGATGCTGCGCCTCGCCGTCGACAAAGCCGACGGAGCCTTCACCAACTTCCTGCCGATCTCGGGCTTGGCCGCGCGTGACCGAACAGCTCGATGGCGCCGCTCGAGGGATTCGAGCTTCTCTGCCGCTTCTTCTGCCTCCCGGGCGAACGCGAGCAGATCGAGCCGATCGCGCGCTTCATGTTCGCCTCCTACGTGACCGTGCCCGTCTACGCCGCCTTTTATCGCTGGCTCGGCCACACCGAGGCGATCGCCGAGATGTGCGAGGCGTGGGCGGCCAAGGACCGCGAGCGCGCGATCGCGGCCGCGCCTTGGGACCTGATCGAGGAGATGTTCATTCTCGGCTCCCCCGAGCAGATGAAGGCGCGACTTGGAGAGTTCGTCGCCGGCGGGATCACGCTGCCGGTGATCACGCCGATCACCACGCCCGACAAGCTCGGCGAGCTGATCGAAGCCCTGGCGCCGGACTGAGTCGAGATTCTTTCAGCCTGCGTGTCGATTTTCGGGCTCCTCGTTCGATATCCCTCATAGAGAGTCGAATAGCCGCGAGGAGCTACTCGGCTGAACAGGCAACGACAGGAGGTAGACGAGATGCGAGTCATGGTGCTGATCAAGGCGACGGAGGAGAGCGAAGCGGGCGTGATGCCCAGTACGGAGCTGCTCGAGAACATGATGAATTTCAACGAGGAGCTGGTCAAGGCAGGGGTGATGCTTGCCGGCGACGGCCTGCATCCGAGCTCGAAGGGCGCGCGCATCCACTTCTCGGGCACCGAGAAGAAGGTCATCGACGGACCGTTCGCCGAGACCAAGGAGCTGCTCGCCGGCTACTGGGTCTGGCAGGTGAAGTCGTTCGAGGAGGCACTCGAATGGGCCCAGCGGATCCCAGGCGACCCAACCGGCCCGGACGGGATCGTGGAGCTGCGGCCGATCTTCGAGCCCGACGACTTCGGCGAGGAGCTGACACCCGAGCTGCGCGAGAAGGAGCAGGAGCTGCGGGCGCAGACCGAGGGGACCTGAGAGCCTGACCACGATGGCGAACGCCGACGTCAACCGCACGATCGATGCCGTTTGGCGAATCGAGTCGGCACGGCTGATCGCGGGACTGGCGAGGATGGTGCGCGACGTCGGCATCGCCGAGGACCTGGCGCAGGAGGCGCTGGTGGCAGCACTCGAGCAGTGGCCCGAGTCAGGCGTCCCGGAGTACCCGGGCGCCTGGCTCATGGCCACCGCCAAGCACCGAGCGATCGACCGCTTTCGCCGCGCCGAGGTCCAGGCGCGAAAGACGCAGGAGCTCGGGCGTGAGATCGAGCGCCTCGGTGACGATCAGGGGACCGACCTCGAGGCCCAGGTCGGCGACCCCTTCGACGACGATCTCCTGCGCCTGATCTTCACCACCTGCCACCCGCTGCTCTCGACCGAGGCGCGGGTGGCGCTGACGCTGCGGCTGCTCGGCGGGCTGACGACGAAGGAGATCGCCCGCGCCTACCTGGTCCCCGAGTCCACCGTCGCGCAGCGGATCGTGCGCGCGAAGCGCACCCTGTCCGCCGCCCAGGTGCCGTTCGAGGTTCCCGCCCAGGAAGAGCTGGCCGAGCGCCTCGGTTCGGTGCTCGAGGCGATCTACCTGATCTTCAACGAGGGCTACGCGGCGACCGCGGGCGACGAGGTGATCCGCCCGGAGCTGATCGAGGAGGCGCTGCGCCTCGGTCGCATCCTCGCCGGGCTGCTCCCCGGCGAGCCCGAGGTTCATGGCCTGATCGCCTTGATGGAGCTCCAGGCCTCCCGATCGCGGGCGCGGACCGGCCCAGACGGCGAGCCGGTTCTGCTGCTCGACCAGGACCGGGCGCGCTGGGATTGGATGCTCGTCGGCCGCGGCCTCGCCGCGCTGGAGCGCGCCCAGAACGCCGACGGAGCCATCGGTCCATACACGCTCCAGGCGGCGATCGCCGCCTGTCACGCGCGGGCGCGAGCGGCCGAGGACACCGACTGGGAGCAGATCGTCGCCCTCTACGACGGCTTGGCACAGCTGACGGAGTCGCCGGTCGTCGAGCTCAACCGTGCCGTCGCGGTCGGCATGGCCTTCGGCCCCGAGGCTGCGCTCGCGCTGGTCGACTCGCTCCGCTCAGAGCCGGCGCTCTCCGACTACCACCTGCTGCCGATCGTGCGCGGCGATCTGCTCGAGAAGCTGGGCCGCGGCGAGGAGGCACGCGCGGAGTTCGAACGGGCGGTTGCGGTGACGCCGAACCCCCGCCAGCGCTCCGCCTTGCTGCAAAGGATCGCCGGCTCCACCAACGGCGGCTAGATGAATCACTCATCTTGTGACCATCGTTAGGGTGGCGTGCGATGAGAGTCGAAGCAGCGAGCGCGCTGGTCGTCGGCGGAGCCTCAGGTCTCGGCGAGGCGACGGCGAGGCGTCTGCACGGTGCCGGTGCCGCGATCGTGATCGCGGACCTGAACGCGGACAAGGGCTCGGCCCTCGCCTCCGAGCTCGGCGACCGGGCGAGCTTCGTCGAGGCCAATGTGATGGAGGCCGACGAGGTGCAGGCAGCCGTCGACGCCGCGGCCGCGGCCGCCGGTGGCCTGCGGATCTCTGTCTGCTGCGCGGGGATCGGCTGGGCCCAGCGCACCGTCTCCAAGCAGGGGCCGCACGACCTCGAGATCTTCTCCAACGTGATCAAGGTGAACCTGATCGGCACCTTCAACGTGCTGCGCCTGGCGGCGACGGCGATGGCCACCAACGAGCCCGACGCGACGGGCGAGCGCGGCGTCTGCGTCAACACCGCCTCGATCGCCGCTTTCGACGGCCAGATCGGCCAGGTCGCCTACGCGGCCTCAAAGGGCGGCATCGTCGGTCTGACGCTGCCCGCCGCCCGCGATCTCGCCGGCCGCGGCGTCCGCGTGATCACGATCGCCCCGGGCCTGTTCGACACGCCGCTGCTGGCCGCGCTTCCCGAGGATGCGCGCGAGGCACTGGGCGCGGGCGTCCCCTTTCCCTCACGCCTCGGAGAGCCGGGCGAGTACGCGGCGCTGGTCGAGGCGATCGTCACCAACCCGATGCTCAACGGCGAAACGATCCGGCTCGACGGCGCCCTGCGGATGCCGCCGAAGTAGCGAGGACCGCGATGGACATCGGCTTCTTGATCTTGACCGACCACAGCGAGGCGCTCAACGGCAAGCTCTACGCGATGGGCGGCGGCTGGAACATGCTGCGCTTCCAAGCGCTCCCGGTCCAGCACCGGTTCGGGATCGGCTTCGGCATCGACGTGGCCTGGGACGAGACCAACAGGCCGCACACGATCGACCTCGAGATCCAAGACCCCGACGGCGAGCGGCTCGGCGACGAGCTCTCGTTCGAGATCGAGACCGGACGCCCGCCGGGCTCGGTCGCGGGCCAGATCCAGCGGCTCGTGATCTCGCTCGGAGCCACGATCGAGTTCTCGTCCGTAGGCCCTCACGCGGTGGTGATGCGCCTCGGCGAGCGCGAGATCGGCCGCAGCCGCTTCTACGTCGTCGTCGCGCCTGAGATCGCGGCGGATTCGTAAGCGTTTCCTCGGGCGGCCCCGGTCAGGTTCCCTCTGCCTCGGGATCGTCGTAGACCGGCTTCAACCATGGCGGCACGACCTCGAACAGCTCGTCGTCGGTACCGGCATCGGCGATCGCTTCGATCGGGATCAGGACGAGGTCGTCGCCCGGCGTCATCCGGGTGCCGTCGTGACTGCCGGCTACGTGGCCCGCGTGGCTGCCGGCGGAGACGTGATAGCTGTCGAGGTAAGGGCCCCAGGCGGCCTTTTCGATCACGCCCGCGTCGCTTGGCCAGTTGCGCACGCCGCCCGAGTAGTTGTAGGAGTGATGCGAGCTTGCGCGCGCCGCGCTCTCGGTCTTGCCGATGCGCACCTGGAAGCTCTCCCAGTCGTCTGGGTGATAGCCCCGCTCGCCGAACGGCTCGGTCTGGCTGTCGGGCCAGTAGAGCCAGTACTGGAGATAGCGCTTGCCGGCGCGCTCGCCGGAGCAGTTGGCGCCCGCCGCGACGGCCGCCTCGATGCCGTCGCTGGAGCAGTCGATGACGTGGGTGAAGGCGACCGCGCGCAGCCCGTCGACGGTCTTGCTCGACTCGCCTTCCGCGTCGGTCGCGATCGAACAGGCGTCCTCGCGGCATTCGCGGTAATCGACGGGCAGCTCGGACATGCCCGACTCGTACAGCAGGTCGGGCGCGTAGAAGATCACAGCCTCGGCGAGCTTGGCGCCGTAGGCGAGCTCGAGCGCCGAGCGGTCGCCGGGGCAGTCGCCCGAGAGGCGCACGGCGCAGACGAGCTTCGAGGCGATCGCCTGCGCCAGCCCCGCTCCCGGAAGACCGACGGTGGCGAGCGCGCCGAAGCTCGCGACGAGCAGCGAGACCAGCAGGATGAGGCCAACCCATTCGACCGTGCCTGACCCGATTCGCGACTCGCCGGTGCTCGCGTCGGCATGGCGGGACCGTAGGTTTTCCGATCGTACGTGGGGCGCGCCGATCGTGACAACTTCGGTTGCCATGCGGCCCCCACCGGGAGTACAGTGGTCGTGTTCGTCTCGTCCGAAGGGAGGAGCGACGGTCCACTCGACAGCAGCCGTGCGAAGGATCTGCATCGCGGGGGCCTTCTCGGCCGTCGCCTGCTGTCACGTTCTGGCCTCTCAGGCGCTTGCCACGGCGCCGCCGACCGGTGACTCAGGAGCTTCGATCAGCTCCGCTCCGGAGGCGACCGTGGCCGCGAGTGTCGACGCCGGCTCCGCCCACACATGCGGCGTGAAGACGAACGGCAGGCTGGCCTGCTGGGGGCTCAACAGCGCCGGCCAAGCGTCGCCTCCCGGAGACACATTCACCTCGGTCAGCGCCGGAGGCGACCCGGCAGCATTCGATTCAGACCATACCTGCGGCGTCAAGACCGACGGCACGATCGCCTGCTGGGGCGACAACGCCGCTGGCCAGACGAACCCGCCCCTCGGCGTGTTCACGGCGGTCAGCGCGGGCAACGGCCACACCTGCGGGATCAGGTCCAACGCCGCGCTCGCCTGCTGGGGCGACTTCGATCAGACGACCCGGCCCACCGGTGCTTTCAAAGCGGTCAGCGCGGGCAACGGCCACACCTGCGGGATCAGGTCCAGCGCTGCGCTCGCCTGCTGGGGTGACAACTCCTTCGGTCAGACGACCCGGCCGGCCGGTGCCTTCAAGGCGGTCAGCGCGGGCAACGGCCACACCTGTGGCGTCAGGGTCCGGGGCACCATCGCCTGCTGGGGCGACGACTCCTCCGGCCAGACGATCCCAGCCGCAGGCGTGTTCAAGGCGGTGAGCGCCGGTGGCGAGCACAGCTGCGGGCTCAAGACCAACGGCACCCTCGCCTGCTGGGGCGACGACTCCTATGAACAAGCGACCCCACCCCCCGGCGTCTTCACCGCTGTCAGCACCGGCGCTCGTCACAGCTGCGCCGCGAAGACGAGCGGCCGGATCGTGTGCTGGGGCAGCGACGCTGACGGCCGGGTGGACTCCCCCACCCAGTCCCTGTTCAGCGGGCCGGCGGTCAGCGCCGGCGGCGACCTCACCTGCGGAGTTCACCATGATGACCTCACCATCGGCTGCTGGGGCGACAACTCCTCCGGCCAGGCGAGCCCGCCAGCGGGCACGTTCACCTCGGTCAGCGCCGACGCCCGCGCCGGCTGTGGGATCGAGACCGACGGTACCCTTGAGTGTTGGGGACCCCCCCAGGCGGGCTTCCCGGTGCCGGGCACCCCCTTTACCGCGGTCAGCAGCGGCGCCGGCCACACCTGCTCGATCCAGACCGACGCCACCCTCGCCTGCTGGGGCAACGACTTCTCCGGTCAGGCAACCCCCCCGGCGGGCACCTTTACCGCGGTCAGCGCCGGCGGCGACCCGGTCTTTTCCAACTACGCCCACACCTGCGGTGTGAGGACCAACGGGACCCTCGCCTGCTGGGGCGACGACTCGGTCGGCAAGGCGACCCCGCCCGCCGGCGTCTTCAGCTCGGTCAGCGCCGGCAACGCCCACACCTGCGGCGTGAGGACCAACGGCACCCTCGCCTGCTGGGGCGCCAACTTCGCCGGCCAGGCGACCCCGCCCGCCGGCAGCTTCAGCACGGTCAGCGCCGGCGCCGGTTCGCCCTTGGTGAACGGTGACTCCCACACGTGCGGCGTACGGACCAACGGCACCCTCGCCTGCTGGGGATTGAACTCGTCCGGCCAGGGGACCGCGCCCGCCGGCACCTTCACCGCGGTCAGCGCCGGCGGCTCGCACAACTGCGGCGTTAAGACCAACGGCGCCGTCGCCTGCTGGGGCGACAACTCCTTCGGCCAGGCGCGCGTTCCACCCGGGTTCCGATAACGAGCGAATCGATACAGTCGCGGCGTGGCCGACCACAACGCAGCCGTCGACGCCGTCACCCGCAAGGAGGGCCACGGGCTGCGCTACTACCTCGCGATCCTGGCGATCGTTCTGTTCGCGATCTTCGTCCTGCAGAACTCCCAGGACGTCGAGATCAACATCCTCTTCGTCAAGACGACCACGCCGCTGTTCCTGGCGATCCTGATCGCGGGCGCACTCGGCGCCGTGATCGGCTGGGCGCTGCCGTACTTGCGCCGTGGCCGCCGCGCCGAGCGCGAGCACGAAAAGGGCGAGCGCTAGTCGCCCGATCTAGAGGTTCGTGATCTCGGCGGCGATCTCGGTCGCCGCCTTCTTCGCGTCGTCGAACAGCATCGAGGCGTTGGGCTCGTAGAAGAGGTCGTTGTCGATCCCGGCGAAGCCCGGTGAGAGCGAGCGCTTGATCACGATCACTTCCTTGGCCTCGGAGACCTCGATGATCGGCATCCCCGCGATCGGCGAGTCGGGATCGTTCTTTGCCGCCGGGTTGGTGACGTCGTTGGCGCCGATGACCACGGCGACGTCGGTGCGCGGCATCTCTGGGTTGATGTCCTCCATCTCGCGCAGCTTCTCGTAGTCGACGTCGGCTTCGGCCAGCAGCACGTTCATGTGGCCGGGCATGCGCCCGGCAACCGGGTGGATCGCGTAGCTGACGTCGACGCCGCGTTTTTCGAGCTCGTCGGCCATCTCCTTGACCGCGTGCTGCGCCTGGGCGACGGCGAGCCCGTACCCGGGGACGATGACGACGGAGTCGGCGTAGGCGAGCTTGATCGCCGCGTCCTGAGCGCCGATCGAGGTGTGGGGGCGCTCCTCGCCGGGCCCCGCGGCGCCGGCCGGCGCGCCGCCGAAGCCGGCGAAGAGGACGTTGGCGACCGAGCGGTTCATCGCCGTCGCCATCTCCATCGTCAGCAGGGTGCCCGAGGAGCCGACAAGCGTGCCGGCGACGATCAGGGCGACGTTGTCGAGGGCGAAGCCGGCGGCCGCGGCAGAGAGGCCGGTGAAGGCGTTGAGCAGCGAGATCACCACCGGCATGTCGGCGCCGCCGATCGGCAGGACGACGAGGTTGCCGAGAATCGCGGCGGCGACGAGGACGCCGATGAACAGGCCCTCGTAGTCGGCGAGCTCGCCGTCGTTCGAGACGAGGACGACGCAGGCGGCGAGGATTCCCACCAGCAGCAAGACGTTGATCACCTGCTGGCCGGGAACCGCGAGCGGCCGCGTCGGGATCAGGTCCTGAAGCTTGGCGAAGGCGATGTTCGAGCCCCAGAAGGAGACCGAGCCGACGACGGCGGAGAACAGGACCGGGATCAGCTCGTCGAGCGGGAACTCGCCGCCCATGGCGGCGCCGTGGCGAAACTCCGACCAGGCGATCAAGGCGACGGCGCCGCCGCCGACGCCGTTGTAGAGGGCGACCATCTGCGGCATCTCGGTCATCTGCACGCGGATCGAGGCGATCACGCCAACCGCGGTGCCGATCACGAGCCCGGCGACGATGATCCCCCAGTTGCCGATGCCGTCGAGCAGCAGCGTCGCGACCACGGCGACCGCCATGCCGACGGCGGCGATCAGGTTGCCGCGCTTGGCGGTCCGCGGATGCGTGCCCTGGCGCACGCCGAGGATGAACAACGAGAAGGCAACGATGTAGAGCGCCGTGACGAGATCGCCCCCGGGCTCGAGCACAGCAAGCATGCTCATCCTTGTGCCGACCCTGACCCGCCCGGAGGCGAAGCCGAGGACGTGTCGGGAGTCGTTTGCTTCGGCTTGCGCACGAACATGCCGAGCATGCGGTCGGTGACCATGAAGCCGCCGACGATGTTGATCGTGCCGAAGGCGATCGCGATCAGGCCGATCGTCTTCTCGAGCGAGTCGTCGGCGTAGCCGGCGACGATCAGGCCACCGAGCATGACGATGCCGTGGATCGCGTTCGTCTGGCTCATCAGCGGCGTGTGCAGCGTCGTCGGCACCTTGGAGATCACCTCGAAGCCGACGAACGCGGCGAGGACGAAGATCGTCACCTCGGTCATCACGTCCATCAGCTCTCCTCCCGCCCGGCGGCGCGCTCGTTGCGGATCTCACCGTTATGGGTGAGACAAGCGCCGGCGACGACCTCGTCGTCGAAGTTCAAGTTCAGCTCCCCTTCTTCGCTGACCAGCAGCCCGAGCAGGTTCTCGATGTTCTTGGCGTAGAGCTGCGAGGCATGGGCGGCCATGTCGGACGGCAGGTTGACCGGCGAGATCACCTTGACGCCGTTGTCGGAGACGACCGTCTCCCCCGCTTCGGTGAGCTCGCAGTTGCCGCCGGAGTCGCCGGCGAGGTCGACGATCACCGAGCCCGGGCTCATGTTCGCGACCGCCTCGCGGGTAAGCAGGACCGGCGCCGTGCGGCCGGGGATCTGGGCCGTGGTCACGATCACGTCCTGGCGCCCGGCGTTCTCGGCAAGCGCCTCGCGCACCTGCTCGTTCTCCTCCTCGGTCAGCGGGCGCGCGTAGCCGCCCTCGTCCTCGGCGTCGGGGATGAAGTCGAGCTCGAGCGGGCGGCCGCCGAGCGATGCGATCTGCTCCCAGGCGGCGCGGCGGATGTCGAACCCGGAGACGACCGCGCCGAGGCGCTTGGCGGTCGCGATCGCCTGCAGGCCGGCGACTCCGGCGCCGAGCACGAGCACCTTTGCCGGAGCGACGGTGCCGGCGGCGGTGGTCATCATCGGGAAGAAGCGGCCGCATTCGCGCGCGGCGAGCAGCATCGCTGCATAGCCCGCGACGTTGGCCTGCGAGGAGAGCGCGTCCATAGCCTGCGCGCGGGTGATCCGCGGAATCGCCTCCATCGCGAAGCTGGTGACGCCCGCCGACGGCCAGCGCCCTGTTCGTCTCCGCCGAGGTCAGCGGCGCCAGGTGGCCGATCAGGACCTGACCGTCGCGCAGGCGGCCGATCTCTTCGTCGCTGGGAACCGCGACGTGGGCGACGACCTCGGCTCCCCAGGGATCGCCGATCTCAGCCCCCGCCTCGGTGTAGGAGGCGTCGGGGTGGCCCGAGCCCTCGCCGGCACCGGATTCGACGACGACGTCGATCTCCTTGGCGACAAGCGAAGCGACGACGTCTGGAATCAACGCGACCCGCAGCTCGTGCTCGGCTGTTTCTTTCGGAACCCCGATCTTCATCTCAAGCAAGAGGTGGGACGAGCCACCTCAGAGCCGGGGCAGCCTAACGAAACCGTGCGTTTCGGCGTTCGTCAGCGTGATCAGCGCTTGCGCTTGACCTTCTCGCAACCGCGGACGCGGTCTCGCGAGTCGACGACCGCGCGGTCCTTGCCGCCGCCGCAGCGGACCTTGTCGCGGCCGCCGTTGCGGGCCTTGACCTTGTCGTCGCCGCCGCCGCCGAAGAGGCGGTCGCGCCCGCGGCCACCGGTGAGCGTGTCCTTGCCGCCGCCGCCCTTGACCGCGTCCTTGCCGCCGCCGCCGCCGAGGCAGTCGTTGCCGGCGCGACCCTTGATCTTGTCGCGTCCGCCGCGGCCCTTGATGCGATCGCCCGCCGATGCTGCCGAGCAGCTTGTCGCGCTTGGCGCTGCCCGAGATCTCCAGGGCGCAGTCTCCGGCTCCGCGTGCTGGGCCCGTCGCCGGTGCCCGGACCGTCCTCGCCGCCGATCACCTTCGGCGCCGGCGGCAGCGTCACCTTGTAGACGTCGATCGAGTTGCGGCCCGCCTCGCCGAGGGCGAAGTCGCCGGTGGCGCCGTAGTAGGTCTCGGATCCATCGGGGTTGCGCTCGACCTTGAACACGTGCGAGACCCACTCGTTGGCGTTGGTCGGGGATGAAGTAGCCGGCTTCGGCGAAGCGCACGGTGCCGTCTGCGTTCTCGACGAAATCGATCACCTGCGTGCCCTGCGAGTACCAGCCCATGAAGATCCGGTTCTCGCCCGGGATCTGCTGGAAGACGTGGGCCGTGCAGACCGTCGCTCGCGGCGGGGTGCGAACCGGGGCCCGGTAGATCGCCTTGTCGCCGCTGGGCTTGCTCGCATAGGCCGCGAATGCCTCCTCGGGCGTACCCGCCGGCGCCGTGCTGAGGCCGCCCAGGTCGTAGAAGTGCACGCCGCCGTTGCCGAGCGGGTTGTCGCCGACCGGAGTGCAGCTCGCGCCCGGCGGCAGGACGCCGCCGCCGCGCTCGTCGGTGCTGATCAGGTGCTCGCCCGAGCCGGTGAGCTCGGCCTCGTGGTTGAAGTCGATGTCCTCGGTGGAGTCGAATGCCGGGGTGGCCGCGCCGCCGGCGCCACGCCCCTGGTGGTAGATGCTGCCCAGGTACTCGACGCCCTCGAGCGACGGCGAGCCCTGCGCGATCCAGCCGGGAACGGTCAGGTCCTCGTCGCCCGACACGCCGCCGACCTCGGGATCGTCGTTGGTGCCGTCGACGCAGTCGACGACCGTCGCGCCGGTCGCAAACGGCCCCGCCGATGAGCTCGGGCGGCTCTTGCAGGGAAGCGGCGTGCCGCGCGGCTTGTCGTCGGAGTAGTCGGTCGGCGTTCCCATGTCGTCGAAGGCGCCGCTCATGTCGAACGCGATCAGCGCGTTGCCGCTGCCGCAGGTGAGCCGGTCGTCGGGATAGACCTCGAGCTCGTGGCAGCCGTAGACGCTGTCCTTGAGCGTGTGGCCCAGCGCCATCTGAGCGGTCGGGTAGCGGTAGCGGTAGACCTGGGTGCGGCAGGCGGCGCGCTTGGCGTCGAGGCTGCGCGCCGGCGGGGAGGTTCATGCAGGAGGAGAAGTCGACGACCTCGAAGCCGTCGAGGTCGAAGCGATCGGAGTCGGTGGCGATCTCGTTCTCGCGCTGACCCGAGGGAGTCACCGTGACCGCGTCAGAGGTCACCGAGTAGGCGATGTGCGGGCGCTTGGGATCGACGTTGACCGTGTGCGACTCGCCGATGTGGCTGGTCAGCCCGATCTCGACCGGTTCGGCGAGGTTGGTGACGTCGACGATCTCGAGTCCGCCCTGCTTGCGTCTCCTCGATGCCCGAGCACGCCCTGGTCGTGGCAACGGCCCTCGGCGTCGGAGGCGTCGATCAGCAGCTGCGTGTCGGTGCGCACGGCGAACGGGTTCGCCGAGTTGAGGATCGCGTTGCCCTTCGGCGTCGCCTCGACATCGTGCTGCAACCCGAGCGCTGCGTTCGGGTTGCTGATGCAGCTCGCCGACGGGTGCCCGGCGACGAAGTTGACCGTCTCCGGGCTGACCGTGTCGCCCTCGCTGAGCTGAACGATCGTCTGGCCACCGCCGTTGGGCCCGATCCCGAGCGTGCCGACCGAGGCGTAGGTGTTGCCGCCCTGAGTGAAGAAGTCGAGGTCCGTGTGCGGGTTGCCGGTGGAGACCGTGTCGATCAGCTCCCACTCGGCGCCCTCGCCACCCGACTGGGCCCCCGCCGGCGGCGGCCCTCCCGGGGAAAAGCCGGGCGCGGGATGGTCGAGCAGGAAGTGGCCGGCGGTGGCGGAGGCGGGCACCGCTGCGGCGACGGCGACGGCGACGCAGAACGCGCGACGGAGGCTGGTGGCTGCTCGGAGGCTGGTCATGTCGTGCTACCGGCCCCCCACCCGGTGATCTCAGGATATGCACACTCGAGCCGGACGTGCGCCGGTTCCCCCGCGGGTCCGATCGCGGTCCGCTCAGGCCGGCGCGGAGACGCCGGTGAGCTCGGCGAGGCGGTCGAGCGTGTGCATGCGCTGCGCCTGGTCCATGTGCACCGGCGAGCAGATCAGGCGATCGACGCCGGCGTCGGCGAGCTTTTCGATTCGCTCGGCCACCTCGGCCTCGCTGCCGACCAGCGAGGTGGCGTCGACGAGCTCGTCGGGAATCGCCTTGTAGGCCTCGTCGCGCTTGCCGTCCAAGAACAGGCCCTGGACCTCGTCGGCAACCTCGCCGAAGCCGAAGCGATGGGTGAGATCGACGTAGAAGTTCGTCTCGCGCGAGCCCATGCCGCCGAGGTAGAGCAAGAGCCCGGCTTTGACGACCGCACGGGCAGTATCGAGGTCGCCGTCGATCGCCACCTGAAGCGACGGTGAGACCTCGAGGTCCGAGCGCGAGCGGCCACCCTTTGCGAAGCCGGCCTCGAGGTGCTCGCCCCACGTCTGCTCGAAGGCGTCGGCGGAGAAGAAGATCGGGATCCAGCCGTCGCAGATCTCGGCCGCCATCTCGACCGACTTGCGCCCGATCGCGCCGACGAACACGGGGATCTCGTTGCGTACCGGGTGGAAGTTGAGCTTCAGCGCCTTGCCCTGGCCGGTGGTGTTCGGGCCCTCGATCGGCAGCCGGAAGTGCTTGCCCTGGTGCTCGAGCGGGCCCTCGCGGCGAACGATCTCGCGAACGATCTCGATGTACTCGCGCGTGCGGCCCCAGGGCTTGGCGTACTCGACGCCGTACCAGCCCTCCGAGACCTGAGGCCCCGACGGGCCGAAGCCGAAGATGAAGCGGCCGTCCGAAAGCGCATCGATCGTCGCGCCGGCCATCGCCGCCGCCGCGGGCGGGCGCGCCGGGCACCTGCATGATCGCGGCGCCGAGCTTGATCGTCTCGGTCTGCGCCGCCAGCCAGGCGAGGATCGAGACGCAGTCCGAGCCGTATGACTCCGCGACCCAGACCGAGTCGTAGCCCTTGGACTCCGCCGCGCGGACGAGCTCTACGGCTTCGTCGCCCTTGGGCCCGATGCCCCAGTAGCCGATGTTGATGCCGAGCTTCAGCGCCACCGGCGGAAACCTACCTCAACCGCCCACGCCGACCACGCGCCGAGCGGCAGCTAGCGTCCCATAGTGGTACGTAAGCTGCCGCTCGGCCTTGGTGCTGGCCGCTACTCGGTGTAGCCGGACTCCTGCAGATAGGCCGCCGCGACGTCGGCGGGTTCCTCGCGGTCGACGTCGACGCGGGAGTTGAGCTCCTGCATGACCTCGAGCGTGAGCCCTTCCTGGACCTTCTCGACGGTCTCGCCGAAGTCGGGCCCCGCCTCCTCGGCGATCTCCTCGGTGGCGACGAAGAGGATGTTGCCCGCGGGCAGCACTCCCTGGTCGTCCTCGAGCAGCGTGTAGTCCTCGGAGGTCGCGAGCTGGGCATCGGTGGTGAACAGGATCGAGAGGTCGGCGTCATCCTTGTCGAGCACCTCGTAGCGCAGCCCGATGTCGACCGGCGTGAAGTTCGCACGCAGGCCGTCGAGCCCGTAGTACTCCTCGAGCCCGGCGAGGCAGTCGATGCGCTGGCGGCACTCGGGCGAGCCGGCGAGCACGAGCTCGTCCTGCTCGGCCTCGAGGTCGGAGATCGAGCTCAGCCCGAGCTCCTCGGCCGTCGAGGTCAAGAGGCCAACCGCGTTGGCGCTCGAGAACGGCGTCGGCGGATAGGCGGTGAGCCCGAGCTCGGCGAAGTCGTCCTCAGACTCCTCGAATGCCTGCTGCGGGTCGCCCGGGACTTCCTCGGGCGGGAGCTCGAAGAACGCCGTCAGCGCCGTCGAGGTGTATTCCGGATAGGCGTCGATCTCGCCGTCTTCAAGCGCCCTCAGCGCCACCTGCTCGGAGCCGAGGTTGAGCTGGGTGCTGACGTCGTAGCCGGCGGCCTCGAGGGCTTGGGCGTAGATCTCGCCGAGGATGATCTGCTCGGTGAAGTTCTTGGAGCCGACGGTGACCGCAACGCCTTCGTTGTCGGGGTTCGACTCGATCAGGGATGAGCTGCTCTCGGTGTCGGAACCGCTGTCGCCACCGTCGTCGTCATCGTCGCCGCATGCTGCGGCACCGAAGCTGAGGACGAGGACGGCAAGCAGGGCGAACATCGCACGCAGCCGCGTCTGGGTGCTCATCTGGGGGATCCTCTCGTTTGGGGGATTCCGCGCCGTGGTCAGTACTGAGTCGGTGAAGCCTAGACCAGCCGGTCGATGACCTCTAGGCCGCGGCGGCGCGCGCCGCTTCCCGCTGAAGCTTGACGCCGCGCGGGGTCAGCGCCTTCTGCAGCGCCGACAGCGAGACCTCGATGATCAATGCAAGCAGCGCGACGAGGATCGCCCCGGCGAGGACGCCGTCGTCGCCGTAGACGTTTCGCGAGACGATGAAGTCGCCGAGCGTGAGCACTCCGGCCAGGGGCGCGATCGTCGCCGTGGCGACGATGTTGACGGCGCCGGTGCGCACGCCTCCCATGATCGTCGGCACCGCCAGCGGCAGCTCGACCTTGCGGATCACCTCGGCCTCGCTCATGCCGATGCCGCGCGCCGCCTCAACCGCGTCGCGGTCGACCTGGCGCATGGCGACGAATGTGTTGGTGAGGATCGGCGGGATTCCGAGCACGGCGAGCGCGATCGTGACGTTGAGCAGGCCGGTGCCGATGAAGGCGACCATCAGCGCGATCAGCACGAGCTCGGGGACGGCGCGCCCGGCGTTGCCGATCGCGACCGCGAACAGCTCGCCGGTGCCGCGATGGCCGAACCAGATCCCGATCGGCAAGGCCACGGCGAGCGCCAACCCGAGCGCGAGGAAGGTGACCTTGAGATGGGTGGCGGTGAACTCGGCGACCTCGTCCAGCCCACCCACCGGCGGGCCGCCGCCGACAGCATCGCGCTCGTTGAAGATGAACTCGATCGCGCCGCCGAGGCCGGCGACCGGAAGTGAGAGGAGCTCGGCGATCACGTCGGCCGGGCCCGGGTCAGGGCGGCGAGGCGTTGGCGCCGTGAAGCGCCGGTTCCGGTGCCGGCGCTGCGCCACGGCGACAGCTTGCGCTGGGCGAGGAAGAGCAGCGCGTCGAAGATCAGCGCCATCGTGATCAGCAGCAGGCTCGTGAACAGGACGCCGGTCTTGAAGGTGATGTCGGCAAGGATCTCTGTCCCCAGCCCGCCGCCGCCGGCGAACGCCGCCAGCGAAGCGATCGCGATCGTCGACACGGTTGCGACCCGGATCCCGGCGATGATCTCCGGCACCGCCAGCGGGATCTCGACTTTGAAGAAGAGCTGGCGCTGCGTCATCCCCATGCCGCGGCCCGCGTCGAGAGAGCTGGCCGGGACATTGGCGAGGCCGGTGACGATGTTGCGGTAGATGATCTGCAGGTTGAACGCCGTCAGCGCGATGATCGCGGTGTCGGCGCCGAAACCTGTGATCGGCAGCAGGAGGAAGAAGAAGGCGAGGCTTGGAACCGTGTACAGAATGCCCGTCAGCCCGGTGAACGTCGGCACCAGCCAGCGCTGGCGATGCGAAGCCGCCGCCATCGCGAAGGCGATGAGGAAGCCGACCGCGACCGAGATCAGGACCAAGACGATGTGCTCCAGCAGCGGGTCGACGTAGCGGTCGAAGTTGTCGATCACCCAACCCGGGCAGACGCCGTTGTCTTGAATGCAGCTCGAGTCGCCCGAGCGATCGCGGATCTCTACCTGGGCGAGCTGAAGCAGCGCCGAGGCCATCGTCAGAGCGGGCGCTCGGCGGCTGAGTGCTCCTCGACGAGGGCCTCGTCGGAGGTCAGGAACTCGGAGATGATCTCGACCGAGAGGACGCCGTCGATCCGACCCTCGCCATCGACAACCGGCGCGTAGTGCGTCTCCGCCTGGAGCAGGTCGGAGAGAGCATCGCGCATGACATCGTCGCGGTCGATCACCGGGTCCGGGGACGTGTCTGGCTTTGCCGGCACGGTCAGCCCGCTCAGATCAGACTCGGAGAGCCAGCCAAGCGGACGCCGCTCGGAGTCGACGCAGAGTGCGTAGCGGACTTCGGCGCCGACGAGCTTGGCCCGCACCTCCTCGGTCGCCTGGCCGACGAAGGCCAGCGGCGCCTCCCAGAGATCGATGTCGGAGACGCGCATCAACGCGAGGCGCTTGAGCGCGCGGTCGGCGCCGACGAAGTCCTCGACGAACTCGTCGGCGGGCGCCATCAGCAGCTCGGCCGGGGTCGCGAACTGCGCCAGGTGCCCACCCTGCTTGAGCACGGCGATGCGGTCACCCATCTTGATCGCCTCGTCGATGTCGTGGGTGACGAAGAGGATCGTCTTGCGAATCTCGGCCTGCAGGCGCAGGAACTCGTTCTGCAGGCGCTCGCGGGCGATCGGGTCGACGGCCCCGAACGGCTCGTCCATCAGCATCACACCCGGGTTGGCGGCAAGCGCGCGGGCGACGCCGACGCGCTGCTGCTGGCCGCCCGAGAGCTGCGCGGGAAAGCGCTCGCCGAGCTCGGGGTCGAGGCCGATCAGGCCCAGCAACTCCGCCGCGCGTTCCTCTGCGCGCCCGCGCTCCCAGCCGATCAGCCCTGGCACCGTGGCGATGTTCTGGGCGATCGTGCGATGCGGGAACAGGCCTACCTGCTGGATCACGTAGCCAATCTCGCGACGCAGCTCAGCCGGTGCGCGTTCACTCACCGACCGCCCGCCGATGATGACGTCGCCTTCGCTGATCTCGACCATGCGATTGACCATCCGCATCGCGGTCGTCTTGCCACACCCCGAGGGGCCGACCAGCACGCAGATCTCGCCCGCGGCCACCTCGAGGCTGAGCTTGTCGACGGCTGGGCTGTCGGCGCCCGGATAACGCTTGGTCGCCTCGACGAACTCGACCGAGAGTGCTTCCGCGTCCGCGCCCTGAGGACTGGCTTCTGCCTCCACCACGGCGATCGTATCTGCTCAACCGGTAGACAATCGGGGTTGATGTCGGGAAAGCCATCGAGAGCACAGGTCGCGCGCAGGCGCCTGGCTGCGCTCGCGGCTTGTGCCGCGCTTGCATTCGCCGTAGGGATCGCCGTCGGCGCGGGGGCGATGACCTAGCGCCACCACCGCCGGTGCCGAGCCGCCAGCTCGGCCCGAGCTGCCGCGTGGCGGCCGCAGCCTGCTGCCCGAGCATCGGCTGGTGGGCTTCTACGGGGCTCCTCAGGACGACGCGCTCGGTGCCCTCGGAATCGGCTCGCCCGAGAGCGCTTCCGAGAAGCTCGTCGAGCAGGCGCGCCAGTACGAGTCCGGCAATCGCCGGGTCCTGCCGGTGTTCGAGCCGCTGAGCTTCGGCCCGGTGAAGTTCAGCTTCGGCACACCGGTGAGGAGGACGGCGACGAGGTCGTCCCGGCCCTTCTCGGGCGCGCCGAGCTTGTACAGCTTGTTGATCACCGCGGCGAGGATCGGCTCCGTGGGGTACTTGCGGAACCGCGACTCGCTCCACGGCTGGAGGGCGTTCCAGCGATCCTTGAGGCCTGTCGGGATGATGACCTCGTTGACGAGCGGGTTACCCAGGCGGTTCACCTGCACCCACGCGCCGCTGTCGCGGGTCGTGGAGCCACGGGTCGTCACCTTGCGCCGGTCGACGGAGCCCCACACGCCGATCGTCCCGTTCTTCGCCGCGAGACCGGCGATCGGGACCTGCACGGCGAACGTGTGAACGCCGTAGCCGGCGAAGAAGTCCTTCCCGCCGCCCATGTTCCCCGTCCCCTTGCGGATCGCGACGAGGTCGAAGATCGCCCCGATGTCGCCGAAGAACGGGTCGTCGCGCTGACCGGCGAACGCCCTCGAGGCGCCGCCGTCGAACGAGGCGACCGACTTCGCGGCCATGTTCCTGTAGCCCGGGGTCGAGCGCTTGCCGATGTTGTTCGGCGGTGTCGTGCCACGAGCGACGACGGTCGTCTTTCCCTTCGCGATCCGCGTCAGCGTGTACGGCTGGGCGGTGTCGCCGAGGAAGAACTGGCCCGTTCTGCGCTGGAACTGGAACCGGTAGATGACATCCGGCTGGACATCGCCGGTGGTGTCGATCTTCAGGTTGTAGCGAGCGCTCGGAGAGAAGGTGTAGTAGAGGGGCCCGGCGCCCGGATCCTCGGCGGGGATCACGTTCGCCAGGATCGTCACGGTGCTCGGCTTGTCGGGGCTGCGGAACGCGTAAACGTCCGTGAGGTCCGCCGCGGGGTCGTCCGCGATGAGCGGCGCCTCGCGATGGCTGGACGCGGTTCCGTCGCCCGGACCGAGCGTGGTGGCCGCGGCGACCGCGGCCGTGCAAACAGCCGCGGCGAGCGCGGCGATTGCGATGCCCTTGCGCATCGTCGTACTCCTTCGGTCGGGGTGGTCGATCAACAGGCCTTGTTCGCCGCGTCGCCGCCGCCGGTTCGGTGAACCACTCGGAGGGCTCGCGCCGAATTAGCCCGATGAGAGCGGGTATCGAGTCCGTGGGGATGGTCCGCCGTGCCGGCGCTGCCGGTCGTCTGGTCGATGCGGAAGCAGCATGCGCACCTGTCCGACGAGGCCCTCGTGGCGCTCGTCGCGCGCGGGGACGAGGCCGCCCTCGCCGAGCTCTACGACCGTGTCGGCCGGATCGCGTTCGGGATCGCGTTCCGCATCCTGCGGGACGACCGGCTCGCTGAGGACGCGGTGCAGGAGGGGTTCCTGGCCGTCTGGCGCTCGGCCGCGACGTTCAGGGCCGACAGGGCCAAGGCGAGCACCTGGATCGTGACGCTCGTGCACCGCCGGGCAGTGGATCTCGTCCGGCGTGAGGATCGGCGACGCGCCGAGCCGCTCGATCTCGAGCAGCGCGACGCGCCCGATCCGGCCGGCTCGGCGGAGGACGAGGCCTGGCTCGGATTCGAGCGCGACCGCATCCAACAGCTCCTCCGCGCGCTCCCAGACGCGCAGCGGGAGGCCCTCGAGCTCGCGTACTACCGGGGGTATTCGCAGGCCGAGCTCGCCGAGAGGCTCGGCGTGCCGCTCGGTACCATCAAGAGCAGGATGTTCGCTGGGCTCGCCCGCCTCCGGGAGCTCCTGGACGACACCGAATCCGAGGGATCGTGGACACCGAGACTCACGAGCTGATCGCGGGCTACGCGCTCGACGCGCTCGACCCGGCCGACCAGGCGCGGGCGAAGGAGCTGCTCGCGACGTCCGAGGAGGCGCGGGAGGAGCTCCGTGCGTTCTCCGAGGTCACGGCTGCGATGGCAACCGCTGCGTCCGGCGCGACGCCGGGTCCGGAGCTCCGCGGAAGGATCCTCGACGCAGTGCGCGCCGAGCCGCAGAACGTCGTCTCCCTCGACGCGCACCGCCGCTCGCGCGCGGTTCCGGTGCTCGGCGCCGTCGCCGCGGTCGCAGCCTGTGCCGCGCTCGCCTTCGGGCTGTGGGGCGCAGCGGCGACGCGCGACCGCGACGACGCTCGCGAGGCGCTCGACCGCAGTCGCGCCGCGACCGCGGTGCTCTCGGATCCGGATGCTCGGACGGTCGGTCTCGAGGCCGGAGACGGCAGGCTCGTGGTGGACGAGGACGGCGCCGCCGTCCTCGTGTTGGACGCGATTGGCCCCGCGCCGGTCGGCAAGACCTACGAGGTCTGGGTCTCGGACGGCGGAGCGCCGGTCCGGGCTGGCCTCTTCAACGGCGCGAACGAGCGCGACGTCGTTCCGGTGGACGAGGCGGTCGCGCCGGGGTCGGTCGTGCTCGTCACCGTCGAGGACGAGGGCGGCGTCGACGCACCGACATCCGACCCGATCGTCGCGTCGCAGCCGGCGTGAGAGTCGACGTCCGATTGAGGTCGGTCGTCGAGACTCGATCCGAGTAGCGTCACCGGCGGTGGCGTCGCTCAGGGAGTTGCTCGAGGTCACCTGGGCGCTCCCCGCCGACATCTCCGACGACGGCGACGTGCTCGTTCGCTGGAACGTGCCGGGCAGCTTTCAGCTCTACATCGTGTCGCCGGGCGACGGCGACCCGGTGCAGGTGACCGATCTCGCCGAGCCGGTCACCGGGCTCTTCGTCCCGGGCAGCGACCGCATTCTCCTCTCGGTCGACGAGGGCGGCAACGAGCGTGCGCAGCTCTATCTCCTCGACCGTGCCCCGGGAGCGACGCCCGAGCCGCTCGTTGTCGAGCCGGAGTTCCTGCACCTGACGCCCTCGTTCTCCTCGGACGCACGCACGCTCGCGTACACCTGCAACCGTCGTAACGGCCGCGACCTGGACGTCTACCTGCGGTCGCTCGAGACCGGCGACGAGCGACGTGTTTTCTCTGGTGGCTACTGCGAGGTGGCGGGCTTCTCGCCCGACGGCCGCTGGCTCGGGGTTCTCCAGCTGACAGGGCGGACCGGGGACAATGAACTCCATCTCGTCGACCTCGTCGGCGGCAAGACCATCCTGGTCGCGCCGGACGAGCACGATGCGCTGTTCGGCGCGCCCGCCTGGAGCGACGACTCGCACGCTTTCCTGTTCGCGACGAACAGCGGGCGCGACCACGCCGGCATCGCCCGGTTCGAGATCGAGACGGAGTCGTGGAGCTACGTGATCGAGGACGCATGGGACCTCCATTGCGCCGGCGACCGGCACGGCCGGGCACTGGTTGTCCACGCGAACGAGGAGGGCTACTCCCGGCTGGAGCTCTACGACCCCGACACGCTCTCGCTCCGCAGCCGGGTCGAGCTGCCCGATCGTGGAATGGTCGAGACTCTCGTCCTGTCACCCGACGGAAGCCGGCTCGCGTTCGGCTTCTCGTCGCCGAAGACGACCTGGGACGCGTGGCTTGTCGACACGGCCACGTTCGAGCCTCGTCGACTCACGCGCAGCCCGACGGGGGTCCCGGAGAACGAGCTCGTGGCGCCGACACTGCACCGCTTCGCGTCGTTCGACGGTGAGTCGATCCCGTACCTCGTGTACCGGCCTGTGTCCCACGACCCGGCGCCCGTTCTGCTGGAGATCCACGGCGGCCCGGAGGCGCAGCGGCGCCCGATGTGGATTCCCCTCGTGCAGTACCTCGTCGGGCATGGGTTCGCCGTCGTGCAGCCGAACGTGCGCGGCTCGACGGGCTACGGAAAGCGGTTCGAGCACCTCGACGACGGCCCCAGGCGCCTGGACACGGTGCGCGACGTCGCTGCACTGCACGACCTGCTGAGCGCCGATACCCGGCTCGCTGCCGACCAGACGGTGCTGTACGGAGGCTCGTACGGCGGCTACATGGTGCTCGCCTGCCTCGCCTTCGAGCCCGAGCGCTGGGCGGGCGGGGTCGCCGTCGTGCCGATCTCGAGCCTCGTCACGTTCCTCCGGAACACCTCGGAGTACCGACGTGCATTCCGCGAGCGGGAGTACGGCTCGCTCGAGGACGATCTCGAGTTCCTCGTCGAGGCTTCGCCGATCACGCACGTCGACCGCATTCGGGCGCCGCTGCTGCTCATCCACGGCGCGAACGACCCGCGCGTGCCACTCGGCGAGGCGGAGCAGATCCATTACGCCCTCGTCGAGCGGGGCATCCGCTCCGAGCTCCTCGTCTACGACGACGAGGGACACGGCCTCCAGAAGCTCACGAACCGCCTCGATGCCTATCCCCGAGCCGTGGCCTTCATGGAGGAGATCCTCGGGCGGGAGATCGGCGGGAACTAGACACCCCGGAGAAGCACGGAACAGCGCCGCATAGAGTGGGCGGATGCCCGGGCGCTTCGACGTGATCGTCGTTGGTGGAGGCACGGTGGGTTGCGTGCTCGCAGCACGTCTGAGCGAGGAGCCGGAACGAACGGTCTGCCTCATCGAGGTCGGGCCTGACTACGGCTGCTACGCGGACGGACGCTGGCCCTCGGACATGCTCGACGCGCGCACCCTGCCGATGTCGCATCTCTGGCAGACCGAGCCCGACGATCGATCGGCATCGCGCGCACGCATCCTCGGGGTTGCTCGGCTCACAACGCGTGCCTCGTCGTGTGGGGCTCGCGTGAGGACTATCGCCGGAGCGTACGGATCGCCTGCCGTCCTTATGCGAAGTGGCATCGGGCTGCACCCGCAACTGAATCGTCTCGGCGTAGGTGTCGTCGAGGACCTTCCCGTCGGGGTCGGCCTCGCGGATCATCCCGGAGTCGGAATCCAAGTGGTCCACCGCGGTCGCGCACGCGCCGAACGAGTACCCGCGTTCGCGACCTCGCTCCTCGTCCGTGCGCGGAGCGACTCGTGCCCGAAGGGGACCTGGGACCTCCACTTCCTGCCGTGCGCGGGCTCGAGCAAGCGGACGACGGCTGGCGGACGAGCGCAGTCGTGTACCTGCTCAAGCCGGACTCGCGCGGCAGCGTCACGCTGCGCTCACCCGACCCGCGTGTTCCCCCGCCATCGACCACGGCTTCCTCTCCGACCAGCACGACCTCGACCGCCTCTCGAACGGCGTCGCGCTCATCCGGACGCTTGCCGGGCAAAGCGGGCTGCGGACGCGAGCTCCGTTCCGGCCACGACTCGCTCGACGCGTATCTTCGACGCGAGGCTCGGGGCATCTTCCACCCCACCGGCACCTGTGCGATCGGGACGGTGGTCGATCCACGTGGCGCCGTCCTTGGCGTGGAGGGGCTTCTCGTCGCGGATGCCTCGATCATCCCGACGATCCCGCGTGCGAACACGAACCTGAGCACCATCGCGGTCGCCGAACGGGTCGCCGACTGGCTTCGCGCCTGAGCCGATCACGGCACGAAGCCGGCACAAAGCCGACACGAACGCGCTCCGACCGCGACCGTACACTCGTTCGGGTGCCGGTGACCGACCTCCGCCCCGCGCTGGGCGAGCACTTCGGGTTCGACGAGTTCCGCCCCGGACAGGAGGAGGTCGTGCGCGCCGCCCTCGCCGGACGCGACACGCTCGCGCTGATGCCCACGGGCGCAGGCAAGTCGCTCACGTACCAGCTCGCGGCGATGCTGCGACCTCTGCCCTGATGCTTGTCCTCTCTCCGCTCATCGCGCTCATGAAGGACCAGGTCGACAAGCTTCCGGCCCGGATCGCCGAGACCGCGACGTTCGTCAACTCGTCGCTCACCCAGGAGGAAGGCATCGGCACGCCTCACGGCGGTCTGGAGGGCCGGACGCGCCTCCTGTACGCCGCGCCCGAGCGGCTGCGCCAGGAGTCGTTCGTGCGACGGCTCCGCGACATCGGCGTCGGCCTCGTCGTGATCGACGAGGTGCACTGCGTGAGCATGTGGGGGCACGACTTCAGACCCGACTACCTCTTCATCCGGCGCGCTCTCGACGCGCTCGGCCGGCCTGCCGTGCTCGGGATGACGGCGACCGCGACTCCGGCAAACGCGACTGCGATCGCCGACGCGCTCGGCCGTGAGCTCGGGGTCGTCCGCACGAGCGTCCACAGACCGAATCTCCGCTGACCAACGTCCAGCGGGCCGAGAACGCCGAGGAGCGGTTGCGGGCCATCCTTCGCCGACTCCGGCCTCTCGACGCCGCCCCGGCAATCGTGTATGCGCGCTCACGCCGCTCGTGCGAGGACATCGCCCGGACGCTCGTCGGCCACGGGGTGCGCGCCGCGCATTACCACGCGGGCCTCGACCCGGACGAGCGGACAACGGTGCAGGAGGCATTCATCACGGGACGGACGCCTGTCGTTGTGGCGACGACAGCGTTCGGGATGGGGATCGACAAGGCCGACGTCCGCCTGGGTGGCGCTCGTCAACTACTTCCCGACTCGCTCGAGAGTTACGTCCAGATGGTCGGCCGGGCGGGCCGCGACGGCTGTCCGAGCGACACCGTCCTCCTCGCAGGCGACGCCGACGCGGCCGCTCTCCGGCGCTTCGCGCTCCGCGGCGTGCCGACGCCCGAGGTGCTGCGAGCGGTGTACCGCGTCGTCCGGGAGAGCGGCGGCGTCATCGAAGCCGGCGCACTCGCGGAGGCGGTGGGTGACGATCACGATCCGCGCGTGCTCGTCGGAATGCTCGAGCAGTCGGGGATCGTGCGGCGTGGCTACGACGTCGGACGCGCGATGCGCGTCGAGATCCTCCCCGTCGAGAGCGGCGCCGGCAGCGTCGTGGACGCGATGCTCGACCGCTACGCCCGTGAGGCCGCGGCGCGCGTCGAGCGCATCGTCTCGTTCGCCGACACGTCGCGCTGCCGCCATCTTCAGGTCGCGGAGCATTTCGGCGAGTCGCTCGAGGCGCCGTGCGGCGCCTGCGACGTGTGCGCGCCCACGACCGTGGCACAGGCACCGGTCTCCGTCCCGGCGCCGCTGCCGGACGATCCGGCACAGACAATTCTCGACGCTGTCGAGGGCCTCAGGTGGCCCGTCGGCCGTCGGAGCCTGGTCTCGTTGCGGCCGGCTCGGTCAGGCGCCTCCCTCCGCCCGCCGCTCCTCAGCCTTCGGCTCGCTTGGTGCGGCCTCCGACGCTCAAGTGATGCGGTGGGTGCGCGCCCTCGAAGCGACGGGAGCGCTCGTCGAGGTCGAGCGCGACGGCTTTCGACTCCTCGAGGCGCGCCCGTCGGCGCCGCTCCCCTCCCTCGCGACACCGCGGGCGGCGCGATCCGACGAGCCGCTCGTTGCCGAGCTCCGCGCCTGGCGAACCGAGCGCGCGCGCCAGGACGGCGTTCCCGCGTACGTGGTGCTCCACGACGCGACGCTGGACGAGCTCGCTGCGCTGCGGCCCCGCTCGAAGGGCGAGCTCGCCGCGGTTCGGGGTTTCGGGCCGACGAAGCTGGAGCGATACGGGATAGAGCTGCTCGAGTTGCTCGCCACGGCCTGAAACGGCCGCTTCAGGGCTCAACACTTGACGGCGCTTTGCGGGTTCCAGGACGTACGGACGCGGTGCCGCGACGCGGCCGGATCCGGAAGGGGCGGTTCGCAGCCATTGTGCTCGTCCTCCTCGCACTCGCCTCGGCCGCGTTCAGCTACGGCGTCGTGACGGCAATCCGGAGCGAGCTCGCCGCGCTCGATCCGTCGAACCCACGCGACGACGTCGACACCGTCGTCTATTCGGCACCGAACGCCTCGGGCCAGAAGCGGGTTCTCGCGATCCTGCGCGGGGACGAGAGCCGCGTGCTCGTCGTCGGAGGCGATCGCGCCGATCATGAAGCAGGCGATCGTCGCCGTCGAGGACAAGCGGTTCTACGAGCACAACGGTGTCGACCTGCGCGGGATCGTGCGCGCTCTCTGGCAGGACATCCGCAGCCAGAGCGTCGTCGAGGGCGGGTCGACGATCACGCAGCAGTACGTCAAGAACGTCTACAGTCGGCACGAGCACACCATCGTCGGAAGGTGCGCGAGGCAGCGGTCGCGTGGCAGCTGACCGAGATTCGGCGAAGGAAGAGATCCTCATCCGCTACCTCAACACCATCTACTTCGGCAACGGCGCCTACGGCATCCAGGCGGCGCGGACATATTTCGACGGCAGCACCGCAGCCGAGCTGACGCTTCCGGAGGCGGCGCTCCTGGCAGGGATCCCGGCGAGCCAGCTCTACGACCCGGTTCAGCACCCCGTCGCGGCGCGCCAGCGCCGCGCGTACGTCCTCGAGCAGTTGTACGAGCAGGGTCGCATCACTCGAATCGAGCAGCGCAGGGCCAACGCGACGCCGTTACCGCGGCCCGAGGACGTCCGGCTGCCCGGCACGCGGGGGCCGGCACCGTACTTCGTCGGCTACGTCACCGACCAGCTCGTCGCGCGCTACGGCGCGGAGCGCACGTTCGGCGGCGGGCTCGAGGTCACGACGACGATCGACCTCGACCTCCAGGACAAGGCACGCGAGGCGATCCAGAAGGTGCTGCGCAACCCCGACGGCCCGGCCGCGGCCCTCGTCGCGATCGACCCGCGCA
This sequence comes from uncultured Solirubrobacterales bacterium, assembly GCA_963730145.1. Classification (GTDB taxonomy): domain Bacteria; phylum Actinomycetota; class Thermoleophilia; order Solirubrobacterales; family 70-9; genus WHSW01. The sequence continues at coordinate 97,549 of CAVSQT010000010.1, forward strand.
CGGGTGCGGTGAAGGCGATGTTCGGCGGCACCAACTTCCGTCGCAGCCAGTTCAACCTCGCTACCCAGGCGGAGAGACAGCCGGGCTCCTCGTTCAAGCCGATCGTGCTGGCGACCGCCTTCCGGAAGGGGATCGCACCGTCGACGCGGATCACGTCGAAGCCGATCCAGA
>CAVSQT010000011.1:0-169906 GCA_963730145.1 uncultured Solirubrobacterales bacterium
CCGTGCTCCATCAGAGCCCGCTCGATGATCTCGACCTCGTGGTCGAGCCATTCCTGGCGGCTCTCCGACGGCGGCGGCAGGAACGGTGAGTACGAGGCCGGTCCCGGCCCGGGCCGCCATCGACGCGCGCCCATACGCTCGCGCTCGAGCCGGGCGCGGTGGCGGCCGGTCGGCTTCGGCCGCGCGGCTGTCGTCCGAGTCCTCCGCTCGGCGTGCCCTCCTCGGCCTCCTGTGCGGTGATCGGCTTGGCGATGTCCTCGAGCGACTGCTTCTCGGCGCGCACGCCGAGGAATGAGCTCGGTGATCCCGCCGATCGCCATCACAGCGGCGCCGAGGAAATAGGCGATCATCACCTGGCTCTCGCCCTGCTCGGCCAGGCGCTGGAAGACGATCGGCCCGGTGATCCCTCCGATCGCCGTGCCGATCGCATAGAAGAAGGCGATCGCCAAAGCGCGGATCTCCATCGGGAAGATCTCGCTCACGGTCAGATAGGCAGAGCTCGCGCCGGCGGAGGCGAAGAAGAAGGTCGCGGCGAGCGCCAGGGTCAGGCCCCACTCGCTGAAGATCTCGCCGTTGAAGCCGATGCCGACGGCGACCAGCATCACCGCCGAGATCAGGTAGGTGCCGGCGATCATCGGCCGGCGCCCGACGGTGTCGAAGAGGCGGCCGAGCAGCAGCGGGCCGACGAAGTTGCCCGCCGCAAAGACGGCGTAGAAGAGGCCGACCGCGGTCGGAGCTGACGCCGAGGTAGGTGGTCAGCGTGAGGCCGAGGGTGACCGTGACGGCGTTGTAGATGAAGGCCTGGCCGATGAACAGCGAGAAGCCGAGCGTTGCGCGCTTGGGATAGACCTTGAACGCGGTGCGCGCGATCTCGCGGAAGGGGATCGACTTTCGCTGGCGCACCTTGATCGAGTCGCCGGGCTCCTCGAGCTTCTGGCCGGTCGACTCCTGCACCTCGGCCTCGATCTCGTCGACGATCCGCTCGGCCTCGTTCTCGCGCCCGTGGATGAAGAGCCAGCGCGGGCTCTCGGGCACGTTGCGGCGCACGAGCAGGATCCCGAGCCCGAGTATCGCGCCCATGCCGAAGGCGACCCGCCAGCCGACGTCGGCGGCGAAGATCGACTCGTTCAGCAACAGGAGCGAGAGCAGGCCACCGGCCACGGCCCCGAGCCAGAAGGAGCCGTTGATGATCAGGTCGACCCTGCCTCGGGCGCGAGCGGGGATCAGCTCGTCGATCGCCGAGTTGATCGCCGCGTACTCACCGCCGATGCCCGCGCCGGTGAAAAAGCGCGCGATCAAGAACCACAGCGGCGTGGTCGAAAACGCGGTCGCAAGCGTCGCCAGCAGGTAGAGCGAAAGCGTGATCAGGAATAGGTTCTTGCGCCCGAAGCGGTCGGTCAGCTGGCCGAAGAAGAGCGCACCGGAGCAGGCGCCGGCGACGTAGATCGACGCCAGCGAGTGCGATGTCGCTCTCGCTGAGCGAGATCCCGCTGCCCGCCTCGACCAGAGTCGGCGCGAGAAAGCCGATGATCGTGACCTCGAGCCCGTCGAGGATCCAGACGATCCCGAGGCCGATGACCACCCGCCAGTGAAACTTCGACCAGGGCAGCCGGTCGAGCCGCGCCGGAACCTTCGTTTCGATCGTCCCGAACTGGCCGTCGTCTTCGGCTTTGGAGCTCGCCTCCATGCGGGCCTGTTCCTACCCCGCTCGTTGCCGTCGAAAACTAGGCGCGGCCGCGCGGACTAATCTGGAGCCGTGGACACCGGCAACCCCAAGCAGGACGCGGAGTCGGATTTCAGCCGCGCTCGAAGGCGCCAGCAGCTCTCTCGCCTGCGCGCGCGCCTGCGCGGCGAGCCCGGCGAGGTCGGTTTCGTGCTTCCGTTCGACGAGGTGCTCGCGGCGCTCGGCAACCGCGGCGAGAAGCGCCTCGGGCTGCAGACGATCGAGCTCGACTCGATCGTCGGCACGGTCGATCGCGAGCGCGAGTTCGATCGCGAGTTCCGCCCCAAGACCGCCCGGCTTCGCGGCCGCTGGCAGGGCATCGCCGAGGCGATGCGCCGCGGCAAGTCGCTGCCGCCGATCGACGTCTATCGCATCGGCGAGCTGCACTTCGTCCGCGACGGCCACCACCGCGTCTCGGTCGCCCGCCATCTCGGCCTCGACAAGATCGACGCCTACGTCACGGAGATCAAGCACCGCCGTCGGCGGCGATCGCGAGATCACGCTCGCCGACCTGCCGCTGAAGAGCCACGAGCGGCTGTTCTTCGAGCGCGTCCCGCTCAAGCCCGAGCACCGCTCGCGAATCTCGCTTCGAAACGGCTGGGACTACGCCGGGCTCGCCGAGGGGGTCGAGGCCTGGGGCTTCAGGGTGATGCAGGCGCGCGGCGAGTTCATGACTCGCGAGGAGGTCGCCGAGGCCTGGTTTCACGACGACTACGTGCCGGTCGACCGAGATGATCGCCGAGGCCGGGCTGACGCGAAAGGGAACGACCGAAACCGAGGCCTACGCGCGGGTCGTCAGCCTGCGATACCTGCTGCTGCGAACCCACGATTGGAACGACGAGGTGATCGAGCGCCTGCGCTCGGAGCTCGACCGCACGGCGGGCAGCCAGGATACGTTCGAGCAGCGGCTCCGAAGCGACCTCACCTGAACGCTCGCGCCGGCTGCGAGCCGGTCGCGCGTGCGATGATGCAGGCGGTGGTGGATCGAGCGCAGGAGGAACGGACAGTGACTTCAGCGGCGGTGTCGGCTCGGGCCCGACGCGTCCGGCTCGGCGGTCTTGCTTTCGGCGTTGGCAGTGCTGACGGCGCTCGGACCCGTCGCTATCGGCGACGCCGCCACCGCGGCGAGCAAGGCGAAGAAGAAGGCGGTGAAGACGACCAAGGCCGCCGTCAAGAAGCAGATCCCCGGGGCTGGGGTGGCCGGCCTCGCCAAGCCCACCTCCAAGCCGCGGATCAAGGTCTCGAGCTGCAAGCAGAAGCCGAGCAAGTTCAAGTGCAGCTGGGCGGCACAGGGCGAGGCGCCAGGGATCGTGCCGTTTCGCTGCCAGGGAACGGCGGTGATCGACAAGCGCGGCAAGAAGGTGAAGCGGATCGACCGCTGCAACAACAACCTCGAGGCTCAGGCGCCGCTGCTCGAACAGCGACGAGCGATCGGCTTCGGTTACTTCGAGGACTTCAGCACCCGCGCACTGTTCACCGAGGCGGCCGCCGGAGGGGCGACGATCGCGCGTGAGGACCTCTTCTGGAACACGCTTCAGCCGAACCAACCGACGCCAGGTGAGAATCCACAGACCGCCTGGGACTGGTCGTTCTCCGACACCCTCGCGACGCAGTTTCGCGCGGTCGGGATGCGGCCGGTGTGGACCTTCATCAACGCGCCTTGCTGGGCGAGCTCCACTGCTTGTTCCGAGCTCAACCCACCCTCGAACGCAGCAATCGACGATTACGCGAAGGCCGCCGCCGAGATCGCCAAGCGCTATCCCGATTCGGCGGCGATCGAGGTCTGGCTGGAGCCCAACGGCAAGTTCTGGGGGACGACACCGGACCCGGCGCTGTTCTCCGAGCTCGTCGCTCAGACGGTCGCCGCGGTCGACGCCACGGGCACCGGGGTCCAGGTGATCTCCGGCGGGCTCGCGCCAGGCGCCGCATCGCCGGACAAGCTCGAGTTCTCGGAGTTCGTCCGCCAAGCCGTCGCCCAGGGCGGGATCAAGGCGGCCGATGCGATCGGCTTTCATGCCGTCACCGAGGTGCCGTTCAAGTCCGGTGACGATCCGACCGACGGCTACCTCGGTCGGCTGCGCGTGCAGATCAAGTCGATCGAGGACGCGCTCGCCGACGGCGGGGTGACCGCTGCCGATCGCCTTGACCCAGCTCTCCTACAGCACGACGAGCTACAGCGAGGCCGAGCAGGCCGAGGCGCTCAGCTCGAGCTTCGTCGTCGCTTCGCGCCTGGCAAGCGTCTCATTCGTGATCGTCAGTCGCCTCTTCGACAACGGCGACGGCAGCAAGGTCTCGGGCTTCGGCGTCCTGCGCCCCAACGGATCGGCCAAGCCCGCCTACTGCGAGTTGGCGAGCGCGGTCGGCGTTGCCAAGCCGCCGAAGTGCTGAGCGCGCCAAACGGCGGGCGTCGTCGCTCGCGCCGTCGGCTCGCTCGCCGGTGCTCTCGCGCCTGGCCTCGGCGCTCTCGCTCGCGCCTTGCCTCGCCGCCGTGGCCGCCGTCGATCTTCGGAGCTGTCGCGCGTCAGGCTGGCACCGCTGCTCGCGTCGAAGAGGTGGATCTTGGTCGCGTCGAACCAGACCTCGGCCTCCTCGCCGCGCTTGACCTCGCTCTCCGCGGAGAGACGAGTCGACGATCTGGCCCTGGTCGCCGGGGACCTCGCCGGCGCCCGAGTCCTCGGCGAGCTCGGCGAGCTCGGCGGACTCGACGGTCGCGTCGGAGCCGACCTCGAAGTAGGCATAGAGCTCCGACCCCATCGACTCGACGACATCGACCTTGGCCGTGAACGTGGTCCCGCTCGAGCGGACATCGTCGCCGACGAGCTTCGCGTCCTCGAAGCTCTCGGGGCGGATGCCGGCGATCACGTCGCGCGAGAGGCGCCCCGTGCTTGCCCGGGCGCCTCGGGCAGCGCGATCTCGCCGATCGGCAGCTTGAGCCGGTCGCCCTCGACCTTGGCCGGGAGGAAGTTCATCGCCGGGGAGCCGATGAAGCCGGCGACGAAGAGGTTCGCCGGATCCTTGTAGAGCTCGGCGGGCGAGCCGACCTGCTGCAGCTCGCCGGCGCGCATCACGGCGACGCGGTCGCCGAGCGTCATCGCCTCGGTCTGGTCGTGGGTGACGTAGACCATCGTCGTCCCGACGCGCTGCTGGATGCGCGAGACCTCGGTGCGCATCTGCACCCGCAGCTTCGCGTCGAGGTTCGACAGCGGCTCGTCCATGAGAAAGACCTTGGGATCGCGGACGATCGCGCGGCCCATGGCGACGCGCTGGCGCTGGCCGCCGGAGAGGTTCGCCGGCTTGCGGTCGAGATGGGCGTCGAGGTCGAGGATGCGCCGCCGCCTCCTCGACCTTCTTCGTGATCTCCTCCTCGGGAACCTTGGCGAGCTTGAGCGGGAAGGCCATGTTCTCGCGCACGGTCATGTGCGGGTACAGCGCGTAGTTCTGGAAGACCATGGCGATGTCGCGGTCCTTCGGGGCCATGTCGTTGACGACCGTCGTCGCCGATCCGCATCTCGCCGTCGGAGATGTCCTCGAGCCCGGCGATCATCCGCAGCGCGGTCGACTTGCCGCAGCCCGACGGGCCGACGAGGATCATGAACTCGCCGTCTGCGATCTCGAGGTTCATGTCCTTGACTGCCTCGTAATCCGTCGCCGAAGCGCTTCGAGATGCCGTCCATAACGATCTCAGCCATTGGTCAGTTCTCCTTCGGTTGAAGCTTTGCGTCCGCATCATCCCTTGACGGCTCCAGACGTTAGCCCGGCGACGATGCGCCGCTGGAAGATGAGGACGAAGATGATGATCGGCACCGTCACCAACACGGCGGCGGCGGCGATGTTGCCGGTCGGCGCCGTGAACTGCGAGTCGCCGGTGAAGAAGGCGAGCGCGGCCGGCACCGTTCGCGAGGCGTCGCTGGAGGTGAGCGAGATCGCGAAGACGAAGTCGTTCCAGCAGAAGATGAAGACGAGGATCGCGGCCGTGAACATCCCCGGCGCGGCCAGCGGCACGATCACCTTGCGAAACGCCTGAAACGGGGTCGCGCCGTCGACCTGGGCCGCCTGTTCGAGGTCCCACGGTATTTCTCGGAAGAAGGCGACGAGGGTGTAGATCGCAAGCGGCAGCGAGAAGGTCAGGTAGGGGATGATCAGGCCGACGTAGGTGTCGTAGAGGCCCAGCGAGCGCCACATGTCGAACAGCGGGCCCACGGTCGAGATCGGCGGGAACATCGCGATCGCCAGCGCGCCGCCGAGGATCAGCAGCTTGCCCGGGAACTCCAGGCGCGCGATCGCATAGGCGGTGAACGAGGCCAGCACGATCGCGATCGTCGTCGCGATCAGCGCGATCAGGATCGAGTTGATCAGCGGGCGCAGCAGCGGGCTGTCGAAGCCGCCCTCGAACAGCGACTTGTAGTTGTCGAAGGTGATGTCGGCCGGGATCAGGCGCCCGTCGGAGACCGTCGCGGGATCCTTCAGCGACAGCGACAGCAGCCACAGCACGGGGAAGATCGAGACGATGATGATCGCGACCATGCCGACGGTCCAGAACGTGTTCTCGCGGCGCTTCATCTAGGCCTCCTTCTCCCGGCCCGGGATCGTCGCTGCCGAAGCCCTTGACGAAGAGGAAGGCGATCAGCAGCACGAGGAAGAAGATCAGCACCGAGACGGCAGAGCCGAGGCCGAGGTTGACCCTCGATATCAACTGGTTGTAGCCGATGATCGAGACCGATTCGGTGTCCTGGCCGCCGCCGGTCATGACGAAGATCGAGTCGAAGACGCGGAAGGCGTCGAGCGTGCGGAAGAGCAGCGCGACGAGGATCGCGGGCTTCATCAGCGGCAGCGTGATGCGGAAGAAGCGCTGGCGCGCGGTCGCGCCGTCGACCTTCGCCGCCTCGTAGAGGCCCTCGTCGATCGTCGTCAGGCCGGCGAGCAGCAGCAGGGCGATGAACGGCGTCGTCTTCCACACCTCGGCGGCGATGATCACCGCCATCGCGCTCCAGCGGTCGCCGAACCAGGCCTTGTCGTCGTCGACGAAGGGCAGGCCGTTGACGAAGCCGCTGCCGGGGTCGAAGGCGTAGAACCAGGCGAACGCGGCGACCACGGTGATGATCCCGTAGGGGATCAGGATCGAGGTGCGCACGATGCCGCGGCCGAAGACGACGCGGTACATGACCAGCGCCAGGATCATCCCCAGCACGAGCTCGATCGCGACCGAGACGATCGTGATGAAGGCGGTGTTGAACAGGCCCTGCCACCACAGGTCGGACTGCAACACGGCGGCGTAGTTGTCGAGGCCGACGAAGCCGCCCTCGTCGGGGAAGCGCAGGTCGACCTCCTGCAGCGAGAGCACGATCGCGTAGCCGATCGGATACACGGTGACGAGCAACATCGCGATCACCGCCGGCGCGCACAGCATCCAGGCCAGCTTGCGCTCGGCCCTGGTGCGGTCGGAGACCTTTGCCGTGCCGCTGGCTTTGCCGTTCTCGCTCACGACCGTCGGCTCGCTTCGCTCATAGCAGTCCCTCGCGGTTGATCCCCTGCTCGAGCTTGTCGAGCAGGTCGTCGTAGGTCGCCTGTGGGTCCTCGGGATCGATCTCCGTCGTCGGGTGCACCGAGTCCTGGATCGCCAGCGACAGATCCTGGTAGGCGGGCGACTCGGAGGGCCGCGCCGCGGCGTCCTCGATCGACTGGCGGATGATCTGGGAGAAGCCCGGGTAGACCTCCTCGATCTCCTTCGAGTCGTAGAGGTCCTCGCGCACCGGCGGCAGCCCGCCCGAGCTCGCGGTCGCGATCTGGTTCTCGGGCTTGATCAGGCACTCGATCGCCTCGAAGGCGAGCTCCTGGTCGTTGGAGAAGGCCGAGACGCCGATGTTGATGCCGCCCAGCGGCGGCGCGCTCGGCGTGCCCTCGTCGATTGCCGGGTACTTGGCCGCCTTCATCGTCTTGAAGATCTCCGGCGCTTCCTCCTTGGCGCTCGGATAGACGAACGGGTAGTTGATCATGAAGGCCGAAGTCGCCCTCCTGGAAGGCGAGGCGGTTCGGGTCCTCCTCGGACGTCGTGATCGCCGGGTCGGCCGCCTCGGAGGTCGAGAGCTTGCCCATCACCTCGAGCGCGCGCAGCGTCGGCTCCTCGGCCAGATCGAGCTCCTCGGGGCCCTTGAGCACGTGCCCGCCGGCCGACTCGAGCATCTGGTTGAACCAGACGACCAGGCCCTCGTACTTGTTGCCCTGGACCTGGATCGTGCCGCCCTCGTCGCCGAGCTCGACCGCCTGGTCGATCATCTCGTCCCAGGTCTTGGGGACGGTGTCGACGAGGTCGGAGCGATACCAAAGCAACTCGGTGTTCGACCAAACCGGTGCGGCGTAGAGCTTGTTCTCGAACTTGGCCGTCTCGACGACGCTGGGAAAGACGCCGTCGGTGACGACCTCGGCGACGTCGTCGGGGAACTGCTCGATCCAGCCGGCGTTGGCGAACTCGCCGGTCCAGATCACGTCCATGCCGATCAGGTCGATCGAGGAGTCCTCGGCGCCGAGGCGGCGGACGAGCTGCTCGCGCTGGCCGTCGGCGTCGTTGGGCAGGAACTCGAACTCGATCTCGTAGGCGCCGTCCGGACTCCTCGGCGCACTTGTCGGCGGCGGTCTGCGGGGCCGCCGCTGGGCTCGTTGAAGATGAACCAGGTGAGGGTGTCGTCGCCACCGGTGTCGTCGCCACCGCAACCCGCTGCGACGAGAGCGATCAACGTCGCCGATAGTGCAAGTGCACTCGTGACGGTTCGGCCAGCGGCCAACGCTCTCCTCTCCTCTCCGCGACGGGCATCGTGCTCGTCGATCCGCGAACTGTCCGCGCGATCCTATCCCTAAACCACGCCCAAATGCAGCACTCTTGCGGCGCCCGGCGGCCAGCGGGCCGACGCCGTCGTCGCCGAGCGCCAGCACGAGCTCGCCGCTGCCCGCGACGGGCTGCGGCTGCGAGCCGAGATTGACCGCGACGAGGTGCGTCGCCGCGGCGAAAGGCGATCACCCCGGGCGGGCTTTCGAGCAGCTCGAAGTCGCCCTTGCAGATCGCGCCGCAGGGCGATCAGCCGCCGGTAGAGGTGCAGGATCGAGCCCTCGTCCTGGCGCTGCGCCGCGACGCTGACCCGCTCGGGGTCGGTCGAGCGGCAGCCAGGGCTTGGCGGAGGTGGTGAAGCCCCCGGACGGGGTCGGCTCCCACTGCATCGGGTGGCGAAAGGCGTCGCGCCCGGCGCGGTCGATCGCGGGCTCGGCCCCGGGCCCGTCGAGCATCCCGATCTCGTCGCCCTGATAGATGAAGGCGGCGCCCGGGAGGGTCAGCGACAGCAGCGCCGCGATCTGCCCGGCTTCCGGCCCACCGCGACCGGCGAGGCGGGGGAAGTCGTGGTTGGAGAGCACCCAGGCGACGCGCTCGAGCGCCGCCGAGCCGGCGATCGCCGCTCTCGAGCGCGTCCGCGTCCCAGGGCGAGTGCAGGAACTCGAACGAGAAGACGAGGTCGAAGTAGTCGAGGTAGGGCGCCAGCTGCGCCGCGGGCAGGTAGACCTCGCCGACCAGCAGCGCGTCGCCGGCCGCCTCGCGCAACGCCGCCAGCGCCAAGCGTGATCTCGGGGTGGTTTCGGGCATGGACCTCGCCCAGCGCGGCCAGCTCGGGGTGCAGCGGCAGCGGCGGCGGGCCGAGCGCCGGCGGCTCGTCGCGCAGCTCGGGGTCCTTCATCAGCTGGGTCACCGCGTCGACGCGAAAGCCGTCGACGCCGCGCGCGGTCCAGAAGCCGATCACGTCGGCGATCGCCGCGCGCACCTCGGGGTTGCGCCAGTCGAGGTCGGCCTGCTCGGGGTAGAACGAGTGCAGGTAGTAGCGGCCGCTGGCGGGGTCGCGGCTCCACGCCGAGCCGCCGAAGGCGCCGCGCCAGTTGTTGGCCGGCTCGTCGGCCCACACGTACCAGTCGGGGTGCTCGCGAAACCACGGATGCTCGATCGAGGTGTGGGAGACGACGAGGTCCATGAGCACGCGGATGTCGCGCTCGTGCGCGGCCGCGATCAGCCGATCGAGGTCGTCGAGGCTGCCGTAGACCGGGTCGACCGAGACGTAGTCGGCGACGTCGTAGCCGGAGTCCGCCTGCGGCGAGGGGTAGATCGGCGAGAGCCAGAGCGCGTCGACGCCGAGCCAGGAGAGGTGGTCGAGGCGCGAGGCGATACCGGCGAGATCGCCGATGCCGTCGCCGTCTGAGTCCTGAAACGAGCGCGGGTAGATCTGGTAGACGACGGCGTCGCGCCACCACTGGCGATCGGGCTGCATGCGGCGGACGTTACGCACTGTTCGAGCGTCCGCGACAATGGGCTCGTGCAGGCAGCACCCGAGCCTCTGGGCTCCCGCCGAGATGAGTTCGACGTCCCGCCGGGGGTCGCGTACTTCAACACGGCGAGCCTGTGCCCGTTGACACATCGTGTCCGTGCCGCGGGCGCCGATGCGCTCGAACGCCGCGCGCGACCGTGGGCGATCGCCTCGGCGGACTGGTTCAGCGACGTCGAGATCCTCCGCGGCCTGTTCGCCGGGCTGATCGGCGGCGACGCCGAGGGCGTGGCTCTGGTCCCGGCGACCAGCTACGGCTTCGCGGCCGCGGCGCTCAACCTCGACCTCGGTGACGGCGATCGCATCCTCGTGCTCGCCGAGGAGTACCCGTCCGGCATCAACACCTGGCGGGCGGCACGCAGCAAGCGTGGCGTCGAGATCGTCACCGTCGAGCGCGCCGGCGGGCAGAGCTGGACCGAGGCGATCCTGGCCGCGCTCGACGAGCGAATCACGGTGGTCAGCGTCCCCAACGTGCATTGGACCGACGGGGCCCTGATCGAGCTCGACGTCGTTTCCGCGCGGGCCCACGAGCTCGGCTGCACGCTGATCATCGACGCCAGCCAGTCGGCCGGCGCCCTGCCGCTGGACGTCACCCGGCTCGATCCCGACTACCTGATCACGGTCGGCTACAAGTGGCTTCTCGGAGCCTTCGGCCTCTCCTACATGTACGTCGCCGAGCGTCGTCGCGAGGGCGAGCCGCTGGAGCACAACTGGATCGCCCGCGCCGACTCGCAGGACTTCGCCAGATTGGTCGAGTACCGCGACGAGTTCCAGCCCGGGGCGCGGCGCTTCGACATGGGCCAGGCGTCGAGCTTTCACCTCGTGCCGATGGCGATCGCCGCGCTCGAGCAGATCGGCGGCTGGGGCGTCGAGCGGATCTCGGCAACTCTCGGCGAGACGACGGCGGCGATAGCCGCGGGCGCCCAAGGGATCGGACTCGCGCCGCTTTCAGCCGACTCGTCGCGCCCCGCACATGCTGGGCATCGCGCAGCCACCGGGCAAAGGCGACGCGCTCGTCGAGGCCCTGGCGCGCGCCGACTGCCACGTCGCCCTGCGCGGCGGCTCGATCCGGATCTCGCCCCACCTCCACAACACGCCGGATGAGGTCGAGACGCTGATCGGCGCGCTGGAGGTGGCGATCCGCGCGGCTGACTGCAGGCGTCGCTAGCTCGAGCGCCGCCCAGCGCGTGCAGGCCTCGGCGGCGGCGTCGAGCGCCGGGCCCAGCGCCTCCTCGGCGCGCGCCGCGTCCCAGCCCGTGGCCGCCAGGCCGGCGACGAGCGTGCCCATGAAGGCGTCGCCGGCTCCGAGCGTGGAGACGACCTCGACCTCGGGCGCCGGCAGCTCGGCCTCGCAGGCGCCGCGGATCACCGCTCCCTCGGCGCCGAGGGTGACCACCGCGATCTCGGCGCCCAGCGCCGCGATCCACGCGGCGGCCTCGCGCGGGTCGTCGAGGCCGGCGATCGCCATCGCCTCGTCGCGGTTGGCGCGCACGAGGAACGAGCCGGCGATCAGCTCGCGCGATGCCGCGGCGGCCGGCTCGACCTCGCCGCCCCAGCGGTTCGGGCGGATGTTGGGGTCGAAGCAGATCCGCGCGCCGCGCTCGAGCGCCAGCTCGCGGGCGCGCAGCGTCGACCTCGCGCTCGCCCGGGGTCGCCAGCGTGGTCGAGCTGTAGACGAGCGCGCTGGCCGCGCGATCGCCTCGCTCGAGCGCGCGGCGCGACGGACTCGACCGCGACCTCGATCGCGTCGCCGTAGATCTGAAAGCTCGGGTCGCCGCGCTCGTCGAAGCTGGCGAAGGCGATCGGCGTCTGCTCGCCGTCCATCAGCTCGAAGAAGCGCAGGTCGACGCCCTCGCGCTCGAGCCGCTCGCGCAGCCATCTCCCCCACTCGTCGTCGCCGGCGGCGCCGGCGAGCGCCACCTCCGCCCCGGCGCGACTCGCGGCGACGGCGGCGTTGGCGAGCGCGCCGCCGAAGTGCGGCGTGAAGGCAGTCGGCCTCGGAGAGCGAGCGCACCGGCCGCTCGCAGATCAGGTCGACGAGCGCCTCGCCGAGGCAGACGATCATCGCTCCCACGCCTCCGGCTCGTCGTCGAGGCCCTCGAGCCATTCGGCGAGGAAGGGCTCGACGATCTCGTAGCTGCCGCGCGATTGCCTGCTGACGAGCTCGCGCTGGGTGAGCACGTCGAGCGCCGTCTGCACCGTGCTCGACGAGGGCAGCTCATGGCGCGAGCGATAGGCGCTGGTCAGCGGTCGCCCGGGCTCTTCGGCGAGCGCCAGCAGGACGAGCCGCTGCGCCGCCGAGGCCTCCTCCCAGCGCGCTTGGAAGTGGCTGTGCTCGGAGCGAAGCAGCGCCGCCAGCGCCCGCTCGAACTCGGCCTGCGTCGCGGTGCCGTCGAACGGCGTCTGCTCCCAGAGGAAATAGCTGAGCTGCTGGGTGGCGTGGGGATGGCCGCCGGTGCGCTCGAGCAACTGATCGACGACCTCTTCGCCGGCCAGCTTGTTCGAGTCGCGAAAGCGCGCGAGGATGTGGCCGCGAAACTTCGCCGGGTCGATCAGCCCCAGCTCGGACTTCTTGGCGCTGCGCCAAAACGGCTCGTTCTCGTCGTTGAACAGGCGCTCCATCATGTGGCGGCGGCTGCCGAGGTAGACGTGGGCGACCTCGGGCTGCTGTTCGAACACCGTGCGCATCAGCTTCGGCAGCTTCGGATCGATCGCCATCACCTCCTGAAACTCGTCGAAGATCAGCGCCACCCGCGTCTGCTTCGTCGCGGCGAGCTCCGCCGGCAGCTCCAGCAGGCGCTCGAGCGTGGCGTCGATGTCGGTCGAGCTGTGGTCGATGCCGAAGGCGAAGCTGTAGCTGCCGTCTTCGGGGCTGACCGTGACGCTGGGGCTGATCCGCAGGCCCCGAAACGGGGTCGAGCGCCTTCTCGCGCGCGCGTTCGAGCGGTGAGGCGACGTTCTCGTAGATCGCCACGGCGAGCTTCTCGGCGAGCTTCTCCTTCGTCGGCGTCGTCATCAGGTTGACGTAGGCGACGAGCACGTCGCTTGCGATCAGCTCCTGCATCGTCTTCCACACGAGCGAGGACTTGCCGTAGCGCCGCGGCGCGAAGATGACCACGTCCTGGCCGTTGAGGACGTCGAACTTGAGCTCCTGGACCTCGGCTTCGCGGTCGGTGAAGGCCTCGTCGAGTGCGAGGCCACCGAAGCGAAACGGGTTCACCGGCGATTTACCGCCCTTTGCCATAACGCCAACCAAGGTAGCAAATTAGCCGGTATCTAGCAGAAGATTTTTGCCGGACTATCCCGTTATCTAGAAGACCGGCAAACTCGAGGCTCAGCGCGCCGGGCGTGAACGAGCGCACCATCTCGATCGCCGCGCGCGGGGCGTCGCGGCGGCTGCGGTCGAGTGCCTGTTCGAGCGCCTGCGTCGCATCGGCGTGAAGCGGCGGACCGTGCCCGACGAGCAGGCGCTCGGGCGCGTGGCGGCGCAGCGGCCCGCCGGGGGGAAGCATTCGCAGAAAGCCATGCACGCCCAGCGGCTGGTCGCCGATGGCGAAGTAGTCGCAGGTGCCGACGGCCTCGGCGACGACCAGCAGCGAGTGCTCGGGCCACCACAGGCCGAGCTCGCGCCAGCCGGGCACGCTGACGACTTCGAACGGCTCGAAGGGAGCGTCGTCGATCGTCTCGGGCAGGCGCAGGTGCTCGACGCCGTAGCGAGCGGCGAGCGCCTCGCAGTCGCGCTCGTGGCGGTCGAGCAGCTGGATCACGCCGGCGATCTCGCCCAGCTCCTGCGCCGCGGCCAGCGCGGGCTCGTCGGTGACCGGGTCGATCAGCCACACCCGCCCGTCGGCGGCGAGGGCGTGCGAGCTTCGCTCCATCGGCTCGTCGACGACGGTCCAGGAGACGGCGAAGGGAAGCTCTCGGTTTACGGATACGTCCACAGAGCGGGAGACGGGTCTCGAACCCGCGACCTCAAGCTTGGGAAGCTTGCGCTCTACCTACTGAGCTACTCCCGCGAAGGTGGCTCAGTCTACGGCCGCGACGGGGCTCGACGCATCTCTACGCTTGGCTCGGTGAGCGCTCGCACGTTCTTCGTTTTCATGGGCGTCCTCGCCCTTCTCGGCCTGCTCGGCTTCGGCTTGGTGTCGAAAAGCGAGAGCGCGCTTGCCGTCGGCGACCCGGTGCCCGAGACCACGCTTCAGACCCTCGACGGCGACGCTTCCGGCTCGCTTGCCGACTACCGCGGCAAGTGGGTCCTGATCAACGTCTGGGCGAGCTGGTGCGGGCCGTGCCGAGACGAGGCGCCCGACCTGCAGGCCTTCTACGAGGAACACCGCGACGACGACTTCGAGGTCCTCGGGATCGACACCGAGGAGACCTCCGACGCCGGCCAGGGCTTCGTCGACGAGTTCGAGCTGACGTATCCGATCCTTCACGACGGCGACGGCTCCTACCGCGACGAGCTGCGGACCAAGGGCGTGCCCGAGAACTTCCTCGTCGACCCCGACGGCAAGCTGGCGCTGGTCCAGGCCGGGCCCGTGAACGAGGAGATCCTCGACGAGCAGGTCGCGCCGCTGATCGAGGCGGGCTGACGATGCGCGCGCCTCAGCCCACCGGGCGCCGAGCGGCAGCTAACGCACGACTATGGGACGCAAGCTGCCGCTCGGCACTCGTGATCGTCGCGTTGCTCGCGACGGCTCTGCTCGTGCCGGCCGGCGTCTCGGCCCAGGCCGAGCCGCAGACGTCGCTCGCCGACATCGAAGACGAGGTGATGTGCCCGATCTGCGGCGTCACGCTCGAGCTCGCGACCGAGGCGCCGCAGGCGATCCAGGAGCGGAAGTTCATCAGCGAGCTGGTCGCCGAGGGGCTGACCAAGGACGAGATCAAGGACCGGCTCGTGGCCGAGTTCGGGCCCGAGGTGCTGGCGGTGCCGGAGACCGAGGGGTTCGACCTGGCGGCGTGGATCGTGCCGGGGCTGGCGATCGTTGTCGGCGGGGGTGGCGATCTTCGTTGGCGCTGCGGCGGTGGCGGAGGGCTGGGCGTGCTGGTGAGGGGGGCGGGTCGGCGGGAGGCGGCGGATGCGATGAGTGATGAGGATTCGAAGCGGTTGGATGAGGATTTGGCGCGGTATGAGCTGTAGGTCGCGCCGCGCGACGAGTGCCGCTCGTCGCGCGTCGGCCTACTTCGGGAGGCAGAGCGCCTGAGCTACGAGGGTGTTGTTGAGTGCCGGGGCGTCGACCTCGCACGACGATAGCCCTTGGGACGCTTGCCCGCAGTGATCACGCGACGACTGACTGATCGTCGGAGTGCAGCGTGGCTCGCCGCCGTCGCGGTTCCAACCTCCGGCGCCGGAAATGAACTGCTCGTTCGTTCTGGCAGCGAGCGAGCACCGCAGCGTCGCCGCCTTCGCCGCTCGGCTTGAACCTGTCCTTCCGCACCACCAGCGGCTTCAGCTCCTTCGCGCCGAGATTGTCGCGAGCCGCGATCGCCGTTCCACCTAGGGCGGCGAACAGCGCCAGGTACGCGACGACCGTGGCGTGGGACGGCTTCTTCAACTTCATGCGACGCCTCTCCTGTGCTCGGGGTCAGGCTACCAGTACGGATAGCGCACATCTGCTCAATCGAACAGCCGCGAGGCCGATTGGTTGCGCTCAGCGAGCCCGGACCACGACCGTGCGGTGACCGGTGTTGGTGCGCTTGTAGGGCCAGTTGGCCTCGCGCTTGACCTTGAGCCGGAAGCGAAACAGGGCATCCTGGGTGTACTGCCTGCCGAAGCGATAGCTGCGCCGGTAGACGCCGTTCTCGTTCGTGCGAAACGACTCGCCGACCGTCTGCCAGCGCCCGGTCTTGACGCGCACCTGAAGCTCGAGCAGCTTGCCGCCCGCCGGGATCCGGGCGCCGAAGTGGCTCACCTTGCCGTTCGAAGTAAAGGGTCTCACCCGGCCGGGATGCTGTCGCGTGAGGTCCGCAGGCTGGCGCGCGAGCGCACGAGGAAAGAGCCAACGCTCTTGCCCGCGGGTGCGAACTTGCCGCTGCCGCCGTAGGTCACCCGCACCTCACGCGACGGGCCCGCCGGGATCTTCGAGCGCCACTTGCCCTGCTCGTCGGTGGTCGCCTGCGAGACTCGCTCGCGCAGCAGGGCTCCGGCGCCGAAGTTCTCGACGATCGTCACCTCCGCGCCCGCGATCGGCTCACCGGACGCGGTCGAGGAGCAGGCCCTTCGCCTTCGCGTCGGTCCCGTAGCGCACCACCTGGCTCTTCGATCCGCCGCGGTTGAGATGGGCGGTGAGCTCCGCCGGCGTTCGCAGCGGGAAGGTCAGCTTCATCGGATCGCCATTCGCGCGGCGCGTCGTCTCCGAGGTGTTGCCGGCGACGTCGGCGGCGGTCGCGCGGAACTCGTACTCGCCGGCGGGCAGCGAGCTCGAATCGACGGACGCCCGGGCCTGGCCGTCGACGAGCTTCGTCTCCAGCGGCTGCCACTCCTTGCCGTCGGCTGGTCGCATGAACAGCTTCGCGGTGGCGACGCCGGAGTGCTCGTCGGAGACGTTGGCGCGGATCGTCTCGACGGAACTCCGCGTCCTGCTCGTTCGCGAACGCGAGCGCCGGCGGCGCATTGTCGACCATCACCGTGCGTTCGACCACATTCGTGTAGTTGCCCGGGATAGTCGACGCCGACGACCCGCACGTCGTTGGCGCCGTTCTGAAACGGCGCGACGGTGGTGTCGACCAACTGGTCGAAGCCGGCGCCGGCCGACGCAGGGCACGATCGGCCCGGTAGTAGGGAAAGCCCATACCCCCGGTGCTGCAGCTCCCCGCCGAGGCGACGGTCGTCGCCGTTGACGGAGCCGTCGAGCGCTCTGATGCCGCCGCCGACGTCGGACGCGGCGGCGCTGAAGGTCTCGGTCCCGCGCTGCCATCCGCCCGCCAGCAAGCTGCCGCCGACAGCCTCCAACGGACGGGTCGGCGTAGTCGGCCAGCAGCAGGCTGATGTTGCGCGCGTAGAGGTGTGCCTGCGCAGTCGGCCGGGCAGCTGCCGTTGCTGCAATAGAGCCTGCAGGACCAGCTGAGGGTGATTGAGGCCGGAGAAGTCGTAGTGCTGCCAACTCGGGTTGCTGTCGGGCCCGGTCGCCAGCGGGATCACCGAGGAGCCGTCGAACACCGCGATCTGAGCGTGGTGGCCGCTGCCTCGCCGGAGGTTGGCGTCGAGGTAGATCCCCACGATCGCGGTGCCCGGAGGGGCGGTCATCGTGTACTGCGCGTCCTTGGTTGATCACTGCCGCTCCCGGCGTTCCTGATCTCCAGAGCGGCCGCGCCCGACTCGTGCACTTGTCCTCGGCGAGATACGGTCCACCGCCCGATCGGCCTCCGGGATATCCGGCGTCGCTCGAAAGAAGTCATGGCACTGCGAGACGTAGTAGCCGGCCCCCGCAGCCTGCGCCGCCGACGGCAACGGCCGCGACGCTCGTCACCACGACCGCCACCGCCAGCCAGCACGGCGCCCTCAAGGACCGAACTCCTCTCGCACCGTTCCGGCCGATGCGCCGTTCGAGTCGTCGACATCGGTCGAGCCGCCGCTCACTGGCACCGCCGCAGCATCGGGAGTGAACTCCTGCTGAACCGGCGGCGCCGACTCTGCCAAGGGTTGAACCGGCGCATCGACCGCTTGGCGCTGCGCCTCGGGCTCTTGCTCCGGCGCAGTCGGGGCAGCTGTGGCCGGCGGCGCCGGTTGCGTCTCGAGCTGCGAGGGAAGCGTCGCCGGAACCGGCGTCGCCTCGACCCCGACCGATTGCTCGCGCGGAGAAGCGTTCGGCCTCACCGGCTCCGAGCCGTCTCGTTGCCCACCGCCGGAGCCGATCGGCCCGATCCCGGCTGCGACACACGCCGTCGCGGCAACACCGCCGCCGAGACATGCGACGGCCAGCTTGCCCGCGGTTCCGAGGCCAGCGACCTTCGCCAACACTCCGGCGCCGGCTGCGCCCGCACCCTTGGCGCCACCGCTGCTGACGATGCTCGGCCCGAGCTCATCGACGCCACCTCGCCCGACCAAGCCCCCGGCCGCGTCTTTCGCCCGATCTCCGAGGTCCGCCACGCGGTCGCCGATCGAGAGCTTCGCGTCGATGCCGTCGATCGCGCCTGCCAGAACCACGCTCGATCCGAGATCGTGGAGGTGGCCGCGCAGTCGCGCGACGAACTGCGCGCACTCGCGGCAATGGGCCATGTGAGCCTTGGCCTGCCGTGCTTCTTCGCCGTCGGCGAGGCCGGCCGCGTAGCTCTTCAGGATCGGCTCTCGCTCCGAGCACCACCGCCCGTCTCCAGCGCGCGCATCCGCGCGGTCAGCTGGTCGACTCCTTTCGTGATCTCCTTGCGGTAGGCACGTGGCGAAAGCCCATTGACGAGCCCACAGATCTGCTTCGGCTCGAGCCCCCAGCCGTAGCGCAGCAACATCACGGCGCGCCGGCGCGGTGGCAGCGAGGTCAGCAGGTCGCGCGCGATCTGCGACTGCTCGGCGCTCTCTGCTCGTAGGTCCGGCGCGTCGCCGTCGTCGGGAATCGCCTCGACGACGAGCTCGAGCGGAGCGGTTGGCTTGCGCTTGCGACGGCGCAGCTCGCGGCTGGCCTGGTTCGCGACGGCCGTGAGCACATAGCTGCGGATCTCGTCATCGGTCATCTCGCCGTGGCGACCGGCGAGCGCCCGCAGGGTCCCCGTCCAGGCGCCGGCATAGACGTCGTCGATCTCGTGGTCGGAGAACGCCCCGCGAAACGCGCGCCGGACCATCGCCCGCGCCTGTCGCTCGAACTGGGAGAACAAACGGCCGGAACGCTCGCGCCAATCCTCGTTCGCACGGCCACGGAGCGGAACGCGTCGCAGGCGAGATGGTGCGTTGACGGGTTTCATTCTGCGTCCCGTGAGCAACAAGCCCGATCGCCATCGGCACGCCCCCTGGATCTCAGAGGTACCGCCCCGACCCTTCGCTTCGGACCTGTCTTGCCCATCGCATCCCAACGCCCCCTGTGCCACCGGTCGTCCTGCGGCGATCCTAAGAACCGACCCGACTTCGAGCGCCGATGGGATTCGCAAATTGCAGACTTTCCCGCTTCGAACCGCCATCGAAGGGCGAGTTACTCGGCCTCAGCCCGAGTAACTGCACCCTCGACCGAGCGATCGGCGCGCGGCGGCGGAGGCGGTGATAGCTTCGCGGCGATGAGGCGCCGTATCGCATCGCTCGCCGTCGCCGCCCTCGCGATCTCGGCCGCCCCCGCCGCCGCCGAGCCGATCGTCCCCGTCGGCACGCCAACCCTGCCGGCGTTCTCCGGCGGCCCCGCCATCGCGAACGAGATCGCCAATCCGACGATCGCGCCGCAGAACCCGTTCATGGCCGCCAACCCCGACTCGAACATCCACAACGACACCTGGATGACCGACGCCTATCAGCGAAACGGCCCGCTCGGCAACTCGCTCGTCACGCGCTCGGAGTCGATGCCGCCGGCGCTGTGCGGCTCGCTCGCCTTCGACAAGGCCGGGCGCATCGTCACCGTCTGTCCCTCGCTGGTCGTCGCCGCCGACGGCGAGGATCATCGACCCGCAGACGCTTCAGATCATCGCCGAGTACACGCTGCCCGACGCGCCCGACCCGCCGGACACGCCCGAGTATCAGAACTTCACCGGCGGCGGCTACTTCTATCTCGACCAGAAGGACCGGATGTGGATCCCGACCAAGACCGACCACATCTACGTCCTCGGCCAGACGCCCACCGGCGACGGCTTCGTGCTCAAGCGCGACTACGACCTCACCCCGGTGCTCGACGAGGAGACCGAGCGCATCACCTCCGCCCTGCCCGACTTCAACCGCCTGGTCTGGTTCGTCTCCAAGGCCAACGGCAAGGTCGGCACCTTCGAACACCAAGACCGGCAAGCTGAAGGTGAAGACAACCGGCGAGGCGATCCAGAACTCGTTCGCGGTCGGCGACGACGGCGTCTACATCGTCTCCGACAAGCGCATGTATCGCTTCAAGGCAAAGCCCAACGGCAAGCCGCGGATCGTGTGGAAGAAGCGCTATCCGAACTCGGGCATCGTCAAGCCGAGCCAGGTCAACGCCGGCTCCGGCACGACGCCGACGATCATGGACAACGGCTACGTCGCGATCACCGACAACGCCGACCCGATGAACATCGTCGTCTACCGCACCGAGCGAAAGCTCGAGCGCGGCGAGAAGCGCACCGTCTGTCAACAGCCGGTGTTCGGCGTCGGCGGCAGCGCCACCGAGAACTCGCTGATCACCGCCGGGCGGGCGCTGGTGGTCGAGAACAACTACGGCTATCAGAACCCGTTCGGGCCGTCGGCGGGAGCGGTGACCGAGCCCGGATTCGCCCGCGTCGACGTGAAGCGAAACGGCCGCGGCTGCAAGCCCAAGTGGACGAACATGGACGCCCGCGCCCCCAGCGTCGTGCCCAAGCTCTCGACCACGACCGGGCTCATCTACACCTACACGCGCCCGCCCGACCCCGCCGCCCAGGGCTATTACTGGACCGCGATCGATTTCAAGACCGGCATCACCCAGTGGATGCAATACGCCGGCTCGGGCCTCTCCTACAACAACAACTACGCCGGGCTCGCGCTCGGCCCCGACGGCACCGCCTACCTCGGCGTCACCGCCGGCATGATCGCGCTCAGCGACGGCGGCTGAGCGCGCGACAGCCGCTCAGCAGGCGTGGACTTCGGCCTCCGAGCGCACGACCTCGAACGCCGAGCCCGGGATCTCCTTGAGCTGGTTGAGATCGTCGTCGTCCCAGCGCGGGTCGGAGCTGCCCTGGAAGAACCAGTCGGAGCCGTTGTCGGCGACGATCATCCCGTAGCGCTTGAACGCCTCGGCGATCACCTCGCGCGTCGCCGGAGATGCCGCGAGATGTCGTAGCCGGCCCTCAGCCGCAGGCGCAGGCCCATCGGCGGCGCGGCGGCGTTGTCGGTGTCGCCGGCGCAGTGTGAGGCGGGGTTGATCCAGGCGTCGCGGGTCGATTCGAAGGTGACGCGGATCGCGTGGTCGACGCTCGCCGGCCGCGACCTCGTCGTAGCGAACGAGGCCGGGGAAGATCGGCAGCCCGGCGGCGTCGGCGGAGGTGTAGCCCTCGGTCCGCAGCCCGGCGCTTCGCAGGTCCCAGATCACGCCGGAGTCGGCCTCCCAGCGCTTTGCCTTCGTCTTCGGGAAGGCGCGGTAGAGCTCGTAGAGCTTGCAGCGCGCCTTGTCGTAGGCGAGCACGTGGCGGTCGCCGTCGGCGTTCGCGCCGCCCTCGACCGGCGCCTTCAGCGGCACCCGGTACTTGCCCTTGTCGGACTCGTCGCCGTAGGCGGTGAACTTGACCTTGGTCCGCTTCGCGCGCTTGCCGACGACCTTGTAGGGGATGCCGTAGGCGCGCGGCGAGCCGAAGTCGGGATGAAGCTCGTCGGAGCCGACGTAGTCGATGATCGCGTCGGAGTTGGCGGCGACCGGGGCGCCGGAGATGTCCTGGTTCCAGGCGCGCTGGTCGGCCAGCGAGGGCGCGTCGGCGGCGACATCGGCGCCGGGGCGCGGAAAGACGCCGCACTTGCCGCCGAGCGACGGCGGCGGCTTCAGCGCCGATGGCGCCGGCGCGGCGAGCACGAGACGGCGTGACCGCGACGCGCGCGGCGGCGAGCGATTGCGAGCATCCGGCAAGGCTATCGGCGCAGTCGTGACTGCGCGACCGCGGCCGCCGAACGGACACGCGTTCGAGCGCTCAGCGCGCCGCGTCGAGCACCTCGGCCGCGGCGAGAAAGAGCTCGCGGCCCTCGTCGGTCTCGGCCGAGCAGGCGACGATGCGCCCACCCGGGATGTGGACGCGGGCGAAGGGGCGGCGCGTGAGCCGGCGGCGGCGAAGGTAGGCGGAGGCCTCGTCGGCGTAGGCGCTGACGCGGTCGAGCAGCGACCCGGTGAGGCTTTGGCGGCATCAGGCGGCCTCGGCTTTCGCCCCGGCCGCGCCAACCGCGCCGTGATCCCCGCTGGTCATCTCGCGCAACACCGAGCGGATGTCGAACAGCATCAGCCCGGCAAGCGCGAAGCGATCGGCGGCGGCGACGACGGTGAAGCCACCCTGGCGAACGGCGAAGACCTCACCGTCCTCGGTGCCCACATGCGCCTGGCTGATGCTCTGCCCCGCCGCCGCGTCGGCCGCCTCGACGAAGCTCCTGGCGGCCGACTGCCAAGCATCGGGATCGCCCGTCGCGGCCAGAACCTCGCACGTCGAGTCGAGGATCGCGGCGCCGCGCAGATCCGCCGAGATCTCCACGAGCCGATCCAGCGCGACCTCGGCGACGGCAGCGCTCGCCGCGGCGGAAGGCGATCGGTCTGGCACGTCGGCGACAATAGCGAGCGTGCGGTGGGAGAAAGCATCCTGGCTGGCGGTCGTCGGCGTCTGCGCGCTGGCGGCGCTGGTGCTGGCGCTCAACGGCTACAGCGGCTACTCGATCATCGTTCGTCGCCGTCGGGCTCGCCGCGGCGGTGAACCTGCTCTAGGCCTCCTGCTCAGGCCGAAGCCGGCTCCGGGTCGGGGCGAACGATGACCGTGTCCGCGACCGGGATGATCTCGTCGAGCGGGCAGGCCGGCCCGCGAGGCGTGGTCGCGGATCGCCTCGGGGCTGGTCGCCTGATAGACGCAGACCGTCCCGACCGGCCCACCGCCCTCGTCCAGGACGTAGCTGCGAATCCAGCGGATGTCGTCCGACATCTCGTCACCGGCCTGGGTCGAGCGCTCGGCAGCCGATTGCAGCTCATCCGGAGACTGCCAGCCGCTTCGACGAAGAATCACGTAGGTATCCATGGTGCGCCTTTCGTTGGGAACCGTCGATCGACCCTACTCCCACACGGCCCCGCAAGCAACGCATGCCGGTCAACCCGCCCGGTAGGGCCCTTCGCTGGCGATCTCCGGCGGGCGATAGGAGCCCTCGGGCTCGGTGTGGATCAGCACCTCGGAGTTGGGGATCTTCGCCTCGATCGCCTTGCGGATCGTGTGCGTGTTGTCGTGCGCGGATTCGAGCGAGGTCCCGGCGCGAAACTGGAGATGGAAGTCGACGTACAGGCGCGCGCCGGCGCGGCGGGCGCGCAGCTTGTGGTAGCCGGCGATCTCGGGGATCTGGGCGCGACTCGAGGCGATCGCGGCCTCGATCTGGTCGAGCTCCTCCGCCGGCGGCGCCTCGTCGACCAGGACCCGGCTGGAGCGGCTGAGGATGCGGATGCCGGCGACGACGATCGCCACCGCCACGGCCAGGGCGGCGATCGCGTCGAACGCCGGCTCGCCGGTGATCTCGACCAAGGCGAGGCCCGACGAGCACGCCGAACGAGGTCATCGCATCGGTGCGCAGGTGCGCGGCGTCACCCTCCAGCGCCGGCGAGTCCAGCGCCCGCGCGCGGCGATAGAGAAAGGTCGAGACGGCGAGGTTGGCGACCGCGGAGAAGCCGATCACGGCGATGCCGATGCCGAGGTTCTCGATCTCCGATCCCATCGCCAGGCGGCGGGTCGCCTCGAAGATGATGATCCCGGCGCCGACCAGGATCAGCATGCCCTCGATCGCCGCCGCGAGGTTCTCGAGCTTCTCGTGGCCGTAGGGGTGCTCGCGGTCGGCGGGCTCGTCGGCCTTGCGCACCGAGACGAAGGCGATGACCGAGGCGAGCAGGTCGATCGCCGAGTGGATCGCCTCGGTGATGATCGCGATCGAGCCGGTGATCGCGCCGGCGGCGAGCTTGAGCACGATCAGGACCGAGTTCGATGCGATCGAGAGCCCGGCGGCGCCGGACTTGGTCCGGATCACGAGCCGTTCACGGCGCTGCGGCCGAGCCCGATCCCCGCCGCGAGCGCTCGCGCCGCGCGCCCGCGATGGCTGATCGCGTGCTTTTCATCCGGCTCGAGCTCGGCCATCGTGCGCTCGTCGCCGGCACCGGTGTCGAGCGGGACGAAGGCGGGGTCGTAGCCGAAGCCGCCGGCGCCGCGCGGCTGGCGAATCAGCGTGCCCTCGCAGCGCCCCTCGTACAGATGCTCGGCTCCGTCGCCGTCGATGTGGGCGATGACGCAGACGTAGGCGACGGAGCGGTCTTCGTGGCCTTCGAGGCTGGCGATGCAGCAGGTCGAGGTTCTGCTCGTCGGTCGCGCTGCGGGCCGGCAAAGCGAGCCGAGTGCACGCCCGGGCCGCCGCCGAGGGCGGCGGCGGCGATACCCGAGTCGTCGCCGATCGCCGGCTCGCCGGTGGCCGCGTGGGCGGTGCGCGCCTTGACCAGCGGCGTTCTCGGCGAAGGTCTTGCCGGTCTCCGGGCGGCAGTTCGAGATCGGCCGGCATCGGCACCAGCTCGACCCCGTCGAGGATCTCGCCGAGCTCGCGAAGCTTGTGGTCGTTTCGCGTCGCCACGACCAGACGCGGCGGCGCCATCAGCACGGCTGGCAGCCCGCCGCAGGCCTCGGACTGCTTCTCGCGCAGGCCGGCGATCGCTGCCTCGCCCAAGCCCAGGAGCTGGTCGAGCGAGGCGCGCGAGACGGGGGTCTGCTCGGCGGTCGCCTGGACCTCGATCAGGCCACCCTCGCCGGTGATGACGATGTTGGCGTCGACCTCGGCATTGGAGTCCTCGGAGTAGTCGAGATCGCACAGCAGCTCGCCGCCGACGACGCCGCACGAGATCGCCGCGACCGAGCCGGTGAGCGGGTCGCGCTCGAGCTCGCCCGCCTCGAGCAGGCTGTTGAAGGCGAGGCGCAGGGCGACGTAGCCGCCGGTGATCGAGGCGCAGCGGGTGCCGCCGTCGGCCTGAAGAACGTCGCAGTCGACGTAGACCGAGCGGTCGGGCAGCGCCTCGAGATCGACGACGCCGCGAAGCGAACGCCCGATCAGCCGCTGGATCTCGGTCGAGCGCCCGTCGGGACGCCCGCGGGCGGAGTCGCGCTGCTTGCGATCGCCCGTCGAGGCCGGCAGCATCGCGTACTCGGCCGTGACCCAGCCGCGGCCCTTGCCCTCGAGCCACTTCGGCACCGAGCTCGAGACCGAGGCGGTGCAGATGACCCGCGTCTCGCCCTGCTCGTACAGGCACGAGCCGGTCGCCGTGCGGACGAATCCGGGCTCGATCGAGACGGGACGGACGTCGGCGGCGCTGCGGTCGTAGCTTCGGGCCATGGCGCCAGTCTGTCAGGGTGCGATTACTTCGAGTGCCTTCGCCTGTCTCATGCACACAGAGGCAAACGAGGAAAGGAAGGACGAAAATGACCGAGCACACAGTCGGCAGCCGCGACGAATGGCTCGCGGCGCGAAAGGAGCTCCTCGCTCGCGAGAAGGAGCTGACCCACCGAAGCGACGAGCTCGCGCGCGAGCGCCGGGCGCTGCCGTGGGTGGCCGTCGAAAAGGAGTACCGCTTCGACACGAACGAGGGAACGAAGACGCTCGCAGAGCTCTTCGACGGCAGCTCGCAGCTGATCGTCTACCACTTCATGCACGGCCCGAACACGCCCGAGGGCTGTCCCGGCTGCACCTTCGCCACCGACACCTTCGACGGCACTCACGCCCACCTGCAAGGCTCACGACGTGAGCTTCGTCCTCGCTTCGCGCTCGCCGCTGGAGACCCTCAACGCCTACAAGGAGCGAATGGGCTGGAGCATTCCCTGGGTCTCCTCGGCCGACAGCGACTTCAACCGCGACTTCAGCGCCTGGACCGAGGAGGACCGCGACAACGGCACCGGCTGGAACTTCGGCACGCCGAGCGGAGCGGGGGTCGACGTCGTCCACGACGTGGAGCTGATGGCGCTGAGCGCGTTCGCGCTCGAAGACGGCGTCGTCTACCACACCTACACCTGCTACGACCGCGGCACCGACGCCCTCAACGCCACCTGGGGACTGCTCGACCGCGCGCCGAAAGGACGCGACCACGGCGCGATCGAGGGCTGGCCCCGGCGCCGCGACGAGTACACGAACACGCCGGCCTGACCCGGCGTCCCAGGAGGCGTCAGGACCAAGCGGGACGCCCGGTCCTGGCGCCTCTGGATCACTTGAACGAGATCGCCTGAACAGCCTGCTTGATCTTGCCGATGATCGCCTCGGCGATCTCGTTCCCTGAGAGCCGTTGAACGTCCGCATCGCGACGACCATTCCGACCATCAGCATCGAGACCAGGAGGATCAGGCCGACGTACTCGACCGTCCCCTGGCCCCGCTCGTCGCCGGTGATGCGCTCGCGGATCGCGAGCGCGGTCGCGTGTAGATATCCGATGGCTGCGTGCAAGCTGCCTCCTCTCGTGGATGAACGCGAGCGATCGTCGGCGGCCGCGATTCGCCGAACTAGACGCAGCCGCAAAGACCGCTCGCGCGAACGTGTGCCGATCTAGAGGTCCCAGCGCTCGGCGAGCCGCGCCCGGTGCGGCTCGGCGGCCGCGCGATCGGCTTCGGAAGGCGCCCGGTCGCCGTCGAGCGCCTCGAGCGTCGCGAGCACCGACGCGGCCAGCGCGGTCGGCGAGTAGCCGCCTTCGAGGCAGACCAGCAGCGGCGCCTCGAGCTCGCGCCCGACGTCGCGCATGGTCGCCGTCATCGCCGCGTAGGCCTCGGTCTCGACCCGGCACGAGGCGAGCGGGTCGTCGCGGTGGGCGTCATAGCCGGCCGAGATCACGATCAGGTCGGGCTCGAACGAGCGTGCGATCGGGGCGATCGACGTGCTCGACCAGCGCCATGAACTCCTCGCCGCCGGCGCCCGCGGCCACCGGCAGGTTGACGGTGAACCCCTCGCCCTCGCCCTCGCCGGCGTACTCGGCCGCACCGGTGCCCGGATACAGCGGCCACTGGTGGATGCTGGCGTAGAGGACGTCGCTGGAGGCGGCGAAGATCGCCTCCGTGCCGTTGCCGTGATGGACGTCCCAATCGAGGATCAGGACGCGCTCGGCGCCGCAGGCATCGATCGCGTGTCGCGCCGCGACCGCGGCGTTGTTGAAGAGGCAGAAGCCCATCGCGCGGTCGCGCTCGGCGTGGTGGCCGGGCGGGCGCAGGCCGCAGAACGCCGCGGTCGCCTCGCCCGCGAGCAGGAGCTCGGCCGCCGCGGCGGCGCCGCCGGCGGCCCGCGAAGCAGCCTCGAACGAATCGGGCGCGGCCACCGTGTCCATGTCGATCATGCCCCCGCCGCTCGCACAGAAGGCCTCGATCGCGTCGACGTGTCCCGGCGTCGTGGACGCGGGTGAGCTGCTCGCGCGTCGCCGCCGGCGCCTCGAGGCGCTCGAGCCCGAGCCAGCCCGCGTCGTCGAGCGCGGCCTCGATCGCGACGAGGCGGCCGGCGTTCTCGGGATGCGCGCCCGTGTCGTGAAGGTGCGAGGACGGGTGTGAGACGTAGAGGGTCACGGGTGGCGAGTACGGTACCCCGCTCTTGAACCGTGACCGCGCATGTGACGTGCTGGTGATCGGCGGCGGCGCCGCCGGCCTCCACGTCGCGCTCGAGTCCGCCGCCGCCGGCGCCGCGACCATCCTCGTCTCGCGAAAGACGCTGGCCGAGAGCTCGAGCTACTGGGCTCAGGGCGGGCTCGCGGCCGCGCTTGCGCCCGACGACTCGCCCGGCCGCCACGCCGCCGACACCTTCGCCGCGGGCCGCGGCCTCTGCCGCACGAGCGCCGTCGACGTCCTCACCCGCGAAGTCGCCGGCCGCGGTCGCCCAGCTGCAGGAGCGTGGCGTGCGCTTCGACACCGATCCCGACGGCGCGCTCGCGCTCGGGCTCGAGGGCGGCCATTCGGCGCGGCGCATCGTCCACGCCGGCGGCAGCGAGACGGGTCGCGCGATCACCTCGCGGCTGGCCGAGCTGGTCGCCGCGGAGCCGCGGCATCGAGGTGCTCGAGGGCGCCTCGGCGCAGGCGCTGTGGAGCGACGCGAACGCTGCGCCGGCGTGATCACCGACCGCGGCGCGATCGCCGGGCGAGCGACGGTGCTGACGACCGGCGGCGGCGCGGCCCTGTGGAGCCGAACGACCAACCCGTGGGGCGCGATCGGAGCCGGGCGCCGTGCTCGCGCACGCCGCCGGGGCCGAGCTCGCCGACCTCGAGCTCTGTCAGTTTCATCCGACGGCGCTGGCGCTGCCGGGCAAGCCGCAGGACGGGCGCCTGATCACCGAGGCGGTCCGCGGCGAGGGCGCGACCCTGCTCGACGCCGCCGGCCGGCGCTTCACCGACGAGCTCGCGCCGCGCGATCAGGTCACGGCCGCGATTCTCGATCGCATCGAGGCCGACGACACGACGCACGTCCTGCTCGACCTGCGCCAGCTCTCGCCCGAGCGCTTTCCCGAACGTCTTCGCGATCTGCGCGGCAGCCGGGCTCGATCCCGGCGCGCGAGCCGGTCCCGGTCGCGCCCGCGGCGCACTATCTGATCGGCGGGATCGCCTGCGACCTCGAGGGCCGCACGACGCTGCCGGGCCTCTACGCCGTCGGCGAGTGCTCGTGCACCGGCCTCCATGGCGCCAACCGGCTCGCCTCGAACTCGCTCAGCGAGTGCTTCGTGTTCGGCAGCCGCGCGGCGCGAGCGGCGGTCGCCGAGCCCGATCGCGGCGAGCCGCCGGCAATCGGCGATTGGCGCTTTCGAGCCACCGACCCCGCAGACGCGAGAGGCGGTCTGGGCGCATGCCGGTCCCCAGCGCGACGCGATCGGACTCGCAGCCCCTGCTCGACGACGCCTATCCGCTCGCGCGGCTGATCGCCCGCGCGGCGCTTGGAGCGCCGTGAGTCGCGCGGGGTGCATCGCCGCAGCGACTTCCCGCTCCCCGACCCCGATCTCGAACACGGGCACCTCGTCGTCGATCGGCTCGGCGAGCTGCGGCTCGAGCGCTGGGTCTGAATCGTTTAGTCCACTCCGGCAGCAATTGGTGGACGTCTATCGTCCGATCGTGAATAAATTCGCGAACGGTGGGTAGTGCACTGTCCACAGCGAGCGAGAACGGCGGTTCAACCGACTCGCCGTAACCGCCGTTCGCCGACAAGATCGGACCCGCGGGGGACTCCGATCGGGTTCATGCGCTCGTTCGATCGAATGATTCAAATATCCCCCGATCGGTTAATACGTTCTTAATCAATCGCTCTTGAACATTCACAACCGATTGGGGAAACTGCTCATGCCTCGGAGGGATGCACACGGAAGTCCCGGGGGCTCCAGGGATTGGAACCAGGGGTAAGGAGAGAGATGTACCGCTTCAGCCGTTCGATCTACCGTGAGATCGCCTCGGCAGTCGTCGAGGACGATCGCGATCCGACCGGATGTCGCAACAAGCAGGCCGTCCTCGACGCCTGTGAGGAAGTGATTCGGCGCCTCACCTATGACCGCCGTTACTTCGCCCGCCCGGCTCGCACGCTGTTCGCCGAGGTGCGGATGCACTTCGCGATCAAGGACCAGTGCCGGGTCTGGAACGTGATCGATCGCAACATCACGCTGGCGCTGGCGTTCCTCGAGCGCATGCCCGAGGGCGCCGGCCTCGACGGGATCCCGCGACAGTGCCGCGCGCACACGCGCAAGGGCACGCCCTGTCAGCGCGAGCCGCTGCCGGGTCGCGACTACTGCCCGTCGCACAAGCACCTCGAGGAGAGCTTCGACGGTCCCGAGATTCCGGTGGAAGCCTTCGACGACGCGGATGGAGCCGGCTCCCACGGTCTAGCGCTCGCGGCAATAGTGTCGCGGCATGCTGCTCGGAGTCGACGTCGGCGGGACGTTCACCGACGCCGTCGTCTTCGACGGCCGCAGCTCTGCACACGGCGAAGGCGCCGACCACGCCCGGCGCCGAGTCCGATGGCGTGCTCGCCGCGGTGGCGCTGGCGCTCGAGCGCGCCGGCGCCGAGCCGGCCGAGATCGAGAGCTTCGCCCACGGCATGACCGTCGGCACCAACGCCCTGCTCGAGCAGCGCGGCGCGAAGACGGCGCTGATCGCCACGCACGGCTTCGCGGACCTGCTCGACGTCGCCCGCCAGGACCGGCCTCATCTGTACCGGCTGTGCGCGCCGAAGCCACCGCCGCTGGTCGGCCCGCGAGATGAGAATCGAGGCCGCGGAGCGAGTCGGGCCCGACGGCGTGCGTCGAGGCGCTCGAGGACGCCGAGATCGAGCGACTCGTCGCCGAGGTCGAGCGCAGCGGCGCCGAGTCGGTGGCCATCTGCCTCCTGTTCTCGTACCTCGATCCGCGCCACGAGGAGGCGATCGCCTCACGCCTGCGCGAGCGCCTGCCGGACGTCCACGTCTCGGCTTCGAGCGAGGTGCTGGCGCAGTTTCGCGAGTACGAGCGTTGCTCGACGACCGTCATCGACGCCTACCTCTCCCCCCTTCTCGGTCGCTATCTGAGCCGCCTCGGCGAGGCCGCGAGCGCCGAGGGGCTGCCGGCGCCGGCGGTGATGCTGTCGTCGGGCGGCGTCGCCGCGTCCGAGGAAGCGGCAGACGCCGGCGCCTGGAGCGTGCTCTCGGGGCCCGCCGGCGGCGCGGTGGGAGCCGGCCTGGTGGCCGAGCTGTCGGGCGACGGCAACGCGCTCGGCTTCGACATGGGCGGCACCTCCTGCGACGTCTGCGTGGTCGACGCCGGCCGCGTGCGAAAGACCGACGGGCGCGAGGTCGGCGGCCGACCGATCCAGCTGCCGATGGTCGACGTCCACACGGTGGGCGCCGGCGGCGGGTCGATCGGCTGGCGCGACTCGGGCGGAGCGCTGCGGGTCGGGCCCCGCTCGGCCGGTGCCGAGCCCGGGCCTGCGTGCTACGGGCGCGGCGGCGAGCAGCCGACGGTGACCGACGCCAACCTGATCCTCGGCCGCCTCGACGCCGACTCGCAGCTGGCGGGGACGATGCAGCTCGACGTCGAAGCCGCCGAGGCGGCGGTCGAGCGCCTGGCGCGCGAGCTCGAGATCGAGCCGCTGGAGGCAGCCGAGGGGATCGTCGCGGGTCGCCAACCAGGAGATGGTGCGCGCCCTGCGCGTCGTCACCGTCGAGCGCGGCGTCGACCCCCGCGACTACGCGCTGCTGCCCTTCGGCGGCGCCGGCCCGATGCATGCCGCCGCGATCGCCGAGGAGCTCGGGATCGAGCGAATCGTCTGCCCGCGCGCCAGCGGCGTGCTCTCGGCGCTCGGCCTGCTGGCGTCCGAGCGTCGCCGCGACACCGCCCGCACCGTGATGCTGAGCGGTCGGTCGCTGACCGCGCAGCGCATCGCGGCGGAGGTCGATGCGCTTCGCCGCGGCCTCGAGAGCGGGATCGCCGAGCACAGGGTCGAGGTCAGCTACGAGCTCCGTTACCGCGGGCAGGGCTTCGAGCTCGCCGTCGAGGCCTCGCCCGGCCCCGAGCCCTCCGAGCTCGCGGAGCTGTTCGCCACCGAGCACGAGCGTCGCTACGGCTATCGCGACCCCGAGGCCGAGGTCGAGCTGGTCACGATCCGCGTCGCGGTGATCGAGCCGGGCCCGAAGCCGCGGCCGAGGGCCACGTCGGGCGCCGAGCTTCGAGCGCGAAACCCGACCAGCGCGCTTCGCCGGCGAATGGGTCGACGCCGAGGTCCTGCGAGGCGAACCGCCTGCCGGCACACAGGCTCACGGGCCCTGCATCTTCGAGCTGCCGGAGTCGACTCTGGTGCTGCCGCCGAACTGGTCGGCCGAGCGTCGACGAGGCGGGGACGATCGTCGCCGCGCGGCGAGACGCAGCGATGAGCACGCGGCTCGACCCTGTCTCGCTGCAGGTGCTGATCGGCGCCCTGCGCGCTGTCTGTGACGAGATGGGAGCGGTGCTGATCCGCTCCGCCCACTCGCCCAACATCCGCGAGCGCCGCGACTGCTCGACCGCGCTCTTCGACGCCGGCGGCGAGCTCGTGATGCAGGCCGAGCACATCCCCGTGCACCTCGGCTCGATGCCCGACGCCGTCGCCGCCGTGCTCGGACGCGAGCAGCGGCCCGGCGACGCCTGGATCCTCAACGACCCCTACGCGGGCGGCACCCACCTCCCCGACATCACCCTGATCTCGCCCGTGTTCGCCGACGGCGAGCACGAGCCCGATCGGCTTCGCCGCCAGCCGCGCCCATCACGCCGATGTCGGCGGGCCGACGCCGGGCGGGATGCCCGCCGACTCGTCGCGACTCGAGCACGAGGGCATCGTGATCTCGCCGACGCGCGCCGACGACGAGACGCTGCGAGAGCTCGCCGAGCGGATGCGAAACCCGGCCGAGCGGCTGGCCGACCTGCGCGCGCAGCGGGCGGCGAACCTGACCGGTGAGCGACGCCTGGCCGAGCTGGTCGAGCGCGGCGGCGCCGACGCGTCTCGACCGCCGGCATGGCCGAGATCCTCGACTACGGCGAGCGACGCTCCAAGGCAGCGATCGCGGCGCTGCCCGACGGCGACTACGAGGCAACCGACGTGCTCGAAGGCGGCCCGGACGGCTCGCAGGACATCTCGCTGCGGGTTCGCGCGACGATCGCCGGCGAGCAGCTTCGGCTCGACTTCACCGGCAGCGACGAACAGGTCGACGGCAACCTCAACTGCCCGCTCGCGGTGACCAAGTCGGCGGCGTTCTTCGCCGTGCGCGTGCTCACCGACCCCGAGGCGCCGCCGTCGGCCGGGGCGCACCGTCCGGTCGAGGTCGATCGCCCCGGAGGGCTGCGTGCTCAACGCCCGTGCACCGGCCGCCGTCGCCGCCGGCAACGTCGAGACCTCGAGCCGCGTCGCCGACCTCGTGATCGCCGCGCTCGCCGGGGCCGACGCCGGCGCCGGCCCAGGGACAGGGAACGATGAACAACCTGACGCTCGGCGGCGCCCGAGCCGGCCGACGAAGGGCAGTGGACCTACTACGAGACGATCGGCGGCGGCCAGGGCGCCTGCCCCGACGCCGACGGGCCCGAGCGCGATCCACGTCGCGATGTCGAACACGCTCAACACCCCGGTCGAGGCGCTCGAGACCGAGTACCCGCTGCGCGTGCGCGAGCTCTCGATCAGGCGCGGCTCGGGCGGCGGCGGCCGCCACCGCGGCGGCGACGGGATCGTGCGCGAGCTCGAGGCGCTGGCGCCGATGCGCTTCACCCTGATCACGGAGCGGCGCCGGCACGCCGCCGAACGGCCGCGATGGCGGCGCGCGACGGCGCACCGGGCCGCAACCTGCTCAACGGCGAGCGAGCTGCCGGCGAAATGCGCGGGCGAGCTGCGTCCGGGCGACCGGCTGCGAATCGAGACCCCGGGCGGCGGCGGCCACGGCTCAGGCAGCATGAACTGCAACTTTGATCACAAACTTGGAATTTCGCGCCTGCCTTGTCTAGACTGCGGCATCTCGACCGGGCCGGAACGCCCTCCCAGGGCCAAGTTCCAGCCCCTCAACGTCAAACTCCCCGAACCAACGAATCTATGCCTATTGCCTTCAAAGAGTGGGCCGTCACAATCCGCGCGCTGTCCGAGGGTGAGCAGCTGCTCACCCTGCGCAAGGGCGGCATCCGCGAGGAGAACAAGCACTTCGAGCTCGAGCACGAGCAGTTCTTCCTCTACCCCACCTTCGACCATCAGCGCAACGATCTCGTGCGCGAGTCGCATCACCCCGAGCTGCGCCGCGCGCTCGAGGAGGGCGTCTGGCCCGACGAGGAGCCGCCGCCGCGCGCGCTGCTGCAGGACGGCGGCATCCCGCAGCCCGACCGGGTCCGGATTCGTGCCTGGGCCGAGGTCGCCGACCACTTCGAGACCGACGATCCGCGCATCGTCGACCTGCTCTCGCCGTTTCACGTCTGGACGCAGGACTACGCGACCAAGCGCCTGCGCTGGAAGCGCACGCATCCGCTGCACGTTCTGCTGCTGCGGGTCCACCGGATCCCGCGGCCGGTGACGGTGCGCGTGCGCGACGAGTACCACGGCTGTCGCTCCTGGGTCGAGATCGATCGCGAGCTGCCCTTCGAGGGCACGCCGGTGATGGCCGACGAGGAGTTCGACGCGGGCCGCTGCGGCGATCCGCGAGATCTGCAACGTCGAACCCGCGCTCGCCTGAATGTCTCTAAGCGGCTGACGCGGGCCGAGGGGGTCGGACCGGCATGACGCCGTCATTCGAGCGGCGCGTCAGCAAAGCGCGCCGCGTCCTCGTGCTCGGCATCGGCGGAGGCGGCGACGTCGTCGGCGCGCTCGCGGTCGCCCGGCGCTGCGAGGCGCTCGGAACCCCGTTCGTGCTCGGCGGGGTCGCCTGGGAGCGGCTGCCGGTCGACCCCTACCCGGGGCCGCGGTCGGTGCGCCAGATCAAGGACGGCGATCCGCTCGGGCGCGCACGCCGTGCTTGCGGGACCGAGACACGACGACGCCCGAGGGAGTGCGCGTTCTCGGAATCTCATCTCGCTTCGCATCTCGGCAGCCCGACGGTGCTGATCGATGTCACCGAAGGTGCCCGCGGGAGCGGAGTCGGGGATCGCGGCGGCGGCGGGCCTGCTCGGCTGCGATCTCGTCGTCTACGTCGACGTCGGCGGCGACGCGATCGCCGCCGGCGCACGAGCCGGGTCTGGCGAGCCCGCTGTGCGACGCGGTGATGATCGCCGCCGGCCTGCGCCTGGCGCCTCGCGTCGACGGGATCGCTGGCCGTGATCGGCGCCGGCTGCGACGGCGAGCTCAGCGTCGACGAGGTGCTGGCGCGGGTCGCGACGCTGGCGCAGGCCGGCGCCTGGATCGGCAGCTCGAGCGTCGACCCGATGGTCGCCGACGAGCTCGAGCGCGCGGCGAGGCTCGACGGCGACCGAGGCCAGCATGCAGGTCGTGCGCTGCGCGCGAGGCGAGCTCGGGTCGGCCGAGATCCGCGGCGGGCGCAAGCGTGCGGCCCTGGGACCCGTCGGCGCGATCACGTTCTACTTCGACCTCGCGACCGCCGGCACGGAGCTGCCGCTGGCGCAGGCCGTGCGCGAGCGCCGACGAACCTCGAAGCGGCGCGCCAGGCGCTGGCCGACGCTCGGCGTCACGACCGAGCTCGACTACGAGCGCGACGAACGCAAGCCGAACCGGCGCGTAGCGCTCGCCGCCGCGGATAAAGTCGCGCGGCGATGAGAGGGCCGTGGAGGAGCGCTGCCACGTCGATCGTCGTCGCCTTGCTGGCATTCCCGGCGATCGCCAGCGGCCGCACCCACTCCCGGCGCCTACGGCGACAACGACGCCGGCGGCTTTCTCAACATCCTCCCGCCGGGACAGGGCCAGAGCGTCAACGCCGCCGAGATCGCGCGCCTTCCTCGGCACCGGCGCGCGCCCCCCGCACGACAGCGATCAGCTGCAGATGTACGAGGACCTGGTCTACGCGACGCCGGGCCTGAGCGAGGCGCAGCTCACGGACTTCTACAAGGACGCGACCTTCGGCGTCGAGCCCGGCAACGTCGAGCGCACCTACAGCCCGCGCGACGACGTGACCATCGTCCGCGACCAGTTCGGCGTGCCGCGGATCTACGGCGAGACGCGTGCCGGGGCGATGTTCGGCGCCGGCTACATCGCCGCCGAGGACCGGATGTTCTTCATCGACGCGCTGCGCCACGCCGGGCGCGCCCAGCTCGCCTCGTTCGCCGGCGGCTCGGAGGGCAACCGCGAGATGGACCGCAGCGTCTTCGCCGACACGCCGTATCGCAACGACTCCGAGCTGCAGGTCCAGTACGACCTCGCCGACGAGGCCTACGGCGCCGACGGCGATCCAGGTGCAGCGCGACGTGACGGAGCTTCGTCGCCGGGATCAACGAGCGGATCGCCGAGATCCGCTCGAACCCGCTGCTGATGCCGGGCGAGTACGCGCTGCTCGGCCACCCGGCGGGCCCCGAGGACTGGAAGGTCACCGACGTGATCTCGATCGCCTCGCTGGTCGCCGGGATCTTCGGCAAGGGCGGCGGCAGCGAGGTCGACTCGGCGCTGGTGCTGGAGCAGGCGCGCAAGCGTTTCGGCAAGCGCGCCGGGATGAAGGTCTGGAAGGACTTCCGCCGCGCCAACGACCCCGAGGCACCGACCACGGTCCGCGGCAAGCGCTTCCCCTACATGCCGCGTCGCCGAAGGCGCCAAGGCGGCGCTGCCCGACCCGCGGCACGACCGTGGCCCAGGAGGTCGTCGCCGCAACGAGCGCCGAGCGCCGAGACCAGTCCGGCGGCGACGCCGGCGGCAAGCTGCCCGACATCGGCTCGATGCTGCTCGCGCCTGCGCGATGCAGGGCGCCTCGAACGCGCTGCTGGTCTCCGACAGCGGAGTCGAAGGGCGACGCGCCGCGTCGCGGTCTTCGGGCCCCAGGTCTCCTACTTCACGCCGCAGATCCTGCTCGAGTTCGAGATCCACGCGCCCGGCGGCCCGTCGGGGCCGCCGCTCGACGCCCGCGGCACGCGCCTTCCCCGGCACCAACCTCTACGTCCAGCTCGGCCACGGCCGCGACTACGCCTGGTCGGCGACCTCGGCCGGCCAGGACATCGTCGACACCTTCGCGGTCAAGCTCTGCGAGCCCGACGGCTCGAAGCCGACGCATGGCCTCG
Organism: uncultured Solirubrobacterales bacterium; assembly: GCA_963730145.1. Lineage (GTDB taxonomy): Bacteria > Actinomycetota > Thermoleophilia > Solirubrobacterales > 70-9 > WHSW01. Next base: position 36,531 of record CAVSQT010000011.1, read on the forward strand.
ATGAGCTACCGCTTCCGCGGCGCCTGCCTGCCGATCGACGTGCTCGAGCGGGTCAACTCGTGGACCCAGTCGCCGGGCGACACGACCCCGTCGGGCTCGGAGACCTACCGCTCCGAGCGCACCGCGCTCGGGATCGTCACCCACCGCGGCCTGATCAAGGGCAAGCCGTACGCGTTCACGAAGCTGCGCGCGACCTACTACCACGAGGTCGACTCGGCGCTCGGCTTCGCCGACTTCAACAACCCGGAGGCGATGGAGTCGCCGCAGGAGTTCATGGAGGCCGCGTGCAAGATCCAGTACACGTTCAACTGGTTCTTCATCGACGGCGATCAGATCGCCTACTTCAACTCCGGGATCAATCCCGAGCGCTCGCGCAAGGCCCATCCCGACCTGCCGACTCGGGGCTCGAAGAAGTTCGAGTGGCGGGCTTCGTGCCGCCGTCGCCGGCGCTGCTCTCGGGCGCGCCCGTCGACCAGACCAACGTCAACCCGCAGACCAACTTCTCCGAGCAGGAGCCCTGCGAAGCGCACCCGCAGACCGTCGACCAGCGCTACCTGACGAGCTGGAACAACAAGCAGGCGCGCGGCTTTCGCGCCTCCGACGCCGAGTTCGCCTATGGCCCGGTCTTCCGCTCGACCCGGCTCGACGATCGCGTCCGCCGCCGGATCGCGGGCAAGAAGAAGATCACCCGCGAGAAGCTCGTCGACGCGATGGAGGACGCCGGCACGGTCGACCTGCGCGGCGACGTCGCGCTGCCCTACGCGCTCGAGATGATCGGCAACTCCGGCAGCCCCGCGGTCCAGGACGCGGTCGACGACGCTGCGCGCGTGGATGCGCTCCGGCTCGCATCGCCGCGACAAGGACGCCAACGGCACCTACGACGAGGCCGAGGCCGTGCGGATCATGGACGCCTGGTGGCCGCGCCTGGTCGAAGCCGAGTTCAAGCCAAGCCTGGGCAAGAAGCTGTTCGCCGCGATCGCGAGCGTGATCCCGCTGCACGACGCCCCCGGCCCGGTCGGCTCGGCGTTCATCAACGGCTGGTACGGCTACGTCAACAAGGACCTGCGCACGGTCCTCGACAGCGACGACGTCTCGGGTCGCTTCTCGCGCACCTACTGCGGCGCGGCAAGCTGCGCAAGTGCCGCAAGGCGCTGGTGCGGTCGCTCGGCGACGCGCTCGAACACACCTCCGACGCCGAGCTGTACCCGGGCGAGCCCTGTGAGGGCGGCGACGCCCAGTGGTGCAACGACTCGGTCCGCCACACCGCGACCGGCGCGATCGACGCAGCCGCCGATCCACTGGATCGACCGTCCCACCTTCCAGCAGGTGGTTCAGATCGGCGAACAGCCGTAGCCGGCGTGCCCGTCGCGAGCGCTTCGAGGAGCTCGAGCAAAACGTCGGTGCGCTCGAAGGTCGCGACGGATGGCTGTTCTTGTCGGGAGACAGCAACGACGTCATCGCCCAGCACACCGGCCGCTACGAACCCGACCGCGAGTGGAGCAGGGACTGGTCGAGAATCTTGCGGCGCCGGCGGCGGCTGATGCGCCGCCTTCGAGCTGAGTGGGTCTGCATGGTGGTGCCCGACAAGGAGGCGGTCTATGCGGACAAGCTCCCCCCAGACCTCGTCCCGGTGCCGAGGCGACCCGTCCATCGCCTGCTCGAGATCGCTGAAGCCGAAGGCGTTGAGATCGTCTACCCGCTGGCGGAGCTGCGCGCCGCGCGAACGCCGGAAACGCCTGTCTACGCCGCCACCGATTCACATTGGAACGCGCGCGGCGCCTTCATCGCCTACCGGCTGGTCTGCGAGCACCTGCGCCGGCGAGGGATCGCGTTGGACGCGGTCGACGAGCAGGACGTCTCATGGTTCGAAACCGAGCTCGTCGGCGATCTCGGGGTCAAGTTCGAGCCGCCCCGCGGCGGAACCATGTGCCTCGGGCGCATCCGTTCGCCGCGGGCGCGGCTCGTGAGCGACAACCAGATTCGCGTCACCGGCAAGCGGCTCGAATTCGAGCGCGATCGCGACGAGCTTCCTCGCTGCGTCGTCTTCGGAACCTCCTATGCGACCTGGTGCCTGCCCTTCTTCGCCGAATCGTTCGGCCGCCTCAGCTTCGTCCACACGACCTCTTTCGATCGCCGCACTCTGCGCGCCGAGCGCCCACAGGTGGTCATCACCATGACCGCGGAGCGGGGACTGCGCCGGATCCCCGTCGATCGCCGGGCGGCGGCGACGCTGGCCGCCGTCGAAGAGCAAAAGCGCATCGATGGCGTGCTCGCGCCGCCGGGAGAGCTCGACCACCTCGGGTTGCCACCGCGGGCTTCGTAGACTTTCCAGTTCAGCTGCAGGCCAACCGAGACACGGGGCCGCAGCTTGATGATGGCCTGGGTCGAGACCGAATCGCTGAGCTTCACCGCGCGTCACGAGAGCGACGACGACGCCTGCGCGCAGCGAACGCTCGACCGGCTCGAGGACACTGCGCCTGCGTCTCGAGGATCGATTCGACGACGCGCCGGGCGGGATCACGGTCATCGTCCATCCCAACCCGGGCTGGCTTGCCGCCGCCCACCCCTTCCTGCCGATCGCGCGGCTGGGCGCGGCGCCCGCCGGGCGCCGTTACCTGGCGGGCTGGGCGATGGCCTCCGAGCTTCACATCCTCAACGACGAGCACACCGAGCGCCGCTCGGCCGGCGAGGACTCGCTGGCGGCCCTGCGCGGCACCGCCGATCGCCTCTACACGCAGATCGTGATCGCCGCCAACAACGACCGCCTGCCGCCGCCATGGGGGCCGCGCCGCTTCAGCCGCTACGTGCGCTGGGCGTGGCTGATCGAGGGCGGCGCCCAGTACTTCGCCGGCCAGACCGCGCTGTTTCGAGCGGCGGTGAACACGCGGATGCGCCAGGGCCGGCCGCCGAGCTTCCCGCCGTCCGCACGCGACGCGATCATCCTCGGCGGCACGATCTTCGACCTGCTCGAGCGCGAGCGCGGCCCGGACTCGTGCGCCGTCCTCGTCTCGCGCCTGCGGCGCGAGGGCGCCCAGCGGGCGATCGAGCTCGCCTTCGACGCGCGCTTCAGCGCCGTCGAGAGCGAGTGGCGTCGCTACCTGCGAGACGAGCTGCCGCGAACCAGCCTGTTCGAGGAGCTCCCCGACGAGGACCCGTTCGCCACGCGCATGGACTGATCCGCGATCAGGTGGCTGCCTGGTACAGCAGCCAGACGATCGCCACGGCGGCGATCAGGGCGACGAGGATCCAAAGCGCCAGCCGCGCGGGCCGCTCATCGGCGCCGGCGGCTGCGGGCTCGGGTGCTCGCCGGCTGTCGGCGAGCAGCTCCCGGGCGGCCTCGTCGCCCGAGCTGCGGGACGAGGATGTCGCGCGGGCCGGCCGCGAGGAAGTCGGGAACGTCGAAGCCGCGCGAGCGCCGCTCGAAGCTGGGGATGCCCTCCTCGAGCAGGATGCCCTGGATCAGCTGGGCCTCGGCGAGGTTGCTGGGCGAAGGCGACCTTGACCGGCTCGCCGCCGGTGTACTCGGGCTTGACCTTGCGCGCCCTCTCGTGGGCCTCGGTGATCGGCTCCTGCTCGCCGCGCCCGACGTAGACGAGCGGCATCTCGCACTCGGGGCAGAAGCGCTCGTCGAGGCCGGTACTTGCGCGCGCAGGTCGGGCAGGCGAGCGGCTCGACGGTCTCGCCCGCGTCACTCGACAACGAGCTCGACCTCCTCGACGCGCCGCGCCGTCGATGTGGAACTCGCGCACCGACGGGCTCGGCCCCGGCGAGCGAGCAGATCACCCAGGCGACCCCCGGCCACCAGCGCGGCGAGGTTGACGTCGGTCTGCGAGGGACAGGCCTCGGTGTTCGGATGCGAGTGGAAGATCGCGCCGATCTCCTCGCCGCGGGCCTCGATCTCGTTGGTGATCCGGATCTGATCGCCGGAGTCGATCTGGAAGCGCATCGGGCTCGCGAACTCGTTGCGGGCGCGGAAATGCTCGGTGAAGCGCCCGTCGCGCGGCGGCGATCATCCCGCAGCACTCGTTCGGGGCGTCGTCGCGCGCGTGAGCGATCGAGCTCGTCGAGCAGCTGGGCGCGAGATCCGCATCGCGCGAGGCTAGCGACGGCCGCGACTGTGCTACTTGACTCACACAGCTAGGCGGTGCTACTGTGTGATCTGATGGCACAGCGAGCTACAGCGATCGACGGCGACGCGATCGACGCCGTTCTCGCGCCGACCCGGCCGACGAGCTTCCGGTCGGCGTCCAGCTCGCCTGGCGGCTGCGGGCGCTGATCGCCGCCGGCCGGCTCGCGCCGGGCGAGCGGATGCCGAGCGTGCGCGACGCTGGCCGAGTGGGCCGAGGTCAACGTCAACACGGTCCGCGCGCGTCTACGCGCGGCTCGAGGACGACGGGCTGATCGTCACCCGCCACGGCCGCGGCAGCTTCGTCGCCGAGGGCGCCGCGGGCTCGCCCGAGGTCGAGCGGATCGCCGCCGAGGCGATCGGCCGCGGCCGCGAGGCCGGCGTCGACCCGCGCGACGTCGCGATCGTCGCCCTGGTCTCGTCGGCCTGCCCGACGCTCGCCGAGATCGAGCTGCCGGCCGAGCCCGAGACGAGCCGGAGCTCGACCTCGACGAGCTCGCGGCCGAGCTCGAGCTCGACGACTCCTGGCTCGAGGCCGACGAGGGCGCCGCGCGGCGCGAGCTGCGCCGCCAGATCGGCCGGCTCGAGGCCGAGCTCGCCGGCTACCGCCGCGACCTCGAGCCGCCGCCGACGCCCGCGCTCCGATCGCCCGCCGAGCCGCGGATCGCGGGCGTCGCCGAGCTCGGCGCAACCCGCGACGCGCTGCTCGCGCAGCTCGCCGAGGCCCGCGCGGCCGCGGCGGCGCGGTCGCGGCGCGAGCGCCGCGCGCGCGAGGTCCGCGACGCGATCGTCGCCGACCCCGCCGGCGCATCGCTGGGAGGTCGTCTCGGCCGCCGAGACCGGCGAGCCCGGGCTGCACGACCTGGCAGGCGAGGCCGCGGATGGGACCGCTCGGCGCGCTGATGAGCTGGTGGCGGGTCAAGGTCTCGGGCGGATGTCCGTTAGCCCGCGCCGCTTGCGGCGGCTCACCGAAGGACGATGGTCCGCGCGACCGCCGACAGGGCGTTCCTGCCCGCCAAGTGCGCTGTTCGAGCAGGTCGGGAACATGATGATCCTGACCGGCAAGACGATGATCGGCGACGGTCAGGCCGCCGTATCCCTACGGCGGCGAGTTCATCGGCCAGTTCCTCTTCGCGCTCCAGCTCTGCTGGTTTCCGATGGTGATCTCGATGGTCGCCGTCAGCTTCGGCGCCCCGGGCCTGCAGGCGGCCAACTTCCTCAGCCTGTTCGGCGCCCTCGACCGCCTCGGCGGCTTCTTCATCCTCGCCTCGGTGCGCGAGTTCGCGCCGTTCGTGAGCGCGATCATCGTCGCCGGCGTCGCCGGCACCGCGATCACCGCCGACCTCGGCGCCCGCAAGATCCGCGAGGAGCTCGACGCGCTGCAGGTGCTCGGCGTCGACCCGATCAAGAACCTCGTCGTGCCGCGCTTCCTGGCCCTGATGCTGATCACCGGGCTGCTCGACGTCTACGCGATCCTCTTCGGGATCTCCGGCGGCATCCTCGCCGAGATCGCTCTACGGCCAGCCGCTCGGCGGCTTCTTCGCGACCCTGTTCAACAACGCCTCGGTCACCGACCTCTGGGGCTCGCTGCTGAAGTGCACGATGTTCGGCGCGATCGTCGCCGTGGTCTGCTGTTACAAGGGGATGAATGCGTCCGGAGGCGCCGAGGGCGTCGGCCGGGCGGTGAACGAGGCCGTGGTCATCGACGCTGCTCGCCGTGTTCGCCTTCAACTACGTCTTCACGCAGACGCTGCTGGCGACGCAACCCCGAGATCAGCGTGATCAAGTAGCGGCGCCTCGAGGCCGATTCGTCGCAGCCCTGCTCGGGTGCCGCCGGCTACCGGTATACCTCTGCGACTGCTGGCGCGCTTGGACAACAACTGGGTCACCGCTGTGTTCGGGCTGGTGGTCGCGATCCTCACCTGGGACTACGTGCAGATCTTCCCCGCCGCGGGTCTCGATGCCTCCTGGGCCCTGAGCCTCAACCTGGCGGCGATCGACGGGCTCGACCACGGCTCCGAGTTCGTGTTCACCTACGGGCCTCTCGGCGTGCTCGAACAGCCGATGGTGCTCGACGGGACGATCGCGACGGCTGGAGCGATCTACCTCCTCGGCTTGCGCGCGGCTCTCGCCGCCAGCCTGCTGTGGATCGCGCGGCGCAGCTTCAGCTGGCTGCCGGCCGCGCTGCTCGCCGCGATCGCCGCCGTGCTCGTGCCACGCGCGGTCGGGTCGGTCGCGCTCACGCTGGCCGCGGTCTGGTGTCTGGTCGCGCTCCAGGACGAGGCTCCGAGATGGGCCGGTCGCGCCGTGATCTTCGGCGGCGGGGCGCTCGCCGGCCTCGAGCTGCTCGTCAAGCCCAACATCGGCTTCACGATCCTCGTGATCGTGCTGGTGACCACGCTGGCGCTCGAGGGCGACCGGCTGCGAAACGTCCTCAAGCTCGCGGGCGCGATCCTCGTCACCGCGGCCGTCGGCTGGCTGGCGAGCGGCCAGGGAGTCGGCAACGTCGACGACTACGTCAGCTCCTCGATCCAGGTGATGTCGGGCTATCAGGAGGCGATGCAGCTGGAGAAGTCGCCGGTCGCCTGGGACGGCTGGGCGGCGGTCGTCCTCGGCATCGCGACCCTGGCCGCCACCGCCGTCGCGAGTGCCGGCCTGCCGCTGCGTGCGGCGCCTGGCGATGATCGCGATCGTCGCGCTGCTGCTGGCATCGCTTCAGAAGTACGCCTTCGTGCGCCACGACATCGGCCACGTCGGGGCGCTGTTCGGCACGCTCGCCGCGATCTGGCTGGCGCTGCGATGGCGTGGCCCGGCGCGGATCCCGGCGGTTGCCTGGATCGTGGTGATCGCGGCGATCTACTTCCCGGTCACCGACGAGAGCTTCGGCACGAGCTTCGAGCCCGAGCTTGCGATCGACCAGCTCGGCGACCTCGTCGTCCCCGAGCGCCGCGATGAGACGGCCGAGGAGGCCCGCGCGACGCTGCAGGCCGGCTACGGCCTCGAGCCGGAGTTCATCTCTCGAATCGGCGATGCGAGCGTCGACGCCCGCCCGTGGGAGATCGCGCTGATCTGGGCCTACGAGCTCGACTACGACCCGTTGCCGGTGATTCAGGACTACATCGCCTACACGCCGAAGCTGGATCAGCTCAACGCGGACGTGCTCGTCGCCGGGGATGGCCCGCGGTTCGTGCTGCGCCATCTCGGCTACGGCAACAGCTCGCTGATCGGCATCGACGGCCGCCTCACCACCTTCGACTCGCCGGCGGCGACGCGGGCGCTGCTTTGCGGCTATGAAGCGGTGATCACGTCCGACGCCCACCAGCTGATCGAGCAGAGCGACAATCGCTGCGGCGAGGAGCGCGCGCTCGGCTCGGTCACGGCTGCCTACGGCGAGGTGGTGCGGGTGCCGAAGGCGCGCAGCTCCGAAGCGGTCTTCGCTCGCATCGACGGCGCCGCGGCCGAGGGCATCGAGAAGCTTCGAGCGCTGGCGTTCAAGCCCGCGATTCGCGAGATCGAGTTCAACCTGGGCAGCGCGAGGCTGCAGGCCGCGAACGCGGTCAACGGCCTGCTGCTGAAGGCGCCTGCGGCGGCCGATTTCCCCGAGCCGTTTCGGCTCGCGCCCGGGACCGAGACGCTGTCGATCGACTCCGAAGGTGGATTCGCCACCTCCGAGGGGCCGCTCGAGATCGAGTTCTTCGCCGTGCCGATCACGCCGGGCTCGGCCGCCCGATGAAGCTCTCGGTCGTGATCCCGGCGCGCAACGAGGAGGGCTCGATCGCCCCCGCGCTGCGAGCGATCGCCGCCGCGCTCGAGCGCGAGAGCATCGAGCACGAGATCCTCGTCGTCGACGACTCGAGCTCCGACCGGACCGCGGAGATCGTCGAGTCGATCGCGAAGGAGCATTCCGGCGTGCGCTGCCTGCGATCCTCGAATCCGCCCGGCTTCGGCTACACCGTGCGTCACGGTCTCGAGCGCTTCTCAGGCGACGCGGTCGTCGTGATGATGGCCGACGGCTCCGACGATCCCGAGGACCTGATCCGCTATCACGCCGCGCTCGCCGAGGGCTACGACTGCGTCTTTGGCTCGCGCTTCATGCCCGGCGGCGCCGTTCACGGCTACCCGCCGATGAAGCTGATCATCAACAGGCTCGCCAACTGGTTCATCCGCGCCCTCTTTCGGCACGGCCTCGACGACACGACCAACGCCTTCAAGGGCTACCGGCGCGAGGTCATCGAGACCGTCCAGCCGTTGCTGTCGCCGCACTTCAACCTCACCGTGGAGCTGCCGTTGAAGGCCTTCGTGCGAGGCCACACCGTGAAGACGATGCCGATCTCCTGGCGCAATCGCAGCGCCGGGAAGAGCAAGCTGGCGATCGAGGAGATGGGCGGCCGATACCTGTTCATCGTCCTCTACGTGTTCCTGGAGCATCACCTGAGCAGGGGCGATTACCGGCGGCCCAAGCCAACTCGCTGATCGCTGCAGTCAGCGCTCGGCGACGACGAGGAACTGCTTGCCGGCGAACCGCCAGGCGAGCGGCAGGTTCAAATACAGACGGGTCAGCGACGCTGACGCCGGCAGCCGGCCGGTGAACGAATAGGGCAGGAACCGCGCCACGCACCGCGTGACGCGAAAGCCGGCGGTGTGAAGGTGCTCGGCAACGGCGAGGTGGCTGAGGGCGACGATGTGATCGGCGAAATCGAAGTACTCGTTCGCGCAGTAACGGAAGTTGGGGCCCATGATCGCGATCCGGCCGCCGGGCCTGGTCACCGTCAGCATCTTCAAGAGGAACTCGTGCACGGCCTCCTGGCTCTCCAGGTGCTCGAGGAAGTTGGAGACGAAGATGCCGTCGAAGTAGTCCAGCGGGAGATCCGCCTCGCCGATCTCGGAGACGATCTTTCGCACTCCGGGCACGTCGCCGTCAGGCCCGTGCTCGACAGCGTCGACCGCCCAGCGCTCGGCCGCCGGGGCGGTGGCGATGAACTCGCCGCGGCCGGCCGCCGGGTCGAGCAGGCGCTGGGGGCCGAGCGAGCACCTGCTCGGTGACGTAACGCGAGATCTCCCGCCAGACGGCCTCGCGGTCGGCCTGGTCGACGCCGCGGAAGCGGTACTCGTAGAGGCGCTCATAGTCCATCGCAGCGCGAGAGTAGAGCCAGACGCAGTCGGCGAGTACCCCTGCACTAGCCTCCTCGCCTTCATGAGCGTCGCCATCGTCACCGGATCGGGCGGGCTGATCGGCTCCGAATCGGTGCGGGCGCTGGTCGCCGCGGGGCTCGATGTCGTCGGGCTCGAAAACGACATGCGCGCGCGCTTTTTCGGTCCCGAGGCCTCGACCGCGCGCCACCAGCGCCGAGCTCAGCGCCACCTACCCCGAGTTTCGCCATCTCGAGATCGACATCCGCGATGCCGGCGCCGTCGAGCGCGTCTTCGAAGAGCACGCCGCGAACATCGAGGTCGTCGTCCACACCGCCGCCCAGCCCTCGCACGACTGGGCGGCGCGCGAGCCCCAGACCGACTTCGAGGTCAATGCGACCGGCACCCTGAACCTGCTCGAGGCAACGCCGCGGCCATGCGCCCGAGGCGCCGTTCATCTTCTGCTCGACCAACAAGGTCTACGGCGATACGCCGAACCAGCTTCCGCTCGAAGAACAGCCGACGCGCCTCGAGCTGCCCGAATCGCATCACTACTACGCCGGCATCGACACCTCGATGTCGATCGACCTCTCGACGCACTCGCTGTTCGGCGTCTCGAAGGCCGCCGCCGACCTCTTGGTGCAGGAGTACGGGCGCTACTTCGGGCTGCCAGACGGTCTGCTTTCGCGGTGGCTGTCTCACCGGGCCGATGCATGCGGGCGCTCGGCTGCACGGCTTCTTGGCTTATCTCATGCGCTGCACGGTCACGGGTACGCCCTACACCGTGCTCGGCTACGGCGGCAAGCAGGTTCGCGACAACATCCACAGCGCCGATCTGGTCGCCGCCTTCGAGGCCTTTCGCGCCGACCCCAAGCCCGGCGCCGTCTACAACATCGGTGGCGGGCGGCGCTCGAACTGCTCGATGCTGGAGGCGATCGAGGCGTGTGAGCGGATCGCCGGGCGCGAGCTCGACTGGAGCCTCGACGAGGCCAACCGGATCGGTGACCATCGCTGGTGGATCTCAGACGTCTCGGACTTCGAGGCCGACTATCCCGCCTGGCAGCCGCGTTACGGAATCGAGGACATCCTGACCGAGCTACACGCGGTCAATGCGGAGCGGTGGCTGGCAGCTTGAGCCGCGTCCTGGTCACCGGCGGCGCCGGCTTCATCGGCGCCAGTGTCTGTGTCGCCCTCGCCGCCGACGCCGAGCACGAGGTGATCGCCTTCGACAACCTGCACCGGCGCGGCTCGGAGCTGAATCTCGCTCGACTACGACGCGGCGGGGTGCGATTCGTCGATGGCGACGTTCGCGATCGCCAGGCTCTGGACGAAGCCGGGCCGGTCGACGTGCTCATCGAGTGCTCGGCTGAGCCCTCCGCCCTGGCCGGCATGAGCGGCGATACCGCGTATTCGTTCGAGACGAACCTGGTCGGCGCCTACAACTGCCTCGAGCTCGCACGACGCCACGATGCCCAGCTGGTCTTCCTCTCGACCAGCCGCGTGTATCCGTACGGAGCGCTCAACTCGCTCGAGATCGAGGAGACGGAGACCCGCTTCGAGCTCAGCGACCAGCAGCCCGTGCCGGGGGCGTCTTCCAGGGGAATCTCGGAATCGTTTCCGCTCGAGGGACCGCGCACGCTCTACGGCGCGACCAAGCTCGCGGCCGAGCTGCTGGTCGCCGAGTACGCGGCAAATTTCGAGCTCGCAACCGTGATCAATCGCTGCGGGGTGATCGCCGGCCCGTGGCAGATGGGCCGAGTCGACCAGGGTGTCTTCACCCACTGGCTCCTGCACCACCACTTCCGCCGCCCGCTCACATACCTCGGCTACGGCGGCTCGGGGCGGCAGGTTCGCGACCTCCTGCACGTCGACGATCTCGTCGCGCTGATCGTCGATCAGATCAGCGAGCCCGAGCGCTGGCGCGGCTTCACCGGCAACGTTGGCGGAGGGCGCGAGTGCAGCCTGTCGCTGCGAGAGACGACCGAGCTGTGCCGCGAGCTCACCGGCAATCAGGTCGAGATCGCGGCCAGCGACGACAGCCGCCCCGGCGACGTTGCGGTCTACATCTCCGACTGCGCGCACCTCGAGCGCTTCAGCCGGTGGCGGCCGAGCCGCGGCCCGGCTGAGATCCTCGCCGACACCCATGCCTGGCTCGTTGCCGAGGGGGGCGAGGTTGCCACGTCGCTCGGCTTCGAGGAAACGCCGCGGTGAGCGCCGAGCGCTGGTTGCGTTGAGCGAGCGGGCTCGCCGCGTCGCGACCTCGACCTGGTTCTTGGGAGCGATCGTCTTCGCGCTCACCTGGGGTGGCGGCCAGCAGATTCCCTATCCCCCGCCCAGCCTCGACTACTCGATGCACGGCGCGCTCAACATGGCGGCGATCGAAGGGTTGAACTTCGGCACCGACTTCACCTTCACCTACGGGCCGCTCGGCTTCCTCAAGTCCTACATGGTCTTCTACGAGTGGCCCGCGAGGCTGGCGGTGATCTACGGCGCCGCCCTGCACCTGGCGCTGTCGCTGACCCTCGTCTGGGCGTTGCGGCGCAACTTCGGGATCGTCCTCGCGCTCGCGCTGGCGCTCGTGCTCGCCATGCTCGCCCGGGGAGACGGGCTCGCCGTCGGGGTCCGAACCGATGCGGCGGTGATCATCCTCGCCTTCACCTGGTGCATCGCCGCCCTGAGCAAGGATGCCCCCGAGCTCGCCCGGCGGGTGCTCGTCTTCGGTGGCGGCGCCTTCGCCGCGATCGAGGTCCTGGCAAAGCCCAACGTCGGGCTCATGGTGCTGGCGCTGGTCGTGGTCGCCGCGGCGGCGATCGATGGCGACCGGCGGCGAAACCTCGGCGTGGTCGCGCTCACCTTCGCCGGATCGCTCGCGGTGCTGTGGTTCGCATCGGGACAGGGCGTCGGCAACTTCTTCAGCTACTTCAGCACCGGCTTCGAGCTGATGACGGGGTACTCGAGCGGCGCCCGCTTCGAGTGGAACGACCACACCTACGACTATTGGTTGGCCGCGCTGCTGATCGGGATGATCGGCGTCGTGGCCTGGATCGGAACGCGGGGCCTGCCGCGGCGCCGGCGCGGCGCGATCCTGATCATCGCCGCCGTCGTCTGCTTCACCGGGGTGAAGAGCGGCTTCGTCGCGCACGACATCTACCACATGGCGACCTTCTATCCGACGATGGCCGCCCTGCTGTGCGTGCTGCCGTTCCCGCGGGATCTCTTGCTGCGGGCGGTCGCGCTCGCCGGCGCCGCGGTCGCGATCGCCGGCGCCACGACGACCTTCTACACCACCTCCCAGCCGTACCCACTCGACGATCCCGTGGCCAATCTGCGCAACGGGGCGCGCACGGTCGCGACCATGCTCGACGAGGGAAGGCTGGATGACCAGATCGCCGCCAACCGGGCCGTTCTGCGCGAGGCCTACGCGCTCGATCCTCAGACCCTGGAGGCGCTGGCCGGCCACTCGGTGCACGTCGACCCCTCCGAGACGTCGGCGGTCTGGGCCTACGGGCTCGAGTGGGAGCCGCTGCCTGTGTTTCAGCCCTACGCCGCGTGGACCGCGAGCCTCGACGATCTCAACGCCGAGGCCACCGCCGATCCCTCGGGCCCGCAGCGAATCCTGCGCCAGAACCTCGACGCTCTCGGGAGATTTCCCGCGTACGAGTCGCCGAACGCGATGATCGCGATGCTGTGCCACTTCGAGGCGATGTACACGACCGAGACCTGGCAGGTGCTCGGCCGGGTCGAGGATCGCTGCGGTGAGCCGCGCGAGCTGGAAACGGTCGAGACCACGTTCGGCGAGCCGGTGGCGATCCCCGCGGCGCCGCCGGGCCATGTGATTTTCGCCCGCGCCGACGGACTCGAGCTCTCCGCCTGGGAGCGCCTGCGCAGCGCGGTGTTTCGCTCCGAGAATCGCCAGGTCGTGTTCGAGGGCGATCCGTTCGTCTACAACTTCCTCCCCGGGACCGCCGGCAACGACCTGCTGCTGGCCGCTGCTGCCGGGGATCGACTACCCGGAGCCGTACCCGCTGGCGCCGACGGCCGGCTCGCTGACCTTTCTCTTCGACCGCGAGCCGCTCGACCGCGGGATCGAGCTCACGTTCTACGCGATGCCCGTGAAAGCGGCCGGTGAGTCCCCGCCGGCGTCCTGATCGCGACCCCGACAACCGGCCTTGCGCCACAATCCGCGATTCAAATGAGCACCGAAGCACTACCCAGCGCCGGATCCCAGGCGCCGCCCGAGCGGCCACCGAAGGTGATCGTGGTGATGCCCGCCCGCAACGCCGCGCGAACCGTCGCATCGGTGCTCGGGGCAATGCCCTCCGGGTCCTTCGACGAGATCATCCTCGTCGACGACAAGTCGACCGACGACACGGTCGAAGTGGTGCGCTCGCTGCCGGTCCACCTGATCTGGCATCCGCACAACGTCGGCTACGGCGGCAATCAGAAGACCTGCTACCTGGAGGCCCTCCAGCGCGGTGCCGACATCGTGATCATGCTGCACCCCGACGGCCAGTACGAGCCCGAGATCCTGCCGCGAATGGCGCAGCCGATCATCGACGGCGAAGCCGACATGGTCCTCGGCTCGCGCTTCGCCGAGCCCGGCGCGGCGATCGCCGGCGGCATGCCGCGGTGGAAGTACCTCGCCAATCGCTTTCTCACGGTGACCGAGAACCGCGTCCTCGGCACCGACCTGAGCGAGCTTCACACCGGCTATCGGGCCTACTCGCGCGAGCTGCTGCTGACGATCCCGTTCCTGCGCAACTCGCTCGACTTCAGCTTCGATTCCGAGGTGATCATGCAGGCGGTCCACTTCGGCTTTCGCATCGGCGAGGTCCCGGCCCGCAGCCGCTACTTCGACGACGCGTCCTCGGTTTCGTTCAAGCCCGGCGTCGTCTACGGGCTCAAGACTCTGTGGTCCGCCCTGCGACTCGTCCTTCACCGGCGCGGGATCGTGCCGTCGCGCAAGTTTCGCCCTTAGACGGTGAGTAGGGCGACCGGTTCGAGCGAAGAGGCGCGCGCGGTTGCCGTCTGCGCCTGGTGCGGCGGGTCGATTGCCGCGGGCGACGAGCGCACGGCCGCCGGCGCGGTCTGCCCGCGCTGCGCCAGCGCGACCACCGAACCCGTGCCTTCGGAGACAGAGCTCGAGCTCGCCTACACCTCCTGGTATCGCCCGCAGAGCGGCCGATTCGTCGGGCGCCGGCGACGCGCTGCTCAACCGTACCCGCGGGCTGCTCGCCTCGCGACTCGACCGGATCGCCCCGCCGGGCGCCGATCCTCGACGTCGGCTCGGGCGACGGCACGCTGCTCGCCGCACTGCGCGCGCGGGGACGCGAGGCGGTCGGCGTCGAGCGCGCCGCGCAAGGCGACGACGTCATCGGCGCCGACGTGCGCGAGATCGAGCGCGGCTTCGCGGGCGTGGTCTTCTGGCATTCGCTCGAGCATCTGCGCGACGCCGGTGAGGTGATCGGCCATGCCGCCGGATTGCTCGAGCCGGGCGGCGTGCTGGTCGTCGCGATGCCCAACCCCGCCAGCCTCCAGGCCCGGCTCTTCGCTGATCGCTGGCTCGCGCTCGACCTGCCGCGCCATCTCGTGCACGTGCCGGCCTCGGCGCTGCATCGGCGCCTCGGGCGATCTCGGGCTCAGGGTCGAGCGCACCAGCTACGCCCGCGGCGGCCAGGTCGTCTTCGGCTGGCTGCACGGCCTGGTCGGCTCGCTGCCGGGCAATCCGGACCTCTACGACGCGATTCGCCGGCCGCAGGCGCGCCGCAAGCCGATCTCTCGCCGTCGCCGCGCAGCCACCTTGGCCGCGGGGGTCGCGCTGGCGCCGTTCGCCGCCGTCGCCGCGGTCGTCGAGATCGCTCTGCGCCGGGGCGGCACCACCTATGTCGAGGCCCGACGTCCGTCTGCCGCCGGTCATCTAGCCTGAGCAGCTCATGGGCGCGGTTGAAAGCTCGGGCGCTGGGACGCAGCGCTCATGGGTCAGGGATGCGCGGGCTTGGATCTCGCGTCACCCCCTGCTGCTGTTGGTGGCCCTCGGCGCGGCGATCAGGTTCGCGACGCTGACCAGCCAGGGATTCTGGCTCGACGAGCAGGTGACGGTGAGCCTCGTTCAGCTGAGCCCGATCGAGCTGCTCAAGCAGGTGATCGCGACGGAGTCGAATCCGTCGCTGTACTACCTGCTTGCTCGGCGGCTGGGAACGGGTATTCGGCAGCGGCGAGTTCGGCATTCGCTCGTTCTCGGCGCTCGCCGGCACCGCCGCGATCCCGCTCGTCTTCCTTGCCGCGAAGAGCCTGTATTCGCATCGCGCCGCGGTGATCGCCGCCGCGATCACGGCCACCAGCCCGCTGCTGATCTGGTACTCGCAGGAGGCCCGCAACTACGAGCTGCTGCTGTTCTTCGCGGCGCTCTCGTTCCTCTGCTTCGCCAAGGCTCTCGACGATCACGGCCACCGCTGGCTCTGGGCCTGGGCCCTTGCCAGCGCGGTGGCGCTCGCCACTCACTACTTCGCCTTCTTCTTGATCGTGCCCGAGGCGCTCTGGCTGCTGTACCGGCGCCCGGGATCGCGGATCGACACCGCGATCCCGATGGGCGCGATCGTGGTCGTCGGCCTGGCGCTGTTGCCGCTGACGGCGACCCAGCGCGGCCGCGGCGACTGGATCGAGGGGTACGACTTCGCCGCACGCCTGTTCAACGTGCCCGAGCACTTTCTCGTCGGCTATCACGTGCCCTGGGCCGCGATCCCGCTGGTGGCGCTGGGGCTCGTCGTCGCGGTCGCGGCGTACGCGGCCTGGCGCGCCGACGGCTCGGCGCGGCGCGGACTGGCGGTCACCGGCTCGATCGTCGTCATCGGCTTCGGCCTGCTGTTGCTGTCGTCGCTCGCGGGCGACGACTACATCCTCACCCGCAACGTGCTCGAGCTGTGGCCCGTCGTCGCGGTGCTGATCGCGATCGCTTGGCGTCCCCCGCGGCCGGGCGCCTGGGGACCGCAACCGCCGTCGTGCTCTGCGTCGGCGGCGCCGCGCTCGCGATCTGGAACGCGGTTACGCCCGCGGCGCAGCGCCAGAGCTACGACGAGATCGCCGCCGAGTTCGAGCAGGAACCGGGCAACCGCCTGTTCGTCTCGCAGAGCAGCTTCAGCTCGCCGTTGATCCTCTACCTCGACGGGTCTCGCGCCGCCGCCGACGACCGAGCTGTCAGACCTCCGAGCTGGTCGTGATCGAGCCGCGGCCCACCGACGACTACGCGATCGGCGAGTGCCTGTACCTGCCGACCTGCGGCGGCGTCGACGTCGAACCCCCACCGCCGCTTCGAGCCGCCGGCCGGCTTCTCGCTCGAGCGCGAGGGCGCGACTGAGAGCTTCGACTACTCCGTCTACACGGCGCCGGCGCCGCTGGCGATCGAGCGCCCGCAGGAGTACTTCACCCCCCGCGTCTTCTTGCAGGAAGGGCCCGGATGACGCGATTCATCACCTCGACCTGGACCCTGGGGGGACTCGTCTTCCTGCTCACCTGGGGAGGCGGGCTCGGTGAGCTCGCCGAACCGAGCATCGACAACTCCTTTCACGCCGGGCTGCAGATGGCCGCCGTCGGCGACATCCAGTTCGGCCCCGAGCTGCTCGTCACCTACGGCCCGCTCGGGTTTCTCAAGTCGGGGCTGATCTTCGAGGCGTGGCCGGCGCGGCTCGCGGGCGTCTATGGCATCGGCCTGCACCTGGCGCTGTCGCTCAGCCTCGTCTGGGCCGCGCGGCGCAACTTCGCCCTGCCGATCGCCGTCGCCCTGGCCGCCGTCACGGCCGTGCTCGCCCGTGGCGACCTGACGCTGATCGCCGTGCGAGACGACGCCGCGGTGGTCGTCCTGGCGGCGATCTGGTGCATCGCGGCACTCAGCGCCGAGGCGCCCGACTGGACGCGCAAGATCGTCATCTACGGCGGTGGCCCGTTCGCCGCCGTCGAGTTGCTGGCGAAGCTGAACACGGGATTGATCGTCCTCGCGCTGGTCGGGATCACCGCGCTGGCGATCGAGCATCGGCGTCTGCGCAACGTCGCCGTCGTCGCCGCCGGCTTCCTGGCGACGACCGTTGCCCTGTGGCTGATCACGGGCCAGGCGCTTGCCAACGTCGGCGAGTTCCTCAGCGGCAGCCTCGAGGTGATCTCGGGGTACTCCTCCGGCGCCCGGATCGACTACGGCTACGACGAGCGCCAGTACGACTACCCGTTCGCGTCGTTGCTGTTCCTGGCCGCCGGCGGGTTCGCCTGGCTTTCGACCGGCAAGCTCGCCTGGCCGCGGCGGATCGGGGTCGCGCTGATCACCGCGATCGTCGTCTTCACCACCGCCAAGGGCGGCTTCGTCTCGCACGAGATCTTCCACATGGCCGTGTTCTACGCGACGATGCTCGGCCTCCTGATCGCCTTTCCGCTGCCGCCGCGCCCGCCGATTCGCTACGCGGCCCTGGCGGCCATCGTCGCGGCGGCGGCGATGGGGTTCACCACGCACTTCGACGGCTTTCCCAAGACCGATCTGCCGGACTACCCGATGATCAACCCGGTCGAGAACATCGCGCAACGGCGTCGACACCGTCGCCACCCTCGCCTCCGGGCGCCTCGACGACGAGATCGCGGAGCGGCGGCGAGCGCCTGATCGACCAGTACGACGTCGATCCGGCCGGGCTCGCCGCGCTCGAGGGCCACACGGTCCACCTCGACCCCTCGGAGACCGCGGCGATCTGGGCTTACGAGCTCGATTGGCAGCCGCTGCCGATCTTCCAGCCCTACATCGCCTGGACTCCCGAGCTCGACGAGCGCAACGCCGAGGCGGTGGCCTCGGAGGACGGGCCCGAGCGCATTCTGCGCCAGAACCTCGACGCTCTCGGGCGCTTTCCGGCCTGGGAGTCGCCGGCGGCGATGATCGAGGTGCTGTGCAACTTCGAGGCGGTGAGCACAACCGCCAAGTGGCAGGTGCTCGCCCGGGTTCCCGATCGCTGCGGCGAGCCCAGTCCGCTGAAGACGATCGAGACCGAGTTCGGCGTTCCGGTGCCGATCCCGGCCGCTCCCGCGGGCAGCATCGTCTTCGCCCGCGTCAACGGCGTTCAGGTCGCGGGGCTGGAGCGCCTGCGAAGCGCGCTGCTGCGAGCCCGCGGCCGCCAGGCCCAGTTCTCCAACGGCGGCGACAAGATCTGGACGATGATCGCCGCCACCGCCGACGACGGACTGATCATGCGCGCGCCCGAGAACATCGATTTTCCCGGCCCGTATCGCTTCGCCCCCAACGCCAAAGAGGTGACCTTCCTCTACGAGGGCGGCGCGGCCGCAAAGCCGATCACCGTCGAGTTCTTCACGCTGCCGGTGCGACCGGCGTCTGATTGAGCGCGGGGATCGGCCGATTGGGCAAGGCGCTCGACCGTTGGCGTTCGCTGCGCGAGCGCCGGCTCGAGCGGCGGATGGCCGCAACCAAGCTGCTGCGAGCCTTCGCGGATCAGTATCCGCGGGCCTTCGTGATCGAGATCGGCGCCAACGACGGCGTCGAGCATGACCCGATCAGGCCGTTCTTGATCGAGGGCCGACTGGCGCGCCATCCTGGTCGAACCGGCTCCTGAGGCGTTCGCGCGCCTGCGGCGAAACTACGCCGGCGCCGGCGACCGGATCGAGCTCGTCAACGTCGCGATCGCAAACCACGATGGTCACGTGCCCTTCTTCAGCCTCGATCGGGTCGAAGGCGACGCCCGCGAGCGGCTCGACGTGTTCGGTTCCCTGTCGGCCGAGGCAATACGAACGAGCGCTGCCATCTTCGTGCCCGAGGAGCACAGACGAGATCGCCCGCAGCGAGGTTCCCTGCCTGCGCTTCGAATCGCTTTGCGAGCGCCATGGGGTCGTCGAGATCGACCTGCTGATCGTCGACGTCGAGGGATTCGACTTCGAGATCGTCAAGCAACTCGACTTCGAGACGGCGGCGGCCGCGGCTGCTCGCCTACGAGCATCTGCTGCTCTCGCCCGGCGATCGCGACAGCTGCCGGCAGCTGCGTCGAGCGCCACGGCTACGAGACGCTCGCGGAGCGGCGCGACACCTGGTGCTCTCGACACGAGCGTCGACGATGCGCTGACGCGAACCTGGCGCCGGCTGCGGCCGGCGGTTCCGGCTGACTCGATCTACTCCGGCTGAGATCATCAGGGCGATGGAGGAAGCCAACCCGGCGCCCGCAGCCGAGCACCGGCCCGCGGCCGCCTTCTACTGCGTCGCCGACGAGCGCTACTTCCTCGGCGCCGTCGGCCTGATCAACTCGCTGCGCCTGGTCGGCCACACCGAGCCGATCTTCCTGCTCGACTGCGGGCTCACGGCTGCGCAGCGCGAGCTGCTCGAGCCGCAGGCGACCTTGCTCGACCGGGCCGAGCGACGACGCCGCCATGGCTGCTGAAGACCGTCGCCCCGCTCGAGCGGCCCGCCGACCGTCGTCGCCCTGCTCGACACCGACATCGTCGTCACCCGCTCGCTCGCCCCGCTGCTCGCCGAGCGCCGGTGGCGGGCGGCTGGTCGCGTTCGCGAACCCGATCGATCGACAGGTTCGCCGAATGGGGCGAGCTGCTCGACCTCGGCGTCGTCGAGCGGCGGCCCTACGTCAGCTCGGCGTCGATCTTCGCCGGGGCGAACTCGCCGGCGAGGTCCTCGAGCTGATGCAGGAGCGCCAGCACCGCGTCGACTTCGAGCTCACCTACTGGCGCCGCAACGTGCCCGGCTACCCGTTCACCTACGCCGACCAGGACGTCTTCAACGCGATCACTCGCGACCAAGCTCGAGCCCGAGCAGGTGCGTCGTGCTCGACCAGCGACTTGCCCCGACGCCGCCGTTCTACGGCCTGCAGCCTGATCGAGCCGAGCGCACGCTGCGCTGCGCCTACGGCGACGCCGTCGAGCCCTACCTGGTCCACCATCACTCGGTGAAGCCCTGGCTCGAGCCCACCCACCACGGCGTCTACTCGCAGCTGCTGCGCCGGCTGCTGATCGGCGACGATCTCGCGATCCGGGTTCCCGAGCGAGCAGGTGCCGCTGCGGCTGCGAAGCGGGCGCGCGCCTACGTCGGCGCGCAAGCGCATCAACGCGCGCGAGCGCTTTCGCTGGCACGTGTCGCGAGCCGCTGCGCCGCACGGCGTCCCGGCGAGCGAGCCGTCGTGAAGGCCGCCTTCTACTGCGTCGCCGACGAGCGCTACTTCCTCGGCGCCGTCGGGCTGATCAACTCGCTGCGCCTGGTCGGCCACACCGAGCCGATCTACCTGCTCGACTGCGGGCTCACCGAGCGCCCAGCGCGAGCTGCTCGAGCCGGAGGTGAGCTCGTCGACGCTCCCGCGGATGCCCCGCCGACGCTGCTGAAGACGATCGCTCCGCTGCAGCCACCCGGCGCGAGGCGATGGTCCTGATCGACACCGACATGATCGTCGACCCGATCGCTCGGCCGAGCTCGATCGCGCGAGCGCCCGGGGCAAGGTGGTCGCGTTCGCGAACGACACCGATCGCCACGTCGCCGCAGTGGGGCGAGCTGCTCGACCTCGGCCCGCCGCGGCGCCAGCCCTACGTCAGCTTCGCCCTCGTCGCCCTCGGCGGCGAGGTTGCGAGCCGAGGTCCTGCGCCTGCTCGCCGACCGCCAGAGCCGAATCGACTTCGAGCGCACCTACTGGCGTCAGCGCCGAATGACCGACTACCCGTTGCTCTACGCCGACCAGGACGTGCTCAACGCGATCCTCGCCACGCGGGTGGCGCCGCGACCGCCTCGTCGCCCTCGAGCAGCGCCTCGCGCCGCTGCCCCCGTTTCGCGGCCTCGAGGTCGCCGACCGCGACAGCCTGCGCTGCACCTACGCGGACGGAATCGAGCCCTCGTCGTCCATCACTGGCTCGCCAAGCCGTGGCTCGAGCAGACCCACCACGGCGTCTACTCGCAGCTGCTTCGGCGCCTGCTGGTCGGCGACGAGGTCGCGATCCGGGTGCCGCGAGGCTCAGATCCCGCTGCGGCTTCGCGGCGGGCTGCGCGCCTACGCCGAGCGCAGCCGCATCAATGCGCGCGAGCGCCTGCGCTACCACGTTCGCGAACCGCTGAGCTCGCCACGGCAGGGACGGCTCGTGAACACCGCCTTCTACTGCGTCGTCGACGAGCGCTACTTCCTCGGCGCCGTCGGGCTGGTCAACTCGCTGCGCCTGGTCGGCCACACCGAGCCGATCCATGTTGCTCGACTGCGGGCTGCGCCGCGACCAGCGCGAGCTGCTCGAGTCCGAGGCCACGATCGTCGCGGGCCCCACCGACGCACCCGCGCACGTGCTGAAGACGATCGCGCCCTTGAGCCACCCGGCCGAGACATGCGTGCTGATCGACGTCGACATGATCGCGACGCGCCCGCTCGACGAGCTGATCGCAGCGGCGACGCCGGGCAAGGTCGTCGCCGGTGCGACCGGAATGGACCGGTTCTGTCCCGAATGGGCGCGAGCTGCTCGGGCGTCGAGGCGGTCACCCGCCGCACCTACGTCTCGACCGGCCTCGTGGTGGTCGGCGGGCGCGCTCGGCCGCGAGCTGCTCGAGCTCGTCGACGAGCGCAAGCACGAGGTCGACTGGAAGCGAACCTTCTGGCGAGGGCAACGACGACGAGCTATCCCCTGGTCCACGCCGATCAGGACCTGATCAACGCCGCGATCGCCGCCCGCGCCGGCGACGGACGAGCTGATCGTCTTCGATGCCCGGCTCTCGCCGAGCCCGCCGTTCACGGGCCTCGAGGTGCGCGACGCGTCCGACGCTTCGCTGCAGCTACGAGGACGGCAGCGAGCCGCTACGTCGTTCACCACTGGCTCGCCAAGCCCTGGCTCGAGCCCACCCACCACGGCGTCTACTCGCAGCTGCTGCGCCGGCTGCTGGTCGGCGAGGATCTCGCGATCCGGATTCCCGAGCAGCAGGTGCCGCTGCGGCTGCGAAGGGGTGCGCGTGCCTACGTGGCGCGAAAGCGCGTCAACGCGCGCGAGCGCTTTCGCTGGCACGTGTCCGAGCCCGCGCGCCGCACGGCATCCCGGCGGAGCGAGCTGTCGTGAAAGCCGCCTTCTACTGCGTCAGCGACGAGCGCTACTTCCTCGGCGCCGTCGGGCTGATCAACTCGCTGCGGCTGGTCGGCCACACCGAGCCGATCTACCTGCTCGACTGCGGGCTCACCGAGGCCCAGCGCGAGCTGCTGGCCGGGGAGGTGGAGCTCGTCGACGCTCCCGCCCCGGCGAGGCCGCCGTGGTTGCTGAAGACACACGCCCCGCTGCTGCGACCGAGCGAGGTCACGGTGCTCGTCGACACCGACATGATCGTGACCAAGCCGCTGACGCCGCTGATCGAGCGAGCGGCAGCGGGACACACGGTCGCCTTCAAGGATCGCCAGGAGCGCTATTGCGGCGACTGGGGCGAACTGCTCGACCTCGGCCCGTCGAGCCCCGGACCCTATGTTTCCTCCGGGCTCGTCTTCTTCGGACCCGAGAGCGGCCGCGAGATCCTCGAATTGCTCGACGAACGCCAGCGCCGAGTCGACTTCGAGCTCACCTTCTGGCGCCAGAACGTGCGCGACTATCCGTTTCGCTACGCCGACCAGGACGTGCTCAACGCGATCCTCAGCACCCGCGCGGACTCGCAGCTCGAAGCGCTCGACGAGCAGCTTGCGGCGACGCCGCCGTTTCGCGGCTTGCGGATCACGAGCCACCGCAGCCTGGCCTGCGCGTACCGCGACGAAACCGAGCCCTACGTGCTGCATCAATACGTGCGCAAGCCATGGATCGAGGCCACCTACAACGGCATCTACTCCCAGCTCTTGAGGCGGCTGCTCGTTGCCGGCGACACGGCGCTTCGCCCGGCCGAGGAGACGTTGCCGCTGCGGATGCGAACGGGAGGCCGCGCCCGCGCCGAGCGCGCTCGCATCAACGCCGTCGACTTCCTGCGCTGGCATCTGGGCGATCGCCTGCCACAGCCGATCGCGAATCGGGTCGAAGACCTGCGGCGCGTGCGCGCCGCCAACGCACCGTGACCGACGCCGCCTTCTACTGCGTCGCCGACGATCGCTACTTCCTCGGCGCCGTGGCGATGATCAACTCGCTGCGGCTGCATGGTCATTCTGAGCCCGTCTACGTCCTCGACTGCGGCCTGCAAGCCGAGCAGCGCGCGATCCTCGCCCCCCACGTCGAGCTCGTGGACAATCGTGACGAGACACCGCCCTGGCTATCGAAGACGATCGCCCCGCTGCGGCCATCCGGCGACGGTGATGATCCTCATCGACGCCGACATGATCGCGACGCGACCGCTGACGGAGCTGATCGAGCGCGCCGCCGGCGACCGCGTCGTCGTCTTTCGAAACGACACGGATCGCTTCGTCGCCGAGTGGGGCGAGCTGCTCGACCTGGGACCGGTCAGGCGCCGGCCCTACGTCTCGTCCGGGTTGATCGCACTCGGCGGCGCCACCGGCGACACGGTCCTCGGGCTGCTCGACGACCGCCAGCGCCGGGTCGATATCGAGCAGACCTTCGCCCGCCGCGCCACGCCCGACTACGCCTTCCTCTATCCGGAGCAGGACGTCCTCAACGCGATTCTCGCCACGCGCGTCGACGAGGAGCGCATCGTCACCCTCGACAACCGGCTCGCGCCGAACCCGCCGTATCGGGGCCTGCGGATCGCCGACGAGAGGACCTGCGCTGCGTCCACGACGACGGCACCGAGCCCTTCGTCCTGCATCAGTTCGTTCGCAAGCCGTGGCTCGAGCCGATGTACCACGGCATCTACTCGCGCCTGATGGCTCGGCTGCTGCTCGCCGACGACGTCGCGATCGTCGTCGGCGCCGACGCTGTCCCGCGGCGAATGCGACCCGGTGCCAGGGCCCGGGCCGAGCGCACCGCCGTCAACGCTCTTCGACCTCGGCCGCTGGTATCTCGGCGAACGCCTGCCGCGCTGGCTCGAGCGGCGTTCGGCTTCCGTTCGAGGCGCCGACGAAGGTGCGAGCGGATGACGCCCCCGGTCGCCTTCTACTGCATCTCCAGCGACCTCTACTTCCCCGGGGCCGTCGCTCTGGTCAACTCGCTGCGGCTCGTCGGTCACACCGAGCCGATCTTCCTGCTCGACTGCGGCCTCAGCGACGCGCACCGCGAGCTCCTCGCCACCGAGGTGACGCATCGTCGAAACGTCAGCCGAGTCGTCGCCCTCATCTGCTCAAGACGATCGCTCCGACTCGCCACCCGGCGCAGACGATGGTCCTGATCGACGTCGACATGATCGCTACCCGGCCGCTGACGCGAGCTGATCGAAGCCGCAACCAGGGGCCGGGTCGTAGCCGTCAAGGACAACCTCGACCGCTTCGTGCCCGAATGGGGTGAGCTGCTCGACCTCGGCGCGATTCGGCGTCACCCCTACGTGTCCTCGGGATTGGTCGCGCTCGGTGGCGCGGTCGGCAACGAGGTGCTGCGCCTTTGGGACCGCAGCCGGCACCGCGTCGACTACGAGCAGTCATGGTTCGAGCGCGATGTCGCCGGCTACCCGTTCCGGTTCATCGACCAGGACGTGCTCAACGCGGTGCTCGGCACCATCGCCGAGGACGAGCTCGTCGTCGAGAGCGCCCGTGCCGCTCCCCATCAGCCCTACCGCGGTCTGCGGATTGTCGATCAGGCAACGCTGGAGTGCGCGTACGAGGACGGCTCGCAGCCCTTCGTCCTGCACCAGTACCTGGGCAAGCCCTGGGTCGTCGCCGATGTACCACGGCATCTACTCACAGCTGATGCGCCGGCTGTGGCTGGGCGACGACGTCGCGATTGCCTTTCCGCCAGGCGAGGTTCCCTCGCGGATGAGAAAGGGGCGGCTGGCATCGGTCGAGCGCAAGCTCGTCGACGTCGGCGATCTTGCTCGCTGGTATGTGCGTGACGTCATTCCCGAGTGGGCTCGCGCTCGGTTCCAAGGGTCGCGCGCGGGCGGCAGAACGTGACGGGCGCCGCGGGCGGGCCTGCGACGATCGCCGGCGCCGCCTTCTACTGCGTCGCCGACGAGCGCTACTTCCTCGGCGCAGCGGCCTTGATCAGCTCGTTGCGCCTGCACGGCCACACAGAGCCGATCTTCCTGCTCGATTGCGGATTGACGCCCGCCCAGCGCCGGATGCTCGCGCGAGAAGCGACGATCGTGGCCGGCGAGCCGGATACCCCGCCCTACCTGCTGAAGACGGTCGCGCTGCGGCTCATCCCGCCGAGACGATGATGCTGATCGACGTCGACATGGTCGTGACCAAGCTCGCTGACCCGCCTGTTCGAGCTGGCGCAGCCGGGCGGGGTGGTCGCGTTCGAGAACGACGCCGACCGCTTCGTCGCGGAATGGGGCGAGCATCCTCGAGCTCGGGCCGATCACGCCGCGGGCCGTACGTCTCCTCAGGGCTGGTGGTGCTCGGCGGCGAGCTCGGGGCGGAGGTCCTGCGGCTCTGGGACGACCGCCAGGACCGGGTCGACCTCGAACGCTCGTATTCGGGCCGAGACGAACCCGACTACGCGTTCCGGTTCCTCGACCAGGACGTGCTCAACGCGGTCCTCCGCGCCACCGTCAGCGCCGACGAGCTCGCGGTGATCGAGCATCGGCTCGCTGCGGTCCCGCCGTTCGGCGACCTGCGCCTGCTCGACGAGGACGAGGCTGCGGTGTGCCTACGGCGACGGCGCGGAGCCCTACGTGCTCCACCACTTCGAGCGCAAGCCTTGGCTCGGTCCGATCTACCACGGCCTCTACTCACGGCTTCTGAGCCGGCTCTGGCTCGGCTCCGACGTGGCGCTGCCGCTGCCGCGCGAGCTGGTCCCGCTGCGGATGCGCGACGGCGTCCTCGCTCGCGCCGAGCGGGCCAGGGTGGACGCGGTCGACGTCTTGCGTCGCTACGTGTTAAGGCGACCCGCGTCCGCCCCATGAGCGCGCCCGCGGCAGCGTTCTACTGCGTCGCCGACCGCCGCTACTTCCCCGGCGCGGTGGCGATGATCAACTCGCTGCGCCTGCACGGCCACGACGAGCCGATCTTCCTGCTCGACTGCGGGCTCACCGCCGGCCCAGCGCGAGCTGCTCGCCGCCGCAGGTGACCTTGGTCGAGCCCGACGGGGATGCGCCGGCGTGGCTGCAGAAGACGTCGGCGCCGTTGCGCCACCGCGCCGAGGTGGCGGTGCTGATCGACGCCGACATGATCGCCACCCGCCCGCTATCCGACCTGATCGAGCGCGCCGCCGATGGCCGAGTTGTGGCATTCGAAAACGATCAGCCGCGGTTCGTCGCCGACTGGGGCGAGCTGCTCGACCTCGGTAAGGCGCGACCGCGGACCCTACGTCTCCTCGGGACTGGTCCTGTTCGGCGGCGAGGCCGGTCACGACGTTCTGCGCCTGCTCGACGATCGCCAGCACCGGGTCGACATCGAGCTGCACCTTCGCACGCCGAAACGTGCCCGACTATCCGTTTCTGTTCCCCGACCAGGACGTGCTCAACGCGATTCTCTGCACCGACACGGACCCGCGTCAGATCGTCACCCTGGAGCGCCGGCTGGCGGCGATCCTGCCCTTCGACGGCCTGCGAATCAGCGCGCGAGCGGCCCCCGCAATGCGCCTACTCGCGACGGCTCGGTGCCGTACGTGCTCCACCACTTCGACCGCAAGCCCTGGCTGCGTGCGAATGCGAAGCAACGTCTACTCACGGCTGCTCACCGGACTGCTGCTCGGCGACGACGTGCCGCTGCGACTCGCCGCGAGCGAGCTCCCGCCTCGCCTGCGAACCGGACCCGCCGCCGCGGCCGAACGCCTGGGGACCGACCTGATCCTCGGCGCGCCGGGGATCGCGCGGCGGTTGCGCGAGCGGCGCAGCGCCGGCGACGGCTCGCAAGGACGCGATCGAGCCGTGAGCCGAAGCGCTGGCGATCATGGTCGCGACGATCGGCTGGACCGGCCACGCCTTTCCCGCGTTCGCGCTCGCCCGCGAGCTTCGCGGCCGCGGGCACGAGGTCACGGTCGAGAGCTTCGAACGCTGGCGCGACGTCGTCGAGGCACTCGGGCTCGGCTTCATCGCAGCCGCGGAGCAGATCGAGCTTCCCGGGAATCGGCCGGCGCCGGCGCCCAGACCTCCGTCGCCGAGGCGGCTCGCAGGCTCGAACCGACGCTCGCTCGGCTGCGCCCCGACGTCGTCGTCAGCGACCTGTTCACGCTCGCACCGGCGCTCGCCGCCGAGGTCGCGGGAGTGCCCGCGGGCGTCGCTGATCCCACACCCCTACCCGGCGCACGAGCCGGGCCTGCCGTTCTACCCGCTCGGGCTGCTGCCGCCGCGTACGCCGATCGGCCGCCTCGGCTGGCGGGCGCTCTGGCCCGTCGTCGGCACCCGGCTGCCGAACACCCGCCTGCGCGCGCGTCAGGGCCTCGATCGACCTCGCGCGCGGCCGAGCTCGGGCTCGGTCCGCAGGCGCGCTACGACGGCCAGATCAGCGAGCAGCTGGCGCTGGTCGCGACCTTCCCGCAGCTCGAGTATCCGCGCCGCTGGCCGGCGCACGTGCACGTCACCGGCCCGATGCCCTTCGAGCTCGAACACCCCGAGATCGAGCTGCCGCCGCGGCGACGCTCCGCTCGTGCTCGTCGCCTCGAGCACCGAGCGCGACCCGCGCTTGGAGCTGGTGCGCACGGCGCTCGCGGCGCTCGAGCACGAGCCGGTGCGGGTCGTGGCGACGACCAACCGCACCGGCGGCGACTGGGCCGGCGCCGCCCGACGAACGCGATCGTGGTCGACTGGTTCTCCTACAGCTCAGCTGCTGGCGCAGGCAGTCGCTGGTCGTCTGTCACGGCGGCCACGGCACGGTCGCCAGGGCGCTCGGCCGCCGGGCGTCCCGGTGCTCGTCTGCCCGCCGGCCGGCGACATGGCCGAGAACGGAGCCCGCGTCGCCTGGTCGGGCGCGGGGCTGATGCTGCCCGACCGGCTGCTGGGCGAGACGGCCGCTGCGACTGCAGCGCGCGCACGCTGCTGGCGGAGGAATCGCTTCGAGTCGCGGGCGCGCGAGCTCGCCGCCTGGGCACGAGACAACGACGGCGCCGCGACGGCGGCCGAACGCTCGTCGAACGAGCTTGCGGAGGGCGCGGTGAAGCCCGCATGAGGGTCATGGTCGGCGCGATCGGGATCGCCGGGCCACGCCTGCCGGCGATCGCGCTGATCGAGCGAGCTGCGCGAACGCGGGCACGAGGTCCGCTTCCACGGCTTCGAGCGCTGGCGCGAGACGGCCGAGGGCCTCGGGCATCGCGCTTCGCGGGCGGCGAGGACCAGATCGTCAGCGGCGCGGCGCCGAGGGCGCCGAGCCGAGCCTGGCCGAGACCGCGCGTGCGCTCGCCGAGTCGATCGCCGAGTTCCGCCCGGACGTCGTCGTCAGCGACGGGCTCACCCTGTCCCCGGCGCTGGCCGCCGAGGTCGCCGCGGTCCCGCGAGTGACGCTGCTGCCCGAGGTCTACCCGGTCGCGCGCGCCGGGGCGCCCGCCTTCTCGCTCGGACTGCTCGCGCCGCGGACGTCGCTCGGCGCGGTCGGCTGGCGCGCGCTGGCGACCGCTCGCTCGAAACGCGACTGCCGAGCACCGGCTGGCTGCGCGGCTCGCACGCTGCGCTCAACGACCAGCGGCGCCAGCTCGGGCTCGCTCGCGCAGGAGCAGATCAATCAGCCCCTGCCCGGCGAGCTCACCCTGGTCGCCACCCTGCCCGCAGCTCGAGTACCCGCGGACGTGGCCGGCCGGCGTCCACGTCACCGGACCGATGTTCTTCGACCTGCCGAGCCCGGCGGTCGAGCTGCCGGCCGGCGCCGACGCCGCTCGTCGTTCGTCGCTCCGAGCACCGTCAAGGATCGAGCCGGACGGCTGATCTCGGCCGCTCTCGAGGCGCTCGCCGGCGAACCGGTGCGGGTCGTGGTCACGACCAGCGGCGTCGCACGGCAGGGCTGCCGGACCCGCTGCCGGCGAACGCCGTCGTCGCCGACTGGATCGACTACTCGCAGGTCATGCGCGAGGCCGCGCTGGTGATCTGTCACGGCAACCACGGCACCGTGGCCCAGGCGCTGTCGATCGGGCGTGCCGCTGGCAATCTGCCCGGCGATGCCCGACGATGCCGAGCACGGCGCCCGGGTCGCCTGGGCGGGCGCCGGGCTGATGGTCCCGAAGCGACTGCTCAGCGCCGCGCGCGCTGCGTGCCGTCGTCGGGCGGTTGCTGCGCGAACGGCGCTTCAGCGACCGCGCCCGGGAGATCGCCGGGCCAGGCTCGCGATCACGACGCCGCCGGTCGACGGCCGCGGACCTGGTCGAGAGCTCACGCGCGCGGCGACGCGATGAGAGCCCTGATCTCGTCCGGCTTCTCCGAGGGCCACGCACTCCCGGCGCTGGCGCTCGCCGAGCGCCATGCGCAAGCGCGGGCACGAGGTCCACGTCGAGCCTCTCGCAGCGATGGCGCGAGCCGATCGAGGCATGCGGCATGCGGCTTCTTCGCGGTCGAGGAGTACGTCGTCTTTCCTGCGGTGACGCCGCCGCAGCTCGAGAGCCGACCGTCGTCGATGCTGCCGCGCGCGCCTGCTGGCCTCGATCGCAGGAGCTTCGCCCCGACGTCGTCGTCAGCGACTTCGTCGCCCCGGCGCCGGCGCTCGCGGCGGAGATGGCCGGGGTGCGAAACGCGACCCTGATCCCGACCGTGTATCCGGTCCAGGGCGCGGGCCTGCCGCCGTTTGCGCTCGGGCTGCAGGCACCGCGGACGGCCGCTCGGCGCGGCCCTGTGGCGACGGCTCGAGCCGGGCACTGCGCGCGCCTGCGTCCGAGCACCCGCTGGCTGCGCCGCGTGCCGGGGCTGCTCGACGGCGTGCGAGGCGAGCTCGGGCTCGCGCCGGCTGGCCGGCGACCCGGCGATTCACGACCTACGGGCCGATCAGCGACGGCCTCGCGATGGTCGCGACCTTCCCCCAGCTCGAGTACCCGCGCCGCTGGCCGGCGCAGGCGTCCACGTCACCGGGCCGATGCACTTCGAGCTCCCGATCATCGCGACGGCTCGAGCTCGCCGCCGGGCGACGAGCCGCTCGTGCTCGTGGCCACGAGCACCGTGCAGGACCCCGGCTCGAGCTCGTCCGCGCGCGCGATCGAAGCGCTCGACGGCGAGCCGGTGCGGGTGCTGGCGACGCTCAACCGTCGCGGCGAGCGCTGGCGCCGACCCGGTCGCCGGCCAACGCGACCGTCGTCGACTGGCTCTCCTACGCGCAGGCGATGCCGCGGGCCTCGCTCGTGATCACCAACGGCGGCCACGGCACGGTCACGCGGGCGCTGAGCCGAGGGCGTCCCGGTGCTCGTCTGCCCGGCCGAGGCCGACACGGCCGAGAACGGGGCCCGCGTGACCTGGGCCGGCGCCGGCCTGATCGCTGCCGCGCCGCTTGCGCAGCGCGAACGCCGCTGCGGCGCAGCGTCCGGCGCCTGCTCGCCGGCCCGAGTTCGCGGACGCGCCGGCGAGCTGGCCGCGTGGGGGCGCGACAACGACGGCGCGATCAGCGGCGCCGAGCTGGTCGAGCGTTACGTCGCTCGATTCGCCGCTGGTCTCGTCCGGGGAGCCGCGGTAGGCGGCAAGCACCTCGGCGAACGGGCCCTCGGCGACCGCGTGCCCGCGGTCGAGCCACAGCGCCCGCGGGCAGATCCGCTCCAGGGCGACGTGGTCGTGGCCGGCGGCGACGACGACACCGCCGCGCGCCGCGCAGCTCGAGCACGTACTCCTCGACGATCGCCGCGGAACTCGTGGTCGAGCGCCTCGAAGACCTCGTCGAGCAGCAGCACGCCCGGCGAGATCACCTGGATCACGGCGAAGCCGAGCCGCGCCCGCATCCCCTCCGAGTAGGTGTGGACGGGACGGTCGAAGGCATCGCCGAGATGCGCGCCCGGCGGCCATCATCTCGATTCGCGCTCGCGCCTGCGCGCGGCTGAGCCCGGCGAGCACCGCGAGCAGCTCGGCGTTCTCGCGCCCGGTCAGCGTTCCCTGCAAGCCGGCATCGGTGGCGAGCAGCGAGCCGACCGGCTCCGCTGACCGACGCCGTGCCCTCGTCGGGCGCGACGACTCCCGCGAGCACCCGCAGCAGCGTCGTCTTGCCCGAGCCGGTCGGCCCGACCACGGCGACTCCGGCGCCGGGCTCGATCCGCAGGTCGAGGCCCCTCAGCCCCCAGGCCGAGCTGCGCTTGCGCGCGCAGACGAGCGAGCGCCGGGCGTGAGCACGCGGCCGAGGTGGTCGAAGTCGAAGCGCACGCCAAGGCCCTCGAGCGCTATCTCGCCCCCGGTCGGCGACATCGTGTCGGCGATCGCCGGGCTCATCCGACCAGCTTCGCGAACTGCGACTGCTCGCGGCGGTAGATCGGGCAGCTGATCGCGAGGATCGCGGCGGCGAAGCCCAGCGGCACCAGGAGCTGCCAGGCGGCGGGCGACTGCCCGTAGAGCAGGGCGTCGCGGAAGGTCTCGAACAGCCCGGTGAGCGGGTTGAACGGGAGCAGGTCGCGCGTCGTTCCCGTGATCTGGTCGAGCGCGATCAGGCCGGGGGCGATGAAGAACAGCGCCCGCACCAGCGAGACGCCGAACGGCAGCAGCTCCGGGTACCAGATGCCGAACAGCGTCGCTGGATAGGCGAGCGCAATCGAGAAGATCACGGTGACCGCGAAGGCGACGGGCAGCCACAGGATCGCCGCCGTCGGGGCGACGGCGTAGATCGACCATCATCAGCGGAATCAGGGTCAGGCTCGCGGTCAGCACGACGCTCTCGGTGACGACCGCCGAGACCGGGATCAGTCCGCGGGGAAAGCTCATGTTGAGGATGATCGAGCGCGCGTATCGAGACCGCCTGGAACGAGTTGATCACGCTCGTGACCACGAGCTGAAAGGGGACGATCGCGCAGACGAGGCTGAGGCCGGTCGCCTCGTCGCCACGGTCGAGCACCAGCGCCACCAGCAGCAGGTAGACGCCGAGCGCGGCGATCGGATCGAGCAGCCACTTCAGGACGCGGATCCTGCCGCGCCCGTAGCGGATCAGGATGTCGGAGCGAACCAGCTCGCCGAGCAGGTCGTAGGCACGCCGGGCCCTTCCCCGCCGTACCGCCCTCGCTGCTGCTGCCGAGCCGCCTTCAGGGCTCACGCGACGAGATCGAGATCCGCGAGGCCCTCCGCCAGCGGGCCCTCCTCCAGGTACTCCGCCTTGGTGTTGACCGACCAGACGTCGTGCGAGGCGCCCTCGGTGCGATTCAGGGTCGCCAGCATCGCGGTCCACATCGAGTGGTCCTGGTTGTTGTAGCGATGCAGGCCGTTGCGGCCGAAGGTGCACAGGTTCTCGAAGTGCTCGAGGTAGCCGCGGATCTCGGCGACCGCCTCGCGGTAGGAAGCGTCGTACATCGGATAGGCCTTCGGCACGTGCACCTTGACGCCGTCGATCACCTGCGAGGCGTCGAGGATGCCGATCCTCTCGAGGTCCTTCTTCGCCAGCTCGACGGCTTCGGAGTCGGTCATGTTCCAGATCTCGTCGTCCTCGAAGCAGAAGTACTCGACTCCGAGGCAGGTGGTTCCCTCGAGCACCATGTCGGGGCTCCAGGCGCCGAAGTTCTGCACCCGCCCGCCTCGGTTCGCGTGTCGTGCAGGTAGATCCAGTTGTCGGGGAAGGGCTCCTTCTCGCGCGTCATCAGCGCCACCAGGCAGAGGTTGCGGTAGCGAAGCGTCCGCGCTGCCTCGCGCACGTGGTCCGGCGCCGGCGGGTCGAGCGAGAGGACGAGCTCCGCCAGCGGGATGCTCGAGAGACCTCGTCGACCGGGTGGCGCCGCTCGCTGCCATCGACCTCGACGACGACGCTCTCGACGCGGCCCGCCTCGTGGTTGATCGCGACACAGCGGTGGTTGAGCTTCACCGGGATCCCGCGCTCCTCGACCCTCTCGGCGAACGTCTCCCACATCTGCCCGGGCCCGAGCCGCGGGTAGAGGAACTCCTCGATCAGGGTCTTGGGCTCTCGCCTCTGTGCAGGCCGAGGATGCCGAGGATCGCATGCCAGAGGCTGAACTCCTGAATTCGCTGCGCGGCCCACTCGGCCTGGATCTCCGAGCCCGGGATGCCCCAGACCTTCTCGGTGTAGGAGCGAAAGAAGGCGTCGTAGAGGCGCTTGCCGAAGCGGCCGACGACCCAGTCCTCGAACGTCTTCGGAGTCTGGTTTCGCAGGCGGCGGCGCCAGTAGAAGTACGACGCAGCGCAGCGGATCGACTCGACGATCCCGAGGCCCTGGAAGACGTCCTGGGCGCGCAGCGGATAGTTGAAGAAGCGGCCCCGGTAGAAGATCCGCGACATCCGCGGCCGGGTCAGCAGCTCCGTCTCCGAGCATGTCCTGCCACAGCTTCTGCACCGGCTCCAGCTTGGTGTAGAAGCGATGGCCGCCGAGGTCGAAGCGGTAGCCGTCGAACTCGACCGTCTTCGAGATTCCGCCGACGATGCCGTCGGCCTCGAGCACCGTCGCCTTCCTGCCCGCCCGGGCCAGGACCCACGCCGATGTCAGCCCAGCCGGACCAGCACCGAGAACGGCCGCACCCAACCTCTCATGATCATTGACCTGCCCCTGAAACAAGGCGGCCAGTCTACTCAACGCCTTTGGACGCCCGATTCTGGAAAGCTGCCGCCATGAGGACCCGAGCGCGATCATCAGCTGCCGCCGTTGAGCCATCGAGTTGATCAGCGCGCCGCGGATCCCACCGGGATCTGAGATCGACGGAGCCGGTTACCGGCTGCTGATGGTGACGGCCGCGGCGCGGCTCGCGCTGCGCCGCAACGCGATCTCGCGGCCCCTGCGACGGGCGCTCTTGACGACCGCTCTCGGCCGCATCCCTGACTCGGACCGGGCCTGGATCGATCGCATCGAAGCGGCTCGCCCGCAGCTGGCCGCCGGCGCGATCGCCGCCACCAAAGACAGCGTCGATCGTCCCGAGGCGGAGCGCCTCGAAGAGGCGATCACCGCCGTCAAGTGGATGAGCCTGCCGCCGATCCTCGGGCGCCTGCTGCTTCGGATCGTGCGTGAGCTCGAGCCGCGCTCATGCCTCGAGCTGGGCACCGGATTCGGGATCTCGACCTCCTACCAGGCTGCCGGCCTGGAGATCAACGGCGAAGGCCGGGTCAGGAGCCTGGACATCGACGGGATGATCGCCCTCGCGCGGCCGGGTATCGCGCAGCTGGGACTCGAATCCAGAATCGAATTCGTCGGCGGCGAGATCGAGCGGACATTGGGCACCGCCGTTGCGGCGGCAGGCTCGATCGACTTCGCTCTCTTGGACGCCGACCACACCGAGGCGGCAACGGTGGCGGCATTCGACGCGATCTGCCCCGGGCTTGCGGCCGGGGCCGTGGTCGTGCTCGACGACATCCACTGGACCAACGGCATGCGGCGCGCTTGGGCGACGATCAAACAGCGCGACCGCGTCGCGGAAGCGATCAGCATCCGCCGCCTCGGCTTCGTCGTGCTCGACGGGTGATCAGCGAAAGAACCGCAGCGCGAGCGACCGCAATTTCGGCCTGATCCGCTTGGCGACCCACCGGGCGAGCTCTGCGGCAGCGAGCGGTGCCGTCAGCCGCCAGCTCAGCGAGCTCTCCATCCGCTCGATCTCGGCCTCCGCCGAACCGAGCTTCGTCGCGATGCTGGCGGCGGCCGAGTCCTGCGCGGAGAGACGCTCGCGACCGAGTCGCTGGTTGGTGCGCCACAGCTCCTCGTTCGCCTTCTCCAGCGAAGCCACCTGCCGCTCGAGCTCGGCGACGCGCTCGGATTCGCTCTCGCCCATCAGCTCGGTGCCGTCCAACGCATCTCTGTCTCCTTGATCCGGGCTCGGATCTCGCCCTCGATTCGCTCCTGGTTGGGCGAGCCGATCTCACGCAGCATCGATCGCTCCCTGATCCGGTATTCGAGCAGACGCTCGGGGATCACGGCGCCGATCAAGCCGAGCGTGCGCATCTCGCGATAGAGCGCCCAGTCCTCGAACGAGGTCAGCTCCGGGCTGTAGGCGAGCCCGCTCTCGAAGCTGCGGCGGCGAAAGACCGCAGCGGCGTCGCCGGCGACGTTGCGGTCGTCGACCAAGCTGGTCCAGTTGCCCAGCGGCCTGTAGCCGCCGTGGGCGCCTCGCCAGGCCTCCCCGTTCTCGTCGATGTAGCGCGCCCAGGTCGTGACATAGGCGAGCTGCGGGTCGTTCTCGAGCACCTCGACGCAGCGCTCGATGAAGGTCGGCGTGATCACGTTGTCGGCATCGAGGAACATCACGTAGCGGCCTCGCGAGTGGACGATCCCGGTGTTGCGGGCAGCGCCGAGGCCGGAGTTGACCTGGGTCAGCAGGCGAAGGCCGTGGCGCTCGCTGAGCCGGTCGAGCAGCTTGTCGGCCTCGCGGAAGGAGCCATCGTTGACGACGATCGTCTCGATTCGCGGATAGGTCTGGCGCGTGACCGAGAGCACCGTCTCCTCCAGGTACTCGTCGAGGCGGTAGTAGGGGATCACGATCGAGACCAGCGGCGGCTCGGCTTCGCTCGCCGCGCCGTCGGGCGCGCCGCGATCCGAGCGCTCCGCCGCCAGCGCCAGGTATGCCGAGCGAACCTGCTCGAGGTCGGTGAGCTCCTCGAAGACCTGGCGCGGACCGCCGGCCGCGATCAGATCGCGGTAGGCGTCCGGGCGCTCGAGCAGCCCCTCGATCGCCGCCGCCAGCGCCTCGGGCCCGGTGTCGGTGGTCGATCCAGCCCGAGCGGCCGGCTTGCACGATCTCGGTGAAGCCTCCCGTCGGCGTCGCAAGGATCGGGCGATTTCGCTCGAGCGCCTCGAGGCCGACGGCCGGCCAGCACTCCCACAGCGACGGCATGACGACGACATCGTGCTGCTCGAAGATCTGCGGCAGGCGCTCGCGCGGGACCTGATCGAGAAACTCGACGCGCGAGTCGTCACCGATCATCACCTCGAGCATCGAGCGAACGGACTGCCCCAGGGGCGCGGTATCGGTGTCGCCGCCGACGAAGGTGAGGCGCAGGCGATCGTCGCCGATGCCCGAAACAGCGCGGGCGAGATTGAGCACCCCCTTGCGCCGCTCGAGGCGCCCGACGTAGAGCAACCGGGTGATGCCGTCTTCGGCCCGCGCCTCGGTGCCGGGCGGATCGAGATCGGATGCGACCACAAGCGGATGTCGCACCCGGACCGGATCGGCGATCCGATCGGCACCGAAGTAACGCTGATAGGAACCGAGCACGTCACCCCCGGGCCAGACGAAGTGGTCGCAGTTGGCGAGCGCGTAGCGCTCGATCTCGTGCGTCAGCCGGGTCTCGAAGTCCTCGGGCAGATGGCCGTCGAGGATGCTCGTGAGCTCACCGGTCGTGTATGCGCGCACGCAAAGCGTCGTCCGCGCCAGCCGCGGATCGCCGCAGCGTCGCGCCTGAGCGGCGACGAAGCCCTCCCCGAGGTAATCGGGGCACTCGAGCAGGTCGGGCCCGCCGCCGGGATAGGCCTCACAGACAGCTTCGAACGCCCGGGCGCTCCACAGCGACAGCGCGCCTTCGGTCTCGCCGACCTCCCATGCTCGCGGCTCGGCGACGAAGCGGACCTCGACGCCGGCGGGCAAGGAATCGTTCGACGGCCTCGACGCCTCGTAGGCCCGGCGGTGCCGGGAGGTCGTGAAGATCGTCACCTCGGCCACCGGCGCCAGCACCTGCGCCGCCGCGGTCACATAGGTGCCGATCCCGCCACCACCGAAGGGCGCCACCTCCCGCGAGACGAAGGCGATGCTCGGGCGCGTGCTCACCGGCCCCGTAATCTCGTGCGGACCGCAGCCTGAACGCGGTCCAGCGGTGAGCTGAGCCGGCGATCGCGGGCCTCGCGCAGCAGCGTCGCGGTCGGCACGATGCGCTGCTGCAGGGCGCTGCTGCCGGGCGACCTCGTCCGAGAGGCGTCGACGATGACGAGGCCGAGGCCGCCCCAGATCTCGTTCTCGAGCTCGGCATCGCTGAACAGCGAGCCGGCGACGAAGTCGGGCTCGACGTGGACGACCTTCGCGTGGGCGTCGAAGTCGACGGCGTCGATGCCCGCGCGGACCTGCTCGTTGGCCGTGTCGTGAAAGAGGATCACCGTTTGCTCGATCGCGGCGGATGCCAGCAGGTCCTCGGCGTCGCGACGGACGCCGAGGGCGGAGTGATCGCCGTCGACGAGCACGAAATCGACGTTGCGCCCCGCCTCGGCCAGCTCGGCGAGGAAGGCGGGCAAGAGAACGTGGCTGTCGCCGGCATGGAAGCTCGCGTGCTCGATCGCGGCGATGTCGGCAGCCGGCGCGACCAGGTCGAACGAGTGAACCTCGGAGCTGTGCTCTGAGATCCGACGCAGGCTGCCGCCCTCGGCGGTGCCGATCTCGACCGCGAGCGACGGCTTCAAGGCAGCGAGAATGCCTTCGAGCGCGGCACGCTCGCCAAGGCTCATCTGTTGGGGCCCTCCGGTCAGGGCGTCGAGCGATCCGGTCATCAGCCGGCTTGACCCTAGTCAATTGGGATGACTGGCGACTACCACCAGACCGTGGTGTCGACTCCTTCGAGATCGTCGACGGGCGTCGTGTAGACGCCCGAGGAGAGGTATTTCCAGCCGTCGTCGGGAACCAGGAAGACGACGTTGCCCTGCTCGAGCTCGCCGGCGATGCGGACGCAGATGGCGGCGACGGCGCCGGCCGAGACGCCGGCGAACAGGCCCTCCTCGTGCAGCAGCTT
Organism: uncultured Solirubrobacterales bacterium; assembly: GCA_963730145.1. GTDB lineage: Bacteria > Actinomycetota > Thermoleophilia > Solirubrobacterales > 70-9 > WHSW01. The sequence goes on from CAVSQT010000011.1 coordinate 74,537, forward strand.
CTGAGTCCAGACGATCGCGTCGCGATTGGAGACGAGGATCTTTCGGTCGAGCAGCGCGAGGTCGATGATCGGCGGGATGAAGCCGTCGTCGAGTGAGCGCAGGCCCGATACGAGCTCGCCCTGCATCGGCTCGGCGGCGACGATCTTGGTCTCGGGATCGGCCTCCTTGAGACGGCGCCCCACACCCATCAGCGTTCCACCGGTGCCGAGCCCGGCGACGAAGGCCGCCACGGAGTCGAGCTCGTCGAGGATCTCGACCGCGGTGCCGTGATAGTGGGCGCCCGGGTTCGCCTCGTTGCCGTACTGGTACGGCATGTAGTACGAGGCGTCGCCCTCGGCGATCTCGAGGGCCAGCTCGACGGAGCCGTTCGAGCCCTTGGCGCCCTCGGAGTAGACGATGTCGGCGCCGTACATCCGCAGCAGCTGCGAACGCTCCTCGGTGACGTTGTCGGGCATCACCGCCTTGAACGGATAGCCCTTGCGCCGGCAGATCATCGCCAATGCGATCCCGGTGTTGCCCGACGTCGGCTCGAGAATCGTCTGGCCAGGGGCGATCGCGCCCTCGGCCTCGGCCGCCTCGATCATCGCCTTGGCGACGCGGTCCTTGACCGAGCCGGTCGGGTTTCGGCCCTCGAGCTTGGCGAAGATCCTGACGCCGGCCTTGGGCGAAAGACGTGGCAGCTCGACTAGCGGCGTGTTGCCGACGGCCTCGATGACGTTGCCGTAGCGCCCCCCGCAGGGGCGGTTGAGCGTTGGCTCCAGCATCGCTATAGAAAGTGTAGTGCCAGTGGACCAGCTGCCGGAACACCCGCTCGTCGATGCCGCTCTCGCCTTGGGGCCACCGCTGGAGCTCAGCGACTGGTCGCTCGACCGCGACGCGCTCGAGGTCGTCCTCGCCGAGGTCGACGCAGGGGCGCAGACGATCGTCGAGTGCGGCTCGGGCATCAGCACGATCATGGTCGGGCGGCTGCTGCGCGATCGGCGCCGCGGCAGCCTGCACTCGCTCGAGCATGACCCCGATTGGGTGACCCTCGGACGCTCGCAACTCGCCGCCGAGGGACTCGATGCGGTACGTCAGCATCATCGAGGCCCCGCTCGAGCCCAACCCGATGGCAGCCGCAGGGCTGTCCCTGGTACGCGCAAAGCTCGCTCGCAGAGCTGCCCGGGGGCGGCGTCGACCTGCTGCTCGTCGACGGCCCGCCCGCGCCCGCGGGGAGCTTGGAGCGGTCGCGATACCCGGCCCTGCCGGTGCTCGCGCCGAGACTGGCGGCGAACGCTCGCGTGATCCTCGACGACGTCGAGCGCGCCGGCGAGGCGTGGGTGCTGCAGCGCTGGCTGGAGGAGTTCGGGCTCGAACGGGTTGCAGCGAAGGGGCGCGCTCGCGCTCGGCGTGCTCAAGGCGCCCGCAATGAACCTATGATGCCTCGGCGAAGCGCCACAGTGACGACAGAGAGGAACCACTCGTATGAGAACGCGTATCTTGGTATTGGTCGCAGCACTCACGCTCGGTCTGACGTCGTTCGCCGCGACGGGATGCGGTGACGACGACGAGGACGAGGCGGACACCGCCACCGAGTCCTCCTCGGGCGGAGGCGACACGGCCAGTCTCGATCTGCTCGAGGAGGGTGTGCTGACGGTCGGGTCGGACACCCCATATCCACCGTTCGAGTTCGGCGATCCGCCCGACTACGACGGCTTCGACATCGACCTGATCAACGCGATCGCCGACGAGCTCGGCCTCGAGACGGCGATCGTCGACGCTCCCTTCGACGTCATCCTCGCCGGCCAGGCCGGCCGCTTCGACCTCTCGATCGCGGCGACGACGATCACCGAGGCGCGCGAGAACCGCGTCGACTTCTCCGATCCGTATTTCGAGTCCGAGCAGTCGCTGCTGGTCCAGGCCGACGGCGAGATCGCCTCGATCGACGACATCACCGCCGACACGGTGGTCGGCGCCGAGGACGGGACCACGGGCGAGACCTACGCCGACGGAGAACACCGATGCCGACGTGCGCCCGTTCCCCGCGATCGACGACGCCTACAACGCGCTCGTCTCCGGCCAGGTCGACGCTGTGTTCAACGACCTCGGCGCCAGCGCCGACGCCGTCGAGAGCAAGGAGGGCCTCGAGATCGTCGAGACGTTCCCGACCGACGAGCTCTACGGGATCGTCTTCCCCGAGGACTCGCCTCTGGTCGAGCCCGGTCAACGAGGCGCTGCAGACCGTCAAGGACGACGGCACGCTCGCCGAGATCTACGACGAGTGGTTCGGCGAGGAGGTCCCCGAGGACCTGCTCAGCGCGACGCACGACCCGACCTGAGCACGGCGCAGCTCGAGCAAGACGAGATCGCAGAGGGGCGCTCCAGGGCGCCCCTCTGCATTTCCGTGCGCGCGCTCGTGGGTTTAGGGTGCCACGCAACGCGACCGGTGAGGAGGAGATGGCCCCATGGATCAGGTGATCGAGCAGTTCTTCGACTTCGACGTGATGTTCGACAGCCAGAACTTCGCGGAGGTCTGGAACGGATTCGAGTACACGTTGTTGCTGTCGCTGATCGCGGGCGTGCTCTCGCTGGCGTGGGGACTGGTGCTGGCCGTCCTGCGCCAGCTTCCCGGTCGGGCGCTGGCGCCGGTGCGCTGGGTGACGATCGCCTACATCGACGCATTTCGCGGCGTGCCGCTGCTGCTCGTGCTGCTGATCGTCTTCGGCAGCCTCGGAGCGCTCGCGAGCGAGGGCGTGCTTCCCGAGTCGATCGGGATCCCGCGCTGGTTCGGCCTTCCCGACCCGTTCTGGTACGGGGTGATCGCGATCACGATCACCTACGGCGCCTACATGGCCGAGGTCTATCGCGCCGGGATCGAGGCCGTGCCGCGCGGGACAGATGGAGGCCGCTCGCTCGCTCGGCATGAGCCACGGCCAGGCGATGCGAAACGTCGTCGTCCCGCAGGCCGTGCGCAAGGTGATCCCGCCGCTGCTCAACGACTTCATCGCGCTGATGAAGGACACCTCGCTGGTCAGCGTCATCGGCCTGATCGAGGTCGTCCAAGCCGGGCGCGACATCCAGCTCGAGACCCTGAACAGCTCGGCGCTGATGCTCGGCGCGTTCCTGTTCTTGCTCGTGACGATCCCGCTGGCGCGATTGCTCGACTACCTGATCGCGCGCCAGCAGAAGCGCGTCAGCAGAAGCGGCAGTTCGGGTGACGATTCGCCGGCCGAGCCCTCCGGACCGCCCGCGACCGGTATGGCGGGAGCGTGAACATGGCCTCGACTGACCAGACAGAAAGCGGCGTCGAGATGGGTGCGCCGATCCTGCAGCCTCGAAAACGTCTGCAAGCGCTTCGGCAAGCTCGAGGTGCTCAAGGGCGTCAATATCGAGGTCAACCGCGGCGAGGTCGTCTGCGTGATCGGGCCCAGCGGCTCGGGCAAGTCGACGCTGCTTCGCTGCATCAACCTGCTCGAGCCTCCCGAGGAGGGGCGGGTCGTGCTCGAGGGCAAGGAGATCACCGGCGACGAGGCCGAGGAGGGCGCCAACTTCGTCCGCCGCCGGGTCGGGATGGTGTTCCAGCAGTTCAACCTGTTCCCGCACAAGTCGGCGATCGAGAACGTCTGCATGGCCCAGGAGAAGGTGCTCGGTCGCGATCACGCCGAGGCGCGCGAGAAGGGCGAGGCGCTGCTGCGCCGGGTCGGCCTCGAGGAGAAGATCAACGAGTACCCGGATCGGCTCTCGGGCGGCCAGCAGCAGCGGGTGGCGATCGCCAGGGCGCTGGCGATGGACCCGCACGTCATCCTCTTCGACGAGGTCACCAGCGCGCTCGACCCGGAGCTCGTCAAGGAGGTGCTCGACACGATGCGCGAGCTCGCCAACGAGGGGATGACGATGATCGTCGTCACCCACGAGATGAACTTCGCCCGCGAGGTCGCCCACAAGGTCGTGTTCATGGATGGCGGCGTCGTCGTCGAGGAAGGGCCGCCGGCCGAGGTGCTCGGCAATCCCAAGCACGCGCGAACGCAGAAGTTCCTCGGGCTCGTGCTCGAGCACTGAGAAGTTGACGCGCTGGTGGCAGCGTCGAGACCGCGAACATGAACAACGCGCGCGACGCCGAGAAGCTCGAGAGCGGCAAGTACCGCAAGCGCATCGCCGCGGCGCTGTTCGACGGGCTGAAGAAGTTCGTCAAGCGAAACGGCCGGAGCGAACCGCTACGAGTCCCCCGCCGCGACAGGCGCTCTACGATGGCGCCGATGGACCGCCCCCGACGCCGCTTGCTGACGCTGCGGGACGTGCCCCACGCCCTGATCGCGGTCCTCGTGGCCGGCGCCGTCCTGCGGATCGCCCTCAGCCTCGAGTACGGGCCCGCCTACGCGACCTCGTACGACACCGTCCTCTTTCTCCAGATGACGGCCGGAGAGCTGTTCAGCGACTCGACTCGCCCGGTTGGCTACCCGCTGTTTCTCAGGGCCGTCCATGCGATCTCCGATCAGCTCGAGCTGACGATCGCCGTCCAGCACCTGCTCGGGCTTGCGACCGCTGTGCTCATGTACGCGATCGTGCGCCGCCTCGGGGCGCCGAGCTGGGTCGCCGTCGGGTCGGCCGCCGCGGTCGCGCTGCCTTTGGATCAGATCTTCCTCGAGCACATCGTCATGGCCGAGGCACCGTTCAGCTTCGCCCTGGTGCTGGCCATCTACGCGAGCGTTCGCGCGCTCGAGGATCCCCGAGTCCTCAGGGGGGCGCTGACGAGTCGCATCGTCTGGCTCGCGACCGCGGGTCTTGCGCTTGGAGCGTGCGTCTGGCTGAGGTCGATGGCGGTGCTGCTGATCCCCTTCCTGGGACTGTGGCTTGTCTTCGCCTTGCCTGGGCCGCGCGCCCGCCGCTTCGCCGGCGCCGCCGCCGCCGTCGCAACCTCGAGCGTCGTGGTGATCGCCTACATGGCTCTGAGCTCGTCCTATACGGGGGCCTTCACGGTCTCCGAGGCAACGGGCTGGGCCACGTATTCACGCACGGCTCCGTTTGCGGACTGCAGTCGCTTCGAGCCGCCCGCGGGCACCGAGCGGCTGTGCGAGACGACGCCGACCGACGAGCGCCCCGGCCCTGACTTCTACGGCTGGCAGCCGGGATCGCCGGCGCGCATTCTCTACGGCGGCCCGCCGGCGGGCAACGACAAGCTCAGCGCATTCTCCGTCGAAGCGCTGCTTCACCAGCCGCTCAGCTACGCAAAGGTCGTCGCCCGCGACCTGATTCGCTACTACCACCCGGAGTTCAGCCCGCAGGACTTCTCCGGCTACGGACTACTCGGAGCTCGACGTCGAGCTCCGCCTGCCCGAGGTGGAGCCGTCTTTGAACGAGAGCATGAACGGCTACTACGCGGATGACGAGCTCCACTTCGGCGACGGTCTCGAGCTGCTGGGAAAGATCCAGGGAATCGTTCGCCTGCATCCGAAGCTGCTGCTGATCGCGACCCTGCTCGGCCTCATCGGCGTGTTCCTGGCGAAGGGGCGCCAGCGCAGCGGGCTGATCCTGCTCCTGGGCACCTCGGTGCTCTTGCTCGTGATTCCTCCGGCGACCGCGATCTGGAGCCGCGTTATGCGATCCCGGCCGGCGGCCCCTTGATCGCGGCGGGCCTGCTCGGTCTCTGGCTGATCATCAGTCGGCGTCGCGATCGCCCGAGTGCGGCGGCTCTCCGTTTGGTTGGCCGAACGCGGCCGGCAAAACCCGCCGCCAGCCAGAGACCGATAGCGCCGGCCGCGAGGAGGAAACCCTGTGCCGGAATCGCGTACCGCGAGGACCAGATCGCCGTCAACGGCGGAACCAGGAGCATGATCACGCCGATGCCCAAGAGCAGCGCGACACCCGATCGAGTGCGGCCTTTTCCGATCACGAGCCCGATCAACGCCAGGATGAACGAGCCAAAGAGGATCTTGGGATGAACTCTGATCGTCTCCTGGACGTCGCTGAGGGTCGCGGTGAAGGCATCGATGCGAATCTCGTCGTCGGCGTAGTAGGCATTCAGTGACTCATTGACCGCAACGTCGATCCCCTCGGCTCTGCGGTTGATGTCGATCACGTCGTAGGCGGCGCCGGAAAAATCTTGCGGGCCGAACGAGGGATCAACGTAGCGCCACATGTCCCTGCCAACCACCTTCAGGTATTCCAGCGGCTGCGCGAGAATGGCGCGGCGGCCAAACATCTGCAGCTGCTCGTCGCCCTCCGGGGGATCGCCGAACAGCTTGCGAGCAGGCGATTCGGGCTGATAGCCGTAGAAATCCGGCCCCGGCCGTAGGTCGAACGGAGTCGTTTCGCACAGGGGCCGGGTTCCAGGTGGTGGATCGAACTGCGAGCAGTCGGCGAACGGCGCAGTACGCGAATAGGTAGCCCAGCCTGAGCTTCGCGAGAGACCAAAGCTGCCTGCTGCGTCCTGAAGTGCCCCGTAGCCAACCAGGATCACAGCCGCAACCGCCCCTACGAGCGCGCCATTCGCCAATCTTGTGCGCAGACTCGCCGGAATCGCGAGAGCAACCCGAAGCGCGGCCAGTGAGAACGAGCGGCAACGCCACCGGTCGGACCCATGTGGCGAACGCCAGCAACGAGGCGCTGGTCGCAAGCCAGGTATGACGAGTCGTGAACACCCCGATTGCAGGACGCGGGGGGTCGAGCGATCGAACCGCTGCGTATGCCGCACCAACCGCGAGGGCCGTGAACAGCGTCTCGCTCATAACGGCGTGCTCGAGAAAGATCTGGTCGATCGGCAGCATGATCCCTGCGCTCGCCACGATGGCCGCCCAGATCGGTGCCCGAATCCGTCGCACCGTTGCGTAAAGGAGCAGGGCTGAAACGACGCCGATCAGATGCTGGATGAAAATCGTCCACTCGAGTTGAGCCGAAATGGAATGGACCGCGCGCAGGAAGATCGGATAACCGACAGTCCGGGTCGCATCTCCAAACAGCGCGCCATCCGCAGATCCAACGAACGCGCCGGAATCTGAAAGATTGGCCGCCGCCGGCGAGTACGCGCCCCAAACGGCCGCGCGGAGGGCGATCCCGATCACCAACAAGATCCAAAGCGCAAGCGGGACGCGCGCCAACCGGGCCGCGGCGGTGCGGGCATACCGTTTGGCCGCATCTGGAGCCATCTTGCCGTTCGCGGTCATCAATCAGCCCGCGAAGCTAGCAACCGAGATCGTCCCGCGAGCCGCCTGACTCGACATCGCCAATGTCGCTCGCGTCGAGAGGGCTGGGCCGCTAATTGGCGTCGCGATCGCCCGCGTGCGGCGGCGCCGGAGCCCGAGCACGGAGAGGAAGAAGGCGCCGAAGATCGCCTGCAGGCCGAGCACGATCAGCGTCAGAGCCGACGAGCGCCAGGTTCTCCTCGGTGAGCTCGCCGAAGCCGCGATCGATCCAGGGGACGACGACGATCGCCGCGAGGATGAGGCCGACGAGCAACGAGCAGCGCGCCGGCGATGAGCCCGTGCTCGAGGCGGAACCGCGCTCGCGCCGCGTCGATCATGCGGTCGCTCTCGTCGAGGTAGTAGTAGGCGAAGGCGCGGGCGAAGACGCCGATCTGGAAGATCTGTGCGCCGACGATGATCGCCGCGACGGAGGCGATCAGCGCGTGAAGCTGCCATTCGCGGCCGAAGAGCTCGATGCCGTGAGCGAGGTGATCGCGCCGCCGAGGACGCCGAGGACCGCGAGCACGGCCCCGGGCAGGGTGAAGAGCCAGGTCGGGCTGTGGATCAGCAGGAAGCGGAGGTGGCGCCAGCCGTCGGAGAACGACGAGAGCTTCGACTCGCCCTTGCGCGGGTGGTAGTCGATGTCGATCTGGCGGATGTCGAGGCCGAGCTTGGCCGAGCGGATCACGTGCTCGGAGGCGAACTCCATCCCGGTCGCGCGCAGGTCGAGCGCCGGCAGCAGGTCGCGGCGAAAGGCGCGCATGCCGCAGTGCGCGTCGCTGACGCCGGTGCGAAAGAAGAGGTTGAGCAGGCCGGTGAGCACCGGGTTGCCGACGTAGCGGTGAAGCCACGGCATCGCGCCGGGCTGGATGCCGTTCATGCGGTTGCCGATGACCATGTCGGCGCCCTCGCGAAGCGGGTCGATGAAGCGGTCGAGCTCGGTGAAGTCGTAGGTGTCGTCGGCGTCGCCCATGAGGATGTAGCGGCCGCGCGCGGCGGCGAAGCCCGGCCTGATAGGCGGAGCCGTAGCCGCGGCGCGGCTCGTGGATGACCCGTCGCGCCGGCGCGCGGGCGAGCTCCTGCGAGCCGTCGTCGGAGCCGTTGTCGGCGACCACCACCTCGCCCTCGATCCCCTCGCGCTGCATCGTCCGCATCGCCTTGCCGACCACGATCTCGATCGACTCGGCCTCGTTGAGACAGGGGATGACGACCGAGAGCTCGAACGTGTCAGGCACCTCGACGTCCTCGGCAACCTCGGCGGGTTCCGTCTCGGGGAACGATTCAGTCAGTGGCATGGGATCGGATCCATTGTCGCGTGGCGCTACCTCGGCCTGGGTCATCCACCTCGAGAACACAATCGTTCGTCGAACGATTCGCGCTCATCGGGGGCGCTGCCAATAGTCGGGCGGTCATCCGCCGGTGCCGACAGGCGTGCCGCTCGCCGGCCGCGCCGCAACCACGAACTGAAACGCGAACAGGTGCGGGCGCAGCATCCCGATCGCATGCGCGACACGCTCGATCGCCGGTGTGCCGATCACTGGCACCGGCACCGTACAGTCGAGGACCTCGAGCTCGTAGCCGGCGCGCGCGAGGCATTCGGCGAGCGTCGCGCGCGTGAACAGATGCAGATGGGTGCGATCGAGGATGCCGCGGTCGGTGTAGCGAAAGCGCCCGAAGAGAAGCTGCAGGCGAATCGTCCAGTTGGCGACGTTTGGCGTGGTCAACACGAGGCGACCGCCGGGCTTGAGCAGCGGGCGCACCCGCGCCAGCAGCGCCCCGGGATCGCGCAGATGCTCGATCAGATCGCCGCAGACGACTGCATCGAAGCTCGCCGGCTCGAACGGCAGCTCCATCGCCTCCGTGTCGCCGACGATGACCTGGTCGCAGAATTCCCGCGCGCGCTCGGCCGCGAGCGGATCGAGCTCGACACCCGTCACGGTGCTGCCCGCCGCGACCATGCGCTCGGCGAGGTAACCCCCCGAGCAGCCGATTTCGAGGATATGCCCAGGCGGGACCAGCTGCAGAAGCAGCCGGTGGCCTCCGAAGGCGCGGTCGTTGAACTCGACATAGGTCGTTTCGGTGCCCGTGTTGCGAGGGCTCAGGATCCCGGATGGCATCCGTTCTTTCGATATCGGGCTGGGGGCGAGTCGGTCAGCGGCATCTCGGAAATCGATTCGGGTGGCGTGGCCAAGAGGCTAGATCAACGATCAGCGCGTTTCGCCAGATGACTCGTGGTCAGCCCGGTCCCAGTAGTACGGATGCGCACTCAGTCGCCGACTCAGTCCCGCGGGAAGGCTGCGGTGTCGTTTTCCCAATGCGAGCCCGGTGAACTTGGCGAGCTCGTAGACGCAGGTATATGGGATCCAGCCAGCGTTGCCCGATCTCACGAGCCATCTCAGCTCGCCCTTGGCGTAGTCAACGGCATTGGCGCGCAAGGCACGGCCCGAGCCCTCCTCCGAGAGATACGCACGCTCGGCCGAGACCCCGGAATCGAAGAAGCGCTTGAAGGCTCCGCTGATCGTGTAGGGATGCGAGTGACGGACCGTCGCGTCGGCCTCGTAAGCGAGTCGTCCCCCTGCCAGCAGCGCCCGGCGAGCCCAGTCTTGGTCCTCGCTCATAATCAGGTCGTCGGCGAACGGGAAGCGCTCCCACCAGCTGCGCCGGATTGCCGAGTTCGCGTTGGAAAACAGCGTGGTCTCCATCGAGAGCTCGGCCGCTGATGCGGCCTGCTGCAGGCGCGACTCGGGCCCGTATAGGAAGTCGAGGAAATAGCGCTCCGGCGGCGCGGCATCGCCACGGGCGATCTGACGGCCGTAGGCGCCGGCGATGGTCTCGTCCGCGTGCAGTGATGCCGTCAGGCGACTGAGCCAGTCCCGGGCGATCGGCTCCGCGTCCTGGCTGATGAAGACCAACGTCTCACCCGCCGCCGCGCCGGCGAGCAGGTTGCGCGTCGCGCCGTGGTCGAACTCATGCTGAGGGATCTCGATTACGAGGGCACCAGCCGAGCGGGCTCGTTCGACGCTGCCGTCCGTGCTCCCCGAGTCGACGACGATGACCTCGACCGGCTGTCCGCCGGTTTCCTGTCGAGCGATTGCCGCCAAGCACCGGCTCAGGTCGTCGCCACCGTCCTTGACCGGGATCAGGATCGAAATAGAGGCTGGGCTGATCTCAGAAATCACACCAGCGCTCGAAATCGCCCTCAGGGCTGCGAAGGCGGACCGCAACGTGGACCGGCATTGGCGCCGTTCCGTCGGCGTTTGAGCCTTCTTCGACGATTCCACACGGTCGCGGGGCGCCAACCGTAAGCGAGTTGCGCCGGCCGGTTGGCGAGGTCCACGTGTTGATGCGCAGATCGGCCTTGGTTCCCGCCTCGCTGAAGGTGGACTCCCCGATCCCGTACGCGTCAGCGAATACCCCGAAGCCAACTGGCTCAGAACCCCAAAGCACCGGCTCGACCACCTCGAATCGTGCTGCGTCCACTCCTCGGTCGCGCGCCGCCGAAAGCAGCCGTTCCCAGAAGCGGTCGGAGCGTGGCGTGCCGACGGTCGATCCGCGCTGGTCGACGAACGTGAAGGATCCGGGCTGGCGTAGGTCGCCGCTTTCGGACTCCGAGATCGTCAGGCGCAGGTTCGGTACGCGATCCGTCGCCGCCGAGGCGACGTTGACGACCACTGCCCCCGCCAGGGCCGCGATGCCCAAACCGCGCAGAACTGGCCGCCGCAGCTCCGCGATCCAGCCGGTCGCGATCACTGCGATGAAGACAATCATCGGCAACGTGTACCGCGGGTCGCGAATCGAGAGCAGGAACGTGAGGGCGAGGTAGCTGACCGCGAGACCGGCGAGCAACTCGGCCACATGGGACGCCACCGGACCTGGCTGATGGCGGTCCCCAACCCGACCGCGAACAAGACAAGCAGCGGGACGAAGTACTGGATGTTGATTCCGACCCAGCCGTAGTAAAGGAAGTTGTCGAGCGAAAAACGGTTGTAGGCAGCGAACGGGTCGGAGGCGATGTCGGCGCTGTCGAGCTGGCCGGAACTCGTTGTCTGTCCTGAGAGGCTCGTGACCTCGGAGAGATGGATCGCGTAGTACGGCCCGGCGACTATGGCAACGGCGAGTGCCGCGAGCGCGAGGTGGCGCCACTGGCGCCAGCCTCCCTGAGATCAGAATCACGGCGATCGGACCGAGAAGGAAGACTCGCCGCCAGTCGGCTTGATCAGGAGCGCGAGGCCGAGCAGCGCGCCGGCGATTATGGACTGGGGGCGATGGCTGAAACGCTCCGACGCGAGCAGCGCCCAGACCGCGATCGCGATCGAACCGGCCAGCGGGGCGTCGAGGAGGAAGACGTGAAACATGCTCAGCACCATCGGCGTTCCGACGGCGAAGACGCGCGGCGAGCCGGCCCTGCGAGTCGGGCCGTATACGAGCCGGCCGACCCGAAGCATCCGGCGGCGAGCAGCGGCACGAAGACGAGGTTGAGCGCGAATGTCCCGAAATCGACTGGCGAGAGGCCGAGCGCAACGGGAATTGCGCCGATCCAATGGACCAGTGGCGGATAGAAGAATGCTCCGTTGGGCCCGAGCTCCATCAGTCCCCCGAAGTCGCCATCCTCGAGCAGGTTGGCGGCAAACAGCGCTGTCGACAGCTGGCGACCCGCATCTCCCCCACCTGGTATCCGGTGGTCGACGAGCAGCCACCAGCCGGAGAAGGCGATGAACGCCACGGTCACAGCCGCAGCTGCGATCGCCTGCGGCGACGGTCTCCAGCGGCGAACCGGTGCGATCATCGTCTGCGGCTCAGCCCACCGGGCTCGGAGACCGGCGCCCGCCGCGCACCCGCGAGACGATCTGCCAAGCACTCAACGCACCGGCTCCAACCAGCAGTCCCTGAGCGGGGATCGCGTAGCGCGCGGCATAGATGGTGGTTGCCACGCTGAACAGCAGCATGGCGAAGCCGGTGCCGAAGAGCAGCGATATGCCCGCACGGGTGGCGCCTCGTGCGACGAACAAGCCAATGGCGCTGAGCAAGGTGGCGAACAGCAGCAGCAGCGGATGCACCCTGACCACAGCTTGAACTCCGCCCAACGTGCTTATCGACTCGGCCACCGAGTGGTCACCAGTGTTGTAGCGCGTGCGAATCGAAGTCAGCACCTGCTGTTCGAACTCGGGTGCTCGCGTGTCGACGTCGATGAGGTCATAACCGGGTCCCGACGATGGTCGCTCTTCGAACCAGTCGGGCACCATCGGCGTGCCGGGAACGAAGAATCGCAAGGTGTCGTAAGCGACGGCCTCGACATATTCGAGCGGTTGCGCGAGCAAGGCTGAACGGGCGAAGCTCCCGAGCGCGGCATCACCGTTGCCATGGTCCCCGAACGTCTCGACCGCAGGCGATGTCGCCGCCCAGCCGTAGAAGTCGGGGCCGGGCCGATCCTCGGGTTCGAGCGTTTCGCACAGACCCGCGGTTCCCTTTGGAGGCGTGAACTTATCGCAGTCTGCGAACGGTGCAACGCGGGAATAAAGGCTCCAGCCGCCAGTCTCGCTGAGTGCGAACTGATCAGACGCCGCGTAGTTCAACGACGCGTGAGCGAAGAGAATCATCGCGACTGCCCAGCCAAAGGCGGCGCTGTTGCCGAGCCGTAACCGCAGCGGACCGCGGAAGGCGAAGAACGTCCAGATCACGACCACCGGCCCCAGCGGCACACCGATCCCACGTATACAAGCGGCGAGCCCGAGCAGCGCGCCGGCGACAATCAACCATTGGTGACGAGGCTCCAACCAGCCCCTCGGACCGTGCACATCGGCAGCGTTGTACGCGCGCGCGCAGGCATAGAGACTGAGCGAAAGCACGAATGTGAACAGAGTCTCGGAGAGGATCGAATGCTCGAGGAACATCTGATCGAGTGAGAGCAGCACCGCGGCGGCGGCGGCGACTCCAACCCAGACAGGGCCGCCAAAGCGGCGCACCGTCGCGTAGAGGAGGACACCGGTCGCGATCCCGAGCAGGTGCTGGAGCAAGATCGCCAGCTCGAGCCGCGATGAGAGTTCGAGCACGCCCGAGAGAAATATGGCGTAGCCCGCTGGATGAACCGGGAAGTTGAACACGCCGACATGGAGCTGAAAGACGTAACCCTCCGAATCGGTGAGGTTCAGCATCGCCGGCTGATATGCGACCCAGAGCCAGCCCGCAGTCCGATCCCCGCCAGCAGGACGAGCGCGAGGGCCGCCGGGATCCGCCGCACGAGCGCGCGACGCGGTCTCCGGGGCGAATCGGCAGACGGCTGCGTCGGGAGGAGTACGAATCGCCGTGGGCAGTGTCCGTGCGAGGTGCCTCGATCCTCGGCGTCTTGACCCATTACCGAAGGTTCTGCCGAGGTCGGACTCCGGAGGTGATCACGGCTGCCAAGCTAGCGAAGAGCCTGGCTGCGAACGAAAGCTGGAGCGGCGACTCGCCGGCGCCGCGAGCGTTCAGCCACGCGGCTTGATCAACCGTTTTCGAGTGTTCGATCCTCGTCTTGTTTCAGCCGGAAGGCCTGAGCGCGCTAACCGCGACTTGCGCGCCTCGGCCGCTACGAGCTCGCTCGCGATACCGCATGACCGTGGTCACGATGGCGTGCGGAAGCAGGTTGAAGACGAACTTCGCGACCCGCCTGCCGGCCGTCGGTTGGTCGCTGGAGCTCGGAGCCACAGGCGACGGCGGCGGCTGGTCGAGCTCGTCGATGCGCTTCGAGCGCGCCGCCGCCGCCGAATCGGCGACACCGAGTCGCCGCGTCCGAGTCGCTGAGTTGGCGCGCCAGAGGACCCGATTCTCGCGCTCGAGATCGAGCATGTAGCGATGGAAGGTGGGCGCGACGCTGAGCTGCATGCGCGAGCTGCTCGGGCGCTTTTCGGCGCCGCGAGGTTGGCGACCACGAGGTAATGGTTGAAGTGCTCGGCGTCGGCGCGCTCGGCCAAGGCCAGCGTTGCCTTCACCGGCCCGGCCTCGACTGCTCCGGCCTGCGCTGATCAACGAGCCCTCGGCGTGAGACTGGCCGAGGACCTGGCCGTCCTCGAGGCCGTGCGCACATCGCGATCACGTCCTCGTACTCGAACTCGGTGACGTGAAACTCGTTTGCTTCGGGAAACGAGGCCTCGTTCGGGATCGAGATGAAAAGGGCGAGTGCCCGCCTCGGCGTGAGCGCGCAGCAGCTCGACCACCTGTCTCGCTCGGGTAGGTGCTCCAGCCCCTCCAGAGGACGATCGCATCGAAGTCTTGGGCGAGATCGCGCTCGAGGTACTCGAGCGCGTCGGCGACCTCGAACGAGACCGCGTCGACGTCGCTGATCGCCGCGCGGGCTCGCTCGATCGACGGCTCGTGGATGTCCACGCCGGTCACCGAGGCCGCGCCGGTCGGCGAGGATTCGCGTCCCGTAGCCGCTGCCGCAGCAGAGGTCGAGCACCCTCATGCCCGGCACAGAGCTCGGCCGCCACCTCGTAGCGGTGGACGTGGGTGAGCGCGAGCAGGGACGGCGCGTCGGCGTCCTCGAGGGTCAGCCGTTCGACGGCGTCCACGCCACCTCCCGCTCTCGCACGTGCGCGCGCAGCTCGGCCAGCAGGCGGTCGCCGGCTTCACCGCGGTCGCGAGCATCGATGCGCTTCGCACCCGGTAGCTCAACAGTGTCTCGGGGATCACGATAGCCGACCTCGCCGGCGGCGGTCAGCTCGCGGTACAGCAGCCAGTCCTCGTAGCCGGTCAGGTCCGGGCTGTAGCGCGTCCCCGGCGATCGAAGACGCGGCGACGAAAGACGGCCATCGAGGAGCCGGCCATGTCTCGCGCTCGAGCCAGCGGATTTGATTACCGAGCGGGCGGTAGCCATCGAATGCAAGCAGCTGGCCGTCCTCGGTCTGTGAACTCACTCCAAGCGGTCACGTAGGCGAGCTCGGGGCGCTCGCTCATCACCCCAACCGCGCGCTCGACGAAGCTCGGCTCAGCGCGTCGTCTGGATCGAGTGGAAGCACGTACTCGCCCCGGCTGAGCGCGATGCCGAGGTTGCGAGCTTGGCCGAGGCCGGAGTTGATCTGCGTCGCCAAGGAGAACGGATAGGAAGCGTCGGCGCCAGCTCGTCGAGCATTCCATCCTGGGGGCGCAGGGAGCCGTCGTTGACGACGATCGTCTCGATCCGCTGATAGGTTTGAGCCGCGATCGAAGCGCAGAGTCTCCTCGACGAATCTCTCCATGTGGAAATACGGGACGACAACGAGACCAGCGGCGCGACTCGCTCCGGGGCGAGATCGCGTTCGCGCGGCTCACCCGCGCGCCCAGCGGCGCTGCCGCCGCGGCGATCGACCAGGCCCGCGTAGGCGCTCGCGTACGCGCTCGGGGTCGGTCAGCGCTTCGAAGGTCTTGCGAGGCCCGCCGCTGCGTTCGGGTTCGTCGAACGCCTCGCGCCCCTCGACGAAGCTCGACATCCACTGAGCGAGCGAGTCGGCGCTCGGTGTCCTCGATGAGCCAGCCGTTGTGACCGGGCTCGATCATGCCCAGGTGCCCGCCGACGGGCGTCGCCAACACGGGCCGGTTCTGCTCGAACGCCTCGAGCACGGTGTTCGGCCAGCATTCCCACAGCGACGGCGAGACACAGATGTGGGCATCGCCGTAGAGCGCCAGAACATCGTCTCGAGGCATTCTCGAGCGCAGTCTGATCCGGGGATCGCCTGCGATCATGAGCTCGAGCTGAGCGCGCATCGAGCGCCCCAGCGGCGCGGTTGGCGTGTCTCCTCCGACCAGGGTCAAGCTCCAGTTGTCGCCTGGAAGCGAGGTTGCCGCGCGGATCAGGTTCTGCACCCCTTTGCGGCGCTCGAGCCTGCCGACGTAGAGGAACCGCAGGGTGTCCCGGGCCGTCGGGCAGGGGCGTCGGATCAGGGCCCGCCGCGACCGTGTGTGGAATCTCGACGGGCGCGCAGACACCAGCCTCCCCGTAGAACGCGCGATAGGCGTCGAGGACACCGCCGCCGGGCCACAGGAAGCAGTCGGCGTGGCGCAGTGCGAACCGTTCGATCTCTGAGCCGTGACGTGTCTCACGATCGTCGGGCAGGTGACCGTCGAGCACCGCACACATTTCTGCCGTGGTGTAGGCGCGAATGCAGACCAGGGTGTTGCGCAGCCGTCGATCGAGTGTCTGCTTGGCCTGCGCGGTTACGCAGCCCTCGCCCAGATAGTCGGGGAACTCGACCAGGTGCGGGCCGCCGTCGGGATACAGGCGCACCAATGCTTCATAGGCCCGTGCACTCCACAGGTGCAACTGGCCATACCAGCCCGCGGCGTCCTCGAGACCTGGCTCGGCGACGAACTCGAATCTGACTCCGCTCGGAAGCCGGGCGTCGCCGGCGGCGAGCAGCTCGTGGTATCGGGCCTCGTGAGTATCGGTCGTGATGATCGTCACCTCGGCATCCTCTGCAAGTGCGGCGGCGCCGAAGGTGACGTAGTTTGCCGAGTCCGGCAGAGTCGAAGGGATAGACCTCGCGCGACACGAAGGTGATCGCGGGGCTCGCTCGTAAGCGGGGCGAAACTAGCATTCCGGCGCATGGGCCGACCGAATCCGGCGCTGTCCGTTGAGCTAGCCGCGGGCACGCGGCGGCGGCTCAGATTCGCTTCCCGGCGGGGATCTGAACTCTCGAGAGTGACCCTGGGAGCCGCTCGATCTCCAGGCCGACCTCGGCTGCCGGCGTCGTCAGCATGATCTCGGCGACGGGCCGTTCGCCGGTGTGGATCAGCGCCGGAAAAGATCGCTTCAGCGGCGGCCCGCCATGCCGGCGAACCCGAAGTCGAGCGCGGTACTCTGGCTCGCGGTCGAGCGCGAGCTCGAGATTGAGCGCCGATGTCAGCTCGCGCAGATCGATGAACAGCCGTGTCCCCGCGGCCTGCCAGCGCGCCAACGCCGCATCGAGCCACTCGACCCCCCCGACGACGAGATCACGGTCGTGCATGCAAGCGATCACCGGCCGCTCCGTCGCCAGCGCCTACTCGGGTTCCGCACCCAGGAACTCGCTGACGATTCCGTCGATTCTCGAGAATGAGCTGCTCTCGCGCAGGGCGAAGCCGGTGGCGGCGACGGCCTCGAGCCCGAGCCGATGTGCGTGTCGGAGCGTGTCGGCGCCGCACGCGTTGCCGGGGCAGACGAGCACGGCGGTTCGCCGAGATACTGGCGCCATAGCTCGAGGCCGAGCGCGATCGGATGGCGCTCGGGCCCGCGGGCGGCGATCGCGCTCGTCATCTCGGCGCCGAGCTCTCGGTACCAGCCGAGCTTTTGGTGTCGGCCCGGCGCCACTGCCCAGCGCTCGAGGTCGGGGTGAACGTGCGTGTAGCCGTGCAGCTCGGCCTCGCAGAGGCCGCGGCGCGTGAGCGCGCGTACTCCCTCGAACTCGCCTGCGCAGTCCGCCGAATGGGCTCGCTTGCCGATGTAGCGCACCAGCGGAGAGGGATGGACCCGGCCGGGGACACGCTCGACCGCCTCCCCGGCCACGAGCAGCTCGCCCCGCTGCGGGTCGCCGTCGTCGACCCAGCCCGGCGTGTAGGCGACCGACATGCGGGCGTTGCGGCGCTCGAGCACGGCGCCGATCGCCTCCCACCCCGGGTTCTGCAAGGCGCTCGTAGCTCCACGGCTCGAGATGGACGCTCGCCGAAGCGCCAGGGTCGTCCATCCGCAGGGCGACGACGGACTCCAGGTCGAGCCATGCGGCGTCGGGCCCAGCCGCGCGCAGGGCACGCCGGAGCACACCGCCGATCGCCGGCTGGGCGCGCGCGTCGGCGGGATCGAAGCCGCAGACGACGATCGCAGCCTCTCGCGGCGCCGCGCCGGCAACGACCGGCACTCCATCGAGGGTGGCCCAGACGCCGGGCACCGCTGACACGGGTGGCGGCAAGCGGGCCGGCCAGCGGCCACAGCCGGCGCTCACCGGGACCGACCCACTCGAGGCTCGTACCCCTGACGATGCGGCGTCCGCGCGGATGTCGCAGCAGGATCGGGGGCGAGCCCGCGCCGACCGGGCCTGAGTGCTCCACGCGCAGCAATGTGCCTGCGAGGTTGTCGCGGACCACCCGCAACCTCCGCTTCCAGCCGAGGAGCTTGAACTGCCCCGACCAGAGCTCGGTCAGCGCGGTGACGTCAGCTGTCTGCGTTCGGCGCTGGAGCCCGATCACCGCGAGGCCGGAGCTCTGGCGACGATCATCAGCCCCATCGGCAAGGCGAACGGCCCGATGTGCCACAGACGCTCCAGGCGGGCCAGCCCCGCAGCCACCGCGTTCAGCCCGAGCGAGGCAACGGGCAGCAGGGCCGCGGTCACGACGACGAAGCGGCGGCGGCCCGAACTCGCTGAGGCCGCGCAGGATGCGGCCACTCAGGGTTGCCCAGGCGACCGCGTAGCCGCCGATCTCCTCGACCGAGACGTCGTCCCATCCCTCGAACAGCTCTGCCAGGGCCGGACCGGTGTATCGACGCTCGACGATCCGCCGGTCGTATTCCCACACCAGCGGCAACGTCAGCACCAATGTGCCGCCCGGGCGCAGGACTCGGTTCAGCTCGGCGACGCCTTGCTCCGGTTCGGTTACGTAGTGAAAGGCTTCGGTGAACAGGACGAGGTCGAAGGCGTCATCGGCGAACGGCAGGAACTCGTCGCTGGCGACGTCCTGAGGGCCGTAGTGCTCGTCGATGTCCATCGAGACGTAGTTGTCGTGCGGCGGCAACAGGTCCCGGTACGGCTGGGTCGCAGCGAACAGGTCGAGCACGTCGACCACCGGATGCGAGATCGCGCCGAGCACGCGCTGGAGCTCGTGGACGAGGACCATGCAGCACGACGTAGTCGGGCTGGGTGCGGGTTGGGTGCCGCCGGGTGCGGCGAATCCGTTCCAAGTCGCGCACTGGAAGGGTGGGGCGCGCCATCAGCTTCCGAGTCCGGCGGAGTCGAAGGGATAGACCTCGCGCGACACGAAGGCGATGCGGGGCTCGCTCATCAGCGGGCGAAACTACCATTCCGGCGCATGGGCCGACCCAATCCGGCGCTCGTCCGCTGCGCTAGCTTCGTCCTGCTCATGAGCTCTGACGCCCCTGTGACAGCCGGTGCGATGGCGATACCTCAGGCGCCCGCCGAGGATCGTCGCGAGCTCGCAATCGAGGTCAGGGACCTGAAAAAGGGCTTTCGGATTCCGACCCAGCGCGTCGACACGCTGAAGGAGCGCGTGACGAGCATGTTCGCCCAGCGCGAGTACCGCACGCTCGAGGCGCTTCGCGGGATCGATTTCGACGTCCGCCGTGGCGAGTTCTTCGGCATCGTCGGACGCAACGGGTCCGGAAAGTCGACCCTGCTGAAGCTGCTCGCGAGCATCTACAGGGCCGACGCGGGCAGGATTCGCATCGCCGGGAGAATCGCTCCCTGCATCGAGCTCGGAGTCGGCTTCAACCCGGACCTCGAGGCGTACGAGAACGTCGTCCTCAACGGCGTGATGATGGGGCTCACCCCGAGCGAGGCGCGGGCCCGATTCGACGCCGTGATCGAGTTCGCCGAGCTCGAGGACTACACCGACCTGAAGCTGAAGAACTACTCGTCGGGAATGCTGGTTCGGCTCGGCTTCTCGCTGATGACGCAGGTCGACGCCGACGTTCTGCTGATCGACGAGGTTCTCGCGGTCGGAGACGCCTCCTTCCAGCAGAAATGCTTCGACGTCTTTGCCAGGGTCCACGCCGAGGGCAGGACGATCGTGCTCGTCACGCATGACATGGCCGCGATCGAAGCTCACTGCGACCGTGCGATCCTGCTCGAGGCCGGTCGCCTCGACTGCGCCGGTGATCCCGCCGAGGTGGCGCGCCGCTACCTCGACCTGAACTTCCCCGACCACCGGCGCGGCGTCGAGCCCGAGGACGTGCACGGAACCTCGCTCGGAGAGCAGGTTCGAATCGTCGATGTCCGTCTTCGCGAGGAGTCGGATGTTGTCTCCAACAGCTTCGCCCAGGGCGAGCCGGTCCATATCGAGGTCGAGCTCGAGGCCGCCGCACGGCTCGAGGCGGTGTTGCTTTCGATCCAGCTCGTCAACGCCGACGGCCTTCTGATCTTCGCCCCGAAACCGCTCTCGGTGCGAGACGGGCGAGCGCTCGAGGCGGGTGACCGCTTGCTGGTGCGAGCCCGGATCGACAACCCGCTTGCCGCCGGCCACTACTTCATCCACTGCGGGGTCGGTACAGGTCACAAGGAGTACCGGCCTGTGGCGTTTCGCAAGAACGCGGCCGATTTCGTCGTCTTCGGCACCCAGCCGTTCGCCGGGCTCGTCGGCCTCGGGTTCGAGGCGGAGACGGTCGAGGTCAGCGGCGATCGGCCGGCCGGCGACATGACCCCGATCACCCCACTCGCCTCGAGCTCGAGGAGATCCGCGGCCCATCCGCGGTCGGGGGCGGCGCGCGGCGATTCTTCGATCTCCTGCGGCTGACCAGCGTGACCGAGTTCAAGCTCAGCTACCACGGGACCGTGCTCGGGTTCCTGTGGTCGTTTGCACGGCCGCTGATGTTGTTCGCGATTCTGCTGCTGGTCTTCACCCAGGTCTTCAGGCTCGGCAGCGAGGTCGAGAACTACGCCCCGCTGCTGCTGCTCAACATCCTCTTGTTCCAGTTCTTCGCCCAAGCGACAGAGCAGGCAGCGACGCTCGGTCGTGCGCAGCGAAAGCGTCGTTCGCAAGATGCAGTTCCCGCGGCTCGTGATCCCGCTGTCGGTGGTGGCGACGAACGTGCTTCAGCTCGGATTCAGCCTGATCGTCATCTTCGCCTTCCTGATCATCTACGGCGTCCAGCCGGTCTGGACCTGGATCCTGTTTCCGGCTGCGATCGCGGCCCTGATCGTGCTCACGACCGCCGTCGCGATGCTGCTCTCGGTGATCTTCGTTCGCGTCCGCGACGTCAACATCATCTGGTCGGTCTCGACCACCGCCCTGTTCTATGCCTGTCCGATCCTCTATCCGATCGAGTTCGCCCCCGAGGGCTTTCGCGACGCGATCATGCTCAATCCGCTGACGCCGCTCTTCCTGCAGATCCGAGAATGGGTGATCGATCCGAACGCTCCGGGCGCGATCGAGGCGACGAGCGGGAACCCCGGCTTGCTGCTGATCTCGGTCCTGATCGGCGTCTCGATCTGCATCGCGGCGCCCTTGGTCTTCGCTCGGGGCGCCCCGCGGGTCGCCGAGGAGCTTTGAGCTCGAGCGAGCCGGTCGGCCTGGCCGTGATCATCGTCGCGTTTCGCTGCGAAGAGATGCTGCGCGACTGCCTGCTGTCGCTGCGCGAGCACTCACCGGCTCGGCCGATGACGGTGCACGTCGTCGACAACGACTCCGGCGACGGCACGGCCGAGATGGTCGCGCGTGAGTTCCCGGAGGTGAGCCTGACGCGCAATGCCGCCAACGTCGGCTTCGGTGCGGCAAACAACCTCGCCATCGCTGCCGACTCGAGTCCTCAGCTGCTGTTTCTCAACCCCGACACGCGGGTCACCGCCGGCGCCCTCGACCTGCTCTGCGGCCTGCTCGACGAGCGACCGGAGCTGGCGATGGTCGGGCCGCGCCTGGTCCGCGAGGACGGCAGCTTCGACCACGCCGCGAAGCGGTCCTTTCCCACCGTGCTGGGCTCGATCGGACATTTCACCGGCGCCGGACACCGCTCCGGCGCCTCGGGGGCGCTCGCCCAGTATCGCGCCCCGGAGCTCGACGAGCACCAGTCCGGGCTCGTCGACGCGGTCAACGGCGCCTTCATGCTCGTTCGCCGCCGCGCTCTCGACGACGTCGGGCTGTTCGACGAGGGCTATTGGATGTACATGGAGGACCTCGATCTCAACTACCGCCTCGCCGAAGCCGGTTGGAAGACCTGGTACGAGGCCGGCGCGACGGTTGTCCACCTCAAGGCCGGCACCAGCGGCCCCGTGCGCAGCCTCAGGCTCAACCGGGCGTTTCACTACGGGATGTTGCGCTTCTATCGCAAGCATTGACGCGAGCTCGCGCAATCCGCTCGTCAACGCGATCGTCTACGCCGGGATCGGGGCGAAGTTCGGGATTCGCGGCGATGCCCAGCCGCGGCCCTGGCGAGCGCCGTCGAAGCGAGACATCCGCCCCGCGACATATCCCCGGCGTAGTAGCCGAGTGCAAGCACGACGATCAGCGGATCGCGGCGATGCTGATCGTCTGCTGACGGCACTGCGCCGCCGACGCTCGAGACGGATCGCGGGTCGGTCAGGCCGCAGCGCGGCGCGGACGGCCCGCTGGAAGCCGGCGAGGCTCTGCTCGGGGGTCAGCCGCTCGGTGGCAACGCGCGCGGCGCCGGCCGCCAGACGCCGGCGAAGCTCGCCGTCGGTGAGCGTGCGGACAATCGCCTCGGCGAGCTCGGAGGGTGCCTCGGGCTCGACGATCAGCGCCGACTCGCCGTCTCGCAGCAGCTCGGGGATGGCGCCGACTCGCGTCACGACCGAGGGGGTCCCCGCGATCCCCGCTTCGAACGGCACCCGTCCGAAGGGCTCGTTGAAGCGCGCCGGGTTGACAACCACGTCGACCGCCGCGTAGAGATCGTTGACGTTCTCCACATGCCCGGCGAGGGTCACCGATTCGCCCAGGCCGAGCTGGTCGATCAAGCCCTCGAGATAGCGGCGGAAGGCGACGGTCCTGCGAGCGCGCAAACGGGTCCCCGGCGATGATGATCTGGGCGTCGGGCACCGTGCGCAGGATCGCCGGCGCGGCGCGGATCAGCAGATCCTGGCCGCGGCCCTCGGTCAGATAGCCAACCGAGGCGACGCAGGGGGCATCCGGCGCAAACCCGTGGCGCTCACGAAAGGCAGCGCCGCGGCCGCCGCTGTAGCGCAGGCCGACCGGCGGGTACACGGTCTCGATCGCATCCGAGGGCAGCCGCTCGAACTGGCGTGCGACGGCGCCAGAGCAGGCGATGATCGCGTTGGCGAGGCGTCCGGTGACGTTGCCCAGCAGCCGGCCCGCGGCGCTGCGCAGCGGGCCGACGCCGAAGCCGCGGTCGTAGAGCTCACCGCAATAGACGAGCACGGGTACACCCTCGAGCCGCGCCGCAATCGGGACGGTGGGCAGCATCGACGTGACCGCGACCACCAGATCCGGGCGACGCTCGCGAATCAAGCGGCGAAAGCCCTGGACCTCGCCTCCCATGCGCAAGAGGTCGCCGGCGAAGCTGACCGGATTCAGCGAGGGCTGGGTCAGCGCCTCGTAGTCGCGGGTGTGGACGCTGGCGATCCCGTCCAGCGCTTCGGAGACCTTGCCGGGGCCGGGGATGACGACGTCGAGCATGCCCTCGCCCGCGAGCCAGGCGAGCTCGTTCTCCAGCGACCTCGATGGACCGCTGGTGTCGGCAATGTGAAAAACGGCGAGCGAGCGGAGGGTCCCGTTCGTGGACGGCGAGACCGATGCCGGCGTGTCGCGAGCGCGTAGCCGGGCCCTGCGATCCGCGCGCCTGCGCAGGTTCGCAAGCACTCCGCCGGCCGACCTCTGCGGCAGCTCCGGCGCCGGTGCGTGTGGCACCCGAGCGGCGGCCTGCCAGCCGCGCACGCGCCCGCGCAGCCCGGCGACGTTGCGATCCAACACAGCCTGCCCGGCGCAGATCACGCCCTCACGCAGGAGCACATCGGCAAGCTCGCGCTCCCCGCGCCACCTCCCACTTGCGCAGCACGTACCCGCGCCCGAAGCCCATCAGGTAGTTCTTCTTCGCCGAGCCCGACCCAAGCGTGGCCGAGTGCTCATGAACCCCACGCGCCCGACCGGCGAGCGCGCAGGTGAAGCCGCGTCGACGCAGCCGCAGGACGAGGTCGACGTCCTCCCAGTAGGCGAAGAGGTGCTCGTCGAAGCCGCCCTCGGCGAGAAACGTGGCGCGGTCGAAGGCGGCGGCAGCGGCTGACGGTCCGACCGGATCCGCGACGTCGCCGTCGAGCATCGAAACCGGCTCGCCGTTGAGATAGTCGAAGACGAGCAGGGTGCTGTCGAGCTCCATCCCGGCGCTGTCGATGCGCTCGGGATCGGCCCAATCGCGCATCACCCCGGCCGACATCGCGATTCCGGAGCCGAGATCGATCGCGGCTGCCAGCAACTCGACGAACTCGCGGTCGAGGACGCAGTCGTCGTTGACCAGGATCAGGATCTCGCCGTCGGCTTGGGCGGCGCCGAGGTTGCAGGCGCGCGAGTAGCCCTGATTGGTCTCGAGTCGGATCACCTCGACGCCCTCGTAGCGATCACCCAGCTCGCTCACGGCGTTCCCGGGCGGAACCGTTGTCGACGACGATCGTCTGGTGGGCAGCGGTTTGCTCGCGCCAGCGACTCGAGCAGCCGCGGCAGCCGATCAGCCGAGAGCGTGGGTACGACCACGGTGATCGAGGGCGAGCTCATCGGGTTGCCTCAACCACCATCGTGCCGCCCTTTCCGAGCGCTCCGGCGGCGAGCTCGAGCGCGATCGCAGGCACGATCAGCAGCGGCCCGAGAACTGCGGTGATGACCAGATCGCGCGCGAACGCCGGGCGCGATACGCCCCCGAGATCGTGCTTGACGAGGCGAAAGAAGAAGTCACGCTCGCCGGTCAGCCGGTTGAGCAGCGTCTGCCACATCCCGAATGGGTTCTGCTCGATCAGGAGATGGCGCACACGTGCAACCTGCAAGCCGCTGCGCTCGAGCATCCTCACCAGCCCGGCGCTGGTGAAATGGGTGCGGTGGCGCGGCACGTCCTGGTGAAACCAGCGATCGCCGCCGATCCGGGCCTGGAGGCTGGAGAGATCGGGGACGCCGATGATCAGCCGTCCGCCCGGCACGAGCCATTCGCTTGCCCGAACCACGACCTCGGCCGGATCGGCGAGATGCTCGAGCGCGTGCCAGATGACGACCGCGTCCTCGCTCGCGGAATCCACCTCGGCGCTCTCCGCGGTTCCCGCGACGACGCGCGCGCCGAGCACCGCGGCGGCCTCGATCGCGCTTGGCGACGGCTCGATCCCGCGCGCATCGAAGCCCGCCCGCTCGAGCTCGACGACGAGCTCACCGGCGCCGGCGCCGAGCTCGAGCACGCGGCCGCCCTCGCGCACTCCGTCGAAGAAGCGCAGCCGGTCGCGGTCGGCAATCCCGCGAAACAGGCGGACGAAAGGCGCCGCGGCAGGGTGCTCAGCCGAATAGGTGCCGGCCTCGTAGAGTCTGCGGCGGGGCCGTTTCGGCGTCGCGCGTGAAGGCGGTGCCGCAGCCCTGGCAGCGATCGAGCCAGTAGGCGCTGCGCCCGGCAAGCTCGGGATCCGAGGCCTTGGCCAGGCGCCACGGCCGAACGCCGGGCTCGCCACAGGCCAAACACCCCGAGCTCGCAAGGTCACCGGCTTTCAACCGGTCCGACCTCAGTACGCGCCCGAACCCTTGAGCGCGACAGGGACCGTCTCGACGAGGATGCGCAGGTCGCGGGCCAGCGAGATGTTCTCGATGTAGTCGAGCTCGACCGCGAGGCGCTCATGGAAGGTGAGATCGCCGCGGCCGAACACCTGCATCGGACCGGTGATCCCGGGCTTGACGCTGAGGCGGAAGCGGTGCTCGGGGCGGTAGCGCTCGACCAGCTCGATCTGCTCGGGTCGCGGGCCGACGATGCTCATCTCGCCGCGCAAGACGTTCCACAGCTGCGGCAGCTCGTCGAGGCTGAGGCGGCGCAGGACACGGCCGACACGCGTCACGCGCGGATCCTCGGAGAGCTTGAACATCGGCTCGCGCAGGTCCTCGAGGCGAACGACGTCGGCGAGCCGCTCCTCGGCGTCCTCGACCATCGTGCGGAACTTGTGCATCCGAAACGGGCGTCCGTCGAGCCCGGCGCGATCTTGGGAGAAGAAGATCGGCCCGCGCGTGTCGAGCCGGATCGCCAGGGCGATCAACGGCAACAGCGGCGCCGACAGCAGCAGGCCGACCGAGGCGACGACGATGTCGAAGCCGCGCTTGATCAGCGCGGTCGATCGCGACGGGTCCCAGGTCTCGTACTCGAGCACGGGCAGGTCGGCGACGCGCGAGAGCCGCACGGGAGCGGTGCGCCCGTGCAGCGGCGAGATCACGCTGAGCTTGACCTGGCGGTCGCGGCAGAGCGCCACGAGACCGGCCGACTTCGCCTGGCTGCATGCGCTCGGAGGCGACGATGACGCGGTCGACCGTCTCGGTGATCGTCCTCGAAGCTCTGCGAATCCGCGTCCGGCGAGCAGCTCCAGGTGCATGTCGGGGAAGAGCTCGAGCTTGCGCCGGATCATCTCCGCGAGATCGCCCGCGCCGAGCACGGCGGTGACCTCGCGCGGCGTCAGCCGGCGCCAGGCCCAGCGGGCGATCCCGCGCAGGGTCAGAGCGGCGACGGTGGCGACGCAGCCACGCGGTGACCGCTGCGCTGGGAGCGACTTCGCCGGCGGGCGTCTGCGGCAACACCAGGGCCAGCCCGGCGATGCCGATCCCCGCCCACGCGGCGATCGTCGGCAGCTCGTCGAAGGTGAGGTGGCGAATCGCGGAGTGGTCGCGGTCGTAGAGGCCGAGCAGCTTCGCGATCACGACCCAGAGCGGAAGCACGGCGATGGCCCAAAAGACGTCGGCCGACGATGCGGCAACGACGATGCTGGCCGCGGCGGCCGCGATCAGGTCGGCGAGGGCGAGCAGACGCCGACGCAGGGCGTCGCGCCAAAACCGGGGCTTCGAAGCCTGATCTTGTCCATCCTGGCCAGTTTCGACCGATGAACCCCCTGTGACTGTGACCATTCACGGAGGTTAACCGGGCCGCGGTCATAAAGGTGCGCAAGAGCGCTCGGGTGAAACGTTCGTTGGTCTTGGTGGCCGATCCAACCCACTACCCTCCGGCGCTCGTCATGGCTGACCTTGCCTTTCTGATGTGCGTTGAGCGCGGCCGGCTCGAGCACGAGACCGTGCTGCTGGTCGAAAGCCTGCGCGCGTGGGGCGGGCGCTGGTCCGATGCGCCCGTCTACGCCTTCGCCCCGCGCCCGGCAAACCATCCGCAGCCGGCCACGATCGAGCGGCTCGAGGCGCTCGGCGCGACCGTGGTGACGGAGCCCCTCGTCAGCCGCTTCGAGGAGTTCCCGACGTTCAACAAGGTCGCCGCTTCGGCCTGGGCTGAACGCGAGCTCGACCACGAAACGCTCGTTTTCACCGATAGCGATTGCGTCTTCCTCGGCGAGCCGGCTGCGCTGGTGGAGGGTGACTGGGTCGCGGCAGCCCGTCCGGTCGACCGCCGCATCGCCGGCTCGAAGGGCAAGGGCAAGAACGAGCCCTTCTGGCGCAAGATGTACGCCGAGCTCGGAGTCAAGAAGAAGTCGCGGCCGTTCGTCGAGACGACGGTGGGCGCGATGCCGATCCGCGCCTACTGGAACAGCGGCCTGATCGCCGCCCGGCGCAGCGCCGGGCTGTTCACGGCATGGGAACAGGCGCTCAACCGTCTCTTCGACGCCGAGATCGTGCAGAAGCGCTGGCCGCAGTTCATGGACCAGCTCAGCTGGGCCGGGGTGACCGCCGACGTTCACGATCAGGTCCGCCAGCTTCCGGCCGAATACAACTACCCGTTGCCGCACCGCGGCGCTCTGGCCGCGCACGCGCGCGACCTCGACCTCGACCAGCTCGTACACGTCCACTACCGGCTTGTGGTTTCACCTGCCCGAGGCACTGTCCAAGGTGGTCCCGGAATTCGATCCCGACGGTGAGCGTTACCGCTGGCTCGCCGAGCGCTTGCCGGTCGAGCCCGAGATCGACGACCCGGACCGGTCGTGGTGATGATCGTCTTCAGCTCGCCCCGAGCTCGGCGAGGATCTCCTGATCCGGGCGGTCGAGATAGGGATCGCGCGGGTTGAGCTCGCGGGCGCGGGCAAGGCTCGCCTGCGGCGGCATCGAGATCGTAGGCGCGGACGTCGAGCCGGGCCTGCGCCAGGCGCAACTCGAAGTCGTCGGGCGAGCGTGCGACGGCCTCGGCGATCGCCTCGCGCGCGGCGACGAGGTCGCCGGCGCCGCTCGTAGACCAGCGCCTGCTGGATGCGGGGCTCGGCCGCCCAGGGCTGCAGGTCGACGGCGTTCTCGGCTGACGAGAGCGCGGATTCGACGTCGTCGCGCTCGAGCGCCCCGGCGCTCGACCTGATCGCGCTGTCGGACAACAGCAGCAACCCCGAGGCGCAGATCGCGACCCAGGCGACGAGCAGGACGCAGACGCCGGCGGCGAAGCGGCGGCGGCTGTGGGCTGTGCCGAAGACGCCGGCAGCGCCGACGTGCTCGGCGCGCAGCGTCGCGGGACCGGTGAGAATCGCGGCCGCGACCACGGTTGGAGCAAAGACGGCGGGAAGGTCCCAGGTCCAATCGATCGACGAGGCGAGGACGCCGGCGGCCAGCACCGCCAGCGCCGGGCCCGGAGCCGACCACTCGCGATCGCCGAGCCAGCGCCTGCAGCCGGCAACCGCCGCAACGGCGAAGAAGCCGAGGATGAGCGCGAGGCCGCCGATGCCGAGCTCGGCGAGGATCTCGAACAGCAGCGAGTGCGCCCGGGTCGCCGGAATCGGGATCTCGCGATGCTCGAGCCAATAGGGGCCGTAGCCGCCCGCCCCCACGCCGTGCACCGGCTCGGCTTCGAAGGCATCGACCGCGCTCGCCCAGAATTGGTAGCGCCCGCTGCCACCGCCGCGCAGCAGGTCGAGCTGAGAGTCGGCGACGTCACTGGCCTGCGGCGGCTCCTTGAAGTCTTCGAATCGCTGCACCGGGTCGAGCGCGATCACGCGCCGCAACAGCCGCCACGGCCGCGACAGCGACCGCTGCACGAGCACGCGCCCGTGATACGACGACCCGCTGGAAGCGCGCGTCGAGGACGTAGCGAGCGATGCCGGTGATCGCGGTGACGGCGAGGGTCGCCGCCAGCATCCAATGACCCTGAGCCAGAGCATCACCGATTCCGGGGCGGTCGAAGAGGTCGTCGAAACCGAGGCCGAGGCCGATCAGGGCAAGTCCGCCGGCGCCGCCGATCAAGGCGTTTCCGACCGTGCGGGTGCGGGCTGGGCTGGTCGCGACCAGCACCAGCAGGGCCGCGACCGCCGCGATGATGCCGCCGCGCGAGGTCGTCGCCCAGATCGCGAGCACGACCGCCGGAATGCCGGCGACGGCGAACGCCCGGCCCTTGCGCGTCCGTCCCGCCGTCGCGTTGTACACCAGCAACGCCAGGCCCGCCGCCATCGCCGCCGCAAGCCCGTTCCAATACCCGATCGGATAGGTGAGCCGACCCACCGCCGCCGGAACCTCGGCGGCGAGGTCGAGGTCCGGGTCGCCGAACAACGACGGCTCGAAGCGGGCGAGCAAGGCGACGGCTGTGATCGCGAACAACCCGACCGCGAGACCGTTCAGCCAAGCCGCGGCATCGCCGGGACGCGAGCAGAGCACGACGACCACGAAGATGCCGAGATAGGCGAGCGCTCGCACCACATCCTCGAACGCTTCGCCGTTGTTGGACGCCCAGGCGATCGAGATCGCGATCAGCGCCGCGATCGCGGCAAGACACAATCCGGTTGCGATCGCGACACCAGGCGGCTCATGGCGAGGCAACAAGCCGGTTCCGAGTCCGACGAGGACACCGATCCAGCTGATCAGCGCGGCGGCAGCGAACACCGTCGGCTCAAAACCGCCCCCAGCCAGGCCCAGCGTCACACACGCCACCGCTACCGCGGCCGCGATCATGTGTTCCAAGCGTGGGGGCTGCATCGTGCTGGCCAATCCGATCCGGGTTGGTGTGTACCCTGCGGACCTCGCTGCGGGGGCCACGACTAGAGGACGACGACTACTCAATGAAGCAAGGCAGAAAGTCTATGAGGGCATGGCGGACCATCGGAGTCGCGCTCGTGGCGCTTACCGCGGCGGCTCCCTGCCTCGGCCCTGGGCCAGGCCGCCGACGACGAGTACTCGCTGAACATCCCGGGAGCGTCCGGTGGCGACAATCCGGGTAGCGCGAACTCGTCCGGTACGGTCGAGACGGGCGCCGGAGGGAAGGCACCGGACTCGACGACCAGCGCAACCGAGTCCGGGAACGCGGATCGACGGCAACGCCGGCGCCAGCGGCGTCGCCGGCACCAGCGGCAACGCCGGCGCCAACGGCAACGGTGGCGATCACAACGCCGCCGGGCGCGACGCCGGCGAAGGCGGCGGTGCCAACGCCCGCCCGAGCCCCTGACGCCGCCCAATCGACGCCGACCGCGACCTCGGCACCCACCGACGAGGGCGGCGCGCCGACCGCGCTGATCGTGCTTGCGGTGGTCGCCGCGCTCGGCACCGCCGTTGCCGTTTGGCGCATGCGCAAACGTGACGACCACGAACACGATGGGGTTGGGCTTGGCAGCGGCCCAGCAGCCGCGACGGGCGAGACTCAGTCGCTCTGATGAGGTCGGCGGCCGTTGAGCCGGGGCGCAACGCGCCCCGGCTTCGAGCAGCGCCGCGACGCGGTCTCGCGGCCATCGCCGCCGCGCTGGCCTCGATCCTGCTCGTCACCGCCGCCGCGGCCCAGGCGGCGGTGCCGAAGTCGTTCTTCGGCGTGGTGCCGCAGACCCCGCTCAGCGTGCAGGACATCGACCGCATGGGTCAGGGCGAGGTCGGCACGCTTGCGCTTCGAGATGTTCTGGGCGGGGATCGATCCGACCGCGGCCGACGACTACGACTGGTCGGCGCCCGGACGCGATCATCGGCGAGGCGGCGCGCAACGACATCCGAGCGCTGCCGTTCGTCTTCTCGACCCCGCCCTGGGTGATCGCGCTCGACGGCCGCAGCTGCGAACCGGGCAGCTGCGCGCCCTTCGCCCCGCGCAAGCCGGCCGCGCTCAAGGCATGGAAGACCTTCCTCACCGACCTCACCGAGCGCTACGGCCCCGAGCGGCGATTTCTGGCAACTGAACCCGGCGATTCCAAAGACGCCGATCCGCGTGTGGCAGATCTGGAACGAGCAGAACTCCCCGAGCTTCTTCAAGCCCAAGCCCAACGTCGCCGCGTACGCCAAGCTCCTTCGCAGCGCTCACGGTGCGATCACCAAGGTCGACCCGCGCGCGGAGATCGTTCTCGGCGGCATGTTCGGGACGCCGCTCGGCGGCCGCAAGCCGGGATCTCGGCCTGGGACTACCTCGGCCGGCTCTACGACGTCAAGGGCGCCAAGAAGCACTTCGACGGCGTCGCGCCTCACCCCTACGCCGCCAAGCTGGACAAGGTGTTGGTTCAGATCGATCTCCTGCGCGACGAGATGATCGCCGCCGGCGACCGCCGCACCGACCTCTGGATCACCGAGATCGGCTGGGCCTCGGGCGGGGCGCCGAATCCGCTCAACCGAGGCCTCCAGGGCCAAGCCGACCGTCTGCGAGAGATGTTCAGCTACTTCAAGCGCAAGCGCAACAAGCTCGGCATCCGCAACGTCGACTGGTACTCGTGGCGCGACAACGTCAACCCCGACGGCGGGGCTGTGCGAGTGGTGTCCGAGGTCCGGCCTGTTCGACGAGAATCTGAGCGCGAAGCCGGCCTGGGACGCATTCACGCGGTTCACCGGCGGCTCCTGAGCCGATGCCGGCCACGCAGGCAAGAGGGTCGCGCCATCGCTTCGTCGCGAGCTTGCTGGCCGTGCTCGCAGCCGCCGTCGTGATCGCCTGCGGCGGCGACGACTCCGAGCCTCAGGACGAGACCGGCGGCGATCCGTTCTTCGGCATCGTTTCGCAGAGCTCGCTCACCGCCGAGGAGGTCGCGCGCATGGCCGAGGGCAATATCGGCACGCTGCGAGTCCTCGTCAACTGGCCTTCGGTCGATCCGACGTCGGCGCCCGACGACTACGACTGGTCGGCGATCGACACGGTCGCCGGCGCAAGCCGCGACCGAGGACATCGAGCTGTTGCCGTTCGTCTTCGGAACCCCGATCTGGGTCGCTCAGGACCTCGACCATCAGGACTGCGAAGACAGCGAATGCGGGCTGTTTGCCCCGCGGGGGCCGGAGGCGATCGCGGCATGGCGCACCTTCATCGCCGACTTCACTGCCCGCTATGGCCCCGGCGGCGCGTTCTGGGAGGAGAATCCCGAGCTCGAGGAGCGCCCGATCCGCAACTGGCAGATCTGGAACGAGCAGAACTCGGAGACCTTCTACCAGCCGAAGCCCGACGTTTCCGCCTACGCCGACCTCGTCAGCGCGGCAAGCGCTGAGCTCCGTGAGGCCGATCCCGAGGCAAAGGTGATCCTCGGCGGCATGTTCGGAACACCGTTCCAGGGCAGAGGGTCCGTCGATCATCGCCGCCGACTACCTGCGCGAGCTGTACGCGCTGCCGGGCTTCGAGGAGGATTTCGACGGCATCGGCGTGCACCCGTACGCCGCACAGCTCGCGGGCGTCGAGGAGCAGGTCGAGCTGCTGCACGACGAGATCGTCGCCGCCTCCGACGAGCGACGGCGAGATGTGGGTGACGGAGATCGGCTGGTCGTCCGAGGAGGGCAAGAACCCGTTGCAGCGGGGCCCGGAGGGCCAGGGCGAGCTGCTGGGCGATGCGTTCGGCTACTTCACGGCCAAGCGCGCCGAGTACAAGATCGAGAACGTCACCTGGTTCGCCTGGCGCGACCTCGCCGGCGAGCCGATCTGCGCCTGGTGCGCGGAAGCAGGCCTGTTCGAGGCCGAGAGCCTCGAGGCCAAGCCCTCGTGGGAGACGCTGATGGGGTTCACGGGCGGCGAGTGAACCGGCGGCGTTGCCCGGATCTACTCCACGCCACCCGCCATCGCCGGCAGGATCACGACCGTGTCGGAGTCCGAGACGCCCGTCTCCAGGCCGTCGAGAACGCGGACGTCCTCGTCGTTGAGATAGACGTTGACGTAGCGGTTGAGCTCGCCGTCGTCGCCGAACAACTGAGCGCGCGTGTCGGGATGGGCCGAGGCCAGGGCCTCGAGCACCGCGCCGACGGTGTCGCCGTCGGCGCTCACCTCTGCCTCGCCGTCGGTGCGCGGGCGCAGCACCGGGGGGATCTTCACGGTCGGCATCGATCGAAACCTATTCGGTCGGGTGGCGTTTCGGTCCAGAGCGAGCGGCCTCAGGCGAGAGCCGGCGTTTCCTCGCGTGCCGGGGCGCCGCAGAAGAGCTCGTAGTCGGGGAACTTGCCCAGCTCGGCGACCGGGATCTCGGCGGCATCCTCGCCGCAGATCGGGCAGCCCGGGTCGCGCTTGACCTTGAGCTCGGTGAAGCTGGTGCCGAGCGATTCGTAGAGCAGCAGGCGACCGACGAGCGGCTCGCCGATCTCGGCGGCGAGCTTGATCACCTCGTTGGCCTGAAGCAGGCCCATGACGCCGGCCATGACCCCGAGCACGCCGTTGGCGCCGCAGCTCGGCGCCAGCTCCGGGGGCGGCGGCACCGGGTAGAGGCAGCGATAGCAGGGGCCCTCGTAGGGAACGAAGGTCGAGATCTGGCCGTCGAAGCCGAGGATCGAGGCCGAGACGACCGGCTTTCTCAGCCGCACGGACGCGTCGTTGAGCAGGTATCGGGTGGGGAAGTTGTCAGCGCCGTCGACGATCACGTCGTAGGGCTCGATCAGGTCGATGATGTTCGAGGAATCGAGGCGCAGGTTGTGCTCGATCACCTCAACGTCGGGGTTGAGCGCCTCGATCGCGATCTTGGCCGAACGGGTCTTGGCCATGCCGACGCGCTCGGTGTTGTGGATCACCTGACGCTGCAGGTTCGACTCGTCGACGACATCGTCGTCGACGATCCCGATCGTGCCGATGCCGGCCGCCGCGAGATAGAGCGCGGCGGGCGCGCCGAGGCCGCCGGCGCCGAGCAGCAGCACCTTCGCGTCGAGCATCTTGAGCTGGCCCTCGACGCCGACTTCGGCGAGCAGGGTGTGGCGCGAGTAGCGCATGCGCTGCTCGCGCGTCAGGCCTTCGGCCTCGATCAACGGCAGCCCGGCCTCGGCCCAGGCGACGATGCCGCCCTCGATCACGGCGACGTTGTCGTAGCCGAGGTTGGCCAGCGCGGAGGCGGAGAGCGTCGAGCGGCTCTGGGTGCGGCAGTGGAGAATCAGCCGCTCGGAGGTGTCGGCCGCGATCGAGTCGATGCGCTCCAGCGAGCTCGCCCTGGGGCACGTGCTCGGCGGCCTCGAGATGGGACTCGTCCCACTCGTTGTGCTCGCGAACATCGATCACCTTTGCGCCGGCGTCGATCTCCTTGCGCGCGTCGTCGAGCGAGATCAGCGCGATCCCGGGGCCACCACCGCTACCGCCGGTGCCGTTCGGGCCGGTCCGGTCGACGCTCGCCATAAGTTGAATCTCCTAAATCCCTATCCGGATTACAGGTTTACTGCGAAAAGTGTAGCAACGCGAATCCACCCCGCCGCGACGCCGGGCGTCAGATCCAGCGCCTAGCGCTGTCGCCCCGCCGCCTCGCCGCCGGGCGCAGCGGGCGGGCCCAGGCGAGGCGCCGGCTTGGCCGAGACGGCCGCGGCGACCGCGGCCCGATCGCGCTCCGTGCTGCGCCCGAGGGCCGTCTTGCCCAGCAATCGCAGGCGCAGGTTGAAGCGCAGCGCGCGCCAGGCGATCCACTCGCGCCGCGGCCCATAGGCCCTGCGCACGGCGGCACGCCAGTTCAGGGTGCCGGTCGGTCGCCAGCCCTCGCGCGAGCCGTAGACGAGCGTCGACGACGCCTGCCCGTAGTGGACGACAGCCGTCTGCGGCTCGAACCAGGAGCCGACCCCGGCGGCCTGCGCGCGCAGGCCGAGATCGATGTCCTCGCCGAACATGTGCAGCGCCGGGTCGAACGGCCCGAGCCGGGCGAGCGTCGCCGTCGGGCCGGCGATGCAAGCGCCTGTCAGCCAGGTCACGCGCTGCCGCCGATCGAGTCGATACGGCTCGGTCTTCGCCTGCATCGCCGCCGGCTGCAGGCGCCCCGGAACCAGGGCGCGAATCCAGGGCCAGACTCCGATCTCGGGGCCGCTCGCCGACGGCTGAAGCGAGCGGTCGGGGTTGAGCACGCGCGGCCCGACGAGCGCTCCGAGCTCGAGAGCGGCGCGGGCGAGTCGGTCGAGGCCATCGTCGAGCAGCTCGGTGTCGGGGTTGAGCATGACGGTCGACCTCCCCCCCGGCTTCGCGCACGCCGACGTTCATGGCGGCGCCGAAGCCGAGATTCTCGACGTTCTTGACGAATCGGCCGGGGCCCTTCCACCGATCGGCCTCTGCCCGCGGGTCGTCGGAGGAGGCGTTGTCGACGACGATCAGCTCCTGGCTGCCGTCGAGATGGGCGTTCATCGAGGTGACGAGGGTGCGCAGATGACCTGCGCACTCCCAGGTCACGACGACGATCGAATAACTCGTTTGCACGCGCGGGAGTATCGCGGCGCCGCTGCGCGCGCGAAGGCGGGCTGGTTCGGCGCCCAGTCGAGCGTGCAGCCGGTCATCGCAGACAACGAAGCGAGGCGCCCCGGTTGCCCGGGACGCCTCGTGCAAACGAACTGCTGGTCGAACTCAGCCGAGCGCCGGGCGCATCTGCCGCAGGCGACGGACACGCTCCTCGATCGGCGGATGGGTCGAGAACAGGCTCGCGATCCCCCCGCCCGAGAAGGGCTTGACGATGTACAGCGGCTCTGCGGCCTGGTTGACCTGCATCGGGATCGCCTTGGCGCCCTCTTCCAGCCGCAGCAACGCCGAGGCCAGCGACTCGGGGTTGCCCGAGATCTGCGCACCGGTCGCATCGGCTGAGTACTCGCGCTGACGCGAGATCGAGAGCTGGATCAACGATGCCGCCAGCGGCGCCAGGATCACCAAGGCCAAGGCGCCGATGAGGCCGAACGGCGACTCGTCATCGCCCCCGAACCACATCAGCATGTAGGCGAGGTAGGTGATCGCGCCACCGATCGTGGCTGCGACCGACTGGATCAGGATGTCGCGGTTGCCGATGTGAGCCAGCTCGTGGGCGACGACGCCACGAAGCTCGTCCTCGGACAGCAGGCTCATGATCCCCCGCGTCACCGCGACGGCGGAGTTCTTCGGATTGCGGCCGGTCGCGAACGCGTTCGGCTGATCCTGCGGGATCACGTACAGACGCGGCATCGGCAGGTCGGCGCGGGTCGTCAGCTCGCGGACCATCTGGTAGAGGCCCGGTGCCTCCTGCTCGGAGACGGGCTGTGCGCCGCTCATCTTCAGCGCCAGCTTGTCGGAGAACCAGTAGGCGCCGAGGTTCAGCAAGGCTGCGATCCCGAGGAACATCAGCGCGGTGTCCGGACCGCCGATCAACGCTCCGATGACGACGAGCAGCCCGGTGAGGGCGGCCATCAGGATCGTCGTGCGAAGCATTGCGGCGAAGTTGGATCTGCGTGTGGTGGTCATCGTTGGGGCATTAGCTCCTTGATGCGGTGCCCGGCTCTCAAGACGCAGGCGGCCGGGCTCAAACCTGCAACAGACATTGTGACGACCCCGGTCGACGAAACGCCTAGGTGCCAGTACCTATTCGGGATGAGGAGCTCACCCCTCCCTCCCGGACGAAGAATCTTCGCCCTGGCGTCGATACTAAGGACATGCGCCGCCGCGATCTCCTCACCCAGGTACTGATCGTCAACCTGCTGCTGGTCGTCGCCGCCGTCGTCGCCGCGGTCATCGCCGGCAATCCCAACTTCAGCATCTCCCAGCGCCCCGAGTCGGCGCTCGTGCTCGGCTTCGCGGTGGCGCTGACGATCACCTTCAACATCGTTCTCCTGCAGCGCCGCTTTCGCCCCCTGGAAGAGCTGGTCGATCAGATGGAGCGCGTCGACCTCTCGCGCCCCGGCGCAAACCTGAGGGCGGGTGGCGCGCCCGGCGGTCCCGAGGAGGTGCGCCGCCTGTACAGGGCCTTCGTCGGCATGCTCGAGCGTCTCGAGGCGGAGCGACGCCGCACCTCGAGCGCGGCCCTGCACGCCCAGGAGGAGGAGCGCACCCGCGTCGCCCGCGACCTCCACGACGAGGTCAATCAATCCCTGACCGGGTTGCTGCTGCGGCTCGAGATCGCCCGGGAGAAGGCGCCTCCCGAGCTTGCCGCCGAGCTCGCCGAGATCCGCCAGCTCGCCAACCGGGCGATGAACGAGCTGCTGACGCTGGCGCGACAGCTCCGCCCGACCGCGCTCGACGAGTTCGGCCTCAAGGCGGCGCTGGCGGGACAGGTTCGCGATCTCGGTCGCCAAGGAACGATTCGAGCCGGCTTCGAGTCCTACGGCGAGCTCGGGGACCTGCCCGAGGATGCGCAGCTGGTGGTCTACCGCGTCGCCCAGGAGGCGCTGTCGAACGCCGTGCGCCACTCGGGGGCCGAGACCGTTCGTGTGCGGCTCGGGCGCGAGGGTGGCTTCGTCGAGCTCAGCGTCGGCGACGATGGCCGGGGCTTCAGCTTCGACGACGCGACCCGGGGGCTCGGGAATCGCCGGCATGCGCGAGCGTGCGATGCTGGTCAACGGCGAGCTTCAAGTCGAGTCGCGGCCACGAACCGGCACGAGGGTTCGGCTCCGGGTGCCGATCGGGGCCGCCAATGAGAGCCGAGGTACGGAATGAAGACATGCGCATCCTGATCGCAGACGACCATGGGATCGTCAGATCCGGAATTCGAATGCTGCTCGAGAATCAGAGCGACATCGAGGTCGTCGCCGAGGCCTCCGACGGCGCCAGCGCCCGCGACATGGCGATCCGCGAGCGGCCGGACCTGGCGATCCTCGACGTCAAGATGCCCAAGCTCACGGGGCTGCAGGCCACGCGCGAGATCCGCGAGCAGGCTCCCGACGTCTCGGTTCTGATCCTGTCGATGTACGACGACGAGCGCTACCTGTTCGAGGCGCTGAAGGCCGGTGCCTCCGGCTACGTGCTCAAGGCGCAGGCCGACGTCGACCTGCTCGAGGCTGTCCGCGCCGTCGAGCGCGGCGAGCCCTTCCTCACCCCCGAAGCCCAGCGGGCGCTGATCAAGGACGTCCTCGGCGAGGGCTCAGGACGATCCAGCGAGCTGACCCCGCGCGAGGAGGAGGTCGTGAAGCTGGTCGCCGAGGCCCACATGAACAAGGAGATCGCCGAGATCCTCCATCTCTCGGAGAAGACGGTCGAGAACCACCGCTCGAACGCGATGAAGAAGCTCGGCATGCGCGACCGCGTGCAGCTGGTCCGCTACGCGATCCGCAAGGGCCTGATCGAACCTTAGGCGGCGACAGCGGTGTCCTGTCGGTGAGGGAGGCGCTCTGAGGAGTGCGGCTGACCGCGGCGACTCAACGTTGAATGTCGCTCCACACGGCGGTGCTCGAGGCCGGACACGCCCGAAATCACCCGCTACCGCAGCAACCGGCCGAGCCGCCACCGTACCGAGCCCGAATACCGACCGTGCCGCTAGGATTTGCGGGGAATGTTGTTCTCGACCAAAGCGGAATACGGGGTGCGTCTGATGGTCGAGCTTGGCCGCCGGGCCGGCGACGGATCCGCTCAGGCCGAGCCGGTGGCGCTGGCGGCGGTGGCCGAGGCGGAGACGCTGCCGCTTTCCTACCTCGAGCATCTCGTCGCCAAGCTGCGCCAGGCCGGCCTCGTCAGCTCCGTCCGCGGCGCCCATGGCGGTTATCGCCTGGCCAAGCCCGCGAGCGAGATCCTGATGCTCGACGTCGTCGAGGCGCTGGAGGGGCCAATCACCCCGATGGAGTGCTTCGACGTCGACCGCGAGGGGCGCGTGCTGTGCTCGCATGAGTCCGACGGCGACCGCGCCTGCGCGACCAAGCTGCTGTGGACACGAGTCCAGGGCGGCGTGACCAAGGCGCTCGCGGGGACGACGCTGGCGGAGCTGGTGGAGTTCGCGGGCGGGCCCAAGGTCGAGTCGCTCGCGGCCCCGGTCGCCTGAGGCGGCAGCCCAAGAGATGAACTCGAGTAACTCGAAACAGGAGCAAGATGTCTGATCTCGCAATTCGCAACCTGCACGTGAGCGTGGAGGACAAGCACATCCTCAAGGGCCTCGACCTCGAGGTCTCCAAGGGCGAGGTCCACGCGTTGATGGGGCCCAACGGCTCGGGGAAGTCGACGCTGGCCAACTCGATCATGGGCCATCCCTCGTTCGAGGTCACCGAGGGCGAGATCGAGTTCCTCGGTGAGAACATCACCGAGGCGGCCCCCGAGGATCGCTCGCGCGCCGGGCTGTTCATGGCCTTCCAGTACCCGGTCGCAATCCCGGGGGTGACGGTCGCGAAGTACCTGCGGATGGCGCTCAACGCTCATCGCGAGGCTCGTGGCGAGGGTCAGATCTCGCTCAAGGACTTCCGCAAGGACACCGAGGCGGCGATGGAGCTGACCAACATCCCGCGCGAGTTCTCCAGCCGCTACCTCAACGAGGGCTTCTCCGGCGGCGAGAAGAAGCGCATGGAGGTGCTCCAGCTGGCGATGCTGCGCCCGCAGATGGCCGTGCTCGACGAGACCGACTCCGGCCTCGACATCGACGCGCTTGCGCGTCGTCGCCGAGGGCGTCAACCGCTTCGCCGGCCCCGACATGGGCGTGCTCATCATCACCCACTACCAGCGCATCCTGCACCTGGTCGAGCCCGACTTCGTCCACGTCATGTTCGAGGGACGGATCGTCAAGAGCGGCGGCCCCGAGCTCGTCGGTGAGCTCGAGGCAAAGGGCTACGGCTGGATCCGCGAGGAGGTCGAGGCGGCCGCGTAGCCGCTTCGCCGAGCCGGTAGCCAATGCAGCCCGCCGTCGAAACGAGCGCACCGGCGGCCTTTCCGATCGAGAAGGTGCGCGCCGCCTTCCCGGCGCTCGAACGCGAGGTCAACGGCCGGCCGATCGCCTACCTCGACTCGGGCGCCAGCTCGCAACGCGTACTCGCCTCGATCCAGGCGGTGGACCGTTACGAGCGCCGCCACCACTCGAACGTCCACCGCGGCTCGCACACGCTCTCGGCCGAGGCGACCGCCGCCTACGAGGGTGCGCGGGCGACGGTCGCCGACCATCTCGGCGCCCGGATCGCCGCGAGATCGTCTTCGTGCGAAACGCGACCGAGGCGATCAACCTCGTCGCTCGCGCCTGGGGCGACGCAAATGTCGGCGCCGGCGACCGCATCGTCCTGACCGAGATGGAGCACCACTCCAACATCGTCCCCTGGCAACAGCTGGCCGAGCGCAGCGGGAGCTGAGATCGACTGGGTCGGCGTAACCGACGACGGCCTGCTCGACATGGCCTCGTATCTCGCGCGCGCTCGAGCGCGAGCCCAAGCTGGTCGCGCGTGGCACACGTCTCCAACGTGCTCGGGACCGAGAACCCGCTGGCGGAGATCTCGCGCCTGGCCCACGACGCGGGCGCGCTGGTCCTGGCCGACGGCGCCCAGGCGGCGCCGAAGCTGGCGCTCGAGATGGACGCTCTCGGTATCGACTTCTACGCGATCACCGGCCACAAGGCGTATGCGCCAACCGGCATCGGCGCACTTTGGGCCCGGCTGGACCTGCTGCGCGAGATGCCTCCCTTCCTCGGCGGCGGCTCGATGATCCGCAAGGTGACCAAGCAGCGCACGACATGGGCCGACCCGCCGGCGCGTTTCGAGGCGGGCACGCCGGCGATCTCGCAGGCGATCGGCTTCGCCGCGGCGTTGCGCTGGCTCGATGCCGTCGGCATGGATGCCGTCACCGCGCATGAGCACGAGATCGCCGCCTATGCCCTCGATCGCGTCGGTGAGGTCCGCGGGCTGAGGGTCTTCGGTCCGCCCGCCGGCCCGGACCGCCTCGGCCCGGTCTCGTTCGAGCTCGAGGGAATCCACGGTCACGATGTCGCCGAGATTCTCGACCGCCACGGGGTCGCGGTGCGCGCGGGCCACCACTGCGCCCAGCCGTTGATGGACCGTTTCGGCATCGCCGCCACGGCGCGCGCGAGCTTCGGCGTCTACACGACGCGCGAGGAGATCGACCGCCTGATCGAGGGCCTCGACGACGCGCGCCGCGTGTTCGGGCTCTGACGCAGGGCAGCGAGGGCGATCGCCAACCGACACCCCGCGCGATCGATTTACGCAAAGATGCACCCGATGAGCCTGCGCGCTCGGAGTTTCCCTGCTGTTCGTCATCGTCGGCTGCTGCCTGACGACGGCCACGAGCGCCGGCGCCCAAGCACCCGCGCCCAAGGACTTCTTCGGGGTTGCCCCGCAAGCCGGATTGACCCTGGACGACTTCAGGCTGATGCAGCGAGGACGGCGTCGGTGCGACGCGCCAGCTCTTCTTCTGGCCTCTGATCGAGCCCACGCCCGGCACCTACGACTGGGGACCGACCGACACTCTCGTGCGCGAAGCGAGCAAGGCAGGTATCGAGGTCTTCCCCGTTCTCTACGGCACTCCCGCCCTGGGCGCAGACGGAGAAGCTGCAGCGCAAGTGCGGCGTCACCTGTGGCCCGGTCACCGATGAGGCTCGTCAGGGATTCGCCCGCTTCGCGGCCGCCGCCGTCGCGCGCTACGGCCCCGGCGGCAAGTTCTTCGAGACGGTGCCTGACCCGCCCCCCGGATCGCCCCCGCCGCCGCCGCCGCCGCCGCCGCCGCCGTGCCATATCCCCCCCTTGCTCTGTAACCCGGGCGGCGCGCTGGAGCCGCCAGCCGGCGAGGGCAACGCCGTGCATGTGCCCCAATCCGATCCCGATCACCGCGTGGCAGATCTGGAACGAGCAGAACTCGTTCAAGTACTGGGGGCCGAAGGAGGATCTCGGCAGCTTCGCGGCGCTGATGCAGGCAACGGCGCCGCGGATGCGCGCCGTGGATCCTGCAGCCGACCTCGTCCTCGGCGGCATGTGGGGCCCGCCCGGGATCAAGATCATCACCCCGACCCAGCGCTACCTGAAGAAGCTGTACCGCATCGACGGAATCGAGACGACGTTCGACTCGATCGCGCTGCATCCCTACGCGCCCAAGTTCTCGAGCACGACCTCGCAACTCGAGAACGTTCGCAAGCTGCTCAAGCGCGTCGGCGACCGCGAGGCCGGCCTCTGGGTCACCGAGCTCGGCTGGGCCTCCTCCGGCCCCAAGCGCGAGGGCCTGGTGAAGACGAAGAAGGACCAGGCACGCCTGCTGCGCACCGCCTACTCGCTGCTGCTGAAACAACGTGACAGATGGAACATCCGCGGGGTCTTCTGGTACTCGTGGCGCGACTCGCGCGCCGCGAAGGAGATCTGCGCATGGTGTCCCAAGACCGGCCTGCGAACCGAGGGCGGAGCGCCGAAGCCGGCCGCAGCCGCGTTTCGCGAGCTGGCGTTCAAGCACACGCCGGCCGTAGTCGTCCGGTCAGCCGGGCCGGGTCCAATACCCTCGTAGGGATGGACGAGCTCTACCGCGAGAACATCCTCGATCACTACAAGCGGCCGCGCAATTTCGGCCGCCCGCAGGAGTTCGACCTCGACTTCGAGGACACGAACCCGCTCTGCGGCGATGAGCAGCATGTGTTCATCGAGCTCGACGGCGCCGGCAAGGTCAGCGGCGTCGGCTTCGAGGGCAAGGGCTGTGCGATCTCGACCGCGGCGACCTCGATGCTGACCGAAGAGCTCGCCGGGATGACGCGAGAGCAGCTGCTTCACCTCGACAAGGAGCTCGTGCTCGAGCTGCTCGGGATCGAGATCTCGGCGACGCGGATGAAATGCGCCCTGCTCGGCCTCAAGGTGGTCAAGTCCGCCGCCCTCGGTGACGTCGCCGACTGGGACGACGAGGGCGTCAACGGAAGCCCGCGCGAGGCCGACCGGATCTAGGCCTACAGCGGGCTGAGCTGGCCGGCCGTATCGAGTTCGGCGTTGGGCGCGCCGGCGGCGGCCACCTGCAGCTCGGCGACACGGGTGAGATCGACGCCCTCGAGCGAGCTGATCGGATCCCAGCGCCTGCCGTTGAGGATCTGACCGGCGGCGATCGGCTCGGCATCGAGCACCTCTGAAGGGAAGACGACCGCACAGCTGCCCTCTTCGGCGCTCGTTTCGACGGCGTCGCGGTCGAGGTAGACCACGAGGGCGCCGCGATACAGGTGGAAGTTGAAGTTGTGGCGACCGTAGGCCAGCGCCGGCTGATCGTCATTCCAGGCACGAACGCATTCGGCGGGAAGTGGCCGCGCGACCTGCTCCTCGTCGCCGGCGCCGCCAGCGATCGCGACCGCGGCGACGATCGCCACGAGCACGCCTGCGGCGATCGCGATCGTGATCCGCTGCCTCGATCCACTGCGTTCGGGCTCCATCGCGCAGACGCTACCTGCCGCTCCAGGCGGTGGCGCCGCCGCTCCAGGCGCTGCGGCCGCTAAAATCCGACCAAGCAAGTAGGAATAGATATGAGCGAAGCGATCACAGTCTGCAGCCTGGCCGAGCTCCCCGAGGGGGAGGTGCGCATCATCGAGCACGGTGAGCGCAAGTTCGGCGTCTTTCACTGCACCGGCGGCGAGCTGCTGGCGATCGAGGATCGCTGCTCACACGACGACGGCCCGCTCGCCGAGGGAGAGTTCGATCCGGCCTCCTGTACCGTTGAGTGCCCACGTCACGGCTCGCTGTTCGACATCCGCACGGGCAAGCCGCGCACCCTTCCGGCCTATCGGCCGGTCGACACCTTCGAGGTTCGCGTGGACCACGACGAAGTCAAGTTGGAGCTCTGATTCTCAGATGACCAAGCCCCCCGAGACCCTGACCCCATCCGGCAAGCAGCTGACCGAGTCCGAGGCCGCGCTCAAGGACATCGGCTCCGACTACAAGGAGCGCTTCGGCTTCAACGTCTCCGAGGACGGCTACTCGGTCAAGTCCCCGAAGGGGCTCAACCGCGAGATCGTCGAGGCGATCTCCGAGTACAAGAGCGAGCCGCAGTGGATGCGCGACTTCCGGATCAAGGCCTACGAGCACTACGAGAGCCGCCCCACCCCGCAGTGGGGAGGCGACCTCAACCAGATCGACTTCAACGACATCCACTACTTCGTCCGCGCCTCCGAGCGCACCGAGACGAGCTGGGACGACGTCCCCGACGGGATCAAGGAGACCTTCGACCGCCTCGGCATCCCCGAGGCCGAGCGCAAGTTCCTCGCCGGCGTCGGCGCCCAGTTCGAGAGCGAGTCGGTCTATCACCAGGTCAACGAGAAGCTCGAGGCCCAGGGCGTGATCTTCACCGACATGGACACGGCCCTGCGCGAGCACGAGGACCTCGTGCGCGAGTACTGGGCGACGATCATCCCCCCG
This sequence comes from uncultured Solirubrobacterales bacterium, assembly GCA_963730145.1. Taxonomy (GTDB): domain Bacteria; phylum Actinomycetota; class Thermoleophilia; order Solirubrobacterales; family 70-9; genus WHSW01. The sequence goes on from CAVSQT010000011.1 coordinate 118,853, forward strand.
AACGACAACAAGCTGGCGGCGCTCAACTCGGCCGTCTGGTCGGGCGGCTCGTTCGTCTACGTCCCCGCCGGGGTCAAGGTCGAGATGCCGCTTCAGGCCTACTTCCGCATCAACACCGAGAACATGGGCCAGTTCGAGCGCACGCTGATCATCGCCGAGGAAGGCGCCGACGTGCACTACATCGAGGGTTGCACGGCACCGGTCTATTCGAGCGATTCGCTGCACTCCGCGGTGGTCGAGATCGTCGCCAACAAGGGCTCGCGGGTCCGCTACACGACCGTGCAGAACTGGTCGCAGAACGTCTTCAACCTCGTCACGAAGCGCGCGGTTGCGCACGAGGACGCGACGATGGAATGGGTCGACTGCAACCTCGGCTCGAAGCTGACGATGAAGTACCCGTCGATCTACCTGCTCGGCGAGCGCGCCCACGGTGAGATCCTCTCGATCGCCTTCGCCGGCAAGGGCCAGCATCAGGACGCCGGCGGCAAGATCATCCACGCCGCGCCGAAGACGACCTCGTCGATCTTCTCCAAGTCGATCTCCAAGGATGGCGGCCGCGCCACATATCGCGGCCTGCTCGAGGTCGCCCAGGGCGCGACCGAGGCGAAGTCGAAGGTCGTCTGCGACGCGCTGCTGCTCGACGAGGACTCGCGCTCCGACACCTATCCCACGATCCGCATCGACGAGTCCGACGCCAACGTCGGCCATGAGGCCTCCGTCTCCAAGGTCGGCGAGGACCAGCTCTTCTACCTGCAGAGCCGCGGGCTCGACGAGGAGGAAGCGTCGAAGATGATCGTCAACGGCTTCATCGAGCCGATCGCCAAGGAGCTGCCGATGGAGTACTCGGTCGAGATGAACCGCCTGATCGAGCTGCAGATGGAAGGTTCAATTGGCTGACGCTGAGGGTGCCGCAGCGGCGCCTCAGCTCCAAGACCCGGACTGGCTTCGTCAGGGTCGTGACCTTGCCAAGCGCGCGGCCACGGAACTCGAGTTGCCGACGCAGAAGGTCAAGGGCTGGGAGTTCACCGATCTCTCCAGCCTCGACCTCGACGCCTACACCGAGGCCGTGGCCGGCATCGAAGGGCTCGAGCCGACCGTCGACGGCGACGGGCCGCTGGTCCTGCCGCTGGCCGAGGCGGCCGCGAGCCACCCGGAGCTGGTCCGTGAGCATTTCGGCCAGATCGTGCCCTCGAGCGACCCCTTCGTCGCTCGCAACGAGGCGCGCTGGCGGGATGGCGTCTTCGTTTACGTTCCCGCCGCAACGCAGCTCGAGCAACCGCTGAAGCTGACGATCTCCGCCGCCGCCGGCGAGGAGATCGAATGGCGGGCGCTGATCGTGCTCGAGGAGGGCGCCGAGGCCGAGGTCTGGGAGCGCTACGACTCCGAGGGCGAGGCGCTGTTCAACGGCGTCGTCGAGATCGTCGTCGGCGACGCCGCCAACCTGCGCTACGTCTGCGAGCAGGAGCTCTCCGAGCAGAGCTGGGTCTTCGCCACGCAGCGGGCCGAGATCGGCCGCGACGCCAACCTCGACTGGGTTGCGCTCGGCTTCGGCTCCGGCCGCGGCAAGGTGCGCATGGAGACGAAGCTGGCCGGGCGCGGATCGAGCGCCAAGGTGACCGGCGCCTACGTCGGTCGCGGCAGCCAGCACCTCGACTACGACACGACGCAGGAGCACGCGGCGCAGGACACGGTCTCCGACCTCGCCTTTCGTGGCGTGCTCGCCGAGCAGGCGACCGCGGTCTGGCGCGGGATGATCTTCGTCGACCCCGGTGCCCAGCGCACGGACGCATTTCAGGAGAGCCGGAACCTGCTGCTCTCCAACGAGGCCCACGTCGATGCGATCCCTGGCCTCGAGATCGAGGCGGACGACGTTCGCTGTACCCACGCCGCGGCGATCGCCCAGGTCGATCCCGAGCAGCTCTTCTATCTCACCTCGCGCGGACTCGGCGACGAGGACGCAAAGCAGCTCGTGGTCGAGGGCTTTCTCGCCGAGCTCGTCGAGCGCGCGGCCGAGGGCCCGATCCGCGAGATCCTCGCTGAGCAGCTGGAGCGCCGCCTCGGCGAGCTCCTACAAGTGTCCAACGTAATTCTTCGAACGCATTCATGCGTTTATGCCCACCCGCCGACTGGGTATGTGTGCTGAAGAATCGATGGACTGACACTTTGATGAACGGGGAAGCAAGCGAACGAAGGGCAGCTCGGGTTCTCCGTCAGCGTTGCCCAACGCCCCGAGGGCGGCAGCGTCGTAACGGTGTTCGGCGAGCTCGACGTCGCGGTCGACCCCGGCCCTGCGGACGGCCTTCGAACAGGCGATGGAGACGCTACGGCGAGCCGGTCGTGGTCGACATGCGCGCCTGCAGCTTCGTCGACTCGAGCGGCATCGCGACGCTCGTCGGCGCCGCGCGCCGGCTCCACGACGAGGGCAGCATGATCACGATCCAAGGCGCCCAGGAGCGGGTGCGGCGGATCCTCGACCTCGCCGGTCTGGCCTCGAACCGCTGGATAGTGCTCGAGCCCTAGGCGCTCGCACGACGGCTACGAGAACAAGCCGTCGCCGACGTAGCCGCCCTCGCGCGCGCCTGGCGGCACGGCGAAGACGGCGCTCGAGGTGTGCTTGATGTACTCGTTGAGCACGTCGCCGGTGAGGTTGCGCTGGATCGTCTCGAACTGAGCCGGGTCGCGCTGGAAGCAGATGAAGAACAGGCCGGCGTCGAGCTGGCCGGTGACCTCGTCGAAGCCGTCGGTGAACGAGTAGCCGCGACGCAGGATCTTCGTGCCGCCTAGCTTCTGCGGCGCGGTCAGGCGGATATGGGCGTCGGAGGGGATCACGGGCTCGCCGTCGCGCGCGGCCCGCAGGTCGGGCGCGTCGAACTCGTCGCTGCCGCCGAGCGGCGCGCCGGTCGTCTTGCGCCGGCCGATCGTCTCCTCCTGATCGACCAGCGTCGCGCGGTCCCAGACCTCGATCAGCATCCGGATCCGGCGCGCGACGAGGTAGCTGCCGCCGCGAAGCCAGTCCGGGCCCTCGTCGCCGACCCAGACGAACTGCTCGAGCTCGGCCGAGTCCTCGGCGCGGATGTTGTTGGTGCCGTCCTTGAAGCCCATCAGGTTGCGCGGCGTGTCCTGCGCGCGGGTCGTCGTCGAGGTGCGCCCGAAGCCGAGCTGCGCCCACTTCAAGCACGACCGAGCCGCGACCGATCCGGGCCAGGTTGCGAACCGCGTGGAAGGCGACCTGGGGATCGTCCGAGCACGCCTGGACGCAGATGTCGCCGCCCGAGATCGCCGGGTCGATCGCCTCGGCCGGCAGCGGCGGCAGCTGGCGCAGCGGGCGCCGGACGCTGAGCGGCGAGGCCGAAGCGGTCCTCGCCGTCGCGCTCGAACAGCCCCGGCCCGAAGCCGAAGGTGATCGTCAGCCGGCTCGGCAGGTGGCCGACCGCCTCGCCGGTGTCCTCGGGCGGCACCAGCGCCTCGTCGTTGCGGTCGCCGGCGCGCTCACCCGCGGTCATCCGCGCCGCCGCCTCGGTCCACGCCCGCAGCAGCTCGACGAGCTGCGCGCGATTCGTCGCGGTGACGTCGAAGGCGGCGAAGTGCAGGCGATCCTGAGCCGCCGTCGTGATCCCGGCCTGGCGCTCGCCCCAGAACTCGACGGTGCCGGTGCCCGTCGGTCGGCCTGCGATTCGTCGGCGCTGGCGCGGCCCGACAGCGAAGCCGCCCAGGCCGAGCCCGGCCCCGGCGACGCCGGCGGTCGCGATCAGGCCGCGGCGGGTGAGCCGACCGAGTCCGCGTCCGATGTCTCGCCTCCGCGGTCACCCGACCAGGCGCCGGCACCTGCGACAGGCGCTCGGCGAGCAGCGTCGATCTGCTGCGCGAGCTCCTGCGTGTCTGCGGTCGTCGAGCGTGTCGTAGAGGACGAAGCCGTCGCCCTTCCGGTAGTGGTCGAGCAGCGCGTAGAGCGCGTCGAACTCGGACTCGATCTCCGCGACGAGCTCCGGGTCGGCCTGCTCGAGCGCCGGCGTCGAGCGCCTCGAAGCCGGCCTCGGCGCCGTCGACGTTGGCCTCGAAGTCCCAGAGGTCGGTGTGCGAGTAGCGCTCCTCCTCGAGCGCGGCCTTGTGGCGACGGATGCGAATCAGGCGCCTGGCGGATCGTCGGCCCGCGGTGCTCGGCGGTCGCGCACGACCGAGAGCAGGATCGAGCCGAGCACGATGATCACCGGGACGGCATAGATGACGTAGACGAGCCAGTGGCCGGCGTGGGCGATGGGCAGCACGTGCCTCAGTATGGAGCACGATCGAAACTGCGACCCGTTATCGCTTTCGCTACAGTGACCGTCACTGATGCGAACGGTTATCAATGAGGCTCGGCCTCGTCGTTGCGCTTCTCGCACTTGCCGGCACCGTTGCGCTCGCCGGCTGTGGCGAGGACGAGAACTCGTCGACCGCCTGGGCTCAGCGTGGTGGCCAGCACGACGCAAGCTGCAGATCTCGCCCGCAACGTCGTCGGTGATCGCGCGGAGGTGACGGGCATCCTCACGGCCAACTCCGATCCTCACGACTATGAACCGCGCCCGAGTGACGCCGTCGCGGTCGCCGACGCCGATCTGATCGTCTCCTCCGGTGGCGATCTCGATCTCTGGCTCGGCGAAGTCGTCGAGAGTCTCCGGCTCCGACGCGCCCGTGCTGGCGCTGATCGACTCGGTCGAGACGATCGCCGGCGACGACGAGATCGATCCGCATTGGTGGCAGGACCCGGCGAACGCAGTGCTTGCGGTCGAGGCGATCCGCGACGAGTTGATAGCCGTCGATCCGCAGGGATCCGACGCCTACGAGCGAAACGCCTCCAGGTACGTAGCCGGGATCGAGCGGCTCGACTCACAGATCGCCGCGTGCATGAGCGAGATCGCCGCCGACGAGCGCAAGCTCGTCACCAGTCACGACGCCCTCGGATACTTCGCCAACCGCTACGACATCGCTGTGATCGGCTCGACGATTCCGGCGCTCACGACCCAGGCGCAGCCCTCGGCGGGCGAGACGGCCGAGCTCGTCGAGCTGATCCGAGCGAGGGCGTCAACGCCGTCTTTCCCGAAGCCGGGGTGAGCAGTGAGCTTGCCGAGCAGGCCGTTGCGGCGGAGACCGATGCAGCGATCGGCGCCGAGCTCTATGCGGACGCGCTCGGTCCCGAGGGCTCAGATGGCGCCACCTACGTGGAGGCGATGGCGGCCAACGCCGCCGCGATGGCCTCGGGCTTCAGCGGCGGTGAGGTCAGCTGCGAGATCTCGAGCTAGCGTCGGGGTGCTGCGCTCGGGCCGGCCCCGTTGCGCTCACCACAGTCCGGGCAGCTGCCGCGAAGCATCACGTCGTGGTCGCCGACGCGGTGATCGAGGCGCTTGGAAAGGCTCTCGATCGCTTGCTCAGGGCCGCGTCTTCGAACGGGGTCACCCGACCGCAGTGGTCGCAGATCAAGTGGTGGTGATGATGCTCGCCGTCGGGCATGGCGGCCTCGTATCGGGCGCGCCCTCCACCGAGGTCGAGCCGCGCCACCAGCCCCTCGCCTCCAGCACCTCGAGCGTGCGGTAGACGGTCGGCGATGCCGACGCCACGTCGTCGCGCCGCAGTTCGATCGGCGATCTCGTGCGCGGAAAGCACGCAGTCATGGCGTGCGATCAGCTCGACGACCATGGATCGCGGCTTGCTCGAGCGGTGGCCGGAGTCGCGCAACTGGGCCTCGGCGAACTCGATCCAGGGATCGGCTGGAGGCGATGAAACGGTGCTTTGTCGACGTCGTCTGCTCGTCATCCGCGAGAATTAGATAATCGTTCTCAGCATCAAGATAATGAAATCTCGTTCTCAGCGCAGCCGCGAGCCGGATGACCTCGCTCCTCCCCGCTCCATTCGAGCTCGAGTTCATGCAGCGCGGCGCGCTCGAGATCCTCTTGCTCGCACCGCTCGCCGGGTTACTGGGCGCTCAGATCGTCCTACGCCGCCTCGCCTTCTTCACCCACAGCGTCGGCACAGCCGCCTTCCCTGGCCTGGTCGTCGCCGGTCCGCTCGGTCTCCCGCCGACGCTGTGCGCGGTCGCGGTGGCCGCTCTTTTCGCGGCGGCGCTTGAGCGCCTCGGCCGCCTGGCGCGAATCGCCTACGACTCGGCCACCGCGCTGCTGCTGGTCGCCGCGCTCGCGATCGGGATCATCCTTGCCAGCGACGTGTATGAATCCGGCTCGGAGGTCGACCAACTGCTGTTCGGCAGCCTGTTGGCGATCGGGGGCGAGGAAATCGCCGCTACCTTGATCGCCCTGACGGTGGCGATCGCGGCCGCACTTCGGTTTCGTCGCTCCTGGATCGCCACCGGTTTCGATCCCGCAGGGAGTCACGGCCTTGGACTCTCACCGAGCGCGGCCGACTGGGCGCTGCTGGCGGCGATCGGTATTGGCGCAGTCGCCGCCCTCGACGCCACCGGTGCTTTGCTGGTCGGCGCGGTGCTCGTGATTCCGGCCGCAACGGCGCGGCTGTTTGCGACGAGCGTCGTCCGCCTCGAGCTCGCAGCGACCGCGATCGCGGCCGCCGAGGGCCTCGGCGGCCTCTGGATCGCCTTCGAGCTCGACGTGCCTCCCGGGGCCGCAATCGCGGTGCTGGGCGGCACCGTCTTCGCCCTCGTCGCGACGGCACGCTCCTTCCTCGGCCTCGGCGCTTTCGGCCGGGCGGCGGCGGCATGAGCTCGACGCCAGTGCTCGAGGTCGGTGGGCTGAGCGGCGGGTATGGCCGGGCGCCGGCGATCGCCGACGTCAACTTCTCGCTGGCACGCGGCGAGCTCATGTGCGTCCTCGGTCCCAACGGCGGCGGCAAGACGACCCTTTTTCGCGCCCTGCTGGGAGAGCTTCCCGAGCGCTCGGGCACCGTGGTGGTCGCAGGCCCGATCGCCTACGTGCCCCAGACCGAACGCGCCCGCCTCGACTTTCCCGTGAGCGCGATCGACGTCGTGCTCATGGGCACCTTCTCCGAGTTGCCCTGGTACCGGCGCCTGGGCAGGAGAGAGCAGGAGGTGGCCGGCGCGGCATTGGAGCAAGTAGGACTCGGCGATCGCGCCGATGCCGGTTTTGGCACCCTCTCGGGCGGTCAGCGCCAACGGGTCCTGATCGCCCGAGCGCTCGCCCGCGAGGCAACGATCCTGCTGCTCGACGAGCCGCTCAGCGGCGTCGATGCGGTTTCGGCGGAGCGCATCCTCACGGTGCTCGAAGATGTTCGCGCCGCCGGCGGCGCGGTGATGGTGGCGACCCACGACATCGGCCACGCCCGCCAAGCCGACAGCGTCCTCTGCATCAACGGCTCTCAGATCGGCCTCGGCTCCCCGGACTCGACCCTTTCGGGCGCTTGCCTGCGTCGCACATACGGCAACGAGCTGGTCGTCCTGCCCGACGGCGGCGAGGCGATTCTCGTCGACCACCACGCTCATTGATGTTCGACCCGCTGATCGATCCATTCCGGCTCGAGCTCGCCCAGCGAGCCCTGCTGGAGGTCGTCATTCTCGGCTGCGCCTGCGGCCCACTGGGGGCATGGGTCGTGATCTACCGCCAAAGCTATGCCGCCGAGTCGATTGCCCATGCGGCATTGCCCGGACTGGTGCTGGCGACGCTGGCCGGGGCGCCGCTCGCCCTCGGCGCCGCAGGCGGGCTGCTCGTCGCCGCTCTGGCGATCGCGCTCGCGAACCGCGACGAGGCAATTGGCAGCGACGTCGGCGTCGCCGTTGTGGTCACGACGCTGTTCGGCGCCGGCGCATTGCTGGCGCTCTCACCCGAGGTGCCGGCTCGCCTCAGCTCGATTCTGTTCGGTGATCCCCTCAGCATCTCGAGCGCCGACTTGGCGCTTTCGGCAGCCCTGACCGCGGGCATTCTCGTCGCGCTTGCCGGCGAGCACCGATCCCTCGCCCTCTCGGCGTTCGACCGTCCAGCCGCGCGTCAGCCTTGGTGCGCGGCCAGGGCGCGTCGATGCCGTGTTGCTCGTACTCATCGCGCTGACCACCCTCGTGGCGGTACAGGCGCTCGGCAACCTACTCGTGGTCGCGCTTCTGATCGGCCCCGGCGCCGCGCCCTGCGGCTGCGCGACCGACTCGTGCCCGCGTTGATCCTCGCGGCGGCGATCGCGGTTGGCTGCGGGATCGCGGGCCTCTACGCCAGCTATCGACCTCAACCTCGCCGCAGGCGCAGCGATCGCGCTGGTGGCGGTTCTCGTCTTTGTCGCAAGCGTGATCTTCACCGGCAAGCCCGCATCCGCCTCGCGGCCGCGCTCGCCGATCGGGGCCCTGGCGCTCAGGGATGAACCGATTTGCAATCGCGGCCGGTGTCGTCGCGGCAGCGACGCTGACCATCTTGAGGCGCCTTGCGCCGCGGCGTTAGCCGCTGCCGCCGAAAGCGACACCGGAATGGAGCGGACTAGCGCCGGGTGAGCTCGACCTCAAAGCGCCTTTTCTTCGGCTCTCGGTCTGAAAGGACCTTGACGCGCACGTTGTAGGTGCCAGGCTTCGCGGCCTTGCCCGAGCGACGGGCTCCGAGCCTGCCATCCCAGCGGATGGCGATCCTGCGGGCCCCCGGCACGAGCTCTCGAGCCGGCGAACGCGATGTCCATTTCGGCGCACCACCGCCACCACCCGCGCCCGCTGCGCGAGCGCCACCGCGGCGACGCGTGTTCGTCTGCCGATGCCCACCCGCTCGCGCCCGCCACGAATTGAGCGCACGATGCGGCCGGGTGCACTCGGTACCAGGATCGCCTTCGAGGTGCTCTCGAACCCAGAGGTGATCGTCAGCTTCGACCGGCCCGGGCAGGCACCGCGAAACCCGCCGTCGGCCGTCTGGCTGGCCAGCGTTGACGCCGCTGATCGTCGGTGGCGGACGCCACTGGCGCCAGGACTTGGGGCTTCGAGCTCGTCCAGATCCTTGCGGGATTCGGCAGCGCCTCGACCGGCGTCGAGGTCGGCTCGCTCTGCTGCGCGGCCGAGACGCCGGCGAAGCCGAGCAAGCCGACGAACGCGATCGCTGTGGGCCCGAGCAGGCGACGTCCGCCGTGGCCCGGCCGCGGCATAGCGCGAGATCATGAGCATGAGCGCCAGCGCGCAAACGGAGCAGCCAGGGCCGGCGTCGCGCAGCCACCGAGCCAGCTGCGGACGACCCCGCGCGAGGAACCGGATCGGGGTCACGCAGCTCGAGCATCGGCACCTTGGCCGGATCGTTGAAGACGGGTTGATGGCCGAATGCCGCGAATGTCTGCGTCTCCCTCTCCGCACCGTCGTCGGGCCGGCGATCTCGATTCCGTCCTTGACGAAAATCGGCACCGCATCGGTCGCGAACGAGGCGCCCTTGACCTGCGAGCACGCGGAATCCATGCCAGTAGCCATGGTCGGTGCCGACGGGACCGGTGGTGTAGAGCTCACCCCGGCGCCGCCGTCGATGAAATACGGGATGTCGCCGGCTCCCGCGATAGAGGAACTGGCCCTTGATGTGACCGACGAAGACGCCGTCGGCCTCCGGCCGCGGCCGCCGCTTGCTCGAAGACGCTCGTTGTCGGCGGCCCCGGGAACTGACTTGCCCATCGTGTGAAAGGTGGCCGACGGGTCGCGGTAGGTCTGATCACCAGGGTCGCGGGTCGGCATGTGCATGACGACGAAGACGAGCTTGCCCTGCGCGGATGCCTCCTTACCGACGCGCTCGAGGAAGTCGAGTTGCTCCTCGCCGTCGGGGCTCTGACCGGAGCGGGTTCTGAACCCCGTTGCAGAGCGATGATGCTGAAGCACGAGTTGTCGATGAAGACCCAGCGGACGTTGCCGGAGTCGGCGAAGTAATGGGAAGAGGCGCCCGACGGGATCCGAGGGCTCGCGCCGGCTCGGGGAGATCTGCGGCGTACCCGGCGGCGTCGCCCATCGGGTAGGGCCGGTCGGCGAAGAAGTCGGCATAGGGAGCGAAGTCGCCTTGGACATCCACGCCGCCTGGAAGTCCCGGGCGCGCCTTGCGGTCGTGATTGCCGACGCCGGCGAGCCAGGGGACCCCCTTGCGCATCGTAGATCTTCATCACGTCCGCCCAGAGCTGAAACTGCTCGGGCTCACCGTCGTTGGCCTTATCGCCCGACATGGTCACGAGGTCGGGACGGATAGCGCGAGGACTGGCGCACGACCTTCGGGCAGGATCGTGCGCCCCGTCAGCGTCGTTGATGTGCTCTTCGCCGAAATGGACGAAGAGCATCCGCTCGGGGGTCGACCGGTGGCCAGGGCTTCACGGCTTTGCGGCGCCGATCGCCGGCGCAGCGAAGGCAACCCACGCCGATGCGCGACGGCTCGCGCACGGCGAAGACGAGCCGCTCGAGCATGCCTCATCGACGGCATCTTCGACACCGTGACGCTCATGGCCGCGCAGCTCTATCGGGCGCTCACGCCAGTCGAACGTCGACGTAATCGTGCACGCAGGCGAGCGCTCATTGGTTCGCCTGCGAGAGCAGGAACAGGCCGAGCGAGGTGAAGCCGACCATCAGCGCCAGCATCCAGTACTGCGAGCGGGCCGCGATCCGCGAGTCGCCGTAGATCTTGAGCGCGCGGTCGTGGCCGAGCACGAGCGCGATCGCGTGGCCGAGCACGAGCGCGCCGACCTGGATGTACCAGATCGTCTCCGAGCCGAGGCTCGAGTAGTCGATGCCGCTGCCGGCGGTGCCGAAGATGTCGCTGCCGTCGCCGAGCGGGTCGGAGAGCAGGAACGTGAACTGCGCCTGCTCGAGGAAGAAGAGGACGCTGAAGTAGTGAGCGACGAAGTAGGCGAGCGCGATCGGGATGAAGGCGTGCGCGAAAGCGTGACCCAGCGACCGCGTCGATTCGCTGCTGCGCACGGTGTGCATGCCGTAGATACCGGCCCAGAAGAGGCCGAAGACGAAGCCGACGCTGATCGCCAGGAACAGGGTGTTGGAGATCCGCGCCGACCACACCGGGCCGGCCGCCGAGAACCAGTCGGCGACCGAGTTGATCGGGTCGAACAGAACCCCCTCCGATGCGCCGTCGAACGTCGTCGCCCCGATCGCCACCAGGACGAGCGCCAACGATCCCTTGGCCTCGGGCACCCACTTCGTCGTCGCCGACAGCGCGCGGCGGACGCCGAGGCGCCGGTCGCGGACCTCGAACGGCGACAGCGTCGCGAACATGCCGAAGAAGACGGAGAAGAACTCGCCACGCTCGCAGCCACTTCTCGCTGCCGAACAGGGTCATCGCGACGAACGTGTAGGCGGTGTAGACGAGGACCGCGATCGCGACCGTGTTCGGGGTCAGCCCGACGGCCTGAAAGCCCGTTCTGCGCGTAGACGAGCTCGAGCCAGGCGAACGCCAGCACGCCGGCAACGGCGGGCCAGCGCCCGAGGCGCTCGGGGTAGGTCAGCGGCGGCGGCGGCGACTGGCCGAGCGACCAGCTTGAACAGGCCGCCGACGGCGCGGGCGATCGCGCGCCAGGGGTTGAAGGCGCGAAAGACGTCGCCGAACACAGCGCTGACGAAGACCATGCCCACCCAGACGGTGATGAAGACGAAGGTCAGCGAGAAGTTGCGGTCGGGCGCCTCGGTTCCCCTCAGGCCCGACCAGATCACGAGCCAGAGCAAGAAGACGCCGATCGCGCCGGCGAGGATCTCGGTCAGGCGGTTCGTGAAGCATCGAGCCCAGCACGCCTCGGACGCGGGCGCCATCGGGTGTCCTCGAAGCGCGACTCGTGCCAGGCCACCGAGAGCACGTAGAAGGTGACGATCAGAACCGCCGCGGCACCCCAGGCGAAGAGCCACTCGGGGATCGGGAGGTCGTCGCGCGCGACCACGACGTGGCCGACGAAGGAGAGCGCGTCGCCGAGCACGGAGGTGGCTTACGCCGGGTTTACGGAGATCTCTGCGATCGGGACGACCGAGTGCTCGAGCTCGACCTCGAAGACGCCCTCGAGCGTCGCCGGGACGTTGAACTCGACACGACCGCCGGCGGTCACATCCTGGGACACGTCGTAGCCGTGGAAATGGACCTCCTCGTCGACGTCGGACTCGACGACGAAGCGAATCTCGTCGCCGGCCTTGAAGCTCAGCTCCAGCACCCCGCCCACCGGCTGTCCGTCCTTGACCACGATCGTCGGAACCTCCGGCTCCTCGGGCTTCGGCTGCTGCGGCTTGGAATCCCCGGGCTTGTCGTCTTCCTCGGCGACCGTGGGTTCGTCGGCGACGGTCGTTGCCTGCTGTTCGGCCGCGACCGGCGTCTGAGCCATCGTCGTCGGAGTCCGAGCGCAGCACGAGGAAGAGGCCGACGGCGACGACGATTGCGACCAGGCCGGCTGCGGCTTTTGCGTTCGAGCTCATCGCCGCGAGATCTTACGCAGGTACCTCAAGCTGCGATCAAGTGGCTGTTGCCACTTTTGCCCGGACCGACCTGGGTAGGGACGTCGGCGACAATGATTCCCGGGCGTGGGGCCCGGGGGGCTACGGAAAGGGAAAGAAGCATGCCTCTACGCAGCAAGCTGCTCGGCACGCTCGCCGGGTTCGCAATCGCCGCCACGGCAGCGGTCGCGCCGAGCGTCGCCGCCGCCTGGGCGCCGGCCAACTCGGCCGCGATCACGCCCGGCAACATGACCTTCACCGACGGCGCTCAGTGCACGTCGAACTTCATCTTCCAGGGCGCGACCGACGTCTACATCGGCCAGGCGGCTCATTGCTCGGGAACCGGCGCCGCCACCGATACCAACGGCTGCGACAGCGGTTCGCTGCCGATCGGCACGCCGGTCGAGGTCGACGGCGCGAGCCGCCCCGGCACCCTCGCCTACAACTCGTGGATCGAGATGCAGAGCGATCGGCGAGACCAATCCCGACGCCTGTCAGTACAACGACTTCGCCCTGGTCAGGCTCGACCCGGCCGACGTCGCCCAGGTCAACCCGTCGATCCCGGGCTACGGCGGTCCCACGGCGCTCGGCGCCGTCAGCGGCGATGACTCGGCGACACCGTCTACTCCTACGGCAACTCCTCGCTGCGCGGGGGCGTGACGCAGCTGCGCCCGAAGCAGGGCGTGGTCTTCCAGGGCGAGGGCAACGGCTGGAGCCGCACCGTCTACACGGCGACGCCCGGCGTCCCTGGCGATTCAGGAAGCGCCTTCCTCAGCGACGACGGCGAGGCGATCGGCGTTCTCTCGACGCTGCAGATCGCGCCGATCCCGGCCTCGAACGGGGTCAGCGACCTGCGCACGCTCGGTCCAGTACATGCGCTCGCACAACAGCCCAGTTCGCCGACGTTTCGCTCGTCAACGGCACCGAGCCGTTCACGCCCGACATCGTCGGCGCGATCCTCGGCGGCTAGCCGAACGCGCCTCGAGCCCGTCGGTCGCTCTCAGCGCTCGGCGGGCTCTTCGCTTCGTGATTGCGGCTGATCGATCGCGGCGCGTCGACGGTGTCCTCGCTGAAGACGAAGACGAAGATCGCGACGATCGCCAGCCCGAGCGCGAGCCCGAGCGACGATCCCGAGTACGCGGTCGCTCGGCGCATCGCGCCGGTCAGACCCCGTCGAGCAGGCGCCAGTTGGCGCGAAACGCCGACTCCGCCGCGGCCGCGAGCGCGTCCTCGTCGGCGTCCGCGCCGATCTCCGCGATCAGCTCGCGGACCTCGGCGGCGTGCTCGACGTCGCGGCTCTCGTGGATGCGGAAGTAGGCGGTGCCGGCGCCTTCGCTGAACCCGTAGCGCCCGAGCAGGCCCTCGCGCTTGGTCGCCGAGATCTCCGGCTGGCCGCTCTCGATCGCGTACAGGCGGATCAGCGTCTCGGTGACGTCGCCCGGCGCCGTCCAGGCGCGCACGCACTCGGCGGTCTCGGCCGTCGGCGGCGTCGCCGCGTCGCCGCCGCTCTCGTCGACGAAGCCGTCCCAGAGGCGGACGTGACCGCGCTCCTCGGCCGCGTGGCGCGCGCAGCTCGCGGGCGCTCGGGCAGCGCGTCGGCAGCGGCGTCGCTCAAGGTCGCGATCGCCTCGACGGCGTGGCGGTACTGGCCCGAGTAGCGCGCCAGCTCCTCGCGCGGTCAGCTCGCCCGCCGACCAGCGCTGGTAGAAGGGGTGGCGCAGGACGTTCCAGCGCTCGCGGCTGCTCTCGATGCGGTCCCAGATGCTCTCGTTCATGTTCTTGCTCCCCTGTTCTCGATGGCGTCGGCTGCGAGCGCCAGCATAACGCTCGGGGTCGGCGGCCTCTCGGCGTCAGCGGCCTGTCTACGATCCGCCGCCGTGCGCCCCGAGCGAGACAACATCGCCGCGCCCGTGCTCCCCGGCCGCATTCGCTGGCTCAACGTCGAGCGCGACCCGGTGCATGGCCGAGCTCACCGCGGCCGGTCCCGGTCCTCGTCCACTTCTTCGACTACGCACAGCTCAACAGCGTGCGCGCCCTCCCCTACGTCGCTCGCCTGGGACCGAGCGCTACGGCGACGCATGGGCTGACCACGCTCGGCGTGCACTCGCCGCGCTTTCGCTTCACCGCCGAGCGCGAGGCGCTGGCACCGGCGCTCGACCGGCTCGGCGTCGCGCCATCCGGTCGCCGACGACTCGCGGCTACGCGATCTGGCACGACTACGGCTGCAAGGGCTGGCCGTCGCTGTTTCTCTGGGGCCAGGGCGGCGCCCTGCGCTGGTTTCACTTCGGCGAGGGCGAGTACGAGGCGACCGAGGAGGCGATTCAGGCCGAGTTGCGCGCGCTCGACTCCCTTGGCCGAGCTGCCGGCGGCGATGACACCGCTGCGAGCGAGCGACGGCCGCGGCGTCCTCGTCGCCCCGCCGAGCGACGAGGTCTTTCCCGGAGGCTCGGCGAGCGAGCCGTGGAGAGCCGGCGACGACAACGGCGACCGCATCGAGCTCGAGTACGCGGCGGGAGGCGCTCACGCATCGATCGAGGGCGAGGGCGAGCTCGCGATCACGCTCGACCCGGGCACCGGCGACGAGCAGCGCTCGGCGGTGGCCGTGCGCGGCCCCGGCCTCTACGACCTCGCCCTGCACCCGCGCCACGAACGCCACACGATCTCGATCGCCGCGACCGGCGACCTGGCGATCTACTCGCTCAGCTTCTCCGCCGGCGTTCCCTGAACGTCGTCTCCGGTTTCGATCTGAAGCAGATCGGGGCGATCGTGGTCGACCTGCAGGGTCGTGTGCTCGAGGCCGAAGCGCGTAGCGCAGCATCTCCTCGAGCTCGCGCCGCTTGGCGTGACAGTCGGTCTCGCTCACCGACCACCACGTGCGCGGCGAGCGCCGGGAACCCCGAGGTGATCGTCCACACGTGAAGGTCGTGGACCTGGCTCACGCCCGGCATCGAGGCCATCGCGCGTCCGACCTCGTCGACGTCGGTGCCCGGAGGTGAACCCTCGAGCAGGATCTGGACGGAGTCGCGAAGGATCGACCAGGAGCTGACCAGGATCAAGCACGCCGATGGCGACGCTGATCACCGGGATCGGCGTACTCCCATCCGGTCGCGAGGATGACCACGGCGGCGAGGATGACGCCGACCGAGCCGAGCACGTCGGCGATCACGTGGCGCAGCGCGGCGGAGACGTTGAGGCTCTCCGCCGAGCGGGCATGAAGGATCCGAACGGCAACGAGATTGACGACCAGGCCCACCGCCGCCACGACCAACATCAGCCCCGCTTCGACCTCGGGCGGATCGCTGAAGCGGATCCCGGCCTCGATGAAGATCCAGATCGAGATCGCGACCAGGGTGACGCCGTTGAACAGCGCCGCGAGGATCTCGGCGCGACGGTAGCCGAACGTACGGCTGGAGTCACCGGCGCGTCCCGCGAGCCAGGCGGCGAACAGGGCCACGCCGAGCGAGAGGCTGTCGGAGAGCATGTGGGCGGCGTCGGCGAGCAGCGCGAGGCTGCCCGAGATGACGCCGCCGGCGACCTCGACGACGAGAAACGCCGTCGTCAGGGCGAGGGTGAGCTTCAGCGCTCGCTTGCTGCCGGAACGGTCGAGCTCGACGCCGTGAGCGTGACCCTCGTGACTCTGTCCGGTGGGGCCGTGCATGCGCTCACGCTATCGCCGGCGCGAGCGCGTGCGGCTAGCCGCGGGCGGCGAGCTGGGTCCGGATCGTCTTCGGCAGCATGAAGCGGACGTCCTCGTGAACGGCATGAAGCTCGGAGACGTCGTCGGCCCCACGTTCGCGAAAGAACTCGACGAGCTCGGCCACGAGCTCCTCTGGCGCGCTGGCACCCGAGGTGATGCCAACGGTCTCGACACCATCGAGCCATTGCTCCTGCACCTGAGAGGCGTTGTCGATCAGGTGCGAGGCGGCGCCGCGCTCACGCGCCACCTCGACGAGGCGATTGGAGTTGGAGGAGTTGGTCGAGCCGATGACCAGCACGAGCTCGCACTCGACGGCCAGCTGCTTGACCGCGATCTGGCGGTTGGTGGTCGCGTAGCAGATGTCGTCGGACTTGCTCGAGATGATCTTCGGGAAGCGCTCGCGCAGGCGGGCGATGATCGCGGCGGTCTCGTCGACCGAAAGGGTCGTCTGGGTGATGAAGGCGACGCGCTCGGGATCTTCGACTTCGAGCTTGTCGACGTCGGCGATCGTCTCGACCAAGGTGATCGCATCGGGCGCCTCGCCGGTGGTCCCCTCGACCTCTTCGTGGCCCTGGTGGCCGATGAGGATGATCGCGTAGCCCTGCTCGGCGAACTTGCGCGCCGAGACGTGGACCTTGGTCACCAGCGGGCAGGTGGCGTCGATCGTGCGCAGGTTGCGCGCGGCGGAGTTCTCGTGCACCGCCGGCGCGACGCCGTGAGCCGAGAACACCACGAGCTCGCCCTCGGGCACCTCGCTCTCCTGCTCGACGAAGATCGCCCCGCGCTCGGTCAGCTGCTCGACCACGTGCTTGTTGTGGACGATCTCCTTGCGCACGTAGACGGGCGGACCATGCAGCTCGAGCGCCTTCTCGACCGTCTGCACGGCACGATCGACGCCCGCGCAATAGCCACGCGGCGCAGCAAGCAGAACACGCTTGGGGGAGTTGATGGCGACGGCTTCCGGCACGCCGACGAGGTTACTGTGGCGAGTCGGTTGCGCTCGTGTCAGCTGCGACGTGTGCGGGTCACGCAGCGAGAAGCTCTACTCCCCCAGCCCGACGACTTCGAAAGCTTCGCTGCGCTCGCGGACGGACTCGAGGCGGATCACCTTGCGGCCTCTGAACGACCACACGTGGAAGTACCGGAACTCCGTCGGGGCGCCGCTGCCGCTCCCCACTCCGCGCTGACATACGGCCACCACGACGCTGTCCCCGACGCTCGGCGATTTCCTCCGCTTCGATGGCGATCCGGGTCCAGGGCTCGAGAAACCCTCGCGTGTACTCCGCGACCCTCGCCGAGGCCGAGGTACGTCCCGGCGTCGGGGAACTCGGGGCGCATGACCAACAAGACGAGCGGGTCGAACAGCTCGACGCTCGCCCGAAAGTCGCCCTCGCTCCAGCGTTCGTAGACGCCCCGGATCAGCTCCACGTTCTGCGCGCGACATCACCGCGGACTATTGCGGTTCAGTGACGGCCGCTAGGCCGCGATGACTGGCTCAGGCTCGGCGAGCTCAGTCGTCGCTGTGTCGCTGTCGTCGCTGTCGTCGCTGTCGTCGTCGTCATCGTCGTCGTCATCGTCGTCGTCGTCGTCGTCATCGTCGTCGTCGTCATCCCACGGCGGTGTCGGAGCAGGCGGTTGCGCAGCCGGCGCCGGGGCCGCCGGTGGCGCCGGGCCGCCGCCTGGGCCACCGCCGCCGCCTGGCCGCCGCCGCCTGGCCCCGCCGCCGCCTGGGCCACCGCCGCCGCCTGGGCCGCCGCCGCCGCCTGGGCCGCCGCCGCCTGGGCCGCCGCCTGGCCGCCGCCGCCTGGACCGCCGCCGCCGCCTGGACCGCCGCCGCCTGGGCCGCCGCCTGGCCGCCGCCGCCTGGCCGCCGCCGCCTGGGCCGCCGCCGCCGCCTGGGCCGCCGCCGCGCCTGGAGCCGTCGCCAGCGCCGCCGCCGCCCGTCGACGCCGTCGCCCGTCGGCCGCCGCCAGTGCCGCCGCCGCCAGCCGCCGCCGTCGCCAGTCGCGCCGTCGCCAGCCGAGCCGCCGTCGGCCGACCGCCCGCCGCCGTCGGAACCGCCGGTTGTCGGCGCCGCACCGTCACCGGCCGTGCCGACCAAAGTCGATGTGGAGGATTCGGTGGAGCCGCCGCCGGCAGGATTCGCCGGCTGCGGGGGCGCCGCGGCCCTGACCGCCGGCGGCAAGCAGCCCGGCATCGTCACCGCGATCGGCCTCTGGCCCGGAGCCCTCAGCAGCCTCGCTCGCGTCGGCGCCGGGCGGCTCATAGAGCCTGGCAGCGTCGCCCGTCGCGACGCCAGTCTTGGCCTGCACCACCGTGGCTGTCGATCCGCCATCGCCGCCATCGTCGGCGATGACCACCGCCAGCGCGGCGATGGTCGACCCGAGCGCCAGGATGGCCGCAATCCGGCCGGCTCTCGGCTCGACTCCGAATCGCTCGCTGAACTCGGAACGCAGCGGCTGCATCTGCTCACCCGCTCGAGCCCACGCTCGGCTGGCGAAGACCAGCGGCGCGGTCAGCGCCGCAAGCACCCCCACGCCGCCTGCGGCGTGGTCGGTGCGGGAGTCTCTGGAACTCGCGGCCCACGAACGCCTCGCGCTGGTTCGACGGCATCGCGCGCACGGCGCGGGTCAGCCGACACGGTCTCTGCCAACATCGCCGGCGAGGCCTGCCGCCGCCACGGGGCGCCGAAGGGAGCGCAGCGAGCTGATCGGCTCTGCGGTGCGGCTGGTGTCGGCGGCGCTGTCGTGAACGAGGGTGAACAGCCAAGCATCGAGCGCCAGCTCGCCGTTCGTGCGTGTGACGACGATGCGCGCGCGCCAAAAACAGTCTTCGACGATCTCGGCGGCTCGATCCGCAGCGACGAATGCGGAGGCGTAGGAGACCAGCGCCGGACGGTACCGTCGCATCACCTCGGCGAACGCCGGCTGGCTGCCGGCTCGCACCATGGAGACGAGCGCCGACTCCGATCGCAGCCTGAGCGCGATGGCGTCTTTGAGGTCTCGGAACGCAGTCACGTTGCGTGGAAGGTACCGACTGTGGCGCAGGCCTCATCCGGTACATCTGTCCAGGGACCGGCGATTGGCTCAAGTTGCGGAGAAGCTCGTCAGCGGATCTGCCCAATCGCCGTCCGTGCCGCCTCGCCGACCGCGTCGAGACTCTCCGGGCAGACCTTGTCGAGGGTGTCCTGCGGCGTGTGCCAGTAGGCGCCAGGAGGCGGACCGGGGCCGAAATCGAAGTCGATCAGGTCCACCGCCGGAATGCCCGCTTCGATGAAGGGGACGTGATCGTCTGCGACCGCCGTCGTCGCGCCCTGAAACGGCGCAGGGCTTCCCGACCTGGCTTCAGCCGCCGCCGCGAACAGGGCGTAGAGCCCGGCATCGGACCGAGCCTCGAGCGGGATCTCCAGCTCGCAATCGCCGACGAGGTCGAAGAGGACCATGGCCCGGATCTCGTCGAGCGGCAGCGAGGCCTGGTCGCCGCCGCTGCGCGCATATTCGACGTACTGACGGCTGCCGCGGGTGCCGTCGAGCTCGAAGGGACGGTCGCCTCGTGCTTCCTCGGCGTCGAAGAAGGCCAGCTGAACCGAGGGACCCGGCAGCGGGCGAGGCAGGGATCGAGCCAGCTCGAGCAGGACGGCCACCCCCGACGCACCGTCGTTGGCACCGACGAACCCGGGAATCCCGCTCTTGGTGTCGTAGTGGGCGCCGACGACGACGGTGCCCGGCTCGCTGCCGGGAAGGGTGGCGAGCACGTTGGCGTACGGCTCCTGCACGACGACGTCTCGGACCCCGGCCTGCGCCAGGCGCGAGGTGATCAGCTCGACGGTCTCTCGTGCTCCGCGCGACCCCGAGGCACGGGGACCGATCTCGACCTGCGCCTGAAGATCGGCGAAGGCCCGGGTGGCGTCGAATCCGCTCTCCCGAGCCGGCTCTGAGTCACCACAACCGACGACGAGCATCGCGGCGACGAGGGTGGTTGTCGCGCGGCGCATCCGCGGTAACTTAGGCGTATGGCCCAGCTGCACATGGACCGCCTCAGCGCCCTCGACGTTTCCTTTCTCACAAACGAGAGCTCCTCGAGCCACATGCACGTCGGCGGCATCTGCATCTTCGAGGGCCCGCCGATGGACTACGTCTCGCTGCTCGAGCACGTGCGCTCGCGACTTCATCTCGTCCCACGCTTTCGCCAGAAGCTCGCCTTCCCGCCGGCCCCGACCGGTCGCCCGTTCTGGGTCGACGACCCCGCCTTCAATCTCGAGTACCACGTGCGCCATTCGGCCCTTCCCGCCCCCGGGTCCGAGGAGCAGCTGCGAAACATGGCCGCCCGCGTTTTCTCGCAGCAGCTCGACCGCACCAAGCCGCTGTGGGAGCTGTGGATGGTCCAGGGCCTGACCCGCAAGCGCTTTGCCTTCGTCACCAAGACCCACCATGCGCTGGTCGACGGCATTTCGGGCGTCGACATCGCCACCGTGCTCTTCGACCTCAAGCCCGTTCCGGAGCCGGCCGAGGCCGACCACGACTGGGTCGCGAGCCCGACGCCATCGGCGGCCGAGCTGCTCGCGCGCGACGCCGAGGGCGTGTTGCGGACGCCGCTCAGGGTGCTGCGGCGAACGAAGCGTGCGGTCGAGAGCCCGCGAACCGCGATCGCCCAGGCCACCGAAGCCGTCGAGGCCCTCGGGGAGGTCGGCTGGAACTTCGCCAACCCGGCCCCGAAGGTGCCGCTCAACGTCGAGATCGGCTCACATCGGCGATTTCGCTGGGTTCGCTCCGACCTGTCGCAGTTCAAGCGGATCAAGAGCGCGCTTGGCGGCACCGTCAACGATGTCGTCCTCGCTGTCGTCGCGGGCGCGCTGCGGCGCTGGCTTCAGGCCCGCGGAATTCGCCCCGAGGGCATCGAGCTGCGCGCCCAGGTGCCGGTATCGATTCGGGGCTCAGATCAGCACGGCCAGCTCGGCAACCAGCTCGCCGCGATCCGCGGGCCCCTACCGGTCTACGTCGAGGACCCGGTCAAGCGGCTGGAGGTCTGCCGCAAGGGCATGGAGGGGATCAAGCAGTCCAAACAGGCGCTCGGCGCCGAGGTGATCTCGCGCTTCAACGATTTCGCGCCGCCGACCCTGCTCGCCCAGGCTGCCCGGGTCAACTTCTCGACGCGGCTGTTCAACCTGGTCGTCACCAACGTCCCCGGGCCGCAGATACCGCTCTACGTACTCGGCCGGGAGCTCGAGGACATCTTTCCGGTCGGCTTCTTGCCGCCGAACCATGCCCTCTTCGTCGCCATCATGTCCTACAACGGCGGGGTCAACTTCGGCCTCTTGGCCGACTACGATGCGATTCCCGACATCGATGTGATCGCCGAGGGCATCGAGGCTTCGATCGCGGAACTGCTCGATGCAACGGCGGACACCGAGCGCGAGTCACGAGACGCACAAGCTGCGACGGCCTAGCGAAGGGAGTCAGAGGTGAGGGGCAAAGCCAGCAGGAGCGCGCTCGCGGTCGCCGCGACAGTGGTCGCAGGCCTGACCGCCACGTCCGCAGCGGCGCAGGAGAACGTCACATTCCAAGGTCAAACGGAGGAGGACGTCAACGTCAAGCTCACGGTCGCCTCGTTCGGCAACGCAACCGCGTTCCGCATCGGTGCCTACGAGGTCAAATGCAAGAACCAGGGCACGCTCAGCAACAAGGCCTTCACCTACAAGGATCTCGACACCTCCGACCCCGGTTCCTTCTCCGACAAGCGCAAGAGCTCGAGCAAGTCGGGCAAGTTCAAGTTCAAGAGCAAGACCAAGATCGCGGGGACCGCGACGGCGGATGGCGGCAGCTGGTCGGGCACCTACAAGGTGACGACGAGGGTGCTCAAGCGGGGCTCGAGGATCGACACCTGCAAGCTCAACACGACATGGGACGCCGCCTGACCAAGCGCCGGCGACGAACGGCTAGCGCGTGACCGCCTTGCGGTAGCGATTCACCGCGAGCGCGCCGAAGAGCACGATCAGGCCCAGGCACCAGGCCACCGCTCCCCAGATGTCGTTGCCCGCCGGGCCGCCGACGAACAGCGCCCTGGCGGCGTCGACCATGGTCGAGAACGGATTGATGTCGGCGGCGAAGGTCTGCAGCCAGTCGGGCATCGTCTCCGGCGGTACGAAGGCCGAGGAGGCGAAGGTGAGCGGGAAGATCGCGATGAAGCCGAAGGCGTTGGCCGACTCGGGCGAGGAAACGATCAGGCCGATGTAGGCGAAGACCCAGGAGAAGGCGTAGCCGATCAGCAACATCAGCAGGACGCCGAAGAAGACCTCGATCGGGGACGAGCTGAAGGAGAAGCCGACCGCGAAGCCGACGCCGACCATGACCGCGAGCGAGAGCAGGTTGGTGGCGACGTCGGCGAGCGTGCGCCCGGTCAGCACAGCCGAGCGCGCCATCGGCAGCGAGCGGAAGCGGTCGACGAGTCCGATCTTGAGGTCCGCGGTGAGCCCGAGCGCCGTCGCAAAGCCGCCGAACGCCATCGTCTGGACGATGATCCCGGGCAGCAGGAAGTCGACGTAGTCGTCGTAGCCCGGGGTCGCGATCGCGCCGCCGAAGACGAAGACGAACAGGAGCACGAACATCACCGGCTGGATCGTGTAGGCGGTGAGCAGGTCCGGTTGGCGCGGGATGCGCCGCAGGCTGCGCTCGCAGAGCACGAGCATGTCGGAGATCGCGAAGCGAAAGCTGCTCACGCGGCCGGCTCCTCGGCCGAGTCGTGATCGGCGGACTCGTCCTCGTCGACCGGCGGCCGCCCGGTGAGCGTGAGGAAGACGTCGTCGAGCGTCGGGCGGCGCACGGCGATGTCGTCGATCGCGATCCCGGCCTGGTCGAGCGTGCGCACGGTGTCGGTGATCGCGCCGCTGCGCTCACGCACGGAGAAGCGAATGGTGCCGCCCTCGCTCAGCGGCCGTTCCTCGGCCAGATCGGCCACCGCGGCGATCGCGGCGTCGGCTTGCGAGGGCTCCTCGAGGGTGACCTCGATGCGCTCGCCGCCGACTCGGTCCTTGAGCTCGTCGGAGGTGCCCTCGGCGATCATCTGGCCGTGGTCGAGCACAGCGATGCGGTCGGCGAGACGATCGGCCTCGTCGAGATACTGGGTCGTCAGCAGGACCGTCGTGCCCTCGGCGGCGCGGGCTTCGATCGTCTCCCACAGGGCGATGCGGCTGCGCGGGTCGAGCCCGGTCGTGGGCTCGTCCAGGAACAGCACCGGCGGGCGCGTGACCAGCGCCGCGGCGAGGTCGAGACGACGGCGCATGCCGCCGGAGTAGGTGCTGACGAGGCGGTCGGCCGCCTGATCGAGCTCGAACTCGGCGAGCAGCTCGGTCGCGCGAGACCGCGCCGCGGCGCGATCGATGTGGTAGAGCCGCCCGACCATCTCCAGGTTCTCGAACCCGGTGAGGTTCTCGTCGACGGCCGCGTACTGGCCGGCGAGGCCGATCTGCGAACGCAGCTTGGCGGCGTCGTCGACGACGTCGAGGCCGACGACGGTGGCCTTGCCACCGCTCGGCGGCAGCAGCGTGGTCAGGATTCGCACCGCGGTGGTCTTGCCGGCGCCGTTGGGCCCGAGCAGCCCGAGCACGGTTCCCGTCTCGACCTCGAGGTCGATTCCGCGCAGCGCTTCGACCTCCTTGTAGGCCTTGCGCAGCCCCTGAGCTCGAATCGCCACCTCTGTCATCGACGGCAAGCTACTGACTGCGCCGAGGCGCATCGGGGCGCGATCCGCAGTGGACCGCTCACCGCCTCCCACGGTTCTAAGATCGCCCGGTGGAGTCGATCAACTATCACCTCGAGCTGACCCCGGCGCAGCTGAAGATCACGCATACGGCGCTTCGCAGCCTGCTCGACGACTTCGGCCACGACGAGCATGAGATCCACGCTGATCATCCAGGAGGTGCTGGCAAAGCTTCCCGACCAGCATGCGATCCGCGCGATCCAACTCGACCGTGAGCTCGAACCGACCGAGCCGTCGCACGATGACGAGCCAGATCCCCCGCCTGGCGCAGCGGCCTGAGCGCTGAGCCTCTCGGTACAGATCGGGCTGGCGCTGGCGCTGGCGACGGCGTTCGCCTCGGTGCTCGGCTTTCTCTACAAGCACCGTGGCGCGGTCGAGTCGCCCGAGGTCGAGATGCGGCGTCCGATCCGCACCTCGCTCGCCCTGTTTCGCTCACCCTGGTACACGCTCGGGATCCTCGTGGCGATGGCGGGATGGGGGTTTCACGTCGGCGCTCTCGCTCTGGCTCCGATCTCGTTGGTGCAATCGGTGATCGCGGGCGGACTCGTGCTGCTGACGGTCACCGCGGACCGGCTCTTCGCGCACGAGGTGAGCCGGCGCGAGTGGGTCGGCGTCGGGCTCGCCGCCCTCGGGCTCGCCTTCCTCGCCGCGACCCTGGAGGGCACAGGCGACGAGGCCCACTCCGACTACGAGACGCTGAGAATCGTCATCTACCTCTTCGTCGTCTCCGGCGCCGCCGTGGCGATCGCCACGCTCGCCCGCGACAACCCCCGCGAAGGGGTCATGCTCGGCGCCTCGGCCGGCCTCTTCTGGGCCGCCTCGGACACCTCGATCAAGGCACTCTCAGGCGAGCTCGGCGACGTCAGCGCGGCCGCGATCCTGTTCAGCCCGCTGGCGCTGGTGATCGTCCTCGGCTCGGCGGCCGGCCTCGTCGTCTCGGCGCGCAGCCTGCAGATCGGAAAGGCGGTGCCGGTGATCGCCCTGACCAGCGTCGCCGCCAATGCGCTGACGATCGCCGCCGGGCCGCTGGTGTTCGAGGAGCCGCTTCCCGACAGCCCGCTCGGCGTCGTCGTCCGCCTCAGCGCCTTCGTGCTCGTGATCGCCGCGGCGGCGCTGACGCCGGCGCCGATCAGCGCCGCCGAGCACCTCGAGGAAGAGCCCGTCGCGACCTGATCGCCGTCGACGCCGAGGCTCGACTACTCCTGGGCCGGCGCGGTCTCCTCGTCGTGATCGTGGTCGTGGTCGTCCTCGTCGTGAGGCCGGCCGGCCTGATGCGAGTGGACGTGTGAGTGAGTGACGTCGCCGTGTGAGTGCTCGTGTGAGTGCTCGACGTGTTCGTGGTCGTGGTCGTCGTGCTCATGGGCGTGGGTGACGTCGCCGTGCGAGTGCTCGTGGCTATGGCCGTCGTCGTCGTGATCGTGGTCGTGCTCGCTCATCGTGCTCCTTCTCTCGCCTAGACGAGACCGGTGTACCAAAGGCCGAACGTGATCCCGAATACCCCGAGCGCCGGGATCAACACGCTGCGATAGAGCGGCGCGATCACCGGACGCGTCAGCACCCAGCCGAACGCGGCTGTGCAGAGCGCCATCGAGGCGATCGACATCGGCGCGAACACCGCCAGGGCCAAGCCGGCTTCGAGCTGCGAGGGAAGGGCTGCGAGCAGCAGCACGACGACTGCGCCGGTTCCGGCGAGACCGTGCAGCAGACCGATGCCAAAGGCCTGGACAGGGCGTGCGGATCTGATCGTGGCGGTGCTCGGCGCCTTCGCCTTCATGCAGGTGCGCATGCGGTTTCGGCGCAGCGGAGCGATCGCTGCCGGGCGCGGCGCGGTGCGAATGGCGACCGGCGCGAAAGTCGCCGCGAAACCATTTCCACAGGACGCGCCCCGCGAGCGCAACGATGACGATCCCGATCGCCTTCTCGGCCCCTGACTCGAGCCAGGCCGGGAGCTGCGACTTGAAGACGATCAGCGGCACGCCGAGCGCGACCAGCGCGCTCGCGTGGCCCAATCCCCACCAGGCGCCGAGGCGGGCCGCGGATCTCGCATCGCCGTCATCGGCGGCGACCAGCGCCGTCACCGCTACGAGGTGGTCGGGGTCGGAAGCGTGTCGCAGCCCGAGCACGAAGGCGATCCCCAGGGCAACCAGCAGCGGGGCGCCGTCGAAGAGGCCGGTGAGCCACGCGTCGAGCTCTTCCAGCGGCTGAAAGAGGAACTCGAAATCGATCGCCGCCATCCACTACTTCCGAGTCTCTGGATGCTTGTCGATGCATCGCCGGCAGCGGCCGACGATCGGAAAGTGAGAGAAGCGGGCTTCGAACCCGAAGCGATCGTGGATCAGCTCGCGCGCGGGCGCCAGCTCCTCGGCGTCCACGGTCGTCGCCTCGCCGCAGACCTCGCAGACGAGGTGCTCGTGGCCGTCGCGAGCGGACGGCGCGTAGAGCCCGGGGCCGTGTCCTGCGTGGAAATGGCGGATGAGGCCGACGCGCTCGAGCGTTTCGAGGTTTCGATAGACCGAGGTGATGTCGGAGCCGGGGAGGCGCCCGCCCAGGCCGGCCGCGATCTGCTCCGCCGAGACGGGCTCCTTGGCGGTGAACAGCGCCTCGATCACCAGCCGGCGTGCGGCCGAGACGCGCATCCCGTGCTCACGCAGCATCGCCATCGCCTGATCCGCGTCGGCGGCGTCGAGGAGAGCTCCGGTATGGGCGACGGTCACTTGTCGAGATCCGATCGGTCGATCGCAAGTACGACTATGTCGCAGTTACGGACCTAACGCAAGACCGCGGCGCCGAATTTGACCGGGGGCGCCCCCACGGAGATAATCGCGGCAGGGTCCACCTTCGCCACTAACGATGCCTACGGTCTTCATCTCATACCGGCGTGACGACACGGCGGGCGAGGCGGGGCGCCTGGCCGACGACCTGATCGAGCGGTTTGGTCGCTCCCGGGTCTTCATCGATGTGGATTCGATCCCTCTGGCGACGAACTTCGAGGACCGGATCCACGCCGCGCTCGACTCCTGTCGGGTCGTTTTCGTCCTGATCGGTGACGACTGGCTGACTGCGAGGCTGCCGAGCGGCGAGCGTCGGCTGGACGCTGAACACGACTACCTGAGACAGGAGGTTGCCGCGGCGCTCGAGCGCCCCGACGTCGCAGTGGTTCCGGTCTTGGTCGAAGGCGCGCAGATGCCGATTGCAGAGGATCTGCCCTCCGACATCTCCGCGCTCGCGAAGATCAACGCCGTTGACTTGAGCCACAAGCGCTGGCGCGCGGACGTAGGCACGCTCTGCGAAATCGCACAGCGCTACGACGCGGGGTGGTCTCGAATTCTCTCCCGGCTTCGTGCGAGAGCGGTGCCGATCTCCATCCTCGCGGGCGCGATCGTCGCCGCCGGGATCATCGCGAGCGTCGGTGACGTTTTCGACGGCTCGTCCGGTGGCGAGAGCGTTGCCGAGCAGGTGGACGACATTCGGGCGGACCTGCAGGCGGAAGGGCTGAAGGTGGCCTACCGCGAGTTACAGCTGCACCAGGGCAAGCCCTCGCATCTCTTCATCGCCTCGAGCGTAGATGCGCAGGACCCGACGTCGGATGAGGTGCGTATCTATGACGCGGTCGATGGCGCAGCTCGAGCTCCAGCTGTCGTACCGCCCGGAGGTGACGCAGGACGGCGGCGCCCGCGGAGGCGGGGACCCGACATTCATGGCCTTGGCGTTTCAGCTACGCACCATCGCGGACATCGACGACGACGGGCAGAAGGAGATCCTCGGCTCCTACGATGCCAACCTCGCCGGCGAGGAGTTCCAGCGGGTACCGGTTCTGATCGCGCGCGAGAGCGGCGAGGGCTATCTGGTGACCCCTCTCCTGCCTACGGCATCGTTCGAGCGCCAGGTCACCGCGGGACTCTCCACGTTCGACTTCGGACCGGCCGGCGAAGAGCGCTCGCCGACGGTATGGGCCAGCGACCTCTTGCTCGACACCCGGAACCTGTTCTGGCCGCAGCGCCCCACGCTCGTAACCAGGGTCGTGGGTGGCGCTCCCCGAGATTCTGAACTCACGCTGGAGGTCGAGGCCCGCGAACCAGGCGCTCCGGCCTCGCTGCCCCTCAACATCCGCTTCTGGGGGGTGGAGATGCTCGGTCCGACGCCGCAGGTGAGCCCTCTCTGTGTGAGGAGCATCGGCGCCTTCCCTCAACCGCTTGTGGTGCGGGCGGGTCTAAAGGACACCGAGGCGCTATTGGGTAAGTCACTGGCCGGCGCAATGACGGACGCAGGCGTGGAGCTGGGCGATTTCATAGATGGCAATTGCGTCGAGCAGGCGGCCTGACAGACGGCTCGAGCTGAGCCAGAACTGACGCCCGGTTCAAGCCTGGGCGCTGGGCGTCGATAACCAACGTATGGACGCCCTGGTGCGTGAACGCAACCTTTCCCTGCTCGTGATCGTCGCCGCCTGCGCCGTCGTCCCCGCCGGCCTGCTGCAT
Source organism: uncultured Solirubrobacterales bacterium (assembly GCA_963730145.1). Classification (GTDB taxonomy): domain Bacteria; phylum Actinomycetota; class Thermoleophilia; order Solirubrobacterales; family 70-9; genus WHSW01. Next base: position 147,141 of record CAVSQT010000011.1, read on the forward strand.
TTCCTCGGGCCGCAGGAGGTCGAGATCGGTGCCGAGATCCATTTCCTGCCGATCGCGATCAGCGCCGGGCTGGCCGCGGGCGCCGCGGTCGCCCTGACCGTGGTCGGAGCACGTCGCGGCGATCCGCGCGCCGTGCTCGTCGGCACCGCCTTCTCGAGCATGGCCGCGTTGCTGGCGGTGCACGGCCTGACCACCCCCGGCCTGCTCGCCGGCGACAACGGGGTCGTCGCCTTCTCGGGAGCGGCGACGCTCCCCGTCGGCGGTGCCGTGCTGGCGCTCTCGGCGCTGCCGCTGACCAACCGCGGGCGCTCGGTGAGGCCCTTGCTGTGGTTGCAGGCCGCCCTGCTGGCCTCGATCGTCGGGCTCGGAGTCGCGGGCGTGGTCGCCCCGGAGATCGTCCCCGGCGTTCCCGAGCCCGCCAGCACCGCGGCCTGGATCATCCTCGCGTTCGGCTTGGTCTTCTTCGGCGTGCTCGCCCTGCGGGCGGCGCGCACCTTCCTGCTGACCCGCCGCGGCAGCGACCTGATGGTGGTGCTCGGCACCGTGGTTCTGCTGGTGGCGCTGCCGCCGGCACTGCTGTGGGGCTACCACCAGCTCGGCTGGTGGATCGGCCATGCATTCGAGCTGATCGGGATCGGCCTGGTCGGCGTCCCGGTGGCGCTCGATCTGCACCGCGGCGCTCAGTCGCGGCCGCTGGCCGGCAACCTGCGCGCCACCGAGCTGGTTCGCGCCGCCGACGAGTTCCTCGGCCCGAGCGTGCGGGCGCTGCTGGTCCGGCTGGCGGAGAAGGATGCCTACACCGCGACCCACACCCGGCGGGTGGCGCTGCTGGCGGTCCAGGTGGGCGAGGAGATCGGCCTGCCGCCGCGCCGCCTGCGCGAGCTCGCGATCGGCGCGCTCATGCACGACGTCGGCAAGCTCTCGGTGCCGGACGCGATCCTGCAGAAGCCGTCCTCGCTCGACGACGACGAGTTCGCGGTGATCAAGCGCCATCCGGAATGGGGCAGCCAGCTGGTCGCCGAGCTCGGCGGCTTCTCGCCCCTGGTCTCGCGCCTGATCCTCGGCCACCATGAGCGGCTCGACGGCTCCGGCTACCCGCACGGACTCGAGGCGGAGGAGCTCGAGCTCGAGGTGCGCGTGCTCGCGGCCTGCGATGTCTTCGACGCCCTGATCTCGACCCGCGTCTACCGCGATGCCTGGAGCGAGGGCGACGCCCTCGCCCTGCTGCATCGCGAAGCCGGGACCAAGTTCGACTCCAGGTGCGTCGACGCGATCGAGCGGGCGCTTGGCCGCGACGTTGTGGCGCCGCAACCGCTGCCCGAGCCCGTGGCGGGGGCGGGCGGGCGCGGTGCTGGTCTCTCGCTGAGCGCCGCCTAGGCCACAACGTCGCATCAAGGCGCAGGCGAGAAGCACGAACATGACTCCGAATGCCATCTTCACGTCCTTGTTGCCTTGCTCCATGAGGCCCTCCTCGGGGGTTGGACGACAGTACCGGGTGCGAGGCGGCGCCGTCGCGTCAGCCCGGCGGCATCTCGTCGAACTGCGGCGCGTCGTCGCCGATCTGGTGCCAGCTGGCCTTGTAGGCGACCTGTTGGTGGAAGCTCGGCTCGAGCTCGAGGTCCTGCATCAGCCCTGCGGCCACGAAGTACACCTCGCCGAGGTCGTCGAAGATGCTGGATCCGCAGTTGCTGCAGAAGTTGCGGGGCGCGAGCTCGCTCTCGTAGGTCTTGACCAAGTCCTCGCCCTTGGTGAACCTGAAGTTCTCCTTGGCCACGACCACGCCTGCAAGGCTCGAGCCCGTCCACCGCTGGCAGCGGGTGCAATGGCAGTAACCCAGTGCCTGGGGATCCTGCACCTCGTACTCCACGCCTTCGCACAAGCAGGTTCCCTTGAGCGTTTCAGTCATCACGACCCCTTCTCGAGTAGGCGTTGTAGATCCGCGGCAACGCTACCACCGGCAGGCCCCCCCCACAAACGCTCTGGATCAGCACGATCCGACGCTCAAAAACCCAACGCGAACTTGGCGTCCTCGCTCATCATCTCCGGGGACCAAGGCGGATCGAAGATCATCTTCGGGTGCACCTTGTCGACGCCCTCGAGGTCGCCGACGAACTCGCGCATCTGCTCGGAAACCTGCGGGCCGATCGGGCAGGCAGGGGTCGTCAGGGTGAAGGTCACGAACACCTCCGACTCCTCGACCTCGACGTCGTAGACGAGGCCGAGCGAGACGAAGTCGAGCCCGAGCTCCGGGTCGATCACCTCTTCGAGCGCCTCGTACACATCTTCTTCGCTGGGCATGCGTCAATCGTAGAGGACGCCCGCGCCCGAAGCGCCTCGTTTCGTACGCTCCAGCCGTGCGCCTGCTGTTGCTGATCCTCTTCATCGCCCTGCCGATCGCCGAGCTCTACGTGATCATCCAGGTCGGCCAGGCGATCGGGATCGTGCCGACGCTGGCGATCCTGCTGCTCGACGGATTCGTCGGAGCGGCGCTCGCGCGCTCTCAGGGCCGAACCGCCTGGATGCGCTTCAACCGCGCGCTCGCCGACGGCCGCGTGCCTGCCCGGGAGACTTTCGACGGGGCGATGATCATCCTCGGCGGAGCGCTCTTGCTGGCGCCCGGCTTCATCACCGACCTCGTCGGCTTCGCTCTTCTGATTCCGCCGACGCGGGCGATGATGCGATCGGTGGCCGCCCGCCTGGCGCGCAACCGGGTCTCCTTCGGCTGGACCGTGCTCGGTGGCGCCGGCGCCGGGCGTGCTCCAAGTCCCGGCCCCCGCCAGCCCAGCCGCGGCTATGACTACGAGGGGACGGCGCGCGAGGTGCAGCGATCCCGCCGGTGAGCTGCCCCAGGGCGACCGCGATGAGTGAGGTGGTCGGACTCGAGTTCCAGGGACCGGCCGGAGAGGTCCTGCGCTTCGAATGGGATGCCACCGACCTCGGCGACCTGGCTGCTTCGGAGGTCCTGACCGAGCCGGTGTGGAGGCTCGGAGGCGAGCTCGACTGGGAGTTGATCGACGCCGTTCGCGTGGTCTCGGCGCGTCTCGCCGACGATCGGCTGCTCGCGATCGTCGCGATTCGGCCCGCCGGCTCCGAGGGTCATGGCGACGAGCTGGTGGCCGGCGCGATCGGCAACGCAGAAGGCTTCGAGCAGCTCGACGAGGCGCTCGTCTCGCTCGAGTACGGGCCCGACGAGCTGCCACGCCGTCTCGGCCTCGAGCTGTTTCGCGGCGACGCGATGGCGATCCGCGTTGCCGGCGATGCCACCGCGGTCGAGAGCGCGCGCGAGGGCAGCGTCGACCGGCTCTCGGCCGCGTTCGCGCTGCGATCGTCCGGCGAGCCCGGCGCAGGTCGACTCGACGTGCTCAGCGCAGACCGCGCCTGATGTTGCAGAAGCGCATCAAAGCGGTGATCTGCGACTTCGGCGGCGTGCTGACGACACCGCTGATTCAATCCTTCGCCGCCTTTCAGGACCAGACCGGGATCTCCGCCGTCGCGCTGGGGCGGGCGATGCAGACGATCGCCGAGCGCGATGGCGCTCACCCCCTGTTCGAGCTCGAGAAGGGCCTGATGACCGAGGCGGACTTCCTCGAGCAGGTTCGGGCAGCGCTCACGCCCGAGCTCGGCCACGTGCCCGAGATGCATCGCTTCAACGAGATCTACTTCGAGGCGCTGCAGCCGAATGAGGAGATGATCTCGCTGATGCGCGAGATTGGCCGCAGCGGCATCCGGATGGCGATGCTGACCAACAACGTCCGCGAATGGGAGCCGCTTGTGGCGCTCGATGCTGCCGGTCGACGAGATCTTCGAGCTCGTCGTCGACTCGGCCTTCGTCGGCATGCGCAAGCCCGACCCCGAGATCTACGAGTTGACCCTCGCCAGGCTCGGCCCGGCGATCAGCGCCGAGGATTGCCTGTTCGTCGACGACATCCTCGTCAACGTCGACTCCGCGCGGGCGTTGGGAATGACCGCCGTGCACTTCGTCGACAACGAGCAGGCGATCGGGGAGATTCGCGCGGCGCTGAGCTGACCTGACCGCGAGCGCTGAGTTGCCGCTTGACCGGCGCGGCCGCGGCGCTACGGTGATCGTGTGAAGCGCGACGCCGCAGTCGAAGCCGTGTTCAAGCCGGTTCGAGCGCCGACCACGTTCGAGGAAACGGTGGAGCGGCTGGGGACGGCGATCCGCATCGGACTGCTCACCCCGGGCAGTCAGCTTCCGCCCGAGCGCCAGCTCGCCGAGGAGCTGAGCATCTCGCGTTCGACCCTGCGCCAGGCGCTGACGACGCTGGTCCAGTCCGGGCACCTGACCTCGGCCCGTGGGCGCACCGGCGGCACCTTCGTCGCCGAGCGCCCGCCCCTCTCCGAGGCCGACGATCCGCTCGGCGGCGACGCCTGGGCCGTGCTCGACCAGCGCGTGGCCGTCGAGCTCGGGGCAGCGACCCTGGCCGCGGAGCGCGGCAGGGGCACCGACCTCGACGCCCTCGACGAGCTCGTCGAACGGATGGGATCGCCGGCCGACTTCGCCGAGTACCGTCGCGCCGACATCCGCTTTCACATCGGCGTCGCCGAGGCCGCGCGCTCGCCTCGTCTGGTCGCCGAGATGACCGAGACGCAGGGCCAGATGAGCCGTCTGCTCTCGCTGATCGCCCATCCGGAGGAGGTGCTGGCCCAATCGAACGCCCAGCACCGAACGCTCGTCGCGCTGTTGCGGGAGGGCGACGGCGCCGCTGCGGTGGAGCTGATGCGCACGCACATCCGCGGTACCGAGCACATCCTCGCCGGCCTGATCTAGACCCCTGGCGTTTCATCGTCCACGTGCCTTTCATCGCGCTTTCATCTTCGGCCGTAGGCTGAGCACGGGATGCGCGTGCTGATCGTCGAGGACGAGGTGAAGATGGCGGCGCTGATCAGGCGCGGCCTGATCGGCGACGGGCTTGCCGCCGATGTCGCGATCAAGGGTGAGGATGCGCTGTGGATGGCGGGGTCGACCGAGTACGACGCGATCGTGCTCGACGTGATGCTGCCGGGCATCGACGGCTTCGAGGTCTGCAAACGGCTGCGCGACGATGGCGTCTGGACGCCGATCCTGATGCTGACGGCGCGCGATTCGGTCCGCGACCGGGTCGCAGGCCTCGACGGCGGCGCCGACGACTATCTGACCAAGCCGTTCTCCTACGCGGAGCTGCTGGCACGACTGCGCGCGCTCGTTCGCCGAGGGCCGGTCGATCGCCCGACCGAGCTCGTCAGCGGCGACCTGCGCCTCGACCCCGCGACCCGCCAGGTCTGGCGCGGCGAGACCGAGATCTCCCTCTCGGCAAAGGAGTTCGCGCTGCTGGAGACGTTCATGCGCCGACCGGGTGACGTGCTCTCGCGGTTTCAGCTGCTCGAACACGCGTGGAGCTACGACTACGAGAATCGCTCCAACGTCGTCGATTCCTACGTCCGCTTTCTGCGCCAGAAGATCGACAAGCCGTTCGGCACCGGCTCGATCGAGACGGTTCGCGGCGCGGGTTATCGCCTCCGCGAGGACTCCCTGGCATGAGCCGGCTCCCGATCCGGATCAAGGTCACCCTGGCGTTCGCGCTCGTGATGGCGGCCGTGCTCACCGCGGTCGGCCTCTTTCTCTATCTGCGCCTCGGCGACCAGCTCGACGAGTCGCTCGACCTCGGAATCGGAGCCAGGGCGAGCGAGTTCTCGGCCCTGATCGAAAGCTCCACCGGCTCGCCATCGCTGGATGCCGACGCCGGCACGATCGACCTCGAGGAGAGCTTCGCCCAGATCCTGACCCCGGCCGGGGCGGTCGTCGCCTCCACCCCCCAGCTCGACGATGAAGCGCTGCTCGACTCGGCTGAGCTCGAGCGCGCCGCCGCCGGGCCAACGTTCGTCGAGCGCGAATCGCTCGCCGGCATCGATGGCGCGGGCGCGGATTCTCGCGCTGCCGGTCGATTCCCCGAGCCGGCCACTGATCGCAGTCGTCGGCGCCTCGCTCGAGGACCGCGACGAGGCTCTGGCGAACCTCGCCACCCTGCTGCTGATCGGCGGGCCGATCGCCTTGCTGCTCGCCTCGCTGGCGGGCTATGGAGCCACCGCCGCCGCCTTGCGGCCGGTCGAGGCGATGCGCCGTCGCGCCGCCGAGATCTCGGCCTCCGATCCCGACGAACGCCTGCCCGTGCCCGAGGCGCGAGACGAGCTCTCGCGCCTCGGGAGCACGCTGAACGCGATGCTCGGCCGCCTCGAGCTGGCGCTCGAACACGAGCGCCGCTTCGTCGACGATGCCAGCCACGAGCTGCGCACGCCGCTCGCGCTTCACCGGGTCGAGCTCGAGCTCGCCCTGCGCCAGGCCTCCAGCGAGGCGGAGCTGCGCGAGGCGATCAGCTCGGCGCTGGAGGAAACCGACCGGGTGATCGCGCTGGCCGAGGACCTGCTGGTCGTTGCCCGCTCCGAGCACGCCGACGCCGCGGCACGCCGTGAGCCGGTCGCCGTGGCGGAGCTGCTGAGGCGACAACGGCGAGCCGCTTCGATGCGGCGGCGAAGCGCGACGGGCGCAGCGTGATCGTCGAACCGGGCTCGGCGGCGAGCGGCGATCGACGCCGACCGGCTGCGAATCGAGCAGGCGCTGAGCAACCTCGTCGACAACGCGCTTGCGCCACGGCGACGGCGCGGTGCGGCTGTGGTCACGAGTCGACGCGGGCCGGATCGAGCTTCATGTCAGTGACGAGGGGCGCGGGTTCCCGCCGGAGTTCATCGGCGCCGCCTTCGAGCGCTTCAGCCGCGCCGACGCCGCCCGCGCGCGCGGCGGCACCGGCCTCGGACTGGCGATCGTCGAGGCGGTCGCGCGCGCACACGGCGGCACCGCTCACGCCCGCAACCTCGACCGCGGCGGCGCCGACGTCTGGCTCGAGCTGCCGGCATCCGCCTAGGCGCCGAGCGGCAGCTTGCGTCCCATAGTTGTGCGTTAGCTGCCGCTCGGCGTTCGGGGGGCGCTCAGGCGCGAATCCGCTCGCCCTTGGGGTCGAACAACGGCTCCGCCGCGACCTCTGCCCCGACCCACTCGCCGAAGATCTCGACCTCGACCTCAGTCCCCGGCCTTCGCCAGCTCGGGCGGTAGATAGGCGTACGCGATCGAGCGTTCCACCGTGTAGCCGTAGCCACCGGTTGTGACTCGGCCGACGATCTCGCCGCCGACGCGGACCGGCTCGTTGCCGAGTGCGACCGAACGAGGGTCGGCCAGCGTCAGGCAGGCGATCTGCGTTCGCGGCCCGGCCTCCTTCGCCTCGCATGAGCGCTTCGCGGCCGATGAAGCCGCCGTCCTTGTCGAGCTTGACGCAGAAGCCGACACCTCCCTCATACGGCGTCTCGTCCGGGGTGATGTCGGCGCCCCAGACGCGATAGCCCTTCTCCAGGCGCATCGAGTCGATCGCGCGATAGCCCGCGGCGACGATGCCGTGCTCCTGCCCGGCCTCCCACAGCGCTCGCCAGAGACCGAGCCCGTACTCGGTCGGGCAGTAGAGCTCCCAGCCGAGCTCGCCGACGTAGGTGACCCGCAGCGCCCGTACCGGGACGTCGCCGACGGTGATCTCGCGCACGTTCATGTAGGCGAACGCTCTCGTTGGAGAGGTCGGCCGGGGTCAGCGGCGCGAGCACGTCGCGAGCGCGCGGCCCCCAGATGCCGAAGCACGACCAGGCGGCGGTGACGTCGCGCACGCGCACCGAGCCGTCGTCGGGCAGGTGCTTTCGGATCCACTCGCGATCGTGATTGCCGAAAGCGGTGCCGGTGACGATCTGAAACAGCTCCTCGCCGAGGCGGGCGACGGTGAAGTCGCACTCGATCCCGCCACGCTGGTTGAGCATCTGGGTGTAGGTGATCTTGCCGACGCCGCGCGCCACCTCGTTGTCGCAGAGGCGCTCGAGCAGCGCCGCCGCACCAGGGCCTTCGATCTCCATCTTCGCGAACGAGGACTCGTCGAAGATCGCCACCGCCTCGCGCGTGGCGCGATGCTCGGCACCGATCGCCGGCGACCAGTGCTGTCCCGCCCAGCCGCGCGGGCGCAGCGATTCGTCGCCGGCGGCGGCGTTCGACTCGTACCAGTTGACCCGCTCCCAGCCCGACTTCTCGCCGAACGCCGCTCCGTGCTCGGCGTGCCACGAGTTGGCGGAGGTGAGCCGCAGCGGGCGCCCGGCCTGGCGCTCGTGGTTGGGGTAGCGGATGTCGTAGTAGGTCTCGTAGGTCTCGCGGGTGCGGGCGTGGGTGTAGGCGGGCGAGCGGTACTGGCTGCCGAACCGGCGCACGTCCATCTCCCAGAGGTCGAGGCTGGGCTCGCCCTCGGCGATCCACTCGGCCATCACCTTGCCGATCCCGCCGGCGCCGGCGAGGCCGTGGGCGCAGAAGCCGGCGGCGACGAAGAACCCGCGCACCTCGGACTCGCCGAGGCAGAACTCGTTGTCGGGGGTGAACGCCTCGGGGCCGTTGATCAGCTTGGTGATCTTGGCCTCGTCCATCACCGGCACGCGGACTCTTCGAGTTCTCGGTGATCTCCGCGAACCGGTCCCAGTCGTCCTCGAGCAGGCGGCCGTTGAAGTCGGGCGGGATCGCAGTCGAAGCCGCCCGGCCCGTCGGGCAGGAAGGCGGGCTGGGAGTCGCGCTCGTAGCCGCCCATGACCAGGCCGCCGCCGTCCTCGCGGAAGTAGACCAGCAGGTCGGGATCGCGCAGGGTCGGCAGCCGCCGGTCGGCGGAGTGCTCGCGGACCGGCTGCGTGACCAGGTACTGGTGCCCGAACGGGATCACCGGCACCCGCACCCCGGCCAGCCGGCCGATCTCGGCGGCGAACATGCCGCCGGCGTTGACGACCACCTCGGCCTCGATCCGGCCCTTCTCGGTCTCGACCGCGCGCACCCTGCCGTCGGCGACCTCGATCCCGGTCACCCGGGTGTTCTGGAACACCTGCAGGTCGCCCTCGCGCCGGGCGACGTCGGCGAGCGCGTAGGTGAGCTGCGACGGGTCGATGTAGCCGTCGGTCGCCGTCCAGGCGCCGCCGAGCACGCCCTCGGTCGACATCAGCGGGAACCGCTCCTTGGCCTCCTCGGCCGAGATCAGCTCCAGCGGCAGGCCGAAGGTCTTCGCCCAGCCGGCCTGGCGGCGCAGCTCCTCCAGCCGCTCCTCGCTCGAGGCGAGGCGGATTCCGCCGCACTCGACCCAGCCGGGATCGAGCTCGGACTCGTCCGCGAGCCCGCGGTAGACCTCGACCGAGTGCATCATCATCTTGGTCAGCGAGACCGAGCCGCGCAGCTGGCCGACGAGCCCGGCGGAGTGGAAGGTCGAGCCCGAGGTGAGCTCGGCGCGGTCGACGAGGACGACGTCGCGGTAGCCGAGCTTGGCCAGGTGGTAGGCGATCGAGGCCCCGCCGACGCCGCCGCCGACGATCACGCAGCGGGCGCGGTCGGGCAGTTCAGCGCGAAGCGCCATCGCCCGCCTCCTCGAGCCGCCGCTCGAAGCGCTCGTCCGATGCGGCCGCCAGCAAGCGCTCGAAATGCTTTGCCCCATAGGCGCCGAAGTCGAACTCGATCTCGGAGATCACGCTCTGAACGAGGCCCCACATCGCCTCGCGGAAATCCGACATCAGCGCCATCAGCTCGAGCGCGGCGAGCTCGGCTTGGCGCGGCTCGCGTTCGAAGTAGAGCGCCAGGAAGCGGCGGCGATCATCCGCGCCGAGCTGGTTGTTGACCGCGAAGTTGGCGAGGTCGAAGTAGCGATCGCCCATGCCGGCGTACTCCCAATCGACGAGCCAGAGCTGCTCTTCGCCGCGGATCAGGTTGGCGATCAGGAGATCGTTGTGACAGGGGACCGCGTCGTGATCGGCGCCCCCGAGCGCAGCCTCGATCCGTTGAGAAACCTCATGCGCGCGCTCGAACTCGCCCGGCACCTCCCCACCGCGCTCACGCACGAGCTCGGCGTAGTTCTCGACGATGCGAAACGAGTCGAAGCGTGCCTCGAGCGGGCGGCAGCGATCGTGAAGCGCACGCAGGGCGGCCGCGATCTCCGCAAGCGTCGCCGGCTCGAGCAGCTCTTCGGCCGAGACCGCGCGGCCCTCGACGAAGGCGGTGACGATGCACGGCGGGTCACCGAGCATCGCCGCCACCGGCGGGGCGATCCCGATCGCCGCGGCGCAGTCGTTGGCCTGGCGCTCGGCGGCTCGGTCGATGCCGAGCAGGTCGGTGTCCTTGCCCGGCATGCGCACGACGTAGTCACTGCCGCCGAGGCTGACGCGGTAGTTGCGATTGGTGATGCCTCCGTCGAGCGGGCTCGGCGGCTGGTCGGCTTGTCCAAGCTCGGCCTCCAGCAACTGGACGATTCGTCGCAGATCGGGGTCGAGCCCTTGACTCTCGTCCGCCTGCGGGTTTAGGGTCGAGCCGTCCATAGGTCGGGCTACCACACCTTTTATCGCAGACGAGTCTGCAACGGGTGGCGGCGAGACGGCCAGAGCGAGGGGAGACCGCAAAGATGGAAGCGACTCAGTACCGGGACGAGGACGAGCGCCAGCTTGCCGAGATGGGGCTCAGACAGGACCTGAATCGCGGCTGGAGCGCGTTCTCGAACTTCGCGATCTCGTTCACGATCATCTCGGTACTGGCCGGCTGCTTCACGACCTACGGCCAGGCATGGAACAACGGCGGCCCGATCGCGATCTCCTGGGGCTGGCCGCTGATCTCGATCCCGATCCTGATCATCGGCTTCTGCATGTCCGAGATCGTCGCCAAGTACCCGACGGCGGGCGGCATCTACTGGTGGGCTGCACGTCTCGGCGGCCCGGTCTGGGGCTGGTTCACGGGCTGGTTCAACCTCGTCGGCCTGGTCGGCGTCGTCGCCTCGGTCGTCTACGCCTCGGCGACCTTCCTCAACGTCGTCCTCGGCCTCTACGGCGTCGAGATCGGCGGGATCAACTTCGGCGACGACGAGCACATCCTCGGCGAGACGTTCCTGCTGTTCGCGATCATCCTCGCGATCCACGCGACGATCAACATCATGCGCACGCATCTGCTGGCGGTGACCAACAACATCTCGGTCTTCGTCCACGTGGTCGGCGTGGTCGTGATCATCGCGCATCCTCATCTTCGTCCCCGACGACCATCAGAGCGTCGACTTCGTCTTCACCGAGCGGATCAACAACTCCGGCTTCAGCATGGACATGTTCTGGTTCTACGTGCTGCCGCTCGGCTTCTTGCTGACGCAGTACACGATCACCGGCTTCGACGCCTCGGCCCACGTCTCCGAGGAAACCCACAACGCATCCAAGTCGGCAGCACGAGGGGTCTGGCAGTCGATCTTCTACTCGGCGGTGATCGGCTGGTTCGTGCTCCTGGCGATCACGTTCGCCGCGACCGACCCGGACGCGGTCACGGCCGGCGAGGGCTACGGCGCCGGGAGCTCGCTCGAGATCTTCAACCTCTCGCTGACCACCGCGGCGTTCAAGGCGGTGGTCTTGATCTCGACGATCGGCCAGCTCTTCTGCGGCCTGGCCTGCCTCACGAGCGCCTCGAGGATGTGCTTCGCCTTCGCCCGCGACCGTGGCCTGCCGGCCTCGGACAGCCTCTCGAAGGTGAACCGCAACGGCACGCCGCGCAACGCGGTGATCACGATGGCGGTCGCCGCCCTGATCATCACGCTGCCGGCGCTGAAGGGCAACTCGGCCGGCGATCCCGTTCCCGTTCGCGTTCTTCGCGGTCGTCTCGATCACCGTGATCGGTCTTTACATCGCCTACGTGATTCCGATCTACCTCCGTTGGCGCCAGGGCACGGCGTTCGAGCAGTCGCCCGTGTGGAACCTGGGCAGCAAGTGGCGCTGGATGAACCCGTTCGCTGTCTTCTGGGTCGGCTTGATCACGATCATCTTCTGCCTGCCGTTCACGCCGGCGGCGGTGCCGTGGAACGACGAGTTCAGCCTCGAGGCGGTCAACTACGCACCGATCATGGTTGGCCTCGTCCTCCTGTTCGCCGGTATCTCCTGGAAGGTGAGCGCGCACAAGTACTTCACCGGCCAGGTCCGCAACATCGAGATCGACGAGGCGCTGTCGGGCGACAGGGTGACCAGGCCAGACAGCGCCGCGTAACGTGGACGGGCGTGACGCTCGACGAGCTCGAGGGTCCACCCGGATCTCCCGCCGGCTCACCGCCGGTGAACATCGAGGGACGTGACCCGCGCGCCCAGATCCCAGAGGGCAATCCGAGGGACTGGTAGCTGCGATAGCTCGACTGAGGCATTCCTTGCCCCGCAGCAAACTACCCGGTAGGGTCGCCGCAAAGGAACTTTGATATGGCCGTCCGCCCGCCAAAGCCGTCGGTGGACCTCGAGCGCGAAGCCGAGGAGCTCAGAGAGGATCTGGCGGAGGCCCGCGAGCAACAGAGCGCTACGGACGAGGTCCTCAGCGTTCTCGGCCGCTCGAAGTCGGACCTGCAGCCGCTGTTCGAGACCGTCGTCGAGAACGCGCGACGACTCTGCCGAGCCGACATGGGACAGATCTACAGCTTCGACGGTCGCGTCTACCGTGCGGCCTTCGTTTCGGGTGGCTCAAGCGCCTACCGGGAGTTCCTGGCACGTCATCCGATCCCGGCCGGCGTCGGCACGCTCGTCGGGAAGGTCGCGGTCGAGCGCGTGACGATCCACATCCCCGACGTGCTCGCAGACCCCGACTACGACTGGCCGGAGGCCGTGCAAGCCGGCGGCCAGAGGAGCATGCTCGGTGTCCCGATGCTCAGCGACGGTGAAGTGATCGGCGTCACCTCGCTGGTCCGTACCAAGGTCGACCCGTTCACGAGCAGGCAGATCGAGCTGGCTGACTACGTTCGCGACCCAGGCGACGATCGCGATCCAAAACGGCAACCTCTTCAAGCAGCTCGAGGCCCGCACGGTCGAGCTCGCGGACTCTGTGGAGGAGCTGCGAGCGCTCAGCGACATCGGTCAGGCAGTCAGCTCGACGCTCGACCTGGAGGAGGTATTGAAGACGATCGTCACGCACGCCGTCAAGCTCTCGGACACCGACGGCGGATCGATCTTCGAGTTCGACGAGAGCTCCGAGGAGTTCCGCGTCCGAACCGCATACGGAACGAGCGACGAGCTTCTCAGGGCGCTTGCAGGGCAACGCGTATCCGGCTCGGCGAGACCGCCGTCGGCCGGGCTGCAACCAACGCGGGCGCCACATGCGGTTCCCGACCTCAGCCTCGAAGCGACCGACCCGCACACCGAGCAGCTGCTCGAGCATGGGTGGAGGTCGATGCTGGTGGTGCCGCTGCTGCGCGAGGACCGGATCCTCGGAGCGCTGGTCGTGCGGCGAAGGAGTCCGGGCGAGTTCTCTGTGGACACCGCGCATCTGCTCGAGACTTTCGCGAGCCAGTCGGCGCTGGCGATCCAGAACGCTCGGCTGTTCCGCGAGATCGGCAAGAAGAGCGAGCAGGTCGAGGTTGCGAGCCGGCACAAGTCGGAGTTCCTGGCCAGCATGTCGCATGAGCTTCGCACCCCGCTGAACGCCGTGATCGGGTTCTCCGACGTGCTGCTCGACGGCATGTTCGGGGCGCTCAACGCGAAGCAGTGCGAGTACCTGGAGGACATCCGGGACTCCGGCCGGCACCTGCTCGAGCTGCTCAACGAGATCCTCGATCTGTCGAAGATCGAGGCGGGCCGGATGGAGCTGGAGCCCGCGCCGTTTTCGCTGGTGGAGGCCCTGGAGCGCGGCCTGACCATGGTGCGCGACCGCGCCGCACAGCACTCGCTCGAGCTCAGCCTCGAGGTGGAGCCCGGCCTTGACACGATCGTCGCCGACGAGCTCCGGATCAGGCAGGTGATCCTCAACCTGCTCACCAACGCGGTCAAGTTCACGCCCGACGGGGGCAGCGTCGAGGTCAAGGCCAGGCGCCTCGACGGGGAGCTCGAGACCACGGTGCGCGACACGGGCATCGGGATCGGCGAAGAGGACCAGGCAAGGATCTTCGAGTCGTTCCAGCAAGGTGGCCGGGACGCGAAGGAGGAGGGCACCGGGCTCGGCCTGACCCTGTCCCGCAGGATCGTCGAGCTCCACGGCGGGCGGGTGTGGGTCGAGAGCGAGCTCGGGCGCGGGAGCACCTTCGGCTTCACCATCCCCCTGCGCGCCGCGGCGACCGGCACCGGCGGCATCGCCCCCTCGGCGCCGGCCCGCGAACCGTCACCGCGGCGAAACGGTGCCACCACGATCCTGCTGGTCGAGGACGAGGAGCACTCGATCGACCTGTTGACGCTGCATCTGAGTGGCGCCGGATTCGAGGTGGAGGTCGCTCGTGACGGCAGAGCCGGCCTCGATCTAGCGCGGAGTCTGCGCCCGGCCGGGATCGTGCTCGACATCATGCTTCCGGAGCTGGACGGCTGGGACGTGCTCGCCACCCTCAAAGCCGATCCCGAGCTCGCCGAAATCCCCGTGATCATCGTCTCGATGCTCGACGAGCGCGGTAAGGGGTTCGCCCTGGGCGCCGCCGAGTACCTGGTCAAACCGGTCGCCCGCGGCGACGTGCACTCGGCCCTCGAGCGGTGCGTCCGCACCCCCGGTGCCTCAGGCCCGGTCCTCGTGATCGACGACGATCCACGCGCGATCGAGTTCCTCGCGGCGACGCTCGAACACGAGGGCTTCGCCGTGCTCACGGCCGGGGACGGGGAGCAGCGGCGTGGAGCTGGCCCGCACCCGATCAGCCCGCGATGATCCTGCTCGACCTGCTGATGCCCGGGAGTCGACGGCTTCGCGGTGATCGAGCGCCTGCGCGCGGACACCGCGACCGCCGCGATCCCGATCGTGGTCCTCACCTCGAAGACGATGACCGCCGCCGACAAGCAGCGGCTCAACGGACAGATCAGCTATCTGGCCCACAAGGGTGAGTTCGACCGTGCCGCCCTGGTCGAGGTGGTCGGCCGGCTGAGCCGGGCGCGCGAGCCCCGCCTAGGAGGTCGGCATGGCCGGCGAGCAGATTCTGATCGTGGAGGACAACCCGAAGAACATGAAGCTGGCGCGTGACGTGCTCAAACACCACGGGTACGCGACCGTCGAGGCGGCTACGGCCGAGGACGCCCTGGCGGCTGCCGCCAGGCGGCGACCGGACTTGATCCTGATGGACATCGCGCTCCCGGGCATGGACGGCTTCAGCGCCCTGAGGCGCCTCAAGGCGGATCCGAGCACCGCGACGATCCCGGTGTGCGCGCTGACCGCGTTCGCGATGAACGACGATCGCGAGCGCTGTCTGCGCGCCGGCTTCGACGGCTACCTGGTCAAGCCGATCAGCGTGACCGAGTTCCCGCGCCAGATCCGCGGCCTGCTCGACAGGCGGGAAGAGGCCGCGCCGTGAACGCCGCGGCGAAGATCGCGGTCGTCGACGACACGCCGCAGAACGTGAAGCTTCTCGAAGCCGTCCTGACGACCCGGGGGTACGAGGTGATTCCGGCCGCTTCCGGCGAGGAGGCGCTCGCCAAGATCGCATCCGAGCAGCCCGACCTGGTGCTGCTCGACATCGTCATGCCCGGTATGGACGGCTACGAGGTCTGTCGGCGCCTGCGCGCCGACCCGGCGACGGCGCTGCTTGCCGGTGGTGATGATCACCGCCAGCGGGGAGCAGGAGAAGGTGCAGGCGATCGAGGCCGGGGCCGATGACTTCATGCCGAAGCCGTTCGACCAGGCGGAGCTGACCGCCCGGATTCGCTCGTTGCTTCGAATCAAGCGCTATCACGACACGATCGAAGCGCAGGCCGCAGAGCTCGAGCGCTGGAACCGCGAGCTCGAACGTCGCGTCCGCGAGCAGGTTGAAGAGGTGGCACGGGTCGGGCGGCTTGAAACGCTTCCTCGCTCCACAGCTCGTCGACCTGATCGTCTCTTCCGGCGACGAGTCGCTGCTGGAGAGCCACCGTCGCGAGATCACGGTCGTCTTCTGCGACCTGCGCGGCTTCACGGCCTTCGCCGAGTCGGGCGAGCCCGAGGACGTGATGAACGTTCTCCAGACCTACCACACGGCGCTCGGGGAGCTGATCTACGAGTTCGAGGGCACGCTCGAACGGTTCACCGGCGACGGCCTCATGGTCTTCTTCAACGATCCGGTGCCGTGCGACGACCCGGCGTTGCGCGCAGTCAGGATGGCCCTCGCGATGCGAGAACGCGTCAGCGAGCTGGCGGACGAGTGGAAAAAGCAAGGCCACGCCCTTCACTTCGGCCTCGGGATCGCGCAGGGGTACGCGACGATCGGGCGGATCGGCTTCGAGGGACGCGCCGACTACGCCGCGATCGGCACGGTGACGAACCTGGCGGCGCGCCTGTGCGACGCCGCGGCCGCAGGGCAGGTCCTGGTCAGCCAGCGGGTGCTCGCGGCGACGGAGGACGCCGTACGCGTCGAGCCGATCCAAGATCTGCCGTTGAAGGGCCTGTCGAAGCCCGTCCATGTGTTCAACGTCGTCGGCCTGAACGACTCGTATGCCGGTGCACGACGCGACTAGCGAATCGCCGGGGGCCGGCCCGACACTCGCCGAGCTCAGCGAGGAGGAGCGATCACGCCGCTTTGCCGAGCTTCAGCAACGCCTTCCGCGAGTCTGGAGCGCGATGCGCTCTGGGCGCGAAGGTGAGTCGATCGTCGTCGTGCCCTCGAGGCCGATCGACAACCCGAACGAGCCGGCGGCCAGGGCGCAGGCTCTCGAGGAGAGGCTGTTGTTCCTGCTCCTGCTCCTGCGCCAGCCGCGACTGCGCGTGATCTACGTGACATCGCTCGCCGTCGACCCGAGCATCATCGAGTATTACCTCGGCCTGCTCGCCGGCGTCATCCCCGCCCACGCGCGGGCACGACTGTCGCTCCTATCGGCGCGCGACGGGTCTGCGCGCCCGCTGAGCGCGAAGCTGATCGAGCGACCGAGGTTGATCGAAGAGATCCGGAGGCTGATCCCCGATCCTGGGCTCTGTCACCTCGTGCCCTACACCGCGACGGCGCTGGAACGCGATCTCGCACTGCTGCTGGGCGTCCCGATGTACGGTGCCGATCCGCGCTTCCTCCCGTTGGGGACCAAGACCGGGTGCCGCCGTCTCTTCGCCGAGGAGGAGATCCAGCATCCGTTCGGACGGGAGGACGTCGACAGCCTCGAAGCGGTGGTCGATGGCCTGGCGGAGCTGCGTGCCTCCAGGCCGACTGCCACCGACGCGCTCGTCAAGCTCAACGAGGGCGTGTCCGGCAGGGGCAATGCGAGCGTCGATCTGCGCGAGCTTCCGCCGTCGGGCTCGGCCGGCGAACGCGAGGCGCTCGTGGAGCGCGTGCGCAGCATGTCGTTCGAGGCCGAGACGGTCGAGTTCGACGCTTATATGGCGAAGCTCGAAGCTGACGGCGGAATCGTCGAGCAACGGATCCTGGGCGCGGAGCTGCGAAGCCCGAGCGTTCAGGTGAGGGTGACGCCGCTGGGCGAGGTCGAGTTGCTCTCGACCCACGACCAGATGCTCGGCGGGCCGAGCGGTCAGCGCTATCTCGGCTGTCGATTCCCGGCGGATCCGGCGTATGCCGACGCGATCACCGCGGACGCGGCGAAGCTCGGTGCTCGGCTTGCGCGGGAGGGGGTGCTCGGTCGCTTTGCGATCGACTTCGTCTCCGTGTGCGACGACCGGGGCGACTGGAGCTCGTACGCGATCGAGCTCAACCTGCGCAAGGGGGGCACGACCCACCCCTACCTGACGCTCGAGTTCCTCACCGAAGGCCACTACGACCCCGGGTCAGCGACGTTTCGTTGCTCCGGACGGCAGGGCGAAGTTCCTCGTCGCCAGCGACCACGTCGAGTCCCCGATGTTCAGGGGCCTGACAAACGAGGATCTGTTCGACGTCATCGTCCGCCGCGGGCTTCACTTCGACCACGCGCGCCAGAAGGGCGTCGTCTTTCACATGATGAGCGCGCTGAGCGAACTCGGCGCTGTCGGACTCGCCGGGGTCGGCGACAGTCCCGAGGAAGCGGACGCGATGTACCGGGACGCCGAGTCGGCGCTGCTCGACGAAGGGCGGTTGACGCTGGAACCGAGCAGGCTGCCCTCGGCGAACTAGGTTTTGGCCGTCTTGAACAAGCCTCGGCGGGTGGATAGTGTGCCGCGCAAAGGTCCGATCTTCCAACCATATACGCGACGAGCGCTAACGACGCATGAATCTCGACGAGCTCAAGAAGGCGGTCTCCGACGGCACGGTCGACACCGTGCTGCTCGCGATCGCCGACATGGAGGGGCGACTGCAGGGCAAGCGCCTGACCGCCTCGCACTTCCTCGACGAGGTGCTCGAGCACGGTGCCGAAGGCTGTAACTACCTGCTTGCCGTGGACGTTGACATGGAGACCGTGGGCGGGTACGCGATGGCCTCGTGGGAGCGCGGCTACGGCGATTTCGAGATGAAGCCCGACCTCGACACCCTCTGCCCCGTCCCCTGGCACGAGGGCACGGTGATGGTGCTCGCCGACCTGCAATGGGGCGACGGCTCGGAGGTGGTCGCCTCGCCACGCCAGATCCTGCGACGCCAGCTCGCTCGGCTGGCCGAGCGTGGGCTCGTCGCCACCGCCGCGACCGAGCTCGAGTTCATCGTCTTCAAGGACACCTACGAGGACGCGTGGCGCAAGGCCTATCGCGAGCTCGAGCCGGCGAACCTCTACAACGTCGACTACTCGCTGCTGGGCTCGGCGCGCGTCGAACCGCTGATCCGCCGGATCCGAAACGAGATGGGGGCCGCCGGGCTGGAGGTCGAGAACTCCAAGGGCGAGTGCAACCTCGGCCAGCACGAGATCAACTTCAAGTACGGCGAGGCGCTCAGCGCCGCTGACGGTCACGTCATCTACAAGAACGGCGCCAAGGAGATCGCCGCCCAAGAGGAGATGGCGATCACCTTCATGGCGAAGTTCAACGAGGCCGAGGGCAACTCGTGCCACATCCACTGCTCGCTGGCGAAGCAGGAGGGCGGCAACGCCTTCGCGGCGGATCGCCAGCTGTTCGAGCGATTCGTCGCCGGGCAGCTCGCATGCATGCGCGAGCTGACCCTGCTGTACGCGCCCCACGTCAACTCCTACAAGCGCTTCTCGCCCGGCTCATTCGCCCCCACGGCGGTCGCCTGGGGCAACGACAACCGCACCTGCTCGCTGCGAGTCGTCGGCCACGACGAGGGCCTGCGGGTCGAGAATCGGCTACCCGGCGCCGACGTCAATCCCTATCTGGCGCTCGCGGCGATGATCGCCGCCGGCCTGCACGGCGTCGATTCCGAACTCGAGCTCGAGGAGCCGCTGGAGGGCAACGCCTACACGGCCGACAAGCCGCACGTGCCCACCAACATGTACGACGCGCGCGATCTCTTCGCCGCCAGCGACATCGCCCGCGAGGCCTTCGGCCAGGAGATGATCGACCACTATCTCAACCGCGCCAAGGTCGAGCTGCAAGCGTTCGAGGCCACCGTCACCGACTGGGAGCGCTTCAGAGGCTTCGAGAGGCTCTGATGCGCAGACCGGTGGTCGGGATCTGCGCAGCGCTCGAGACCGCGGACTGGGTCGCCTGGAAGCGCGTCGAGGCCAACATCTCCCAGCGCACGTACTCGCTCTGCGTCAGCGACGCCGGCGCGATCCCGGTGATCCTGCCGCCCGACGAAGCCAGCGCCGAAGCGCCCGACCAACTGCTCGACCTCATCGACGCGCTGGTGCTCTCGGGCGGCGCGGACCTCGATCCCGCCACCTATGGCGCCGAACCGGATCAGCGCACGAAGGGCTACAAGGCCGAGCGCGACCGCTTCGAGATCGCGATGGCGAGGGGGGCGCTGGAGCGCGACCTGCCGGTGCTCGGGATCTGCCGCGGGATGCAGCTCCTGAACGTCGCCTGCGGCGGCACGCTCGAGCAGCATCTCGCCGACTCCGAGTTGCACATGCACACCCCCGGTCAGTTCTCCGACCACGACGTGCGCCTGGAGCCGGGCTCTCTGGCCGCGCGCGTGATGGGCGCCGAGCGCGTCTCGGCGCGCTCCCACCACCACCAAGGCGTCGACGAGCTCGGCGACGGAGTCGTCGCCACCGGCTGGGCCGAGCCCGGCGGCGTGATCGAGGCGATCGAGCTGCCCGGCAAGACCTGGGCGCTGGGCCTCGAATGGCATCCCGAGGAGCATCGAAACAGCCCGGCGCTGGTGGCACTCGCCGAGGCGGCGCGCGAACACGAGGTGGCGGCGTGATCTCGGTGACCGAGCCCGCGACGGCCGAGGTGATGGCGGAGATACCGCGGGCGGGCGCCGAGGAGACCGATGCCGCGGTCGCCACCGCGAAGTCGGCCTTCGACACCTGGCGCGCGGTCTCAGCCGGCGATCGCGCGGCGTTGCTGCGGCGCCTCGCCGAGGCGCTCGATGACGAGGCAGAGGCGCTGGCAACGCTCGAGGCGCGCAACGCGGGCAAGCCGATCTCGGATGCGCGTGGAGAGATCGCGATGGTGATCGAGTGCTTTCGCTACTACGCGGGCGCACCCGAGCGCCTGCTCGGCCACACGATCCCCGTCGCCGGCGGCGTCGACCTGACCTTTCGCGAGCCGCTCGGGGTCGTCGGCCTGATCACGCCATGGAACTTCCCGCTCGTGATCGCCTCGTGGAAGGTGGCGCCGGCGCTGGCGGCCGGCAACACCGTCGTTCTCAAGCCGGCCGAGCTGACACCGCTGAGCTCGCTCGAGCTCGAGCGAATCGCGCTCGAGGCAGGCCTGCCGCCGGGCGTGCTCAACGTCGTCGCCGGCGCGGGCTCGGTCTGCGGGAGGCGACTCGTCGAGCATCCCGACGTCGCCAAGATCGCCTTCACCGGCTCGACCGAGGTCGGGCGCGGCATCGCCGCGGGCGCGGCGCAGACGATCAAGCGGGTGACCTTGGAGCTCGGCGGCAAGTCGGCAAACGTGATCTTCGCCGACGCCGACCTCGACGCCGCTGCCGCCGCCGCGCCTTCGGCGGTCTTCGGCAACGCCGGACAGGACTGCTGTGCGCGCTCGCGGATCCTCGTCGAGCGCTCCGCTGTCGACGAGTTCATGGAGGCGCTGGAGCGCAACGTCACCGCGATCCGCGTCGGCGACCCGCTCGACGAGCAGACCGAGATGGGGCCGTTGATCTCGGCCTCGCATCGCGAGACCGTCGCGTCGTACGTTCCCGAAGGCGCGCCCGTTGCGATTCGCGGCAACGCTCCCGATGGCCCGGGTTTCTGGTTCGAGCCGACGGTCCTCTCCCCCGTCGCCAACTCCGATCGCGCCGCGACCGAGGAGATCTTCGGCCCGGTCGCCTGCGTGATCGCGTTCGAGGGCGAGGAGGAGGCGGTGCGAATCGCCAACGACACGATCTACGGCCTCTCGGGCTCGATCTGGACTCGCGACGGGGCCAAGGCGCTGCGGGTGACGCGGGCGCTCGAAACCGGGGTGATCTCGATCAACTCCAACAGCTCGGTGCGAGTGACGACGCCGTTCGGCGGCTTCAAGCAGTCGGGGGTCGGGCGCGAGCTCGGGCCCGACGCGCTCGATCACTACACCGAAGTCAAGAACGTCTTCTACGCGACAGGGGGAAGCTGATGGCCGGAAGGCTCGAGGGCAAGGTCTGCGTGATCACGGGAGCGGCCAGCGGCATCGGCGCCGAGTCGGCGCGGCTGTTCATGGCCGAGGGAGCGAAGGTCGCCGGCGCCGACGTCAGCGCCGGCTCGATCGGCGACCTGACGCTGGAGGTCGACGTCACCGACGAGAGTCAGGTCGCCGAGATGTACGAGCGCGTCCGCGACGAGCTCGGAAGCATCGACGTGCTCTTCAACAACGCCGGCATCAACCCGAGCGACGACACCTCGATCATCGAGGAGCCGCTCGAGGCCTGGCAGCGCGTCCAGGACGTCAACGTGCGCGGCATCTTCTTCTGCTGCAAGCACGGCATCCCCTACCTGCTCGACAACGGACCGGCCGGGGGCTCGGTCATCAACACGGCTTCGTTCGTCGCGATCATGGGTGCCGCCGTCTCTCAGATCTCCTACACCGCCTCGAAGGGAGCGGTCCTGGCGATGTCGCGCGAGCTCGGCGTCGAGTTCGCGCGCCGCGGCGTCCGCGTCAACGCGCTGTGTCCCGGGCCGATCAATACGCCCCTGCTGGAGGAGCTTTTCGCCGCCGATCCGGGCAAGGCCGCGCGCCGGCTCGTGCACCTGCCCATGGGCCGCTTCGGCGAGCCCGACGAGATCGCCAAGGCAGCGGTCTTTCTCGCCTCCGACGAGTCCTCCTACATCACCGCGACAGCGTTCATGGTCGATGGCGGGCTCTCCGGGGCATACCTCACGCCGGACACGGGCGAGTAGCGACTTCAAGGAAGCGCCCGCAGAGCTCGCGGCCGAGTTCGTTCCAGTCGTCGATGCGCTCGCTGGTCGCGGCGTGCATCGCCTCTGGGTCGAGACCGATGCGGATCGCGTCAGGATCGGTTTGGTAGTCATCGATCCAGTGCTCGGCGTCGAAGGCCGAGACCTCGGCGTGAAACTGGATCCCGTACGCGTTCGTACCGAGGCGGAAGGCCTGTACGCAGACCGAGTTGCGCGCGAGCGTGATCGCACCGGGCGGTGGCACGCATTCGTAGCTGTGCCAATGAAATGCCTCGAAGCCCGGAGCCAGCGCGCCGAGCAGCGGATCGTCAGCGCCTTGCGCGGTGAGCTCCACCTGCCGCCAGCCGATCTCCGGCGTCGAGGCGCGCCTGACCTGGCCGCCCGCAGCCGCGACCAGCAGTTGGGCGCCGAGGCAGACTCCGAGC
>CAVSQT010000012.1:0-171203 GCA_963730145.1 uncultured Solirubrobacterales bacterium
CGTGTTATGTCCTCTACTTCGTACGAGTCGTATTGCTCGGATCGCGGGTCCTGAGCACCGGCACAATCCGCTGGCCGCCGATCTCCTCGAGAACGTCCACAACCTCGCTACCGCTGGACACGGGTACCGCGCCCGGCGACCAGCGCCAGGACCTCATCGAGGGTGGCCATCGATGTGTCCCCCGGTGTCGACATCGCCAGTGCGCCGTGCGCCGCGCCGAGCTCGACAGCCTGTTGCAAGTCGCCGCTCGCCATTAGCCCGTAAGCGAGGCCAGATGCGAACGAGTCGCCGCCGCCGACCCGGTCAAGGATCTGCAGGCCAGCTCGATGAGTTGCCTCGACGAAGCCGTCTTCGCGCGACCAGGCGATCGCGCCCCAGTCGTTGACGGTCGCCGTCGTCGCGCGGCGCAATGTCGTTGCGACCACGCTGAAGTTGGAGTAGAGCTCCCCCGCGGCCTCGATCATCCGCTTGAAGCTCTCGACGTCGAGGTTGGTCAGCTGCTCGTCAGCCGAGTCGACGGAGAGCCCGAGGGCGGCGGTGAAGTCCTCTTCGTTGCCAATCATTACGTCGACCAACGGCGCGAGCCGGCGGTTCATCTCTTGGGCACGCTCGGTGCCGCCGATTGCGCGCCAGAGGCTTGGTCTGTAATTGAGGTCGTAGGAGACAACCGTTCCGTGGCGGTGAGCTGCGAGCATGGCTTCGTGGGCCACTTCCGGGGTGCGTCTCAGAGAGACCGGCGAAGATCCCGCCGGTGTGGAACCAGCGCACTCCGAGCTCGCCGAAGATGTGCTCCCAGTCGACCTGGCCGGCGGTGAGCTGGGAGGCGGCGGAGTTGCCGCGATCTGAAACGCCGAGGGCGCCGCGCACCCCAAAGCCGCGCTCGGTGAAGTTGAGCCCGTTACGGACGGTCCGCCCGATTCCGTCGTAGGGGACCCAAGCGATCAACCTCGTGTCGACGCCGCCGGCAAGGATCAACTCCTCGAGCAGGTGCCCGACCTCGTTTTCCGCAAGTGCCGTGACCAGCCCGGCCCGAAGACCAAAGACGTGGCGAAGAGCGCGGGCGACGTTGTACTCGCCGCCGCCCTCGAAGACGCGGAAGCTGCGGGCCGTACGGATCCGGCCCTCGCCAGGGTCGAGACGCAGCATCACCTCGCCGAGCGAAAGGACGTCGAAGGTGCAGTCACCTGGCTCGCGCAGCGACAAAACCCGGCTGGTCGCCGAGGC
This sequence comes from uncultured Solirubrobacterales bacterium, assembly GCA_963730145.1. Taxonomy (GTDB): domain Bacteria; phylum Actinomycetota; class Thermoleophilia; order Solirubrobacterales; family 70-9; genus WHSW01. Next base: position 1,225 of record CAVSQT010000012.1, read on the forward strand.
ATGCGCTTCGGTCACGTCAAGCCAATGCGCTCGTGATATTCGACGACCGCATCGAGGTGGGCCCGCATGCGCTCAGCCGCGAGCTCGGGATCGGCGGCATCGATCGGCTCGAGGACGGAGCGGTGCTGCTCGATCTCCCATTCGCGGTACCCCGAGATCTCCTCGAGGATCGGCCCACGCTCGGCGAGCAGCTGGGCAAAGGACCCGACGAACCCCGCGAGCACCTCGTTGTGGGCCGCTTCGGCAACCTCGACGTGGAAACGGACGGCCGGCTCGACCGCGGGCAGCCCATCGGCCACCGCGGCCTCGTGGTCGGTGATCGCCTTCGCGATCTCGCTGAGATCGGGGTCCGTGCGCCGCTCGGCGGCGCGGCGTGCGGTCTCCATCTCGACCAAGCGGCGCGCCTCGAACAACTCGCGGGTAACGCCGCGGGCAAGCGCAAGCGCGATCGCCTGTGACGGCGCGATTCCGTTCGCGGCCTCGGTCACGAACGCGCCTTGACCGTGGCGGACCTCGATCGCGCCGAGCATCGTCAAGCCGTTGATCGCCTCGCGGATGCTCGAGCGACCGACCCCGAGGGCATTCATGAGGTCTCGTTCGGACGGCAGTTTCGTGCCCGGTTCGAGCCGCTTCTCCCGAATCTCCTTGAGCAACTGGCGCGCAACCGTCTCGGAGAGGTTGATCCGCGAGACCGGCGAGAGCGAGAAGGCTTGATCACTTGACAAAACAGCCATCTACTGCATGATACAGGTCATCAGGTCATCAGACAACATGATGAGCTTCAGCGGGATCAGAGATACCGTTCTCGTGACCGGCGCGACCAGCGGCATCGGCAGAGCAGTCGCCGAGGCCGCGCTCGACGCAGGACTCAAGGTCGGACTCATCGGGCGCCGCCGCGAGGCGCTTGACGAGACCCTGGCGGTGCTCGGCAAGAACCGTGACGAGCGGATCGCGGCACTCGTCTGTGATGTCACCGAAGAGGCCGAAGTCGCAGCAGCGGTGGCCGAGGCGAGCGAGCGCCTCGGCCCGCCCGGGGGTCTGGTCACCTCCGCCGCAATCGACCGCGGTGGCCTCCTCCATGAGCTCTCGGCAGACGACTTCGACGCCGTCCTCGCGACCAACCTGCGCGGCACCTTCCTGCTCTGCCGCGCTTGTCTGCCCGCGATGATCGAGGTCGGTGCGGGCTCGATCGTCTGCATGTCGTCCCCCCTCGGCCTCGTCGCCACCGCCGGCTCGGGCGCCTACTCGGCCTCGAAAGCCGCCATCAACGCGGTGATTCGCTCACTCGCGCTCGACTACGCCGAGCATGGAATCCGCGCCAACGCGCTCCTGCCAGGCCCAACCGAGACGAAGCTGATGTGGGCGAATGTCCCCGACGCCGAGGTAGCCGAGATGCGCGCGACGATCAAGCGCGAGGTGCCGCTCGGCCGGCTCGCCGACCCCGTGGAGATTGCGCGCCCGGCGCTCTGGCTGCTCTCCGATCAGGCCTCGTATGTCACCGGCGCGGCTATTCCCTGCGACGGCGGCGTGCTCGCGAAGGCATCAGTGACGGTGTGAGCCGGGAACGGGCAGGCGCCGGGGACGGGTCGCCTGGTGCAGCCCAGCAGACGGAGCTCGAACTGATCTGTGCCGCCGCCGAGCTCGTCGCGATTGGCCACCGCGCGCTTCGCGAGGCGCTCGAGCCAGGGCGCAGCGAACTCGAACTCTGGGATGCCGCTGCGAGGGCTATCGCCGCAGCGGGTGGCAAGCCTGCCGACGCCGTGGTCGACCTGATGGTCGGCGCTCGCACCGCTTTGATCGGAGAGCCGCCCGGCGAGGCGACGCTTGCTGACGGCGATCCGGTGCTCTTCGACCTCGCCCCAAAGCGCGACGGCTACTGGGCCGACTCGTGCGCGACCCTTTGCTGCGGCGCGCCCTCAGCGGCGCTGCGCGATCGCCACGCCGCGATCGCTACCGCACTCGAGCACGGGCTCAGCTGTGCGCGCCCGGGAGTTAGCGCCGGCGCTGTCGATGCGGCGATCCGCGAGCAGATGGCCGTCGCCGGGCTCGAATGCCCGCACCACACCGGCCACGGTGTCGGCAGCTTGGCCCAGGAGCCTCCTTGGTTCGTCCCTGGCAACGAGTCCGTCCTCGAGCAGGGGATGGTCGTCGCCCTCGAGCCCGGGGCCTACGGCGACGGCTTCGGCGTCCGGCTCGAGCACCTCGCCGTGGTCGAGACCGACGGTGCACGTCCCTTGACCACTCATTCCCTGGCCTTGACCAACGAGAGGTAGCCGCAGTTGCGAATCACCGAGATCGACTGTCACGTGCTCGTGCAGCCGGCGTTCGACACCACCGCGGCGAGCTCGGCACAGGACGACATCGTCGTCGAGATCCACACCGACGAGGGCGTCACGGGAATCGGCGAGACCGACGTCAACCCCTGGATCGCGCGCGCCTGCATCGAGGCCCCGGGCACGCACAACATGGGCCTCGGCCTGCGCCGAGATGCTGATCGGCGTCGATCCCGCTCGACGTCGAGGCGCTGTGGGAGAGGCTCTACGTCGGCTCGGCGATGAACGGTCGCCGCGGCGCGGTCATCAACGCGATCGGGGCGCTCGACATGGCGCTTCACGATCTCCGCGGCAAGGCGCTCGGCAAGCCATGCCACGAGCTGCTCGGCGAGGCCGTTACGCGACACGATCACGCCCTACGCGTCGCTGCAGCCCGAGACCTCCTCGTTCGACGAGTACCGCGACTCGATGGTCGAATGGGCGCGCAAGGCCGTCGACGCCGGCTTTCGAGCCGTCAAGGCGGAGGTCACGCTCGCGGGACCGTACGCGCACACCGGGCTGCGCGAGCCATGGGAGCGCAGCACCGAGGTGCTCGCCGAGGTGCGCGCTGCAATCGGTCGCGAGACGCGCGCTGATGGTCGACGTCCAGTACGCGTTCCCGGATGCCGACACTGCTCTCGGCGTGCTCGCCGACTGGCTCGAGTTCGATCTCTTCTTCGTCGAGACGCCGCTTTGGCCCGACGACCTCGACGGCTACCGGCGCGTCGCGACCGAGCAGCCGATCCCGATCGCCGCCGGCGAGTGGCTGACCACGCGCTTCGAGCACATGGACCTGATCGAGCGCGGCGCGATCCAGGTCGCGCAGCCCGACATCGGCCGCGTCGGCGGGCTCACCGAGGCCAAGCGCGTCGCCGACTTCGCCGCCGCGAGCGCGGCGTCCGGATCGTGCCGCACCTGTGGAAGACCGGGCATCTCGATCGCCGCGGCTGCGCATCTCGCCGCGGTCTCGCCGAACTGCGACTACATCGAGTTCCTACCCGCCGAGCTGTCCGAGTCGCCGATGCGAAAGGACCTGACCAGCGACGAGCTTCAGATGGTCGACGGCGCAGATCCCGCTGCCGACCAAGCCCGGGGCTCGGGGTCGAGCTCAACCGCGACGCGCTCGAGCGTTACGCCGCGGAGGCGAGGGAGGTTGGCGGTGGATCGCTCGTCTGAGCTCGTCTCCGCCACGCTCGCAGGCGAGCCGCGGGCCGCAGTGGTGGCGCGGGGCGGTCATCTACGAGAACCACCTGCCGAGCGTGCGCGATGGAAACGGCGACGGAGTCGGCGATCTCGAGGGCCTGATCGAGAGCCTCGACTACCTCGCCGAGACGCTCGGCGTCGACGCGATCTGGGTCGGTCCGTTCTTTCCCTCCCCGCTGCTCGACCAAGGCTTCGACATCACCGACTACACCGATGTCGACCCCATCTTCGGCGACCTCGAGACGTTCGACCGGCTGATCAGCGAGGCGCACCGGCGCGGTCTCAGGATCATCGTCGACTACGTTCCCAACCACACCTCCGACGCGCATCCCTGGTTCGTCGCTTCGCGCTCCTCGCGTCAGGATCCGAAGCGTGACTGGTACGTCTGGGCCGACCCGGCGCCCGACGGTGGGCCACCGAACAACTGGACGAGTGAGGCAGGCGGCTCGGTCTGGGAGCTCGACGAGCACACGGGCCAGTACTACCTCCATTCGCACCTGGTCGAGCAACCCGACCTCAACTGGCGCGAGCCGGCGGTTCGCGCTGCGCTGCTCGACGTCCTTCGCTTCTGGCTCGACCGCGGCGCCGACGGCGTGCGAATCGACGTCGCACACATGCTGATGAAGGACCCGGAGCTGCGCGACAACCCGCCCAACCCGGGCGGGGCAGCCAACCCCTACGACATCCAGCACCCCGACTTCCATTCCCAGCTCCATGTCAACGATCGCCGCCACCCCGACACCCACCGAGTGCTCGCCGAGATCCGCTCCGTCCTCGATGAGTACGGCGACCGGGTCACGATCGGGGAGATCGAGGCGATGCAGTGGGCGGACTGGGCGAAGTACTACGGCGAGCAGCTGGACGGCCTTCACCTGCCGTTTGCGTTTGCGCTGATCGAGACGCCGTGGCGGGCCGAGGCGCTTCGCGAGACCATCGCCGGCCTCGAAGGCGCGCTTCCCGAGGGGGCTTGGCCGATCCTCGCACTCGGAAACCATGACCGCCCGCGACTCGCGACAAGGCTCGGGCGCGCTCAGGCACGGGTCGCGGCGGTGCTGCTGTTGACGCTGCGTGGCTCGCCGACGCTGCTCTACGGCGACGAACTCGGGATGGTCGACCAAGAGGTTCCGCCCGAGCGACAGCGCGACCACTTCGGACACTCTGTCGGCGGAGTCTCGCGCGACCCGACCCGCACACCGATGCCCTGGAACAGCGGACGAAATGGCGGCTTCTCAGGCGCCGCGCCCGCCGACCTCTGGCTCCCGGTAAGCGAGGAGGTCGAGCAGATCAACGTCGAAGCGCAGCTCGCCGATCCTGACTCGAGCCTGAGCCTCTACCGGCGCTTGATCGCGCTTCGCCGCAAGAGCGCAGCCCTTCACGGCGGGACGTACGAGGCGGTCGAGCAGGCGGCCGAGGGATGCCTCGCATACGTGCGCGCAGCGGGCGACGATCGCAAGCTGATCGTGCTCAATCTGAGCGCCGATCCGGCGGCTTGCGAGCCGCTCCCAACCGGCACCGTCGTTGTTTCGACCGACCGAGCAACCGAGGGCCGGCGGGTCGAGCACAGCGCTCACGCTCGCCGGCTGCGAGGGCGTCGTAATCGACGTTGACGCAGACGCAACGGAATGGACCGGGGATCGGTGACCGACTCACGATGAGCCTCCGCGCCCCCGACGCGAGCCGCGGCTCCTTCGCCGTTTCGCTGCGGCGATCGCGGCTGGCGCTGACCGGCGGCATGAGCGCTGTCGGCGAAACCGGCTCACGGCTGTTCGGAAACGGTGCCAACCGCCGCGGCTCCGGCGCCGACGAGCGGCGAACGGCCCGGCTGATGGTCTCGCCGGCGATTGCGCTGATCGTCGCGGTCGCGTTCTTCCCGGTCGCCTACTCGATCTACCTGAGCCTCCACGATGCCTCGATCACTGAGGTCGGCGGGTGGGTCGGACTCGATAACTACGCCCAGCTCATTCGCGACTCGGAGTTCACCGGCGCACTGCTCAACACGACGGTGTTCACGGCGGTCAGCGTGACGATCGAACTCGTGCTCGGGTTGGCGATCGCGCTCGGTCTCAATCAGGCGTTTCGCGGCCGCGGCGCTGTCCGCACCGCGGTGCTCCTGCCGTGGGCATTTCCGGTCGTCGTCTCGGCGCTGATGTGGCGGCTGATGCTTCAGGACCAGGTTGGGGTCATCTCCTACGTCGTGCAAAGCCTCGGTCTCGCCGACAGCCCGATCCTCTCCAATCGGACCTCGCTGCTTATCGCCGCGATCCTCGTCGATGTCTGGAAGACAACCCCGTTCATGGCGCTCTTGCTGCTCGCCGGGTTGCAGACGATGCCCAAAGACGTGATCGAGGCGGCCAAGGTCGACGGCGCGAGTGCGCTTCGCCGCCTCTTCTCGATCACCTTGCCACTACTCAAGCCGACGATCCTCGTCGCGCTGCTCTTTCGCACCCTCGAGGCATGGGGTGTCTACGACCTTTTCTGGGTCATGGCCGACCGCCAGCTCGACTCGCTTTCGACCTACACCTTCGAGGGGGTCCGGGTGAGCCAGCTCAACTTCGCGCCGGGCACCGCGGCTGCGGTGTTCACCTTCTTCGCGGCGCTCGCAATCGCTCTCGTCTTCATCAAGGTGCTCGGCGCGCGCACGGTGGAAGAGCGATGAGCGCGCTCGCGGCCATGCGGCGCTCGCGCGGTCCCTCGGCAAGATCGGGCATCGGCTTCTACCTCGCCGCGACAGTGCTCGTGCTGCTCAGCATCGCCCCGATCCTCTGGGTCCTGAAGATGAGCGTGATTCCGCGAGCGGAGCTGTTCGCCTCGCCCCCAACGCTTCTGCCGCGACTCGCTCACCCTGTCGAACTACGACACCGTGTTCAGCGACCCGACCTTCGTGCGGGGTCTTTTCAACAGCGCGCTGATCGCCGGTGTCTCGACCGTCTTCTGCCTGCTCCTCGGAGCCCCAGCCGCATACGCATTCGCACGACTTCGGTTTCGCTTTCGCACCTTCCTCATGACCGGGATCCTCGCGCTCGCCTTCTTCCCCGCCGTGGCCGTGATCGCACCCCTGTTCATCGAGTTCAAGACGTTCAACCTGCTCAACACCTATTGGGCCGTGATCATCACCGACACGGCGTTTGTCCTGCCACTGACGGTTTGGATCCTGACCGCGTTCTTTCGTCAGCTGCCGCGCGACCTCGAAGACGCGGCCAAGGTCGACGGAGCGAGCACTCTGCAGGCCTTTCGTCGCGTGATCCTGCCGCTCGCCGCCCCCGGGGTCGCGACCGCAGCGATCATCGCCTTCATCGTCACCTGGAACGAGTTCCTGTTCGCGAACACGTTCCTTTTCGACTCCGACCACTGGCCGGCGACGGTGGTCATTCCGAACTTCGCGACTACCCACACCGTCGAGTACGGCGCCCAGGCCGCGGCTGCGCTGGTGATCACCGTGCCGATAGCGCTGGTCGTGCTGGCTTTCCAGCGACGCATCGTCCAGGGGCTCACCGCGGGCGCGCTGAAGGGATGAGGACTTGATCAATGGCTCAAACACGATGCGGTTTCGAATCAATCGAAGCTCAACCAGAGGAGGACACATGGATCTAGTAAGCACACGAGAGGGTCAAACAGTGCGCCGCCGGGGCGGCACGAATCGCCGTGAATTCCTCGTCGCCAGCGGTGGCAGCCTCGTTGCGGTATCGCTGTTCGGCCTCAGCGCCTGCGGTGACGAAGACGACGCGACCACAGCAAGCGGCGACGTCCTGATGAACCTCAGCCCGGACGTCAAGGACATCGTCACCGCGCAGGTCGAGGCTTTCAACAAGCAGAACCCCGACGGTGAGGTCACCACCCGGATCACACCGTCGGACACCGGTCAAGCATTCGACCAGTTGCGGACCCAGTTCCAGGGTGGCGGCAGCGACATCGACGTGATCATGGGCGACATCATCTGGCCGCCGCAATTCGCCGCGAACGGCTGGATCTTGGACCTCTCGGACCGTTTCACAGAGGAAGATCGCGAGCAGTTCATCCCCGGAGTCGATCACCGGCAACACCTACGAGGACAAGATCTACGGGGTCCCGTGGTTCACGGACGCGGGCTTTCTCTACTACCGCACAGACCTGCTCGAGGACGCCGGCTTCAGTGAGCCGCCCCAGACCTGGGACGAGCTCAAGGAGATGGCTGGGAAGGTCCAACAGGATGCGGGGACGCCGAACGGATTCGTGTTCACCGGAGCTCAGTACGAGGGCGGCACCGTGCTCGGCCTCGAGTTCATCCGCACCGCGGGCGGCGACGTGCTCGATGGGGACACGGTGATCGTCGACAGCCCTGAGGCCATCGAGGGGCTCGCCATCCAGCAGTCGCTGGTCGCCGACGGGATTGCTCCCGAGGCGGTCGCCAACTTCAAGGAGGAGGAGGCGTCGGGCGCCTTCTTGCGCGGAGATTCGGTGTTCATGCGCATGTGGCCGTACGCATATGACTTCCTCGGCGACAAGGAGCAGTCGAGCATCTCGGTGGATCAGGTCGAGCTGACGCAGCTACCGGTCGCCTCCGAGGAGATCCCGCGCGTCAACGTCGGTGGAGGGTTCAACTTCTTCATCAACGCAGACACCGCCGATCCGGACGCGGCCTTCGCGCTGATCGAGTACCTGACCGCCCCCGAGCAGCAGAAGCAGTTGGCGATTGAGGGCGCCTACATGCCGACTCGCACCGAGCTCTACGACGATCCGGAGATCATCAAAGCCGTGCCGGGAGTGAGGCTTGGCAAGGAAGTCGTACCGGCGACGACGACTCCGCCGGTGTCGCCCTACTACTCGGACATGTCGCTGGTGATGTCCGAGGCGTTCAACGCCAACATCCTCGCCGATACGACGCCCGAGGAGACCGCGGCAACATTGAAGAGCGAGCTCGAGTCCATAATCAGCCGTGGCGGCTGAACCTGGCGCCCGCGGATGTCAGGTTTCGTGACCGTAAGCTTCTGCCTTGCGTGGAAAGTCCAACATCGGCGATGTGCTGCTCTGCATGGAGAGCGCGTCAACCCGGCGGGGCGGGATACTGGGCGGGCAATGTCGCAGGAGAACGTGGAGTTGGTCAGCAGCCTGTACGACATCGCTGGCGGGGACTGGTTCAGAAACGCCGACCAGATCGATCGCGCCTTCCGCGACTATGTCGACGAGCAGGTTTTTGAAGTTCATCTGCCGTCTGACTATCCCGAGGGTGAGCCCGTATTTCGCGGCCGGGAGGGCTTTGCCGAGATGCTCGCCATGCTCGGGGAAACATGGGGCAAATGGCGAATCGAAGCAGAACGCTTCCTCACCGCTGATGACCGCGTCGTCGCCTTCGTTCGCATCCTCGCGGAGGGTGTATCCAGCGGCGTGCCGATTGAAGTCGAGACCACACACATCTGGACCATTCGCGGCGGTCGCGCCACGTCCATGCACGCGTACCGGGACCGCGCCGAAGCCCTCGAAGCCGCCGGGCTATCGGAGTAGCTCTCAGAAGTAGGACTTTGGACGAGGAGTCCTAGTTCTTGTCCGCATGGAAAGCGCCACATCTCTGCGGCTAGCCAGAGGCCCGCGGTCAGGCGACTCTGGCCCGCCAAGCCGCTTGGCAACGGGCGCAGGTCCCGCCGCGGACTGTGTTGTCTGCCGACTCACCAAGACGCGCGCGTGCTTGGCGTCCCGCGGATAGGATTGCTACGAAGCCCTCAGCGAGGAGAGCAGTGATGGCCCGCATCTTCATCAGCTACTCGCGGCCCAGAGTCCGGCTACGCTCGCCGCCTAAGAGACACCCTCGTCGAGCATTTTGGCGAGCGAGCGGTCGCCGCCTCCGACCCCTCGTCGGGCGAGGCCCAGATCGAGGAGACGGTCACGTCTTGCGACAGCTTTGTGTTGCTGGTCGGCCCTGGCTGGCTGGCTCCGGCGAGCAGCGGGCGCATGCGCCGCCCTAACCATCTCACGAGACTCGAGCTCGCGACCGCGCTGGACCAAGGCCTGCTGATCGTGCCGGTCTTCGTCGGTGGCGCATCCAGGCCGGCGACGGGGCGCCTTCCGTTTGAGTTGGACCGGCTTGCGCACCTTCGTTGGCTGGAGATCACTGACCCCCGCTGGGCGACCGACGTCAACCGCCTAGTCGAGGCGCTCGAGTCAGGGGAGATGACGCCGAAACCGAAGGCGATAGAACTAGCCGAGGCAACGGAATCAGTCATCGTCGGCTCGGCCGGCGTTCTCGTTCTGTCGGAAGACCCGCTCATCACACTGCTGGCGAGTTCGGCACGCCGAGGTGCGCTTCCGGGTGCCGTGCTTGCCGTGCCCGGGGTGCCCGGGGGGCTCGTGGAAATTGGTTCGGACAGCCGCCCGGCCGAACCAGGCACGGCAGCAGAACCCTCGGCCCGCCGAGACCGTGAGGTGCGCGCGGAACGGGCGTTTTGGGGCTCGCGAAACGTGCTGCTGCTCGCGGGTGCGGGTATCGCAGCGCTGGCAGCGTTGATCGCTTGGCTGGCCGGCTGCGCCGTTGACGTTCCGCCGGACGAGGATGAGCCAGATGAAGCCGACACGGTCGACTGCACCGTTTTCGCTCCTCCCTTCGCCCGCCGGGGAGAGCAACTGCTCGTCCAGGTGTTTGCCCACCTCCCCCCGGATGCCGAGATCGCTAGGGCCTTGGCCACGGAGTTCGACGCGGCGGCGAAGAGGCGCGCCGTCAAGAGCTTGGAGCTTTCGATCCCGCGGCGGTCCATCCTGGGTTTCGAACTTGACATGCCGGGAGCCACGGTCGATCGGGCGGTTGAGACTCTGCGCTGGGATGGCCGTGCCCAGTCCGTTCAATTTCGGGTCTCGTTGCCGCTGGGGCTCGAATCGTCAGTTCTCATCGGGACGGTGACCGTGAGCTTGGGCTCTGTCCCAGTCGGGCATGTGAAGTTCAAAGTCGAAGTAGGTGACGTCGCGGCTGCGCTCGCAGAGACCGTTGGGGCCGATGCGCGTCGCTATCGATCGGCCTTTATCTCATACCCTCGAAGGACCGCAATGAGGCGCTCAGGGGCGCTCAGATGCTCCGAGCCGTCGAGATTGACTGCTTCCAGGACGTTCTCGATCTTGAACCTGGCGAGAGGTGGGAGCACCAGCTCTACTCGCGCATCGCGGATGACGACCTCTTCATCCTGTTCTGGTCTAAGGCGGCTCACGACTCGGAGTGGGTCCGTAAAGAAGCCCTCTACGCACTGGATTGCCACCAGTCGGAGCTCGATCCACCAGCAATTAAACCGATCATCCTGGAGCGCCCGCCTGTCCCGCCCTGGCCCGAGCTGGCGCATCTGCATTTCAACGGATCGTGCCGTTTACTTCATGACTGAGTAAACGGTGGCGCATCGAGTATCTCGGCCATGCCAGCGTTGCGTCGACCTCGAGGGCCCCGACGGTCCCGTGCAGCTCGACGTTCGAATCGAACAGATCCGTCATCCCGCCCCCAGGCCCTGCGCTCCAGGAGTTCAGACGCCCGCCTGACTATCTCCACGTTCTCCCGCGACATGCCGCGCAGTATCTCGCGGCCGCAACACATGCGCTTTCCACGCAAAGCAAACGTTCGAGGACTTCGGACGAGAAGCTCAAGTCCGGTCCGGCGTGGAGCGACGCTCCCGGAGGTTCGCGGGATACTGAGTGGCGATGTCGCAGGACGACGTTGAAACGCTGAAGCGCGGTTTCGATGCGGTATCCGCCTGGACGGCGAAGCGATGCTGGAGATGATGGACCCGGAGGTTGAGTTTCGCCCGCGATTTCAGGTGATGCTCGGAGGCAAAGCAGCCGTCTACCGCGGACATGAAGGCTTCCGCGAGGCGTTTCGGGAGCTATATGGCGCTTTGGATTGGATCAAGCCGGAGATTTCGGAGATTCGAGACCTCGAAGGCCGGATCGTGGCGCTCGGTCACCTGCGGCTTCGAGGCAAGATAAGCGGCGTAGAGGCCGAGTCACCTGCTGGCTGGGTGATCGACATCAAGCACGGCAAGGCAGTCCGGGTTAGCGAGTTCCTGGACCTCGCAGAGACCCTCAAAGCGGCCGGCCTCGAGGAGTAGGACGATGTCGCAGGAGAACGTTGAAGCGTTCAAACGAGGCCTTGATGCAAACAACCGTGGGGACGTCGAAGCGGGGCTGAAGGAACTCGACCCCGAGGTCGAGTGGCATCCGGCGTTACTCACGTCGCTGGAGGCGGACGCGACGGTGTACCGGGGCCACGATGGCGTGCGCGAGTGGTTCCGAACGGTCTCCGAGGCCTTTTCTGAGCGCCATACCGAGATCGAGGAAGTCCGAGATCTGGGTGATCGAATCGTCGCAATAGGCCGCATCCGCATGCGGGGCGAAACGAGCGGAGCCGAGACCGAGTCTCCGATCGCCTACCTGATCGAGTACCGGGACGGCAAGGCGACTCAGGTTCGAAGCTACCTCGACCCCCAAGAGGCCATCGAAGCCGCCGGGCTGTCGGAGTAGGCGATGTCGCAGGAGAACGTGGAGCGCATTCGGCGGGCCACCGAAGTCCTCAACCGGGGCGAGCGCGGACCGGAGGACGTTCGCCGCGTCGCCACCGAGCTGCTTCATCCAGAGGTCGAATGGCGCGATCAGCGCGAACTCCCGGGGGCGACCGTCCACCACGGGATCGAGGGTGTAGAGCGACACGCTGCCGCCTCGCAGGAGGCCCTCGATTACGACGCGACCTGACCTGATCGAACTGATCGATGCCGATCCGTGCGTCGTGGCCGTCTACCGCTTCCACGCCCGTGGCCGATCCAGCGGCGTGCCGGTCGAGCGCGATGCCGTCTGGGTATACCGCTTCCGGGGCGAAAGGGTTGATCGCGTAGAGATTTTCGGGACCAAGGCGGAAGCCCTCGAAGCCGCCGGGCTGCGGGAGTAGCTCAGAAGTAGCGCTTAGGACGACCGGCAGGAGTCCCGCTCCCTCGAGCTCGCTGGTCGCAATGCGCGAACTCCGGAAGTCGCTATTCGCTCAGGCCGGCGACTTGCAGCGCCTTTGCGATATCCACGTAGGTTTCAACCCTCGAGACCCTGCTGTCCCGGAACTCGATGAGGAGCGCGGCTTTGGTATGGACATCAGCTCCAGTCAGGCGCGCGCGTGCCACGACCTCCCCGATCGCTACGACCTGCTCGCCGTCGTCCCGAAACTCCTCTGCCTCGAATCGAAGCTCAGCCCAGCTTTCGTCGTTGTCGAGCTTGAACGCCGCAAACGCGCCGGGACCCCGATAGGCCGTGTCCTCCATCACCGCGCGGAGCGGAACGATCTCGACGTCATCGGTCGAGTGCGCCTGGGCTGCTTCCGCGTCGCCCGCGTTGAACCACTCGCCAAACCGCCGCGCGAGCTCGATGTTCTCCTGCGACACAGCGTCAGTATCCCGCTTGGGCTGCCGTAGCGCGTCGCTTCGCGCGATCAGGGGCACTGCCGTCACGCGAACAGGCGTCCTATCTCTGACGAGGTGACCTGGCCGGCACGAAAGCACGCCTGGCGAGATACTGCGTGGCCATGTCTGGGAAGAATGTCAAGGCGTTCACGAGAGCAATGGAGGCCTACAACCGGCGGGACATCGACGCATTCCTGGAGGCGTTTGATCCCGTGGTGGAAATCCATCCCCTGACCCTTGCGATGTTCGGTCAGGAGACGACGGTCTATCGGGGCCACGAGGGCCTACGGAAGTTCGTTCGAGACGTGGACGAGGTTCTGCCGCAGATCCAGGTCGAGCTCTCGGAGCTCCGCGACCTTGGCGAGCGAATCGTGGCGAGTGGACGACTCCACGCGCGGGGCCGGGCAAGCGGCGCCGAGGTCGAATCGCCCATCGGCTGGGTCATCGAGTTCAGAGAGGGCAGGGTGATTCGGATGAGGGACTACCTCGATCCCGAAGAAGCCCTCGATGCCGCCGGCCTGTTGGAATAGCCGCTCTGGGACTTTCCACGCAAAGTAGAACTGCTTCTGGCTACAAATCGGTCGAATCAGCAGGTGCGCGATAGTCCGCGCGATGGTTCCGCCACCCACGGATCGAACTCCCCAAATTCGCCATCTTGAGACCTGGAGAGGGCGGTCTGAGCTAGTGTACCGCTTGAGCAAGCGGCTTTCGACGGGTCCAGAGAAGCGGGCCCGACAGGATTCGAACCTGTGACCTTCGGTTTCGTAGATCTGCAGTCGGTCTTGTTGACCGAATAGCGGGGCCAGAACCGGGTACCAGTGCACACTGCACCCAAGCGCAGCCGCAGAGCCAAGTCCAAGGGGTCGAAGGGTCGGCTAATCGGGCGCGATGCTGGCACTGGCCGATTCAAGAGCGTGAGGGCCGCGCGGAAGGACAAGAAGGGCAGCATCGTCCAGCGGATCCGCCGGCGCGGGACGTAGCGGGCGAAGATTGATCCGGCGCGAGCCAGTCAGGCTTGTGGCGATCGAAACTGAAGAGTTCTGCGCCGCATGGAAAGCAGAGTTGGTGTTCGGTCCCTTCCATGGAGCCATTCCCAGGGCGAAAGCGGCGGCTGAACTCATGCGACGTGCTCGCCGTCCCCCGACTGGTCCACCCGCCTCCCGGCAACGTGCGGTAGTGGGCTAGTCGACCAACGCTACGGCGAGCGTCGCTAAGGCCGTGACGAAGGTTGCGATCACAATCATGAAGTTGAGCAGGTTCGCGAATGGCTCGACGCGAAGAAAGTCGGTTACCACGATTTTGAATATCTCTCGGCCGACACCTCCGAACTGGGGCCTGGTCGACCCCTCCCGACCGTTACGAACCCATCCGCGGGTTCCGGCTCCCACCCGTAAACCACAATTCGGAGCACGTAGTTACCCGCTACGGGCAGGACAAAGCTGGGAAGCGTTGCGTGGAATCTCCGGGTTTCATTCGCCGGCCATTCGGTGTCCCTCCAATCCACTTCGAAAGACGTCTTCCACTCCAGCCTCCCATTCTCGAACTCGGCTAAAGGACCGTCGTATCGGGCGACATCCAGATGCACGCTGGTGCCAATGAGATTGTCGCCCTTGTTTTTCAGCTCGAGCGTAAGACGCGGCCGCAACAACGCGGGCGCGTAGAATGGGGGCCAACGCCTGCGCTCGACCTTGGGGTAGAAAGAGCCTGGTCGCCTGACGCCTGCCAGCCAAGGGTCCGCTTCGGTCTTGGTGCATTGCGGGTGGCCATCGGCATCACACGGTTACGTTGCTCTCAACTACGCTGAGTGGCGGAGAATCCCCCTAAAAGGCGGCCTTCATGCAGTGCGGTAAACGCAACCCCGTACGTGCCGAGGCCAATTGCCATGATCGCCGCGGGCGCCCCAAGCACGAGGAATATGAGTTCGCCACCGCGGGATAACTCCCGCACCAGCGAGCAGGACCGACACACCGGCGATCGAGACAATGAGTGGACTACTTGAGACGAATGCGCGCAGCGAACGCGTAGTTACGACTCGCACCGGGCTCACCGAAGCGGGCTGCTGCTCGCGGCGAGTAGCAAGCGTGCTCTCGAACAGATCCCGGCTGGGCTCCAGTTCCCAGCGAAGAAGTCGGTCGTCGTTAGTGAGTTCGACCGCAAGCGGATGGAGTCGCCTGGCGATATACAGGGATGCCCGACGCAACCGGGTGAGAGCCATGATCTCTATGAGCAGTAGAAACGCCGGAACCCAGGACGCGAGCGCGAGGAGCGTGGCCTCAGCCGCTACCTTCGGAGTCTCTGCCGCCTCGAGCCCTGCGAAAGCGGCGGCGATCCCGGCGAGCACGAGTCCGGTCCCGCCCAAGGCCCGAAGCTCAACGCCGCGATAGAAGGGAATGAGTTCGGAGACGAACTGATATTCGGCCAGCAAGATCTGCAGCGACGCATCGGGGTCGCTCTGCTGACGCTCGTCAGTCGAATCGACTGCTTGGTCAGCCACCTATTGGACGCTACCGAAGACCGCGGGTGGAGATTCAAAGCGACCGGATCACGTCTTGCCGACCGACTTGACCGGGACCGACCAGACCCCACCGATTTGGCTACCGGGTCGCGATTAGGAGCAGGGTCGGCATTTCGAGGAGGTAGAAAGCAACTGGCAGGACCTAGCACGAGTTGGCCAGCCAGCGCCTTGGCCGCGGAGCGATTAATCGTGCCCGACAACCGGTCTAAGGAAGCAGACGAGCAGTCAGTCCAGGAGAGGAGTCCGGTCGCGACCGTTCTCTACATGTCCGTGTCCCTCGACTCGTTCATCGCCGCTCTCGGTCGCCGGACTCGACGCGCTTCTCGAGCGCCTCGCTGCCGAGCGCGTCGAGCACGAACCGATCGAGACCTATTCAAACCGCGTGTGCCACTTGAGAGTCCCTATCCGGGCTGGAACGGGATCGTGTTCGCCGAGCCGCCCGACGCCGCGAGCGTGTCACCTCGATCGGCCGGAGCCGGCGCTTCGTGATAGGTGGCTGATCCCCGACCGCCACACACCCAGATGACGCGGTCCGGGCGCGTCGCACAGTCGGGATGAGCCATCGCATCCGACTGTGCTTCGGCTTCGCGCGAGAAGCGGAAGCGCGCGCAGCGGTTGGACTTTCCACGCAAAGGTAGAACCGCCCCTGCCGACGAAAAGCGGTCCATCGGCAGGTGCGCGATAGTCTGCGCGATGGTCGCGCCACGCACGGACCGCGATCCGGAGGTTTGAGGGGCCTCGAGACGGTCATCTCGAGTGAGGCGCAGATTCCGCTTGGCTAAGCGGCTTTCGACGCGTCCTGGGAAGCGGGCCCGACAGGATTCGAACCTGTGACCTTCGGTTTCGTAGACCGACGCTCTATCCGGCTGAGCTACGGGCCCCGCCGGGTGATTCTAGGTGGCGCGAGATCGGGCGGTCGGGCTCGGTCGGCAAACGACCGGTCTGTCAGGTGGGAGATCGGCGGCGTGAGGGATAGGATCGCCCGCATGGACGATTCCGCCGCAAACGCTGCCCTGATCAACCGCCTCTACGAGGCGTTCGCGCGCACCGACGGCGAGACGATGGCCGCTTGCTATGCGCCCAGACGCGCACTTCTCCGATCCGGTCTTCACCGATCTCAACGGACCGGAGGTCGGCGCGATGTGGCGAATGCTGTGCGAGCGCGCGGAGGATCTCGAGGTCGTTCACTCGGCAGTCGAGGCAGACGATGCGCGTGGCTCGGCTCACTGGGAGGCCGACTACACGTTTCGAACCGGGCGCAAGGTCCACAACGTGATCGACGCGAGCTTTCGCTTCGAGAACGGCCTGATCGCCGATCACACCGACAGCTTCGACCTCTGGGCGTGGACACGACAGGCACTGGGGCCGATCGGGGTCGTGCTCGGCTGGTCGCCGCCGGTGCAGGGCAAGATCCGAAGCGAGGCCGACGCCGGCCTGCGCGAGTTCATGGCCGCCGACCGCGCCGCTTGAACGACCGCCTCTCCGCCTCGGACATGTCCTCGCTCCTCGCCGAGCGGGGGCCGATCCACGTCCACGTCGGCGCGACGATGGTCTTCGAGGGCAAGCCGCCCGACTACGAGGATCTCCTCGCCCACGTCGAGCAGCGCCTGGCGCTCGTGCCGCGCTTTCGCCAGCGGATCACGCCGGTCCGCTTCAACCTCGACAACCCCGTCTGGAGCGACGACCCGCGCTTCGACATCCGCTGGCACGTGCGCCGAGCGGCGCTGCCGGCGCCCGGCGGAATGACGGAGCTGCGCGAGCTCGTCGGGCGGATCATGTCCGAGCCGCTCGACTTCACGCGGCCGCTGTGGCAGATCTATCTCGTCGAGGGTCTCGACAGCAAGCGCTTTGCCGTCGTCCCCAAGACCCATCACGCGCTGGTCGACGGTGTCGCCGCGGTCGACGTCGGCACGATCATCCTCGACCCGAACAAGGACGGGACCGAGATGGAGCTGCCCTCCGAGCCGTGGGAGCCCGACGAGCCGAGCCCCGAGCTGCTGCTCATTCGCGGCGCCTCGCGCCGAATCACGAGCCCGCTGACGCACGGCGCGCAAGGCCGCCCGCGAGGCGATCTCGATGCCGCGCGCGACCGCGACCCGCGTGCGCGACACCGCCGAGGGCTTCGCCAAGCTCGCCGCCAGCGGACCGACCGCGCCGAAGACCTTCATCAACGCCGAGATCGGCCGCGATCGCCGAGTCGCCTACGTCGCGACCGAGCTCGACCTACTCAAGTCGATGCGGGCGGGGACCGAGGCGACCGTCAACGACGTCGTCCTCTCGGTCGCCGCGGGCGGCCTGCGCCGTCTTTTCGAGCGCCGCGGCGAGGGCATACCCGATCATCTCGTGGCCCTCGTACCGATGAGCATCCGCCGACTCGAAGATGACCTCGAGCTCGGCAATCGGATCGCGACCCTGCTCGTCTCCCTCCCGGTCGCCGTGCTCGACCCGCGGGAGCGGCTCGCGCTCATCAACGCGGAAACGACGCGGCTGAAAGCGTCCGAGCAGGCGACGGCGGCCTCGCTCATCGTCGAGGCCACCGGTTGGACGCCCCCGACGATCAATCGCGTCCTCGCCGGCGCCCTCTCCAGGCCGCTCGCCTTCAATCTCGTCGTCTCCAACGTCCCTGGTCCCCAAGTCCCCTTCTTTCTTCTCGGGCACCAGCTACTTTCGATCTATCCCTTCGTTCCCCTATCGCCGCAAAATCACGCCCTTTCGATCGGGCTGCTGAGCTACGACGGCGGCGTCTACTTCGGCCTCGCCGGCGATCGCGACGTGCTCGCCGACATCGAGGACTTCGCCGCCGATCTCGAGGCCTCGTTGCTCGAGCAGGCGGCCGCGGCTGCCTGAACGTTCAGGCCCGGATGAAAACGGGGGTGCCGAGCGGGACCCGGTCGACCAGCTCGCTGACGTCCGCGTCGGCTGCGCGCACGCAGCCGCTCGACTCCGCAACCCCGAGGGCGCCGGAGGTGCCGTGGATCGCGATCCGGTTGCCCCCGAACCAGCCCGAGGGAAGGTTCGGCTGGTTGGCGCTGAGCGCCAGTGCGCAGCAGCCGTACGCATCGTCGAGATCGCCGCGGAATGTGTCGGTGACTGCGAAGCGGCCGGTCGGCGTCTCACTCTCGGGCGCTCCGACGGTGACCGCGAACGATCGCACCACCCGGGCGCCCTCGCGCAGCTCCGCCCGCCGCTCGGAGATGTCGACGGCGATCGAGACCCGCGTCCACCCCGACTTCAGGCGCTTCGGATCGAGCTCGATCCAGCCGAGCTCGTTGTTCGCCAACTTCGGGTACGTGACCCCGGCCCAGTTGCCTCGCTTTTCGATCACGCCGAACACCGACGGCGACTCGAACTCGGTCCGGCGGCCGACGCGCTCGACGAGCTCGCCGCCATCCGGCTCGGTGCGGATCTCGACCTCGCGACCACCGCGAACCCAGATCATCGGATAGCCGTCGGCAGGGTGCTCGAGGCTCAACTTCGGGCTGGGCGAGTTGCGCCTCGCCGAGGCGGACGGGGCAGCGGCTCGAGGGACGCCCTCGGTCGCCGACACCGTGACCGTCGCGGGCTCGCGGTTGTCGTCGTTTCCGCAGGCGCCGAACGCGATCGCGATCGCGATCGCCAACAGCGATCCGGGGAGCGGCGAGGCAACGGCGGGTCGGTTCACCCGGTTCACGCTACTAACCGGGTGCCGCCGGTCGAGGGCTAACGGCGAGCCGGGACCGCCAACAGCTCCGCGAGCCGCGCGGCGACGAAGCCGAAGGCGAGATACAGCGCGGGCAGCCACGGCGCCACCCCGCCGAGCGTGTCGATCTCCTCGGCGTATGCGGCGGCGTCGATCGCGACCAGGACGACTTCGGCGACGGTGCCGATGATCGCCGCGAGCACGCCGCAGATCAGCGCCGGCGTGCCACCGCCGATCCACACGCAGATGGCGATCGCGATGCAGAAGCAAAGGACGGTCGCAGGCGTGAGCGGCTCGCCGCGAAGCAGTGCGGTGAGCGCATAGAGGCCGATCACCGCGACGATCCCGAGAACCCCGTCGTTCCAGCTCGGGTTCGGCGTCAGCTTGCCGAGGCGCAGCCGGGTCACGCCGACGGCCACCGTGCCGAGTCCGACGAGCACGGGAAACCACAGCGCGCTCTCCCAGATGAACGGGACCGCGTCGGAGAGGTACTCGGTGGTGCCCGACTCGACATGGCCCTGATCGCCGATCAAGCCGCCGGCGGCGCCGATCAAGAACAGGATCGCCAGGCGTGACGGCGGCAGGCGCATCGGCGCAAGCTATCGCTGTCAGCGTGCCGGTTGTGCCTCGAGCCAGCGCTCGACCGCTGTGCTCGCGTGCTCCACCGCCGCATCGGGAGTGGCCCCCTGATCACGCAGGGTCCGCCACACCTCGAGGTCGGTGAGTGCTCTCACGGCCGCGACCGAGGAATCGTCCGGGTGTTGCGGGCGTAGTGCCTCGAGGACAAGGGCGTCGAACGAGTTGTCGAGCACTTGCATCGACTCATCCACCGCCGGCACCTCCTTGCGCTCGCGGCGCCCAGCCGTGATGCCGTCCCCTCCGCGCTCGTAGGCGCCGAAGGACATCGTGACCAGGCGGCGGATCCGCTCGGTCTCCGACGAGGTGTCGGCGAAGACTTCGGGCGCTCGGTCGGCCGGCGGAAGCTGCAGGCTCTCCATGACGTGCTGGCCGCAACTTCTGGCCAGCTCGTCGAGGGTGGGGAACAGCGCCTGGACGGTCTCGACTGGGACCCCCGCCCTGTCGGCGATCTGCGGCCACGTGGTCGCTTGGATGCCTCGGCTGATGTGCAGCTCGAGCGAGCACTCGATGATTCGCTCGCGGGTGGGGTCGACCTCTCGCGGCTCGCCGGGCTCGTCGCCATACGCTGCCTCGAAGCCGCGTCGGAGGGCCTCCTGCCAGAACTCCGAGTGGGGTGATCGCTGCGGAATGGGCGCCTCCTCGACCGCACGCCGGCCGCGGGGGGTCAGCTGCCAGAACACCTGGCGGCCGACCTTGCGCCGAGCAACGAGACCGCTCTCCAGCAGCCGGCGGCCGGTACGGCTCACCTGGGTCTCGTCGATCTCGAGCAGACGGCGCAGCTCTGCGCTTCCAAGCTGCGGCGAGCCGTCGAGCACGCGAAGGAAGTCGTGGGGCTGCGTTCCCTGGGCCACCGCGGCGCCCGACGGCACGCGCTCGAGTCCCCAGTGCGCGAAGGCCACCGCCGCGTCCAGCCAGCCGACCAGCTCCTGATCGCCATCGGCCCGTGCCCGGGCGTCGCGGAGGGCGTCAAGGGCAGCAGCAAGGGTCTCGTCGTCGCATTCGAGCAGCGCGTCGACGAGGCCGAGTGCGACGGCCTCCAGGCGGGCCGGCTCGGCGTCGTTGAGCTTCGCGATCCGCGAGACCAGGGCGTGGACCCGCGACTGGTTTACGGTGGGTGCGGCCATGCTCGAATCCTAGCACCTTGTTGTCAAGTATCTGTCAAGTGTGAGTGAGGACTACGCCAATCTCTTCTGCGAGCTGTTCGATCGGCTCGACCCCGCTGAGTTCCACGCGGCGGGCGAGGCGTGGATGGGGGATGCGATGGTTGCGGGCACCGCGGCCGAAGTCGAGCAGGCGGCCCTCGACGGTGAGTCCGATTGCGCCTCCCGACGGCGGGCGCCGGACCTTCGCGGTGCTTGCTCGGCCTCGACGCCGCCCTCGGCCACGCCAACCCGCTGCTCAGCGGCGCCGCCCCGCCCGCCCTGACCGAGTACGCGCTCCGCTACGCGGAGGCTGGCCGGCTCGACTCGGGTGCCCTGCCCGGCGCCCTGCTGCCCCGCTTCGCCCGCCCGGGCCGCCGCGGCCAACTGCCCGCCGACCTGGCCGACGCCTTCGGCTCGGTGGTGCGCGTCAGCGCAGCCGCTTGGGACGCCTGCGATCACGCCGCTCTGCCGGCCCGCTCGCGCCTGACCCGGCTCGACCGCGAAGCCGGCCTGCGCGTGGCGACCGCCCCGATGATCCGCGAGCCCGAAGAGCTGGAATGGGAGGTCGAGGAGCGCTCGGGCCTGCGCTTCTACCGGATCCATCCCGGCGATCGTGAGCCCACGCGGGCGCGGGTCGAGAGGGTGATAGCGGCGTGGGACGAGCAGGACGTGATGATTGGCATGGCACCCGAGCTCTGCCTTTCCCGCGCGCTGCTCGAGCGCTGGCAGGTCGCGCTGAGGGAGCGCGAGCGTGCGGGGGCCAGCCGACTGCGCCTCGTCGTGGCGGGCAGCGGCAACGTGCGCGGCTCCTCACCGCCGACAAACGAAGCGGTGCTGCTCGACGCGCGCACCGGCGAGGTGCTTTCGCGTCAGAGCAAGGTCCACCCGTTCAACTTCTCGCAGGCGGACCTGGAGCTGTGGGGGCTGGCCGATCGCTTGCCCGCTCCGATCGACGAGGACCTGAGCCGTGGCGAGCGAGTCTGCGTGGTCGAAGCCGGCGGCGCCCGGCTGGCGATCCTCGTCTGCGAGGACCTCGCTCGGCTGCACGCGTTCGCCGCGGCCCTTCACGCCCATGGGGTGTCGCTGATCCTGGTGCCGGTGTTCGCTCGGCCGACCAAGGACCGGCGCTGGGAGCGCACCCGGGCCGAGGTCTACAGCGACGCCATCGGCTCGAACGTCGTGGTGGCCAACAGCCTGGTGATCGCCGAGATCCTGCGCAGCCCCACGCCGGTGGGGACGGCGATCGCCGTCGCGCCCGGTCACGCCGCGGTGGGCCACTCCTGCGAGCCGGACGACGTGGTGGTTTTCGCGCTCGAGTGCGACGGCCCGCGCGTGGCGCACGAGCAGGTCAGCGCGTCGGGCTAACGCTGCCGGATCGGCAACGCGGTCCAACGGACAGGGCGGGATTCGAACCCGCGAGAGAGCTTGCGCCCCCTACTCGCTTAGCAGGCGAGTGCCTTCAGCCACTCGGCCACCTGTCCTCGCGCCGCCGATTCTACGCGCGGGCACGAGCGCGCGGTGAGCCCGTTCGCGGTCATCCAGATACCCTCGCCGCGCTGTGGACCTCGAGATGCTGAAGGCGCGCTACGACTCGATCCTGGCGACTGCGACGCCGCCGTTTGCCTTCGTCGACCTCGACGCGATGCGCCGCAATTCGCAGCGGCTGCTCGCGCAGGCGGGCGGGCTGCCGATCCGCATCGCCTCGAAATCGGTGCGCTCGACCGCCGTCTTGCGCCGGATCCTCGAGCTCGACCAAGGCTTTCGCGGCGTCCTTGCCTACAGCGTCAACGAGGCGCTTCACCTCTCGCGGCAGGGCTTCGACGACATCGTCGTCGCCTACCCCACCGTCGACCGGCGCGCGATCGCAGAGGTCGGGCGCATCGCCGTCGAAACGCCCGAGCGCGCGCCGGTGCTGATGATCGACGACCGCCCGCACCTCGACCTGATCGAGGGCGCGATCGGCGCCGGCCACGCGCAGGTGGGTGTCTGTCTCGACATCGACGTCGGCTGGTGGCCGTTGGGAGGGCGGATGTCGCGCATCGGGCCCAAGCGTTCGCCGATCCACGACGCCGCGAGGGCAAAGCGCATGGCCGAGGAGATCGTCGAGCGCCCCGGGACCAGGCTCGCCGGGCTGATGGCCTACGAGGGCCATATCGCCGGCGTCGGTGACCAGATCGCCGGCAAGCCGGTCCGCAGCGCGGCGATCCGCACGATGCAGTCATCGTCGGAGCGCGAGATCTCCAAGCGGCTGCCCGAGATCGTCGCCGCGGTGCGCGGCGTCGCTGCCGCCCACGGCGGCGAGCTTGGCTTCGTCAACGGCGGTGGCACCGGCAGCCTCGCTCGAACCGCAGGGCTCGGCGTGGTCGACGAGCTCACCGCCGGCTCGGGCTTCTACGCGCCGGCGCTGTTCGACAGCTACCGCTCGCTCGAGCTCGAGCCCGCCGCGATCTTCTGTCTGCCGGTCGTGCGCCGGCCCGTCGGCGGCGTCGCGACATTGTTCGGCGGCGGCTACATCGCCTCCGGCGTCCCGGGCCCGGACCGCCTGCCACAGCCCTACTTGCCCGGCGGCCTGCGCTTCGACCGCCAGGAGGGCGCCGGCGAGGTGCAGACCCCGGTCACCGGCGCGGCCGCCTACGGCCTGCGGGTCGGTGACCGCGTCTACCTGCGCCACGCCAAGGCCGGCGAGCTCTGCGAGCGCTTCAACTCGCTCTATCTGATCGAGGGCGCAGCGCGTCGTCGATGAGGTCGCGACCTACCGCGGCGAGGGCCTGGCGTTCGGCTAGCCGCCGAGCACCCGCTCGGTGTAGGCGTTGGCGAAGAGCCGGTCGGGATCGAGCCTGTCGCGCAGCGCCTGAAACTCGTTCCAGCGCGGGTAGCGCGGCTCGAGCGTCGCGGCGGTCTGGAAGTGGCGCTTTCCCCAATGGGGGCGCCCGCCGTAGCTGTCCATGATCGCCTCGACGCCGCGGAAGTACGGCTCCCAGTCGAGCTTTGGGTCCTGATGGACGGCGATGTAACAGGTGTCGCTGCGCGTGCGAGGCGCTGAGGACGACGTCGTCGCCGGCGACGAAGCGGACCTCGATCGGATAGACGACACCGTGCTCGGGCCGCGAGGCGAGCTCGAGCACGCGGCGAACGGCTTCGGCTGCGTGCTCGCGCGGGATCCCGTACTCCATCTCGGTGAACTTGATCCGCCGCTCGCTGGCGAAGACGCGAAACGACTTGTCGATCTTGGTCGAGCGACCGGTGCCGCGGGAGGCGAGGCGGGCGAGGCGCGGGCGCAGCGAGGGCAGGTGGCGCCCGGCAAGCGCGAAGCCGCCGCCGACCCAGTTCTCGAGCGCCACCTCCTGCGCGTAGACGAGCGCCGCCGGGCGCGGTCGCGGCGGTTCGTCGGTGCGCCGGCTCTCGCGACACAGCGCGACCTCTGTGTAGGGGAAGACGTAGAACTCGAAATGGTCGCTGCCGGCGTTGAGCTCGTCGAGATTGGCGAGCACGTCGCCGAGCGGCTTCGGGCTGTCGACGCGGTCGAGCGTGAAGGCGGGGACGGTGCGAATCGTCACCGCGTAGATCAGCCCGAGCGCGCCGAGGCCGATGCGCGCGCAGTCGAGCGCCGCCCTGTCGGAGTCGGCGGAGATCTCGAGCGAGCTGCCGTCGGCGAGAACGAGGTCGATGGCCTCGACCTGCGCGGAAACGCTGCGAAACCGCGCCCCGGTGCCGTGGGTACCGGTCGAGATCGAGCCGGCCAGCGTTTGGCGGTCGACGTCGCCGAGGTTCTCGAAGGCGAGCCCGAGATCGTCGAGCTTGCGGTTGAGCTCGCCGAGCACGATCCCGGCCTCGACCTTGACGAGCCCGCTCGAGCGGTCCACCGCCAGCACCCGGTCGAGGCGGTCGAGGCGAACCATGACGTCGTCGGTGAGCGCGATGTCGGTGAACGAGTGACCCGAAGCCGAGGCGCGAACCCGCAGGTCGCGCGCCGAGGCGCGGCGCACGATCTCGGCGAGCTCGTCGCGGGTCGCCGGAGTCTCGATCACAGCCGGCGCGCAGCGCTGATCGCCCGCCCAGTTGTGCCACCGCGCCGCCATCGTGCAGAGGCTATTCGTCAGACTGACCGGGCCGGTAAGGCCGTGCCGTTCCAGGAGGGGTGGCAGAGCGGTTGAATGCGGCAGCCTTGAAAGCTGTTGACCGGGGTTTCTCGGTCCGTGGGTTCGAATCCCACCCCCTCCGCTGATTCAGACCGTGACGTTCTCCTCACCCATCGGCACCTGGGCGAAGAACCTTTAATCGAACATTCGTCCAGTTGGCCGGTCGGGGCTCAAGCTCTTCGTCCGCTCGCTCGCCGGCGCTCAGATCCGAATGAACGCGAGCGCCCGAGAACGCAACGTCGCCGCGGCTAGCTTGTTGAAGCGGTGATGGGACGCAGACTGAAGGCGGTAGGGCTTGCGGTTTTCGCGATCGCGCTGGCCGACAGCGCCCAGCGCCCACGCGCGGGCCTACGCGCCGCCCGACGGCGAGCGCCTTTCACGGCGTCTCCGACACCGGCGAGATCGCCGACTTCGACCTCTTCTCCGAGCAGGTCGGCGCGCATCCGGCGCGTGCTTCAGGACTTCTTTCACTGGCGCGTGCCGCTGACCACGGGCGCGCTCTATCGCTGGGGCGCGACCGACACCCGGGGCGTGCTCAGCCTCTCGACCGCAACCGGCGCCGGGGAGGAGATGATCACCCCGCGCCAGATCGCCAAGGGCGACGACGACCGCTACATGACTCCGGATGGCGAGCGACGATCGCGGAGACCGGGCAGACCGTCTACATCCGGCTTGATGGCCGAGATGAACGGCCACTGGAACGCCTACTCGGCCTACAACGCCGACGGCAGCCTGCGCCGCAACGGGCACTGCGACGCGCTGGTACAAGCGCGCCTGGCGGCGCTTCACGCTGATCCTGCGCGGCGGCTCGCGCGATCGAGATCAACCGCAAGCTCGTGCGCATGGGACTGCCGCGGATCCTGCGGGCGAAGTCGCAGAGACGACCCGGTCTACGAGGGCGGGCCGGATGGGATCCCGCTGCCCGATCCCGAGCGAGATGCCGCAGCCGCGGGTGGCGATGATGTGGGTGCCGCAGAGCTTCGGCTCGCCGAACATCTCCGGCAACCAGCCCGACGACTACTGGCCCGGCGGCAAGTACGTCGACTGGGTCGGGATCGACATCTACTCGAAGTTCGCCGGCGCCTTCGACGAGCGGCGTGCGCTTCTTCGAGCGCTACGACAAGTGGCCGTTCGTGATCGGCGAGTACGGACCCTGGGACAACGACTTCGGCGGCTCGTTCACCGGCTCGCTGTTGCGCTGGGTCGAGGCCCACGACCGGGTCAAGATGGTGATCTACTACCGCGGCGTCGATCCCGACAACGAGTACAACCTCCAGTTCTATCCCGGCGCCGCAAGCGGCGCTTCGCAACCACCTGCCAAGCCGCGCTGGGATCGAGTACGCGCCTGGGGTGAGGGCGCTCGTCGATCCACCGGCGCCGCGCCGACGGCTCCGCAGCCGCGCTGCGCAGCCGGAGCGTCCGTTCCGACGTAGCGCGGCGATGCCGTGGGCACGTCGAGCTCAGCTGCGGTGCCGTGCTTCGGCGCCTGCCTACGCCGCGGCGCAGGCCGACCGGCTTCGAGCTCGCCGTCGACACGACGCGACTCGTGATCCACGAGAGGCTTGGCCGACCAGCGGTCGCCGCGTCACCGCTGGCGACGACGTGCGATCGCGGAGTACCGGACGACGGCGGCGAGCTGGCGAGGCCGAGTCCGAGCCGATCACGGCGGATCGGCTGCGGTCAGCCTGGACGGTGTTCAGCCGTGCTCCCACCGATCGCGAGCGTGGCCTGCGCGGGACGCCGGAAGTACAGTCGCGGCTGCGACATCAGCCGAGCACGACGCCCGAGCCCGCCGAGCCGGCTCCCGACTGCACCGTCGCAGGTCGCACGGCCAGGGTCCTGCCGTCGGATCGATCCCAGCTTGACGCGATGCGCGCTGGCGACTCGCGTCCGGCAACGCTCGGACGCGGCGACGATGCCGCGTGACGCGGTCGAGCTGCGCCGATCAGGCTCATGCGCCTGGAGGCGGCGTGACCGCTGCGCGACTCGTCTCGGATCAGCTGCGGGGACGAGATCGGCTCGGACGCCTCAGCGGCCACGCGGATCCAGTCGACCTGATCCGCCGGCGACCCGCGCTCGAGTCGCGCAAGCGGAGTGCCGTATGGCAGAGCATCTGCGCAGCCTAGGTGAGCGCCGGCGCGCAGCCGCGCCCGCCCCTCGGCCAGGCAGCGGTTGACCTTCGTGTAGGTCCAGCCGCAGCGCTCGCAGATCTCGGCGTAGGAGTAGCCCTCGGCCTGGAGCACGATCGCGAGCCGCTCGTCGGCCTTGAGCGCGCGCGAGCGCGTGGCGCGCTTCGCGACGCGCTCGCGGCGCTCGGCGAGCTCCTCGGGGCCCGGGAGGTCGGCCGACACCCGGCCGAGCGGGTCGCAGCCGTTGCCGGCGCGGGCCGCGAAGGCCGGCAGCGCGCGCTCGCGCACGCGGCGCACCGCCATCGCCTCGTGGCTTGGTGACCACGATCATCCAGGCGATCAGCCGGCCGGCGATCGAGCGGCGGCGCCTTGGTCAGCAGGATCTCGAGAGCGCGCTGGAGCGCGTCCTCGGCGTCCTCGGGACAGATCGAGACGCCGGCGAGCGACGCGGCGCAACGCCGGCTCGTGGCGCGTCGAGCAGCTCGACGGCGGCGCGCGAGCGATCGGCGAACTCGGCGGTGCAGGCTCCACGCCGACGACAAGCCCGGACGCGCTGCCGAGTGCCCCCGCGCCGCTATCCTCGCCCCGGCGATGAGCACCTGCATCGTCACCGGCGGAGCCGGCTTTCTCGGCTCGCACCTGTGCGACCACCTGCTCGCGCAGGGTCACCGGGTGATCTGCGTCGACAACCTCGACACCGGCTCGCTGCAGAACATCGAGCACATCCGCGACGCCCGAGTTCACCTTCGTCCAGCACGACCTCACCGAGCCGTTCTTCATCGACGAGCCGATCGACTTCGTCTACCACCTCGCCTCGCCGGCGAGCCCGATCGACTACCTGCGCCTGCCGCTGCACACGCTCAAGGTCGGCTCCTACGGCACCCACCACATGCTCGGCCTGGCAAAGAAGAAGCGCGCGCGCTTCGTCCTGGCCTCGACCTCCGAGGTCTACGGCGACCCGCAGGTCCATCCGCAGCCCGAGACCTACTGGGGCCACGTCAACCCGATCGGCCCGCGCGGCGTCTACGACGAGGCCAAGCGCTACGCCGAGGCGCTGACGATGGCCTACCACCGCCAGCAGGGCGTCGACACGGGGATCGTTCGCACCTTCAACACCTACGGGTCGCGGATGCGGCCCCACGACGGCCGCGCGATCCCGACCTTCCTGCGCCAGGCGCTCCAGGACAAGCCGCTGACCGTGTTCGGCGACGGCAGCCAGACGCGGAGCTTCTGTTACGTCGACGACCAGATCCGCGGCTACGTCGCGATGGCCGAGTCCGACGTGCACGAGCCGGTCAACATCGGCAACCCCGACGAGTTCACGCTGCTCGAGCTCGCCGAGGCGGTGATCGAGGTGACCGAGTCGCGCTCGGAGATCGTCTTCGAGGCGCTGCCCGACCGACGACCCGCAGGTGCGCCAGCCCGACATCACCCGCGCCAAGCAGCTGCTCGGCTGGGAGCCCGAGGTCGAGCTGCGCGACGGCCTGCGGATGACGATCGAGCAGACCGGCGTCGAGCGCCTCGTCGGCGCCGGCGATTAGCGCCGCCGGCGGCGGCTGGACGGCCGTCGCTTGCGGATCGCCCACCTGACCGCGACCTTCCCGCCCTACCGGGGCGGCGCCGGCAACACCGCGTTTCGCTTCGCCCGCGAGCAGGCCGCCCGCGGCCACCACGTCGAGGTCTTCACCGCCGCCGGCGCCGGCGAGGCGCCCGATCCCGGCGCGCGCCGTCGTCCACCGGATCGATCCCGTGTTCGCGATCGGCAACGCGCCGCTGATCCCGAGCCTGCGAACGATCGAGGGCTTCGACGTCGTCCACCTCCACTACCCGTTCATCTTCGGCTCCGAGCTGACCCTGCTCGGGCGGCTGCGCGCGCCGCCGCCGCGCCCAGGCGCTGCTCGTCCACTACAAGAACCGCCTCGTCGGCCACGGCGTGCGCGGTGCGATGTTCGAGGCCTACGAGCACACCGTCGCGCCGGCGCTGATCCGCGCCGCCGACCGCGTCTGCGTCCTCTCCCCCGACCACGCCGACTCGGTCCCCTACCTGCGCCGCGCCGGCGAGCGCGATCCGGCGAAGCTGATCGAGATGCCCAACGGCGTCGACGCCGAGCTCTTCTCGCCCGGGCGAGGACGCGACGGGCCTGCGCCAGCGGCTCGGGATCCCGGCCGACGCCGTCGTCGCCGCCTTCGTCGCCACGCTCGACCGCGCCCACCACTTCAAGCGCCTCGACGTCGCGATCGACGGCCTCGCGCGAGCTCGGCGACGAAGGCGTTCACATCGTCGTCGCCGGCGGCGGCGAGCTGCTCGACGGCTTTCGCGCCCGCGCCAGCGAAGCCGGGGTCGCCGAGCGCGTCCACTTCCTCGGCGCGGTCGCACACCAGGAGCTGCCCGAGGTCCTGCGCGCCGCCGACCTCTTCCTGCTCACGACCGAGCCGCCGGAGTCGTTCGGCATCGTCCTGATCGAGGCGATGGCCTGCGGGCTGCCGGTGATCGCCACCGATTACCCGGGGGTTCGCGCCGTCGTCGACGAGGGCGTCACCGGGACGCTGGTGCCGCGCGGCGACCCGCGGCCGTCGCCGCGGCGCTGCGGGATCTCGTCGCCGCCGGCGACGAAGGCCGGCGGGCGATGGGCGAGCGCGGACGGCGCCAAGGCGGTGCGCGAGTGGAGCTGGCCGCGAGCTGGTCGATCGCATGGACGGCGCCTACACGGAGGCGATCGCGGTCGCCAGGCAAAGAGCAACTCGCGCCGACTGCCCGGCGTTGCCTCCGGGGGTGCGCGGCGTGAGTAGCGCTCGGCGGATCCTGCTCGTCGCCTACTTCTACCCGCCGTGCCGCGACACCGGCGTCCTGCGCCCGGCCGCGATGGCGAAGTGGCTTCGCCGCGCCGGCCACGAGGTCACCGTGCTGACGACGTCGGCGTACGGCACCGAGCCGACCGACGACCGCGACGGCGTCGTCCGCACGAACGATCTCCAGCGCTGGCGCGCCCGCCTCGCCGGCAAGGAGCACATCGACGCCCTCTTCGACTCCGACACCTACTCGGGCGCCCCGCACCCCCTGAGCAAGGTCGTCGTGCCCGAGGCGCTGGCCGCCGCCTGGATGCCGTTCGCTCGCTCGCGGGCCCTGGCGCTGAACCGCGAACAGCGATTCGACTGCCGTGATCACGACTTCGCCGCCGGAGTCGGTTCACGCCGTCGGCATCGCGCTGCGACGCCGCGGCGTGCCCTGGGTCGCCGACGTCCGCGACGGCTGGACCTTCGAGTCGCTTCGTCCCGAGTTCCCGACCGCGGCCCAGCGCCGGCTCGACCGGCACCTCGAGCGCCGCTGGCTCGGCGGCGCCGACGTCGTCGTCTGCGTCTCCGAGCCCGCGGCCGACGATCTGCGCCGGCGAGGGATCGCCGAGCCGCTGCTGATCCCCAACGGCTGGGATCCGGAGACGGCGCCGTCGCCCGCGGCCGCAGCCGATCCGGTCCTCGACCCCGAGCGCGTCTCGCTCCTCTACACCGGCCGCTTCGGCAGCTACGGGCGCGATCCGCGTCCGCTCGTCGACGGCGCTGAGCCGGCTGGCACGCGAGAACCCGGACGCAGCGGCGAAGCTCGAGCTCGTGGTCGCCGGCCCGCTCAGCGACGACGAGGCCGACCTGCTGGCCACCGACGTCTCCCCGGCTCGCATCGTTCGCGCCGGCAGCCTCCCGCGTGAGCGCGCCCTCGCGCTTCAAGCCGAAGCCGACGCGCTGCTGCTGATCGCTCAGCCGACGCGCTCGCAGCTGCTCAACATCAAGCTCTTCGAGTACATGGCGTCGGGCACGCCGATCCTCGCCCTCGCCGCCGGCACCGAGGCCGGGCGCGTCGTCGCCGGCATCGGCGGAGAGACGGTTCGCGCCGACGACCCGGCGGCGATCGCAGCCGCGCTGGCGAAGCTCGCCGTCGGCGGCCTCGAGCCACCGCCCGCCGACGCGGTCGCTCCCTACACCTACCCGGCGCCCGCCGAGCAGATGGCGGCCGCCGTCGAGGCGGCGATCGGCGCGGCCTCCTAGAGCCTCGCGACGATCGCCTCCGCGACCCGCTGCGACGCGCCTTCGACCTGGTCGAGATAGAGGTTGGGCTCGACGGCCTCGAGCTCCAGCACGAGAGGCGCGCCGTCTGCGTCCTGAAGCAGGTCGACGCGCGCGTACAGCGGCATGTAGCCGAAGCGCGCGGCGACGTGGGCGATGACCTCTCGCGCGAGTGCGAGCTCGCGCTCGCTCGCCTCGCCGGCCGTGACGAGACCCGGGTCGTACATGATCTCCGCCGCGCCGAGGGCGTCGTCTCTCACCGGCGCGACCTCGTCGGCGCCCAGCACGGCGCGCTTTCGCAACACGTGGCTGGGCTCGCCGTTGAGACAGACGACGGCGGTCTCGCCGGCGCTGTCGACGCTGGGCTGATAGGGCTGCACCATCGCGGTCCGGCCACTGGCCTGGATCGCCGCGATCAAGCTTCGCGCCCCCTCGTGGGCCGCCGGGCCGAATCGCCCGGTGTCGCGCCCGCCGGCCGAGATCGTCGGCTTGACCACGATCTCGCCACTGAGCTCGCCGATCGAGTCGCCCGGGCCGACGTAGGTCGTCGACACCGTCGCAAAGCCGGCCTCGGCAAGCTCGCCGAGGTAGCGCTTGTCGCTGTTCCAGCGCAGCACCGCCGCGGAGTTGTGGAGGCGGTCGCCGACCGAGTCGGCCCAGGCGAGGAACTCGTCGCGGCGGCGCGCGTAGTCCCATGTCGAGCGGATCACGACGGCATCGAACTGGCGCCAGTTCGCATCCGGCTCGTCCCAGGCGATGGGCTCGCTTTCGATCCCGAGATTCTCGAGCGCGACCGCGAGCCGTTGGTCGTCGGCAAACTCGGGCGGGAGACCGGTGAAGGTCGCGATCGCAACGCGCATGGCGCGATCGTAGGGCGAAACCCCTTCTGCTCCTATGCTTGTGTCGATGGCGACCCAAGAGGCATCGGGGCCTCCCGACGAGCGGATCGAGCGCGCGGTCGAAGACGATCTGCATCGCTACATCGCCCCCGTCGTCGGTCCCGACGACGAGCGCGTGATCACCGACTCGGGGATCGAGGTCGAGCCGCTGTACGAGTCCGGCGACGTCGCCCCGGGCCTGGAGGAGCGCCTCGGCGAGCCCGGCTCCTATCCGTTCACCCGCGGCATCCACGAGGGCATGTACCGCGACCGCCTCTGGACGATGCGCCAGTACGCCGGCTTCTCCAGCCCCGAGGACACCAACAACCGCTACCGCTATCTGCTCGACCACGGCTCGACCGGGCTCTCGATGGCCTTCGATCTGCCGACCCAGCTCGGACGCGACTCCGACGACCCGCTGTGCGACGGCGAGGTCGGGCGCACCGGCGTCCCGATCGACACGATCGAAGACATGCGCATCTGCTTCGATCAGATCCCGCTCGACGAGGTCTCGACCTCGATGACGATCAACGCTCCTGCGGCGATCTTGCTCCTGCTCTACGAGCTCGTCGGCGAGGAGCAGGGCGTGCCCTCGACGAAGCTCCGCGGGACGGTTCAAAACGACGTGCTCAAGGAGTACGTCTCCCGCGGCAACTACATCTATCCGCCGGTGCCGACGATGCGGCTGACCACCGACATCTTCGAGTACTGCGCCGAGAAGGTGCCGAAGTGGAACACGATCTCGATCTCCGGCTACCACATGCGCGAAAAGGGTTGCTCGGCCGTCCAAGAGGTCGCCTTCACCCTCGCCAACGCGATCGCCTACACCGAGGCGGCTCTCGCCCGCGGCCTGGAGATCGACGATTTCGCGCCGCGCCTGGCCTTCTTCTTCAACTGCCACAACAACGTCTTTCAGGAGGTGGCGAAGTTCCGCGCCGTGCGCCGGATGTGGGCCGAGATCGTCCGCGAGCGCTTCGGCTCGGAGTCCAAGCGCTCGCAGACGATCCGCTTTCACACTCAAACCGGCGGGGTCACGCTTCAGGCCCAGCAGCCGGAGGTCAACATCATCCGCGTCGCGCTTCAGGGCTTCGCCGCGGTCGCCGGTGGCACGCAGTCGCTTCACACCAACGGGTTCGACGAGGCGCTGGCGCTGCCGACCGAGCGCTCGGCGCGAATCGCGCTGCGCACGCAACAGGTGATCGCGCATGAATCGGGCGTCGCCGACACCGTCGACCCCTTCGCCGGCTCGTATTTCGTCGAGTCGCTCACCGACGAGATCGAGAAGCGCTCGTGGGAGCTGATCGAGAAGGTCGCGGAGCTCGGAGGGTCGGTCGAGGCGCTCGACTTCATCGCCCGCGAGATCGAGGAGTCGGCGCAGTCCTACCACGAGCGCTACAGGTCGGGCCAGGACATCGTCGTCGGCGTCAACAAGTACGTCACCGACACGATCGACGACGTCGACATCCTCAAGGTCGACCCCGAGGCCGAGCGCCGGCAGAAGGAGCGCCTGGCCAAGTTCAAGGCCGACCGCGACCAATCCGCGGTCCAATCCAAGCTCGAGGCGCTGCGCGAGGTCGCCCGCGGCGAGGGCAATCTCCTGCATCCGATCCGCGACGCGCTGGCCGCCAACGCCTCGATCGGAGAGGTCTGCAACGCGATGCGCGAGGAGTTCGGCGAGTACAGGGGCGGCGCGTTCTTCTAGCGCCAGCGGCTGCAAACGTCAAATCGGCGGCAGGAGTCCAGATCCGACGGCCGAACCACGCGCACATGGAATCGAAGACCAAGCGAACGCTGGTCAAGTCCGCTCCCGAGCTGTGGCAGCTCGCCGACAACGAGGAGCGGATGCAGGCCTGGATGGGAGAATTGCGCGGCGGCGCCCAGCCGATCTCCGTCGAAGTCACCGATCGCGAGCCTCAGCAGCTCCTGGCCTGGCGCTCGGCCGACCCCGGCTCGAGCTCGTGGATCGCGATCGAGCTGGCCGCAAGCGGTTTCGGGACCGCAGTCAAGATCACCGCGCAGCATTCTCGGCCG
This sequence comes from uncultured Solirubrobacterales bacterium, assembly GCA_963730145.1. GTDB lineage: Bacteria > Actinomycetota > Thermoleophilia > Solirubrobacterales > 70-9 > WHSW01. The sequence continues at coordinate 35,331 of CAVSQT010000012.1, forward strand.
AACCCGGCCGAAGCGATCGCTGCGCTCGAGAGCCTTCTCGATGAGCTCGGATCGCCCGGGCGTCGCGCCTTCAGCTGAGCCCGACCTGGCGGCGCTGCTGAAGGCTCGCGGCGCACCGCTGGTCGAGGCGCTCGAGGCGCATCTGCCGGGCTCGCGCGCTCACGCCGCCGCGACCGGGTCCTACGCGTTCGCCGTATCGGTCGAGCTCTCCTTCGATCGCAGCCAATGCGAGGTCGCCCGCGAGGCGGCGGTCTTGCACGAGGTCGGCCTCGTCTACGTCTCCGCCGCGACCCTCGCCAAGGCTGCCGCCGACCGCGACGAGTCCGAGGTCGCCGCCGTCGACAGTCATTACGAAGCCGGCTACAAGCTCGCCCGTGGCGCCGGCATCCCCGAGCACGTCTGTCGCTGGCTGGTGCGCGTGCGCGAGCGCTTCGACGGCCGCGGGCCCGAGGGCATCGCCGGCGAGCAGATCCCCCTCGAGTCGAGGCTGATTCGGGTGTCTTGTCTCGCGGCGAGCGCTCTTGCGCGGGCCGAGGGCGGCGGCGAGCCTGCGCATCGCGAGGCGATTGCGGCCCTGGAGCAGGCTTCAGCAACCGAGCTCGACCCACGTCTCGTCGCCATCCTCACCGACGTGCTCACACGAGCGGCGACCGCATGAAGGCTTGACTTCGCGGAAAAGTCGGAGACAATGGCGTGCGAGCAAGGGAGGCTCCTCTAAATGAAGGAATCGAAGCCGCGCGGCAGGATCAGCGAGTATCTGCGACAGAACGCGATCGCTCTCGTCGCGCTGTTCTTCGCTCTCACCGGAGGGGTCGGCTGGGCCACACATCCCGGCGGCGCCAACACGATCGACTCGGCCGACATCATCAACGCCGAGGTGGGGACCGCCGACCTCGCCACCGCCGCGGTCAACGCGGCCAGGCTCGCCCCCGACTCGGTCGTCGCGAGCAAGGTCGTCGACGAAACGATAAGAAGCGCCGACGTCCTCAACAACTCGCTGCTCAGCGAGGACATCCTCGACGGGACGATCGACGGTATCGACATCGCCACCAACGGGGTCCGGGGTGTGGACGTCGACGAGTCGACCCTCGGCACCGTGCCGAGAGCCGAAGACGCCAACCAGGCGAGCTCCGCGCAGTAATGCGATCATCGCGAACACCGCCATCACCACCAGGTACCTCGACTACCGCCGGGCCTACATCAAGTCGAACTCGGTCGTAGTCCCCGGCGGGAGCCAGGACGACGGGAACGGAAACGGGACCTCGAGGGAGGTCTTCGTGCGCTGCAACGTCGGTCCCAGCTTCCTCCCCGATGTCGCCATGGGCGGCGGTGCATTTTGGAGCGGCAACCCCAACTCGAACTCGAACACGCTCGAGAACAGGATCCATTCGGCCGCCTTCCTCGGCGAGAACGGCCAGCCCGCAACCGGCGGCCTGCCGGTCGGATACAGGGTCAGGGGCGAGGTCGACAAGGACGGCGACGACACACTCACCGTTCAGGTCGCCTGCTACCCGGGGACCTGAGAATCTCCGGCCTCTCGTCCCGGCGGCCTAGAATCCCGCGCCCCGTGCGCGAGAAGAACCCGCTAACCCTGGAGGAGAAGCTCGCCTATCTGCGCGAGCTGCGCGAGCAGGCGATCAACTCGGCCTCCGACGAAGCGGTCGAAAAGCACCATGCCAAGGGCAAGCTCACCGCCCGCGAGCGGATCGAGAAGCTGCTCGACCCCGGCTCCTTCGAGGAGCTCGATGTCTTCGTGCGTCACCGCACGCATGAGTTCGACATGGACAAGAAGCGCCCCTACGGCGACGCGGTCGTCACCGGCTACGGCACGATCGACGATCGCACCGTGTTCGTCTTCAGCCAGGACTTCACCGTCTTCGGCGGCTCGCTCGGCGAGGTCATGGCGGAGAAGATGTGCAAGGTGATGGACCTGGCCGCCAAGGTCGGCGCCCCGGTGATCGGCATCAACGACTCCGGCGGCGCCCGCATCCAGGAGGGCGTCGTCTCGCTCGGCGCCTACGGCGACGTCTTCGTCCGCAACGTCAACTGCTCGGGCGTGATCCCGCAGATCAGCGCGATCATGGGCCCGTGCGCGGGGGGCGCCGTGTACTCGCCGGCGATGACCGATTTCATCTTCATGGTCAAGGAGACCTCGCACATGTTCATCACCGGACCCGAGGTGATCAAGACCGTCACCGGCGAGGAGGTCGAGTTCGAGGAGCTGGGCGGCGCGATGACCCACAACTCGAAGTCGGGAGTCGCGCATTTCGCCTCCGAGGACGAGGAGTCGTGCCTCGAGGACATCCGCTACCTGATGAGCTTCCTGCCGCTCAACAACCTCGAGATGCCGCCGCGCCTGGAGCCCTACGACGACCCCGAGCGCATGGACGAGGCGCTCGACACGATCGTCCCACCCGACCCGCAGAAGCCCTACGACATGCGCGAGGTCGTCTCCTTGGTCGTCGACGACGGCGACTTCTTCGAGGTCCAGCAGCACTTCGCCCAGAACATCATCATCGGCTTCTCGCGCCTCGACGGTTATCCCGTCGGCATCGTCGGCAACCAGCCCAAGCACCTCGCCGGCGTGCTCGACATCGAGTCGTCGGAGAAGGCCGCGCGCTTCGTCCGCTTCTGCGACGCCTTCAACATCCCGATCGTCACCTTCACCGACGTTCCGGGCTTCCTTCCCGGGACCTCGCAGGAGTGGAACGGGATCATCCGCCACGGAGCCAAGCTGCTCTACGCATTCACCGAGGCCACCGTGCCGAAGCTGACCGTGATCACGCGCAAGGCCTACGGCGGCGCCTACGACGTCATGAACTCCAAGCACATGCTGGCCGACTTCAACTTCGCCTGGCCCCAGGCAGAGGTCGCGGTGATGGGGCCCGAGGGCGCCGTCAACATCATCTACCGCAAGGACATCGCTCAATCGCCGACGCCCGACGAGCGCCGCCAGAAGCTGATCGACGACTACAAGGCGCACTTCGCCAATCCCTACGCGGCGGCCGAGCGCGGCTACATCGACGACGTGATCGAACCGCGCCAGACGCGCCCGAAGCTGATCAGGGCCCTGCGCACGCTGCAGACCAAGCGCGTGGAGCAGCCCAAGCGCAAGCACGGCAACATCCCGCTCTGATGCGGACCAAGCTCATCGCCATAGGCGTCTTCTCCGTCGCGCTCGTGATCGCGGTGATCGTCGTCACCACCGGCAACGGCGACGAGTCGGCGGCGAGCGAGGAACCGACGAGGCCCGAGGTCGAGGTTCCCGAGGGCGAGCCGCCGACGGCGCCTCGAGATCGACGACATCACCGAGGGCAGCGGGGCCGAGGCGCAGACCGGCGACACGGTCTCGATGCAGTACGTGGGCGTCAACTACTCGAACGGCGAGGAGTTCGACGCCTCCTGGGACAGGGGCGAGCCGTACACGTTCGAGCTCGGTGCGGGAGGCGTGATCCCCGGCTGGGACGAGGGCATTCCCGGGATGAAGGTCGGCGGTCGGCGACAGCTGATCATCCCGCCTGACCTCGGCTACGGCGCGCAGGGACGGCCGCCCGACATCCCGCCCGAACGAAACCCTCGTCTTCATCGTCGACCTCGTCGACGTCCAGTAGCCGGCGCCGCGAGCACGACGCGGATGAGCACCAACGCAGCCCTGGCCACGACCGCCGCGAGCACGCCCGAGAGCGACGCTGCGCGAGGTGGTCGAGGCGCTCGCCCCGATCGAGCGCCTCGCCGGCTCGGAGGGCGAGCGTGAGGCGGCCGAGTGGCTCGCCCAGCGCCTGCGGGCGGTCGGCCTCGACGCCCGGGTGGAAGAGGAGGAGTTCCTCGACGGCTTCGCCGGGATGCTCGCCGGGGTCAGCGCCGCCGCGGCGGCCGCGGGGATCGCGGCGCTGAGCCGCAGGGGAAGACTGGTCGGGCTCGCCGGCGGCGCCGCCGCGACAGCGTTGATGGCCGACGACATCTCCAACGGCGCCCGGCCACTGCGCCGCGCCGTGGCCGAGCGCAAGACCACCTGGAACGTCGTTGCCGAGACCGGCGACCCGGATGCCGAGCGCACCGTCGTCGCCCTCGCCCACCACGACGCCGCGCGCACCGGCCTGATCTTCGACCAGACCCTGCAGCGAAAGCTGGTCGACTGGTTTCCCGGTGTGATCGAGCGGATCGACACCGCGACTCCCTCAGTGGTGGCTCGCGCTCGCGGGCCCTGGGCTCGTCGCCGCCGGCGCCGCGAGCCGGCGCCGCGGCCTCGTCGCTGCCGGCACCGCGCTCTCGGCCGCGACCACCGCGGCGCTCGCCGACATCGCCCGCAGCCCGGTCGTCCCCGGGGCCAACGACAACCTCAGCGGCGTCGCCGTGCTCGTCGCCCTGGCGGAGGCGCTTCGCGAGCGCCCGGTCGAGGGCGTGCGCGTGGTGCTCGCCTCCTGCGGAGCCGAGGAGGTGCTGCAGGGCGGGATCTACGGCTTCGCCAAGCGTCATCTGCGCCCGCTCGACCGCGAGCGCACCTGGGTGCTCAATTTCGACAGCGTCGGCTCGCCCGAGCTGGCGATGCTCGAGGGCGAGGGCGAGCTGGTGATGGAGGACTACTTCGACCGCGGCCTTCGCGACCTCTGCGACCGCGTCGCCCAGCGCGAGGGAATCCCGATGCGCCGCGGCATGCGCGCGAGCACCAGCACCGACTCGGTGATTCCGAGCAGGATGGGGATCGCGACGACCTGCTTCGTCTCGATCAACCGCCACAAGGGGCTCTCCAACTACCACCAGCCCTCCGACCTGCCCGAGAACCTGAGCTACCCGACGATCGCCTGCGCGGCCGACCTCGGCGACGCCGTGATTCGCGAGCTGGCGGCTCCGAGAGGCACATGACGGCACGAACGTCAACCGGCTGACGTTCGGGCCGGTCGCGGGTCGCAGCTGGGGGTTGTGGGGCGTAGACTCGCTCGCATGGCAAGATCGCGGCCTCGCGGCTCCGGGCTCAGACCAGCTCGAGTCTGCCTCGCGCTCGTCGCGTCTGCACTCAGCGCTTCAGTCGCGCCCGCTGTGGCTGCGGCTGAGTGGGCGACTCCGTGGACCCTCTCCGGGGCCGGCCAGTCGGCGACGCAGCCCCAGGTGGCAGTCGACGAGGACGGCGATACGGCAGTCATTTGGCAGCGGTCTGACGGTACCAACGAGCGGATCCAGACGCGGACGTGCTTTTTCTCCTGCGCTGTCCTGCGCACTTGGAAGACCGTCTCCGCCGGCGGCCACGATGCAGGCAGCCCTCAGGTTGCCGTCGACGCCGACGGCGACGCCGTCTTCGTCTGGGCGCGCTTCGACGGAACCAACCAGAGGATCCAGACCCGGGGGCAGTCGGCGGACGGCGTTCTCGGCCCGGTGCAGAACGTCTCGCCTGCCGGCGGGTACGCGTTCGAGCCCCAGGTCGCGATCGATCCAGGCGGCGACGCCGTTATCACCTGGCGGCTCTCCGACAGCTCCGGCCAGAGAGTCCAAATGCGAGCGCGCTCGGCGGCCGGCATCCTCGGCCCGGTCGCGTCGCTGTCCGGCGCCGGCCAGGATGCGTACAACCCGCAGGTGGCGGTCGGCGCCAACGGCGATGCGGTCTTCGTCTGGGTTCGCTCGGACGGATCGACCAACAGGGTCCAAACTCGGGTGCTCTCAGCCAGCGGCGTCCTGGGACCGGGCAGAACGATCTCCGCCGCCGGTCGTGACGCGTTCAACGCGAAGGTCGCGGTCGACGCCGACGGCGACGCGGTCTTCGTCTGGGGCACCAGTGATGGAACGAATCAACGGATCCAGGCGCGGGCGCGGTCGGCGGCCGGCGTTTTCGGGCCGGGGCAGAACGTCTCGCCCGCCGGGCGGGACGCGTTTCAGCCCCAGGTCGCGATCGATCCAGACGGCGAGGCCGTCTTCACCTGGCGGCTCTCCCTCGGCCCCACCGACAGAATCCAGACGCGGGCGCGGTCGACGGCCGGCGAGTTGAGCGCACGTCCAGACCCTCTCGGCCCCGGGGAGAGATGCCCAGGCACCCCAGGTGGCGGTCGACATCGCTGGTGCCGCGGTCTTTGTCTGGCAGCGCCCCGACAGCTCGGGGTTCTCGCGCATCGAAGCCCGAACGCGTTCCCGGGAGGGCACCTTGGGAATCACGTGGAGACTCTGTCGGATGGCGGCCAGAACGCATTTCTGCCGCAAGTTTCCGCTGATGCCACACCACCGGGAGGCGTCATAGAAGCGAAGGCGACCTGGCAACGCTTCGACGGCGCGAACTTCCGCGTGGAGATGACCTCCGGCCCTTAGTGGCCTCGGGCTGAGCGGTACCCAGCCAATCGATCGGCGCCTGTGCGCGCGGGCACTGGTAGCGTCGCCGACAGGTACGGATGCAGGATCGGGGCAGATCGAAGCGCAGGCAGGCACGTTGGTCCGTTGGGACCGGCGGCGCGCTGCTGCTCGCCCTTGCCGTTGCGGCGCCGGCCGGCGGTCAGAGTCAGGACCCGCTCGGCAAGACGACGCTCGACCAGCGCATCGTCGCCGGACGCGGCGCCCGACTTTCGCAACCTCACCGTCGGTCCCGGCGAGCCCTACATCACCCGTGAGGCGAAGATCGGCAAGGCCGAGGCCGGACGCGCCGAGCGGCGCAGTTCGATGCTCTACTTCGGCCAGCTCTCGGACTTCCAGCTCGCCGACGAGGAGTCGCCGGCGCGCGTCGAGTTCATCGACACCGGCCCGTTCAGCGCCGCCTGGCGGCCGTGGGAGGCGATGAACCCGCAGATCGACGACGCGATGATCCGCCAGCTGAACGCGCTTGCCACGCAGAGCCCGGTCGCCGCCGGGGACGGCTCGCGCGGGGTGATGGAGTTCACGATCAACACCGGCGACATCGCCGACAGCCAGCAGCTCAACGAAACCGAATGGGTGCGAACGCTGATGGAGGGAGGCCCGATCGACCCCAACAGCGGCATCAACACCCCGGTCGGCTATCCCGGCGAGGGGTGCGTGCCGGGCGTCACCGACGAGGGCGCCGACGCCGAAGTACACCGGCGTCCAGGACTTCGACGACTTCGCCGAGGGTCCGACTCCGCAGTACTGGGACCCCGACCAGCCGGCCGGCGCCTTCGAGACCTTTCCCGCCTACCCGGGACTGATGGACCGCGCGCAGCAGCCGTTCACGGCTGCCGGACTCGACATGCCCTCCTACGTCACCTTTGGCAATCACGACGCCCTGGTGCAGGGCAACGCCGCTGCGAATGCAGGCTATGAAGGCGTCGCAGTCGGTTGCATCAAGCCGATCTCGCCCCTGGTGACGGACTCCAGCTTCGCCGCTGCGCTCGCGGCCCTCAGTCCGGAGAACCTCGTCGCGAGCGCGACCAGCAACCCCAACAACGTCACCCTCGTCCCCCCCGATCCCAAGCGCCGCTACGTCTCCAAGAAGGAGTACAAGGACGTCTTTCGCGCCGGCACCCAGGCCGACGGCCACGGCTTCGGTTTCGTCGATCCGGCCGAGGAGTCCGCCTCGGGAGGCTCGGCCGGCTACTACTCGTTCAGCCCGAAGCCAGGCTTTCGCTTCATCTCGGTCGACACGGTCTCCGAGGCCGGCGTCATCGGCCCCTCGTCCGACGGCAACGTCGACGACCCCCAGTTCAAGTGGCTCAAGGGCGAGCTCGAGAAGGCAACCGAAGCCGACGAGCTCGTCGTCCTCTTCAGCCATCACGCGATCCCGAGCCTGACCGCCGACGTCGAGGACGAGCTCGCGCCGCCGTGCACGGGACCCGACAGCCATGGCCACGACGCCAATCCGGGCTGCGACATCGACCCGCGCAGCTCGAGTCCGATCCATCTCGGCGACGACCTCGAGAAGCTGCTGTTCAAGTTCCCCCACGTCGTCGCCTGGGTCGCCGGCCATTCGCACGTGAACTCGGTCGAGCCTCACGCGAATCCCGACGGCGGCGGCTTCTGGAGCATCCGGGTCGCGGCCGAGGCCGACTGGCCTCAGCAGAGCCGCCTGCTCGAGTTCTTCGACAACGACGACGGAACGCTCTCGATCTTCGGCACGATCGTCGACCACGCGAGCCCGGCGACAGCACCGGGCCCCGGGCCGGCGGGTGGCTTCACTCCGGCAGAGATGGCCTCGGTCGGTCGCACGATCTCCTACAACGACACGCAAGCGGGCGGACGAGCGTGCGACGGCGCCGCCTGCGGCGAGGGCGAGGCCGACGCACGCAACGTCGAGCTCTTGGTCTCCGACCCGCGCCGCAGCGCCGGAGGCGCAGGCGGCCGGTGCGCCAACACGATCAAGGGCACCCCGAAGCGCGACCGCCTCGAGGGAACCTCCGGCGGCGATCGGCTGCGCGGCCGCCCGGGCAACGACCGGCTCAAGGGCAAGGCCGGCCGAGACTGCATCCAGGGCGGGCGCGGCAAGGACAGGATCAGCGGCGGCGACGATCGCGACAAGCTGCGCGGCGGCGGCGGGCGCGACAGGATCAAGGCCCGTGACGGCGCTCGCGATCAGATTCGCTGCGGCGCCGGCCGCGATCGGGTCAAGGCCGACCGCAAGGACAAGCTCAACCGCAGCTGCGAGAAGGTCAAGCGCGCGCAGTAGCGGGAGCGAGGCGCTCATCGCGAGATCGCGGCGCGGTGATCGGACCCCCGAGCCGCGCCAGGCATCGAGGACCGCGAGGGCGATGCCGAGGTCCTGGGTGGCGAGGCCGGTCGAGTCGAAGAGCGTGATCTCGTCGGGCCCGGCGCGTCCAGCGGCGCGGCCGAGCAGGACAGCGCCGATCTCGGTCACGTCGGCCTGCGCCACGGCGCCGACGTCGACCGCGCCCGAGAGCTCGCCGCCCTTCGAGGCCTGCACCCACTCGTCGCAGAAGAGCCGGCAGCGCGCAAGCGCATCGAGCTCGACCTCGGCCTTGCCGTGGGCGTCGGCGCCGAGCACCGCCAGATGCTGACCGGGCCGCAGGTCCGCCTCGCCGATCACGGGCGCGTCGGCGGGGGTCACGGTGACGACGATGTCTGCGCCCGCCGCCTGCTCGCGTGAGCCCGAGTCGCCAGCCGAGCTCGGCGGCCAGGGCGTCGGCGGCCTCCGGGCGTACGTCGGTGCAGACGCCGGGCCCGTAGCCGGCCGCGACCAAGCAGCGCGCCGCCCAGGCGCCGTTGACCCCGCAACCGATCAGCCCGACCGAGCGCGCGTCGTCACGCGCCAGCACCTGCGCCGAGACAGCCGCCGCCGCGCCGGTGCGAAGCGAGGTGATCGCCGCGCAGTCCATGATCGCCTGAAGCTCACCCGTGTCGGCGCTGGAGACGAGCAGCGCGCCGGCGACCACCGGCAGCCCACGCGACGGGTTGGCCGGGAACGAGGTGACCCACTTCAGCGTCGCGACTCCCTCGCCGCGCGCGGGCATCGCGCGAAAGTCGCCGGCGGGCGGCGCATCGACGTAGACCTTGGCCGGCATCACCCAATCGCCGGCCGCATGACGTTCGAAAGCCATGCGCGTGCGCTCGATCGCGGCGCAGCGGCGAAACCGCCGCCAGCACCGTCTCGCCGTCGAACACCGCGATCTGCGCTCATCGCTGCGCAGGTTAGATTTCACAGCCGATGAGCGCCACCAACGGCAACCGCAAGCCTCCGCGGCCGCGGATCGAGCTGATCTCGCCGGCCGCCTCCGCCGGCGAAGCGGCGGCGATCGTCGCCGCGCTGGAGCAGTTTCTCGCCGATACGGCGCCCGCGCCGGATGCCGGCGGCGCAGACTCAAAGCCGATGGCAGCGCGCGGCCCTCGAGGAGGGCATCGCCGCGCGGCAGGTGAGCGGCTCCGCCTGGGGTCACGCGCCGCGATAGAACTCGTTCACGCCGGACGCCCCGAAGCCGGCAGCCCAGAGGAGGAGAACGTGGCCGTAGTCAAGATCATCGAGCTCGTCGGCAGCTCGAAGACGTCGACCGATGACGCCGCCAAGCAGGCCCTGACCCAGGCGCAGTCGTCGCTGCGCAACATCCGTGCCGTCGACATCGTCTCGACCGGTATTCGCGGCGAGAACCTCGACGAGTACCGCGCCCACGTGCGCGTCGCCTTCCTGATCGACAACACCGACGTCGACTGACGAGCCACTCCGGCCCTCGCGGGCCGACCGGTCAGGGCTAAATACCCTAATCCCAATCAGGATTCGTGTATTATGCGCGCGCATGGAGCCCACCTCTGCCCCTGCGCAGAACCCCAAGGCCAAGGCCACCCCCGATCAGCTCGACCAAGCCCATGGCAAGACCCAGGAGGGCAAAGGGCCGATCGGCTCGCTGACCAACCCCGAGGTCTACGACAACGTCCCCGGCCACATCATCCCGATCCTCGAGCACGAGTTCGACGACTTCGACTCCGAGGCGGACAAGTTTCTCGACGGTCAGACCGAGGAGACCGAGTTCATCGGCTTCCGCCTCAAGCAGGGCGTCTACGGGCAGCGCCAGCCCGACGTGCAGATGGTTCGCGTGAAGCTGCCGATGGGCGGTGTCACTCCCGATCAGATGGACGCCTTCGCCAGCGTGGTCGAGCAGTTCGCGCCGCTGAACAAGGGCCACATCACGACCCGGCAGAACATCCAGATCCACCACGTGCCGCTGACCGACATGAAGGAGCTGATCAAGGAGATCTCCGCGGTCGGCCTCTCCTCGCGCGAGGGCTGCGGCAACACCGTGCGCAACGTCACCGGCGATCCCTTCGCCGGCGTCGCGCACTCGGAGCTCTTCGACATCACGCCCTACGCCGGCGCATACGTTCGCTACTTCGTCCGCCACCCGACGACGCAGCTGATGCCGCGCAAGATCAAGACCGCGTTCACGGCCACCTCCGAGGACGTCGCGATCACCCGCATCCACGACATCGGCTTCATCCCGCGCGAGCGCGACGGCGTCCGCGGGGTCGAGATCGTCGTCGGCGGCGGCACCTCGATCATGCCCCGCGTCGCCCCCACCCTGTACGAGTTCGTCGAGCTCGACAACGGCGACTACCTCAAGGTCACCGAGGCCTGCCTGCGGATCTTCGACCGCCAGGAGTGGCTGCGTGTCAACCGCGCCCGCGCCCGGATCAAGGTCCTGGTCGACAAGGTCGGCATCGAGGCCTTCCGCGAGATGGTCGACCAAGAGCTCGAGGGCGACTGGGTCGAAGAGCGCGACTTCTCGATCGACCGCCTCCTGTTCATCGACGAGGAGGAGCTCAACGCGCCCGCGGTCCCCGAGGCGTTCACCAGCGCCAACGGCGACAGCTCGCAGTTCGAGCGCTTCCGCGAGGCCAACGTCGCGCCTCAGCGCCAGGCGGGCTTTTCGACCGTGACCGTCAAGGTCACCCGCGGCGACCTCACCCCGGAGCAGTTTCGCGGCCTCGGCCAGATCATGCGCGAGTACACGGGCGGCTACGCCCGGTCCACGGTGCAGCAGAACTTCGTCTTGCGCTGGGTTCGCGACGAGGCCGTCTACGACGTCTGGCGCCGGCTCGGCGAGCTCGGCCTCGGCGGCGCCGGCGCGATGACGATCGAAGACACGGTCTCCTGTCCCGGCACCGACAGCTGCAAGCTCGGGATCACGAGCTCGATGGGACTGAACCGGGCGCTGCAGGAGCGGATCGAGTCGATGCAGATCACCGATCCGCTGACCCGCCAGATCCACATCAAGATGTCGGGCTGCCCCAACGGCTGTGGTCAGCACCACATCGGCAACATCGGCTTCTACGGCGCCTCGATCAAGGTCGGCGAGCGGACGATGCCCGCCTACATCCCGCATCTCGGCGGCAATTTCGAGGGCGGCGACGTGATCTTCGGCCACCGTCTGAAGCTGCGACTGCCGTCCAAGCGCGTCCCCGACGCGGTCGAGCGCTGGATTCGCCACTACGAGTCCAACCGTGCCTCCGACGTCGAGACGTTCAATCAGTTCGTCGAGCGGGTGGGGACGAAGGAGTTCGAGGACCTCGTCCGCGACCTGTCGCTGCCGGCCGAGTTCAACCTCGAGACGATGAACGAGTTCATCGACTGGAACCGCTCCGAGCCCTACGCGGTCGAGCGCGGCGAAGGCGAGTGCGCGATCTGATGGCCAGCAACTCGTACTTGATCGACACCCCGATGCCGTCGACGCGGCAACGGCAACGGCCACGCGCCCGCGCTGCCGACGATCGACGGCGAGATCGTCGACCCGGAGTTGCTCGGCGCGGAGGTCGAATCGATGAACGCCGAGCAGGCGATCGTCTGGGCCCAGGACCGCTTCGGCAGCGACCTGCGGATCGCGGTCTCGTTTCAGAAGACGAGCTCGGTGATCGTCGACATGGTCTCCCGGGTGGCCCCCGAGACGCGCTGCTTCTACGTCGACACCGGACTGCTGTTTCCCGAGACCTACGCGACCCGGGACGCGCTCGCCGCGCGCTACGGCATCGAGTTCGAGCGCTTTGCCGACATCTCACTCGCAGAGCAGGAGGAGCGACGCGCCGCTAACCTCCTGCGCCCTGGCCAGGACGGCTGCTGCGCAGACCGCAAGGTCGAGTTGATGCGAACGGCCCTCGGCGACGTCAGTTGCTGGGTGTCCGGTATTCGCAGAGCCGACTCACCGACTCGCGCAAACGCCCCGAGGTTCGGCTGGGACGAGCGCTTCGGTCTCTGGAAGCTGAACCCCCTGGTGGACTGGGACGAGAAGCGAATCTGGAACTACATAAAGGAAAATCACGTGCCTTACAACCCACTTCACGACCAGGGATATCCGTCGATCGGATGCATGCCCTGCACGACCGTCGCGCCGAGCGGTGCCGACGAGCGAGCCGGCCGCTGGGCCGGAACCGACCGGACCGAGTGCGGAATCAATGGGTAGCGCCGAGACCGGCCTGGCGCTGACGCTGTCGAACCGCCAGGCCTCGGATTTCGAGCTGCTCGGAAACGGTGGCTTCGCGCCGCTGACCGGCTTCCTCGGATCCGACGATTGGAAGTCCGTGTGCGAGGACATGCGCCTCACGCAGCGGGGAGATCTGGCCGATCCCGATCACGCTCGCGACCGATCTCGAATGCTCGGTCGGCGACGTTGTCGAGCTCAGCGCCGGCAACGGCAAGAAGCTCGGCCGGATCACGGTCGAGGAGATCTACGACAAGGACGTCGAGCTCGAGGCCGAGAAGGTCTACCGGACCACCGACAACGAGCACCCCGGCGTCGCCGCGATCCGCGAGGAGGGCGCCCGCTGCATCGCCGGCCCGATCGAGGTCGACGCGCTCCCCGATCACGAGGACGCGTTCATGAAGCGCTACCAGACGACCGAGGAATCCAAGGCCGCGTTCGCCGAGCGAGGCTGGAAGCGCATCGTCGCCTTCCAGACGCGAAACCCGATCCATCGCGCGCACGAGTACCTGACCAAGGCGGCGCTGGAGATCTGCGACGGTCTCTACATCCATCCGCTGATCGGCGAGACCAAGAAGGGCGACATCCCGGCCGATGTGCGGATGCGCTGCTACGAGGTCCTGATGGACAACTACTACCACCCCGACCACGTCATGCTCGGGGTCAACCCCGGCAAGATGCACTACGCCGGCCCGCGTGAGGCAGTTCTGCACGCGGTGATCCGCCGCAACTACGGCTGCACGCACTTCATCGTCGGCCGCGACCATGCCGGCGTCGGTGACTACTACGGCACCTACGACGCGCAGCGGATCTTCGACGACATCGACACGGACGAGCTCGGGATCACCCCGCTGTTCTTCGAGCACACGTTCTGGTGCAACGAGTGCGAGGGGATGGGCTCGGCGAAGACCTGCCCGCATCCCGCAGGAGTCGCACCTGTTCCTCTCCGGGACCAAGGTGCGGGAGATGCTCGAGGCCGGCGAGAAGCCGCCCCACGAGTTCTCGCGAGACGAGGTTGCAGAGATTCTGATCGACGCCTACAAGAAGGAAGCGAACTGATGTCCAACGAAAAGGGCTTCTGCCTCTGGTTCACCGGGCTCTCGGGCTCGGGCAAGTCCACGATCACCACCCACCTGGTCAAGGAGCTGCGCAAGCGCGGCTCGAAGCTCGAGGTGCTCGACGGCGACGTCGTGCGCGAGAACCTCTCCAAGGGCCTCGGCTTCTCGAAGGAGGACCGCGACACCAACATTCGCCGCATCGCCTTCGTCGCCAACCTGCTTTCGCGAAACGACGTCCCGGTGATCACCGCGGCGATCTCCCCGTATCGCGACATCCGCGACGAAGCCCGCCAGATGATGGGCGACCGCTTCGTCGAGGCCTATGTCAAGGCGTCGGTCGAGACCTGTGAGGAGCGCGACGTCAAGGGCCTCTACGCGAAGGCGCGCTCCGGCGAGATCAAGGAGTTCACCGGCGTCTCGGATCCCTACGAGCCGCCCGAGAACCCCGAGCTGGTGCTCGAGACCGAGCAGCAGTCGCCGGAGGAGTCGGCGAAGCAGATCCTCGCCTACCTCGAGGAGCGCCAGCTGATCCCGGCCACGGTCGCGGCGTAGAGCTCAACGCCACGGGCCGAGCGCGAGAGCCAATCAAGCACGCGCGCCGAGCTCGTCCGCATCCACACCCCGCTCTCGAGGTATCGTCGGCAGAACTCCTCCCCGATCGCCTCCATGGCCGATGAGTCTCCCAGATCAAGGTTGGCCGCTCCGAAACCGCCACCGGCCGGCCGCAGTCGCTAGCCTGCGATCGGTCCTTTCGCGCCGCTCTCGGCAAGAGAACTCGACCCCACGGAGTCTCGGATGAACAACTATTGGGCCTTCGCACAGATGACGCCGTCGAACGAGCTCGTCGGCGATGCTGAGGCGTTGCAGCGGCGGATGGACGCCGACGGATACCTCTACTTCGAGCGCCTCATCGACCCCGAGCGGCTCGCGGTTCTGCGCCGGGAGATGCTCACGGTCCTGGCCGACGAAGGCTGGACTCCGGGAGGCGAGGAACTCGACTCCGCCACGTGCCTTCGGCCGCATGTGCGGGAGGGCGAGGACGAGTTCTTCGCCGTCTACGACGAGATCCAGAAGCTCGAGGCGTTCCACACCCTCGCCCACGACCAAGATCTGCTCGAGGCCATGCGCGCGGTCGTCGGCGAGACCGCGTTCCCGCACCCGCTCAAGGTCGCACGGCTCTCGTTTCCGACCAGCCCATACGTCAGCACGCCACCGCACCAGGACTTCGTCAACAACCAGGGCACGCAATCGCTTACCGCGGCCTGGATCCCGGTCGGCGACTGCCCGATGAATCAAGGCACGCTCGCGGTGCTACGTGGCTCGCATCGCCGGGGCGTGCTGCCGCTGAAGTTCCACGTCGGCGCCGGAAACCGCCAGGCGATGCTGCCGCCCGAGATGATCGAGGATCTCACCTGGGTGACGACGGACATGTCGGCCGGCGACGTGCTCCTGTTCGGGGCACTGACGGTCCATGCCGCGCTCCACAACGCGACCCGCTCGATGCGGCTCTCGGTCGACTTCCGCTTCCAGCCGGAGGGCGAGGAGCTCACCGATCTGGTGCTCGAGCCCCACTTCCAACGGCTGAGCTGGGAGCAGATCTACGCCGGATGGCAATCGGACGAGTTCAAGTACTACTGGCGCGACCTCGACTACCAGGTGGCCGAGTACGACCGCAGTGTGTCTCGGCGCCGAGGTCACCAAGGAGGACCTACGTCGAAGCCCAGCGATACAAGCAGGCGCGCAAGAAGGAGGAGGCCGACTTCGCGGCGAGAGGCCGCCCCACGAGTTGAGCGCTCGTTGATTTCCCCGCCTCGGTAGCCGTCTAGGGCGCATCGGCCTTAGTCTCGGGTGGTGCACGGCGATCCTGAATCCTTCACCCGCACCTACCGCTTCGCCATGGCCGTCTCCACCCCCTGGGCGAAGTGGTGGGGGCGGATGCAGGTCGAGGGCCTCGACGCGCTGCCGCGCTCGGGGCCCGTGCTGCTGGCCGCCAACCACGACAGCCAGATGGACCCGATCGCAATCGGCGTCGCGGCGCGAAAGCACCGTCAGCTTCGGGCCCTGGCCAAGGCCCAGCTCTGGGACATCCGCGGCCTCGGCCCGATTCTCAACGGGATGGGACAGATCCCGATCCTGCGAGGCGCGGGCGACGTCGGCGCCCTCGACCGCGCGATCGCCGACCTGCGCAAGGGAGTCTGCATCGGCATCTTTCCCGAGGGCACCCGCTCGCGCGGCCGGGTGATGCGGCCGCGGAGCGGCATCGGGCGGCTTGCCGAGGCGGTCCCCGAGGCGACGATCGTCTGCGTCACCGTCACCGGCACCACCGACTACGCGCGCTTCCCCAAGCGCCCGCGAGTCAGCCTGCGATTCTTTCGCCCCAGCGGCGGCGACTACCGGCCAGGAGAGGACCACGGCGAGTTCGCAGCCCGCCTGATGGAGGAGATCCGCGCCGAGGCGGCGCCGGTCGCCTCGGGGCGCAAGCCGCGCCCGGCACCCGCCGAGCACTAGCGCGGATACGCTGGCGCGGTGGCAACCGCAGGCAGCAGCCGGCTGACGTGGCTGATCCCGCGTCCCGGCGAGCCGGGGGCCGACCTCGCGAAGCGAATGCAGCTTCGGCTCAGCCTCGCGCTCATTCTCGCCAATCTGATCGGGGCGACGATCGTCTTCTCGATCGGGGTCTGGGTGCTGCCGTTCTCACCGGGGATCGAAGACGAGGGGACGGTCCGGCTGGTCAACCTGATCGCGATCTGCGCGTTCTTCGCCGTCGTCAGCCCGATCGCGACCAGGTACGGAGTCAGGAAGCTGCGCGGCGTCAGCACGTGGCTGCTCGAGGATCGCGTTCCGACGCCCGAGGAGCGCGTCGAGGCGCTGCGCGCGCCGCGGCGGATCGTTCGCCTCCACATCGTGGTCTGGTCGCTGGCGACGGTCGTCTTCGGGGTGCTGAATGCGTACTACTCGCTCGAGTCCGGCCAGCGGGTCGCGATCACCGTCGCCTTCGGTGGCCTCAGCACCTGCGCCGTCGTCTACCTGCTGGCTGAGCGCCAGCTGCGCCCGGTCGCGGCGCGAGCCCTTGCGGCGGGAGCGCCCGATCGTCGCCTCGGCCCAGGCGTGAAGACGCGAATATTCGTTGGCTGGGCGTTCGGCACCGCGGTGCCGATCCTCGGCCTGATGTGGATCGGGCTCTCGGCCCTGGTCGACGACGACTTCACCCGCGACGAGCTGGCGATCGTGATGCTCGCGATCGGCGGCGTCGGCCTGGTCGTCGGCCTCTACGCCTCGATGCTCTCGGCCCGCGCCGTCGCCGACCCGGTCAACTCCTTGCGCGAGGCCGTGGCGGAGGTCGAAGCGGGCGAGCTCGAGGTCGAGGTCCCGGTCTACGACGGCTCCGAGATCGGCCAGCTCCAGGCGGGCTTCAACTCGATGGTCGCCGGGCTGCGCGAGCGCGAGCGCGTCCAGGATCTGTTCGGCCGCCACGTCGGCGAGGACGTCGCCCGCGTTGCGCTCGAAGGCGAGGTCGAGCTCGGCGGCGAGACGCGTGATGTCTCGGTCCTGTTCACCGACGTGATCGGCTCGACGGAGATCGCCTCGGAACGTCCCGCCGAGGAGGTCGTCGATCTGCTCAACGGCTTCTTTGCCATCGTCGTCGAGGTCGTCGATCGCCACGGCGGCTGGGTGAACAAGTTCGAGGGCGATGCGGCCCTGGCGATCTTCGGCGCGCCGGTGGCGCTCGACGACGCGCCGTCGGCTGCGCTCGCGGCCGCGCGCGAGCTCTCAGAGCGCCTGCGCGACGAGGTCGACGGACTCGAGGCGGCGATCGGAGTCTCGTGCGGCGAGGTGGTGGCGGGCAACATCGGCGAGGAGAGCCGCTTCGAGTACACCGTGATCGGCGATCCCGTGAACGAGGCCGCGCGATTGACCGAGCTGGCGAAGGAGAAGCCGGGCCGCCTACTGGCGTCCGGGGCGGTACTCGAACGCGCCAGCGCCGATGAGGCTTCGCGATGGGAGCTCGACGGCACCGTGACGCTGCGCGGGCGACGCGGCGAGACGCAGCTCGGCGATGCCCAAGTCGTGAGAGCCGGCGAAGCCGTTCGCCCGATGAGCCCGCAGATGCGACCGCTATCGCGGCCTGGGCGGCACCTGCGGCTCGCCCAGCCCATAGGTGTCGTAGGCCCCCCAGCGGCTGAAGGTCTTGTGGGTGGGGCCGTGGAAGTCCGACGATGCCGTCGGCACCAGCGAGAACTCCTGGCAGAGCTCGAGGCAATGCTTGGTCTGCTCGGCCGTGTGCGGTGGATAGAAGGTCTCGATCCCGTCGAGGCCGACGTCGCGGACGAGGCTCTCGACCAGATCCCGGACCTGCTCAGGATCCTGGACGTCCCAGTAGGGGTGGGCGACGACGGCGACGCCGCCGGCCTCGTGGATGATCTCGACCGCCTGCTCGGCGCTCGGCCACTGTCGCGAGACGAATGCCTTCGCGCCGGGAACGAGGTACTCCTCGAAGAACGGACCGAGGTCGGGGCCGGCGCCTGCGGCCTTGGCGATGTGAGGGCGGCCGATCGCATCGGCGGCACCCGCCTTCTCCACAGCCGCCTCGAAGGTGACGTCGACACCGTGGGAGTTGAGATTGGCGATGATCTGCTTGGCGCGGTCGACGCGCTCGGCCTGGGCCTTCTCGCAGGCGGGCAGGATCGTCTCGACATCGATCCAGTAGCCGCAGATGTGGAGGTCCTCCGAGTACTTGTGGACGCAGCTCATCTCCACGGCCGGGACGTTCTCGATCCCGAGCTCGCTCGCGGTGGCGTTTGCCTCGGCGACGCCGGCGACCCCGTCGTGGTCGGTCAGCGCCATCACCGTGATCCCGGCGGCAGCGGCGGCGCGAACGACGTCGGCGGGCTCGAGCTGGCCGTCGGAGACGACCGAATGGGACTGGAGATCGATCACGAGGCGCGAGATGGTAGCCCCTCGAGCGATCGGGGGTGGTTTCTTGACTCATCTTGCGACAATGCCGGGATGCGAATCAGCGCCAAGGCCGATTACGCCGTGCGCGCGGCGCTCGAACTGGCAGCGAGCCCCGACGGCCAGCCCGTCAAGGGCGAGCGCCTCGCCGAGGCCCAGGGCATCCCCCTGCAGTTCCTCGAGCACATCCTGCTCGAGCTCAAGCATGCCCGCCTGATCCAGGCCCGCCGCGGCGCCAAGGGCGGCTACTGGCTCGCTCGCGACCCGGCCGAGATCACCGTGGCGGACGTGATCCGTGCGGTCGAGGGACCGCTCGCCAACATCCACGAGAACGCGCCCGAGGACCTTCATTACGAAGGCGCAGCCGAGCGTCTGCGCGACGTCTGGGTCGCGGTCAGGGCGGCGCTTCGCTCGGTGCTCGAGAGCGCGACGCTGGCCGAGGTCAGCCGGGGCGAGATGCCGTGGCGAATCGAGGCCGTTCTCAACGATCCCGAGGCCTGGCTCAAGCGCTGAGCGAGAGGCGGCTTCGCCACCTCCACTAAATCGACCGGAATGGGAGGCAAGCATCTTCGAAAGCGACTGCCCTACCCTTCTCGTCTGCCGCTTGGTGAGTAAGTCGATCAGCAATCCAGACTAACTCGCTCGCCCGAGTCGGCCGCCCTGCTTCATGGACCCAGTCGTCTACATCTTCGGCCTCGGCATCGACCCGGCGATCATCGTCTTCGGGTTCGGCATCGGCGTGCTCGTCGGCATGACCGGGATGGGCGGCGCCTCGCTGATGACTCCGCTGTTGATCTTGGTCTTCGGGATCACGCCGGTGACGGCGATCGGCACGGACATCTTCTACGCGGCGGTGACCAAGACCGTGGGCGGCTGGAAGCACCTCAAGCTCGGCACCGTGCACAAGGGCATCGCCTTCTGGCTCGCGGTCGGCAGCGTGCCGTCGGCGATCGCCGGCGTCTGGGTGATCGAGTTGCTTCAGCGCGAGTACGGCGACGACCTCGACGCGCTCGTGCTGGGGATGCTCGGCGCCGCCCTGCTGGTCGTCGGCATCGCCACCCTGCTGCGCTCGCTGCTGTTCGCCGGCGTGATCCAGGAACGCTCGGCGATGCACCTCTATCGCCGTCACATCATCGCCGCCATCGCCACCGGCTTGACGACCGGCTTCGTCATCGGGCTGACATCGGCAGGCAGCGGCACCCTGATCGCGATCTCGCTGATCGCCGTCTTTCGCCTCACCCCCCAGCGCGTCGTCGGCACCGACGTCTTTCATGCCGCCGTGCTGCTGTGGGCTGCGGGGATCGCGCACTGGGTCGGCGGCAACATCGACTTCCTGCTCGCCGGGACGATCCTCGTCGGTTCGATCCCCGGTGTGATCGTCGGCAGCAATCTCTCGGTCAAGGCACCGCAGAAGTTCCTGCGCTACGCGCTTGCCGTGGTCCTGATCGCCTCCGGCACGACGCTGATCCTGAAGGAGGGATCCGCCGACACCGTGATCCCGGGGATCGCCGTCGCTTCGGTGATGATGGCCTTGCTGTTCGCGGCCCAGATGGCCGCCCGCAGCCGCTCCAAGCGCCCGGCCGCAAGCGCCCCGACCTGACCCTGAGCGGGCGCTGATAGCGTTCGCCCGGCGATGGACTTCGACCTCAGCCCGCGCGTTTCCGAGCTCCGCGACCGGATCCGCGCCTTCATGGACTCACACGTCTATCCGAACGAGGCCGAAGCGCTGCGCGCCCTCGACGAGGAGGTGACGCAGGAGTCCGGGCTCGCCTACCCGGCGATCCTGGTCGAGATCCGCGAGCGGGCCAAGGCCGAGGGCCTGTGGAACATGTTCATGCCCGACGAGGAGCACGGCACCGGGCTGACCAACTGGGAGTACGGAGTCCTGTGCGAGGAGATGGGTCGCAGCCCGGCGATCGCGCCGATGGCGTTCAACTGCTCGGCGCCCGACACCGGCAACTCGGAGATCATCGCCGAGCACGGAACCCCCGAGCAAAAGGAGCAATGGCTGCAGCCGCTGCTCGAGGGCGAGATCCGCTCCTGCTTTTCGATGACCGAGCCCGAGGTCGCAGGCTCTGATCCGCGCACGCTGCAGAGCCGGGCCGTGCTCTCAGACGGCGAGTGGGTGATCAACGGCCACAAGTGGTTCACCTCGGGAGCCGTCGGCGCCTCGGTTGCGATCGCGATGGTCGTCACCGACCCCGACGCGCACCCCTACGGCCGCGCCTCGATGATCCTCGTGCCCACCGACAACCCCGGCTTCGACCTCGTGCGCCCCGTGCCGGTGATGGGCCACGATGGCGGCCCCGGCCACTGCGAGATCCGCTACGAGGACTGCCGCGTACCGGAGGGCAACCTGCTCGGCCCCCGCCAGGCCGGCTTCGTCATCGCCCAGGACCGCCTCGGACCCGGCCGCATCCATCACTGCATGCGCGCGATCGGCACCTGCGAGCGCGCGATCGAGATGATGTGCCGCCGCGCCAACGAGCGTGAGGCCTTCGGCGGCAAGCTCGCCGAGAAGCAGTTCGTCCAGGACTTCGTCGCGAAATCACGGATCGAGACCGAGCAGGCGCGCCTGCTGACGCTGATGGCTGCTTGGCGCATGGACACGTTCGGAAAGAAGGAGGCCCGGCGCGAGATCTCGATGATCAAGGTCGTCGCCGCCAACGTCGTCATGGACGTGCTCGACCGCGCGATCCAGGTCCACGGCGCGCTGGGGATGTCGGACGACACCCCGCTGGCGGGAATGTGGCGCTTCAGCCGCATGCTCAAGGTCGCCGACGGCCCCGACGAGGTCCACAAGATGGTGATCGCGAGGCGCGAGCTCAACCACTGGGCGAAGGAGGCCGAGGCCCCCGAAAGCCGACCGGCAGCTTACGTCCCATAGTCGTGCGTTAGCTGCCGCTCGGCGTCGACGCGGCTCAGCCGAGGCGGCGCTCGGCCTCGTCGGCGGCGGCGGCCAGGCGCTCGACGCTGCGAGCGAACTCGGATTCGCCGTCGTCGGCGGCGCCGTACTGCCCGGCCGAGAAGCGGGCCACCACCCCTTCGAGCACGATCGCGAGCTTCCACAGGCCGAGCGCGACGTAGTAGTCGATCTCGGAGAGGTCGCGCCCCGATTGCTCGGCATAGCGCGCCCTGACCTCGTCGCGAGCCGGGAAGCCCGGCAGCATCGTCGCCGGCTCGATCAGCGGGATCAGCTCGTCGCCCTCCTCGCCCCAGTAGACGAGCAGCAGGCCGACGTCGGCGAGCGGGTCGCCGAGCGTGCACAGCTCCCAGTCGACGACCGCAGCGACCTCGCCGCTGGGCGCGAGGATCATGTTGTCGAGGCGATAGTCGCCGTGGACGATCGTCGCCGGGCCCTGCTCGGGAATGCGGGCGGCGAGGCGGTCGTGGACCTCGTCGATCAACGGCAGCTCCCGCGTGTGCTGCTTTTGCCATTGACCGTGCCAGCGGCGGAGCTGGCGCGCGACGTAGTCCTCCTTCTTGGCGAGCTCGCCGAGGCCGGCTGCATCGGGGTCGACGGCGTGGATCTCGACCAGGGTGTCGACCACGCGCTCGCCAATCGCTCGCCGCTGCTCGTCCTGCGGAAAAGCATCGGCCTCGTGGCGCGAGCGCAGGATCGGTCCCTCGACCCAGCCCATGACGTAGAACGGATAGTCACCGTCCTGCGAGAGGCCGACCACCGGCGGCACCGGCACGTCGGTGGACTGCAGGCTGGAGATGATCCGGTGCTCGCGGCCGACGTCGTGAGCCGAGGCGAGGCGAGTGCCGAGCGGCGGGCGGCGAAGCGCCCAGCGGCGGCCGGCGGCGTCTCGCACCTCGTAGGTCAGGTTGGAGCGCCCGCCCGCGATGCGCTCGAACGAAAGCGGCAGCTCGACCTCGCCGACGTTGGCTTCGAACCAGGACTCGGTCCGGGGAATGTCGATCTCGTCAGTAGCCTCCGCGCCCATGCCGGGCAAGCATATGGCCCTGGTCGTCGACTTCGGCGGCGTGCTCACGACCAGCATCTGGGCGGCGTTCGACTCCTTCTGCGAGCGCGAGGGGCTGGCGCCGGACACCGTTCGCGATCTCTTTCGCGGCGACGCCGAAGCGCTGAGGCTGCTGCGCGGGCTCGAGACGGGCGAGCTCTCCGACCAGGAGTTCGAGACGGGCTTCGGCGCCCTGCTCGGAGTCGACGAGCCTCGAGGCCTGATCGCGCGCATGTTCGCCGACCTCGGTCCCGACGAGGCGATGGTGGGCGCCGTGCGTGACGCCCGGGCGGCAGGGCTCAAGACCGGGCTGATCTCGAACTCGTGGGGCCTCGGGCATCTACGAGCGCGCGCCGACCGACCTCTTCGACGTCACCGTGATCTCCGGCGAGGTCGGGCTGCACAAGCCCCAGCCCGAGATCTACCTGCTGGCGTGCGAGCGCCTCGAAGTCGAGCCCGCAGCAGGCCGTCTTCGTCGACGATCTGCGTGAGAACTGCGCCGGGGCCGAGGCGGTCGGGATGACGGCGGTGCTTCATCGCGACTCCGCCGAGACCATCGCCAGGCTGGAGGATCTGCTCGGCGTCTCGCTCTCGTCCTGAGGGCGGTCGCGCCCCGCTACTCGTTCGCGTACTCGACGCGGATCTGCTTGCCCTCGAGCTTGGTCCCGTCGAGGCGCTCGAGCGCGAGCTTGGCGTGCTCGTCGCTGAGCTCGACGAAGGAGAAGCGCTCCAGCACCCTGATCTCGCCGATCGAGTCCTCGGGGATCACCGCGCCCTCGGTCAGCGCCCAGCGCAGCTCGTCCTCACCGATGCCGCTGCGCGCGCCGCGGTTGACGAAGAGCTTGACGCGGCCGTTGCCCGCGGCCTCGGGGACCGCCTTCGCCGGCTCGGCCTCCTCAGGCGGCGCTCGTGCGCCTCGTCGTCTTGCTCGTCGCTCGCCAGCTTCTCGCGCTCGCGGGATCGACGCGGCTTGGGGTCGGCCGAGTGGTCTCGACGGCGCGGTCGTGGCGCGTGCTCGATGCGGTCCTCCGGCGCTTCCCACTCGCCGATCACGGTCTTCGCCTCGCGCTCGATGACGCCGATCTCGTCGCGCTGCTTGCCGGTGACGAAGGTGATCGCGCGACCCGTGCGCCCGACGCGGCCCGTGCGCCCGATGCGGTGCACGTAGATCTCGGTGTTGTTGGGCAGGTCGTAGTTGATGACGTGGGTGACGTGCTCGATGTCGAGCCCGCGCGCGGCGACGTCGGTTGCCACCAGGAGCGGCATCCCGCGCTCCTTGAACTGGATCATGACGCCGTCGCGCTGGCCCTGGCTCATGTCGCCGTGAAGCGCCTTGTTCCGGAAGCCCTTGTCGCGCAGCTCGCGGTCGAGGCGCGCCGCGCCGATCTTCGTGCGGCAGAAGATGATCGCCTGCTCGGGCTCCTCGGCCCTGAGAACCTCGATCAGCCGCTCGGTCTTGTTTCGCGGCTCGACCTCGACGTAGGCCTGCTCGATCGCGTCGACGGTGAGCTGCTTCGGGGTGATCGAGATCGTCACCGGGTCGTACATGTGCGCCTCGGCCAGGCGCGCGATCGGCGCCGGCATCGTCGCCGAGAACAGCGCCGTCTGACGCCCCGACGGGCACATCCGCAGGATCTTCTCGACGTCCTCGATGAAGCCGAGGTCGAGCATCTCGTCGGCCTCGTCGAGAACGACGTAGCGGGCCGAGGTGAGGACCAGCGAGCGGCGCGAGATCAGGTCCATCATCCGCCCGACGGTGGCGACGACGACGTGGGCGCCCTTGCTCAGCCGCGACTGCTGGGTCGCGATCGGCGCGCCGCCGAAGACGGCGACGATCTCGATGTCGAGGTGCTCGGCGTAGGCGCGCAGCGCCTGGGTCACCTGGATGCAGAGCTCGCGCGTCGGCGTCAGCACGATCGCCTGCGTCTCCTGCGAGCCCGGATCGAGGTACTGCAGCAGCGGCAGCCCGAAGGCGGCGGTCTTTCCGGTGCCCGTCTGCGCCTGGCCGATCACGTCCTGGCCGCCGAGCAGCGCCGGGATCGCCTCCTCCTGGATCGGCGTCGGCTCGGTGTAGCCGAGCTCCTCCAGGACCAGCAGCAGGTCCTGATTGAGCCCGAGCTCTGCGAACGTCGTCACGTCGACGGGTCCAACAGCAGCTTGCCGCTCGTACGCCTGGCGGCGAGGTCCTCGTGGGCTTGGCGCACCTGCGACAGCGGGTAGACGCCGCCGGGGGTGACCTCGAGCTCGCCCGCGGCCACGGCCCCGAAGAGGTCGGCGATCATCGCCGCGACTTCGTCGCGGCGGGGCACGAGATGCATGAGCCAGAAACCGATCACTGCCCGTGAGTGTCGCAGCAGATGCCCTGTGGCGACTTCGTTGGGCTCGCGCGAGGCGATCCCGAACGTGACCATGCGCCCGAACGGGGCCAAGGTCCTGAGGCAGGCATCGAAGGTCTCTCCGCCGGTCATCTCGAAAACCGCGTCGACCTGACCGTCGTTGGCGGCGAGGATCGCCTCGCGCAACTCCTCGCCGCCGAGGCGCGAGTCGACTGCCTCGTCGGCTCCCAGTCGCAGCGTCAGCGCTCGCTTCTCCTCGCTGGAGGCGAGCGCGATCACCTTGGCGCCGGCGCGCTTGGCGAGCTGGATCGCGAGCGAGCCCGTCCCGCCCGCCGCCGCCTGGATCACCACGGTTTCGCCACGGGCGAGCCGCGAGCAGCGGTGCACCAGGGCGTGCGCGGTGAGGCCTTGGAGCAAGAGCGAGGCGGCCTGGTCGTCGGTGACGCTGTCGGGGACCGGCACGACCCAGCCCTCGGCAACGGCAACCTTCTCGGCGTAGCCTCCGGAGGCCAGGATCGCGGCCACTCGCCTGCCGTCGGCGGTACGTCCCGCGATCTCGCCGCCGGGGATCAGCGGCAGCTGCTGCTCGGCGAGGTAGTCGTTTCGCGTGGCGTGGGTGTCGGCGAAGTTGACGCCGCTTCGAGCGACGTCGACGACGACCTCTCCGGGCTCGGCGACCGGGTCGGGAAGCTCGACGACCTGCATCACCTCGGGCCCGCCGAACTCGTCGATCTGGATCGCTCGCATTGATCTAGTCTGCCGCACTCATGTCACTGACCGCCGTCGGCTCGATCGCATTCGACAGCGTTCGCACCCCGTTCGGGGAGCGCGAGCGCATGCTCGGTGGATCCGCGGTCCATTTCGCGCTTGCCGCGAGCTTCTTCACCGAGGTCCGCGTGGTCGGCCCCGTCGGCGCCGACTTCGGCGACGAGCAGCTGGCGGTGCTGACCGAGCACAACATCGCCGTCGACGACATCGAGCACATCGACGATGGCAAGACCTTCTTCTGGCGCGGTCACTACGACCACGACATGAACGTCGCCCACACCGACGAGACCGAGCTCAACGTCTTCGCCGACTTCGAGCCCAAGCTCTCCCCCGCCGCGTGTGAGGCCGAGATGCTGTTCCTCGGCAACATCCAGCCCGACCTCCAGCGCGACGTGCGCGCGCAGTCCTCGGCGAGCTTTGCCGCGCTGGACTCGATGAACCTCTGGATCGAGACGGCGCGCGAGTCGCTGCTGGCGGCGATCGCCGAGGTCGACTGCCTCTTGCTCAACGATGCGGAGCTGCGGATGCTGACCGAGCAGCCGAACCTCGTCACCGCGGCCAAGGCGGCGATGGCACTTGGGCCGAGCGTCGTCGTCGCCAAGCGCGGCGAGTACGGCGCGATGCTGTTCACCGAAAAGGGGCCGTTCGCGATCCCCGGGCTGCCGCTGGAGGAGGTTCGCGACCCGACCGGCGCCGGCGACAGCTTCGCCGGCGGCTTTCTCGGCTACCTCGACGCGGTGCGCGTCGATGGCAAGCACGACGAGCGGGCGCTGCGCCGGGCGATGGCCTACGGCTCGGTGATGGCCTCGTTCAACGTCGAGGACTTCGGCACGGAGCGTGTCGCGAGCCTGAGCGAGGACGAGGTGGCCGAGCGCCTGGCCGCGTTCAAGGCGCTGACGCACTTCGACGAGTAGGCTGCGTTCAAGCACCTCGGCGCAGGCGCGATAGATGCGAGAATGCACCCGAACAGAGAACCTGACCGAGGAGAGCGATGGCTAGCGAGCAGGAGAGTTCTGAAGACGGCGGGGTCGCGACGGCGAGCAGGCGCCGCCGAGACGCTGAGCGTCACCGACAATCGCACCGGCGAGAGCTACGAGCTCGAGATCACCGACGGCACGGTGAAGGCGATGGACCTGCGCGAGATCAAGGTCTCCGAGGACGACTTCGGGCTGATGACCTATGACCCGGCGTTCCTCAACACCGCCTCCTGTCGCTCGGCGATCACGTTCATCGACGGCGACAAGGGCGTGCTCGAGCACCGCGGCATCCCGATCGAGCAGCTCTGCGAGAAGTCGACCTTTCTCGAGGTCGCGTTCCTGCTCGTCTACGGCGAGCTGCCGACCGAGCCCCAGCTCGAGCGCTGGACCTTCGACATCACCCACCACACCTTCGTCCACGAGGACATCAAGCAGCACCTGCAGGGCTTTCGCTACGACGCGCATCCGATGGGAATGCTGCTCGCCGGCGTCGGGGCTCTCTCGACCTTCTACCCCGAGGCGAAGAAGATCGACGACCTCGAGGAGCGCTACATGTCGGCGGTCCGGATGATCGCCAAGATGCCGACGCTGGCGGCCTTCTCCTATCGCCACAACCGCGGCCTCCCCTACGTCTATCCCGACAACGACCTCAGCTTCCCCGAGAACTTCCTCTCGATGATGTTCAAGATGACCGAGGTCAAGTACGAGCCCGACCCGCGCCTGGCCAAGGCTCTCGACGTCCTCTTCATCCTCCACGCCGACCACGAGCAGAACTGCTCGACCAACGCCGTGCGCGCGGTCGGGTCGTCGCAGGTCGACCCCTATTCGGCGGTCGCCGCGGGTGTCGCCGCGCTCTACGGGCCGCTTCACGGTGGCGCCAACGAGGCGGTGCTGAAGATGCTGCGGCGAATCGAGAAGGTCGAGAACATCCCCGACTTCCTCAAGGGCGTCAAGGACCGCGAGGAGAAGCTGATGGGCTTCGGCCACCGCGTCTACAAGAACTACGACCCGCGGGCGCGGATCATCAAGAAGCACGTCGACGAGGTGCTCGAGGCGACCGAGTACAACCCGCTGATCGAGATCGCGACCGAGCTCGAGAAGCAGGCGCTCGACGACGACTTCTTCACCTCGCGAAAGCTGTACCCGAACGTCGACTTCTACTCGGGCCTGATCTACGAGGCGCTCGAGCTGCCGAGCGAGTACTTCACGGTGATGTTCGCGATCCCGCGGACCGCCGGCTGGGTCGCGCAATGGCTGGAGATGGTCGACGACTCCGAGCAGAAGATCGCCCGCCCGCGCCAGATCTACACCGGTCCTCGCGACATCGACTACACGCCGATGGACGAGCGCGACGGCCCCGAGAAGATCACCAACGACGCGGTGCGACGCCCGGTCAGAAGCCGCCGCGGCGCCTGAGCGCCGAGCGCGAGCTGAGCTACAAGCTCACAGTCCGTGCCGGGGCGCGCGTCGATCGCGCCAAGTTCGAGCTGCTCGACCAGGCGCTGGCCGAGCTCCGCCGGCGCGCCGAGGAGGTCCAGGCCGAGGGCGCGCTGCCCGAGGTGAGGTCGATCCGGACGTTCGCGGCAGCCGACCGGGTGGCGGCACGGCTGGAGATCTCGAGCGGCGGCTGGCTGCGCGGCGGCGACGATGCCGGCGTCGACGTCATGGGCGACGGCTCGCTCGTGGCCTTCACCGGTGGCCTCGGACGCAAGCCGCTCGAGGCCCGTGACGGCGAGACGGCCTTCGACGCCGTCAGGCGAGCGCTTGCGGGATGATCCAGCCGTGAAGCTGCGAGAGGCCGAGGTGCCGAAGGGAAGCTTCGCCGCCGGCCGGCGCGTCGCGCTGCCGCGCGGGGCGACCCCCCCGATCAAGGTCTACATCAACGGCGTCGAGCAGGTCGAGGGCCGCGACTTCGAGGTCACCGGCGACGAGATCCACTTCGCGGCGCCGATCGTCAAGGAGACGGTCACGCCGGGCCGCTGGGTGGCGATGTACCTCGGTCTCTTCGGCACCTATCGCAAGAACGAGACGGTCGACGTCGAGTACCAGGCCGGCGGGCAGACCAAGCTCGCCTCCGACGTCGCGGTGATCGCGGACTGACTAGCGGCCCGGGACCGATGCAGGTCGGTCTCGGCGGCGACCTGATCCTCGAGTCCCCTGACTCGCTTCAGCGTCGTTCCGGTGCGCTTTCGCTCGCGGATCTCGAGCCGGCGCGAGAGCCGCGAGAGCGAGAAGTTGACGACGATGAAGAAGATGCCGATCATGATGAAGACCTGGAGGATCGGCGCCTGAACGCCGCCGAAGAAGTTGGCGCTGGTCAGGCTCGAGCCGTGGCGCACGACCTCCTGGATCGCGATGATGCTGACCAGCGTCGTGTCCTTGTTCAGCGTGATCAGCTGCGAGACCGTCGCCGGCACCATCCGCCGCAGGCCCTGCGGCAGGATCACGAACCGCATCTGCTGCAGGTAGGTGAGTCCAAGCGACGCGGCGGCCTCTTGCTGTCCGCGATCGAGCGAGAGGATCCCCGAGCGCATGATCTCGCAGAGGACGGCGGAGTTGTAGAGGACCAGCCCGAGCAGCGCGCCCAGGACGAGCTCGTTCTGAAGCGCCTCGGGAAAGAAGTCGGGGACGGCCTCGCCGTAGGCCTCGCGCCAGGAGGAGGGAACGGCGAGGGCGAGATAGAGAATGATGAAGATCAGCGGCAGGTTGCGCCAGACGTCGACCCAGATCCCGGCCGGGATGCTGAGCAGCTTCGTGCCCGAGATCCGCAGCAGCGCCAGCAGCAGTCCGAAGATCAGCGAGAAGACGATCCCGATCAGAGCGATCTCGAGGTTGACGAGGAAGCCTTCGATCAGGAAGCGGAAGTTGTTGCCCGACCACACCCACTCCCAGTTGTCGGGGTCGAAGAGGTAGGTCATCGCCGCGGCCTCATCGCTTGATCTCGAAGCGGCGCTCGAAGTAACGGAAGGCGACGGTCGCGCTCAGCGTCAGGATCATGTAGCCGACCGCCGCCCAGAAGAACACCTCGGTCGTCTGGAAGGTCTCGGACTGGATCTGGCGCGCCTCCTTGAGCAGGTCGGGGAGCGCGAGCAACGAGGCGCCGACGATCGCCGAGTTCTTGACCATCGCGATGATCAGGCTGCCGAGCGCCGGGATCACCGTCCTGAACGCCTGCGGCATGATCACGAGGCGCATCGTTCTCGGATAGGTGAGCCCGAGCGAGAGCGCCGCGTCGATCTGGCCCTTGCCGACGGCGAAGACGCCGGAGCGCAGCGCCTCGGCGATGTAGGCCGCGGTGTAGAGGCCGAGGCTGGCCGTGCCCGCGACCCAGGCCGAGACCGGCACGCCCGCCCGCCGCAGTCCGGCGTAGGCGATGAACAGCAGGACCAACAACGGGATGTTGCGGAAGATCTCGACGTAGACGCCGCCGATTCGGTTCAGCCACCTCACGGGCGCCACCCGAAAGGCCGCGACCAGGGTGCCGACGACCATCGCGATCACGAACGCGACCGCGACCAGCCTGAAGGTGACGAAGAAGCCGGAGGCGAACTCCGGGAAGTGCTCGGTGAGCACCTCCCAGAGCCCGCTCATGCGACCGACCTGTTCATCTGCGAACGCTTCGAGTCGTCCCGGTCGCTACCGCTACAGCGGGAACAGCTTCAACGCCTCCTCGAGGGTGATGTCGGGCGGACCCTGGATCTGGTCCTCGGGGATGTACTGGCCGACCCACTCGTCATAGGTCTCCTGCCAGGTGCCGTCGTCGATGAACTCGGCGACCGACTCGTCGACGAACTCCTTCATCTCGGTGTCCCCTTCGGTGATCCCGACCCCGTAGGGCTCGGTCGTGAAATCGAGGTCGAGGAGCTCGAGCGTGTCGTCCTGGATCACCATGCCGGTGAGGATCACGTTGTCGGTCGAGACCGCGTCGACGGCGTCGGTCTGGATCAGCTCCAGGCACTCGGAGTAACGGTCGACGAGCTTCAGCTGCGCGTCGGGCACCTCGCTCTTGATCGTCTCCTGGTAGGTCGAGCCGAGCGCCGTGCAGACGGTCTGCCCGCTGAGGTCCTCGAGCGCGGCGATGTCGCGATCCCTCGGGCACCAGGACATCGCCGTTGGCGACGTAGTAGGGCTCGGAGAAGTCGATCTCGAGGTCACGCTCCTCGGTGATCGTCATCGTCGACAGGATCAGGTCGATCGAGCCGTCGACGAGCAGCGGGATCCGGTTGTCCGAGTTCGCCTCGACGAACTCCGCCTCGACTCCCAGCCGGTCGGCGATGTAGTTGCCGAGGTCGACGTCGAAGCCCTCGACCTCACCCGACTGCGGGTTGTTGAGCCCGAAGGGCGGCACGTCGAACTTGACCCCGATCGTGATCGTCCCGGCCTCCTGGATCTCGCCCATCGTCGTGTCGGCAGGGAACTCCTCGGCCGCAGCCGCGGGCTCGTCGCTCGACTCCTCATCGTCATCGTCGCCGCAGGCGGCGAGCGACGAGGGCGGCAAGCACCATCATCGCAATCGCGATCAGGCGCCAGCGTGGTTCTCCGTTCATCATCGATCCTCTCCTCGTCCCCCTAGTTGCTCAATCTTGCGGATTGCTCAGTGGTGGATGATCTTGTCGACGAACTCCTTCGCTCGCTCGCTCTTGGTGTGGTTGAAGAAATCGTCGGGTGTCCCCTGCTCGACGATCCTGCCCTCGTCGATGAAGACGATGCGGTCGCAGACCTCGCGCGCGAACCCCATCTCGTGGGTGACGACGATCATCGTCATGCCCTCGCGGGCGAGGTCGCGCATGACGTCGAGAACCTCGCGGATCATCTCCGGATCGAGCGCCGAGGTCGGCTCGTCGAACAGCATCAGCTTCGGCTCGACGGCGAGCGCCCGCGCGATCGCCACGCGCTGCTGCTGGCCGCCGGAGAGGTCGGCCGGGTAGGCATCTGCCTTGTCCGGGATCCCAACTCGCTCGAGCAGCTTCAGCGCCCGCTCGCGGCCGACCTGCTTGCCGACGCCTGCCACCTCGAGCGGTCCCAGGGTGATGTTCTGGACGACGTTCATGTGCGGGAAGAGGTTGAACTGCTGGAACACCATTCCGATCTGGGCACGGATCCCGTAGATCTCGCGACCGGTCGAGCTGACCTGGCCGGCCGTCGAAGGTGATCGTCCCCGAGTCGATCTGCTCGAGGCCGTTGACGCAGCGCAGCATCGTCGACTTGCCGGAGCCCGAGGGGCCGGCGATCACCGCCGCCGAGCCGCGCTCGAACTCGAGGTTGATGTCGTCGAGCACGAGGTTGTCGCCGAAGCTCTTGCGCACATCCGAGAGCGCGACGAGCGCCCGCTCGGCCGCACCGCTGCTACCGGCGGCGCCGCTTCGCTCGCGGTCGCTTGCGTTCGCAATGTCTTGCACGCGCCCGGAACGGTACCCGGAAATGGCCTGCTGCCAAACTTCGGCCGATGAGCGATCCGTCGGTGACCGGAGGTTGCCTTTGCGGCGCGGTGCGCTTCGAGCTCATCAGAGCCCGTCGCGGCTGCCGGCTACTGCCATTGCCGGCGGTGTCAGAAACGCACTGGAACGTCGAGCTCGGCGCAGGCTCGAATCGATGGCCGCACGTTCACGCTCTTGCGCGGCGAGGAGCTCGTGCAGGCGTGGCGCCATCCTGAGGGAGGCTTCGAGAAGTGCTTCTGCCGTGAGTGCGGCGCGCATCTGTTCAGCCGCAACCCTGATGACGAGGCCCAGATGAGCGTTCGCATGTCGGCCTTCGACGGCGATCCGGGCGTGCGGCCGAGCTGGCGGACGTTCGTCGCGTATGCGGCGCCCTGGGAGCCGGTTCCCGACGATGGGCTCGAACGCCATCGCGAAGCAAGGCCGCGAAGCTGAGCGGGCCGATGCAGACAATGGCGGTGGGCCTCGCCGACGTCCGCGCGGCGGCAGCGCGCCTCGATGGCGTCGCCCACCGGACGCCGATCGCGCGCTCGCGCACGCTCGACGAGCTGGTCGGCGCCGAGGTGCTGCTCAAGTGCGAGAGCCTGCAGCGGACCGGGTCGTTCAAGCTTCGCGGCGCCTACAACGCGATCGCCCAGCTCGGCGATGCGGCGCTGGATCGCGGCGTCGCCGCCTACTCGTCGGGCAATCATGCCCAGGCCGTCGCGCTCGCCGCACGGCTGCTCGGGACCCGCGCGGTGATCGTGATGCCGAGTGACGCGCCGGCATCGAAGCGCGCAGCAACCGAAGGCTACGGGGCGGAGATCGTCACCTACGACCGCTACGCCGAGGATCGCGCAGCGATCGCCGAGCGACTCGCACGCGATCGAGGTCTGACGCTGATCGCACCGTACGAGCACCCGCACGTGATCGCCGGGCAGGGCACCGTGGCGCTCGAGTTGATCGAGGACGCCGGCCACCTCGACGCGCTCCTCGCACCGGTCAGCGGCGGCGGCCTGATCGCCGGCTGCGCGACGGTCGCTCACGGGCTCGCGCCCGAGGCGCGCGTGGTCGGCGTCGAGCCCGAGCGCGGCGACGACACCAAGCGCTCGCTGGACGCCGGCCGGCGGATCGAGATCGCGGTGCCGAGGACGATCGCCGACGGGTTGGCCGTCAACGTTCCGGGAGAGCTCACCTTCCCGATCAACCAGCGCCTGGTCGACGAGATCGCCCTCGTCACCGACGCCGAGATCGTCGCCGCAATGGCATTCCTGTTCGAGCGGATGAAGCTCGTCGCCGAGCCCAGCGGGGCGACCGCTCTCGCGGCGCTGCTGTTCGGGCGGGTCGACGGTCGAGCCCGAACGAGCGCGTCGGCGTGATCGTCTCCGGCGGCAATGTCTCCGCCGAGCGATTTCGCGAGCTGCTCGAGCGCTTCGACTCGAGCGGTGACCGAGCGGCTAGAGCCCGACGAGCTCCGCCACGCGCCCGCGGTGCGTGCCGGCCGAGCCGAGCAGCTGCGCGACGACCCGGGCCCGCTTGAGGAAGAAGTGGACGTCGTGCTCCCAGGTGAAGCCGATGCCGCCGAGGACCTGGATCGCGTCGTGGGTGACCGACGTCGCCGCGTCGGAGGCGCGTGCGTTCGCCATCGAGGCCGCCAGCGGCAGTGTCTCCGGCTCCGCGTCGGCACACCACGCTGCGTAATAGAGCAGCGAGCGCGCCTCCTCGACGGCCCACAGCATCTCCGCGCAGCGGTGCGAGACCGCCTGATAGGCGCCGATCGGGCGCCCGAACTGCTCGCGTTCCTTGGCGTACTCGACGGCCATGTCGAGCGCGCGCTGGGCGACGCCGACGAGCTCGGCCGAGAGCGCGACCGTGGCGCGATCGATCGCCGCCAGCGAGGCCTCGGGACCGCCCGGCAACGGGTCGCCGCCGTCGCCGCTGACCCGGAAGTAGGCACGGGTCGTGTCGATCAGATCGAGCCGCTCGAGCGTCGCCGCCGAGGTCTCGAGCAGATGGCCGCCGTCGTCATCGTTGATCACGATCACCGAGGAGCCGGCCGCCGCGCCGACGATCGGCGGTTCGCTCGAGGGTCATCGCCGCGGCGCCACGGGCCTCGCCTGAGGCGATCCCGGGCAGCCAGCGTGACTTCTGCTCGTCTGAGCCCGCGCCCTCGATCATCAGGCCGGCGACCGCGTTGGAGATCAGCGGGCTCGGGGCGCAGACGTAGCCGAGCTCCTCCTGCAGGATCACCAGCTCGACGACGCCGAGGCCGAGGCCGCCGTACTCCTCGGCGATCGCGATCCCGGGCCAGCCGAGCTCGCACATCTGCTTCCACAGGGCGTCGTCGTACGGGCTCTCGCGCTCGGCCAGCTCGCGCACCTTCTCGGGCTTGAAGCGGCGAGCCGAGGAAGTCGTGCGCGGTCGACTTGATCTCGCGCTGCTCGTCGTTGAAGTCGAAGTTCATCTTGGTCTCGGTGATCGGCTAGCGCAGCTTGGGCAGGCCGAGCACGCGCTCGGCGACGATGTTCTTGAGCACGTCCGAGGTGCCGCCCTCGATCGAGTTGGCCCGCGAGCGCAGGAAGCGGTAGGCCCAGAGGTTGTCCTTGGCGAGCGTGTCGGTGCCGCCGACCTCGAGCGCGAGCTCGGTCAGCGCCTGGTTGGTCGACGACCACTGCAGCTTTGCGATCGAGCCTTCCGGGCCCGGGGGTGCCGACCTTCATCGTCGCCGTCAGCGCGCGCAGCGCGCCGAGCCGAAGGCCCTCGATCCCGATCTTCAGCCGTGCGACCTTGTCGCGCACGATCGGGTCGTCGGCGAGACCGCGCTCCTTGGCGAGCTCGATCAGCTCGTCGAGCGTGTTCGCGAGGCCGAGCGCGGCGGATGCGCCGAGGCCGGCGCGCTCGTTCATCAGGGTCGTGATCGCGACCATCCAGCCGTTGCCCTCACCGCCGACGACGTTCTCGTCGGGGACGTAGGCGTTCTCGATGAAGAGCTCGTTGAACTCCGCCTCGCCGGTGATCTGGCGCAGCGGGCGCACCTCGACCTCGTCCTGGTCCATGTCCATGAGGAAGTAGGTGAGCCCCTTGTGCTTCGGGGCGTCGGGGTCGGAGCGAGCGACGAGCATGCACCACTTCGCCTCGTGGGCGAACGTCGTCCACACCTTCTGGCCGGTGATCCGCCAGCCGCCGTCCTCCTTCACCGCCTTCGTCTTCAGCGAAGCGAGGTCCGATCCCGACTCCGGCTCGGAAAACCCCTGGCACCAGATCTCCTCGGCCGAGAGGATCGGCTCGAGATAGCGCTCCTTCTGCTCCTCGGTGCCGTGAGCGATGACGACCGGGCCGCCCATGACCAGGCCGAGGACGTTGGCCGGGCGCGGCGCGCGGGCGCGGGCCAGCTCCTCGCCGAAGATCGACTGCTCGATCAGGGTCGCACCGCGACCGCCGTACTCCTTCGGCCACGACACGCCCGCCCAGCCGCCGGAGTGGAGCTTGCGCTGCCACTCACGCTCGAACTCGTACTGGACCTGGTCGCCGCCCTGCGGCGCAGGGCCGGGATGGTTGTCCTCGAGCCAGGCGCGAAACTCGTCGCGGAAGGCCTGCTCCTCGGGGTGAGCGTCAGATCCATGGGGCGCGCGGACCCTACTAAACGCGCGACCGGCGTGCCGGAGCCCGCCGCGCCCGGCGGTCGGCCCAATCGTGTCGCACCGTGGGCGGACTCACGGGCACGAGTCGAGACGGTCGAGCACGCGGCGACGATCCAGCTCGGCGCCGGCGAAGATGATGCCCGGGTCGCGGGCGAGGATCGCCGCGGTCGAGCGCGTGTCGGCGCGGTCGTAGATCAGGTACAGGTAGCGGAAGATCCCGTAGAGCACCGACGGCGCCGTGATCAACATCCGCGAGCCGACCAGCGGCGAGTTGGCCGCGTAGATGACGTAGCTGATGATCGACGCCGCGGTGACCATCGCGATCATCTGGTCGAGAAACGGCAGCGAGTAGTGCTCGAGCACGGGACGGGATCGCGTCGCCTGGCCTCCGACCCGGCCGCGCTCCGGAGCGGCCGCGGCGGCGGGCGGGCGTGGATTCCTCGAGCATCGCCTCCTGGCGCCGCTTGGTGAAGCCGAGAAAGAGCGCCAGGAAGCCGGTGCAGATCAGCAGGAACTCCGACGCCTGAGCCTCGACCGCCACGGCGCCCGCGATCACCCGCAGGATGAACAGCGAGCCGATCGTCATCACGTCGATGATCACCAGCCGCTTGAGGATCAGCGAGTAGGCGGTGGTGATCGCGCCGTAGAGGGCGATCAGTGCGCCGACCTCGGGCTCGACCGCGAAGCCGAGCGCGATCGCCGCGAGCGCCAGCACCGCCGCCGCGACCGGCCGCCGTCGACGCCGACAGCGCACCGCTGGCGATCGGGCGGCGGCGCTTCTCGGGGTGAAGGCGGTCGTGCTCGCGATCGCGCAGGTCGTTGTAGAGGTAGCCGGCGCTGGAGATCGCGCAGAAGGCGACGAAGGTGAGCGTCGGCGGCCAGCACCTGGTCGGCCTCGTCGAGCGCGCCCGAGAACAGCAGGCCGGCGAAGACGAGCAGGTTCTTGACCCACTCCTGCGGGCGCATGGCGATCAGCAACGGCATGACCGCGTCAGGTTAGGGGCGTCACCGGCCGCTCGGCCCTCGGCGTCGGGGTCGATCAGCACGCCCGGGTTGAGAATCGCGGATGGGTCGAGCTCGCGCTTGGCGGCCCGCAGGGCCGCTGCGAACGGCTCGGGGCGCTGGCGGTCGTACCACGGGCGGTGATCGCGCCCGATGGCGTGGTGGTGGGTGATCGTGCCGCCGGCGTCGATCACCGCCTCCGAGACCGCGGCCTTGATCTCATCCCACTGCTCGATCTCCGACCCGCGCCGGGCCGGGGCGAGGATCGTGAAGTAAGGCGCGGGCCCGTCCGGGTAGACATGGGTGAAGCGACAACCGAGGATCGGCGCGCCTTCACCATCCGCAGGTGACCCGATGATCTCGGCAACCGCCCGGCGCGCGGCGAGCGAAACGGTCGCATGGAAGTCCTCGAAGCGATCCCATGTGATCGCCGTCTCGAAGGTCTCGGAAAGCACGGAGCAGGCGACGAGGGTGTCGCGCAGGTAGGGCGCGGCAAGAAAGGCACTGCGCCAGGTGCCGACGGCGTCCTCGCCCCCTCGAGCGCCGCCCGATGCCCGCGTGCCCCGCACCTCCCCGGCCTCACCGCCGTGGTCGCGAACCAGCTCGCGGGCCTGCTGCATCGGCCCATCGACCGGCAGCGCGGCCGACTCGAAGCCGAGGACGAGGACCGCCTTGCGATCTTCGGATGCCTGCGTCAGCGCCGCCTCCTCGGGATCGAGCAGACGGCAGTTCGCCGGGTCGAGACCCGATTGCGAGAGGGCGCGGACAGCCTGCGCTCCCGCCGCAAAGGAATCGAACGTGACCGCGCATGAGAGCTTGTGCTGGGGCCGCGGGCGCACCCGCACCCAGGCTTCGGTGATGACGCCGAGGATGCCCTCGGAGCCGAGCAGCATCCGGTCAGGGCTCGGGCCCGCTCCCGATCCCGGAAGCCGTCGGCTCTCCCATGCTCCGTGTGGGCTGATCGCCCGCACCGACTCGACGAGGTCGTCGATGTGGGTGAGCACGGTTGCGAAGTGTCCACCGGCGCGCGTCGCCACCCAGCCGCCGAGCGTCGAGTACTCGAACGACTGCGGAAAATGACGCAAGGTGAGTTCGTGCTCGGCGAGCTGCGCTTCCAGCGACGGCCCCAGTGCGCCGCGCCTGAATGCGCGCCGCGTTGGAGATCGGGTCGACCTCGAGCACCCGATCGAGCGCACCGAGGTCGAGCGTCACCGTGCCCGCGTAGTCATCGCCGACCCGCGGCTCGATGCCGCCGACGACGCTGGTGCCGCCGCCGTAGGGGATCACCGCCGCTCCTTCGTCGGCAGACCAGGCCAGCACCGCCTCGATCTCGCTCTCGTCGCGAGGCCGCGCGACGAGATCGGGCGCATGCTCGACCTCTCCGCGCATGCCGCGGACGACGTCGCGATATGCCTTGCCGAGCGCATGGGAGACGCGCTCGCGATGGTCGTCGCTGACGATCTCGGCCAGCGACGCGGGTGCCGCGATGCGCGGCGCCTGCCAGCTCGATCGAATCGAGCGGCACCGGCTGCTCGGCGGCCTCGCCGAAGCCGAGACGGTCACGGACCGTGGCCGCCGCTGCCTCGAGCTCGGCGGCGGCCGGCTGCTGATCCTCGAAGCCCCAGCCCCAGTGCTTTCTGATGCGCGCCTCGTTGCCCCCCGGCCCGTTCACCGGCGTGGGAGCGCTACCAGTGCATGCCGCGCATCAAGTACGCGAACGCGACCTGCTGGTTGTTGGCCTGCTCGTCGGTGGTCGGCGGCGCTTTGCCTGCGTTGCCTGCGCTGCCTGTCTTGGGAGCGTCCTTCTTCTCGCCCTTGGCCGCGCTCGGAGTCCGGGAACAGGTGATAGGCGGTATTGAGGATGTAGTCGATCGACTTCGGGTTGACCGCGTAGAGGATCTGCCCGAGCGTCCCGAGCGGCGTCGCGATCCGCTTCGGCTTGTGGATGATCGCCTCGCAGATCATGTCCGCGGCCTCGTCGGGGTTGATCGTCGGGAAGCGGTCGTACATCTTCGTCGGCGCGATCATCGGCGTTCGCACCAGCGGCATGTTGATCGTCGTGATGTGGACGCCGTCGTCGATGATCTCGGAGGCGATCGAGCGCGAGAACGCATCGAGCGCGGACTTCGAGGCGACGTAGGACGAGAACCGCGGCGTGTTGGTCTGGACGCCGATCGAGCTGACGTTGATGATGTGGCCCGACTTGCGCTCTCGCATCTTCGGCAGCAGCTTGAGGATCAGCCGCACCGCGCCCAGGTAGTTGAGCTGGATCGTGCGTTCGAAGTCGTGCGGGCGGTCGTAGGAGAGGGCGATCGAGCGGCGAATCGAGCGGCCCGCGTTGTTGACGAGGATGTCGACGTGGCCGTGCTGCTCGAGCACCTCAGCCGCCATTCGCTCGATGTCGTCGAAGTCCGAGAGGTCGCAGCGATGGATGTGGGCGATGCCCCCGCCGGCTTCGATCTGCTGCTGGGTCGCCTCGAGCTTCTCCGGCGTGCGTGCGACCAGCAGGACGATGCCGCCGGCGTCGGCGATCTTCAGCGCCGCCGACTTGCCGATCCCCGATGAGGCGCCGGTGACCATGACGACTCGGCCCCGCACCGATTTCTCGAGCGAGACGTTGCCCTGCAGCCGGCGACCGAAACGCATCAGCTCGTCGGGGATCTGCTGCTCGATGATCTGGGCGAGGCCGCCAACCAGGCCGAGGCGCCCGCGAGCCGCGCCCATGAGCGTCTTGTCGCGAAACAGGTCCGGATCGAGATGGCGCTCCCAGTAATCCCAGAGCTTGCCCGCGTAGGCCTCGAGTGGCGGGACGCTGATCCCGGTGCCGGCCAGCGCCGCCTCGGCCTGGCGCGAATCGAAGTGGGTCGGGTAGTTGACGTAGATCAGGACCGAGCGCGGGATGCCGAAGTCGGCGAGCACGGCATCGGTGATCGTGTCGCCCAGTGGCATCCCCGTCACGGCCATCTTCAGCAGCGGCTCGATCGCGTCGATCGCGGCGGCAGGCAGACGGGCCGAGGAGGGCGGCGCGTGGGCGGCCCTGGCGAAGGTATCGATCACCTGGCCCGCGGTCATCGGGTTGGGATCGGTGAGGCTGAAGGCGCGACCGTCGAGACCCTCTTCGTGGGCGATGTGATCCATCGCCTTGACGACGAAGTCCACCGGGACGATGTTGATCTCGCGCCCCTCGACTCCAGGCATCGGCATCCACTGCGGAACCGTGTTGCGGATGCGGCGGATCAGCTTGAAGAAGTAATACGGCCCGTCGACCTTGTCCATCTCGCCGGTCTCGGAATCGCCGACGACGATGCCGGGCCGGTACACGCGCCACGGCCGCGAGAGCTCCTTGCGCACCACGCCCTCGGACTCGTGCTTGGTCTGGAAGTAGGGATGCGTGTCGACGTCCTGGGCTTCCTCGAACATGTCCTCGCGCCAGGTGCCCTTGTAGAGGCCGGCCGCCGCGATCGAGCTGACCATGTGCACGCAGCCGGCTTCGACTTCCTCGGCGAACTGGACCATGTGGCGGGTGCCCTCGACGTTGGCGACACGCTGCGTCTCGGCGTTGGCGGTCATGTCGTAGATCGCCGCGAGGTGGAAGAGGTGATCGACGTTGCCGGTCAGCCGCTCGACGTCGGCGTCGGAGATCCCGAGGCGAGGCTCGGAGAGATCGCCGACGATGCCGACGACGCGATCGGGATCGGCGCCCCAGCGGTTGAGCAGCTCCTCCAAGCCGTCCCTTGGACCCCTCGCGAACGAGGACGTACACGGTGCCCTCGCGCTCCAGCAGCAGCTCGACCAAGTTGCGGCCGATGAAGCCGGTCGCTCCGGTTACGAAGTAGCTCACTCGGTCTCCTCCTTAGTTTGGCCGCCCGCGGGCAGAGCCTACTATTGCTGGCGTGAGCTTCATCGCACCAGACCATGGCGACCGCGGCGAGCCCGGGATCAACCTCGGGCGCTCCGGCGGCTCCGCGGTCGGCGAGCAACGCCAGATCGTCCGCGACGGCGCTCAGGTGCTGGCCCGCGGCGCCCTCGCGTGCCCGGCCTGCTCGCTGCCGATCTCTCCGGCGCCGCGAATCCGCCCACGCCAGGCGCTGGCTTGCGCCTACTGCGATCACACCGCGCCTGCGATCGAGTTCATGCGCGAGGTCGTCGCCGACACCGTCGGCAACGACGTCGTTCTCATCGCCCGTTTCGCCTAGGTCGCGCGCAGGTGGCCCGGCTCCGCACCGCAGAGCGACTGCTGCAGGCGCTGCTGACCACGGTCGGCCTGGTCGCGATGGCGACCGGCGCCTTCGCCCTGGTCACCGGAAGCAGCGGTATGCCCGGGGAAATCGAAGCGAACGCGACGGTCGAGAGCGAGCTGCGCTACTTCGCCGCGTTCTGGATCGCCTACGGCGCGGTCGCCTTTCGCACAGCGTCCCGCGTCGCCACAGCCACGACGGCCGTCCGGGCGCTGGCGTTGGCGATGTTCATCGGTGGCGTCGGGCGCGGGCCTGGCCTGGATCGACGTCGGCCGACCGCATGCCGTGTTCGTCGTGCTGATGGTGATCGAGCTCGTGCTGCCGGCGCTGCTGGTCGTCTGGCAGCAACGGGTCGCCAGGGCTTCGAGCTGATCGCCGCCGGGTAGGTCTTTCGCCATGGTGGGAGGTGGGACTGCCGGCATCGTCTGGTTTCGCCGCGACCTGCGCGTGCGCGACCATCCTGCGCTGCGAGCCGCGCTCGACGAGCACGAGCGCGTCGTCTGCGTCTTCTGCTTCGACGATCGGCTGCTCCACGGTCGCCACGAGTCGGGGTCGCGAACGCAGTTCCTGCTCGAGTGCCTGGCCGACCTCGACGGCGAGCTGCGCAAGCGCGGATCAGGGCTCGTGACCCGCCACGGCCCGCCCGAGCGCGAGCTGGTCGAGGTCGCCCGAGACGTCGGCGCGTCGATGGTTCACGTGACCGAGGACGTCAGCCCATTCGCCCGCAAGCGCGGCGAGCGCACGCGCAAGGCGTTCGCCGATGCCGGGATCGAGGTTCGCTCGCACCTCGGGCTCAACGCGATCGACGTGCGCGAGATCGCAACCAAGCAGGGCAAGCCCTACACCGTGTTCTCGCCCTTTCATCGAGCCTGGCTCGAGATCGAGCGCCGCGAGGTGCTCGCGGCCCCGCGCCGGCTTCCGGCGATCCCGCCGAAACTGGCGAGAGGTCGGATCCCGTCGCTCGAGTCGCTCGGGCTCGCCCAGGAGGTGCGCGAGCCGGCCGTCGGCGGCGAGACCGAGGCTCGAAAGGGGCTGAGCCGATTTCTCGACGGCCCGATCGCCGAGTACGGCGAGAGCCACGATGCGCTTGGCCGCGATCGCACCTCGCGCCTCTCCCCCTATCTCCACTTCGGCTGCATCTCGGTCCGCCAGATCGAGCAGCGCCTGCCTCGCGGCGAAGGACCTGAGGCGTTTCGCCGCCAGCTCTGCTGGCGCGACTTCTACCACCACGTCCTGCTCAACTTCCCCGGTAACGCGAAGTCGGAGTTTCAGGAGAAGTACCGCGGCAGGATCAGGTGGAGCCACGCCGAGCAGCCGTTCGAGGCGTGGCAACAGGGGCGCACGGGCTTTCCGCTCGTCGACGCGGGCATGCGCCAGCTCTCCCGCGAGGGATGGATGCACAACCGCGCCCGGCTCGTCGTCGGCAGCTTTCTGACCAAGGATCTCGGCATCGACTGGCGCTGGGGCGAGCGCTGGTTCATGCGCCTGCTGATCGACGGCGACGAGGCCAACAACAACGCGAACTGGCAGTGGATCGCCTCGGTCGGCACCGATCCCCAGCCCGCCTTTCGCCGCATCTACAACCCGGCTCGGCACCAGGAGCGCTATGACCCGGACAACGAGTACGTGCGCCGCTACCTGCCCGAGCTGCGCAACGTTCCCGACATGTACATGCGCGAGCCGTGGACGATGCCCGACGACGTCCAGCGCGACTGCGGCTGCGTGATCGGCGACGACTACCCGCAGCCGATCGTCGACCACAGGCTGGCGCGCGAGGAGGCTCTGGAGCGTTACCGGGTCGGATAGAGGCGACGCCGAAGCCGCCGCGCGAGCCCGTTCAGGCCCTCAGGGCAGAGCGATCTCGCAGCTGTTCTGGACGTCGGCCGGATTCATCGCGAAGCTGTCGGTGCCGAGGCCGCAGAGCAGCCTGTCGGTCTCGGCGAACGTCG
Source organism: uncultured Solirubrobacterales bacterium (assembly GCA_963730145.1). Taxonomy (GTDB): domain Bacteria; phylum Actinomycetota; class Thermoleophilia; order Solirubrobacterales; family 70-9; genus WHSW01. The sequence goes on from CAVSQT010000012.1 coordinate 78,477, forward strand.
AGTCGTTGTCTCGCACGTTGACGGTGTCGTTGCCCAGATTTCCCCTGATGATGCTGACAACCCGGATCAGCTGAGCGGTGAGGATGTCGTCGCCGTCCCCGCCCGTGATGTTCTCCACCAGCCGGTCGCGGTCGGCCTCCTCGGCGAGAGCCGAGATGCCGTTGCCGTTCGGGTCGGCGCCGTCGTTTCGCAGCCCGTCGAGGGTGACCGCGACACGTCCGGTGCGACCGGCGTAGGTGATCGTGTCGTCGTCGGCCTCGCCGTTGAGGATGTCGTATCCGGTGCCGCCGTCGAGCGTGTCGTCGTTGTCGCCGCCGAAGAGCCGATCGTCCTGGTCGCCACCGCGCAAGAGGTCGTTCTCCGTGCCCCCCTCGAGCAGGTCGTCGCCGCTATCGCCGTCGAGGACGTCATTGGCGCCCATTCCGAGCAGACGATCGTTGTGGCCTGCACCGCTGAGCCGGTTGACGTCAGCGGTTCCCTCGATGTAGTCGGGGCCCGCGCTGCCGAGCACGTTCTCGATGTCCGCACCGACGTTGTCGGTGTTGCCGTCGTGGCCCTGGTCGATCGAAGGGTTACCGTCGTCGGCGGCGCCGTTGGGGGTGCTCGAGACGCCGACCACCTCGAAGCCGTCGTCGTACGAGTGCCACCCGAAGTCGACGGTGTCGAGTCCGTTGCCGCCGAACATCCGGTCGCCGCGGTAGCCGCCTTCGAGCCGGTCGTTGCCGTCCTCGCCCTCGAGCCGGTCGTCGTTGTCGCCCCCGAACAGCCAATCGTTGCCGGCGCGGCCGTAGATCTCGCCGCCGTCATTGGTGCCATAGAGGCGGTCGTCGCCCGAGCCGCCGAAGATCCGTTCGTTGTCGGGCCGGACGTTGTCGCCCTCGCCCGTCGCGCCGTCATTCGCGGCCCCGTCCGGGACTGTGACGCGCAGCGGCGCCGACACCGAGGAGTAGTCGACGTCGTCCACCCCGCCGCCGCCCGAGAAGAAGTCGGCGCCCGCCCCGCCGACGGCGCGGTCGTCGCCCTCACCTCCGGTCAGCCGGTCCGCGTCGAGGCCACCGCTGAGGGTGTCGCCGCCGTCCATCCCCCAGAGACGGTCCGGCCCGTCTCCGCCATCGAGATCGTCGCCTCCGCCGTTGCCGTTGAGCTCGTCGGCGCCGCCGAGGCCGTCGATGAAGTCGAAGCCGCCCCCTCCGCTGAGCTCGTTCGCAGAACCATTGCCGGTGAGGAAATCGCCGGACTTGCTGCCTACGACGTTCTCGACGGTGAGATGGACGTTGTCGCCCTCGCCGGCGCTGATGCCGCCGTCGTTGGCGATCCCGTCGATCGAAACATCCACACGCGGCGTGATGCTGGCGTAGGTGACCGTGTCGATGCCGTCGTCGCCGTGCATGCTGTCGGCTCCGCCGCGACCGTCGATGATGTCGTTGCCGTCCGGTCCACCATCGAAGTCGCCGTTGCCGATGATTACGTCGCCCGCGCTGCCGCCGTTGAGAATGTCGTCGCCGACACCGCCCTCGATCCTCGACGGCAGATTGAGGCGGTTATTGACGTAGTCGTTGTTGCTGTGAAGCTCGAAGTCAACGCTGGTGAAAGGGCTTCCCGGCGAGCTCTCGGTCGCGCAGATGACCTGGTTCGGACCGGCGCCCGCGCGGCAATAGCCCGGCATGCCATCGTCGATCAAGGTCGTGGCGTCGGTGAAGACGAACTCCTGGCCGGCGTTGCGCTCCGCCGTGACGATGTTGACCTCGTTGGTCGTGAGTCCGGCGTAGACGAGGGTGTTCGTTCCCGGCGAGCTTCGCTGGTAGAGAAACGACGCCGATGCCGATGAAGCCACCAGGACGAAGGCCGATTCCCACGATCGCAAGGGTCGCTGGAATGCGCCAGCGTCCCAAACCCGTCGTTTGGTTGATCACTGAACTCCCCTGCCCGCCTGCGACCTTCAAGCTAAACCCCTCCTCTGGTGGACTTGCCACGCTACTGCCGTCACCGGAGCGCGTCAAGCGCGGCTCCTTCGGGTTGCACTCCAGCGCCCACGGCGCAATCACCAACCTCATAGACTCAGTCGGGAACTTGCAGATGGCGGACACGGGCACGATCGAAGTACAGATGCCCCAGATGGGGGAGTCGGTCACCGAGGGAACGATCCTCGAGTGGCACGTCTCCGAGGGCGAGGAGGTCGCCGAGGGCGACACCGTCGTCGAGGTCTCGACCGACAAGATCGATGCCGAGGTGCCTGCGCCCGCAAGCGGCGTGATCACGAAGATCATGGCCTCCCCCGACGACACCGTCGAAGTCGGCCAGGTCCTGGCCCAGATCGACCCGAACGGGACCGCAGCCCCGGCTGCCAGCTCCGACACCGGACCGGCTGCTGACGCCCCGGGCAACGGCGGCGACCCTTCGCCGCTGACCGAGCAGGACGGCCTGATCATGGGCGGCGGCGAGGGCGACCTCGACCTCGGCGACGACGACGTCGAAGCCAAGTCCTCCGAGCCCGGCGAACTGGACACCTCGAGCCCCACCCTCGGCTGACCCGGCCGCCCCCGGAGGCGAAGCCGAGGAGGCGGGCGGAACGTTGGTGATTGAGATGCCTGAGATGGGCGAGTCCGTGACCGAGGGCACGGTCTTGGAATGGCACGTCGAAGAAGGCCAGCACGTCGCTGAGGGCGACACCGTGGTCGAGGTCTCCACCGACAAGGTCGACGCCGAGGTGCCGGCGCCCGCAAGCGGAACGATCGCCAAGATTCTCCTGCAGCCCGACGACACGGTGCAGGTCGGACAGGCGTTGGCGGAGATGACCGCAGGCGCCTCCGCAGCGACGCAAGCAGCGGGCAACAGGCGACGGCCTCCGGCGATGGCCAGGCGCCGCAGACCGGCGCTGCGAGCAACGGCGACGAGGGGCGAGCCTCGCCGGTTGCGCGTCGCATCGCCGCCGCCAAGGGCATCGACATCGCGTCCGTCAAGGGATCGGGGCCAGGCGGCAAGGTGACCAAGGAGGATGTGCTCGCAGCCGCCGCCAACGGCAGCGCACCCGTCGCCGCGAAGCCCGCCGAGGCGAAGCCACTGCGGGGTCCCGCCGCGATGCTCGCCACGGCGATGAACGAGAGCCTCACCGTGCCGACGGCGACCTCGTTTCGCACGCTTGCGGTCGACACCCTCGACGCCAAGCGCAAGGCGATCAACGCAACGCTGAAGGACCGTGGGATGAAGGTTTCCTTCACCCATCTGATCGCCTGGGCGATCGTCGAGGCCGCCAAGGAGTGGCCGGTGATGGGCCGCTCCTACGAAATGCGCGACGGCAAGCCGTTCGTCGTCGAGGCGCCCGCGGTCAACCTCGGGATCGCGGTCGACGTCCAGCGCAAGGATGGCTCGCGCAGCCTCATGGTCCCGTGCATCAAGGGTTCCGAACGCCTCGACTTCTCGAGCTTTCACACTCGCTACGAAGAGCTGATCACGAAGACACGCGAGAACAAGCTCACCGCCGATGACTTCCAGGGGACGACGATCACCCTGACCAACCCCGGCGGCATCGGCACAGTCGCATCGGTCCCGCGCCTGCTCGCCGGCCAGGGCACGATCATCGCCTGCGGCTCGCTCGCCTATCCGGTCCAGTGGGCCCACGCCCCGGCCGAGAAGATCCGAGCGCTCGGGGTCTCGAAGGTGATGACGACGACCTCGACCTATGACCACCGCGTCATCCAGGGCGCCGAGTCGGGCTCGTTCCTGCGCCGGATCGACCAATTGCTTCAGGGTGAGGACGGTTTCTACGAGTCGATCGCGGAGTCGCTCGGGGTGGCGGCGACGACGATCGCAAACGCTCACCCGGCAGCGGCCTCGGCACCACCGCTGAGCGCGGCCGCCGCAGGCGCAATCCAGTCCTCGGTCGGCGCGGCCGAGCCCGACCGCGAGTTGCTGCAGGCCGTACAGGCGGCCACCTCGCTGCTCAAGGCCTACCGCACCCACGGCCACCTCGCCGCCCGCGTCAATCCGCTCGGGAGCGATCCCAAGGGCGATCCCGCGCTCGAGCCCGAGAACCTCAACCTGACCCCGGAGCTGATGGCTCGGATCCCGGCCTCGATCCTGCGCATCGGCGTCGAGGGCGAGACCCTGCTCGACGCGCTGCCACGGATGCGCCACGCCTACTGCGGCACGATCGCCTACCAGATCGAGCATCTCTCCTCGCATCAGCAGCGGATGTGGCTGCGCGAGATGATCGAAACCGGGTGGCACCGCGCGCCCGCTTTCGACCGAGGACAAGCGCTCGGTGCTGTCGCGCCTGATCGAGGTCTTCCAGTTCGAGCGCTTCCTGCAAAAGGCCTACCTGGGCCAGAAGATGTTCTCGATCGAGGGTCTCGACGTGGTCGTGCCGATGCTCGACGAGATGGCGACGCTGGCGCGCCAGAACGGCGCCGAGGAAGTGGTCATCGGCATGGCCCATCGCGGCCGGCTCAGCGTTCTCGCCCACAACCTCGGGCGCACGGTCGAATCGATCCTGGCCGAGTTCGAGGGCGCCAAGGCGCTCGACCGCGTCAAGGCGATCGTCGGCGTGCCCCACTCCGGAACCGGGGACGTCAAGTACCACCATGGCGCCGAGGGCCTGTTCACGACGCGAGACGACGAGGAGGTCAAGGTCCGGCTCTACCCGAACCCGAGCCACCTCGAGTTCGTCGACCCGGTGGTCACCGGCGGCGCCCGCGCCGCGCAGACCGAGCACTCGGGGCCCAAGCTCAAGCACAACCCGCATGTCGCGGTCCCCGTGCTGCTGCACGGCGACGCCGCCTTCCCGGGACAGGGAGTGGTCGCCGAGACCCTCAACCTGCAGTCGCTGGCCGGCTACAAGACCGGTGGCACGATCCACCTGATCACCGACAACCAGGTCGGCTTCACCACCGATCCGGAGGAGGATCGCTCGACCCCCTACGCCGGCGATCTCGCCAAGGGCTTCAACTGCCCGATCATCCATGTCAACGCCGACGACGTCGAGGCCTCCATCGCCGCCACTCGTCTGGCGATGGCCTATCGCGAGCAGTGGGGCCGCGACGTGATCATCGACCTGATCGGCTACCGCCGCTACGGCCACAACGAGACCGACGAGCCCGCCTACACGCAACCGAGGATGGCGGCACAGATCAGGGACCACCCGCCGGTCTCCGAGCTCTACGCGAGGCAGCTTCTGGGCGAGGGCGTGGTCACGCCCGAGGACGTCGAGGGCGACGCAAAGCGGCGGCTCGAGAACCTGCAGACGACGCTGAAGAACCTGCGCACGAAGATGGAGGCCGGCGACTACGAGGATCCGAGCTCGACCGCGCTCGGCACCGGCGAGCTCGATCGCACCAAGAGCCCGGAGATCGAGACCGCGGTTTCCGAGAAGCGCCTGCGCTCGCTCAACGAAGAGCTGTTGCGGGTGCCCGACAGCTTCACCATCCACCGCAAGCTGCGAAAGCCGCTGCTCGGCCGGCTCGACAAGATCGACACCGGCGAGATCGAGTACGGCCACGCGGAGGCGCTGGCGTTCGCCTCGCTGCTGACCGAAGGCACCCACATCCGTCTCACGGGCCAGGACACCGAGCGCGGCACCTTCTCTCATCGCCACATGTCGCTTCACGACGAGAACACCGGCTTGCGTTACGTCCCGATCCAGAACCTCTCGGGAGCGCTGGCGCCGATGGAGCTGCACAACAGCCCGCTTTCGGAGATCGCCTGTCTCGGCTTCGAGTACGGATACTCGGCGGCGTCGCCGGAGTCCCTGATCCTGTGGGAGGCGCAGTTCGGCGACTTCGCCAACGCCGCCCAGGTGATCATCGACAGCTTCATCGTCGCCGGCGAGTCGAAGTGGGGCCAGACGACGCGGCTGACGCTGCTGCTGCCGCACGGCTACGAGGGCGCCGGGCCGGAGCATTCGAGCGCGCGCATCGAGCGCTTCATCCAGTCCGGCTCGGAGGGCAACATCCGGCTCGCCAATCCGACGACCGCGGCGCAGTACTTCCATCTCCTGCGACGCCAGGCGCGGATCGCGAAGCCGCGCCCGCTGGTCGTGTTCACGCCGAAGGGCCTGCTGCGGCTGAAGGCGGCGGCGTCGTCGCTCGAAGAGCTCACCAACGGCTCGTTCAAGTTCGTGCTCGACGACCCCCGGGTCGAGGATCGCGAGAAGGTCGAGCGACTCGTTCTCTGCCAGGGCAAGATCTACTACGACATCGACGGATCCGATCGCCGCCAGGAGACGAAGAACGTGGCGATCGGTCGCGTCGAGCTGCTGTACCCGTTCGCTCGCAACGAGCTCGAGGCGCTGATTTCCTCCTATCCCAACCTGAAGAAGCTCGTCTGGGCCCAGGAGGAGCCGAAGAACATGGGCGCGTGGAGCGTCATGGCCCGCCGCCTGCCCGAGCTGATCGGCGAGGGCGTCGAGTTCCAGTACGTCGGCCGGCCACAGCGCGCGAGCCCGAGCGAGGGCTACCCGGCCGCCCACCGCCTCGAGCAGGAGCGCATCGTGCTCACGGCCCTCGAGGGCTGATCAGCAGCTCCGAAAGCTGTCGGCGCGCCCGCCGCGGCAGCGGTCGCGGCCACGCCCGGCGCGGATCTTGTCTCTGCCCCGGCCACCGTCGATGTTGTCGGCGCCGCTCGCGCGCAGATCAGGTCGCGTCCGCCGCGGGCGCGGATGACGTCGCGGCCCGAGGTGCCGCTGATGACGTCGCGGCCGGGGGTGCCACGGACCTTGCCGGCCGCGCCGGCCTGGATCGTGGCCTCGGCTCCGCCACAGCTGCGCGCTTCCGCCTGCGAATAGGGCGGCCCGGCGTGGCCGGAGGCGGGCCCGTTGAACAGCCGGTCGCGCTCGCCGGTGAACCGCGACACAACCCCGGTCTGCAGCGAGGCAACGTAGAGGCGCCCGCACGAGTCCTCTCCGAACGAGCTCGGAGTGCCGACGGAGACAGGCTCGACCCGGGCTCCATCGGGCGCCGGTGGCGCCGAGGGATCGAGCGAGAAGATCTCCCCGGTGCAGAGATCGGCGAACACGTAGCGGCCGAAGAGGTCGGCCAGGCCCGGGTCACGGGCGACGTAGCCGCCGGTGACCGAGCAGCGACCCAGCGCATGGCTGTAGTCGTAGATCGGGTCGGTGTAGACGGAGAGGCCGGAGCACGAGCTGGGCGCTTCCGAATAGGCGATCAGGCCCTCGCGGCAGTTCCAGCCGAAATTGGCGCCGCGTCCCGCCTCTGGCGCGGGCCGGTAGTCGACCTCCTCGCGCTCGCCCTGGCCGACGTCGGCGATCACAAGCGCGCCGGTGAGGCCGTCGAAGGAGAAGCGAAACGGGTTTCGCAGGCCGTAGCTCCAGATCTCGGGGCGCGCGGTGCCGGCGCCGGCGAAGGGATTGCCGCTCGGCACCGTGTACGGCGCCCCGGCGCCCGGATCGGGGTCGATGCGCAGCAGCTTGCCGAGCAGCGACTGGAGGTCCTGAGCATTGCCATCGGGATCGCCGCGGCCGCCGCCGTCGCCGGTGGCGATGTAGAGGTAGCCGTCGGGGCCGAACTGCAGCTGGCCCCCGTTGTGGTTGACACGAACGGGATGGTCGACGGTGAGCAACGGCCGTCGCGTGCTGAGCTCGACCGAGTCACCCGATGCCGTGAACTCGTCGATCTGAAGATCCCCCAGCGATGTCGGCTCGCCCGGCGGGCCCGCCAGGGTGTAGGCGACGTAGAGGCGGCCGTTGCTCTCGAATCCAGGATCGAGCGCGACCGAGAACAAGCCGCGCTCACCACCCGTGCTCAGCGACCCAGGCGGCAACTGGAGAAAGGTCGAGATCGCGCCGTGGTCGACGAGCTTGATCGTGCCGTTCTGCTCGACCACCAACAGCCGGTCGGGATCGTCGGGCTCGGAGGTGACGAAGATCGGCCTCGAGAACGTCCCGATCGGATCCAGCGAGTAGGCGGCTCCTGCCGGCTCGGCGGCGGTGAGCGCAGCTGAGACGGCGAGCATCGCGATTGTGAACCGGCGCATCACGGCAGTGTGGCAGCGACGCACCCATGCGCCGCAACCTGCCTCGCGCCCGGCTCTAGGCGGCCGCGACCGCCGCCCGGCGGATCACCGCGGCGACGTAGGCGTTGCCGCAGTCCGGGCACGCCGCCATCCGCGACCACGAACGGTGGTCGGAGTCGCAGCAGGCACAGTGGTAGTTGCGCTCGAGACCGACGAGACGGCGGGCTTGACGCGAAACGACCGCCGGCTCGCGCGGTTGCGGCCGTTGGTGATCGATGTCGTTGCCATGCACGCATCTTGGCCGGCCGCGTGCGCTGAGCCCATGGACCGAGGTCCAATCATCGATGGCGGCGGTTGTACGCAGTGGCCGCCGAGGCGAGCGCTGCGCTAACAATCACGCGATGGAGTCCTCCGCCGAGCTCGCGCCCGTATTGCGCGAGCCCGTGCCGGGGCCGTTGTATCCATGGGTCAAGCGCATCTCATACGCCGAGCTGGCTCTGTTCATCGGCCTGCTGGTCGTATGGCTCGCCCCCGGACTGCACCAAGCGACGTTCTTCTTCGGCCTCGCCCACGGGATCGGCTTCATAGTCCTGACGCTCGCCGTCTGGATCGCGCGTCCTGCGCCATGAGGTGCCATGGACCCTGCTCGCCGCGACGGTGACGCCGGTGGGCCCGCTCGGCAGCGTGATCGCGATCCATTTCATCGAGCGCCGCTGGGCGCGAGAGGGAATCGTTTGAAGAGTGGGGCGGGTCCGCGAAGGGGGTCACGCGGCCCGCCCCATGCAAACGACGTCCTGCCTTGGTCCGACCCCTTACGCTCCCAATACCCGCCCTCGGTTGATCTAACTCAGCGCGAGAAAGTGCTGCTTGCCACGTGCGCGAGGGCCTCGCTTCCGGTCTGGAACCGGGCGATATTGGCGGGGCGGGGCCGCGGGAGGCAGGGGGTCCACACGGCCCGCGCCACCGCCAGCGCGTCGGTAGCCAGGGAGGGATGCCGACGCGATCGCCCCCGGAGGCGGGACTGGCCGGGGACGAGTATTTGAAAAATTGCCCTCCCGCGGCCCCATCATGACCGATCCGCCGAAGCCCTGTCAACCCCCTGTTTGCTCGGATCCCCGACTCGGCTGCGCGACGACGGACAGGTGAAGACGACGCGGCCTCAGCTGTTCAGCAGGTCGCGCAGAACCCGGTGGAGGATGCCGCCGTGGTGGAAGTAGCGGAGCTCGTTCGGCGTGTCGAGCCGAACGGTCGCCTCGAACTCGATCGGGTCGCGCCATCGCCCGCCGCCGTCACGGCGACCGTCTTGGCCTCGCCGTCGTCGAGATCGCGATGTCGATCGTCTCCTCGCCGGTCGAGGCCGAGCGACTCGAAGCTTTCGCCGTCGGGGAACTGCAGCGGCAGCACGCCCATCCCGATCAGGTTCGATCGGTGGATGCGCTCGAAGCTCTCGGCGATCACGGCACGGACGCCGAGCAGTGCCGTCCCCTTCGCGGCCCAGTCGCGCGAGGAGCCCGATCCGTACTCCTTGCCGGCCAGCACGACCAGCGGCACGCCGTCCTCGGCGTACGCCATCGCCGCGTCGTAGATCGTCATCTCCTCGCCCTCGGGGAATGTGCGGGTGAAGCCGCCCTCGCGATCGACGAGCTGGTTGCGCAGGCGCACGTTGGCGAAGGTGCCGCGCATCATCACCTCGTGGTTGCCGCGGCGCGACCCGTAGGAGTTGAAGTCGCGCGGCTCGACCCCGTTGTCGATCAGCCAGCTGACCGGCGGGGCTGTCCTTCTTGATCGCGCCGGCGGGCGAGATGTGGTCGGTGGTGACGCTGTCGCCGAGGATCGCGAGGACGCGCGCCCCGGTGATCGGCTCGATCTCCTCCGGCTCGGCCTCCATGCCCTCGAAGAAGGACGGCTTGCGCACGTAGGTCGAGTCGGGCCAGGTGTAGCGGTCGCCCTCGGGCGTCTCGAGCTCGCGCCAGCGCTCGTCGCCGTCGAAGACGTCGGCGTAGCACTTCTCGAACATGTCCTGGCGCACCGCGTCGTCGATCGTCTTCTTGATCTCGTCCGACGACGGCCAGATGTCGGAGAGGAAGACGGGCTCGCCGTCGGAGCCCTCGCCGATCGGGTCGTTGAGCAGGTCGAGGTCCATGCGCCCGGCGAGGGCGTAGGCGACGCACAGCGGCGGCGAGGCGAGGTAGTTGTTGCGCACGTCCTGGTTGATCCGACCCTCGAAGTTGCGATTGCCGGAGAGCACGGCGCAGACGACCAGGTCCTTCTCGTTGACCGCCTCGGAGATCGCCTCCGGCAGCGGACCGGAGTTGCCGATGCAGGTCGTGCAGCCGTAGCCGACGAGGTTGAAGCCGAGCTTGTCGAGGTACTCGTCGAGGCCCGACGCGCTCGAGGTAGTCGGTGACGACGGTCGAGCCCGGCGCCAGCGAGGTCTTCACCCACGGCTTCGATTCGAGTCCGCGCTCGACCGCCTTCTTGGCGAGCAGGCCGGCGCCGATCATCACCGACGGGTTCGACGTGTTGGTGCAGCTGGTGATCGCGGCGATCACGACCCGGCCGTGGTCGAGCTCGACCTCGTCGCCGTCCTCGAGCTTGACCGTGACGGGCTCGGCCTCGCGCTCGGCGGTCGCCGCCGCTCCCGTGCCTCTGTGCGAGGCGTCGATCGCGTGCGGCTTGCCCGCCTTCGGCGTCGTGATCCTCGCCGGGTGGATCGGAGGCGGGAAAGGAGTCCTCGACGGCGCGTCGCGGCCGTTGCCGAGCGCCCCGGCGGCTTCCTCGTCGAAATCCTCCAGCGACTCGAGAAACGCAGGCATCGCGTTGGCGAGCGCGATGCGGTCCTGCGGCCGCTTCGGCCCGGCGATCGAGGGCTCGACGTAGCCGAGGTCGAGCTCGATCGTCTCGGAGAAGGTCGGCTCGTCCGAGTCGGCGTCGTGGAACATCCCCTGCTCGCGCGCGTATGCGTCGACGAGCTCGATCGTCTCGGTGGGGCGGCCGGTGAACTCGAGGTAGCGCAGCGTCTCGCGGTCGACGGGGAAGATCGCGCAGGTCGAGCCGAACTCCGGCGACATGTTGCCGATCGTGGCCCGGTCGGCGAGGCCCAGCGTGTGCAAGCCCGGGCCGAAGAACTCGACGAACTTGGAGACGACGCCGCGCTCGCGCAGCATCTCGGTGACGGTGAGGACGAGGTCGGTCGCGGTGGCGCCCTCGGGCAACTCGCCGTCGAGCTTGAAGCCGACCACCTGCGGCAGCAGCATCGAGATCGGCTGGCCGAGCATCGCCGCTTCGGCCTCGATCCCGCCGACGCCCCAGCCGAGCACGCCGAGGCCGTTGATCATCGTCGTGTGCGAGTCGGTGCCGACGAGCGTGTCGGGATAGGCCTGGGTGACGCCGTCGCGTTCGAGCGAGAAGACGACCTGGCCCAGATACTCGAGGTTGACCTGGTGGCAGATCCCGGTGGCGGGCGGAACGACGCGGAAGTTGTCGAACGCCTGCTGGCCCCAGCGCAGGAAGGCGTAGCGCTCGCGGTTTCGCTCGTAGTCGCGATCGGCGTTGATGTCGAAGGCGCGCGGGTTGCCGAAGGCGTCGACCTGCACGGAGTGGTCGATGACGAGGTCGACGGGGACGAGCGGGTTGATCTTCGAGGGGTCGGAGCCGAGCTCGTCGATCGCGTCGCGCATCGCCGCGAGGTCGACGATCGCCGGCACCCCGGTGAAGTCCTGCATCAGGACGCGGGCCGGCTGGAAGGGGATCTCCTCCGATGGCTCGGCGTCGGCGTCCCAGGACGCGATCGCCTCGACGTCGGCGGCGGTGACCGACTCGCCGTCCTCGAGTCGCAGGGCGTTCTCGAGCAGCACCTTGAGCGAGTAGGGCAGCCTGGCGACGTCGAACTTCTCCTGCAGCGCGTCGAGCCGGTAGATCTCGTAGTCGCGCCGCCGAAACCGAGAGGGTGGCCTTGGAGGAAAAGGAATCGCTCATCGGGTCATTATGACCCGCGGCGATCAGGAGACCCGGCCGGTGAGCCGGGCGGCGACGCCGGGGAAGCGGTGGGCGAAGTTGGCGAGCTCGCGCTGGCGGATCGGGGCGACGTCGAGCTCGATCTTGTTCTTCTCGATCGCCTCGACGACCGCGTCGGCAACCTCCTGCGGCGAGGAGGTGCCGAGGTTCATCGGCGGCTTGTCGCCGGAGTCGGCGAACATCCCCGCCTCGCGGATGAAGCCCGGGCAGACCACGGAGACGCCGACGCCGTCGCGAGCGAGGTCGCCGCGCAGGCGCGAGCGAGAAGGCGCGCAGGCCGGCCTTGCGTCGCGGCGTAGAGCGCGTGCGCGCGGGGTCGCGGCCTTGCCGGCGAGCGAGGAGATGAAGACGATGTGGCCCTGCGCCACGCTCGCGCAGCGACGGCGCGACGACCGCGAGCCATCTGGCATCGGGGCCTCGAGATTGACGCGAACCAGCGCGCTCGACCTGCTCGGCCGAGAAGCCGTCGATCTGCCGTTGGCGCCGAGCGCCGGCGTTGGCGACGATGCCGTCGATCTCGCCGGCGGCGGCGACCAGCTCGCGCGCCCGCGCCCTCGGCCGCGAGGTCGCTGACGCTGGTGGCGATGGCCGTCGCCCGGCAGCGATTCAGCAAGGGCGGCGAGCTCGTCGGCCTTGCGCGAGCTGAGAGCACCAGGCTCGCGCCCTTGCTCGCGAGCGCGGCGGCGATCGCCCGGCCGAGGCCGCCGGTCGCGCCGGTCAGCAGGATCGTCTTGCCGGCCAGCTCCATCAGCGCTTCTCGGTCTGTCCGGCGGCGATCTCGTCGGCGACCTTGGTCGCGAGTTCCGCCGGCGAGGCGCCCCGAGAGCTCGGGGGCGGTGAGCGCCGAGGCGCGCGAGCGCCCGCTGGCGAAGCGGGCGCGACCGCGATCTCGCCGCGATTGCGCTCGATCGCGCCTGACCACCGCCTCGCCGACCTGCTCGGGGGTGCCGGTGCCCATCACCGGCGGCGCCGCAGCGCCCGAGTCGGCGAACATCCCGGCGTCGCGGATCGCGCCCGGACTGACGACCGAGACGCCGACCGCGCTGCCGCGCAGGTCCTCGCGCAGACAGAGCGCGAAGCCGCGCAGCCCGAACTTGGTCGCGGCATAGAGCGAGGCGCGCGCTGTCGGAGCCTTGCCGGAGATCGAGGAGACGAAGACGAGGTGGCCCGAGCCGCGCCGCTCGAAGCGCGGGACCAGCTCGCGCGCCATCCGCACCGGCGACTCGAGGTTGACGCGCAGGGCGCGCCCGATCTCCTCCTGGGAGAAGCCCTCGAGCTTGCCCGAGGCGGGAAGCCCGGCGTTGGCGACGAGGACGTCGATCTCGCCGGCCTCGCTCGAGCAGCGCCAGCGCCTCCCCCTCCTCGGCGAGGTCGCTGACGACGATGCGGTGCCCGTCGCCGGGCAGCGGCCGCGCCAGCTCCTCGAGCTCGTCGGCCTTGCGCGAGCTGAGCACCAGCGTCGCGCCGCGGCCGGCGAGCGCCCGGCGATCGCTCTGCCGAGGCCGCCGGTCGCGCCGGTCAGCAGCGCCGTCTTGCCGTTCAGACTCCATCGCCGCGCAACCTAGCACCGCGACCGGCGCCGGCAACCGGCGCACGCGACACCGCCGAGGGCTTACGTTGCGGTCGATGAACGGCAGGGCTCGGTTCGGCCACCCGCGGCACCGTGGTCGCGACCGTCGGCGCTCGCGATGGCCCTGGCGCGCCGGCGGCGGCGACGGTGCTCGAGGCCGAGGACGTGCTGCCGCCGGGCCAGAGCGGCTACGTCTCGATCGCGGGGGTCGCCGACGGCACCGGCTCGCCGCACCTGACCGACCAGGTCGAGCTCTTCAACGAACTTCGAGTACAAGGCCCACATCTTCGACCAGCCGGGCGAGACGAGCTCGCCGCGGCCCGGCGTCACGATCGTTCGCGACTCCTACGGCGTCCCCGCGATCACCGGCGACACCGACTACGACGCCTGGTGGGGCGTCGGCTACGCGGTCGCCGAGGACCGGCTGTTCGAGCTCGAGCTGTTTCGCCGCGCGACCTCCGGGCGACCTCGCCGAGATCCTCGGCTCGACCTACCTCGACGACGACCTGATCGCCCGCCGCGACTACTACACCGACGCCGAGATCGACGCGATGATCGCGGCGATCCCGCCTGACGCTGCTGGCTCGCGCCGAGGCCTACCGCGACGGCATCAACGCCTACATCGACCACGTCTCGAGCCCGGCCGGCGCCAGCGAGATGCCGGGCGAGTTCGTCGCCCTCGGAGTGCTGCCGATCGACCGACTGGACGCTGCGCGACACGGCCCGGGTCGGGGTCTTTCTCGCCCGCACCGTGCCCTCCGGCGACGGCAACGAGCTCGCCAACGCGCTCGCGCTGCGCCGAGATCGGGCCCGCGGCTTCAACCTGCTGCACCCCGTGCGCACGAAGGGACGCGCGAGTCGACCGTGCCCGCGCTCGCGAGGGGATCTTCCCGTCGCAGCCGGGGCGCACCCGGCGCGACGAGCGCCTCGGCTTCAAGCGCACGCGGCAGTTCCTCGCACGCACGCGATCTCGCCGGCGCCGTCGACACGGCGACGCAGGTCCCCGGGTACGCGCCCGATCCGGCGAGTCCGCGCGCACGGAGCCGCCGGGCGCCGACCTCGCCCGATCCTGCTGCCGCACGGCGGCTCGTTCATGTGGGCGATCCGCGATCGCAAGCGCGATCGCGCCTACCTCTACAACGGCCCGCAGCTCGGCTTCTCGATCCCGGAGCTGTTCGTCGAGTTCGAGCTGCACTCCCCGGCGCAGCCGAACCTGCGCGGCGTCAGCGCGCCCGGCGTGCCGCTGGTCGGGATCGGCCACAACGACCACGTCGCCTGGGGCTTCACGTCCGGCCTCTCCGACGAGGACGACCTCTACGTCGAGAAGCTGACCGGCCCGGAGACCTACGAGTTCCGGGGCGAGCAGCGGCAGATGGACTGCCGCGACGAGATCTTCAACTACAACACGCCCGGCCACCGATCTCCCCGACCTGATCACGGATCCGGGCGCTGCCCTCGGGCGAAACGACACGAGCGGATCTGCCGCACCGTCCACGGCCCGGTCCAGTTCACCGGCGACGGCGTCGCGCTCGCGCGCCGCTACGCGATCTGGGGACGCGAGCTGGAGACGATCGTCGGCATCAGCGCGCTCAACGACGCCACAACGTCGAAGCAGGTCGACCGCGCGATGCGCCAGGTGACCTGGAACGAGAACGTGATCGCCGCCGACTCGAACGGCAACATCGGCTACTGGCACCCGGGCCTGCACCCGCTGCGCCCGCAGCGCTGGGACGAGCGCCTGCCCTATCCCGGCGACGGCCGGGCCGAGTGGAGCGGGCCTGCTGCCCGCGCGACGCGACGCCGCAGGTGATCAACCCGAAGCAGGGCTGGCTGACCAACTGGAACAACCCGCCGTCGGCCGGCTGGACCAACGGCGACGGTCCGGCGCGCGAGCGCCTCAGCGGGCCGCTTTCACCGCGTCCGCATCCTCGAAGAGCTGGTCGCCGCGGTCGCTCGCAGGCCGAGCTACGAGCGCTCGACCGCGATCGTGCGCACGTCGGGCACGACGGCGCAGCAGTTTCCGTTCGTCGACCGGCGCCTGCTGCGCCGGGCCGCGAAGCTCGCGGGCGGCGGCCGGCGCCGACACCCTGCGCGCGCTGCTGGCGTGGGACGGCAACTACGCGACGGTGGACGCCGGCGAACACCGTCGATCCCGGCGTCGCGATCTGGGAGGAGTTCAAGGATCGCCTCGAGGCGATCGCGCTGCGGCGCTACGGAGCCGGCGGCGTCGAGCTCGCCGGCTCGACCAGCCTCTCGCATCAGTTCGACATCACCAACGGCGAGGCGCTGGCGCTGCGGACGCTGAAGGCGCGCCATTACTCGCGCGCAGCGCGCAAGACGGCGACGGTGCTGGGCGCGCGCTTCGGCAGCGCCGACGTCGCCACCTGGCGCGAGCCGCGGCGCATGTACGAGGTCATGGCCCAGGGCGCCGGCTCCTCGCCCGACCTGCCGTTCTTCGACCGCGGCACCTGGGAGCAGTCGGTCGCCCTCGGGCGCTGACCGCGAAGCGAGCGCGCCTCGATAGGTTGACGGGCATGAAGCTCTACATCTGCTGGACGACAGCCCAGACACCGCGCCCCGGGGGACACCCCTGCGCCAACGCCTACAAGGCGCTGACGGAGGCCGGACACGAGTTCGAGGTGGTCAAGGTCCAGGGGCTCGGCGTCGGTCCCAAGTTCCTCAACCTGATGACCGATGGCCGCCGCGAGGTCGAGAGGATCTCGGGCCAGCGCGTCGTCCCGGTGCTGGTCACCGACGACGGCGAGGTGATCACGGAGTCGAAGCGGATCGTCGCCTGGGCGGAGTCGAACGCGCCCGCTTCCCAGCCGGCCTGAAGCGGGCCGCCTGCGCCACAGCGACGCGCTGCAACATTCGTTGCTTGTGCCGATCGTTGCTATTTTGTGAGCAGGTCTTTGCAAGCGGACGGCGAACTAGGTACGCTGCCGCAACTCGATACCGGTAAAGCCGAATCTCAGAGCCCAGCGAGGGCCGCGAGAACGGGGGAACCAACTGTTTTGGGGCTAACCCGCCACGGGCGGGGGCGCAGGCTCTTTCAGCGCCAGCCCGTCAGCTAACCCCGTAGGCCGACGAAGGAGAAGTTTCGGTTGACCTACAGGAACGATTCGAAGTCAAGGCACAGGCTCGAGCTGAGCTCCGCCCTCGCTGTGGCCGCCGTCGCCGCGCTGATCGCCCTTCCCGCCGGAGCACAGGCAGCGGCAACCGGCGGCGTCGGACCGGGCGGCACCGGCACCACCCCGCCGGCCACCGGCACCACGACCCCCGGCTCCAAGGCGAAGCTCAAGAACGGGTTTGCGATCCCCCCGGCCAACGCGCCCGCCGAGGTCGTGGCCGCGATCGAAGCCGCCAACGAGATCGTCAAGAGCAAGCCCTACTGCCTCGGCGGCGGCCACAGCCGCCGCATCGATCGCTGCTACGACTGCTCGGGCACGGTCAGCTACGCGCTCACCGGCGCCGGCCTGCTCGACTACGCGATGCCGTCGGGCTCGTTCATGAGGTGGGGCAAGCGCGGCGCCGGCGAATGGATCACGGTCTACGCCCACGGCGGACACATGTACGCCGTGATCGCCGGATTGCGCCTCGACACCTCGATGACCGCCGGCGACGGGCCCGGCTGGAGCAAGATCCAGCGCGACCAGGCGGGCTTTCGAGTTCGCCATCCCGCGGGCTTCTAGGCACTTCACGAAACTGAATAGGTGAGTACGAGACGGCCCGCCATGATGGCGGGCCGTGGCGCTTGTGAAGACCGACGGCGAGGTGGACCAGCGACCGCAGGCGAGCGCCCCGGAGCCGGATCGCTTCGCCGCCGGTCTGCGTGTCGGCGTCCCCTACGCGGTTGCCGGCCTGCTGCTGGCGATCTCGTTCGGCGTCCTCGCCGAGCCCGTGATGGGCACGGTGGCGCCGATCGTGATGTCAGCGCTCCTGTTCGCCGGCTCGGCCCAGTTCGCCGCCACGGCGGTGCTCGCGGCGGGCGGCGGAGCTGCCGCGGCGATCGCCGCCGGCATCCTGCTCAACCTGCGCTATGTGCCGATGGGCATCGCCCTGGCTCCGTCGCTTCGCGGCGGCCCGCTGCGCCGAGCGGCCATCGGGCAGGCGATGATCGACTTCTCGTGGGCTGCGGCGAGCCGCGGCGGCGGGCGCTTCGACCCGCGTTTCATGCTCGGCGCCACCGCGCCTTCCTATCCCTGCTGGGTCGGCGGCACGGCGATCGGAGTCTTCGCCGGGGACCTGATCGGAGACCCCGCGAGACTCGGCCTCGACGCGCTCTTTCCCGCCTTCTTCCTCTGCCTGCTGGTGGAAGGCGAGCTGCGCCCGGGCCCGCCGGCGCTGGTCGCCGGTCTCGGCAGCCTCGTCGCCCTGGCGCTGATTCCGTTCACGCCCGCGGGCGTGCCGGTGATCGCCGCCTCGGCCGACGGCGCTGCTCGGCCTGCATCCCGTAATTCGCGCCCGCACCCGCACCGGCGAGGCGGCCCGATGAGCGACGTCTGGCTCGACGATCGGCGTCCTCGCCGTCGCCACCGCGATGATCCGGGCCAGCGGTCCGGTTGCCCTCGGTGGCCGCGAGCTGCCGCCGCGCGTTCAGGGCGTGATCGTCCTGCTCGCTCCAGCGCTGCTCGCCGCGCTCGTCGTCGTCGAGACCTTCGGGGCGCCGGCCGGCGGATCGTACGAGCTCGACGCCCGCGTCGCCGGCGTCGCCGCCGCCGCCTTGGCGCTCTACGGCGGTGCCTCGACCCTGCCTGTGGTCGCGCTCGCGGCGCTGGTCACGGCGTTGACCAGAGCCCTGACCTAGGCCCGGGCAACGCCACCGCTCCGAACTGGCGTACGGGAGTTGCGATCTTTGTCCGCGACGAGAGTGGCGGCGATCGTACGGTTCGGATAGCGTCGCGCGTAGGTGCTCACCGGTGCAAGTGGTGTCGAAGGTTCGGCCCTGGGGTGGTTTTGTACGCAGTGGAGCAATTGAGCGAGCCAAAGCGCAGCGGCGGACGGCGAGCCGAACGGCGACGCTCCGCCCGATGTCCGCCTGCGTGACGTGCGCAAGGCCTATGGCGACGTCGTCGCGGTCGCCGGAGTCGATCTCGAGATCGCGCACGGCGAGTTCTTCACCATGCTCGGTCCCTCGGGCTCGGGCAAGACGACGACCTTGCGGATGATCGCCGGCTTCGAGCTGCCCGACTCGGGCACGGTCGAGCTCGCCGGGCGCGACGTCGGCGATCTGCCGCCCTACGACCGCGAGGTCAACACCGTGTTTCAGGACTACGCGCTGTTTCCGCACATGAGCGTGGGCGAGAACGTCGAGTACGGGATGCGGGTCAAGGGCACGGCCAAGGAGGAGCGGGCAAAGCGCCGCAAGGAGGCGCTCGAGATGGTCCGCCTCGCCGACCACGACGAGCGCAAGCCCGCCGAGCTCTCGGGCGGCCAGCGCCAGCGCGTCGCCCTGGCGCGCTCGATCGTCAACCGGCCGCGGGTGCTCTTGCTCGACGAGCCGCTCGGCGCGCTGGACCTGAAGCTGCGCGAGCAGATGCAGGTCGAGCTCAAGCAAATTCAGGCAGAGGTCGGGCTCACCTTCGTCTACGTCACTCACGACCAGGACGAGGCGTTGACGATGTCGGATCGGATCGCGGTCTTCAACGAGGGCCGCGTCGAGCAGGTCGGTACCCCCGAGGAGATCTACGAGACACCGGGGAACCGGTTCGTCTCCGGGTTCGTCGGCGTCTCGAACCTGCTCGAGCGCGACGGCAGGTCGTTCACGGTTCGCCCCGAGAAGGTGCGTCTGCTACGACGCCGGCGAGTCGCCCGAGGGGATGCACACCGAGGCCGGCCGGGTCCGAAACGTCGCCTACGCGGGCATGATCACCCGCTATCTGGTCGCCCTGGATGCCGGAGGAGAGCTTCAAGTCGTCCGCCAGAACCTCGAGACGTCCTCCGCGGAGGCCGTGCGAGCAGGTCGGGCGGGATGTGGTCGTCGGGTGGCGACCGGAACACACAGTCGCGGTCTCGTCCGCGAATGAGAGAGAGGAACGGTAATGCGAAAGATGGGAAACAATCCCGCTCGAGCGGCATGGCTCGTCGTCGTCGGCCTGCTCACGTTCATGGTCGCCTTCGCGGCCGGATGTGGCGGCGACGACGATGACGACGCCGGTGCTGTCGCCGAGAGCGAGGCGCTTTCGGAGCTCGGCGAGGGCGAGGGCGAGGTCAACCTGATCGCCTGGGCAGGCTACGTCGAGGACGGCTCGACCGATCCCAAGGTGGACTGGGTGACCGACTTCGAGAAGGAGACCGGGTGCCAGGTCAACGTCAAGGTCGGCGCCAGCTCCGACGAGATGGTTCAGCTGATGCGCACGGGCCAGTACGACGCGGTCTCGGCTTCCGGCGACGCGACGACACGCTTGATCGAGGGCGGCGACGTCGATCCGGTCAACACGGATCTGATTCCCAACTACGCCGACGTCTACGAGGCGCTCAAGGATCAGGACTTCAACAGCGTCGACGGCCAGATGTACGGAGTTCCGCATGGCCGCGGATCGAACCTGCTCATGTACGACCCGAACGAGGTCAAGCCGGCGCCCACGTCCTGGGACGTCGTCTTCGACAAGGCCGGCGATTACAGCGGCAAGGTCACGGCCTACGACAGCCCGATCTACATCGCCGACGCGGCGCTGTATCTGCGCGAACACCAGCCCGAGCTCGGGATCGAGGATCCCTACGAGCTCGATCAGGAGCAGTTCGACGCTGCGATCGAGCTACTCAAGGCGCAGAAGGAGCACGTCGGCGAGTACTGGTCGGACTACACCAAGGAGATCCAGGCGTTCGCCAACGGCGATTCGTCCGTGGGCACGACCTGGCAGGTGATCAACAACCTGCTCGCCGCCGACGGCGAGCCGGAAGAGGTCGTGCTGCCCGAAGAGGGAGCGACCGGCTGGTCGGACACGTGGATGATCAGCTCGGAAGCCGCGAATCCCAACTGCGCGTACATGTGGATGGACCACATCATCAGCCCGGAGGCGAATGCCGCCGTGGCCGAGTGGTTCGGAGAGGCGCCGTCGAACGAGAAGTCGTGCGACCTCACGGCCGATCCCAAGCACTGCGAGATCTACCACGCCGACGACGAGGAGTTCTTCGACCAGATCGAGTACTGGAAGACCCCCGTCTCGGACTGCGGCGACGATCGCGGTGACGTCTGCAAGACCTACGACGAGTGGGTCCAGGGCTGGAACGAGGTCAAGGGCTAGTCAGACACCGTCCGTGGAAGCGGGTGATCTAGCCGGATCAGCGCCCAAGAGGTCGGTGGGCCGCAGGCTCGCCGACCTCTTCCACGGGCGCCCCCGCCTGCAGGCCGGGGCGCTGCTGGCCGGGCCGGTCGGCTGGCTCGTCGTCGGCTATCTCGGCTCGCTCGCTCGTCCTGCTGGTGACGAGCTTCTGGACCCTCGGCGAGCTCAGCGGCGAGATCGAGCAGACGTTCACGCTCGACAACTTCCAGCGACATCGCCGAGCAGGACGTCTACCGCACGTCACCGGGCGCACGGTCCTGATCGCGGCGCTGGTCACCGTCACGGACGTGCTCCTCGCCTTTCCGATCGCCTTCTACATGGCCAAGGTGGCGAAGCCGCGGATGCGCAACGTGCTCGTCGTCGCCGTGCTGATGCCGCTGTGGTCGGCTTACCTGGTCAAGGTGTTCGCCTGGCGCGCGATCCTCACCGAGGAGGGCGTGCTCAACTGGCTCCTCGGTCCCGCTCAATCTCGACGGGCCCGGATACGGCACGGTCGCCGTCTGGCTCGTGATGAGCTACATCTGGCTGCCGTACATGATCATCCCGATCTACGCCGGGCTCGAGCGGATCCCGAACACGCTGCTCTCGGCCTCCGAGGACCTGGGCGCGAGGCCCGGCGACCACTGCTCGCCGGGTGATCCGCCGCTGGTCTTCCCTGCAGTCGTCGCCGGGTCGATCTTCACCTTCTCGCTCACCCTGGGCGACTTCATCACCCCCAGCCTCGTCGGCTCCGGGAACGCAGTTCATCGGCACCGTCGTCTACGACAACTTCGCAACCAACCTGCCGTTGGCCGCGGCCTTCGCGATGGTGCCGATCGTGATCATGATCGTCTACCTGCTGCTCGCCAGGCGGCTGGGCGCGTTCGAGCATCTGTAGATGAGGCTCTCGCGAAACTCACAGCTCCTGCTGCGTGTGGGCGACCGCGCTGACGCTCGCGTTCATCTACGTCCCGCTGCTCGTGATCGCGATCTACGCGTTCAGCGACCGCTCGCACCTTCGAGTGGCCGCCGCCCGGGCTGACGCTCGACTGGTTCGACAAGGCGATTCGACAACGAGGGCGCGCGCGACGCGCTCTCGTACTCGGTGAAGACCGGGGCTGCTGGCGACGGCGGTCGCGCTCGTGCTCGGCACGCTCGCCTCGCTCGCGGTCGCCCGCCATCGCTTCTTCGGCCGCGAGACGATCTCGTTCCTCGTCATCCTGCCGATCGCGCTGCCCGGGATCGTCACCGGGATCGCGCTCAACTCCACCTTCACCCAGGTCGCTCGGCATCAGATCTCGGCCTGTTCACGATCGTCGTCGCCCACGCCACCTTCTGCATCGTCGTCGTCTACAACAACGTGATCGCCCGGCTGCGGCGGATGTCGGTCTCCTTCGAGGAGGCCTCGGCCGATCTCGGCGCGACCCCGTGGCAGACGTTTCGCCTGGTCACCCTGCCGAACATGCGCACCGCCCTCGTCGCCGGAGCGCTGCTGGCGTTCGCGCTCTCCTTCGACGAGATCATCGTCACGACGTTCACGATCGGCGCCGGCGACGAGACCCTGCCGATCTGGATCTTCAACAACTTCTCGCGGCCGAACCAGCTGCCGAGTCGTCAACGTCGTCGCGGTGTTCGTGATCCTGCTCTCGATCATCCCCGTCTACTTCGCCCACCGGCTGACCCAGGACGAGGGCGCGGCGGCGTCGCCGGCCGCGGCGGACGCGACGCGCCGGCCGCAGCCACCACGGCGGAGTCGGTCAGCGTGCCCTGAGCTGCGGCCGCCTCGCTTCGCTCGCTGCGCGGCGGGTAGACGAGCCGAATGTTCGTCTTCTTCTCGAACCGGCTCGGCTGCGCCGGCTCGCTGCTGGTCTCGGCGGTTCTGACGCTGATCCTCTTGCTCGTACTCGGCATCGTCGACCTCAGCTGAGCAGGGTGCGCGCCGCCGCGCGACCGCTGCGAATCGCCCCCTCCATGAGCCCGTTGAAGGCGCCGCCGACGTGCTCGCCGGCGAAGACGAGCGGGCCGACCGGGCTCGGCGAGCGCCGCCGTCAATCCCGGCGGCGGCGAGACCGAGTAGGCGCGGCGCAGCCCACGGGTCGTCGTCCCAGGTCGAGAGCACGGCGCCGTCGCGGCTCGAGCGCGAGATCCGGGCGCAGCGGCGCTGACCGACTCGAGCCAGCGGCCGGGCCCGCCGGCGACATCGAGTCGCTCGCGAGCGCCGCCGCGCGAGCCGGCGAAGCAGCGAGACCACGGGCATCGGCTCGCTCGCTCGCGCCGGTCGCCGTCCAGCACCAATAGCGTTCCGGCGACGTTCATCACCGCGCGCGGCGGCGCGGGCTCGGCGAGCGGCACGAAGAGCTTCGCGGCGTGGCCGAAGCGAACGGCCGCCAGCGCTTCGCGGCTCGACGGGCAGCGCGGGCGCGAACTCGATCGCCGCGCAGCGCCAGACCGAGGGGTCAGAAGCTCCGCCTACCCCGAGTTTCTCCGCCTTCGCTGCAGCACCGTCGCCGGCACCGCGACCACGCAGGCCTCCGCCTGCGAACGTCCTCCCCGGCCTCGGTCTCGACCACGACGCTCCCGCCGCCCGCCTCCCCTGCCCAGCAGATCGCGCGGCGACGGGGCTCGACGAGCCTCACATCCGGCCGCCCAGCTCGCTCCGCGAGCCCCAGCGCCAGTCCCTGGTTCGCCACCGCCGACGCTCGGCGAGGCCTCGTCGCCGACGTGCGCGATGCCCGGCGAGGTCGCTCGCCGGCACCTCCGGCGCATGCCCGCGCCGCCGAGATCTCGACCCGGGCGAGCACCGCCTCGCGGGCCCCGGCGGCGAGCCCGAGCGACTCGACCAGCTCCGCAGCCGACACCTCGCCGTCGACCCAGCGCGACTCCGGCGCTCGCCTCACCGCATCCGCGGCGCCGCGATCTCCTCCGCGCTGGTCGCCGTCCCACCCCGCGGCTCGCGCTCGCCGTAGCGCATGCCCTTGTCCCACAGCCCGAGGCCCAGCTCGCTGGCCAGCGCCGCGACCTCGGTGTTGCCGGGCAGGATGAACTCGGCGCCCATCTCGATCGTCGCGCCGTTGGCCAGCGTCGCGACCAGGTGCGGCCGCCGACGCGGTCGCGCGCCTCGAGCACCGTCGACCTCCGCAGCCGGCGGCGGCCAGCACCTCGGCGGCGCTCAGGCCGGCGAGCCCGGCTCCGATCACGACGGCGCGCATCGGCTCCGAGTCATGCCGCAGCTCAGCGCAGCACCAGGCAGTGCTCGGGGTGCCAGCCGAGCTTGACCTTCATCCCGGGCTCCCAGCGATCGTCCGCGCGCGAGCGCGGTAGGTCGCCTGCTCGAGCGCGACCAGGCGGGCGCCGTCGCCGAGCGAGACCGTGATCTGGGTCATCACGCCGAGGTAGACGCGAGCCTCGATCGTCGCCCTCGAGGCTGACCATGCCCTCCTCGACCTCCTCGTCGACCGCGATCTTCTCCGGGCGCACCGAGAGGTTGACGACGTCGCCGCGGACACGCCGTCGGGCAGCGCGACGGCCACGCGCAGGCCGTTGGCGATCCGCACCTGGCCATCCGTCCTCGACCGTGCCCGCGAGCAGGTTCGAGATGCCGATGAAGCCGGCGACGAACTCGCTCGCTGGGATGCTCGTAGATGTCCTCGGGCGGACCGCACTGGGCGACGCGGCCGTCGTTCATGACCGCGATCCGGTCCGACATCGACGAGCGCCTCCTCCTGGTCGTGGGTGACGTAGACGAAGGTGATCCCGACCTCGCGCTGGATCGCCTTGAGCTCGACCTGCATCTGGCGGCGCAGCTTCAGGTCGAGGGCGCCGAGCGGCTCGTCGAGCAGCAGCACCTTGGGCCGGTTGACCAGCGCCCGCGCCAGCGCCACGCGCTGCCGCTGGCCGCCGGAGAGCTCGTTCGTGCGGGCGCCGGCGCGCTCGGCGAGGTTGACCAGCTCGAGCGCCTCGCCGACCCGGCGCGCGATCTCGTCCTTGGCCACCCTGCGGCGCTTGAGGCCGAAGGCGACGTTGTCGGCGACGTCGAGGTGGTCGAACAGGGCGTAGCTCTGAAAGACCATGTTGACGTCGCGCTTGTACGGCGGCACGTTCTCGACCGGCTCGCCCTCGAGCAGGATGCGGCCCTCGGTCGGGACCTCGAAGCCGGCCAGCATCCGCAGCGTCGTCGTCTTGCCGCAGCCCGACGGCCCGAGCAGCGAGAAGAACTCGCCCTGCTCGATCATCGAGGCTGACGTCGTCGACGGCGACCTGATCGCCGAAGCGCTTGCTCACGTTCTCGATTCGGATCGCCTCGGCCATGTCTCTCTCCCTCTCTCGCAGTCAGCACCTTGAGCCCGCTCTCGCGCCGCCCGAACAGCCGCGGCAGCAGCACGGCGAGCGCGATCGCGGTCAGCGAGACGACCATCATCAGCGTCCCGATCGCGTTGATCGTCGGCGAGAGCCCGAAGCGGATCGCCGACCAGATCCGCACCGGCAGGGGCTGCAGGTCCTCGCCGGTGGTGAAGAACGAGAGCACGAAGTCGTCGAAGGAGAAGGCGAAGACGAGCAGCCCGGCGGCGAGCACCGACGGCCACAGCGCCGGCACGAGCACCAGGCGCACCGACTGCCAGCGCGTCGCGCCGAGGTCCATCGCCGCCTCCTCGACCTCCTCGGTGATCGACGCCATCCGCGCGCGGACGACGATCGTCACGTAGGAGATCGAGAAGGTGATGTGGGCGATCACGATCGTCCAGAACGAGAGCGCGATCCCGATCTGGCTGAAGATCAGGAGCGCCGAGATCCCGGCGACGATCTCGGGCACGACCAGCGGCACGAGCATCAGGATGTTCGCCCCCGGCGCCCAGCGGGCCCGCGAGCGGACCAGGCCGATCGCCAGCGCCGTGCCGATCACGGTCGCGGCGAGCATCGTCAGGAAGGCGATCTCGAGCGACGTGAACAGCGACTCGCGCAGGGTCGGGTCGTTGAGGAACTCCTCGTACCACTGCAGCGAGAAGCCCTCGAAGGTGTTCAGCGACTTGATCGAGTTGAAGGAGAAGAGGATGACGACGAGGATCGGCGCGAACAGGAACAGGTAGACGCCGATCGCGAACACGCGCAGGAACCGCGGCTTGTCGAAGGCCTGCGACTCCATCAGATCGCCGCCCCCCGGACGTCGCGCGCCGCCGAGCGCAGGTAGCCGATCATCCAGATCGAGAGGAAGAGCATCATCACCACCGTCAGCGCGGCGCCGAAGGGCCAGTTGTTGGCGGCGAAGAACTGGTCCTGGATCAGGTTGCCGACCATGTAGGTGTCGGGCCCGCCGAGCAGCTGGGCGGCGACGAAGTCGCCGACCGCGGGCAGGAAGACGAGCACCGAGCCGGCGAGGATCCCCTGCTTGGTCTGCGGCAGGGTGACGTGGAGGAAGGTCTGCAACGGGGTCCCGTAGAGGTCCTTGCCGGCCTCGATCACCGAGCGGTCGAGCCGCTCGAGCGCGCCGTAGACGGGCAGGATCATGAAGATCAGATAGCCGTAGGTGAGCCCGCCGATCACCGCCCACGGGGTGTTGATCAGCCGGATGCCTCGTCGCGCAGCCCGAGGTCGACGATCGCGTTGTTGACCAGGCCCTCGTCGGCGAGCAGCGCGACCCAGGCGTAGGTGCGGACGAGGTAGTTGACGAAGAACGGCAGCACCAGCAGCGCGATCAGGGCGTTGCGATAGCGGCCCCCGTAGCGGGCGATGTAGTAGGCGACCGGGTAGCCGATCGCGAGGCAGAGCACGGTGGTCGCGAGCGCGTAGAGGACCGAGCGCAGCAGCACCGGCAGGTAGGTCGGGTCGAAGGCGTCGGCGTAGTTGTCGAGGTCGGTCGCGTAGACGGCGCGGCCGAGGTCGTCGACGTAGCCGAACGAGAGCGCGAGGACGAAGGCGAGCGGAACCAGGAAGAGGAGCAGCAGCCAGCGCCGCTCCCGGGATCAGGAAGCGGTTCCAGAAACCGCCGACGCTCACCGCGGGGCGTCCTCCATCAGCCGGCCTTGACCTCGGTGAAGGTGTCGGTCCACAGCCGCCGCGCCTCGGGATCGTCGAGCCGGTACTCGAGCGCCGAGTCCTCGAGCGCCTCGAGGTCGACGTCGATCGACGGCGCGTCCTTGACCAGCTCGGCGAACGCCTGCTTGCCGCCGTCGACCGGCTGCGGGTAGCCGTTCCAGTGCACGTTGCGGGCCGAGTTCTCCGGATCGATGATCCAGTCCATGAACAGCATCGCGGTGCCCGGGCTCTTCGAGGTGATCGGGATGCACATCAGGTCGGTGCCGACCGGCACGCCCTCCGCGCAGGTCTCGTACTGGTAGAGCTCGGGCTCGTCGACCTGGTTGCGGACGTTGACGATGTCGCCGTTCCAGGCCTGGTGCAGCACGGCGGTGCCGGAGACCAGGTTCTGGACGGAGTTGGTGGAGAACCCGCGCGCGTTCTCCTTCTGCTCGAGCAGGGTCTGCTTCGAGATCTCGAGCTCGTCCGGGTCCGCGGTGTTGAGGTCGAAGCCGTTGATCAGGTTCGCCTCGCCGATCGCCTCCTGGAAGTCGTCGAGGATGAACATGCGCCCCTCGCCGTCGGGGTTGAGCAGGTCGTTCCAGGAGCCGGTCATCCCCGAGACCTCGTCCTCGCGCCAGGCGATCCCGGTCGTGTAGTAGGTGTAGGGGACCGAGAGCTCGTTGTTGGGATCCCACCAGGGGCCGTCGTAGAAGCTCGAGATGTTGTCGTTGTTGCGCAGCAGGTCGCGATCGAAGCGGGCCAGCAGGCCCTCGGCGTTGAGCCGGTCGACGTACTCGGTGCTCGGCCAGATCAGGTCGTAGCTGGCGCCGCTGCGGAGCTTGATCACCATCGCCTCGAGGTTGTCGAAGTTGACCTCGTTGACCTCGACCCCGTACTTCTCGGCGAACTCCTTCTTCAGCGCCGGGTCCATGTACTGGGCCCAGTTGTAGAGCAGCAGGTCGCCGTCGACCTCGGGCTTGATGATCCGCCCCTCGGCCGAGCGGTCGACCTGGCGCTCGACCGTGCAGCCGGCGAGCCCGTAGCCGGCGAGCGCCAGCCCGGCGCCGGCCTGCAGCAGCTCACGGCGCGAGAGCGGCTCACGCGGCCGCCTCCGCCGGCGCGGGCAGCTCGACCTCGAGCAGCCGCTCGGCGACCTCGAGGCAGGTGCTGCGCATCAGCTCCGGCGTGACCAGCCGGTCGCCGAGCGCCACCTGGACCGCGAGCCCGTCGATCAGCGCGGCGAGCTCGAGCGCCGCCCGCTCGGGATCGGGGCCGCGGAAGTCGCCCGATGCCTGGCCGTCGCCGATGATCGCGGCGATCTGCGCGCGCCAGCGGTCGTCGAGCCGCTGGCGCGTCTCGCTCATCGCCGCGTCGCGCAGCGCCAGCGTCCAGAGCTCCATCCACAGCACCCAGTCGTCGCCGCCGACCGAGCGGTCGATCAGGGTCGCGAGCCGGGCCGCGGATCGTCGAGCCGCTCGATGCGCGGCGAGCTCGTCGTGGAAGCGTCCGCTCCGCCGAGCCAGCGCCTCGGCGAGCAGCTCGTCGCGCGAGTCGAACCAGTAGAGAACGCCGGACGGGCTGGTGCCGGCGCGCTCGGCGACGTCGGCGATCCGCGTTGCCGCGATGCCGCGCTCTGCGATCACCTCGGCCGCGGCCGCCAGCAGCTGCGGCTTGCGGATGTGATCGATCTGCGGACGCGGACTCACTGTCCGCGCCTTGCGTTTGCGACTGCGGCCTCGTGATCTTCCTCTCCGGCGAGTGAAAGCTGAACGGCGGTTCAAGTATCGCGCGATGCGGTTCGGCGTGCAAGCTGAGAGGGCGGGCAACGCCGCCGGCGCCACGCTGCCGCTTGGCCAAGACGTGATCGATTGGCGAAAACGCCGTAGTCGAGACGTGCACCACGCCGCCAAGCCGGATATCGTCCACCCTGCAACCGGGTGGGGCTCTGCGTTCGGGGCTACCGCCATCGAATCGCAGGAACAGACGCAGGGTCACCAATGAGAACTCACCGGACGCGCGGACGCCTCGGGCTCAGGCGAACAGCTCTAATCCTCGGCTGTGTGCTCGTCGCCGCGGTCGCGCTGGCACCGGCGAGCGCAGTCGCGGAGCAGGCCGCCAGCGAGGAGTACGACCTCGGTCCGCTGCCCGAGGGCACGGGCGAAGACGGTGCCGGCGATGGCCAATCGGCGCCCGCCGTCAAGTCCGCAGGCAGCGACGGCGGAGGGCCCAACGCATTGCTGATCGTGCTTGCCGCGGTAGCGGCCGTGGGTACCGGGATCGCGATCTGGCAGCTGCGAAAGCAGGGCCACCACCACACCTAGCATCTAGCCGGGCACCGACCACCAACGCCGCGGGCTCGACCCCGAGCTCGTTCGCCAGCGCGCGGGCGACGAGCTCGCGAACAGCGGGATCCCGAGCCTCGGGTCGCCGATCAGGACACGAACGCCCGCTCCGTCGATCAGGGCGATGGCGAGGTCGGCGAGCTCATCGGCGGAACGAGGTGGACTCGAACTCGCCGCTCTCGAGTCCGGCGCGCGATCGCTGCGGCGAACCATTCGCGGTAGCGGCGGTAGAGGTCGGCGGCGACGTGCCGCAGCTCGGGGTCGCGAACCGCCCGCAGCCAGAGCTCGACCCAGAGCGTCCAGTCGCGCTCCTGGGCGCCTGGGAGCGGCAGGCAGCTCTCGATCGCGAGGGCGAGCCCGCCGTGGCGTTCGCGGGCTGCTCGTCGGGCTCGGTCGCCGAAGCGCTCGTCGCCGGCGCTCTCGAACGAGTGGACCAGCGCCTGCGCCAGCAGCTCCTCGCGGGTCGAGAAGTAGTGATGGACGAGGGCGCTGGACGCACCGGCCCGCGTCGCGACGCGGGCAATCCGGACGTCGTCGATTCCGTCCGAGGCGATCAGGTCGCATGCAGCCTCGAGGATCCGTTCACGTGCGTTCGCGGCCACCGAGCGAGCCTAGATGACGATAGCGACGGCTGCGGACCGACATTGACTTTGTGGTCAGTGATGCGATCATCGCTGTCAGTGCGCCGGATGCCTCGCTCCTCCTGCTCGCGCTCGCGACGCTCTGTGCGTTGGCCGGATGCGGCGGCGGCGGCACCCGAAGCCGGCCGCCGAGGCGGACAGGCGGAGCTGACCGTGATGAGCTTCAACGTCTGGTACGGCGGCGTCTCGATCGACCCCGGCCAGATCGACCGCGGCGATCGAGGCCGACCGGCGCCGACGTCGTCGGCGTCCAGGAGCCGGAGGGCAACCTGCGGCGGATCGCCGAGGCCGCCGGGCTGTCCGTACGTCGACGAGAGCCTGCACCTGATCTCGCGCTATCCGCTGTTCGCCGCCGGGTTCGGCGGACGTGCGCTTCGCCTACGTCGCGATCGATCCAGGCGCACGTCGTCGCGATCGCCAACATGCACCTGCTCTGCTGTCCGTACGGGCCGAACCTGGCCGCCGCCGGCAAGACCGCCGACGACGTGCTCGAGCTCGAGCGCCGCACTCGGCTGCCGGAGATCGAGCCCTACGCACGAGACGCTCGGCAAGCTCGGCGACGAGGGCGTGCCGACGTTCCTCACCGGCGACTTCAACTCGCCCTCGCACCTCGACTGGACCGAGGACGCGGTCGACGGCGCGCGATCTCGCCTATCCGCTCGAGTGGCCGGCGTCGAAGGCGCTCGCCGACGCGGCTTTCGCGACTCCTACCGCGACGCCCACGCCGACCCCGCGGCCGAGCCCGGGCTGACCTGGACGGCCGGTCAGCCGCCGCCGCGGATGCGGCCCGCGCGAGACCAACGACCGGATCGACTGGGTGATGGCCGCCGGGCCGTCGGAGACGCTCGACAGCGCGGCTCGTCGGCGAGGACGGCGGGCCCGACGTCGAGGTCGGGGTCACGCCCTGGGGCTCCGACCACCGCGCCGTCGCCTCGACGCTTCGCGGTCGAGCCGGCCCGGCGCCGTTCCTGGTCACCGCCGACGCCGCGGGTCGTCGAGCGCGGCGAGCGGGTGACGCTGCGCTACATGCTGGCCGGCGGCGGCGCCGGGGCGCAAGGTCGGGATCCTCGCCGGCGGCGAGGGCCGCGCCGAGGGCAAGCCGCTGCAGACGATCCCGATCTACGACGCCTCCGACCACATCGCGCCGATGTTCGGCACCGCGGCGCTTGCGCCCGGCGCCTACCGGGCCCTTCAGTCGCCGAGCAGAGATCGGAGCGGCGGCCGGGCATGACGTGCCCGACCGCCGGCATGACGCTGTCGCCGCCGGCTCGGCGGCTGACGCGCTCTTCTACTGACCGGACGCGACCTGGCAGAACACCTGCCCGAGCTCACCGCCGTTGGGGTCGGCCGTAACCAGGACCCGGACCGCCTCGGCACGACTGGGGCCGTAGAGGTCGACCACGAGGCCGAGCAGGTTGAGATGCAGCGGCCCGACCAGCAGGTCGAGAACCTCGCAGCTCTCCGGGCTCGGCGGCGGCACCGTGCCACGGCTCGGGCGCGAGCTCGCCGGCTGCTCTTGCGGGCGCACGGGAACCTTGAGCGAGAGGATCGGCAGCGGAGCGCCATCGAGCTCCTTGTTGAGCGAGCGAGCGCTGCGCTTGGCGAGCACGCTCTTGTCGAGCTTCAGCCCTTCCGAGAGGCTGCAGAAGAGCTTGCCGAGCGTCTGCTTGGCGTCGCCGGTGATCTCGACGTTGATCGCGCTCGTCCTCACCTCGAGACCGAGGAGGTTGAGGTAGAGCTTCGCCAGGTTGAGCTCGAGGATGCGGCACTTGCCGGTCGGCTTGACCTTGAGCTCGATCTCCTGCTCGACCGTGGTCGTGGTCCCGTCTGCTCGTTGCACGCGCGCGACCACCGGCCCCTTGGCGACGACCTGGTCACCTTCGACGACGAAGCGCTGCGCGCTGACGTCGACGCTGACCTTGGCCTCCTCCGGATTCGCCCGCTCACTCGTCGCGGCACCGGCCGCGGCGCTCGACAGTCCGAGGAATATGGAAACGGCCGCTGTCGCTACCGCCGTCGCCCCCAATCGTTTGCGTCCCTGTGGCATCTGCGCCTCCCTGTAGGTGTTGACCGCTAGGGGCTACCCGAATCGGACCGCGGCAAGCGCCGGCGATTCGAGTGGGGGTCAGCGACTGGCCAGCGCGGCGCCCTGGTCGGCGAGCACCGCCGCGGCCGCGTTGCGGCCGTTGAGCGCGATCACGCTGCCCGCGGGATGAGTGGCGGCGCCGCACATGATACAGGCCCGGGAGCCGGGGTGCGGGCGGCGAAGCCGTCCCTCCCACATCTGGTCGGGCGTGACCTCGCCCTGGAAGATGTTGCCGCCGGTGAGCCCGATCCGCGACTCGATGTCGGGCGGGCCGAGCACCTCGTGCTCGGCGAGGCAGTCCTCGAGAGGTCGGGCGCGAAGCGCAGATCAGGTCGATGAACTGCCGGGCGACGCCGTCGCGAGCCGAGTCCCAGTCGCCGGCGGCGATCTCGTAGGGCGCGTACTGGCCGAAGACGCTCAGCAGGTGCTTGCCCTCGGGCGCCGGGCTCGGGTCGTAGCCGGTCTGGATGTAGATCTCGCCGAAGGCGACGGCGGGCTCGCCGGCGGCGCAGCGCTCGAACGCGGCCTGCGCCTCGTCCATCGTCCCGGTCGCGTCGATCGTCGCCCGCGCCGGCCAGTCCTCGCCGGGCGCGGCGGTCCAGGTCGGCAGCCGCTCGAGCGAGGCGTTGAACTTGACCACCGGGCTGCGGATCTTCCACGCCTCGAGCGGGTCGCGATAGCCGGAGTCGATGCTCGTGCCCGTCGAGCATCGCGAGCATCCGCTTCGGATCGGCGTTGCAGATCACGGTCGGCGCGCGCAGCGCGGTCCCGTCCTCGAGCGTGACGCCCTCGCCGGGCGATGATCTCGGCGACCTCGACGCCGCAGGCGAGCACCGCGCCCGCCTCGGCCGCGGCGTCGGCGATCGCGAACGCTGCACATCCCCATGCCGCCCTCGACGTAGCCCCAGACCGGGCCCTGGCCGTCGAGGTCGCCCTGGTAGTGCATGAGCTTGATCGAGGCGGTGCCGTGGTCGTAGGGCCCGCCCCAGGTGCCGATGATCCCCTGGCCGAACAGCGCGGTCTTCAGCCGCTCGTCGGAGATGTACTCGTCCAGCACGTCGGCGATCGATGCCTCGAAGACCAGGTCGATCATCTCCTGCGAGCCGCCGAGCATCTGCTCGATCTCGTCACGGCTCGGGCTGTCGCCGACCCAGGTGTCGCGATCGCCCTTGCGCAGCTGCTTGCGCGCCTCGTCGAAGAGCTCCTCGTAGGCCCAGTAGCCCTCGATGTCCTTGGCCGAGATCGCCGAGCTGCTTGAGGCCGGCATCGGTCTTGGCGTCGTCGAGCCACTGGCCGAACGAGCTGCCGTCCTCGAACGGCACCCACAGGTTCGGGTCGGCGACCCAGTAGCGCAGGCCGCGGCGCGCGAGCTCGAGCTCGTCGATGACGAGCTCGTCGAGCAGGCCGACGACGTAGGCGCAGGGGCTGACGACGAAGCGCTCGTCGGCGAAGGGACGCTCGAGCGTCGCCGCGCCGCCGAGCCGCTCGCGCCGCTCGAGCACGAGCACCGACTGGCCGGCCCTGGCGAGGTAGGCCGCGGCGGTGAGCCCGTTGTGGCCGCCGCCGACGACGATCGCGTCCCAGTCGCGCCGGGCCAGCTCGGCGACCGGCTCCGGCAGCCCGACCTCGCCGAGCTGCTCGGCGATGCGGTTCACGCTGCGCACCTCGGAGTCGACTCGCAGCGCCTCCATGTAGCGCTCGGCGACCATCAGGTCGAAGGCGTGGACGTCGACCTCCTCGGCCGAGTAGCGGCCCGGCGGTGTAGCCACGCGTGCGCACCCCCTTCTGCGTCAGCTCGCAGACGTACCAGTCCTGCTTGTTGACCGTGTCCCAGAAGTCGACCGCGTCGGACGGGATCGAAGTCGTCGCCGCGCGATCGTTCGCGGCTCGAAGAACCACTCGCAGATCACGTCGGTGCGATCGGCCGCCCGCGGCCACAGGGTGTGCAGCATCACGTAGTCGGGGTGCAGCGAGACGAGCGCGTTCGGGAAACAGGGCGAAGTAGAGGACCGTTGTTGACGTCCGTCGTCGGCCAGGCCCTCGATCGGCGGCCGCGCCGCCGGAGTGCCCGTTGCCTCGCAACGGCCATCGTCGTCGTCGCCCTCGCGCAGGGTCATCGAGCCGCCGCACCAGGCGCCCTCGCCCGGGACCTCCTCGCCGCTCATGTAGTCGGCTGAGCGCGTTGAGCTCGGGATGCACGCCCGGGCAGTGCAGGCACTCGTTGTAGTTCTCGGCGATCCCCTTCCAGTTGGCGGCGACGTCGTAGGTGATCTCGGCCGCGCGCTCGAGCTCGGCGAGGCGGTAGCGCTCGAGGTGGCCGAGCAGGTCGCCGACGTGCTCGTCGATCTCGGGCGCCTCGCCGGAGAGGTCGATCAGCACGAGGCCGCCGACGACCGCGAGGCGCACCGGCGAGCAGGCCCCAGCAGGAGAAGTCGAAGTCCTCGACCTCGTCCATGTGCGGCGCCGCGCGCAGCTCGCCGTCGAGGTCGTAGGACCAGGCGTGGTAGGGGCAGCGCAGGCGCTTGCGCACCTGGCCCTGCGGCTCCTCGACGATGCGGGCGCCGCGGTGGCGACAGACGTTGAGGAAGGCGCGCGGGGTGCCGTCCTCGCCGCCGATGACGACGACGCTGTCGGCGCCGAGCTCGCGGGTGACGAACTTGCCCGGCTCGTCGACGGCGGAGACGTGGCCGACGCAGACCCAGCCGCGGAAGATGTTGTCGAGCTCCCAGTCGAAGACCGCCGGGATCGGCGAAGGCGCGCCGGCGGCAGCATCGTCGCCCGCTCGACCGGCTGCGAGCGTGCGCGCGACCTCGCGCGGGTCGAGGGGCAGGGTTGTGTCGGCATCGAGGCGTTCATTGACCTTGTAGTCAATCGCATGTTAGTCTCGGCACCGATGGAGGTCAAGTCCGCAGCGCCGACGTTCCGCCCGCCTCCTCGGCTGCGCCTCCGGGGCGGCCGGGTCAGACGAGGCGCGGCTGACCTGCAGGCGCGCGCCCGCGGCTTCGCCGAGGACGTGCTGATGCCGCTCGAGGAGGAGGCCGAGGCGCTCGGCGGCCGGCTGCCCGACGGAGACGATCGCCGAGGTCAAGCGCGCGGCGATCGACGCCGGGCTCGACGGCGGCATGCACGCGGTCGAGCACGGCGGCCAGGGCTGGACGCGGCTCGAGTGGGCGCTGGTCGAGGAGCAGTACGGGCGCACCACCAACGCGATCCACTGGCACGTGCCGCAGGCCTACAACGTCTGGGCGCACGCGAGCCGAGGAGCACATCGACCGCTACCTGCGCCCGGCGCTGCGCGGCGAGCTCAAGGACGCCTACGCGGTCACCGAGCGCGACGCCGGCTCCGACCCGTCCGCGATCGCGGCGACCGCCGAGCGCACCGACGCCGGCTTTCGGCTCAACGGCGAGAAGTGGTTCGTCACCGGCGGCGACCACGCCGCCGTCTACGTCGTGATGGCGAACGTCGATCGACGGCGCCGACCGGCTGCCGACCCTGTTCGTCGTCGATCGCCGCGCTCGACGGGATCGAGATCGTCGACGATCCCGCCTTCACCCACAACTATCCCGACGGCCATCCGACGATCCGCTTCACCGACGTCGAGATCGCCGAGAGCGACGTGATCGGCGGCGTCGGCGGCGGCGACGAGCTGCAGCGCGTCGTGGTTCACCGAGGAGCGGCTCGGGATCGCCGCCCGCTGCGTGCGGCGCGATGTGGCGGCTGCTCGACGAGACCGTCGCCTGGACGACCGCTCGCGAGCAGGGCGGCGCTCGCGTCTACGACCACCAGGGCGTCTCGTTCCCGCTCGCCGACTCGGCCGCCGACGCCGCCGCCGGCCGGCTGCTGACCTTCGCGGTCGCCGAGCTCGCCGACGCCGGCGCCGACCCGAAGCTCGTCCACCACAAGGCCTCGATGGCGAAGCTGTTCACCAGCGAGGCGGCCTGGCGCTGCGCCGACCGCTGCGTGCAGGCGTTCGGCGGCCGCGGCTACCTGCGCTCGAACGTCGCCGAGCGGCTGCTGCGCGAGCTGCGCGTCGACCGGATCTGGGAGGGCACCAGCGAGATCCAGCGGCTGATCGTCGCCCGGGGACTGGAGCGCCGTGGCGTCGAGGCGATCCTCCACTGAGCGCCGAGCGGCCGGTCGTCCCGCGACGGGGCGGTCGACCGCTCGGACCCGCGCGCCCGCTGCTGGCGCCGCGCTCGGTCGCGGTCGTCGGCGCCAACGACCGCCCCGGCTCCTACGCCGACACCGTGCTGCGCAACCTCGAGCGGGCCGGGTTCGCCGGGCCCGGTCTGGGGCGTCCACCCGACCCGCACCGAGGTCCACGGGCGCGCCTGCGTGCCGAGCGTGCTCGACCTGCCCGAGCCCGTCGACGCGGTCGTGGTCGCGATCCCGGCCGCCGGCGTCGCCGCGGTCGTCGCCGACGCGATCGCCGCGCGGCTGCGGCGGCGCGATCGTCTTCGCCGCCGGCTTCGGCGAGGTCGAGGCGGGCCGCGGGCTCGAGGCCGAGCTGCGCGAGCTCGCGCTCGGCGCGGGCTTCCCGGTCTGCGGGCCGAACGGCAACGGGATCGTCGCGGTCGGCGGCCCGGGCGCCGCTCTGGGGCGACTCGGTCGCCGACGCTCAGGCCCGGGCGGGTGGCGATGGTCTCGCAGAGCGGCAACGTCGCCGTCAACGCGATCGGCTCGCGGCGCGGGATCGACTTCCACACCCTGGTCTCGACCGGCAACCAGACCGTGCTCGACGCCAGCGACTGGCTCGCGGCGCTCGCCGCGGCGCGACGGCGTCGGCTCGGTGGCGATGTTCCTCGAGTCCGACGGCGACGGCGCCAAGCTCGCCGAGGCGCTGGCGATCTGCGCCGAGCGCGGGGTCGGCGTCGCCGTGCTCAAGGTCGGCGCCTCGGCAGGCGGGCGCGCGCGCGGCCGCCGCGCACACCGGCGCCGCTCGCCGGCGACCAGCGGGTCTTCCGCGCGCTGGTCGAGGAGGCGGGCGCGGCCTGGGCCGCGGACCCGCACGAGCTGCTCGAGCTCGCCCGGGCGCTGGCCGAGCCGCGGGCGCGGCCGCGCGGCAGGCGGCGGGCTCGCGGTGCTCACCTGCTCGGGCGGCGACTCGGGGCTCGCGGCCGACGAGGCGCAGCGCCTCGGGCTCGAGCTGCCCGAGTTCTCGCCCGGCGACCCGCGCGCGGCTCGCCGAGCTGCTGCCCGAGGCGGCGACGGTCGCCAACCCGCTCGACTACACGTCGCTGATCTGGGCGCGAGACCGATCGCCTGCGCGCGGATCGCGGCCACGGTCGGCGACGACCCGGCGATCGACCAGCTGCTGCTGCTGCTACGACCACCCGCACGGGCTCGCCGCCGAGCACGAGGCGGAGTGGGCGCGCGGTGCGCGAGGCGCTCGCCGCGGGCGCGCTCGAGTCGGGCGCCGCGCCGCATGTTCGCCGTCCACCCTCCCCGACCTGCTCGACGACGCGGCCGCCCGCGAGCTCGCCGAACGCGGCGTGCCGGCGATCGCCGGGCTGTCGACGGCGCTGCGCTGCGCGCGTGGCGCTGCGGCGCCCGCCGGCGATCCGCGCGCGCCTGCGCGAGATCGCGGCGCGACTCGACGCTCGCGGCCGCCGACGACCGCGAGCCGACGGCGACGGCTGGCTCGGCGAGGCGCGAGGCCAAGGCGCTGCTGCGCGCGGGCGGGATCGCCGTGCCGCCGGGCGGCGCGGCCGTCGGACGCCGAGGAGTGCGTCGCGCTCGCCGAGCGAGATCGGCTACCCGGTCGCGCTGAAGCTCTCCGGCGCCGCACTCCAGCACAAGAGCGACGTCGGCGCGCTCGCGCTCGGACCTGGCCGACGCCGACGGCGCGTGCGCGCGGCGGCCGCACGGCTGATCGCCCTGCCGCAGGCCGCGGGCGCCGAGTTGCTGGTCGAGCGCATGGCGAGGCCGGGCGTCGAGCTGCTTCGTCGCCGCCCGCGCCGACGGCGTCGTCCCGGCGCTCGTCGTCGGCGCTCGGCGGCATCTGGGCCGAGGCGCTCGACGACGTCGCGGTGATCCCGCTGCCGGCGTCGCCCGCGCGGGTCGAGCGCGGCGCTGCGCGCGCTGCGCGGCGCGGCCGTCCTCAGCGGCGCTCGCGGCGGCGAGGCGGTCGACCTCGCCGCGCTGGCGGCGCTGGCCGTCGCGCGCCGGCGAGCTGCTGATCGATCGCGGCCTCGCCCTGCTCGAGCTCAACCCCGTCGTCGCGCGCCCCGACGGCGCGGTCGCGCTCGACGCGCTTCGCGCCGAGCGTTGACCTTGTAGTCAACTGAACAAGGTGATAGGTTGCCGCGCATGGAGCCGACGACCGCCCCCGCCCCGCCCGCCACGAGCCGCAACGGAGTGCCGCGCTCGGGGGGTGGCTCCTACGACGCGATCGTCGTCGGCGGCGGCCACAACGGGCTCACCACCGACCGCCTACCTCGCCCGCGCCGGGCTGCGGGTGGTCTGCCTCGAGCGCCGCGACGATCCTCGGCGGCGCCTGCGTCACCGAGGAGCTCTGGCCCGGCGCCCGCGTCTCGCGCGCCTCCTACGTCGTCTCGATGCTGCAGCCGAAGATCGTCTCCGACCTGCGGCTCGCCGACTTCGGCTACCGGGCGATCCCGCTCGACCCCGCCTACGTCTCGCTCACCGAGCAGGGGCCGATCTTCTTCTTCAACGAGGTCGAGCGCACCGCCGCCTCGATCGCCAAGCAGTCGCGCAAGGACGCCGAGGCCTATCCGAGGTTCGAGGAGCTGTTCTCGCGCGCCGCGCGCTTCGTCAAGCCGATGATGCTGCGCGAGCCGCCGGCGCTCGGCTCGAAGGCACCCGGCCGACCTCGCGGCGCTGCTGCGCGAGGCGGGCCGCGCTGGCGGGCTTCTCCAAGCGCGAGATCCACGAGCTCGTCCGCGTCTTCACGATGTCGGTCGGCGACCTGCTCGACGACTACTTCGAGCTCGACGGGCTCAAGGGCTCGACCGCGTCGAGCGGCGTCGTCGGCGTCTGGGCCGGCCCGCGCACGCCGGGCACCGCCTACAACCTGCTCCACCACGCGCTCGGCGAGTGCGACGGGATCGAGGGCGCCTGGGGCCAGGTGATCGGCGGCATGGGCGCGATCTCGCAAGGCGATCGCGCGCTCCGCCGAAAGCGCCGGCGCCGAGATCCGCACCGAGGCCGAGGTCGCCTCGATCGACGTCCGCAACGGCGTCGCGATCGGCGTCACGCTCGCCGACGGCAGCGAGCTTCGCGCCCCGATCGTCGCCTCCGGCGCGCATCCGAAGACGACCGTGCTCGAGCTCACCGGCGCCGAGCACTTCCCGGCCGAGATCGGCGAGGAGATGGAGCGCTACCGCACCCGCGGCGGCTCGGTCAAGGTCAACCTGCTGCTCTCC
The DNA here is from genome assembly GCA_963730145.1 of uncultured Solirubrobacterales bacterium. Classification (GTDB taxonomy): domain Bacteria; phylum Actinomycetota; class Thermoleophilia; order Solirubrobacterales; family 70-9; genus WHSW01. The sequence continues at coordinate 117,761 of CAVSQT010000012.1, forward strand.
GAGCCGCCCGCGCTACGAGGGCGTGACCGAGGAGGAGCAGCAGCTGATGATGACCGCCGGGGTCAACATCTGCCCCTCGATCGACTACCTCGAGCGCGCCTGGCAGGACGCGACCCTCGGCAAGCCGGCCGAGCATCCCTACGTCGAGGCCGAGCTGCCCTCGGCGGTCGACACGACGCTCACCGACGACGGCCGCTGGGTGATGACGATGTTCACCCAGTACGGCCCGCCGAACGAGGAGGACTGGGCCCGGGGCGACCGCGAGCGCTACGGCGACACCTGCATCGAGCAGCTCGGGCGGTTCGCGCCCAACCTGCCCGGACGCGGTGCTCGAGCGCGAGGTGCTGGCGCCGCCCGACCTCGAGCGCATCTTCGGCCTCCAGGGCGGCTCGATCTTCCAGGGCGAGCAGGGCCTCGACCAGATGGCGTTCATGCGCCCGCACCCCGAGATGGCGCAGTACGCGACCCCGGTCGACGGGCTCTATCTGTGCGGCGCCGGCACCCACCCCGGCGGCGGCGTCACCGGCTGCTCGGGCCACAACGCCGCGCATCGCATCCTCAAGGACCGAAAGCGCGCCCGCCGTCCCTGGCGCCGCGCGCGCTCTGCCGCCTGACTCGTCGGGCCGCGCGGACTCACCGTCGTGGCCGCAGCTAGAGTTGCGCCGCTGATGGCCACGCGTTCGACGACGCCACCGCGCTGCGAGCCGGTCGGCGACGGGGCCTGGGACGGTGAGATCGCAGCCGGGCTGGGACACGCCGCGCGGACCGCTCGGCGGTTACGTGATGGCGATCCTGATGCGCGGCCTCGAGCTGGCCGTCGACGACGCGCAGCGCACCGCGCGCTCGGTCACCGCTCACTTCCTGCGCGCGCCGAGCGCCGGGCCGGTGAGCGTCAGCGCCACGGTCGAGCGCCAGGGACGCTCGCTTTCGACCGTCAGCGGCCGCCTCTCAGCAGGACGGCAAGCTGATCGCGCTCGCGCTCGCCGCCTACTCGGTGCCCTGGGAGGGCCCGCTGCTCGACGAGACGCCGATGCCCGCCACCGAGCCCCCCGACCCGGCCCGCCGCCCCGACCCGGCCGAACGGCAGCTAACGCCCCATAGTGGTACGCAAGCTGCCGCTCGGCGGATCGAGACGCTCGGAGGAGTTCCCGCGCGCGGATCCGCCGCCGTTCACCGAGCGGCTGTCGATGCAGCATCGCTTCGGCGACCCGCCGTGGACCGGCTCCGACCACGCCGAGACCGGTGGCTGGCTCGGCCTGCTCGAGCGCCGTCCGCTCGACGCGCTCGCGATCGCCGTGCTCGCCGACGCCTGGTTTCCGGCGCCCTGGCCGCGGCTCTCCGAGCTCGCGCCGGCGCCGACGATCGACCTGACGATCCATTTCCGCACCCCGTTGCCGCAGCCCGACTCGCTGCTGCTCGGGCGCTTTCGCAGTCAGTCTGATCCGCGACGGGTTCTTCGACGAGGACGGCGAGCTGTGGCTGCCCGACGGCACCCTGGTCGCCCAGTCGCGCCAGCTCGGCCTGCTGCTCGGCGCCAAGGTCTGAGCCGGGCGGTTCGCCTGCATCTGCGGCCGAACGCGAAACGGGCCGAGCTTTCGCCCGGCCCGCACGCCGTGAAGCCGTAGCACCCCCTTGGTCTACAGCTCCAAGTTGACCATCACGTGCTTGATCTCGGTGTAGTCCTCGACCGAGTACATCGACATGTCCTTGCCGTAGCCGGACTCCTTGTAGCCCCCGTGGGGCATCTCCGAGGCCATCGTGATGTGGTTGTTGATCCAGACCGCGCCGAAGCGAAGCGCCTTGGTGACGCGGAAGGCGCGGGCGGTGTCGCGCGTCCACACCGACGCGGCGAGGCCGTAGCGCGTGCCGTTGGCCCAGGCGATCGCCTTCGCCTCGTCGTCGAAGCGCTGAATCGTCATCACGGGACCGAAGATCTCGTTCTGGATCAGCTCGTCGTCTTGCTCGAGGTCGGCGACGACCGTCGGCTCGTAGTAGAAGCCGGGACCGTCGGGGGCGGAACCGCCTGTGACCACCTGCGAGTGATCGGGGCGGCGATCGACGAGGCCGCTGACGTGGCCGCGCTGCTTCTCCGAGATCACCGGCCCGAGCGTCGTCTCGGGATCGTCGAGGTCGCCCATCTTGAAGCCCTGGGCCTCCCCGGCGAGGCCGTTGACGACGTCGTCGTAGACCTTGTCGGAGGCGAGGATGCGCGTCGCCGCGGTGCAATCCTGCCCGGCGTTGAACAGTGCCGTCGCGGGAATGAACTCGTTGACGAGATCGAGGTCGGCGTCGTCGAAGATGATCACCGGAGCCTTGCCGCCGAGCTCGAGGTGCACGCGCTTGAGCGAGTCCGCCGCCGCCTTGGCGATCCACTTGCCGGTGCCGATCGAGCCGGTGAGCGAGACCATGTCGACCTCGGGGTGGGTGACCAGCGCCGCGCCGGCCGGATCGCCATGGCCGCCGATCACGTTGAGCACGCCCGGAGGCAGGATCTCGGCCGCGAGCTCGGCCAGCTTGAAGGTCGAAAGCGGCGTGTTCTCCGCCGGCTTGAGCACGCTCGTGCAGCCGGCGGCAAGCGACGGGCCGATCTTCCAGATCGCCATCATCAGCGGGTAGTTCCAGGGCGTGATCTGAGCCGGCGACGCCGACCGGCTCGCGGCGCACCATCGAGGTGAAGCCCTCGACGTACTCGCCGGCCGACTTGCCCTCGAGGTTGCGCGCCGCGCCGGCGAAGAAACGCAGGTTGTCGGCGCACAGCTCGAGCTCTTCGTCGACGAACGCCTGGCGCGGCTTGCCCGCGTCGGCCGACTCGAGGTCGGCGAACTCGTCGCCGTGCTCGAGGATCGCGTCGGCGAGCTTGAGCAGCGCCTCGGAGCGGGTGCGCGGCGTCGTCGAGCCCCAACTCTCGAAGGCCTTGCGGGCGGCCTTCACCGCCTCGATCGACGTCCTCGGCGCTCGACACCGGGGCCTGGGCGATCACCTCGCCGGTCGATGGATTGATCACGTCCTCGACCTCGGGCGCGTCGACGAATTCGCCGTTGATGAAGTTCTGCAGCTTGCTGCCCGTAACCGTCGCCATCGATGATTGCCGCTCTCAGTCCCCGTTCGGGATCGCGTGCGAAGCCGTGCCCCGGCGCCGCCGAGCGCTCCGTCTGATCGGGCGGACCGATATCGAGCAGCTGCTCCGGCGGCACGTAGTCCATGCCGACGCCGTGGGCGACCGCCGGGTGTGCGACCTGGCCTCTGGCGACGTTGATCCCCAGCTTCAGGCCGGGATCTCGACGCGCCGCCTCGGCGACGCCGTAGCTCGGCGAGCGCAAGCACGTAGGGCAGCGTCGCGTTGGTGAGCGCGTAGGTCGAGGTGATCGGCACCGCGCCGGGCATGTTCGTGACGCAGTAGTGGATGATCCCGTCGACCTCGTAGGTGGGGTCGCCGTGCGTCGTCGGCCGCGACGTCTCGAAGCAGCCGCCCTGGTCGATCGCGACGTCGACGAGCACCGCCTGAGGCTTCATCAGCGCCAGCTGCTTGCGGGTGATCACGTGCGGCGCTCGCGCTCCGTGCACGAGCACGCCGCCGATCACCAGGTCCATGTCGGGCAGGCGTTCCTCGATCGACAGCGTCGAGCTGAACACGGTCGCGGCGCGGCCGCCGAAGGCGACGTCGAGCTCGCGCAGCTTCTCGAGCGAGACGTCGTAGACGAACACGTCGGCCTCCATCCCGATCGCGACGAAGGCCGCGTGCATGCCGACGGCGCCGCCGCCGATGATCATCACGTTGCCGGCGGGCACGCCGGGGACGCCGCCGAGCAGGATTCCGCGACCGCCGAGCGGGCGCTCGAGCATGAACGCACCCGCCTGCGTGGCGATCTTGCCGGCGACCTCCGACATCGGCGCCAGCAGCGGCAGGCGCCCGTGGCTTGTCCTCGACGGTCTCGTAGGCGACGCAGGTTGCGCCTGAGTCGCACAGGCCCTTGGTCAGCTCCGGCGCCGGGCGCGAGGTGCAGGTAGGTGAACAGGGTCTGGCCCTCGCGCAGCATCGCGACCTCGCCGCGGCTGGGGCTCCTTGACGCCGAGCACCATCTCGGCCTCGCCGAAGACGTCCTCGGCCGTCGCCACGATGCGCCCGCCCTGGGCCTCGTAGTCGGCGTCGGAGATCGCGCTGCCCTCTCCGGCTCCGGCTTGGATGAGCACATCGTGACCGCGCTCTGAGAGCTCGCGAACGCCGATCGGCGTGATCGCCACCCGGTACTCGTCGGGCTTGATCTCCGTCGGTACTCCAACTTTCACCGGACCAGCTCCCTCGCTCGAAGTGCCAACCAAAGCTCGATTCTGTCCGTCGCCCTACCCAGGTCGCGGCCGGTCAGCTCCTCGATCTTGCGGATCCGGTAGCGCAGCGTGTGGCGGTGGCAGTAGAGCTGGCGCGCGGCGCGCTCCCAGTTGCCGTTGTTCTCGATGAACGCCTCGAGCGAGCGCAGCAGCTCGCCGCCGTACTCGCCCTCGGTGCGCTCGATCGGCTCGAGCAGGCCGTCGCTGTAGAGGCGCAGGGCGTCGTCGTCCTGCAGCGAGAGCAGCAGCGTGAAGGCGCCGAGGTCTCGATACGAGGCAACGTCGGGCGCATCGCCGCCGACCACCGAGGTCGCCTCGAGCGCGCAGCGCGCCTCGTGAAACGCGCGGCGCAGAGAGCCGACTCCGGCCGGGCGGCTGGCGGCGACGCGAACGCCGTTCTGCCCGGGCCCGCCGGTGAGCGCCTCACGAGCACGGCGAGCGGTGCCGAGCGGATCGGCGTCGTGGGTGTCGACGACCGCGCACAGGAACGGCTTGCCGGCGGCAGCGCTGGTCGCGACCAGCGCCGGGACACCTGCCTCGGCGAGAGCCGACTCGAGCGTCGCCTCCGCGCTCGGGGGATCCTCGAGGTCGAAGACCAGGACGGCGGCCTCGCCGCCGATGCCGAACGGCCGCAGCCGGCCGCGAAGCTCCTCGACCTCGAGCCGGTCGCCGAGCGCGTCGGCGAGCAGATCGCCGGCGAGCCGGCGCTCGGTCTCGCGCACGATCCGCTCGCGCATCAGCTCGAGCCCGACCACCATCGCGGCCTGACGGGCACAGAGGCGCTCGAACTCGCCGAGCGCGGCTTCGTCGGCGACGACCCCGAGCCAGGCGACGGGATCGCCCCCACGGCGACCGGGAACCGGGACGGCAAGCGCGCGACCGGCGAAGTGCCGCTCGGGCGCGAACGGCGCCAGCGATCCGTTGGGAACGTGGGCGGCGAGCTCGGCCGAGAGCGCGGAGGCGTCCTCGGGACGCGGCGCGGCGCCGTCGAGGCCGCGGGCGAGCTCGCGGCCGCGGCCGTCGAAGACGATCGCCGCCCCGCCGATCGCCGACGCCGTCGAAGCGAGGATCTCCTCCAGCCCTCGGCCCTCGATCACCAGCCGCTCGAGGCGCTCATGCACCTGGGCGCCGCGGTCGAGCACGTCGAACTGCTCGTTGACCAGATGGGCCGCGGCGCGCTCGTTGATCGCGATGAACGGCATCTCGTAAGGGACCTCGAACAGCGGCAGGTCGTGGGTCTCGCGCGGCATCGAGCAGAGCCTTCGGCAGGCGCTTGTGGTCGAAGCCGGTGCCGAACCCGAGGCCGGCGATCTCCTTGGCCGCGAGCAACTCGACGTATCGGCGCTGCTTCGCGGGTGAGCCGAGGTTGTAGCCGGTCGTCAGCAGGACCTCGCCGCCCGAGAGCCACGGGGTCGGATCCTCATGCTCGGAGATGTGGACCCAGCGAACCGGGTCGCTCGCCGCCGCAGCGTCGCCGGCGGCGAGCTCGAGCCCGCATTCCTCGACCAGTGAGCCGACGGTCAGCATTCGCTCAGGCGCTCAGCGCTTCTGCATCCGGTCGCTACGCCTCGGTCAGCACCGGCCGCAGCACGTCGTGCGATCTCCTCGAACTGCTCGGTGTCGCAGATCAGCGGCGGCGAGAGCTGGAGCACCGGGTCGCCGCGATCGTCGGCGCGACAGATCAACCCGCGGCGGTAGAGCTCGCCCGAGAGATAGCCGCGCAGCAGCCACTCGGACTCCTCGTCGCTGAAGCCCTGCCTTGGTCTCCTGATCCTTGACCAGCTCGATCGCGTGGAAGAAGCCGTCGCCGCGCACGTCGCCGACGATCGGGATGTCGCGCAGGCCGTCGAGCATGGCGCGGAACTCGTCCTGCTTTCGCAGCACGTGGCCGCAGAGGTCCTCGCGCTCGAAGATGTCGAGGTTGGCCATCGCCGCGGCGGCGGCGACCGGGTGCCCGCCGAAGGTGAAGCCGTGCGTGAACGACTCCTTGCCCGAGGCGAACGGCTCGAAGACGCGGTCTGAGGCGATCATCGCCCCCATCGGCACGTGCGCTGAGGTCAGCGCCTTCGCGCTGGTGACGATGTCGGGCTGATAGCCGTAGCGCTCGCAGCCGAAGTAGTGACCGAGCCGGCCCCAGGCGCAGATCACCTCGTCGGAGACCAAGAGCACGTCGTGGCGGTCGCAGATCTCGCGCACGCGCTGGAAGTAGCCGTCCTGCGGCGGGATGCAGCCGCCGGCGTTCTGCAGCGGCTCGAGGATCACCGCGGCGACCGTCTCCGGTCCCTCGAAGACGATCTTCTCCTCGATCTGGTCGGCGGCCCAGAGCGGGTCGCGGCCCTCGGGCCAGTGATAGCTGTTGGTGTTCGGCGCCTTGATCCCGCCGGGCACCAGCGGCTCGAAGTCGCTGCGAAGCGCCGTGATCCCGGTCGCCTGCAGCGCTCCCAGCGTGGTGCCGTGGTAGGCGACCTCGCGGCTGAGGAACTTGATCTTGCGCGGGTTGCCGGTGCGCTGGTGGTAGGCGCGAACGAGCTTGATCGCCGACTCCACCGCCTCGGAGCCACCGGAGGTGAAGAAGACGCGGTTGAGGTCGCCCGGGGCCAGGTCGGCGATCCGCTCGGCGAGCTCGATCGCACGCGGGTGGGCGTAGCTCCAGATCGTGACGAAGTCGAGCTCGTGCGACCTGGCGCGCCATCGCCTCGCCGATCTCGGTGCGGCCGTGGCCGGCGTTGACCGCGAACAGGCCCGAGAGGCCATCGAGATAGCGCTTGCCGTGCTCGTCCCAGACGTAGGCGCCCTCGCCGCGGACGATGATCGGCACCTCGCCGCCGTCGGCGTAGGCACCCATGCGGGTGAAATGCATCCACAGGTGGCGCTTGGCCGCCTCCTGAAGACTGTCCCCGCTGCGGTGGTGGTCGCGGTGTCGGTCGCTGCCATGGCTGTCTCTCATTCCTCCTGAGGCTCGTAGGCCTTGTGGTCCATCGAATCTCGACGTTCCGTACAACCCTACCCGGCGCAGATGCGCGCCGACAAGCTGGATTCGGTTCAACTTCAATGCGCACCTCTTGTACAGATCCGTACAACGCGCCGTTGGACGTTTTGGGACAATCGCCCCTTGCGCAACGCTTGACTTCGCAGTTAGCCTGAGCGGCGTCCGTGCACGGAGAACGTTGTCTATTCGAGGAGAGGATCGGTCGCTTTGAGCGAGCCGAGCGTGCGCCTCGATGGCGTCACCAAGCGCTTCGGCGACTTCGTCGCCGTGCGACGACCTCGACCTCGAGATCGACCAGGGCGAGTTCTTCACCCTGCTCGGGCCGTCGGGCTGCGGCAAGACGACCACCCTGCGGATGATCGCGGGATTCGAGCAGCCGACGGCCGGCAAGGTCCAGATCGAGGGCGCCGATGTCGCCGGGCTGCCGCCGCACAAGCGACCGACGAACACGGTCTTTCAGAGCTACGCGCTGTTCCCGCACCTGAGCGTCGCCGAGAACGTCGCCTTCGGGCTCAAGCGCAAGCGGGTCGATAAGGACGAGATCGAGCAGCCGCGTCGAGACCGAGCTCGAGCGCGTCGGGCTCGCCGCCGAGGTCAACCGCCGGCCGAACCAGCTCTCCGGCGGCATGCAGCAGCGCGTCGCGCTGGCGCGGGCGCTCGTCAACCTGCCCAAGGTGCTGCTGCTCGACGAGCCGCTCGGCGCGCTCGACCTGAAGCTGCGCAAGGGCCTGCAGGTCGAGCTCAAGCGAGATCCAGCGCGAGGTCGGCATCACCTTCGTCTACGTCACCCACGACCAGGAGGAGGCGCTGACGATGTCGGACCGGATCGCGGTCATGAACCACGGCCGCTTCGAGCAGGTCGCGCGCGCCCGAGGAGGTCTACGAGCGCCCGGCGACCACCTTCGTCGCCGGCTTCATCGGCGTCTCCAACCTGATGCCCGGGAGCACCGTCGCGGACGGACATCGGGCGAGCGCGAAGTTCGACTCGATACCGGGATCGAGGTCGACGCCGCCGTCGACGGGCTCGCGGTCGGCGAGCGCATCCACGCCGTGGTCCGCCCCGAGAAGCTCGGATCGAGCCGTCGACTCCACGGCGACGCTCCGACCGACGGCCCTCGGTCGCAGGGCATGGTCGAGAGCTCGGTCTACCTCGGCACCGCGACTCAGATCGTCGTCGGCCTGGCGGGCGACGTGACGGATGACCGTGCTCGTGCCCGAACGCCGACGAGTCCGAGCGCGCGCGACTACCCGGCGGCGGCGCGCCGGTGCGGCTCTAGCTGGGCGCCCTCAGCACATCCACCTCGTCCGCGAATCCGAGGCCGGTCCGGCCATGGAGCGAGCCGACAGCGAGCGCGAGCCGAGCTCGCATCTGGCCCTGCCCTGGCGCTGGCGGCCTCGTGCGCATGCGCGGCGGCGGTGACGGTCGGCGCCGGCAACGCCGGCAACGTCGAGATCGCCGAGGGCGGCGACGGTCGAGCGGCGAGCTGATGATCTCGAACTGGCCGGGCTACATCGACCCGGGCGACGACAACTCGCTCGCCGAGTTCACGGAGCGCACCGGCGTCGAGATCAAGTACATCGAGGACATCAACGACAACACCGAGTTCTTCGGCAAGGTGCAGCCGCAGCTCGCAGCAGGGCGAGTCCGGCGACCGCAGCATCTTCGTCGTCACCGACTGGATGGCGAAGCAGATGTACGACCTCGGCTACCTCTACAAGCTCGACCACGGCGACCTGCCGACGGTGTTCGACAACATCCGGCCGGGCATCCGCAGCTCCGAGCTCGATCCCGAGCGCGAGTACGCGATCCCGTGGCAGAGCGGGATGACCGGGATCTGGGTCGACAAGGCCCAGGCGCCGGACGTCACCTCGATCAACGACCTCTTCGACCCGAAGTACAAGGGCCGGGTGACCATGCTGACCGAGATGCGCGACACGGTGCCGCTGGTGATGAAGGCCGACGGCATCGACCCGGCCGAGGCGACCACCGAGGAGTGGCTCGCGGCGATCGAGAAGATCGGCGAGGCCGCCGACTCAGGACAGATCCGCCGCTTCACCGGCAACGACTACACCGAGGACATCACCAGCGGCAACGTCGGTCGCGTCGATCGGCTGGTCGGGCGACGCCTACCTGATCGCCAACCCCGACGTCGAGTGGGTGATGCCGGACGAGGGCTGCATGCTCTGGACCGACAACATGGTGATCCCGGTCGGCGCGCCGAACACGGCGGCTGCGCTCGAGTACATGAACTACGTCTACGAGCCGGAGGTGCAGGCGCCGATCACCGACTTCATCAGCTACGTGACGCCGGTCGACGGCGTCCAGGAGATCTTCGAGAAGGAGGGCAACAAGCAGTCCGACAACCCAGCTGATCTTCCCCGACGACGAGTTCACCTCGAACTGCACGACGCAGCTCAACCCGCCCGGTCGAGAGCACCGAGGAGATCACCTCGGAGTTCGAGGACATCGTCTCGGGGCTGAGAACGCGATGACCGCGTTGCGGCGCCGGCTCGTCCCCGCGGCCTGCTCGGGCCGGGGGTGCTCTGGCTCGTCCTGTTCTTCGTCGTGCCGATGTACTTCATGGCCGAGATGGCCCTGCGCTCGGGGTCGCTCGCCAGCGGAGGGCTTCACGTTCACCTGGGAGTGGTCGAACTTCTCCGACGCGCTCGAGGGGCGAGGCGAGCAGATCCTGCGGACCATCTGGTACTCCGGCATCGCGACGCTGCTCGCGCTGCTGATCGCCTACCCGCTCGCCTACGCGATCGCCTTCAAGGTCAGCCCGCGTTGGCGGCTGCTGCTGCTGTTCGCGGTGATCGCGCCGTTCTTCACCACCTACCTGATCCGCACGATCGCCTGGAAGACGATCCTCAGCGACAGCAGCCCGGTGGTGGACGTGCTTCAGTTCATCGGCGCCGTCCCCGACGACGGGCGGGTGCTCGCCACCGGCGGCGGCCGTGATCGCGGGGCTGACCTACAACTTCCTCCCGTTCATGATCCTGCCGATCTACGCGAGCCTCGAGCAGCTCGATCGACCGCCTGCACGAGGCGGCGCCGCGATCTCTACTCCTCCGCGCGGACGACCTTCGTGAAGGTGACCCTGCCCGCTGACCACTCCCGGGATCGTCGCCGGCGTCCTGCTCACCTTCATCCCGGCGTTCGGCGACTACATCAACGCGGCGCTGCTCGGCGGCACCGACCAGGCGATGATCGGCAACAAGATCCAGTCCCTATACCTGGTCGAGCGCGACTACCCGGAGGCGGCGGCGCTCTCGTTCATGATGATGGCCGCGATCCTGATCACCGTCCTGGTCTACATCAGGCTCGCGGGGACCGAGGCGTTCATGGGCGCCGACGACGAGGACTGATGGCTGCCTGGGCCTGGCTGAAGCGCAACGGGCTCGTCATCTACGCCGGCCTGGCGGTCGCGTACATGCTGATCCCGATCGTCGTCATCGCGGTGTTCAGCTTCGCCGACACGCCGGCGGGCAAGCTCAACTTCGGCATCGACTCCGGGTTCACGCTCGAGTACTGGAAGGACGCGTTCTCGATCTCGGAGCTGAACGAGTCGATGCTCACCTCGCTCGAGCTGGCGGCGCTGGCGACGCTGGTCGCGACCGCGATCGGCACCGCGATGGCGATCGCGCTGGTGCGCCACCAGTTCCGCGGACGGAAGGCCGCGAACCTGCTGATCATCCTGCCGATGGCGTCGCCCGAGATCGTGATCGGCGCCGCGCTGCTGTCGATGTTCATCGTCTACGCGATCCCGCTCGGCTTCCAGACGCTGCTGATCGCGCACGTCATGTTCTCGATCTCATTCGTCGTGGTCGTCGTGCGCTCGCGGCTGATCGGCTTCGACCGCCGCCTCGAGGAGGCGGCGGCGGACCTCGGCGCGACGCCGTGGACGACGTTTCGCCTCGTCACCCTGCCGTTGATCGCACCCGGCGTGGCGGCGGCCGGGCTGCTCGCGTTCGCGCTCTCGATCGACGACTTCGTGATCTCCAACTTCAACTCCGGGTCGACGGTGACGTTCCCGCTCTACGTCTTCGGTGTCGCTCTGCGCGGGATTCCGGTTCAGGTCAACGTTCTGGCGACGATCCTGTTCTTGGTCACTTCGCTCGCGATCGCGCTGGTCATCTGGCAGCAGCGCCGCGCCGAGAAGCTGGCCGAGACGCGGATCGAACAGCCGACCTAGCCTCTGAGGCGACGCCGCCGGTTTGGCGTCCGGTGCGACGGGAACTCTCGCAACACGATGCCCAACGCTCAGGAGCTCTCGCCACTGACGAGAGCGGTACTTCTCGCCGCCGGCCTGCTCGTCCTCGGGCTCATCTTCCACGAGCTGGTGACGCTGCTCGTCGCGATCTTGATGACGGTGCTGGTGGCGATCCCGATTGGTGCGGTCGCGGACCGGCTCGAGCGCTACAAGGTTCCTCGCTGGCTCGGCGCCCTGCTCGCGCTGCTGTTCGGAGTTCGGAGCACTCGTCGCGCTGCTGGCGATCCTCGTACCGTCCTTCGTCGACCAGTCGAGCGAGTTCGTCGACCAGGTTCCGGCCACGGTCGACTCGTTGCGCGAGCGGCTCAACGACGTCGGCGGCGAAGGCACAGGCGCCGAGGCGCAGCAGTTCCTCGAGCGCTACACCGAAAACCCCCAGGAGTTCATCGGCCCGCTGGCCTCGATCGGCCTCGGCGTCGCCGGCGTTCTCGCCGCGATCGCGCTGATCCTGATCACCGCGTATTACATGGCCGTCAGCCCGCGCCCGCTGCTGCGAGGCGTCGAGGCCTTGTTCCCGCCGCCGCGACGAGAGTGGCTGCGCGGGATTCTGACGCGCCTGCGGGACAGCTGGGTCGGATGGATGCAGGGCGTGCTCGTCGACATGATCATCACCGCGGTACTCGTCTACCTCGTCTTGGAGCTGATCGGGCTCGAGCTGACGATCTTCTTTGCCGTGTTCTCGGCGATCCTCGTGCTCATCCCCTACTTCGGCGCGATCATCGGCGCCATCCCACCGATACTCGTCGGCCTCGCCGAGGGCACCGACACCGCCCTGTTGGTGCTCGGCGGCTATGTCCTCGTGCAGCAGGTCGAGGGCAACATCACGATCCCGCTGGTGATGGCCAACCGCGTCCAGCTGCATCCGGCGCTGGTCGCGATCGGGGTCGTTCTCGTCGGCCAGCTCTTCGGCTTCATCGGCCTCTTCGTCGCCGTCCCGATCCTCTCGGCGATCGTGATCGCGGTCGACGAGCTCTACGTCAAACCGCTCGAGGCGCGCGCCGGGATCAAGGAGGTCGCCGACGGGGACGAACTACTGATTCCCGCAGGCGGCGGTTAGTCCTCACGCTCGTCGCGCCTTTCTCGGACCACCGGCGCGAGGAACCAGAACCACGAGATGGCGGCGAAGACCGCGGAGGCCGCAAGTGTTGCCGCCGTGCCGCCGTAGACGACATGGGAAACGAGCAGGATGACGCCGAACATCGCCAGGCCGAGGAAGACTAGGCCGGCGATCGCGAGCCGGTTGGACGACTCCACGATCCACTTCTTGTCGAGCTCGCGGAAGCGAAGGCGATGGCGCGCCGAGGGAGCGATGAGGAGGATGGACGACGCCACGGTACACAGCAGAGTCCCGAAGTAGACGCGTTTCTCGAAATCGGTGACGTCGACCCACCCCTGCTGAAACGGCACAACGAGCAGGAATGCGAAGAGGAACTGGATTCCCGGAATCGCCACCCGCAACTCCTGAACCAGCTCCATCAGGTTGCGATCGAGGCGCTCCTCCTCGGTCTCGTCGCGACGCTTGGCGTGCTCTGAGTCTCCGTTGGTCGCGGTCATCGAGACCGAGATACCCACGAGATCGCGGCTCAACCCCGCCGGTAGGATCGCGGCATGGCGGAGATCGAGACGAGGCTCGTGATCGGCGGCGAGCGAGTCGGCGGCGAGGGCGGCGAGATCGCCGTCGAGAATCCGTTCGACGAGAGCACCGTCGCGACCGTACGGGCGCCCTCGGCCGAGCAGCTCGAGGCGACTGTGGCGGGAGCGGTCGACGCCCAGCGGGGGTGGGAACGCACGCCGGCGGTCGAGCGTGGCGAGATGCTGCACGAGGTGGCGGCGAAGCTTCGCGCGCGCTCCGACGAGCTTGCACAGCTGATGACGCTTGAGGGCGGCAAGCCGCGCATCGAGAACTCGGACGAGATCAGCTGGACCGCGGCGGCACTCGACTACTACGCCGAGATCGGTCGTGACGAAGGGGGCCGCGTGATCCCCTCGATCGAATCTACTCAGCTTTCCCTCGTTGTCAAGGACGCCGTCGGTCCCACCGCCTGCATTGTCCCTTGGAACTACCCACTGCTGCTGTTGATGTGGAAGCTGGCGCCGGCCCTGGCGGCCGGCAACGTCACCGTCTCCAAGCCGTCGGAGCTGACGCCGCTGTCGACGCTGGCCGCCGCCGACTGCTTCGATCATCTTCCGCCGGGGGTGGTGAACGTGGTGATTGGTGCGGGCGATGTCGGCGCCGCGCTCGTCGGCGATGAGCGCGTCGCCTGCGTCGCCTTCACCGGCTCGGTCGAGACGGGCAAGAAGATCGCTCAGGTCTGTGCCGAACGCGTCGCGCGCGTCAACCTCGAGATGGGTGGCAAGGACCCGTTCATCGTCTGCGCCGACGTCGCCGAGAAGGTCGGAGTCGCTGCTCGCGGCGGCGCTTGGGCCGCGTTTCTCAACGCCGGTCAGGTGTGCACCTCGGCCGAGCGCTTCTACGTGGCCCGCGAGGTCTACGACGACTACCTCGCGGAATTCGTCGACTACACCAAGGGCCTGCGGGTCGGCGATCCGCTCGACCCAAACACCGATGTTGGCCCGATGGTCTCAGCGACCCAACGGGCAAAGGTCGCCGCCCAGGTCGAGGCCGCGGTCGCGGCGGGTGCCGAGGTGATCACCGGGGGCGACTCCGCCGGGAACTCGAGCGGGCACTTCTTCTCGCCAACGGTAGTCACGGGCGCAGCCGCCGAGACCGACCTGCTGAGCGAGGAGACCTTCGGTCCGGTCGCCCCGCTGGTCCCGGTCGGCTCACTCGACGAGGCAATCGAGCTCGCCAACTCGACGCGGTTCGGCCTCGGGGCAAACATCTACACCGGCGACCTGAAGACGATGGTGCGTTGCATGCGCGAGATCAAGGCCGGCACCGTTTGGTTCAACGACCCGCTGACCGACAACGATGCGGGACCCTTTGGCGGCTTCAAGCAGTCGGGCCTCGGGCGCGAGCTCGGCCGCGAGGGCCTGGAGGCATTTCAGGAGACCAAGCACGTCCATATCGAGACCGAGATCGAGGCCAAGGATTGGTGGTATCCCTATGGCGCGGGCGATGAGTCTCCCGCTGAGGGGGCCGGGGCCTAGCCTGAGAAGCATTGCGCTCGCGTGACCGAGCCTTGCAGGGCTGGGCGGCCATCGGCGCGAATCGGGGCGACTTCACCCTTACGGCCAACGGCCACGCCGACTTTGGCCGTCCCGGCGCTTGTCGCGGCGACCTGCTGGCGTCACAATCAGTCAATGGCAACTGAAACCGAGCAGGCGACACGGACGCTGAGCAACTACATCGGCGGTGGCTGGGTCGAGGCCGCCGGCTCGGAGTCGCTCGACGACATCAACCCGGCGACGGGCGAGCTCGTCGCCCGCGTGCCGCTGTCCAACGCCGCCGACGTCGACGCCGCCGTCCAGGCCGCGCGCGCGGCTCAGCCCGAGTGGCGCGCAACCGCGCCGCAGAAGCGTGCTCGCGCGGTGATGGCCCTGCGTTCGGCCCTGTGGGAACGTCAAGACGACATCGCTGCGCTTGTCACGGCCGACATGGGCAAGACGCTTGCCGACGCTCGTGGCGAGGTCCTGCGCGGAATCGAGTCCACCGAGGCAGCGTGCGGCGCCCCCCACCTGCTCAAGGGCGAAAACCTCGAAGGCGTCGCCGGCGGTGTGGATGTCGAGCTCGTGCGCCAGCCGGTCGGCGTCGTCGCCGCGATCACTCCGTTCAACTTCCCGGCGATGATCCCGTTGTGGTTTCTGCCCTACGCGATCGCCTGCGGCAACAGCTTCATCCTCAAGCCGTCCGAGCGCGATCCGCGGCCATCCGAGCTGATCTTCCAGCTGATCGACGAGATCGACGAGCTTCCCGACGGCGTCCTCAACCTCGTCCACGGCGCGCGCGACGCGGTCAACGGCCTGCTCGACCATCCCGGCATCGACGCGATTTCGTTTGTCGGCCAAGCATCGACCGCCCGTTACATCGCCGAACGCTCCTCGGGATCGGGCAAGCGCTTTCAGGCGCTCGGAGGGGCCAAGAACTCGCTGGTCGTCATGCCCGACGCCGACCTCGAGGTGACGGTGCCGGCGATCATGTCGTCGGCCTTCGGCGCTGCGGGCCAGCGCTGTCTTGCCGGCTCGGTTGCTGTGCTCGTGGGCACTCGCGATCAACAGGACGCGACCCTCGACGCGCTCACGGCCGCTGCTGCCGACCTCGGCGTCGGCCCGGGCGACGAGGAAGGCGTCGAGGTCTGTCCGCTCGTCGGCCCGGATGCGCGCGAACGCGTGGCCGGCGCGGTCGAGGCTGCGGCGGCGGACGCCGAGGACGAGCTCATCCTCGACGGCCGGCGCGACGCCGGCCCAGGTGGCTCGCTGATTGGGCCCTCGATCGTGGCGACCTCGAAGCTCGAGTCCGATCTCGCGCGGGAGGAGCTGTTCGGGCCACTGCTAACCGTCGTTCGCGTCGACGACCTCGACGCGGCGCTCGAGTTCGCAAACGGCTCGCGTTATGGCAACGCGGGCTCGATCTTCACCACCTCAGGCGGCGCGGCCCGTGCCTACCGCTGGGGCGCCGAGGCGGGCATGCTCGGCGTCAACGTCGGCGTCGCAGCGCCGGTGGCGTGGTTTCCCTTCTCGGGCTGGAAGGACTCGATCGACGGCGACCTGCACGCCAACGGCTCCGACGCGGTCGAGTTCTACACCCGCAAGAAGGTCGTAACCTCCCGCTGGTGAGCGAGGGGGCGCCTGACACCGCCAAACGGCGCAACCAGCGGATCGCGGCTCTGGGCGGGAGCTTTGTCCTGCCGTTCGCCGGCTTGGTCGGTGCGATCGTGCTCCTGCTGCAAGACGATCGCGAGATGGCGATGAACGCGCTCGCGGGGGCCGTGCTGGGGGCCGTCGCCTGGATATTGCTGCTGACGGCATGATTGCGCCCCGGCTGGCGAGGAGTTCACGTCGCCTTGCTAGTCGGCGCGATCGCCTACTTCGTCGTGGCTCGTGCTCATCGTCTAGAAGGTGCCGCGCCCTCAAGCGACGTCGAGCATCAGGCCTTGCTGCGCAGCGGACGGCGCGGCGGCGCGCTTTGATTCGAACGCCGCAACGCGAACGCCGAGCAGGCGCACGGGGCGCTGGGGGTCGTAGGCGCGCAGCAGCTCGCGAGCGATCGAGGTAATCAGCGCGCGATCGTTGGTTGGCGCATCCACCGAACGCACGCGGGTGACCGTGGTCCAATCGTCGAGGCGGACCTTGATTCCGATAGTGCGTCCAGCGAGCCGCCGCTCAGCGAGCTCGCCCGCCAGCCGCTCGGACTGCTCGTCGAGAATTTGCTCGAGCCGCGCGCGGTCGGCAATGTCGTAGTCGAACGTCGTCTCGACCGAGCGCGATTTCACCTCGCGGCTGGTCTGCACCTTGGACTCGCTGTGAAAGTGAGCGCGGTCGTGAAGCGCCTGACCGTGGTTGGCGCCGAAGCGGGCGATCAAGTCGTCGACCGGGTGGCGTTGCAGAGCGCCCAGCGTTTCGATTCCAATCTCGCTTAGGCGGCCGGCGGTCTTCGGGCCAATGCCCGGGATCAGCTTCGGCGGCTCCGAGGCGAAGCGCGCGACGGCTTGCTCGCGGCTGAGGACAACGAAGCCGCGCGGCTTCTCGGCGTCGGAGGCGACCTTGGCCACCAGCTTGTTCGGTCCGATGCCTACCGAAGCGTCGAGCTCGAGCCGCTCGCGAATCGTGCGCACGACCCAGCTCATTCGCGCGACCGGATCGGGCAGGCCGCCGAGGTCGATGTAGCACTCGTCGAGCGAGACGCGCTCGGTCGGCGCCTCGATCTCCGCGATCACCGCCATCACCTCGAGCGAGCGCTCGCGGTAGTGAGCGATATCGACCGGCACCTGGATCAGGCCGGGGCAGCGACGCCGCGCCAGCGACACCGGCATCGCCGAACCGACCCCGAAAGGCCGCGCCTCATATGAGGCCGTCGTCACCACAGCCCGCGGACCGCTGCCCGAGACGATCACCGGCTTGCCCCGCAGCTCGGGCCGGCGCAGGAGCTCGACCGCGACGTAAAAGGAATCCATGTCGAGATGCGCGATCGCCACCCGGTTGATCGTAGATCGGAAGTCGGCGGGCTGTGCGCTGGCGCTACCAGGTGCGGTGGTCCGCGGTCGAGGTTGCCGTCAGTCCGGCGCACCCACCCGCTCGTGCGTCACCCGCGGTCCATC
Organism: uncultured Solirubrobacterales bacterium; assembly: GCA_963730145.1. Taxonomy (GTDB): domain Bacteria; phylum Actinomycetota; class Thermoleophilia; order Solirubrobacterales; family 70-9; genus WHSW01. The sequence goes on from CAVSQT010000012.1 coordinate 135,565, forward strand.
GTCTCCGAGCGCGAACACGACGACGTCGTCCGGCTGGCAGGCGTGGCCCACCGCGGCGCGACCGGGCGCGACGGCGATCGCCGTGCCCACGGGCGCGGGGCTGCGCAGTATCTCTGCGATCACCAGGCTGTTGGCCACGACGACGCTGGAGCCGATGGCGTCGCTGTAGACCTCGGCCCGCGTGCGCTCCCAGCGCCGGTCCTTGGTCGGGCGTGCGAACACCGGAACCAGCAGCAGCGATACCCCGTGGGCGTGAAGGGCCGCGGCAAAGGCGTGTAACCGAGCCAGGTCCTCGCACACCAAGATCGCCAACCGGGCGCCGCCCGCTTCGATGACGCACACGCGCTCGCCGCGGCTCAGGTCCTCGTCAATCGGAGCGGTGAGGCGATCGGCCAAGCTCCACAACTCCAGGTCCTGTTGCGAGAAGTTGAACGGATGGACCTTTCGCTGACGGACGAGCACCTCCCCCGTGCGCGCGTCGAGCATCACCGCCTCGTTTATCGGCGGTGAGGAGCCGTCGACGTTGCCGCTGCCGGCAACGACCAGGCGCAGTCGGCTAGTCCCAGCGCCCTCGCGCTGCAAAAGCGCGCTCTGCCAGCGCTCGAGCAGCGCACGAGACAGGCAGAGCTCGGGCGCGACGCCGATCGCCACGTCCTGCGCATCCCACGCCGCGATCACCTTTTCCACCCGCGCTCGCGTGGGCTCGCAGTCGACTGGATGAATCCGGTAAAAGCGCAGCCCCGAACGCTCCTGCACCGCCCATTCCAGCTCCTCGGGCTCGCGGATCATCGGCGTGGTGGCGACGCGTAGACCGGCTTCGCGCTCAGGCCGGGTCAGACGGGAGCGGGCCGGCAGGGCAGCGTGGTCGCAGGCATCCCAGGCGGCTTCGCTGACACGCATCACCGCGCCGAAGGCGTCGGCCAGGTCGTCGGGCAGCTGGCCGCGGCGGCCGGGGCGGGCGAAGCGGGGCAGCAACCCGCCGGCACGGGCACCGGAGTCGAGGCGGCCCGACTCCGCGTAGCGGAGCGCGTACTCGGTTAGGGCAGGCGGGGCGGGGGTGCCGAGCAGCGGGTTGGCGTAGGCGAGGGCCGCGTCAAGGCCGAGCAGGACGGCGAACGTCCGACGCCCGCCCTCGGGCACCTCGACGGGCTCACCGTTGAGTGCCGCCTGCTCGACGGCGGCGGCCGTCGCCGCGACCATCGCATCTCCCATCCACGCCGCGCCCTCGGCGTGAAACTCGGTGGGCTCGAGCCGGTCGAACAGCTCGCAGAAATGATCGGCGTATTCTCGGCTCATACTTGACAGATAGTTGACACCATTTGCTAAGCTAGGGCCATGGCCATCTCCAGCCTAGACCCTTCTCGGACACACGCCCTAATACCGCGGATCACCAGGCTCGATGCGGAGCCCGCCCGCTTGGAGGCCGTGGCTCTCGGCCTCGTCGACGCGCTGCTCGAAGGCGACGACGAGACGCTTGCGGCTGCGCTCCACGCCCTCCGCGACACCCGCGCCCGGGCCGACGGCGATCGGGAACTGGTCGGCTGGCTGGACGCTGCGATCGCCTGCGCTTACTGGGGGCTCGAGCGGATGCCGTCACCGGCCAAGGTGGCCCAGGGAACGCAGGCCTACGACTTCCTGCGCGTGCTCGACGGCTCGACGCAGCGCGGAAGCGTCGAGCTGCGCCGCCTGCTCGAGATCGACGAGACCCAGGTCAGCCGTACCGGTCGGCGGCTACTGGAGCGCGGTCTGGTTACTCGGCGCAAGGCCGGGCGCCAGGTGTTCTGGCAGCTGGCCCCGCGCGGGCAGCGTGCGCTCGCCGACGCTCCGGCCGCGCAGCGATCACGCAACTCCGAGTTCTGGCAGGAAGCTCTTCGACGCGGCTTCGAGGGAGCTTACGGCGACGAGCCCGGCGAGCCCCGCAAGGTCGATCCCACCCGCGAGCGAATCATCGAATCCACGCTCGAGCTGCACGGCAGGCAGGGCATCCAGGCGACGACCTGGCCTGAGATCGCCGACAAGGCGGGTGTGCCGGTGCAGACCATCGAGGCCCTGTTCCCGACGCAGGACGATCTGGTCAGAAGCTGCGGCGCGCACCTGATGGAGAGCCTGCAGCTTCCGCCCGCCGATCGCGCGCCCGAAGTCTTCGCCGGAGCCACGTCTGAGAACGAGCGGATCCACCGCCTGGTCGAGACGTTCTTCGGCGCTTATGAGCGCGGAGCGGAGGGCCTGACGGCCGGGCGCCGCGAGCGCAAGGACGTGTCGGTGGTGGACGAGTCGATGTATGAGCTCGACACCTCGTTCGACGCCATCGTCATAGAGGCAATACGCGCGCAGCGCCCGGACGGCTCCTCGGTAGCGGGCGTAAGAGCCCTGACCGACCTCGAGGTGTGGCGAACCCTGCGTGCTCAGGGTGCTACTCCCGATGCGGCGGTGGGGCAGGCAAGCGCAGCGGTCGAGCGCTGGCTCGAAGCACAGCCGGCACGCTGAGCGGGCGAGCTCGCGCGAGCGAAACGGCGGCGAGTCGCGGAGATCTCCGCAACGCACAATGCGAGCCCGAACCAGATGGCGCTCGCTTGGGTTGGTGGCGCGGTCCGCCGCGATGCTGCGACGAGGACTTCTAGCGCCTGGCCTGATCCTGCGCCTGTTGCCTGCGGCTCTTGCGTCTGGCTCCAGAGCGATGGCCGAGAGGATCAGCTCAGCTAATCGGCGGATCGGCGATCCAGATCGGTCGATCCACCCGAGCGCGCTACCGTGAACGCGAGACCCATGAACCCATCCTCCCCTCTCGCGATCGAAGCAACCGGCTTGGTCAAGGCCTTCGGCGACACCGCCGCCGTCGATGGCGTCGACCTCTCCGTCAGCGCCGGCTCCGTCTATGGCGTTCTCGGTCCCAACGGCGCGGGCAAGACGACGACGATCCGCATGCTGGCGACTCTGCTCATTCCCGACTCCGGCTCAGCCCGCGTCTTCGGGCACGACATCGTCGAGGAGTCCGACACTGTGCGCAGCATGGTCAGCCTCACCGGCCAGCTCGCCTCGGTCGACGAGGACCTCGACGGGCGCGAGAATCTGATCTTGATGGGACGACTGCTGGGGCTCGGCCGTGCCGGTTCCAGGGATCGAGCCGATGAGCTGCTCGACGCTTTCGGCATCGCCGATGCGGCCGAGCGCTTGGTCAAGAACTACTCCGGTGGCATGCGCCGGCGCCTCGACATCGCCGCCAGCATCGTCGTCACCCCAAAGCTGATGTTCCTCGACGAGCCGACCACGGGCCTCGACCCGCGCTCGCGCAACCAGGTCTGGGAGATCATCCGGGCGATGGTCGCCGAGGGCACGACGATCCTGCTCTGCACGCAGTACCTCGACGAGGCCGATCAGCTCGCCGACGGCATCGCCGTCATCGACCATGGCAAGGTGATCGCCGAGGGCACCCCGTCCCAGCTCAAGGCCTCGGTCTCGGTCGGCACCCTCGAGGTTCGCCTGCTCGTTCCCCAGCAGCGTTCGCAGGCCGCCGAGCTGCTCGGCCGTGAGCTCGGCTCCGTGCATCTCGAGCCGGATCCGGCGGCGCTGAGCGTCGCCTGTGACGACGTCGACCGCGCCGCGGAGGCAGTCGCCTCGCTGTCTCAGAACGGGATCGCGATCGCCTCCTTCTCACTCGGCCAGCCGAGCCTCGACGAGGTCTTTCTTGCGCTCACAGGCCATCCCGCCGAGGACCATGACCCTGATGAACCGAACGCCGAACGAGAGGAGCAGGTCGCGTGAGTGCGAATCCGTCAACAACCGCTGCGCTCGACTCCGGCGACGCCCAGACGCAGGCTGTTCGCAAGGCCCTCTCCTCGGTCGAGCGTCCGCCGCCAGCCGGCGCGCTTTCCGCCGCGATGACGTTCGGCTGGCGCGGAATGCTGAAGATCAAGCACGTACCCGAGCAACTCTTCGACGTCACGCTGACGCCGGTGATGTTCATGCTCATGTTCACCTACCTGTTCGGCGGCGAGGTATCGGGCTCGACCGGCGAGTATCTGCAGTACATCCTCCCCGGGCTGCTGGTCATGGGCGTCTTGTTCACGACCGTGTACTCGGGCATCTCGCTCAACACCGACGTCACCCGTGGCGTCGTCGATCGCTTTCGCTCATTGCCGATCTGGCGCCCGGCCCCACTGGTCGGTGCTGTTCTCGGCGACACCGTGCGCTACCTGATTTGCGCGGCCGTGACGATCGCCCTCGGCTTGATCCTCGGCTACGAGGCAGCCGGCGGGCCGGCAGGGGTGCTGGCGGCCACCGGTTTGGTCGTCGTCTTCGCCTTCGCCCTGTCTTGGGCGTTTACCACGCTCGGGCTCGTGCTGCGAACCCCGAATGCGGTCATGAACGTGGGCTTCACCGCGATCTTCCCGCTGACGTTTCTCAGCAACACCTTCGTCGATCCCGAAACGCTCCCCGCAGCGCTCGAGGCCTTCGTCAACGTCAACCCGATCTCGCATCTGGTGACCGCTTCGCGCGGGCTGATGGAGGGCACGGCCGACGCAGGCGAGATCTTGCTGGTCCTAGCGACGGCGACCGGGATCACGGCGATCTTTGCCCCGCTGACCTCGCGGCTTTATCACTCCAAGAGCTAGCGCCCGACGTGGATTCCGATTCGCTCGGGGATCCCGGCGACGAGCCGGGTGATTAGTCCCGGCTTCTCGGCGCGCTCCAAAGCTTGCTCCTTTCGAAGGATCGCGCGGCGGATAATCGTGCCGCCGATGTAGCGAAAGGGCTCAGGTGGAACCCTGATCAGGTCGGGCGCGATGAAGCCGAGCCGGGTGGCGTCGTCGCGTCGATCGAGCGCCAGCGAGGCGAGCGAGCGCCCGACCATGTTCGAGGGCCCGACGCCGTGGCCGGTGTAGCCGAAAGCGCAATGGACTCCGGGCTCGAGCTCGTCGACGACCGGCAGGTGGCTCGGCGAGACGTCGATCGGTCCGCCCCACGCCCATTCGATCGCCCGGCCCTCGAGACCGGGAAAGAAGCGCACGAGGTGGCGCTCGACCGCGGCGATCACCTGGGGGTCGATCTCGGCGCGGCCGCTGATGCGGTCGGCGCGCACCACCCGGCCTCCGCCCCAGCCGAAAGCGATGCGGCCATCGGGCGTGGTGCGAAAGTAGTGGATCATCGCGCGCGAATCGGTCACGCACTCGCCGCCGGTCCAGCCGATCTCGGCGAGCAGCTCCGGGACCGGCTCGGTGATCACCATGTGGCTCGAAGTCAGCGTCAAGCGTCGCTTCAACCGCGGCAGGCCGACGAGGGCGCCCCCGGTCGCCAGCACCGCCGCCTTGGCCGTGATCGTCGCCCGCGACGTAGGCGCGACGACTTCGCCTTTACGGCTCGTGACGGAACCGACCGCCGTGCCCTCGTAGAGCTCGACGCCCGCGTCGATCACGCGCTGGCGCAGTCCGCGGGCCAACCGCGCGGGTTGGACAGTCGCCGCCCCGGGATAGAAGGCGCCGGCACGAAACAGCGGCGAGTCGCAGCGCGCTCGCACCTCTTCGGGCGAGAGCGGCCGGCAGGCATCGGCGACGCCGAGCGCCTCGCAGGCTTCGATCGTCGTCTCCCAGGCGCTATCCCAGGCCGGTGCCGTCGATGCCTGCAGATAGCCGGCCTGGCGAAACCAGGCGTCCACCTCTTGCTCGGCGCACCATGCGCCGACTGCGTCGACCGCATCCTGAGCGGCAATCGCGATTGCCTTGGCACGGCCGTCACCGAAGCGCTCGCGCATCGCCGGCAGCCCAAACCACAGCGCGTTGCAAAAGCCCCCATTTCGCCCGCTGGGACCCTCGCCGGCGATCGCCGCTTCGCAGAGCACAACGCGTGCGGCGGGCTCGAGCTGCTTGGCATACCAGGCGCTCCACAGTCCGGTGTATCCCCCGCCGACGACGAGCACGTCGGCGTTGAGGTCGGCGCTCAGCTCGGGCCGCGGCTCAACCGCGCCTGCCTCGTCGAGCCAGTACCCGCCCGCCGTGTGCCGGACCGCCACCGCCCTTAGGGCGAGGAGATCGCGGTCTCGACCGCAGCCCCGGTCGCAGCGCGTTCGACGTGACGCTCGATCAGCTCGTGCTGCACGTTTCGCGGCTCCTCGCCGCCGGGGAGCCGGCGCTTCCAGGTTCCGCTCTCGCCCAGCTGCCATGAGCTCGTGTTGTCGGCCAGCGAGCGGTCGAGCACGTCGACGAGGTCCGCGCGCACCTTCTCGTCGAGAATCGGCGTCACCAGCTCGACGCGGTTGTAGAGGTTTCGCGGCATCAGATCGGCCGAGCCGATGTAGATGCTCTCGGGCTCTGAGTGGCGCTCGAAGGAGTAGATGCGCGAATGCTCGAGGAAACGACTGACAACCGAGGTCACCGTGATGTTGTCCGAAACGCCCGCGACGCCGGGGCGCAGGGCACAGATGCCGCGGACGTTGACCTCGACGCAGACGCCGGCCTGGGAGGCGCGATAGAGCGCCCGGATCGCCGAGGCGTCGAGCAGGGAGTTCATCTTCATCCGGATCCGCGCCGGGGTCGACTCCGAATGCGACTCGATCGTGCGATCGATCTCCTCGATCATCCCTTTGTGCAGGTTGAAGGGCGCGACCAGCACCTTGCGATAGCTGCGCGGGCGCGCGTACCCCGTCAGCGAGTTGAACATCTCGGAGATGTCGGCGCCGATATCCGGGTCGCACGTGAAGAGGCCGATGTCGGTGTAGATGCGAGCCGTCTTCGGGTTGTAATTGCCGGTGCCGATATGGACGTAGTGGCGCACACCGTCGCCCTCGCGACGGATCACGAGCACGCACTTGACATGGGTCTTCAGCGCGGGGATGCCGTAGACAACGTGAACGCCCGCCTGTTCGAGCTTCTTCGCCCAGGTGATGTTCGCGTCCTCGTCGAAGCGCGCCTTGAGCTCGACAAGGCAGACAGCCTGCTTGCCGCGCTCGGCGGCTTCGATCAGCGCCGGCACCAGCGGTGAGTCGGCGCTTGTCCGATACACGGTCTGCTTCATCGCCAGCACGTCGGGATCGCTTACCGCCTGCTTGACGAAGCGCTCGACGGAGCTGGTGAACGAGTCGTAGGGATGGTGGACGAGGATGTCGCCGCCGCGAATCGCGGCGAACATGTCGCCGTCCTTGCCCTCTGAACCGAGGATCAGCCGCGGTGGCGTCACCGGTGTATGCGGCGGCTCGCGCAGCTCGTCGTAGCCGGAAAGGGCAACCACATCTGTGAGGTCGGAGAGATCGAGCATGCCGTCGACGACATAGAGCTCGTCTTCTGAGATCCCGAGCGCGGCGACGAGCTGGTCTTGGAGGCCCTCGTTCATCCCCGCCTCGACCTCAAGGCGCACCACCTCGCCGAAGCGACGGCGGCGAAGCTCCTCCTCCACCGCGCGCATGACATCGTCGGTTTCGTCGGAGACGTCGTAGTCGGTGTCGCGGGTGACCCTGAACAGCGCATGCTCGACAACCTCCATCCCCGGAAACAACGAACCGAGGTTGGCGGCGATCAGCGCGTCGAGGCGAAAGAGGCAGTTGCCACCGTCGCCGACGCGAAGGAAGCGGCCCAGCAGCTCCTTCGGGACCTTGACGCGGGCGAGGATCTCGTTGTCCTTGTCGGGGTCGCGCAGGACGACCGCAAGCGAGAGCGAGAGGTTGGAGATGTAGGGAAACGGCCGGCCGCGGCCGATGACCAGCGGGGTCAGGACCGGGAAGACCTGGTTGGAGAACAGGCGATCCAGTGCGGTCTGCTCGGCGCTGCTCGCCTCGCTGATCGAAACGAGGCGGATGTCGTGCTCGAAAAGGGCGGGGCGCAGCTCTCGCTCGAAGCATTCGCTCGCACGCTCGCGCTGGCCGATGACGCGTTTTCGAATCTCGTTCAGTACCTGGGCCGCGGTGAAGCCCGCCGCGTCGCGGCCGGCCGTGCCGGATTCGACCTGGTCATGCAGCGTTGCCACGCGCACCATGAAGAACTCATCCATATTCGATTCCCAGATCGCCGCGAACTTGGCCCGCTCGAGCAGCGGCACCGAGGGGTCTTCGGCAAGCTGCAGCACGCGGTCGTTGAACTCGAGCCAGGAGAGCTCGCGGTTGAAGAACAGCGCGGTGTCTTCGAGGTCCAGGGCGGCGTCAGCGCTGGTTTCGAGCGGGGCAGCGATCGCCTCGTCGGCGCTGTCGATCGAAGCGATCTCAGTCTCTAGGGGATCCACTGGGCTGACGACAGGCTAGCGCCGGTGCGGCCTCAGGCGACCTCGGAGCGTGGTAATTGGGAGTGAACACCCGTGAACGCCGTCGCGCTCGGCCCCTGTGGTGACAGCTCTTCGATCAGCACCGAGTTGACGATGAAGATCGGGTGAGACACAGACCATGAGCGCGATCGTCGAGACCATGACGGTGATCGAGCTAGGCGGGCCGGGACGGCGAAGCCGCCCGCCATGTTGCGTCAGGCTAGGTGGGCTTGCCGGGCCGGTAAAGCCAGACGTCGAAGAACGCGTCGAGCTCTTGGCCCGACTGCACTTCGGCGAGCGCAGTGAACTCCGTGATCGAAGCGTTCGAGTAGCGGTGTTTCGCAGTCCAGGCTCTCAGGGTGGCGAGGAACGCCGGCTCGCCGATCTGTTGGCGCAGCGCCTCGAGCGCCATCGCGCCGCGAACGTAGACCGAGTTGGCGAACAGCCGCGCCGGCGTCGGGATTGCCGCCGGAGGCGGATCCCATACCCCCGATTCGGAGGCTGGAGTCCGCAGCAGCCGGCGCAACGTCGCCGCCGTCGAGGAACCGCCTGCTTGCTGCTTCCAGCGCCACTGTGCCCAGGTGGCAAAGCCCTCGTTCAGCCACATGTCCTGCCAGCGGTCGAGCCCAACGCTGTCGCCGAACCACTGGTGGGCGAGCTCGTGGGCAACGAGGACGTCGCCGGGTGGCGCATCGTAGACCGGCCGCGTCTGCGTCTCCAGGGCGTAGCCGATGAAGCTCGCCTTGTCGACGATCGCACCTGTCTGGCCAAAGGGATAGGGCCCGAACAGGCGCTCGAAGAGGGTCAGGATCTCGCCACTTCGCCGCAACGGCTTGCGCGAGGCCTTCCACAGCCGCGGGTCGACCGCCGTAACCGAGTTGATCCCATCGACCTTCCGCCGCACGATCTTGAACTGCCCGATGGCCACGGTCGCGAGGTACGGCGACATCGGCTCGGTGGTGCGCCATCGCCACAGCTCTCCGTCGTTCGTATCGGAGTGCCCGCGCAGGGCTCCGTTGGCAACAGCCTCGACGCCGGCGGGAACGCGAATGCGAAAGTGAAAGAGGGCCTTATCGGTCGGGTGATCGTTGGCCGGATACCAGGCGGGCGCGCCCTGAGGCTCTGTGACAACGACGCTGCCGTCGTCGGTCTCGAACCAGCCCTCAGTTGATCCGTCGGGGTCTTTGATCGTGCCCGGGCGCCCGCGATAGGCGATCACCGTCTTGAACTTGGCCTGCGCTGGAATGCCGGTCGCAGGCGTGATCACAAGCTCCTGACCGTCGCGGGCGAAGCCGGCGTCGGCGCCGTCGACGCGGACCCCGAGCACCCTCGGCCCGCGGAAATCGAGGTTGAAGCTGGAGAGGTCCTGGAGTGCTATCGCCGTGATCACGACCCTCGCATCGAGCCGGCGCCGCTCGATCGAGTAATCGAGATCGAGGCTGTAGCGCGCGACGTCATAGCCGCCGTTGCCCGCGTTGGGAAAGAACGGATCGCCGACGCCGGCCGCACCCGGCGCGAACTGGGCGGTCGCGCCCGCGGGAGTGAGCGCAACTCCGGCTACAGCTAAAGCCGCGCAGCCGGCAACGCGCAGACCCCGCTCGATCAATCCCGCCATGCCGTCAATGTAGCCGCAGTCTTTGGGCGCGAACCGGGTTACCCGAGCCGAGCGCCGGGTTTCTTCTCCCTGGCGCAAAAAAGTCGACGCTCGACGACTCTTGGCGGCTAAGTCGCGCGACGATCCTTAGCTGCATGCAGGCGTGCTTCGATCGCACTCTCGAGCTCATCCCACGTTCGCTCTTGCACGAGCTCGCCCCAGAGCTCCAAGAAGCGATCGAACACCATGTCGCGACGCGCATCGACCCGTTTCGCGAGTACCTCGAGGCCGCGATCCAGCTCCGGGCTGGCGACGCGCTCGGAGTGCTCGGCGATCTTAGGCGCCATCACGTCGCAGTCGTGGAGGTCGCCGAGCACGTCCTGAAGCTCGCGGGCGCGGCGACGAGCCTGCTCAGCCGACGACCCGAAACAGAACTCGGTCAGCTCGAGCACGTAGCGCAAGCGCTTGGCGGCGATCCGCAGGTCGTGCTGCTCGGTTTCGTGGTCCGCTTCGAGCGCGCCGGGGATGAAGGAGCGCAGCTCAGCCAGGCGCACCCGCAGGATGCGAGCAGCGTTATCGATCAGCGGCGCTTTCGGATCGAGATTCTCTACCGGCGCCGGCTTCATCGCTTTACGCCGGCGACGAGCTCGCTCAGTCGCTTCTCGAGCTTGGCCAGGCGCTTCGCCGAAATCACCGGTGCGAGGGCCTGGTTGGCATCCGCCTGCTCGCTTTGCAGCTGTTCGATCAGGCTCGCAATCCCGGGACGGTCACCATCCTCGACGTCGTTGGCAAACTCGACAAGGGCAGCAATCGTGACGTCGCGGTCGCGGCGTTCACCGAGCGCATCGGCTATCGACTTGACCTGCTTCAGCGCCCGCTTGAACGGCTTCGGCGCAAAGCAAGGCTCGAAAACCTCGAGTGCGGCGCGCAGCCGCCTGGTTGCGACGCGCATGTCGTGGACGCGCTCGATCTCGTCAACGTCGAGAACGCCGGTCGAATGGGCGAAGAGCTCGCGCGAGCGGACCGCGACTACGGCCGCGGCAACGTCGGCGTACGGATCGTCCTCATCGAGTCCGTGGATCGCCTCTGCCTTAGCCATCACCAGCTCTGATAATTGAGGTGCTAGGCGGCTACCGCCGCCGGGGCGCCGTTGCTGGCTCCCTGGAGAAGATCGAGGATGATCCCCTCGCGCAAGCCGCCCTTGCCGATCTGAAGCCCCTGGCCGAGCAAATCAGAGAGCTTCTCGAGAATGAGCACGCCGGCGGGCAGGATGTGGACGCGCCGCGGATCGAGCTCGAACTTGCGCGCAACGTCGGCAATCGGATCGCTCGTGAGCACCCGAACGGCCCGCTCGAGAGTCTCGTACTCGAGCACGGCGCCAACGAGTGTGCGCAGCGAGGTTGCGCTGCCGCCGACGGCGACGGCCTGCGCCGGCTGCGCGATCTCCACACCCTCGAAGAAGTCGTCGATGTAGTCGCGGAGGGCGCGGATCTCAAGCGCCGAGGGCGGATCGCTGGTGAGAAACTCCTCGGCAACCGCTCCGGAGCCGATCTTGAACGAGCGCACCTCGCTGACGCCGTCGCTGACGTTGCCGAGGATGATCTCCGAGGATCCGCCGCCGACATCAACGACGCCGATTTCGCCGTCCACTGGATGCCCAAGTGTCTTGGTCGCCCCGATGAAGGCGAGACGACCTTCCTCCTCTTCGCTGAGCACCTCCACCGGCGCCCCCGCCGATGCCGCGATCGTATTCGCCACCTCCTTCGAGTTCTTGGCCTCGCGGATTGCGGCTGTGGCGACGATCCGGATCGCCTCGGCGCCGAGCTCCTCGGCTAGGCGCACCTGCGTGGTCACGACCTCGACCAGCTCGGCGATCTTCTCGTCGGTGACCTTGCCCTTGCGCTTGGAGTCCTTGTCAAAACGCGTATATGCCCGCTGCTCCATCACCTTGCGCAGCTGACCCTGCTGAGGCTCGGCAACGAGCACGCGAGTCGTGTTGGAGCCGATATCCACCGCAGCGCAGAGCAAGCAGCGATCATGGCAAATGTCACGGATGAGGCCCTGCCGAGCCCAGGCGCCTCGATAACGCATTGTTTACATCGAGTTCACGGTCGGTTCACGAAAGTCGCTGTTTGCGGGCATAACGTGGTCCACGTGGAATTGCTGGAGACCGGCGCTCGCGTTGAGACCTCAACTGAACCCGCCCGTGGTCGAAGCAAGGATCCGCTCTCGGGTCGGCTCGGCATCAGCGTGCCGTACGAATGGTGGGCGTCAGCCGCGCTGCTGAAGTCCTACGAGGCGGCCGGATTCGACTGGATCCAGCTCCATTCCCCTCCCGCCTCGGTCCTGAGCGATCCTCGGCAAGCTCACCGCCATGCCGCCGGCGTCGACGACGCCCTGCGAAACACCAATCTGCGGGCGGTGATTCACGCGCCAGGAAGTCTGCGGCTCGGCACCATCGCGACCGATCGCGCGATGGAGGGTCTCCTTTCCTACGCCTACGAGATTGGCGCTGAGCAGATCGTCTACCACGCGATGGCTTTGCCGCAGAGTCTGAAGAATCAGCGGGCTGGCGAGTCAGAGGCCTACGCACTGGCGCGAATCGCGCCCGTCGCGGAGCGTCTCGGGGTGACGATCGCGATCGAAAATCTGGCGCCACTGTATCCCGGCGCGGAGCCCGCGTCGGCTTCGCCGATGGCGCTGCGCTGCATCGTCCAGCGCCTGGACTCACCGCGAATCGCTCTTTGCCTCGACGTCGGCCACGCCCACGTCATCGCCGACTCCCGCCACACCACCGTCGAGTTGCTGTGCGAGCCGGTCCTCGACGCGGTCAGCGTCATCCACGTTCACGACAACTTCGGCGCTCGCCGCAGCCCCCACGGAGCTGAGTTGGGCGTCGACCCGCTCCGCCTCGACCTCCACCTTCCGCCGGGCAGGGGCACGCTCCCGTGGCATCTGATCGGACCGATGCTGCGGCGCCACCGAGCGCCATTGCTGCTTGAAGTCCACCTCCCCTATCGGCCGCGCGCCGCCGAACTCGCGAGTTCGACCACCGCGCTGCTGCGAGGACGCCCGCCGCGCTCCTAGAGGTTGCGCCTTGGCGCTTCGTCCCTACAGCCCGCGGGGATGGCGCACGGCGAAGCCGCTTTGGTGCAGCTGGGTCTTGCTCCAACCGGGGCCGTTGCCGGGCGTCATCGACGTGTCCAAGCGAAGGCCCGCGATCACCGCGTACATGTGGCCGGAGTGAGCGTAAACCGTGATCCAGCGCCCGCGGCCACCCTTCTCCCAACCAGTGAATGAGCCCGAGGGCAGGGGGGCGTCGAGTACCCGGGCACCGCGATCGCCGAGCGCATAGGAGACCGTGCCGGAGCAGTCGTAACAGCGCGACTCCCATTGAGCATGACCGCCGCCGTAGCAGTAAGGCTTGTCGATGATCCGGTTCGCCGCCGCGATCGCACGCTTTACCCTGGCCGGTGCGCTCGCAGGGGCGACGGCGGTGCCGTCGACAAGCTTCGCCCTGGCGCCGGGGGTAGTCGCGGTGCTCAGCCGCTTCGGTCTCCTGCTGTTGTCCGATGCCGCCACTGTCGGCGGCCGGTGCGTGGGCGGGTAGGGCGAAGGCGGCGATGCACAGCGCTGCGCCCAAGACGGTGTGATTGCGAGTCAATTACTCCAGCTCCTTCGTCGGCCTACGGGGTTAGCTGACGGGCTGGCGCTGAAAGAGCCTGCGCCCCCACCGTGCCTTTCGGCTGGCGGGTTAGCCCCAAACAAGTGGTTCCCCCGTTCCCGGCTTCCCCTCATGCGTAAGCGTGAGTGGCGCGGGATTCGGCTTACCGGTTGATCAAGCGCACCGCTATGGGCGCTCGCATTGTTAGTACTTGCTAACGAACACCATCGACCGGCAAAGGTTTCGGCTTTAGTTAGTGGCTTTACGCACTAACGATGCTTTACTGAGGGACCGGCTCCCCAGGGTGCGAGGCGTCTTGAAACTCGCGGAAAAGCCCGGTGACGACGAAGGCGACCTGCTCGCCGATGTCGACCGCGTTGTCGCCGATGCGCTCGATCGCGCGAGCGACGAGGATCATCGTCATTGCCCACTCGCGGCGGTCGCGATCGTCGCCGATCTCGAGCGCGATGCCGAAGATCTGCTTGTTGAGGTTGTCGACGACGTCGTCCTGTCGGACGAGATCGCGCGCCATCTCGACGTCGCGGCCGGCGAAAGCGCGCTTTGCCTGGGCGATCTGGACTTTGACCTGCTTGCCCATGGTGACGATGTCGCGAACGATGCGCTCGTCCGCGGGCGGCTCGTGACCGGCGATCGGGATCAGCTTGGCCATGTTCACGCACTGGTCGCCCATCCGCTCCATGCTCTTCATCAGGTGAAGCAGGGCGGCGATCAGACGCAGGTCGGTGGCGACCGGCGCCTGCGTCGCAAGCAGAGTCAGGATCGACTGGTGCACTTCGAGGTAGCGGCCATCGACGACGTCATCGCTGGCGATGACAAGGTCGCCGAGCTCGGTGTCGCGGTGCTCGACCGCCTCGACAGCGCGCTCGAGCTGAGCGGCGACGAGCTCGAGCCCGTCGAGCGCGCGCGCTTCGAGGCTCTCCAGCTCTTCCTGATATTGAACGCGAACGCTGTTTGGCACGGGCGTCACCCAACCTTCCCTGTGACGTAGTCCTCTGTGCGCTTGTCGGAGGGGTTCGTGAAGATCCTCTCGGTTACGTCGTACTCGACCAGGCGACCTTGCCGGTTCTTCTCCTCATCGTCGAGCTTGACGATGAGGAAGGCCGTCATGTCTGAGACGCGTGCAGCCTGCTGCATGTTGTGGGTGACGATGACGATCGAGTACTTCTGCTTGAGCTCGAGCATCAGGTCCTCGATCTTTCCGGTGGAGATCGGATCGAGCGCCGAGCAGGGCTCGTCCATGAGGATGACGTCGGGGTTCACTGCGAGACAGCGAGCGATGCATAGGCGCTGCTGCTGGCCGCCCGAAAGACCGAATGCGTTGCTGTGGAGGCGGTCCTTGACCTCGTCCCAGAGAGCGCCACCGTGCAACGCCTTCTCGACGATCTCGTCCATATCGCCGTTCATTCCGAGAATCTGGGGGCCGAAGGCGATGTTGTCGTAGATCGACTTCGGGAAGGGATTGGGTTTCTGAAAAACCATCCCGATCCGCTTGCGCACCTCGACCGGGTCGACCTGCGGGTTGTAGATGTCCTCGCCGTGGTAGAGGACCTCGCCCTCGACCGACGCGCTGGGAATCAGATCGTTCATCCGGTTGAGACAGCGGATCAAAGTCGACTTGCCACAGCCAGACGGCCCGATGAACGCTGTGATCGCCTCCTTGGGAACGTCCATGGTCACCTCGGACACGGCTGGCTTACCGTCGTAGGAGACCGTCACGTTCTTGAGCTCGAAGGCATGGCCCGCACTCTGAAAGCCCGCCTTCGGCCGATTCGTGTCGGCAAACGTCGCCCCGAGGTTGATCGCGGGGGAGTCTCGGTGGGCTTGCTCGCCCTCTGTCTTCTCTGGTTCGCTCACCACTCTGCCTTCCAAGCTAATCACCTACCACTTGCTCTCGAACTTGTTGCGCAGCCAGATCGCGACTGCGTTCATCGCCAGCAGGATCGCCATCAGGACGATGATGCCCGCCGCGGCCAGCGCCTTGTACTCGGGACGCGGGTCCGAGACCCAGCCGAAGATCTGAATAGGAAGCGCGGTGACGTCGTCGAACGGGCTCGACGGCGAGGCGGTCGCAAATAGCGGCCGCGCCGACGACGATCAGGGCGCGGTCTCGCCGATCGCGCGCGACAGCGAGAGGATCGTGCCGGTGGCGATGCCGGGAAGCGCCGCCGGCAGGACCTGTTTCCAGATCGTCTGCCACTTGGTGGCGCCAAGCGCCATCGAGCCCTCGCGGATCGAGGGGGGCACCGCGCGAATCGCCTCGCGCCCCGAGACGATGAGGACGGGAAGCACAAGCAGCCCGAGCGTGAGGCCGCCGGCAATCAGGATGTTGCCCATTCCGAAAGCGCCGCGAACCAGGAAGGCAAGCCCGAGGACCCCGTAGACGATCGAGGGAACCGCCGCCAGGTTCTGGATGTTGAGCTCGATGAAGCGGTTGACGCGGCTCTCGCGATTGGCGAACTCCTCGAGATAGATAGCGCTGGCGACGCCCACCGGAATGATGAATGCCGCGCAGACGGCCATGAGCCAAAGCGTGCCGGCGAGGGCGGGGCCGATGCCGGAGTTCTCGGGGATGATCCGCGATGGCGCATCGACGAGGAACTTGAGGCTGAGCGAGCCGAACCCGTCGGCAGCGACGTCGATCAGCAGCACCAGCAGTGTCACCAAGGCAACGCCGAGACAGGCGATCAGCAGCGCTTTGAAACCGATTTCCAGCGCGCGACTATTGCGCCCGCTGGCGAACTGGCTCTGGACTGCGGCCGTGGCGGCGCCCTCGGGTGGCGGCGCGGTCATTCGTAGACCTCGCGGTACTTGCGCACGAAACGAATCGCGACCATGTTCATCAGCAGCGTCAATACGAACAGGGTCAGGCCGCAAGCAAAGATCGATTCGTAGCCGATCGTGCCGACCGGATTGTCGCCCTTAGCGGTGGCGCCCATGAAGGTCGTGATCGTGGCGTAGCCCTCCGTCGGGTTCGCGCCGTAGTTGGGCTGTAGACCGGCGGCGACGAGGACGATCATCGTCTCGCCGATCCCGCGCGAGATCCCGAGCACTACTGAAGCGACGATGCCGGAGATCGCGGCGGGGAAGACAACCTTCGTCGCAACCTGGCGCTTCGTCCCGCCGAGACCGAAGGCGCCCTCGCGCAGGCCGTTGGGCACGGCGCGCATCGAGTCCTCGGAGATCGAGGCGATCGTCGGCACGATCATCATCCCCATCACGAGGCCTGCGGCGAGGGCGTTGAACGTTCCTACCTCGAGGCTGAGAATGTCGCCGAGGAGGGTGGGTGTGATGAAGGTCAGCGCGAAATAGCCGAAGACGACAGTTGGGACGCCGACGAGCACCTCGAGCACGGGCTTGATCGTCTTGCGGACCCGAGGGCTCGCGTACTCGGAGAGGTAGACCGCGGAACCGAGGCCGACGGGGATCGCCACGAGGATCGCGATGCCCGTGATCAGGAAGGTCCCGTTGAGCAGTTGCCAGATCCCGAAGGAAGCTGGGTTGAAAAGCGGCGCCCAGTCGTTGAACTTGAAGAAGTCGAGGCCGACATCGGCGAAGAACGACAGCGATTGGCTCACCAGGGCAAAGACGATCCCGACCGTGGTCAGGACCGAGACCGCCGCTGCCAGGAACAGCAGGGCACGAATCAGGTCCTCGCCGCGTCGGCGCTTGGCGACGCCGAGGGGTCTGACCCCCGGCGTCGCTCCAGCTACCTGAGTTCCGGCTTCCACCTAACCGCCGATCGCACCTTCGAACGCTGACTGGGCCTCGGAGGCCTGATCGTCGCTCATCGGCACGATCAAAGCCGCCTCGGAGATATCGGAGGCGCTGTCGACGACGTACTGCATGAAGCCCTCTACCTCGGGCTTGTCGGCGAGCGCTGTTGTGGACGGATACATGAACAGCGGCCGCGAGAGCGGTGTGTAGCTGCCGTCCTGAATCGATTCCGCGCTGGGCGCGACGCAACCGTCGCCATCGTCGACCGAGACGAGGTTGAGCGCGTCGGCGTTCTGCTCGTAATAGCTGAAGCCGAAATAGGCGAGTCCGCCCGTGTCACCCGAGACACCCTGGACGAGCACGTTGTCGTCCTCAGACGCCTGGTACTCCTTGCGACTGACGCCTTCTTCACCGTTGATCACGTCCGTGAAGTAGTCGAACGTGCCGGAGTCGGTGCCTGGCCCATAGAGGCTGACATCGACGTCGGGCAGCGGCTCACCGGTATCGGCGTCTTCGCCGAGCTCCGAGTAGTTGGTCACCGTGTCGTCGGTCCACAGCTGCGCGAGCTGGTCTGTGGTCAGACAGGAGATCTCGAGATCTGGATTGGTGACGATCGAGATGCCGTCGTTTGCGACCTGAACTTCGGTGTACTCGACGCCGCCGTCGGCGCAAAGCTTCTCTTCCTCGGGTTCAATCGAACGTGAGGCGTTGGAGATGTCGATTTCGCCAGCGCAGAACTTCTCGAAGCCGCCGCTGGTGCCGGCAGCGCCGACCGTAGCGTTGACGTCGGAGTTCTCTTCACCGAACAGCTCTACCGCCGCCTCGGCGAACGGCTGCACGGTGCTCGAGCCATCGATCGAGATCGAGCCGGAAAGGCCGCTCGGGGTATCGCCCCCGCTGTCGCTGCTGGATTCGTCGTCGTCACCGCACGCGGCAACGCCAAAGGCGAGGACGGTGCTGGCGCCAGCTACGAGCAGCCAGTTCTTAGAGATCACTTGATGGGTCTCCTTCTGAGTAGGTTCGACTCTGGATTTCCAGAGCGCTTCGTTTGCCCCACCGAAAGCTTGTTGGCCAACAACCGCTCAGTTGTGAAGAAGCCGTGAAGCGGCGCAGGAAACGATGTTGCACAGGCGACGGCTGCGTGTGCGAACTAGCGCGAGGAAGTGATTCGGGCTTCGCCGGACGACTCGGCAACCACGACTTCGTCCACCGCCGCCGGCTCAGCGCCGTTCTCGGCCTCGGTCGCAGGCTGGGCGGGTTCGAAGCGATAGCCGACGCCGAAGTGGGTGTGGATGTATTCCCAGCCCGGCGACTGGCTTTGAATCTTGGCGCGAAGCTTGCGAATGAAGACGTCTACGGAACGGTCGCCGTGAGCCATCGCGTAGCCCCACACACGCTGATAGATGTCCTCACGCTCGATCACCCTGCCGCTCGCGTCGGCCAGCACCTGCAGCAGCTCGAACTCGCGCCGGGTCAGATTCAGGCTGCGATCGGAGACGTAGGCCTGGAATTGGTCGTTTCGAATTTCGATCTCGCCGGCGACCACCGGCCCGGACTCCAGCTTGGGGCGGCTGCGGCGACGGCGGCGAACGATCGCCTCGATTCTCGCCATCACCTCTTCAGGGTGCGAGGGCTTGACGATCCAGTCGTCGGCGCCGAGGCGCAATGCGCGAACGCGCTGGGCGACGGTCGACCCCTGCGTGCAGACGACAACGGCGAGGTCGGGAAGCATGCCGCAGACGCGCTCGAGGAACTCCCAGCCGAGCGGACCGAGGATCGAGAGGTCGACCAGCAACGCGTTCAGCTTCATCGCCACGAGCTCCTCGGGCGGCACGTTCGAGGAGTGCACGCGGTACTCCCAGCCGGCGGCATCGAAGCGCTTTGCAAGCACGCGAAGGAAACCGGTGTCGGTGTCGATCACGGCGAGTCGCACTGTTGCGGTGGATGAAGTCATGAACTCTGTGTTTGCTGACCGCAGAAGATCGCGCCGCAAGGCGAGCGCAGTGCCGCCCGGTCCTCTCTCACGGTGCCCATGGTAGAGACATGCAAGCCTTCCTCACGGGCGTTCACAAGACTTTCACACGCTATTTCTCCACTTTTTCACCGTTTCGCGAGCAATCACGTGCAGACTGACGGCCAACGAGATCCTCTCTCGTGCAGCGCGCGGTCTTATTCCTGCCCCGGACCGCGCGCTTATATCCTCCTAGAGTCTTGCTCGACCCAGGCACAGCCATCACTGCCGCCGGGGTCGAGCTCGATTCGTTGGCGCAAGCGGCCGGCTACTCGGTCGCCCTCGGAGTCGGCGCGATCGGCTCGTTCGCCGTTGCCGTACGCCTCTTTGCGATCTCGGCGGATCGCCGCGCCGGGAGTCAAGCCACCGCGGCGAACTTCGCGTTCGCGGGCGGCCTGATCGCCGTGGCGGTGGTCATCGGCGCAATCGTCGCCGGCCTGATTGCGCTCTCCGGCTGAGCTGCTTCGAGGCTCGGTGTCGTTCAGGTCGCAGCGAGAGTTCCGGAGGCGACAAGCACCAGGACCGCGGTGCCGAGAGCGAGGCGGTAGAGGATGAAGACGCTGTAAGTGTGGCCGGCGATGAAGCGAAGTAACCAGGCAACAGCGGCGTAGGCGACGACGAACGCAGTCGCAACGGCGACAAGCGTCGGCCCCCAACCGACCCCATTGGCTATGTCGTCGAACTTGGTCACGGCCTGCAGGACCGTCGCGGCTGTGAGAGCCGGAATCGAGAGAAAGAACGAGAGCCTGGTCACCGTGACCCGATCGAAATCACGCAACAGGCCCGCCGACATCGTCGCGCCCGAACGCGAGACCCCGGGGATCAAGGCAAGGCATTGGGTGATGCCGATGATCAGCGTGTCGCGTGCGCGTACGTCGTGTTCCCCGCGCCGCTGCGTCGCGGTGCGGTCGGCGAACCACATCACCGCGCTCCACAAGATCAGCGCCGAGCCGACGATCCAGAGGCTGCGCAGGGTGGTTTCGATCTGATCCTGGAACGTGAGGCCGACGACGGCGATCGGGAGGGAGCCAAGCGCGATCGCGAAGGCAAAGCGAAACTCGGGTCGCTGACGCTTGCTCGGATCCGCGATGCCCAAGACGAAGGCTCTCAGCATCGACGTGAGGTCTTGGCGAAAGTAGAGAACCGTCGCCAACACGGCGCCAATCTGGATGATCGCGGTGAAGGCCGTGATGTCGGCGCTGTCGATCTCGTAGCCAAGCGCCTTCTCGACGATCGTCAGATGGCCCGTACTCGAGATCGGCAGGAACTCGGTCAGACCCTCGACCGCGCCGAGCAGGATCGCTTCGAGAATCGACACGCGCGCGTGAGGTTAGGTACTCGGCCCCACGCCACGCGTGACGGCTCGAGCTCAGCCCGCTTGGTCGCCCTGCACCAGGCCGGCGTCGTCGGCCTGCTTCAAGCCCCTATCGAGCGAGATGCCCGTTAACTCGAGGGCGCTTGTCTGCTCGTCGATGACGGCGCTGACGTCGACGATGTCGCCGATATCGATCAGATTCACATCCACCTCTGCGCCGATCGTGAAGCGGATGTCCTCGCCAGAGGCACGGAGGTCGTCGGCGGAGAGCACGAGGCTGCCCGAGCCTGCGCATATTCCTTGAACGATCCCCGCAAAATCGCTGTAGCCAAGGAACTCGGTGTCGATCGAGATTTCGCTCGCGCGGAAGATGGTCGCCGGCGCTGCCGGCGGCTGGGGGGCGACGCCGCAGTCTTCAGGCGGGGCCGCCTCGGGTTGCGCCGGCTCGGATGGCTCCGGTCCGTCGCTGATCTCAGGCACAGTCTCGAATCTGCCGGCGACAACGACGAGCGCCCCCACAGCCGGAACGGTGAGCTCAGGCGTCCCTGCCGGATCGACGTCGACCAGCACCGACACCCCGCGCCGAGAGACCGTGAACCGGTGCTCCTCTGGATCGCTGAAGGTGACAACACCTCCGAGCTTGGCCCGCGTACGACTGGCGCTAACCACACGCTTGTCCTGCTCCCCGTACGTTCCGTTGGCGAGCTCGCGCACCTTGACCTCGACCACGTCTCCCAGCTTCGGCGGCTTGTTGGCGTGAATCGCGCTCATCTGGCCGGTCTTGCTGGCTAACGAGTAGCTGCGCGCGAGAGGGTTGACGTGGACGACGGTGCCGGCGAGCAGGAGTCCTGGCTCGGGCGCGGGTTCGGGCGCAGGCTCAGCGGGCTCCTCAGCGGGCGCTGCTGTGGCCGGTTGAGCCGGCTCGGGAGATTGCGCAGATGGCACGGGTACCGGCTCGCCGCCGACCACTCCAGTAGGCGAGGAAGGGGCGACAATCGGCCGCGACGCACCGCCGCTGGGAGCGCCGAGCGAGGGAACGCCGGAGCTAGCCGTGACCTTCTCGTCGCCGGGCGCCTGTGCTTGGGGAACCACCACGATCGGCTGCGACGCGCTCACCGACCCATCGATTCCAGGGCCCATCGCCACGCCGATGAACAGGCCCATGCCGACAGCCGCCGCGGCCAGGGGGACGGTCCAGCGACGGTCAGTGATTGGTAACGCCGCCCAGCGCAAACTCGTCCAGGCGGCGGCCGTGGCACGCAGCGAGTGCGTGGCGCCGCGCGCGGGCAGCAGTCGCGGCAATGATCCGCGCCGCGGGACGAGCTGTGCGAGGAGGTGCTTCAAGCGGGCTCTCGGGCAACGGCAGCTGAACGGTCGTCGGCTCGCGGGTGCGCATCGGGCAGGTGCTGCGGTTTCGCGACTGCGGGCGCCGGCTCAGTTTGCGTCGCGGGCTGAGCCATCGAGCCACCGACCGCGGCCCGTCCCATCAAGTCCGATCCGCACTGCCAGCAGTACACGGCCCCGCGCGCGTAGAGCGCGCCGCAAGCCTGGCAGCCACCGGCGGCGGCGGCATCCTCCATGCGCAGCATGCGATCGATCGCCGCGAGCTCGGCGTCGACAGCCTGAAGGCGCGCCGCCTGGCGGACGACCACGTCCATTCGGAAGTGATCTCGGATCGCCATCTCGTAGGTGATCCCACCCAGGTCCCACTGCAGCTCGGCGAGCTCACGCGCCGCCTCCTCGCGCCGGCGTAGCAACTCGGGGTCGGCGGACCCAGGCGCAGGCGTCGGCCCGAGACCGGATTGCGGCGATGCTGATTCCTGGCTCGGCGCTGTTTGCGGGCGGCGAGTGGGAGCCGCAGTTCGCGGACGCGTCTTGAAGTAAGGCCGCAATCGATCGGCTATCTCTGCGGCTCTCACTCGATCACCTCGGCGTCGGTGCCGCCACCAACCGGTCCACTGGTGTCGATCGGCGGCGGTTCTCCGGGAGTTGCAATCTGGTCGGGACCGTTGGCGACTTGCTCCTGGTAATCGTCGCCTGTGGCCGCCTCGAGCGCGGCGATGTCGTCCGCGCTCTCCTGCTGAATCTGTTCGGTCGCCGCGTCGTTGGCGACCGGGTCCGAACCCGCCGCACCGCCGGCGGTGCTACCGCCGCCCGGGGACTTCGACGAGACCTCAATCACAGCAGCGTCGGTGAAATCGCTTGAGAGCGATTTCAGCGCCGACGAAGCATCGGACTTGCTGTCGTACTCACCCGAGTAGACGACGTAGTTGCCGCCGGGCAGGCTCGGATAGAGGTCGGAGTCGAGCACACCGAGCTCGGTCGCGCCCTTGCTCTCGAGGTCGGCCTTGATCGCGTCGACGTCGGTCGATGTCGTGCCGTTCTTGGGCAAGGTTCCGAGCTCGATCGTGAAGCCCTCCTTGCCCTTCGGCCACTCGCTGACGACCTTCTCGTTCGAGACCGTCTCAGCCGCGCCGGCGCCGGGAGTCGCCGTGGATGCGTCTCCCACCTGAACAATCGGCGGAGCGGCGGCCTGCTGTTCGTCGCCCCCACGCCCCAGCAGGACGCCCATCAACAGCATCGCCCCCAGCAGGGCGACGCCGAAGACTGCGCCCAGCGGCGAGACCTCGTTCTGGCGCTCAGGTGCATCCGTGGCCGTCACGGTGACCGACGACAGCTCCGCCCCGCTCGCCTGTGTTCCCGGTAGGTAATTCGCATACGGCAGCCGCGCTTCGCCCCGCCGGTGCCCGCAGTTGAGGCAATAGCGTTGATCGGCGGTCAGCGGGCTGGAACAGGAGGCACACGGCTCGCCTTCAGGCGCCAGTCTCGGCATCGTCATCTCTTTGGTCTCCATGGGTCTCCTATTGCCGGAAGAAGGTCGGCATCGCGTTGACGCTGATTTCGGCTCCCCGGGGGTCGCCGGTGAGGAAGATGTTGTATTCCGGAACGAACTTGGGATTGGGCTTGATCCGATCGACGGCGGCGCGCCCCGCGGCGACGACCTCGTCGCCCTTGATTGCGACGCCGTAGAAGTAGACGTCGCGTATGTCTTCGCTACCAGCGGTCTCGACCGCGCCATTTGCCTCGAGCAGTCCGAGGCTCGTGTTCTCGACCAGCTTGGGATCTTCGAACTCGAACTCGGGCAGCTCTTCGGGATATGGCTCGGGCGCCTCCCCGACCTCGATCTCGACCTTCGCCGGTTTCTCGGCGGTAAAGACCGATCGTGCACCCACCAGACCTCGGCGCCTGGCTCGATCACCGCGACCGAGATCAGTGACGGGTCGGTGCCCTCCGTGTCGTTGCGAAAAAGCGACTTGCCTTGCGCATCGAGCACGTCGATCCCGATCGGAACATTGATCAGGCCAGTCTTTGAATTGTTTCGCAGCTCTACGGCAACGACCGACGTGCCCGACTCGCCCTCGAATACAGCTGTTTCGAGTACCTCGACCTGGCTCGATTCCTTGCCGATCTCGATTGCTTTTTGCTTGACCAGCTCGCCCCCCTGGGCGGCCAGCTCGGCGCTCTTGGCTTGGGTCGACTGACAGGCCGCTAAAGCAGCACAACAGAGCAATCCAGCGCCGACGGCTGCGAGCTGGGACAGCATCAACCGAAGCTTCCACTGACGTAATCGCGGGTCCGCTGAGCGGTCGGCGAGCCGAAGACCTGCGCAGCCGCGCCGTACTCGATCAGGTCTCCGAGGTACATGAAGGCGACCTGATCGGCGATCCGCTGGGCCTGCTGGAGGTTGTGGGTGACGATCACGATCGCCACCTCACCGCGAAGCTTGATCACCGTCTCCTCGATCACCGCCGTCGAGATCGGGTCGAGGGCCGAGCAGGGTTCATCGAGCAGCAGGACCTCAGGCCTCACGGCGAGGGAACGGGCAATGCAAAGACGCTGCTGCTGACCGCCAGAGAGCGCCAGCGCCGGATGATCGAGGTTCTCCTTGACCTCCGCAAACAGCCCGGCGCGTCGAGTGCGTCGACGACGACCGGTTCGAGCTCGCGGTTGCCGGGTCGCTTCGAGCCGCGATTGCGCAGCCCGTAGGCGACATTGTCGAAAATACTCATCGGAAACGGATTCGGCTGCTGGAAGAGCATGCCGACTCGGCGGCGCAGGTCGGTAGCGTCGAAGCCGTCGACATCGACGCCGTCGAGCAGGATCTGGCCGGAGCGAACCGCGGCGGGGGTGAGATCGACGAGACGATTGAGCGAGCGAAGGAGGGTCGTCTTGCCACACCCCGAGGGGCCGATCAGGGCCAGGACCTCACCCTGGCGTACCGGCAGCGACACCTGGTTGACCGCGAGCTTGCTGCCATAGGCGATCGAGAGCTGGCTTGTGACCATGCGCTCTGTTGCTTGATGAAAACCTCGCAGCGCGGGGGCGGGGATCTGCGGCGGATTGCGTCGGCCCTGCGCTGACGGCTGCATCGGGCCGGGCTACGCCGTTTGCCGGTGCATTCACAGCTTCCTCGGGCGCCACCATCGTCGGCGGTTCGTCGAGGACGATCCGGCGCACTGGCGGTGCGAGACCTGGTCGCGGGGACGGTGTGTGGGAATCCACTGGTTCTCCTTGTCTCAACTTGCGCCGCTCACGGCGGACTTCGCGCGCCGCCGCACTCGCGGCAGCCTTGGCCCCCGGGTTGCGGCGTGCGATCAGCTCAACCACTGCGTTGAGAAAGATCACGATCAGCAGCAGCACGAACGCTGCGGCGTACGCCTTCTCGGGCGCGTTGCCTTCGCCGGCCGGCGAGTTGTTGTAGACGTAGCTCGTAAGGGTGCTGCCGGTGCCCTTGAGATCGCTGAACAGAGGCGCCTCGCCGACCGGTTGCAGCTGAAGGGAGGCGCCGAGCAAGATCGACGACGATCGCCGTGTCGCCGATGATGCGTCCCATCCCGAGCGTGATCCCGGTGGCGATGCCTGGGCGCGCCGCGGGAAGCAGGATGCGCCTAATCGTCGAGATCCGGTCCTTGCCCAACGCGTAGGAGGCTTCGCGCATGTTGGCGGGAATCGCTTGCAGCGTCTCACGGGTCGCGCCGATGATCAGCGGCAGCGCGATCAGCGACATCATGATCCCGGCAATAAAGAACGAGCGCCCGAAGACGGCGTCGCCCTCAGCCGTAAACGAGAGGAAGCCGAAAAAGCTCTGCTGAAAGACGAGCAGGCCGAAGATCGCAAGCACGATGCTCGGCGTCCCGGCGACGATCTCGACGCCGGATTCGACCGCTCGTGCAAGCCCGGCTGGCTTGCCGTACTCCGAGAGCCAGACCGCGACGGCGATACCGACTGGGGCCGCGATCAGGGTGCCGAGGACAGTGAGGATGAAGGTGCCGATCAGCGGATCGAGAAAGCCGCCCGTTTCCGATTGATCGAGGCCAGGAAGGGGATGCTCCGTGAGCAGGCTGAGGTCGAGGTATTGAATCCCGCGAACCGCCATGTAGGTGACGATCGCACCGGCGATCGCGCACAGCGAGAGACCCGCAACCCAGGCCATGAGCACCGCGAGCTTGTCGCTTCGACGCCAAGCCGGGCCGGGATCGGCAACGCCTTGCGCAGGCGGCGCAGGCGGGCGCGGCGCGTACGCGGCCGGTGCGCCTCCAGCCTCTGCGCTCACCGGGCCTGCACCGTGTACCTGCGCAAGCGGCTGCGCGCGTACCAGCCGCCAAACGAAAGCGCGGCGCTGGAAAAGAGCAGGATCGCGGCGAAGGCGTAGATCGTCTCTCCGAAGGCCTTCGAGGACAGCCCTTCGGCGCCTTCGACGATCGTCGCAGCGAGCGGCCGTGCCGGCTCGAAGAAGAACGTGAGCCCGTCGAGCGGGTTGGGTGCGAACCCGATCGACCCCGAGACCATCGAGAGCATGATCGCCTCGCCGAGAGCTCGAGCTGAGGCAAGCACGGCGGCGGCCACAATCGCCGGGCGAGCGGCCCGGATGGAGATCGTCCACAGAGCTCGCGAGCGGTTGATGCCGAGCGCCGCCGCCCCCTCGACCCAGGTCGTCGGCACCGCACGCAGCGCGTCGACGATGATCGCGATCATGATCGGGGTGATCATCACCGTGAGCACGAGGACGCCGACGAGGATCGAAGTGCCGTCGAGCTGGATCACGAACTCGACCGAGGCCTTGCGCTCCGGCGTGATCAACTTCTGACCGACAAAGGGAACCAAGACGAGGATCCCGATCAAGCCGTATACGACCGAGGGCACCGCGGCGAGCAAACGCACGACCGGCTCGAGAACGCGTTGAATGCCGCGCGGCGCGAACTCAACGATGAACGTCGCCGAGAGCAGGGCGATTCCCATCGCGAGGATCACGGCGATGCCCGTGATCAAGAAGGTCGCGTAGATCAGCGGCCAGGCGCCGATCTCATACTGAGGAGCCTCGCTGGAGGAGTTGAAGCTGTCCGCGAGCTGCTGGTCGACATCGCCTGAGGCGCCAAACCAGGAGAGGCCGTTCTCGGCAAACGACGGCCACGCCTTGAGCACGACGAAGACGAATCATCAACGCGATCAGCAACAGGACAGTCGAAGCCAGCGCGCCGAGCAGAAGCTCGACGCGCTGGTCGACCTTGCCGCGCCACGGAACGCGGGAACGGAGTGCGGCGAGCATTAGCTCAGCGGAACCCACTCAGTCGCGACGATCTTCGCGGCCTTCTTGTTCGTCTGGATCCAGTTGATGAACTTCGCGACACGGCCGGACGGGGCTCCCCGCGTGACCATGTAGAAATTCCTCAAGCCACCGTAGGTACCGGCGACGGCGTTCTGGAGGTTGCATGGAACTCCCTGGTAAGGAACCGTGTGGGTCCGGTCGGTGAACGAGAGCGAGACATAGCCGATCGCGTTCGGGTTGTCTGCCACCGCCTGCTGAACGAATCCACTCGAGGCCTTCTGGCTGGCGCCGCTGAAAACCGCGGTGCTGCCGAGGAAGATTCGCTGGAAAGCATCCTGCGTACCCGATGCAGGCGTGCGCACGGTGACGTCGATGGTGCCGCTGATCGGCTGACCCCGGGACGCCCGACCAGTTGCGAACGCTGCCGCCGAAGACAGCCTTGATCGTGTCCTGGCTCATGTCGGCAATCGGGTTAGACGGGTGCGTGATCACACAAAGCCCGTCCTTGGCGATCTTGTTGAACACGAGCCCGCCCGGGTCGTTGGCGGTTGGCTCTCGCGACGAGTTGCCGATCGAGACCTCGCCCTCTGAAACGTCATTGATGCCGATGTCCGAGCCGCCCTGAAGCAGCCGGAACGAAACGCATCCACCGCATTTGGCGATGTACTTCTTGGCGAGCTTGGACGGCCAGCGGCGCCACCGAGGTCGAGCCGCTGATCGTGATCGTCTGCTTGGCCGCCTTGCTCACCGAAGCAGCCACCGCCGCCGATGCGTCGGTCGACGTCGACGCAAGTGCAGGCGTCGCGACGACCGCGAATGCCATGGTGGCTGCGACTGAAACTGTTCGCAGTCGGTTGCGATCCATCTTCGTCCCTCCTTTGCGGGTGTCGTGTTGGCCGAGTCACTTTTCGCTCCTGCCTTCGGGCAGGTGACTCGGTCGAGGCGAAACGGCTCCGAGCTGATGACGTAGCTTTTGCCGCTGGCTGTGGTCTGCACGGTGGTGACCGTGAGATACGCCTCGAACGCGCGAGTCCTGCGCGTCGGCTTCGTCGCGCAGTACGGCTTCACAGACTCGAAGCCGGAGCGCACCGTGTTACCGGCGTTGATGACACCGGTGCACGAGGTTGAGGAGGAGGTTGCCGACGGGCATTTTGAGGATTGGGCCGGGCAGCCGAAGCCTCGCCCGGGCAAGGTTCCCTCACAGAATGCGAGCTCCCCTGAGGGGTTGCTGTCGGGAGCCAGCGGCAGAACCTCGGGCTCGAAAGCCGCCGATCGGCTTGTTGAAGTTGATCGAGTAGCTGAGAATCGTCTCGCCACAGAGAAACTCGTACTCGAGCGCCTGCTTGGACTCGGGATCCGATGCCGATGGCGTGATCTTACCTGCGCATTGGACAGTTGATGCTCGTGCCGACGCCGGGCCGAGAGAGGGCGATCACGCTCACCACCGCCAGGGCAAGAGCACCGGCGAAACCAGCTACCGCTTTTCGAGCGTGCGGCGATCCGACCTGAGTTCGTTCAATGGAAGAGCTCCTTGACTCTTAGGTTCAGCTGCACCTGCTTGCGCAGCCGAGGCCAGTCTGGGGTCGAGAACTGGCGCGGATGTTGCGATCGAGTGACGAAGACGTGGTCGATTTGTGAACGGCTGAGGGAAATCGGGTCGGTCGCGTCGGTGTGGTTCCGCCAGTCGGTAAAGTTGCCGGCGGTGAACTCGCACGCCGCCGCATCACCCTGACCCTTCCCGACTTCGCTTCTGGCGCTGCTAGCGCTGGCGCCGGCCGCGATCGGCCGCCGACGGCGAGGGCCTTTACGGACGTACCGACGACAAGGTCGTCACCTATTTCTCGTTCGCGGTGATGGCGTTCTTCGCGATCTTCGTGATCGTCATGTCGCTGATCCAGATGCGACTGGAGAATCGCAAGGACAAGGCACGCGACGAGCTCGAGCGCCTTCGCCGTCCCTGACGCCGTGGCCAAGGTCACCTACGAGCGCATCGGGACGGCCCGCTCTCTGACGATCGCCCGTCCCGAGCGCCGCAATGCGGTCGACGACGAGACAGCCGATCTGCTGGCCGAGGGCTTCGAGCGCTTCGAGGCCGACGACGGCGCTCGCGCGCTTGTCCTGACCGGCGAGGGGCCGGAGGCATTTTGCGCCGGCGCCGACTTGAAGGCGTTCGCCGAGCGAGCCGAGAGCTTCGGCGGCAAGGACCCGCAGGCGGCGATGGGGGCATGGCTTGACGAACGCCCCAACGGACCGCTCGGCTTCACCCGCCTGCAAGCCTCGAAGCCGACGATCGCGGCTATCTCGGGCTGGTGTCTTGCCGGCGGCCTCGAGCTGGCGCTGTGGTGTGACCTGCGAGTGGCGACCGAAGGCGCCAAGCTCGGCTTCACCGAGCGGCGCTTCGGTGTGCCCCTGATCGACGGCGGCACTCAGCGACTGCCGCGCACCGTCGGCATGGGCCGGGCGCTGGAGATGATCCTCACCGGCCGCGTGCTCGAATCGAGCGAGGCCCGAGACTGGGGCCTCGTCAACGAGGTCGTCGCCGAAGGCGCCCATCTCGAGCGAGCGCTCGAGATCGCCGAGGGCCTGGCCGCTTTCCCGCAGACGACAATGCTCTCCGATCGCCGCGCCGCGATCGAGGGCATCGGCCTGACCTTTGAGGAAGGCATCGCCCACGAGGCGCAGATCGGCCGCGACTCGGTGATCACGGGTGCCGCCGGAGCGTCACGGTTTGCATCCGGTGAGGGCCGCGGGCGCCGAGGGTACGGGCGTGTAGCCCGGGGTCACGACGGCGCAAGATCGTCGACCAGCTTCACGACCCGCGCCTGGATCTGATCGCGGATCCGGCGCACCTCGTCGAGCCCCTTCCCCTCGGGATCGTCCAGCTCCCAATCCTCGTAACGCTTGCCGGGGAAGAACGGGCACGCGTCGCCGCAGCCCATCGTGACCACCACATCGGCCTGCTCGACAGCCTCGACCGCGAGCGGCTTCGGAAACTCCTTCGAGATGTCGATGCCGAGCTCACGCATCACGGCGACCGCTGCGGGATTGATCTCATCGGCCGGAGCGGAGCCGGCGGAGCGCACGGTGATCCGCCCGCGCGAGAGGTGGTCGAGCAGGGCAGCCGCCATCTGACTGCGCCCTGCGTTGTGGACGCAGACGAAGAGCACCTCTGGCTTCACCTCGTTCATCCGCGCAAATCTCAGCCGATCCGAAACTCGCTCAGCAGCCGTTTCTCGTTCTCGCCCTCAACGGAGGCGACGACCTCGACGTGATCGGCGAGCGGAGTCCCGCGAAGCTTGGTCGCGAGCAGGTCGTCGACCTGGAAGATGCCGGCGGAGTTGTTCATCGCGATCTCGATCCGCACCGCGCGCTCGTCGCCGGCGGAGATCTCGATGCGGTCGATCGCGGCGGCGGAGATCGCGTGAATGCCCATCTGCCCGGCCTCCACGGGCAGTCGCGAGCGCCCGTGCGCCATGTCGAGCGCGTCGGCGACGCGCACGACTCCGGCCTCGACCGTGTAGGGCTCGCCGCGACGTCGATGACCGATGATCGCGTGCAGAGCCTCGGCGACCACGACGGCGCGCTCGGCCGGGTTCTTGTAGACGCCGGCGAGCACCTCGCGCAGCTTGCGCTCGGCGAGAAAGAGGCTGAATGCCTCATGGTCGGTGCGGTGGATCGACATGCCGACGTCGTGCAGCAGCGCTCCTGCTGCGACCACGACCTCGCCATCGCGATCGCGCATGCCGTGGTCTGAGACCATCGTCGGCTCGACTCCGCCCTTGACCAGCAGCCGGAACAGGCGCAGGGCGATGTTGAGGACCACCTGCATGTGGACCCAGGAGTGGTCGGACATCCCGAGGCGCTCGGACTGCACCTGGGCCATATGCCACCAGGCGCGCACCTCGGGGTCGACGTTGAGGCCTTCGAGCAGCGCCTCGAGCCGGCGATTGCCGCGGGTCGGCGCGCGCACCGCCGCGCTCTCGATCGCCTCGATCGGGGTGCGGCCGAGCTCGCCCGGCCCGCCGGCGCCTTGCTCGGCAGCGTCGACCTCGCCCGACGCCTCGTTTTCGCCGTCATCCGCCATTGAGCTCATCCTCGCATGCGCGGCACGCGGTTTACGTTTTTCCGCCGCCGGGCAGACCTAACCTCTTGTCCGGATGGCCGGGAAACCTGTGGTGGAGAGCAGATGCCCCCAAACCGGACTGGCCGTGCCCGAGTGCAGCTGCAAGCGATGCCTGGAGCTGATGCTGCGCGAGTTCTCGCCGGGATTACTTGGAGACGAGATCACGGTGACCAGGATTCGCCCGCGTCGTTCGCCTCCCGGCGACCGCAGGGAAGCGGCTTAGGGACTAGACGGAACCCGAGACGAGCTCCAGCAACCGGGGCCAGGCGTAGACCTCCCAGCTCGCCGCGGCGACGAGGACTGGGATTGCGACGGCAACGGTGGCGAAGGTGGCGGCCAGCAGATCGTCCCACTGGCTGCGGCGACTGGCGATCGTCCAGGCGGCAAGCGGCAGAAACAGCGCGACGAGCTCTGGCACGGCGTGGGGCAGTACCGTCAGCACGAGGACGCCGGGCGAGATCTGAAACTGCGCCGCGAGCTGAGCGCCCGTAAGCCCCAGCGCGTAGGACTGGGTGATCAGCGAGAAGCAGGTCACCGCTACGACCCAGGCGAAGGCGATCGGCCGCGCCTTCTCGTGCACCCAGCGCGAGATTCCTTTGCGCTTGTCGGCGGCAAGGGCCAGCGAGCTGCCGGCGATGAAGCCAGCGACGCAGGCGAAGGCGTGCAAGGCAAGTACAAGTGAATTTCGGAAAAGGATCCGGCCGACGTCGCCGAGGTCGGGCTCACCATAGATGCCGGCGATCCACAGGTCGGTGAGGTCAGCGGGCGATAGCGCTGCGATCGCCCAGACGGCGAACAGCATCGCCGCTGCGACCAAGAGCGCGCCGCCGACCCAGGCTCGCAGGATCGGCGCCGGATCGCGGTTCCACCGCTCCAGGGCACCTCGCGTATGGCGGATGCCCTGGACCAGGGCGAGATCGTTAGCGCTCACGGACTCCCCATCGACCGCCGCGCTCGCGGGCTTTACTGGCCGCAGACGGGCCAGGGCGACGAGCCCGCTCGGCTGTAGAGCAGCGCTGCGCGGTAGTCCTGCTCTGCCTCCGAGGCCTCGGCCGGATTGCCCGATCCGCCGACAGCGGCCCAAGTGCCGGTATCGAACTGATACTTGCCGTAGTACCCGGCCGCGTTGACCGCGGTTGGATCGCCACCAGACTCGCACGCCGCAATCGCATCGAGGGTCGATTGCGAAACGCCGGCGACCGAGCCGAACTCGCGGGCCTTCGCGATCATCGGCTCGAGTTTCTCGGCCGCTTCTTCGAGCTCAGGCCGACTGGCGACCGCCTCGACGAGCGGATTCTGCTTCACCTGGACGTCGAGCTCGCGAGCCGTGGCAAGGAGCTCGCTGTAGCGCTCGCGAAGCGTGTGCGTCTCGATCGAGCGCTCGAAGCTGATGCCCGGTCGCTCAACGAGCCGCAGGTCGGTCTCGGCGGACGACCGGCCCCGAGGTGAGTCGGGATCGGGCCCGGCCGCGGCTTGGGCGACTGCCGTGAGCCCGGCTGCGAGTGCGCACGTGACGACGACAAATTGAAGCCTGCGGAACATTTGAAACCTCCGTTTCGGGCGCCCGGGCGACGACTGAAGGTCGGCGACTGCGGTGTAGCGAGCGCTGGGATCCGAGGGCGGCTGCGTGCGTCAACTACGCTCGCAGATGCGCCAAATCGAGCTGGCGCGCCCCGCGGGTGTCGATAATCGACATATCCAGGGTCGCAGGTCGATCCCAAATATGTGTGATGGCGGTCACGTTTGCAAGCAAACGCTCATAAACCTCAATTGCGCCTGCTCAGGCAGGGTTTTCCCGATCGTCCCGCCTTCGGCACAGCCGTTTCTGACGCAATCCTGAAGCGTGTCGCAAGCGGCGACCGGCCAGCCACCCTGCGGCTGCATCGGCCCGCCCGCGAGCTCGCTTTCGCCAAGCAGGACCGCGTCGCCCCCGGCTTCGGCGCGGCCGTGCAGGCGGCACACGACGCCGGTTTCGAGCCCGTGATCAGGCTCGCCGGCGGCCGCGCCGCGGTCTTTCACGAGGGCACCCTGGCTGTCGCTTGGGCGAGCCCGCATCCACGTCCGGTCGCCGGCACGCAGCAGCGCTTCGAGCTCATGGCCGCGATCGTCACCAGCGCGCTGCGGCGAAACGGGGTCGACGCGCGGATCGGCGAGGTACCGGGCGAGTATTGCCCCGGCGCCTGGTCGATCAACGCCCGCGCCGCGAAGAAGCTCTCCGGCATCGGGCAGCGAATGATCACCGGCGCTGCGCACGCCGGCGCCGTGATCGTCGTCACTGGCTCGAGCGACGTTCGCGACGCGCTCGTTCCTGTCTACGCCGCGCTCGAGCTCGATTGGGATCCCGATACCACGGGCGCTGTTGAGGACGAGGTGCCGGGCATCGGTTTGGCGCAAGTCGAGGATGCGATCCTGGCCGAGCTCGGCGAGCGCTTCGAGCTGATCGAGGACGAGATCGATGCCGACACGCTCGCGCTGGCGGCCGAGCTCGAGGCCGAGCACGTCGCCGGTCGGTGACCGCGGCGGTTGGCATCATCGGGCCATGCAGGAGCGCGATACGAGCAAGCCGCGAGATCCCGACGCGCCGACCGTCCACATCTATGCCGCCGCCGGCGAGCCTCCAAGCGGTGAGCAGAGCATCGACGACGAGCAGGAGTTCAAGGCATCGCCACTCGAGCTCTTCTTCGATCTCGTCTTCGTCTTCGCCTTCACTCAGGTGACAGCGGCGATGTCGGAGAACCCGACCTGGCAAGGCCTCGGCGAGGGGATGTTGGTGCTGGCGGCGGTGTGGTGGGCGTGGGGCGGCTATTCCTGGCTCACCAACGCGCTTCACAGCGACGACTGGCTCGCCCGCTTCGGCCTCTTCGCCGCGATGGCGGCGATGTTGATCGCCGCACTCGCCGTTCCCCACGCCTTCGGTGACGACGCCGTCATCTTCGCCGTGGCCTATTTCATCGTGCGTCTGCTCCAAGTCGTCGTTTACGCCTACGGCGCCCACACCGTCGACGTCCGCAACGCGATCCTCAACCTCGCTCCGGGCCTGCTCGGGGCTCCCGCGCTGCTGATCGTGGGGGCACTGATCGGCGGTGGCGCCCAGGCGGCGCTTTGGATCGTCGCTCTCGCGATCGACTACGGCATTCCCTACGCCCGCGACGTCAGCGGCTTTCGTGTCTCGCCCTCGCATTTCGCCGAGCGCTTCGGGCTGATCGTGATCATCGCCTTGGGCGAGTCGATCGTCGCGATCGGAGCCGGGCTCGGCGGCGATCCGCTGACGCTCGGGGTCGTCGTCGCTGCGCTGGCGGGCATCACCCTCGCCGCCGCGCAGTGGTGGACCTACTTCGACGTCGTCGCAATCGTCGCCGAGCGCAAGCTCACCGAGGCCGTCGGTGTAGCACGCAACCGGCTTGCACGCGACTCGTGGGGAGTGCTGCATGGCCTCCTGATCGCCGGCATCATCCTCACGGCGCTCGGCGTGAAGAAGACGATCGGCGATGTCGCCTACCCGCTGGAGACGGTGCCCGCTTTCGCGCTGTGCGGCGGCGTGGCGCTGTATCTATTTGGGCACGTGGCGATTCGCCTGCGCAGCGTCGGCACGCTGAATCGCCAGCGGGTGTTCGCGGGCGCGCTGTCGCTGGCGCTGATCCCGGTGGCGACCGAGGTCGATGCGCTGGCGTCGCTGATCATGGTCGCACTGCTGATGGTCGTCGTCGCGAGCTACGAGGCAGTGCACTTTCGTGATTTTCGCGCGCGCCTTCGCTCCGACCCGACCGCCACGATGGGCGCGACGGGATGAGAGCGCTCGCCTTCAGCGACCTGCACTGCGACCTCGATCAGGCCGCAAGGCTGGTCGAGCTCAGCGCCGAGGCCGATCTCGTCATCGGCGCCGGCGACTTCGCCTCCGTCCACAAGGGCCTCGAGAAGACGATCGATTCGCTGGCGTCGATCGAGACGCCGACGCTGCTGATCCCGGGTAACAACGAAACTCAGAACGCGCTGCGCAAGGCGAGTGCCGAGTGGGAGGCGGCGACGGTGCTGCACGGGGAAACGATCGAAATCGAAGGCATCAGCTTCTACGGGCTCGGAGCCGGGATCCCGGTGACGCCGTGGGACTGGAGCTTCGACCTATCCGATGAGGAGGCCGCGCGACAGCTCGTCGGATGCCCGCCGCAGGCCGTACTGATCGTGCATTCGCCACCGCAGGGACATGTCGACGTCTCGGGCGCGGGGGAGCACCTCGGCAGCGCGGCGATTCGCGATGCGATCGAGGCCAAGCGGCCACCGCTGGCTGTCTGCGGCCACATCCATGAGAGCTGGGGCGCACGCTCGCAGCTGGGACCGACCGAGATCGCCAACCTCGGGCCCGAGGGCGC
>CAVSQT010000013.1:0-54446 GCA_963730145.1 uncultured Solirubrobacterales bacterium
CCTCGACGAGGGGCTCGACCGAAGGCAGAGGCCCACGGTGGCCACCCGGACTGGTGCACGCTCCCACTGGCGCTGGGGTGTGGCATACGCTTGCCTGGTATGCCGTCCATCGGACGGTGCCGGAGGCTCCACGCGCGTATGGTGCAGGCCGTGCAGGCGGGACCTGCCACAGGCAGGTCCATAGCCAACAGTGAGACGTGGCACCATCGCGTTCCGCAAGGAGCGTTTGCAAGGCTTGAGCTGCTTGAAGGGAAACTTTCACGAGCAGTTCTTAGGGGGCTGAGTGGGAGTAATCCCGCTCGGCTACCCGGCGGGTGAGGAAACGTACGGCAACGCAACGCGCCTTGCGCCTACCCAACTCCCTCGCTCCCGCTTTCGGGCGCGGCTCCGCCACCGGCGTTGCTATGACTTCCAATGTCCGCGCACAGCTCGAGCTCTTCATCGACGAACGCCTGGCGCGGCTGCCGGCGTCGGCCGATTGCCAGGTCGGCGAGCTCGTCGCCGTGCTCGAGGATCGCATCGGCGAGCTTCGGCCGCGCCTCCGAGCGCGTGCGCGGGGTCGCCGAGCCCGCTCTCGAACGCCTTACGAGCCGCCATCACCGCCCTGCCCGACCTCCTCGGCACTGGAGTCCGCGCTGGGCGATCACCTCGCCGGTCGACGGGTTGATCACGTCCTCGACCCGGACGCGTCGACGACCTCGCCATCGATGAAGTTCTGAAGCTTCGAGCCCGTGACCGTGCCATCAGTCTATACGTTGCTTCGTCGTTCGTTCGCCGATCCTGCTCAGGTCCTGCGCGTTTACCCGGTCATCGCATGCGAAGCGGTTCCCCCCGCCGATACGCCGTCCTGATCTGGAACGCCGATGTCGGCAGCTCCTCGGGGGGCACGCTACTCCATGCCGACGCCACGGCGACCGCCCGGTGCGCGACCTGGCCCTTGGCGACATCTCTCCCCGGCTTCAGGCCGGGGTCGCGACCGCCGCGCTGGCGGCGCCGCCGTGCTCGGCGAGCGCGAGGACGTCGGCAGCGTCGCGTTGGTCGCGCATAGGTCGAAGTGATCAGCACCGCGCCGGCATGTTCGTGACACAGTCGTGGATGATGCCGTCGACCTCGTAAGTCGGATCACCGTTAGTCGTCGGCCGCGACGTTCAAGCAGCCGCCTGATCGATGGCGACGTCGACGAGCACTGCCTGGGGCTTCATCAGCGCCAGCTGCTTGCGGGTGATCACGTGCGGCGCCCGCGCTCCGTGCACGAGCACGCCGCCGATGACCAGGTCCATGTCGGGAGGCGTTCCTCGATCGACAGGTGTCGAGCTGAACACGGTCGCCGCACGACCGCCGAAGGCGACGTCGAGCTCGCGCAGCTTCTCGAGCGAGACGTCGTAGACGAACACGTCGGCCTCCATCCCGATCGCGACGAAAGCCGCGTGCATGCCGACAGCGCCGCCGCCGATGATCATCACGTTGCCGGCGGGCACACCCGGGACGCCGCCGAGCAGGATCCCGCGGCCTCCCGACGGGCGTTCGAGCATGAACGCACCCGCCTGCGTGGCGATCTTGCCGGCGACCTCCGACATCGGCGCCAGCAGCGGTAGGCGCCCGAGCTCGTCCTCGACCGTCTCATACGCGACGCAGATCGCGCCTGATCCACAAAGCCCTTCGTCAGCTCCGGCGCGGGCGCGAGGTGCAGGTAGGTGAACAGGGTCTGGCCCTCGCGCAGCATCGCGACTTCGCTGGTCTGCGGCTCCTTGACGCCGAGCCCAGTCGGCCTCGCCGAAGACATCCTCGGCCGTTGCCACGATGCGCCCGCCCTGCGCCTCGTAATCGGCGTCGGAGATCGCGCTGCCCTCGCCGGCGCCCGCTTGGATGAGCACGTCGTGGCCGCGCTCGGAGAGCTCGCGCACCCCGATCGGCGTGATCGGACGCCGGTATCTCGTCGGGCTTGATCTCTGTGGGACGCCGACCTTCATCGCACCAGCTCCCGCGCTCTCAGCGCCAACCAGAGCTCGATGCGTGTCGGTCGCCCGGCCGAGGTCCCTGCCGGTCAGCTTCCTCGATCTTGCGGATCCGATAGCGCAGGGTATGGCGGTGGCAGTAGAGCTGGCGCGCGGCGCGCTCCCAGTTGCCGTTGTTCTCGATGAACGCTTCGAGCGAGCGCAGAGCTCCGCCGCCATACTCGCCCTCGGTCTGCTCGATCGGCTCGAGCAGGCCATCGCTGTAGAGGCGCAGGGCATCGTCGTCCTGCAGCGAGAGCAGCAGCGTGAAGGCGCCGAGGTCGCGATGCGAGGCGACGTCGGGGGCGTTGCCGCCGACTACCGAGGTCGCCTCGAGCGCGCAACGCGCCTCGTGAAAGGCCCGGCGCAGCGAGCCGACTTCCGCCGGCCTGCTGGCACCGACGCGGACGCCGTTCGTTCCCGGCCCGCCGCTGAGCGCCTCGCGGGCGCGGCGCGCCAGTCCGAGCGGATCCGTTTCGTCGGTATCGACCACCGCGCACAAGAACGCCTTGCCGGCGACGGAGCTGGTCGCGACCAGCGCCGGCACACCCGCCGCGGCGAGGGCCGTGTCGAGCGTCGCCTCCGCGCTTGGCGGGTCTTCGACGTCGAAGACCAGGACCGTCGCCTCCGCCGCCGATGCCGAAGGGCCGCAGGCGACCGCGAAGCTCCTCGACCTCGAGCCGGCCGCCGAGCGCGTCGGCAAGCAGATCGCCGGCAAGGCGGCGCTCGGTCTCGTTGACGATCCGTTCGCGCATCAGCTCGAGCCCGACCACCATCGCGGCCTGACGGGCGCAGAGGCGCTCGAACTCACCGAGGGCCACTTGATCGGCGACGACCCCGAGCCAGGCGACGGGGTCGCCTCCACGCCGGCCAGGGAACCGGAACGGCTAGGGCACGACCGGCGAAGTGACGCTCGGGCGCAAAGGCGGCCAGCGACCCGTTGGGGACGTAGGCGGCGAGCTCCGGCCGACAGCGCCGAGGCGTCCTCGGGACGCGGCGGGGCGCCGTTGAGACCGCGCGCGAGCTCGCGGCCGCCGGCCGTCGAAGACGATCGCGGCCGCCGCCGATCGCCGCCGCCGTCGAAGCGAGGATCTCCTCCAGTCCCCGGCCTTCGATCACCAGCCGCTCGAGGCGCTCGTGCACTTGGGTGCCGCGGTCGAGCACGTCGAACTGCTCGTTGACCAGGTGGGCCGCGGCGCGCTCGTTGATCGCGATGAACGGCATCTCGTAGGGGACCTCGAACAGGGGCAGGTCGTGGGTTCGCGCGGCATCGAGCAGCGCCTTCGGCAGGCGCTTGTGGTCGAAGCCGGTTCCGAACCCGAGGCCGGCGATCTCCTTGGCCGCGAGCAACTCGACATATCGGCGCTGCTTCGCCGGTGAGCCGAGGTTGTAGCCGGTCGTCAGCAGTACCTCACCGCCAGAGAGCCACGGCGTCGGATCCTCGTGCTCGGACGTGTGAACCCAGCGAACGGCGCTCGCCGCCGCACCGTCGCCGGCGGCGAGCTCGAGCCCGCATTCCTCGACCAGTGAGCCGACGGTCAGCATTCGCTCAGGCGCTCAGCGCTTCAGCATCCGGTCGCTCGCCTCTTCCAGGACCGGCCGCAAGACGCTTTCGATCTCCTCGAACTGCTCGGTGTCGGAGATCAGCGGCGGCGAGAGCTGGAGCACGGGATCGCCGCGATCGTCGGCGCGACAGATCAATCCGCGGCTGTAGAGCTCGCCGGAGAGATAGCCGCGCAGCAACCACTCGGACTCCTCGTCGGTGAAGCCCTGCTTGGTCTCCTGGTCCTTGACCAGCTCGATCGCGTGGAAGAAGCCGTCGCCGCGCACGTCGCCGACGATCGGGATGTCGCGCAGGCCGTCGAGGACGGCGCGAAACTCGCCCTGCTTTCGCAGCACGTGGCCGCAGAGATCCTCGCGCTCGAAGATGTCGAGGTTGGCCAGCGCCGCCGCGGCGGCGACCGGGTGACCACCGAAGGTGAAGCCGTGGGTGAACGACTCGGTGCCCGACGCGAACGGCTCGAAGACGCGATCTGAGGTGATCATCGCCCCCATCGGCACGTGCGCCGAGGTCAGCGCCTTCGCGCTGGTGACGATGTCGGGCTGATAGCCGTAGCGCTCGCAACCGAAGTAGTGGCCGAGTCGGCCCCAGGCGCAGATCACCTCGTCGGAGACCAGGAGGACGTCGTGGCGGTCGCAGATCTCGCGCACGCGCTGGAAGTAGCCGTCCTGCGGCGGGATGCAGCCGCCGGCGTTCTGCAGCGGCTCGAGGATCACCGCGGCGACCGTCTCCGGCCCCTCGAAGACGATCTTCTCCTCGATCTGGTCGGCGGCCCAGAGCGGGTCGCGGCCCTCCGGCCAGTGATAGCTGTTGGTGTTCGGCGCCTTGATCCCGCCGGGCACCAGGGGCTCGAAGTCGGAGCGAAGCGCGGTTATCCCGGTTGCCTGCAGCGCCCCCAGAGTCGTCCCGTGGTAGGCGACCTCGCGACTGAGGAACTTGATCTTGCGCGGGTTGCCGGTGCGCTGGTGGTAGGCGCGAACGAGCTTGATCGCCGACTCCACCGCCTCCGAGCCGCCCGAGGTGAAGAAGACGCGGTTGAGATCGCCCGGAGCGAGCGAGGCGATCCGAGCGGCGAGCTCGATCGCGCGCGGGTGCGCGTAGCTCCAGATCGTGACGAAGTCGAGCTCCTCGACCTGCCGCGCCATCGCCTCGCCGATCTCGGTGCGGCCGTGGCCGGCGTTCACCGCGAACAGGCCCGAGAGGCCATCGAGATAGCGCTTGCCGTGCTCGTCCCAGACGTAGGCACCCTCGCCGCGGACGATGATCGGCACCTCACCGCCATCGGCGTAGGAACCCATGCGGGTGAAATGCATCCACAGGTGGCGCTTGGCCGCCGCTTGAAGATCCATCCCCGCCGTGGTGGTCGCGGTGTCGGTCGCTGCCATGGCTGTCTCTCATACCTCCTGAGGCCCGTAGGCCTTGTGGTCCATCAAATCTCGACGTTCCGTACAA
Organism: uncultured Solirubrobacterales bacterium; assembly: GCA_963730145.1. GTDB lineage: Bacteria > Actinomycetota > Thermoleophilia > Solirubrobacterales > 70-9 > WHSW01. The sequence goes on from CAVSQT010000013.1 coordinate 5,008, forward strand.
CCCTACCCGGCCGACATGCGCGCCGACAAGCTGGATTCGGTTCAACTTCGATCGACGCTCTTGTACGGTCAGTACAACGCCAGTTGGACGTTTTGGGACAATCGCCCCTTGCGCGATGCTTGACCTCGCGGTTAGCCTGAGCGGCGTCCGTGCACGCAGATAGTTGTCTACTCGGGAGAGGACCGGCGCATTGAGCGAGCCGAGCGTGCGCCTCGACGGCGTCAGCAAGCGCTTCGGCGAGCTTCGTCGCCGTGCGCGACCTCGACCTCGAGATCGCGCAGGGCGAGTTCTTCACCCTGCTCGGGCCGTCGGGCTGCGGCAAGACGACCACCCTGCGGATGATCGCCGGATTCGAGCAGCCGACGGCCGGCAAGATCCAGATCGAGGGCGCCGACGTCGCCGGGCTGCCGCCGCACAAGCGACCGACGAACACGGTCTTTCAAAGCTACGCGCTGTTCCCTCACATGAGCGTCGCCGACAACGTCGCCTACGGCCTCAAGCGCCAGGGGGTCGACAAGGACGAGATCGGCAGCCGCGTCGACGACCGAGCTCGAGCGCGTCGGCCTCTCGGCCGAGGCCAACCGCCGTCCGAACCAGCTCTCCGGCGGGATGCAGCAGCGCGTCGCCCTGGCGCGGGCGCTCGTCAACCTGCCGAAGGTGCTGCTGCTCGACGAGCCGCTCGGCGCTCTCGACCTCAAGCTGCGCAAGGAGCTGCAGATCCAGCTGAAGCAGATCCAGCGCGATGTCGGCATCACCTTCGTCTACGTCACCCACGACCAGGAGGAAGCGCTGACGATGTCGGATCGCATCGCGGTCATGAACCGCGGCGAAATCGAGCAGTGCGATCCGCCCGGAGGACGTCTACGAGCGCCCGGCGACGACCTTCGTCGCCGGCTTCATCGGGGTCTCCAACCTGATGCCCGGTGAGGTCGTGCAGGCCAACGGCGCGCGCTCGCGGGTAAAGCTCGACTCGGGAGTCGAGTTCGAAGCCGCCACCGCGATCGCCGATGGCGAGCGCATCCACGCGATCGTCCGCCCCGAGAAGCTCCTGATAACCACCGCCGACGAACAGGCCCCCGTCGAACGGGCCAAGCGTCGAGGGAGTCGTCCAGAGCTCGGTCTATCTGGGGACGGCGACGCAGATCGTCGTCAAGCTGGCGGATGACGTTGCGATGACCGTCCTCGTGCCCAACGCCGACGAAGCCGAGCGCGGACGGCTGCCCGGCGGCGGAGCCCCGGTGCGCCTCTCATGGGCGCCCGAGCACATCCACGTAGTCAGGGAGTCCGAGGCCGTTGCGGCCCCGGTAACAGAGCCAACTCAAGGAGGCAGTGAATAGATGTTTCGCAAGCTGAGCGCCGCCACGGCGGTATTGGTCACGTCCCTCGTCCTTGCGGCATGCGGCAGCGACGACGGACTGGAAGGCGGCGCGAGCGACAACGCGGACGTCGAGACGGCTGAGTCGGGCACGGTCGAGGGCGAGCTGACGATCTCCAACTGGCCGCTCTACATCGACAAGGCGACGATCCCCGCCTTCGAGGACGAGACCGGCGTCTCGGTCAAGTACATCGAGGACATCAACGACAACACCGAGTTCTTCGGCAAGCTGCGCCCGCAGCTGGCCTCGGGTGAGTCGGGCGGTCGCTCGATCATCGTGCCGACCGACTGGATGGCGAAGAAGATGTACGACCTCGGCTACATCCAGAACCTCGACAAGGAGGCGATCCCGAACGTCACGGAGAACCTGCGCGCCGACCTCGCGAGCCCGTCCTTCGACCCCGAGCGCGACTTCTCGGTGCCGTGGCAGAGCGGCATGACCGGGATCATCGTCCGCAAGGACCTGGCGCCCGACATCACCTCGATCAACGACCTCTTCGACCCCAAGTACAAGGGCAAGGTCACGTTCCTGTCGGAGATGCGCGACTCGGTGCCGCTGGTGATGAAGGCCGACGGAATCGATCCCGACGAGGCCACCGACGAGGACTGGCTCGCGGCGATCGACAAGATCGACGAGGCCGCCGCCTCCGGCCAGATCCGCGACTTCACCGGCAACGACTACGCCGACGACCTCACCCGCGGCGACGTCGTCGCGGCTGTCGGCTGGTCGGGTGACGCGGTCCAGCTGCAGGCCGACAACCCGAACATCGAGTGGCTGATGCCCGACGAGGGCTGCATGCTGTGGTCGGACAACATGCTGATCCCGATCGGCGCCCCGAACACGGCGGCGGCGCTCGAGTTCATCAACTACGTCTACGACCCGGAGGTCGCGGCCGACATCGCCGAGTACGTCAACTACATCACTCCCGTCGACGGCGCAAAGGAGATCCTCGCGGAGCGCGATCCGGAGCTGGCCGAGAACCAGCTGATCTTCCCCGACGAGCAGTTCACCGAGAACTGCACGATCCAGGTCTCGCCGGAGGACGAGGAAGGCGTGACGGAGGCATTCGAATCGGTTCTCGCCGGTTAGCGGGAGAGCGGCGGCGGATCAGGAGTCTGATGGCCAGGGCCTCATGACCTCGATCCGTCGCCGCCTGACTCCCTACGGCCTCCTTGGCCCGGGCCTTTTCTGGCTCGTCGTCTTCTTCGTCGTGCCGATGTACTTCATGGCGCGGATCGCGCTGTATGAGGGCTCCTCGACCTACGGCTACACCTTCGCCTGGAACTGGAGCAACTTCTCCGATGCACTGACCGAGTTCGACACCCAGTTCCTGCGCTCGTTCTTCTACGCGGGCGTGGCCACGGCGCTGGCGCTGCTGATCGCCTATCCGCTCGCCTACGCGATCGCGATGCGAGGCGGCAAGTGGAAGACCCTGCTGCTGTTCGCGGTCGTCGCCCCGTTCTTCACGACCTACCTGATCCGCACGCTCGCGTGGCAGACGATCCTCTCCGACCAGAGCTTCATCGTCGACTTCCTGCGGACCATCGGCCTCGTCGCAGACGACGGCCGCGTGCTGGACACGTCGGCGTCGGTGATCGCCGGGCTCACCTACAACTTCCTCCCGTTCATGATCCTGCCGATCTATGCCAGCCTCGAGCGCGTCGACCTGCGCCTGATCGAGGCGGCGAAGGATCTCTACTCCTCGGCCAGCGCCGCCTTCTGGCGGGTGACGCTGCCGCTGACCGCACCCGGCGTCGTCGCCGGTGTCGCTGCTGACGTTCATCCCGGCGACGGGCGACTACATCAACGCCGAGTTTCTCGGCTCCCAGAACCAGGCGATGATCGGCAACGTGATCCAGTCGCAGTACCTCGTGCTCACCGACTACCCGTCTGCGGCGGCGCTCTCGTTCGTGCTCATGGCCCTGATCCTGGCGGCGGTCGTGATCTACATCCGCTTCGCCGGGACCGAGGCCTGATGGGCGAGGAGGCTGAGAAGGCGTGAAGTGGCTTCGCGATCATGCGCTCAACATCTACGCGGGCCTGGCGATCGCCTACATGCTGATTCCGATCGGCGTCATCGCGGCCTTTTCGTTCAACGATCCGGAGGGCCGCTACAACTTCACCTGGAGCGGCTTCACCTTCGACCACTGGAAGGATCCGTTCGCGATCGAGGAGCTCACCGACGCCCTGATCGTGAGCCTCGAGCTGGCCGCGGTGGCGACGGTGATCTCGACCATCCTCGGCACCCTGATCGCCCTCGCCCTGGTTCGCTACGAGTTCTTCGGCCGTAAGGCCGCGAACCTGCTGATCGTGATCCCGACCGCGACACCCGAGGTCGTGATCGGTGCCGCGCTGCTGTCGATGTTCCTGCTGCCGCCGTTCGTCAGCTTCATCGACCTCGGCTTTCCCAGCCTCGTCATCGCTCACGTCATGTTCTCGATCTCGTTCGTCGTCATCGTCGTCCGCTCGCGGCTGATCGGCTTCGACCGCAGCCTCGAGGAGGCGTCGCGCGATCTCGGCGCGAGCGCCTGGACGACCTTTCGCACCGTGACCCTGCCGCTGCTGTTGCCGGGAATCGTCGGGGCGGCGCTGCTCGCCTTCGCTCTCTCGATCGACGACTTCGTCATCTCCAACTTCAACTCGGGCCAGACGGTGACCTTCCCGCTCTACATCTACGGCGCCTCACAGCGCGGGATCCCGGTCGAGGTCAACGTGCTGGCGACGATGCTGTTCATCGTCACCTTGCTGGCGATGTTCTTCGTCGTCTGGCAGCAGCGGCGAGCCGACAAGCTGGCCGAGACGCGGATCGAACAGCCGACCTAGGAGTCATCCGGCCATCGGCGCGGGGTTTGGCGTCCGGCGCGACGGGAACCCTCGCAGCACGATGCCGAACGCCCACGAGCTCTCGCCGCTGACGAGAGCGGTACTTCTCGCCGCCGGCCTGCTCGTCCTCGGGCTCATCTTCCACGAGCTGGTGACGCTGCTCGTCGCGATCTTGATGACGGTGCTGGTGGCGATCCCGATTGGTGCCGTGGCGGACCGGCTCGAGCGCCACAGGGTCCCTCGCTGGCTCGGCGCCCTGCTCGCGCTGCTGTTCGGAGTTGGAGTATTCGTCGCCCTGCTGGCGATCCTCGTACCGTCCTTCGTCGACCAGTCGAGCGAGTTCGTCGACCAGGTTCCGGCCACGGTCGACTCGTTGCGCGAGCGGCTCAACGACGTCGGCGGCGAGGGCACCGGCGCCGAGGCGCAGGAGTTCCTCGAGCGCTATACCGAGAACCCGCAGGAGTTCATCGGCCCGCTGGCCTCGATCGGCCTCAGCGTCGCCGGCGTTCTCGCCGCGATCGCGCTGATCCTGATCACCGCGTATTACATGGCCGTGAGCCCGGCCCCGCTGCTGCGAGGCATCGAGGCCTTGTTCCCGCCGGCGCGCCGCGAGTGGGTGCGCGGGATCCTGGCGCGCCTGCGGGCAAGCTGGGTCGGCTGGATGCAGGGCGTGCTCGTCGACATGGTCATCACCGGGGTGCTCGTCTACCTCGTCTTGGAGCTGATCGGGCTCGAGCTGACGATCTTCTTCGCCGTGTTCTCGGCGATCCTCGTGCTCATCCCCTACTTCGGCGCGATCATCGGCGCGATCCCGCCGATACTCGTCGGCCTCGCCGAGGGCACCGACACCGCCCTGTTGGTGCTCGGCGCCTATGTCCTGGTGCAGCAGGTCGAGGGCAACATCACGATCCCGCTGGTGATGGCCAACCGCGTCCAGCTGCATCCGGCGCTGGTCGCGATCGGGGTCGTTCTCGTCGGCCAGCTCTTCGGCTTCATCGGCCTCTTCGTCGCCGTCCCGATCCTCTCGGCGATCGTGATCGCAGTCGACGAGCTCTACGTCAAGCCGCTCGAGGCGCGGGCCGGGATCAAGGAGGTCGCCGACGGGGACGAACTGCTGGTTCCCGCAGGCAGCGGTTAGTCGTCGTCGCCCTTGTCGCGCATCTCGCGCACGACCGGCGCCAGGAACCAGAACCAGGAGATCCCGGCGAAGACAGCGGCGGCCGCAAGCGCGGCCGCGGTGCCGCCGTAGACGACATGGGAGACGAGCAGGATGACGCCGAACATCGCCAGGCCGAGGAAGACGAGGCCGGCGATCGCGAGCCGGTTGGACGACTCGACGATCCACTTCTTGTCGAGCTCGCGGAAGCGAATGCGATGGCGCGCCGACGGCGCGATCAGGAACACCGACGAGCGTCACCGTGCACAGCAAGGTGGCGTAGTAGACGCGCTTCTCGAAATCGGTTACGTCGACCCAGCCCTGCTGAAACGGGACCACGAGCAGAAAGGCGAAGAGGAACTGGATCCCCGGGATCGCCACGCGCAGCTCCTGCATCAGCTCCGAGAGGTTGCGGTCGAGCCGTTCCTCCTCGGACTCGCCGCGGCGCTTTGCGTGCTCTGAGTCGGGCCCGTCGGACATGTGGGCATGACGTTACCCGGCGTGTGATCCGTCAATCGCTTTGCCGGCACTTGGCCGTGGCGCCGGGGTGCAATTGATGCCGAAAGGACGGCGCTAGCATCGCGGCCGTGGCGGCAATCGAGACAAGGCTCGTGATCGGCGGTGAGCGCGTCCGCCGGTGAAGGCGCCGAGATCGCCGTCGAGAACCCGTTCGACGAGACCACCGTGGCGACCGTGCGCGCGCCCTCCGCCGAGCAGCTCGACGCGACGCTTGCCAAGGCGAGCGAGGCACAGCGCGGCTGGGAGCGCACTCCCGCCGTCGAGCGCGGCGAGATGCTGCACGAGGTGGCGACGAAGCTGCGGGCGCAAACCGACGAGCTGGCGGAGCTGATGACGCTCGAGGGCGGCAAGCCGCGAATCGAGAACGCGGACGAGATCAGCTGGACCGCGGCGGCGCTCGACTACTACGCCGAGATCGGTCGTGACGAGGGGGGCCGCGTGATCCCCTCGATCGAATCTACTCAGCTTTCGCTGGTTGTCAAGGATCCCGTCGGCGTCACCGGCTGCATCGTCCCCTGGAACTACCCGCTGCTGCTGTTGATGTGGAAGCTGGCACCGGCGCTGGCCGCCGGCAACGTCACCGTCTCGAAGCCCTCCGAGCTGACGCCGCTCTCGACCCTCGCCGCTCGCCGACTGCTTCGATCACCTGCCGCCGGGCGTGGTCAGCGTCGTCGCCGGCGCCGGCGAGGTCGGCGCCTCGATCGTCGCCGACGAGCGCGTCGCCTGCGTCGCCTTCACCGGCTCGGTCGAGACCGGCAAGAGGATCGCTCAGGTCTGCGCGGAGCGGGTCGCGCGCGTCAACCTCGAGATGGGCGGCAAGGACCCGTTCATCGTCTGCGCCGATGTCGCCGAGAAGATCGGAGTCGCCGCTCGCGGCGGCGCCTGGGCAGCGTTTCTCAACGCCGGCCAGGTCTGCACCTCGGCCGAGCGCTTCTACGTCGCCCACGAGGTCTACGACGACTACCTCTCGGAGTTCGTCGACTACACGAAGAGCCTTCGAGTCGGCGACCCGCTCGACCCCGACACCGACGTCGGCCCGATGGTCTCGGCGACCCAGCGGGCGAAGGTCGCCGCGCAGGTCGAGGCCGCCGTCGCCGCCGGCGCCGAGGTGATCACCGGCGGCGACACGGCCGGCAACTCCAAGGGCCACTTCTTCTCCCCGACGGTGGTCACCGGCGCCGCCGCGGAGACCGACCTGCTCAGCGAGGAGACCTTCGGCCCGGTGGCGCCGCTGGTTCCGGTCGGCTCGCTCGACGAGGCGATCGAGCTCGCCAACTCGACCCGCTTCGGCCTCGGCGCCAACGTCTACACCGGCGACCTGAAGACGATGGTCCGCTGCATGCGCGAGATCAAGGCGGGCACGGTGTGGTTCAACGACCCGCTGACCGACAACGATGCCGGCCCGTTCGGCGGCTTCAAGCAGTCCGGCCTCGGCCGCGAGCTCGGCCGCGAGGGACTCGAAGCCTTCCAGGAGACCAAGCACGTCCACATCGAGACCGAGATCGAGGCGAAGGACTGGTGGTATCCGTACGGCGCGGCGACGAATCGCCGGCGGAGGGGGCGGGCGCGTAGCCCGCGCCTGACCCGGTGTCGACTGACTCACCCGTCCGGCCAACCGCCCGCCGGACTTTGGCCGTCCCGGCGCTTGCCGGAGCGACCCGCTCGCGTCACAATCTGCCCATGGCGACTGAAACCGAGCGGGCAACGCGCACGCTGCACAACTACATCGGCGGTGGCTGGGTCGAAGCCGCCGGCAAAGAGACGCTCGACGACGTCAACCCGGCGACCGGTGAGCTCGTCGCGCGGGTGCCGCTCTCCGACGCCACCGACGTCGACGCCGCCGTGCAGGCTGCCCGCGCAGCGCAACCCGAGTGGCGCGCGGTGGCGCCGCAAAAGCGCGCCCGTGCCGTGATCGCCCTGCGCGCGGCCCTGTGGGAACGGCGCGACGACATCGCCCGGCTGGTCACCGCCGACATGGGAAAGACGCTCGCCGACGCTCGCGGTGAGGTCCTGCGCGGAATCGAGTCGGTCGAGGCGGCCTGCGGCATCCCCCATCTGCTCAAGGGCGAGAACCTCGAGGGCGTCGCCGGTGGCGTCGATGTCGAGCTCGTGCGCCAACCCGTGGGCGTGGTCGCCGCGATCACGCCGTTCAACTTCCCGGCGATGATCCCGCTCTGGTTTCTGCCGTATGCGATCGCCTGCGGCAACAGCTTCATCCTCAAGCCGTCGGAACGCGATCCGCGCCCGTCGGAGCTGATCTTCGAGCTGATCGACGAGATCGACGAGCTCCCCGACGGCATCCTCAACCTCGTCCACGGTGGCCGCGACGCGGTCAACGGCCTGCTCGACCATCCGCGGCATCGACGCGATCTCGTTCGTCGGCCAGGCTTCGACGGCGCGCTACATCGCCGAGCGCTCGTCGGCTGCCGGCAAGCGCTTTCAGGCGCTCGGCGGCGCCAAGAACTCACTCGTGGTCATGCCCGACGCCGACCTCGAGGTGACGGTGCCGGCGATCATGTCCTCGGCCTTCGGCGCCGCCGGCCAGCGCTGTCTCGCGGGCTCGGTCGCGGTGCTCGTCGGCACTCGCGAAGAGCAGGACGAGACGCTCGACGCGCTCGCCGCGGCGGCGGCCGACCTCGGTGTCGGACCCGGCGATCAGGAGGGTGTCGAGGTCTGCCCGCTGGTCGGGCCGGATGCGCGCGAACGCGTGGCCGGTGCGGTCGAGGCCGCGGCGGCCGACTCCGAGCGACGAGCTGATCCTCGACGGCCGTCGCGATTCAGGGCCCGGCGACTCGCTGATCGGCCCCTCGATCGTGGCGACGTCGAAGCTCGAGTCCGATCTCGCCCGCGAGGAGCTCTTCGGGCCGCTGCTCGCGGTGGTTCGCGTCGACGACCTCGACGCGGCGCTCGAGTTCACCAACGGGTCGCGCTACGGCAACGCCGGCTCGATCTTCACCACTTCCGGCGCGCGGCCCGCGCCTACCGCTGGGGCGCCGAGGCGGGCATGCTCGGCGTCAACGTCGGCGTCGCGGCGCCGGTGGCGTGGTTTCCCTTCTCGGGCTGGAAGGACTCGATCGACGGCGATCTGCACGCCAACGGCAGCGACGCGGTCCAGTTCTACACCCGCAAGAAGGTCGTAACCTCCCGCTGGTGAACGACGACCCCAGGCGCCGCAACTACCGGATCGCGGCGCTCGGGGGAGCTTCGTCTTGCCGCTGGCCGGGCTCGTCGCGGTGGCGATGTTCTGGATCCAAGACGATCGCGAGCTGGCGATCAACGCGCTGGCGGGAGCGCTGCTGGGCGCCGTCGCCTGGATCCTGGTGCTGACGGCATGAGCCGCGATCACGCCGCGTCGAGCTCGAGGCCCTGCTGCGGTGAGGCGCTTGTCGCGGTCGCCGTCGGCCTCGAAGCCCGCGACTCGGACGCCGAGCAGACGCACCGGGCGCTGCGGGTCGTAGGCGCGCAGAAGCTCGCGCGCGGTCGCAGCCGATCAGCGCCGGATCGTTGGTCGGCGCCTCGACCGAGCGCACGCGGGTGACCGTGGTCCAATCGTCGAGGCGGACCTTGATCCCGATCGTGCGGCCGGCGAGCTGACGCTTTTCGAGCTCTGAGGCGAGTCGCGCCGATTGCTCGTCGAGGATCTGCTCGAGCCGGGCGTGGTCGGCGATGTCGTAGTCGAACGTCGTCTCGACCGAGCGCGACTTCGCCTCACGACTCGTCTGCGACCTTCGACTCGCTGCGAAAGTGCGAGCGGTCGTGAAGGGCCTGGCCGTGGTTGGCGCCGAAGCGCGCGATCAGGTCGTCGACCGGGTGGCGCTGAAGCGCACCCAGCGACTCGATTCCCATCTCCGTCAGTCGCGCCGCCGTCTTCGGGCCGATCCCCGGGATCAGCTTCGGCGGCTCGGAGGCGAAGCGCTTGACCGCCTGCTCGCGGCTGAGGACGACGAACCCGCGAGGCTTCTCGGCGTCGGAGGCGACCTTGGCGACGAGCTTGTTCGGGCCGATGCCGACGGACGCGTCGAGCTCGAGGCGGTCGCGAATCGTGCGCACGACCCAGCTCATTCGCGAGACCGGATCCGGCACTCCTTCGAGGTCGATGTAGCACTCGTCGAGCGAGACGCGCTCGGTCGGCGCCCCGAGCTCGGCGATCACCGCCATCACCTGCTGCGAACGCTCGCGGTAATGCGCCATGTCGACCGGCACCTGGATCAGGTCGGGGCAGCGGCGCCGCGCCAGCGACACCGGCATCGCCGAACCGACCCCGAACGGCCGCGCCTCATAGGACGCCGTCGTCACCACCGCGCGGGGTCCGCTGCCGGAGACGATCACCGGCTTGCCCTTGAGCTCGGGGCGTCGCAGCAGCTCGACCGCGACGTAGAACGAGTCCATGTCGAGGTGCGCGATCGCCATCGCGTTGATCGTAGATCGGCGGGCGGCGGGCGGGTGCTCGGGCGGCTAGCGGCGAAGGCCTGCCGCGGGACCGGCCGATGAAGGGGCAGTTACGTGCCCAGGCCGGAGTCAATGTCCCTTCGCTGACGATCACGTGGCTAGCTCGAGGATCTCGCGGCCGTTGGCGGCGATCCTGACGCTCGCATGTCGGCCGCCGGTGGCTGCCGGCGGGGGCGCCATGTGCATGATCGCGCCCTCGAACCCGCCCGGGGTGAGGATGAACAGCATGCGGCAACCGCGATCACCGCACCGTGTAGCGGTGCGGTACGTCGCGCGGGCCAAAGGCGAAGTCCCCGGCGCTTGCGTCGAACGTCGTGCCGCCGACCTCGAAGCTGACGTCGCCTTCGAGCACCCAGAATCCCTCGTCCTCGCGATGGTGAACGTGAAGCGGCGCTTCCGCTCCCGGCGGCTCGGTGATCTCCACGATCCCCAGCTGCCCGCCGGTTTCGGCGGCGGTGGCCTTGATTACGGCCAGCGAGCCGAACCACCACCGCGCCTCCCCCTCGTCCCCACGTACGGCTAGTCCCTGCGCGTCGGCCATCCCGCCTACAGTCACCGATCGGCCTTGTGATGTCAACCGGGTCGTCGCGCGGCGCACCTTGGGACGATGAAGCGCTGCTCGTGCGCCTGCAAGCTGCGCCGCAGCAGGAAGAGGATCTTTGGCCTCATCCGTTCGATCGCCCCAGATCGGAGACCGATGAGTTCAGGCGCCCGCGCCTGTCTACACAATCACAGAGTCGCTAGCGTGAACGTTCAACCCAATTCTCGAGAAAGCACCGATGAACCAACCGTCAACACTCGCGATCGAAGCCAGTGGCTTGGTCAAGGCCTTCGGCGAGACCACAGCCGTCGACGGCGTCGACCTCTCCGTGCGCAGCGGCTCCGTCTACGGCGTTCTCGGCCCCAACGGCGCCGGCAAGACGACGACGATCCGCATGCTGGCGACGCTGCTTGCCCCGGATTCCGGTTCGGCGCGGATCTTCGGCCATGACATCGTCGACGAGGCCGACGTGGTCCGCGGGCTCGTCAGCCTCACCGGCCAGCTCGCCTCGGTCGACGAGGATCTCACGGGTCGCGAGAACCTGATCTTGATCGGACGCCTGGTCGGGCTCGGCCGCGGCGCCAAGGACCGCGCCGACGAGCTGCTCGAGGCCTTCGGCATCGCAGAGGCGGCCGGGCGCCTCGTCAAGAACTACTCAGGCGGAATGCGCCGGCGCCTCGACATCGCCGCCAGCATCGTCGTCACCCCGCGCCTGATGTTCCTCGACGAGCCGACGACCGGCCTCGATCCGCGCTCGCGAAACCAGGTCTGGGACATCATTCGCGCCCTCGTCGCCGAGGGAACGACGATCCTGCTCTGCACCCAGTACCTCGACGAGGCCGACCAGCTCGCCGACGGGATCGCGGTGATCGACCACGGCCGGGTGATCGCCGAGGGCACGCCGGCGCAGCTCAAGGCCTCGATCGGCCTCGGCTCGCTGAAGGTGCGCTTGCTCGATCCGGCACAGCGGCCCCAGGCCCAGCAGCTGCTCGAGCGCGAGCTCGGCGCCGTCAGCCTCGAGCCCGATCCGGCGGCGCTGACGGCGCAATGCGCCGACGCCGATCGCGCCGCCGGTGCGGTCGCAGCGCTCTCGCACAGCGGCGTCGGCATCGGCGCCTTCTCCCTCGGCCAACCGAGCCTCGACGAGGTCTTCCTCGCGCTCACCGGCCATCCGGCCGAGGACGAGAGCCCCGACGAGCCAACCTCCGAACGAGAGCAGCAGCTCGCATGAGCGCCAACCCGACGACACCAGCCGATCTCGATACCGCCGCCGCTGAGACCGAGGCGGTGCGCAAGGCGCTCTCCTCGACGGCGCGTCCGCCGCGCGCGAGCGCGCTCTCGGCCACGGTCACGTTCGGCTGGCGCGGGATGCTGAAGGTCAAGCACGTGCCCGAGCAGCTGCTCGACGTGACGATCACCCCGGTGATGTTCCTGCTCATGTTCACCTACCTGTTCGGCGGCGCGATCTCGGGCTCGACGGGCGACTACCTCGATTACATCCTCCCAGGGGTCCTGGTGATGTCCGTCCTCTTCACCACCGTCTACTCAGGGATCGCGCTCAACACCGATCTCACGCGAGGCGTCGTCGATCGCTTTCGCTCGCTGCCGATCTGGCGCCCCGCGCCTCTGGTCGGCGCCGTGCTCGGCGACAGCGTCCGCTACGCGGTCGCCGGAACGGTGATCATCGTCCTCGGCGTGGTCGCTCGGGTTCCGCCCGGAAGCCGGCGTCGGCGGGCTGGTTGCGGCCCTGGCGCTCGTCGTCGTCTTCGCCTTCGGCCTCTCGTGGGTGTTCACGACGCTCGGCCTGCTGATGCGCTCGCCCAACGCGGTCATGAACGCCGGTTTCATGGCGATCTTCCCGCTCACCTTCCTCAGCAACGTCTTCGTCGAACCGTCGACGCTCCCCGCGGCGCTCGAGGCGTTCGTCGACGTCAACCCGATCTCGCATCTGGTCACCGCCGCGCGAGGCCTGATGGAAGGCACTGCGTCAGAGCAGCGACATCCTGATCGTGCTCGTCACCGCCGCTGCGATCACCGCGGTGTTCGCACCGCTGACGTCGCGTCTCTACTACAAGAAGGGCTGAGCCGATGAGCAGAAAGCTGATCGTTTCCGAGTTCGTCTCGCTCGACGGCGTCATGGAGGCGCCGGGCGGCGAGCCCGGCCACCCGCACAGCGGCTGGGTGTTCGACTTCATCGAGCCCCGAGCAGGAGTCCTACAAGCTCGCCGAGACGCTCGAGAGCGAGACCCTGCTGCTCGGCCGCGTCACCTACGAGGGCTTTTCCGCCGCCTGGCCCGAGCGCGGCGGCGAGTTCGCCGACAAGATGAACGCGATGCCCAAGCTCGTCGCTTCGACCACCCTGAGCGAGCTCGACTGGAACAACTCGACGGTGATCGATGGCGACGTGCCCGATGCGATCTCCCAGCTGAAGCAGTCAGACGGCGGTCCGATCCTCGTCGCCGGCAGCTGCACGCTCGTGCACACGCTGCTCGAGCACGACCTCGTCGACGAGCTGCGGCTGATGGTCTTCCCGGTCGCGCTCGGGTCCGGCCTGCGCGTCTTTCCCGAGACCGACCGCAAGACGGTGCTGGCGCTGGCCGAGACGAAGGCGTTCGACTCGGGCGTGGTCGTCAACACCTATCACCGCGCGAGCTGAAGCTCAGCGCCCGACGTGGATCCCGATGCGCTCCGGGATCCCCGCGACGAGGCGCGTCAGCGCTCCCTGGCTTCTCACCGCGCTCGAAGGCCTCCTCCTGGCGCAGGATCGCGCGGCGGATGATCGAGCCACCGATGTAGCGGAAGGGCTCGGGCGGGACCTTGACCAGGTCCGGCGCGATATAGGCGAGACGAGCGGGGCCATCGCGGCGATCGAGCGCCAGCGAGGCGAGCGAGCGGCCGACCATGTTCGAGGGGCCGACACCGTGGCCGGTGAAGCCGAAAGCGCAATGGACGCCCGGCTCGAGCTCGTCGACGACCGGCAGGTGGCTCGGGGAGACGTCGATCGGCCCGCCCCAGGCCCATTCCATCCGCCGCCCCTCGAGCCCGGGAAAGAAGCGCACGAGGTCGCGCTCGACGGCGGCGACCACCTGCGGGTCGATCTCGGCCCGGCCCTTGGTGTGGTCGGCGCGGACGACGCGTGCCGCCCCCCCAGCCGAAGGCGATGCGCCCGTCGGGGGTGGTGCGAAAGTAGTGGACCATCGCGCGCGAATCGGTGATGCACTCGCCGCCGGTCCAGCCGATCTCCTCGAGCAGCTCCGGGACGGGCTCGGTGATCACCATATGACTCGAGGTCAGCGTCAGCCGCCGCTTCAGCGGCGCCAGGCCGACGAGGGCGCCGCCGGTTGCCAGCACAGCGGCTCTTGACTTGATCGTCGCGCCCGGTGCGCGCGCCACGACCTCGCCGTCCTTGCTCTTGACGGATCCGATCGCGGTGTGCTCGTAGAGCTCCACCCCCGCCTCGATCACCCGCCGGCGCAGCCCGCGCGCGAGCCGCGCCGGTTGCACGGTCGCCGCTCCCGGATAGAAGGCGCCACCGCGAAGCACCGGCGAATCGCAGCGCGCCGCGGACCTCTTCGGGCGACAGCGGCCTGCATGCGTCGGCGACGCCGAGCGCCTCGCAGGCATCGATCGTCGCCTCCCAGGCGCCGTCCCAGGCCGGAGCGGTCGATGCCTGCAGATAGCCGGCCTGGCGAAACCAGGCGTCGACCTGCTGCTCGTCGCAGAAGGCCCCGATCGCATCGACGGAGCCTTGAGCTGCAACCGCTATCGCCTTCGCGCCGGCGTCGCCAAAGCGCTCGCGCATCGCCGGCAGCCCGAACCAAAGCCCGTTGCAGAAACCGCCGTTTCTTCCGCTCGGGCCCTCGCCCGCGATCTCGGACTCGCACAGCATCACCCGCGCCTGCGGCTCGAGCTGCTTCAGCATACCAAGCGCTCCAAAGGCCCGTGTAGCCGCCGCCGACGACGAGCACGTCTGCGCTGGCGTCGGCGGCGAGCGCCGGCCTCGGCTCGGCCGAGCCGGCCTCCTCGAGCCAGTAGCCGCCCGCCGTGTGCCGGATCGCCATCTCGGTGGACGCTATTGGAGCGTGGCGGTGCGCTCCAGCCGCATGCCTACGACGACCCGATCGCTGTCTCCACCGCCGCGCCGGAGGCAGCGCGCTCGACGTGTCGCTCGATCAACTCCTGCTGCACGTTGCGCGGCTCTTCGCCGCCGGGCAGCCTTCGCCTCCAGGTGCCGTCCTCGCCCAGCTCCCACGAGTTCGTGTTGTCGGCGAGGGAGCGGTCGAGGACGTCGACGAGCTCGGCGCGCACCTTGTCGTCGAGGATCGGGGTCACGAGCTCGACGCGGTTGTAGAGGTTTCGCGGCATCAGATCGGCCGAGCCGATGTAGATGCTCTCGGGCTCTGAGTGACGCTCGAAGGAGTAGATCCGCGAGTGCTCGAGGAAGCGGTTGACGATCGAGGTCACCGTGATGTTCTCCGAGACACCGGCGGACGCCGGGGCGCAGCGCGCAGATGCCGCGGACGTTGATCTCGACGCAGACGCCGGCTTGCGAGGCCCGATAAAGCGCCCGGATCGCCGAGGCGTCGAGCAGCGAGTTCATCTTCATCCGGATGCGCGCGGGTGTCGCGGCGGAATGCGACTCGATCGTGCGCTCGATCTCCTCGATGATCCCCTTGTGCAGGTTGAAGGGGGCGACCAACACCTTGCGATAGCTGTGTGGCCGGGCGTAGCCGGTGAGCGAGTTGAACATCTCCGAGATGTCGGCGCCGATCTCCGGATTGCAGGTGAAGAGCCCGAGATCGGTGTAGATGCGCGCGGTCTTCGGGTTGTAGTTGCCGGTGCCGATGTGGACGTAGTGGCGTACGCCGTCGCCCTCGCGCCGGATCACGAGCACGCACTTGACGTGGGTCTTCAGCGCCGGGATGCCGTAGACGACGTGGACTCCGGCCTGCTCGAGCTTCTTCGCCCAGGTGATGTTCGCGTCCTCGTCGAAGCGAGCCTTGAGCTCGACCAGGCAGACGGCCTGCTTGCCGCGCTCGGCGGCTTCGATCAGCGCCGGCACGAGCGGCGAATCGGCGCTTGTCCGATACACGGTCTGCTTCATCGCGAGCACGTCGGGATCGGTGACGGCCTGCTTGACGAAGCGCTCGACCGAGCTGGTGAAGGAGTCGTAGGGATGGTGGACGAGGATGTCGCCGGCACGGATCGCCGCGAACATGTCGCCGTCCTTGCCTTCGGAGCCGAGGATCAGCCGCGGCGGTGTGACCGGCGCATGCGGCGGGTCACGCAGCTCGTCGTGCCCGGACAGGGCGACGACGTCGTTGAGGTCGGAGAGATCGAGCATGCCCTCGACGACGTAGAGCTCCTCCTCCGAGATGCCCAGCGCGGCGACGAGCTGATCCTGCAGCCCCTCGTTCATGCCAACCTCGACCTCGAGCCGCACGACCTCACCGAAACGGCGACGGCGAAGCTCCTCCTCGACGGCGCGCATGACGTCATCGGTCTCGTCCGAGACGTCGTAATCGGTATCGCGAGTGACACGGAAGAGCGCGTGCTCGACGACCTCCATGCCCGGGAACAGCGACCCGAGGTTGGCGGCGATCAGCGCGTCGAGACGAAACAGGCTGTTGCCGCCGTCGCCGACGCGCAGGAAGCGGCCGAGGAGCTCTTTCGGGACCTTGACGCGGGCGAGGATCTCGTTGTCCTTGTCGGGATCGCGAAGGACCACGGCGAGCGAGAGCGAGAGGTTGGAGATGTAGGGAAACGGCCTGCCGCGGCCGATGACGAGCGGCGTCAGAACCGGGAACACCTGATTCGAGAAGAGGCGGTCGAGCTCGGCCTGCTCCTCGGAGCTCGCGTCGCCGATCGAGACGAGACGAATCTCGTGCTCGGCCAGCGCCGGCCGCAGCTCCTGCTCGAAGCAGTCGCCCGCTCGCCCGCGCTGGCCGATGCAGCGGTTGCGGATCTCCTTCAGCGCCTGAGCGGGAGTGAATCCGGCGGCGTCGCGAGCCGAGGTGCCGGACTCGACCTGGTCGTGCAGGGTGGCGACGCGAACCATGAAGAACTCGTCCATGTTCGATTCCCAGATCGCGAGAAACTTGGCGCGCTCGAGCAGCGGCACCGTGGCGTCCTCGGCGAGCTGAAGCACGCGATCGTTGAACTCGAGCCAGGAGAGCTCGCGATTGAAGTACAGCGACGGGATCCTCGAGGTCCGGCGCACCGTTCTCGCTCGCATCGACCGGCGACAGGATCGCCTCATCGGCGCTGTCGATTGACGCGATCTCGGTCTCTAGGGGATCCACTGGGCTCACCGACAGGCTAGCGCCGGTGGAGCCTCAGGCGACTTCGAGCAGTGGTGTGGGCTTGGGCTTGCGGCGCCCGCGCTCGAGCGTGCGCTCGTATCCGCCGGCCAGTTGGGCAAGCGCAGACTCCCAGCTTCGACCCTGCACCTGCGCCAGCGCCCGGCGCGAGATCTGCTCGCGCATGAACGGCGAGGCGGCGAGCTGGGCGACAGCGGCGGCGAGCTGGGTCAGGGTCGGCCTCACACAGCCAGCCTGTCTGGCGGTCGTGGATCAGCGACAGCGGGCCCGCCCTCGGCGACTGCAACCACCGGCAGACCGCTCGCCTGCGCCTCGGCGATCACCTGGCCGTAGGTATCGGTTCGCGAGCAGAAGAGAAAGAGATCGGAGCTCGCGTAAACGTGGGCGAGCTGCTCGCGATCGAGCCATCCGAGAAAGGTCGCATGCTCGCCGAGGCGCACCCGCAGCATCTCCTCCTCGGGTCCGCCTCCGGCCAGCAGCAGGTGCAGGCGGGCGTCGCGCTCGCGCGCCTCGAGGAACGTCTCCGCAAGCAGCTCGACGCCCTTCTCGGTCGTCAGGCGCCCCGCGTAGAGCACCTTGATCTCGCCTGGGTAGGCGTCGGGGTCGCGCTTGGCGGGATCGTAGATCGAGAAGTCGACGCCTCGCGCCCAGCGTCCGATTCGGTCCTGCTCGATCCCCAGCGACACCAGCGACTCGTCGCTCGCCGGGCTTGGCGAGAGCACGACCTCGCACTGGCGATAGAAGATCGACAGCGCGATCCGCATGCCGAGCTCGAGCTGCGGGATCGCCGCTTCGCAAGCCCGCATAGGCAGCCAGCTCGGTGTGATAGCTGCCGAGCAACGGCGTGCCGCCGATACGGGCGCGTCAGCGCGGCGGCGATTCCTGATGGTCCCGGCGAAGCGACGTGGATCAGGTCGTAGCGGCCGTCGACCAGCGTCTGCACCAGCTCGGGGATGCTGGGGATGCCTACCGCTCATCCCGGCATAGAAGGGAATCTCGACCTCGGCCACGGCAGGCAGGCGGCGGTCGACGCGCGAGTCGGTGCCGACGACCTCGACGTCCCAGCCGGCGACACCATGCTCGCGGATGCGCTCGATCGTATGGGTGACGCCGTGCATCGAGCCGGCGCCGTCGACGACGAGCGCGACGCGACCGGGCTCGCCCTCGTGCACGGTCAGCTTCGCCATCTCCTTGCCGAGGATCGTCGTCGCCGGCACGTAGGGGATCGCCGGAACGCAGGCTTCGAACAGCGACTTCGCCGCATCGCCGTAGCCTTCGCCCGCACGTGCGGCAACGGCTACTTCGTCGACTGCCTCGCGCAGCCTGCGTTCGTGAATGCGACGAGCGCGCCGGGCAAGGTCGGCGTGGCTGAAATCGTCGGCCTGCATCAGCGCGATCAGCGTCGTTGGGTCGGAGCTGAGGTCGATCGAGTCGAGCCAGGCTCGCAAGAGCTGGGTCGCCTCGCCGGCGCCGAGCCCGGGTCGCGTCTCACCGCCGCGCTCGCCGCCGTCGGCGACGACGCGCTCGGCGATCTCGAGAACGACGGAGGGGTCGATGAGCGGAACCGCTGGTGGCCCCGGAAGCGCTCCCGTTCACGCTCCTCCGGCTTGGCCTGCGGCGATGCCGGGGATCTCCGACGAGATCAGGGTTCTGGTTGCCAGCGCCAGCGCCGAGTGGGCCCACTTCGCGGCGCTGCCCTGGTCGCCGCGGGTCTCGGCGTGGCCTTCGCGGATGTGGCGCAGAAACTGTTCCGGCGTCGAGGCGGGCGGCGTCTCGGTGAAGGTACGCCCGATGTCGACGCCGGCGTGGTCGTCGGAACCGCCGATTCCGATTCCGCCGTGGGTCTCGATGTAGACCGCGGCCGGCATGTTGAGCTCGCGAGCTCGCGACCCGTTGCGCGTCTCCCAGACCCCGAAGATCTGGGCGAGTCGACGGCGATGACGAGGTGTCAGCGGGGCGGCCACGGCGAAGAACGGGTGTGCGAGCGCGCAGGTGATCTCGCGTTCGTGCAGGTACGCAGGCGCAGGTCTCGAGATCACCGGCGTGCGCTTGGAGGAACTCGTGGTCGTCAGGCGTGATCCCGTAACAAAGGACGTGGACCGCCTGAGGCTCACCGGCGAACCAGGTTGTGAGCTCCTCGGAGATGAAGCAGTCGTCGCGATCGGCGAGCTCGAGACAACCGTCGATCGTGTCGTGGTCGGTGATCGTGACGAAGTCCATGCCGCGCCGCTTGGCGAGCTCGTAGACCTCGCTGTGGCGGCGTCGCGCACTCCGGCAACCCGACGCTGCGCTGAATCCCAAGCTTGGCCACCGCCGAGGCGGTGGAATGGCAGTGCATGTCGGCTCTGCTGTGCGAACTGGGAATCATCGTTGCCCCCTCGTGTTTTGCCTGCTATTTCGCCATTTAGCTTCGCGGTCGCCGAGGCCGAAGACGTAAAAACTCAGATAACGAGCGTTCACGGAATCGACACAGCGCGGCCCTCCCGACTCAACGAACCTGACTGCGATGGCGGTCTCGGCTGCAACAGCGACGACCGTCACCCTCAACCGCGGGCGGCTTCGAGGTCGAGGTCGAGCTCGACCCGCTGACGATCCGCGTGCTTCGCGACGGATCTGCCTTGATCGATGACCTGACGCTGTTCACGCAGGACGGCGAGGGCGGCGACCGCTTGATCGATCTGACCGAGGGTGTGATCTGCGAGGAGCATCGCGACGCGGTCGTCGCGGTCGCCGGCGCGGAGGTGATCAAGAGCAGTGAGACCGATCTACTCGTGAGCGCGGATTGCGGACGGGCGCCGGGACGATCCACGTCGCGCTCGCTGATCGCGATCGGGTCGATCGTGGAGATGAGCTGCGAGAAGGCCCCGTTCCGGCTCGGCTCGAGGTGGCGCAACGATCCCGCGATCCATCTCACCGGCCTAGGCGCGCGCCACGGCGAAGAGGTCGAACAGCGCGGGCGCGTCGTCATGCTCGGTGCCGACCGCCGCTACACCGGGCCGGACTGCCCGCCCGAGATGCTTGCCGAGGGCGGCATCCCCCAGGGGGATTACGTTCCCTGTCCATGGCTCGCGTC
Organism: uncultured Solirubrobacterales bacterium; assembly: GCA_963730145.1. Classification (GTDB taxonomy): domain Bacteria; phylum Actinomycetota; class Thermoleophilia; order Solirubrobacterales; family 70-9; genus WHSW01. The sequence continues at coordinate 25,265 of CAVSQT010000013.1, forward strand.
TGGCGCCGGATGGGCGGCCTGGGTGCAGACCTGGGGCGCAGGGCTCGAGTTCGACCTGCGTGATCCGCTCGTGATCTCCCAGCGCGGTGCCGCGGGGCCGTTTCGGCTGCGACTGTTCTGCGACGCCACGCCTGCAGCCCGGCTTCGCCATTACCTGCGGCTGACCGGCTTCCCGGCCCTGCTGCCCGAGTGGGCCTACGGTCACTGGAAGAGCCGCGACATCTACTTCCACCAAGACGACGTGCTCGACGACCTCGAGGGTTACCTGCGACACGAACTGCCGCTCGACGCGATCGTTATCGACTCGCCGTGGGAGACGCAGTACAACACCTGGCGCTTCAATCCCCACCAGTTCCCGAACCCGCAGGCGATGCTCGATCGCCTGCGCGCGGATGGCGTGCGCACCGTCGTCTGGGTGACGCCTTGGGTCAACCTCGACTCCAGCGACGGCCAGCGCCCGCTCGATCCCGAGTCGGAGCGCCTGCACAGTCGCCCGGCGGCCAACTACGCGGAGGGGCGGTGGGCGGGGCACTTCATACGCGGCGCCGATGGCGAGGCCCATGTCGGGCGCTGGTGGATGGGCACCGGGTCGCCTGTGGATCTCAGCTCCACCGCCGCCCGCAGGTGGTGGAACAAGCAGGCGCGCACCGTGCTCGAGATGGGCGTCGAGGGGATCAAGGCCGATGACGGGGAGGGCTACTTCATCCCGCCCGAAGCGCGCTTTTCCGACGGGCGCAGCGGGGCCGAGGCGGGATGGGCGTACGGCGACCTCTACCGGCGCTCGATGCAGAAGGTGCTCGACGAGGTCCATCCCGGCAGCGGCGTGCTCTTCGGGCGATGTGGCTGGAGCGGACAACAGGCGACGGGCATCACCTGGGCCGGCGACCAGGTCTCGGACTTCTGGTCGCTGCGAACGCTGGTGACAGCGACACTGACCGCGGCCTCCAGCGGCTTCTCGAACTGGTCACACGACGTCGGCGGCTACCTCGGCAGGCGCCTGGTCGAGCGCTGCCCGCGCGAGCTGCTCCTGCGTTGGGTCCAGTTCGGCTGCTTCACGCCGCTGATGCAGGCCCACGGACGCTTCGAGCAGGAGGCGTGGCGCTACGACGAGCACACGCTCGGCACCTATCGCGAGTACGTGCTGCTCCACGAGCGCCTCGTTCCCTACATCCGCGCGGCCGCGGCGACCGCTGCGCGCTGCGGGATCCCGATCATCCGGCCGCTCTCCCTCGCGGATCCCGGCGACGACGCCGGCTGGGGCCTCGCCGATGCCTACGGGTTCGGCCCCTCGCTTTGGGTCGCTCCCGTGCTCGAAAAGGGCGCGACGCAGCGCAGGGTGTATCTCCCCCGCGGCGAGTGGATCGACTTCTGGACCGGCGAGGAGATCGAGGGCGGACGCGAGCTGATCAGCCCGGCGCCGCGAGAGCGGATCCCGGTCTGGGTTCGCAACGGCTCGATCGTGATCACGCACCCGCCCGTGGCGGTGGCGTCGGGGCTCCGAGGCGACGCTGACGAGCGCCCGATCGAGGTGACGCTTTGGGGACGACCGCGCTGCGGCACGGCGAAGGCTCGGCTCGGCGAAGACGCTCGTCGTTCGCTGGCAACGCGGTGCTGGTCTGTCGAAGGGACGGCGACGGGGCGCGAGATCGAGTTCAGCGAGCGCGGGTGAGGTCGGCCGACGCGGCAGGCAGCGCCAGGGCCACCAGCGCCCCGAGCACGACCGCGACGGCCGCCAGCAGGAACGCCGTGTCCGGGCCGCTGCGGTCGACGACGCCTCCCCCGATCGCGGCGCCGACGGCCACACTGGCGTTCATCGCCGTGGTCACGCCGGCGAATGCGGTCGCGCTCGGTCCCTCGGGGGAAAGCTCCGCGATCAGAACCGAGTTGACGATGAAGATCGGGGTGAGGAAGAGTCCCGCGACCGCGATCACGGCAACCATCGCGGCGATCGAATCGGGCAGCGTAAGCGCAGCGAGACCCGCTGCCATTCCGAGCATGAGCCAGACGTAGCGACGCCGTGTGGTCCATGTCCATTCGCGGGCACCGTAGGCGAGCGCGCCGACCACGCCGCCGGCCGAAAGCGCGGCGAGGATGAGGCCGGCTGCGGCCTGCGAGCCCTCGCCCTCGGCGAAGCCGACGATCGCGATCTCGGCGAAACCCACACCCGCCCCGAGCCCGGCGAGGCTGACGATCGCCAGCAGCAGCGGCCGATTGAGAGGCTTGCTCGGACCCGTCGCCCGGGAGCGACGCCGCGGCGCCCACGCCATCGCCTCCGGGCAGCGTGAGGCCGACCACGCCGATCAGCGCCAGGGCAGCGGAGAGGATCAGCGCAGCCGACGGCGAGGCGAAGGCGATCACGAGGCCCGCGAGCAACGGGCCGCCGACGAATGCGAACTCCTCGAAGACGTTGTCGACCGTGTACGCGCGGTGCAGCTCGGCCCCGTGAATCCGGGTCGCGATCCCGGCCCGAATCCAGGCGGTGACGCGGAGGCGGCACGGCGCCGGCGACTGCCGCGACGACGATGTATCCGAGCCCGCTCGTGAACGGGGCAACCGCTATCGAGACGACCAGAATGCCGTTGAGCACAGCCATCGCCAGCAAGGCGCGCCGCCCCTGCCGGTCGATCAACGCCCCACGCAGCGGTGCGAGCAGACCACTGGTGATGCCGAAGGCGCCCACCGCGAGTCCTGCCGTCGCGTAGGAGCCCGTTTCCTGCTCGACGAGGACGAGCAGCGCCAGGCCTTCGACCCCCCACGCGAGCCGCGCCACCCCGGCAAGCATCATCAGCCTCCCCGCAGGGGAGGCAAGAATCTCGCGATAGGAGCGCATCCGGCGAGGCTAGAGCCGCCTGGCTCAGACGGCGGGCTTGCCCGGCTGCACCAGCCAGACATCGAAGAACGCGTCGAGCTCCTGGCCCGACTGCGCTTCGGCCAGCGCGATGAACTCGGCGATCGAGGCGCTGGAGTAGCGGTGCTGGGCAGCCCAGGTTCTCAGGGTCGCCAGGAATGCCCGCTCGCCGATCTGCTGGCGCAACGCTTCGAGCGCCATCGCGCCGCGCACGTAGACCGATTCGGCGAACAGCTTCGCCGGTGTCGGGATCGCCGCGGGCGGCGGATCCCAGAATGCGTTCGCGGAGGCAGGCGTGCGCAGCAACTGGCGCAGGACTCTGGCGGTCGAGGAGCCGCCCGCCTCCTGCTTCCAGCGCCACTCGGCCCAGGTCGCAAAGCCCTCGTTCAGCCACATGTCCTGCCAGCGCGCGAGCCCGACGCTGTCGCCGAACCACTGGTGCGCGAGCTCGTGGGCGATGAGGACGTCGCTCGGCGCAGAGTCGTAGACCGGCCTCGTCTGGGTCTCCAGCGCGTAGCCGATGAACTTCGCGTCGTCGACGATTGCGCCGGTCTGGCCGAAGGGATAGCGCCCGAACAGGCGCTCGAACAGCGACAGGATCTCGCCGCTGCGGCGCAGCGCATGCTTCGACTTCTTCCAGAGCTCGGGGTCGACCGCCGTGAACGAGGCGATGCCCCGCACCTTGCTCCGGATGATCTTGAACTGGCCGGTTGCGACCGTGGCGAGGTACGGCGACATCGGTTCCGTCGTGCGCCAGCGCCATTCGGTGCCGCGACCTCGTCCGAAGCGGCCCCGGAAAGCACCGTTGGCGACCGCCTCGATCCCATCGGGAACGCGGATGCGAAATGTCGAACCGCGCCTTGTCGGTCGGGATGATCGTTGGACGGATACCACGCCGGGGCGCCCTGGGGCTCAGCGACGACGACGCTGCCGTCGTCGGTCTCGAACCATCCTTCCCTGGAGCCGTCGTCGTCCTTGATCGTGCCCGGCCGACCGCGGTAGGCGACGACGGTGGTGAACGACGCGCCTTCGGCCACGCCCGCCGCAGGGGTGACGACGAGCTCCTGGCCCTGGCGTTCGAAGCCGGCACCGACGCCATTCACGCTCACCGCCCGCACCTTCGGCCCGCGGAAATCGAGGTTGAAGCTGGAGAGATCCTGCAGCGCCGTCGCCGTGATCTTCGTCCTGGCGTCGAGCCGGCGTGCCTTGATCGAGTAGTCGAGGTCGAGCCGGTAGCTGGAGACGTCATAGCCGCCGTTGCCTGCGTTGGGAAAGAACGGATCGCCGACGCCGGGCGCGCCGGGCTCGAACTGAGCGCTCGCGCCCGCTGGAGCGATCGCCGCTGCCACGATCGCCGCAGTCCCGGCGGCGCGCAGGCGCCGCTTGCTCGATCCCGCCATGCAAGCAATGTAGCCCGGGACGGTCCCGGGCTCGCCGATCAGCCCTCCCGGCGTTCTCTGGCTGCGCTCAGGCGAGCCTCGATCGCCGCCTCGAACTGATCCCAGGTCCGCTCGGCTTCGAGCTCGTCCCAGAGCTCGACGAAGCGATCGAAGAGAAGCTCACGGCGCACCCGGACCCGCTCGGCCAGCGCCGCGAGACCGCTGTGCAGGTCCGGGTCGGCGACGCGCTCGGCCTGCTCGGCGATCCGCGGCGCCATCACGTCGCAATCGTGAAGATCACCGAGCACGTCCTGAATCTCTCGGGCGCGGCGGCGAGCCCGCTCGGCCTCTGGCCCGAAACAGAACTCGGTCAGCTCGAGCACGTAGCGAAGGCGCTTGGCGGCGATCCGCAGGTCGTGTTGCTGCGTCTCGTTGCCGCGATCGAGTGCCTCGGGGATGAAGGAACGCAGCTCAGCCAGGCGGACGCGGAGGATGCGGGCGGCGTTGTCGATCAGCGGCGCCCGCGGATCCAGCTTCTTCACCGCTGCGGCCTTCATTTCTTCACCCCGGCGACCAGCTTCGTCAGGCGCTTGTCGAGCTTGGCCAGGCGCTTCGCGGAGACCGCCGGAGCGAGCGCTTCGTTGGCCTCTCGCTGCTCGTCGCGCAAGCTGGTCGATCAGGCTCTCGATCCCGGGCCGGTCGGCCTCGCTCACATCGGCCGCGAACTCGACCAGCGCGGCGATCGTCACATCGCGGTCGCGGCGCTCGCCGAGCGCGTCGGCCAGCGACTTGACCTCGCTTCAGCGAGCGCTTGAACGGCTTCGGCGAGAAGCACGGCTCGAATACCTCCAGCGCGGCGCGCAGGCGCCGGGTCGCGACCCGCATGTCGTGGACTCGCTCGATGTCGTCGACGTCGAGGACGTCGGCCGAGTGCTCGAAGAGCTCGCGCGAGCGGACCGTGACCACGGTCGCCGCGACCTCGGCGTAGGGATCGTCTTCGCCGAGCCCATGGATCGCCTCTGCCTTGGCCATGGGCCGGAATCGATGCTAGGCAGCCACGGCGGTGGGGGCGCCGTTGCTGGCGCCCTGGAGCAGATCGAGGATGATCCCCTCGCGCAGACCGCCCTTGCCGATCTGAAGCCCCTGGCCGAGCAGGTCGGAGAGCTTCTCGAGGATGAGGACGCCGGCGGGCAGGATGTGGACGCGCCGCGGATCGAGCTCGAACCTGCGCGCGACGTCTGCGATCGGGTCGCTGGTGAGCACCCGCACGGCGCGCTCGAGCGTCTCGTACTCGAGCACCGCGCCGACGAGCGTGCGCAGCGAGGTCGCGCTGCCGCCGACCGCGACGGCCTGAGCCGGATGCTCGACCTCGACCCCTTCGAAGAAGTCGTCGATGTAGTCGCGAAGGGCCCGGATCTCGAGCGCCGAGGGGGGGTCGTTGGTGAGGAACTCCTCGGCGACCGCTCCGGAGCCGATCTTGAACGATCGCACCTCGCTCACCCCGTCGGCGACCGTGCCGAGAATGATCTCCGAGGAGCCGCCGCCGACGTCGACGACGCCGATCTCGCCCTCGACCGGGTGGCCGAGGGTCTTGGTCGCACCGATGAAGGCGAGGCGGCCTTCCTCTTCCTCGCTGAGCACCTCGACCGGGCCTCCGGCGGCCTCGGCGATCCTGCTCGCGACCTCCTTGGAGTTCTTGGCCTCGCGCACGGCCGCCGTGGCGACGATCCGAATCGCCTCCGCCCCGAGCTCCTCGGCGAGGCGAACCTGTGTCGTCACGACCTCGGCCAACTCGGCGATCTTCTCCTCGGTGACCTTGCCCTTGCGCTTGGAGTCCTTGTCGAAGCGCGTATACGCGCGCTGCTCCATCACCTTGCGCAGCTGGCCCTGCTGGGGCTCGGCTACCAGCACGCGGGTCGTATTCGAGCCGATGTCGACCGCAGCGCAGAGCACGCGACGATCATCGCAAATGTCACGGATGAGGCGTGGCCGAAGCCAGGACGCCTCGGTAACGCCCTGTTCACACCGGCTTCACGCTGAGTTCACGAAAGGCGCAATTTGCGACCTTAGGCTGATGGGTGATGGCATTGCTCGACGCTGCCGCCGCGGGTCAGACCACCGTCGAACCCGCACGAGCGCACAGCAAGGACCCACTCGCGGGAAGGCTCGGGCTCAGCGTTCCCTACGAGTGGTGGCCGTCGGCGGCGCTGCTGAAGTCCTATGAAGCCGCCGGCTTCGACTGGGTGCAACTGCAGTCGCCGCCCGCATCGGTGCTCAGCGATCCTCGCCAGTGCAATCGCCACGCCGCGGCGGTGGACGACGCCCTGCGAAACACCGCACTGCGGACGGTGATCCACGCGCCCGGAAGCCTGCGCCTCGGCACCGGCGCGACCGATCGGGCGATGGAGGGGATGCTCTCCTACGCGGCTGAGCTCGGAGCCGAGCAGGTCGTCTATCACGCCATGGCGATGCCCGACTGCGCTGAGAACGCGTCGGCCCTGGCGGCGGAGGCCGAAGCGCTGGCGCGAATCGCGCCCGTGGCGGAACGACTCGAGGTTACGATCGCAATCGAGAATCTGGCGCCGCTGTACCCGGGTCCGGAGCCGGCATCGGCTTCGCCGATGGCGCTGCGCGGCCTGGCCCAGCGCGTGGGCTCACCGCGGGTCGCGCTCTGTCTCGACGTCGGCCACGCCCACGTCATCGCCGACACCCGCCACACCACGGTCGAGCTCATGTGCGAGCCGGTCCTCGACACGGTCAGCATGATTCACCTTCACGACAATCTCGGCGCTCGGCGCCGGCCGCATGGCGCGGAGCTGGGCGTCGACCCGCTTCGCCTCGACCTCCACCTCTCACCCGGCCGGGGCACGCTCCCGTGGCAGCTGATCGGACCGCTGCTTCGCCGCCACCGAGCGCCGATGCTGCTCGAGGTCCATCCGCCGTACCGGCCGCGCGCGGGCGAGCTGGCGGCGTCGACGACGGCGCTGCTGCGGGGCCGGCGTCGCAGCGCGAGCGCTTAGCTCGGACTCGTGTCTAGAGCCCGCGGGGATGACGCACGGCGTAGCCGCTCTTGGTGCAGCTGGGTCTTGCTCCAGCCAGGGCCGTTGCCCGGCGTCATCGAAGTGTCGAGGCGAAGGCCCGCGATCACCACGTACGCGTGGCCGCCGTTGGCGTAGACGGTGATCCAGCGCCCGCGGCCGCCCTTCTCCCAGCCGGCGAACGAGCCCGACGGCAGGGGCGCGTCGAGGACGCGAGCGCCGCGCTTGCCGAGCGCGTAGGAGACGGTGCCGGAGCAGTCATAGCAGCGCGACTCCCACTGGCCGTGGCCACCGCCGTAGCAGTAGGGCTTGTCGATGATCCGGTTGGCCGCGGCGATCGCGCGCTTGACCCGGCGCGGGGCGCTCGCCGGTGCGACGGCAACGCCGTCGACCAGCTTTGCCTTGGCGCCCGGCGTGGTCGCTCGTCCTCGGCCGCGTGATGTTGTCCGATGCCGCCGCTGTCGGCGGCCGATGCATGGGCGGGCAAGGCGAAAGCCATGGTGCACAGCGCCGCGCCCAAAAGCGTGTGTTTGCAAGTCAATTGCTCCAGCTCCTTCGTCGGCCTACGGGGTTAGCTGACGGGCTGGCGCTGAAAGAGCCTGCGCCCCCACCGGCCTTTCGGTCGGCGAGTTAGCCCCAAAACAAGTGGTTCCCCCGTTCCCGGCTCCCCCCTCGATGCGTGAGTGGCGCGGGACTCGGCTTACCGGTTGATCGAGCGCGCCGCCTACAGCGGGCGCATTGTTAGTACTTGCTCACGAACACCGGCGATCGCAAAAGGTTTCGGTAAAAGCAAGGGGAGCTAGTGACGTTACGCACTAACTGGTGACTGGCTCGCCTGGGTGCGAGGCGTCCTGGAACTCACGAAAGAGACCGGTGACGACGAAGGCGACCTGCTCGCCGATGTCGACCGCGTTGTCGCCGATGCGCTCGATCGCGCGCGCGACGAGGATCATCGTCATCGCCCACTCGCGCCGGTCGCGATCGTCGCCGATCTCGAGCGCGATGCCGAAGATCTCCTTGTTGAGGTTGTCGACGACGTCGTCCTGTCGGACGAGGTCGCGCGCCATCTCGACGTCGCGGCCGGCGAAAGCGCGCTTCGCCTGGGCGATCTGGACCTTGACCTGCTTGCCCATCGTGACGATGTCGCGGACGATGCGCTCGTCCGCGGGCGGCTCGTGACCGGCGATCGGGATCAGCTTGGCCATGTTCACGCACTGGTCGCCCATCCGCTCCATGCTCTTCATCAGGTGAAGCAGGGCGGCGATCAGACGCAGGTCGGTGGCGACCGGCGCCTGCGTTGCGAGCAGAGTCAGGATCGACTGGTGCACTTCGAGGTAGCGGCCATCGACGACGTCATCGCTGGCGATGACGAGGTCGCCGAGCTCGGTGTCGCGATGCTCGACCGCCTCGACGGCGCGCTCGAGCTGAGCGGCAACGAGCTCGAGCCCGTCGAGCGCGCGGGCCTCGAGGCTCTCCAGCTCTTCCTGATACTGAACGCGAACGCTGTTTGGCACGGGCGTCACCCGACCTTTCCTGTGACGTAGTCCTCTGTGCGCTTGTCGGAGGGGTTCGTGAAGATCCTCTCGGTCACGTCGTACTCGACCAGGCGGCCCTGCCGGTTCTTCTCCTCATCGTCGAGCTTGACGATGAGGAAGGCCGTCATGTCCGAGACGCGCGCCGCCTGCTGCATGTTGTGGGTGACGATGACGATCGAGTACTTCTGCTTGAGCTCGAGCATCAGGTCCTCGATCTTGCCGGTGGAGATCGGATCGAGCGCCGAGCAGGGCTCGTCCATGAGGATGACGTCGGGGTTCACCGCGAGGCAGCGAGCGATGCAGAGGCGCTGCTGCTGGCCGCCCGAAAGACCGAATGCGTTGCTGTGGAGGCGGTCCTTGACCTCGTCCCAGAGGGCGCCACCGTGCAGCGCCTTCTCGACGATCTCGTCCATGTCGCCGTCCATCCCGAGAATCTGGGGGCCGAAGGCGATGTTGTCGTAGATCGACTTCGGAAACGGGTTCGGCTTCTGAAAGACCATTCCGATTCGCTTTCGAACCTCGACCGGATCGACCTGCGGGTTGTAGATGTCCTCGCCGTGGTAGAGCACCCGCCCCTCGACCGAAGCGCTCGGGATCAGGTCGTTCATGCGGTTGAGGCAACGGATCAGTGTCGACTTGCCACAGCCCGAGGGGCCGATGAAAGCGGTGATCGCCTGCTTGGGGACGTCCATCGTCACCTCGGACACCGCCGGCTTTCCGGCGTAGGAGACGGACACGTCGCCGAGCTCGAAGACATGGCCCTTGCTCTGGAAGGAGGGCTTTGGCCCGTGCGGCGTCGGCGAATGTCGCCCCGAGATTGATCTCGGGGGCGTGCCGGCCGGCCCGTTCGTCCTCTGTTTTCTCTGGTTCGCTCACCACTCTGCCTTCCAAGCTAATCACCTACCACTTGTTTTCGAATTTGTTGCGCAGCCAGATCGCGACCGCGTTCATCGCCAGCAGGATCACCATCAGGACGATGATGCCCGCCGCGGCCAGCGACTTGTACTCGGGGCGCGGGTCCGAGACCCAGCCGAAAATCTGAATCGGCAGCGCTGTGACGTCGTCGAACGGGCTCGACGGCGAGGTCGTGGCGAACAGAGCCGCGCCGACGACGATCAAGGGCGCCGTCTCGCCGATCGCGCGGGACAAGGACAGGATCGTGCCCGTGGCGATGCCGGGAAGCGCGGCCGGCAGGACCTGCTTCCAGATCGTCTGCCACTTGGTGGCGCCAAGCGCCATCGAGCCCTCGCGGATCGACGGGGGCACCGCGCGAATCGCCTCGCGCCCCGAGACGATGAGGACGGGAAGCACCAGCAGCCCAAGCGTGAGGCCGCCGGCGATCAGGATGTTGCCCATTCCCAAAGCACCGCGAACGAGGAAGGCGAGCCCGAGGACGCCGTAGACGATCGACGGCACCGCCGCCAGGTTCTGGATGTTGAGCTCGATGAAGCGGTTGATGCGGCTCTCGCGATTGGCGAACTCCTCGAGATAGATGGCGCTGGCGACACCCACCGGGATGATGAATGCGGCGCAGACGGCCATCAGCCAAAGCGTGCCGGCGAGGGCCGGGCCGATGCCGGAGTTCTCGGGGATGATCCGCGATGGTGCATCGACGAGGAAGTTGAGGCTGAGCGAGCCGAAGCCGTCGGCGGCGACGTCGATCAGCAGCACCAGCAGCGTCACCATGGCAATGCCGAGACAGGCGATCAGCAACGCCTTGAAGCCGAACTCGAGCGCGCGGCTGTTACGGCCGCTGGCGAACTGGCTCTGGACTGCGGCGGTGGCGGCACCCTCGGGCGGTGGCGCGGTCATTCGTAGACCTCGCGGTACTTGCGCACGAAGCGGATCGCGACCATGTTCATCAGCAGCGTCAACACGAAAAGGGTCAGGCCGCAGGCGAAGATCGACTCGTAGCCGATCGTGCCGACCGGATTGTCGCCCTTGGCGGTGGCCCCCATGAAGGTCGTGATCGTGGCGTAGCCCTCCGTCGGGTTGACGCCGTAATTGGGCTGTAGGCCGGCGGCGACGAGGACGATCATCGTCTCGCCGATCCCGCGCGAGATCCCGAGCACGACCGAAGCGACGATGCCGGAGATCGCGGCGGGGAAGACAACCTTCGTCGCAACCTGGCGCTTCGTGCCGCCGAGGCCGAAGGCTCCCTCGCGCAGGCCGTTGGGCACGGCGCGCATCGAGTCTTCGGAGATCGAGGCGATCGTCGGCACGATCATCATCCCCATGACGATGCCGGCGGCGAGAGCGTTGAACGTTCCGACCTCGAGGCTGAGAATGTCGTTGAGGAGGGTGGGAGTGATGAAGGTCAGCGCGAAATAGCCGAAGACGACGGTGGGGACGCCTACGAGCACCTCGAGCACGGGCTTGATCGTCTTACGCACACGCGGGCTCGCGTACTCGGAGAGATAGACGGCGGAGCCGAGGCCGACGGGCACCGCGACCAGGATCGCGATCCCGGTGATCAGGAAGGTGCCGTTGAGCAGCTGCCAGATCCCGAACGAAGCCGGGTTGAACAGCGGCGCCCAGTCGTTGAACTTGAAGAAGTCGAGGCCGACGTCGGCAAAGAACGAAAGCGACTGGCTCACCAGCGCAAAGACGATTCCGAGCGTCGTCAGGACCGAGACCGCCGCCGCCAGGAACAGCAGCGCGCGGATCACGTCCTCGCCACGACGGCGCTGGGCGACGCCGAGGGGTCTAACCCCCGGCGTCGCTCCAGCTACCTGAGTTCCGGCTTCCACGGCTAACCGCCGATCGCACCTTCGAACGCTGACTGGGCCTCGGAGGCCTGATCGTCGCTCATCGGCACGATCAATGCCGCCTCGGCGATCTCGGGGGCGCTGTCGACGACGTACTGCATGAAGCCCTCGACCTCGGGCTTGTCGGTGAGCGCCGTTGCGGACGGATACATGAACAGCGGCCGCGAGAGCGGTGTGTAGCTGCCGTCCTGAATCGACTCCGCGCTGGGCGCGACGCAACCGTCGCCATCGTCGACCGAGACGAGGTTGAGCGCATCGGCATTCTGCTCGTAGTAGCTGAAGCCGAAGTACCCGAGCCCCGCCGGTGTCGCCCGAGACGCCCTGGACCAGCACGTTGTCGTCCTCAGACGCCTGGTACTCCTTGCGGCTGACGCCTTCCTCACCATTGATCACGTCGGTGAAGTAGTCGAACGTGCCGGAGTCGGTGCCTGGCCCGTAGAGGCGAGACATCGACATCGGGCAGCGGCTCGCCGGTATCGGCGTCCTCGCCGAGCTCGCGAGTAGTTGGTGACCGTGTCGTCGGTCCACAGCTGCGCGAGCTGGTCGGTGGTCAGGCACGAGATCTCGAGGTCCGGATGGGTGACGATCGAGATGCCGTCGTTTGCGACCTGGACCTCGGTGTACTCGACGCCGCCGTCGGCGCAAAGCTTCTCCTCCTCGGGCTCGATCGAGCGCGAGGCGTTGGAGATGTCGGTTTCGCCGGCGCAGAACTTCTCGAAGCCGCCGCTGGTGCCGGCAGCGCCGACCGTAGCGTTGACGTCGGAGTTCTCCTCACCGAACAGCTCGACTGCCGCCTCGGCAAACGGCTGCACCGTGCTCGAGCCATCGATCGAGATCGAGCCGGAAAGGCCACTGGGCGTATCGCCGCCGCTGTCGCTGCTGGATTCGTCGTCGTCACCGCACGCGGCAACGCCAAAGGCGAGGACGGTGCTGGCGCCGGCTGCGAGCAGCCAGTTCTTAGAGATCACTTGATGGGTCTCCTTCTGAGTTGGTTTGACTCTGTGGTTTCAGAGTTCTTCGTCGGGTGCCTGGGGAAGGTGGCTCTGAACGAGACTGCGAGCCTTCGGGCGCTTGCCTTCCGACCGGCGGTTGTCGCCGGCACTGCAAGGTTGTTGGCCAGCGAGGCTTCTGTTGTGAAGAAGGTGTGAAACGGGAAGGAAATGCTCCGCCGCAGGCGACGGCCGGCCGGCGAGCTAGCCCGCGCGGGCGACTCGAGCTTCGCCCGATGCCTCGGCCGTCGCAATCTCCTCGAGCGGCCGGGGCAGGGTGCAAAGCGGCATCGGCGTCGGGCGCGAGCGGTTGCGGCTCGAAGCGATAGCCGACGCCGAAATGGGTGTGGATGTACTCCCAGCCGGGCGAGTGACTTTGGATCTTGGCGCGAAGCTTGCGAATGAAGACGTCGACGGAGCGGTCGCCGTGAGCCATCGCGTAGCCCCACACCCGCTGGTAGATGTCCTCACGCTCGATCACCCTGCCGCTCGCCTCGGCGAGCACCTGGAGCAGTTCGAACTCGCGCCGGGTCAGGTTGAGGCTGCGATCGGCAACGTGTGCCTGAAACTGATCGTTTCGAATCTCGATTTCGCCGGCCACCAAGGGTCCCGACTCGAGCCTTGGGACGGCTGCGGCGACGGCGGCGAACGATCGCCTCGATTCGCGCCATCACCTCCTCCGGATGTGAGGGCTTGACGATCCAGTCGTCGGCGCCGAGGCGCAGGGCGCGAACGCGCTGGGCGACGGTCGACCCCTGCGTGCAGACGACGACGGCGAGGTCCGGAAGCATGCCGCAGACGCGCTCGAGGAACTCCCAGCCGAGGGGGCCGAGCACCGAGAGGTCGACCAGCAGCGCGTTCAGCTTCATCGCCACGAGCTCCTCGGGCGGGACGCTCGAGGAATGCACGCGGTACTCCCAGCCGGCGGCATCGAAGCGCTTCGCGAGCACATGAAGGAAGCCGCTGTCGGTGTCGATCACGGCCAGGCGAACTGTTGCGGTGGATGAAGTCATGAGCGCTGTCTGGTCTGTCCGCGGAAGATCGCGACGCAAGTCGAGCGACGAGCGCTGCCCGGTCCTCTCTCACGGTGCCCATGGTAGAGGCATGCAAAGCGTCTTCACGGGCGTTCACAAGACTTTCACATGCTATTTCTCCACTTTTTCACCGTCTGCGCGAGCAATCGCGTGCAGACTGCCGCCAACGAGATCCTCTCTCGTGCGGCGCGCGGTCCTTCCTGCCCCGGACCGCGCGCTCATATCTCTCTCACGAGTCTTGCTCGACCCAGGCGCAGCCATCACTGCCGCCGGGGTCGAGCTCGACTCGTTGGCGTAGCGGCCGACGTCCGTCAGGTCGCGGCGAGAGCTCCCGATGGCGACGAGCAGCCAGCACCGCGAGCGCCGAGCGCGACGCGGTAGATGATGAAGATGCTGTAGGTGTGGCCGGCGATGAAGCGGAGCAACCAGGCGACGGCGGCGTAGGCGACGACGAAGCGACATCGCGACGGCGACCAGCGTCGGCCCCCAGCCGACGCCATTGGAGATGTCGTCGAACTTGGTCACGGCCTGCAGGATCGTCGCCGCCGTCAGCGCCGGAATCGAGAGGAAGAACGAGAGCCTGGTCACGGTGACGCGATCGAAATCACGCAACAGGCCCGCCGACATCGTCGCGCCCGCACGCGAGACCCCCGGGATCAAGGCAAGGCACTGGGTGACGCCGATTATCAGCGTGTCGCGTGCGCGCACGTCGTCCTCCCCGCGCCGCTGCGTCGCGGTACGGTCGGCAAACCACATCACCGCGCTCCACAGGATCAGCGCCGAGCCGACGACCCAGAGGCTGCGCAGCGTCGTTTCGATCTGATCCTGGAAGGTGAGGCCGACGATCGGCGATCGGCAGTGAGCCGAGCGCGATCGCGAAGGCGAAGCGAAACTCGGGGCGCTCGCGCTTGGCCGGGATTCGCCAGGCCGGCGAGAAAGGCGGAGAGCATCGCTGACGAGGTCGCGCCGGAAGTAGAGGACGGTGGCCAGCACGGCGCCGATCTGGATGATTGCCGTGAACGCGGTGATGTCAGAAGCGTCGATCTCGTAGCCGAGCGCCTTTTCGACGATCGTCAGATGACCGGTGCTCGAGATCGGCAGGAACTCGGTCAGACCCTCGACCGCGCCGAGCAGGATCGCTTCCAAGATGGACAAAGCCGGGCAAGGCTAGTGGGGAGCACGAGCAGGTAAAGTCCAGACGGTGACTCGCGCTCGCCGCATCACGCTGATTCTCTCGACCTCGCTGCTGGCACTGCTGGCGCTGGCGCCGATCGCGTTCGCCGCCGACGGCGAGGGGCTCTACGGACGCACCGACGACAAGGTCGTCACCTATTTCTCGTTCGCCGTGATGGCGTTCTTCGCGATCTTCGTGATCGTCATGTCGCTGCTCCAGATGCGACTGGAAAACCGCAAGGACAAGGCGCGCGACGAGCTCGAGCGCCTGCGCCGGCCCTGAGCCGTGCCCAAGGTCACCTACGAGCGCATCGGCACGGCCTCGCTGCTGACGATCACCCGTCCCGAGCGCCGCAACGCCGTCGACGACGAGACAGCCGATCTGCTGGCCGACGGCTTTCGCCGGTTCGAGGCGGACGAGGATGCTCGTGCGCTGGTGCTTGACGGGTGAAGGGCCGGAAGCGTTCTGCGCCGGCGCCGACCTGAAGGCGTTTGCCGAACGGGCTCGAGGCGTTCAGCGACGACGACCCCGAGGCGGCGATCGGCGCCTGGCTGGACGAGCGCCCCGACGGGCCGCTCGGCTTCACCCGCCTGCAGGCATCGAAGCCGACGATCGCGGCGATCTCGGGCTGGTGTCTTGCGGGCGGCCTCGAGCTCGCCCTCTGGTGTGACCTGCGCGTCGCCACCGCCGGCGCAAAGCTCGGCTTCACCGAGCGCCGCTTCGGCGTTCCGCTGATCGACGGCGGTACCCAGCGGCTGCCCCGGATCGTCGGCCAGGGACGGGCTTTGGAGATGATCCTCACAGGACGTGTGCTCGAGGCAACCGAGGCTCGAGATTGGGGCCTGCTCAACGAGATCGTCGCCGAGGGCGCCCATCTCGAGCGAGCACTCGAGATCGCCGAAGGCCTTGCGGCGTTCCCGCAGACGACGATGCTCTCCGATCGCCGCGCGGCGATCGAGGGCATCGGCAGGACCTTCGAAGAAGGCATCGCTCACGAGGCCGAGCTCGGCCGCGATTCGGTGATCACCGGCGCGGCGGGGGCAGCGCGATTCGCCGCCGGCGAGGGCCGGGGCGCCGAGGGCGCGGGCGTCTAGAGCGAGCCCCGGCCGGACGAGGCGCTCGCTCGCGCCTCAGCCGATCCGAAACTCGCTCAGCAGGCGCTTCTCGTTCTCGCCCTCGACGGCGGCGACGACCTCGACGTGATCGGCGAGCGGTGTGCCGCGAAGCTTGGTCGCAAGCAGGTCGTCGACCTGGAAGATGCCGGCTGAGTTGTTCATCGCGATCTCGATCCGCACCGCGCGCTCGCTGCCGGCGGAGATCTCGACCCGGTCGATCGCGGCGGCGGAGATCGCGTGGATGCCCATCTGCCCGGCCTCGACCGGCAGCCTCGAGCGGCCATGGGCCATGTCGAGCGCGTCGGCTACGCGGACGACGCCGGCTTCGACCGTGTACGGCTCTCCGCGGCGACGGTGGCCGATGATCGCGTGCAGAGCCTCGGCGATCACGACCGTGCGCTCGGCCGGGTTCTTGTAGACGCCGACGAGCACCTCGCGCAGCTTTCGCTCGGCGAGAAAGAGGCTGAAGGCCTCGTGATCGGCGCGGTGAATCGACATGCCGACGTCGTGAAGCAGCGCCCCCGCTGCGACCACGACCTCGGCGTCGCGATCGCGCATGCCGTGGTCTGAGACCATCGCCGGCTCGACCCCGCCTTTGACCAACAGGCGAAACAGGCGCAGGGCGATGTTGAGCACCACCTGCATGTGGACCCACGAGTGATCTGACATGCCCAGGCGCTCGGATTGAACCTGCGCCATGTGCCACCAGGCGCGCACCTCGGAGTCGGCGTTGAGGCCCTCGAGCAGAGCATCGAGCCGGCGGTTGCCCCGAGTCGGGGCGCGTACCGCGGCGTTCTCGATCGCCTCGATCGGGGTGCGGCCGCGCTCACCGGGCCCGGCGGCGCCCTGCTTCGCGGCGTCGACCTCCGCGGGCGCCTCGCTGTCGCCGTTTTCGGCCATGGGCTCATCCTCGCAGGCCGGCTCGCGGTTGTCGTTTTTCCGTCGCCCGGCGGGCCTAACCTGCTTCGTGGATGGCTGGTAAACCCGTCGGAGAGGGAAGGTGCCCGCAGACAGGGTTGGCCGTGCCCGAGTGCAGCTGCAGGCGCTGCCTCGAGTTGATGCTGCGCGAGTTCTCCCCCGGGCTGATCGGCCCCGAGATCACGGTGACCAGGATCCGCCCCCGCCGCTCGCCTCCCGGCGACCGCAGCGAAGCGGCCTGACGCTCTCGGTGCCAGGCGCCGATTGGCGGCGCGCATCGAGTTAGAGTCGCATCGATGGCCTCGCAGACGATGCTGACCGTCGACAAGCAGCAGCAGGTCGCGCTGGTGACCCTGCGCCGTCCGCAGAAGCGAAATGCTCTCTCGATCGAGCTGCGGCGCGAGCTGGCGAGCGCGTTCGGCGAGCTCTCCGGCGACGATGAGATCGGCTGTGTCGTACTCACGGGCGCGGGAAGCGCCTTCTGCTCGGGCATGGACACGACCCAGTTCGGTGGCGATCGCGCCAACCGCGAGCTGCTCGTCGAGACGAGCACGCGCAGCCTTCGAGGCGGTCGGCGGTTGCAAGCGGCCGGTGATCGCGGCTGTGAACGGCCCCGCCCTGGCCGGTGGATTCGCCCTTTGCCTGTTGTGTGACCTGCGGCTCGCCGCGGCCGAAGCGAGCTTCGGCTACCCGGAGTTGCCGCGCGGGATCCCTCCGAGCTACGCGGCGGCGAGAGCGGTCCTGCCCGCGGCCGTGGCCAAGGACCTCTGCCTCACCGGGCGCATCGTCGCCGCGGCCGAGGCGCAGCGCCTGGGGATCGTCCGCGAGGTCGCCGAGGGTGACGTCGTCGAGCGAGCGCTCGAGCTGGCCGAGAAGATCGCAGGGCTTCCACGCCAGGCAATCCTCGAGACGAAGCGGCGTTCGCTGCTCGAGCGAAGCCACCTCTGGGGCTTTCTGTTCGACGAGGAGGAGCGCGTTTTTCGCAAGGCACTGCTCGGCGAGCCTGAAACCAGCGTCGGTCTGTAGATCACAGAAGGACGCCGAACGCGCTACCCTGACTGACGTTGGGCGCCGTTGACGCGCTCGATTCCAAGCGCCTGAAGCGCTTCGCAGCGACCCGCCGCCCAGAGCTTCCTCCGCGATCGATTCGCCTGAGAGGGCTCATGACAAACGGACCCGGTGGCGCCGCCTATCAGCAGCCGTCGTGGCCGCGCGCGCCCGTGCCCGCTGCGATCCCGCACAGGTCCCACGATCGCCTCGAGGTGAGGGCGCTGCTGCTTCGCTACGCATCCGACCGCTCACCCGCCGTGCGCGACGAGATCGTCGAGCGCTTCATGCCGCTCGCCCGCTCGCTCGCGATGCGCTACCGCGGAGGCTCCGAACCGATCGACGACCTCGTCCAGGTAGCGAACCTCGGGCTCGTCAAGGCGGTTCACCGCTTCGATCCCGGCCAGGCGCTCGGCGTTTACCGCCTTTGCCGTACCGACCATCATCGGCGAGCTGCGTCGGCATTTTCGCGACCGCATCTGGACCCTGCGCTTACCACGTGGCCTTCAGGAGCTGACGATGGACATCGACGCCGCTGTCGATCGGCTCACCAAGCAGCTCGGCCGCCCGCCGACGCCGACGCAGATCGCGGCAGAGCTGGGTCTCGCGATCGAACAGGTCCTCGAGGGAATCGCCGCCGGCGAGGCGCGCCGAACCCTTTCGCTCGACGCGCCGCCCTTCCCCGACGATGAAGCGCCACCGCCGCTCGAGAGGATCTGCTCATCGGAGTCGGGCTTCGACCGTGTCGAAGCGCAGTTCGCGGCCAGCGATGCCGGTCTCGACGAACGCGAGCGTCGCATCCTCCAGTTGCGCTTCGGCGAGGGCCTCACCCAGCAGCAGATCTCTCGGCGCCTCGGCGTCTCGCAGATGCGGGTCTCGCGGATCAACAGAGAGGCGCTTTGGAAGCTGCTCTCGGCGGTCCGCGGCGACGTTCCAGGCAGCGGTGCCTCCGTCGCAATGAGCGCCGATCCGAAAAAGACGCTCGAGGGCTCGCCGTTGACCGACGCGATCTCTGCGGCGATGGTCGATCTCTACGCGCGCTTCTACGGCCACGATCGCACCACCGCGACCACCTACATCAACGACAACGTCGTCGTCTGCATCTTGGAGGACATTCTCAGCACCGGCGAGTCGGTGCAGATCGCCGCCGGTGAGTCGAGCGATGTCCTCGACGGCCGCACGGCTTTTCAGGAAGAGACCGAGGACGAGTTCACGGTGGCGATCGAGAGCCTCACCCATCGCCGCGTGACCGCATTCCTGAGCGCCAACCAGACCGCTCCCGGGGTCGCCTGTGAGCTGTTCTTCCTGGAGGCCCCGCCGGTGGTGGCTGGTCTAGCGAATGCAACGGCCGACGACAACGACGCCGAAGGCGCCAGAGGAGGCGTCGCCACGCAGCGAGGCCGGAATCCTGCTCGAGGCGCTGAAGGAACTGCCCACCGACCACGCCGAAGTCGTCGCACTCGCCTTCTTCGGCGAGCTGTCGCACGCCGAGATCGCCGCTCGGCTCGGACTCTCGACAGAGACCGTGAACGGGCGAATGCGACTCGGCCTGGAGAAGCTGCAGCGCGATTTCAAGGGGCTGGTGCCGGAGCGTCAGGCTGCTCAGGCGACGGCTGAAACGGCCTCCAGCAACCGGGGCCAGATGTAGACCTCCCAGGTTGCCGAGACGACGAGGACGGGGATCGCGACGGCAACCGTGGCGACCGTCGCCGCCAGCAGGTCCTGCCACTCGTCGCGGCGGCTGGCGATCGTCCAGGCCGCGAGGGGGAGGAACAGCGCGACGAGCTCGGGCACGGCGTGCGGCAGGACGGTCAGCACGAGGACCCCGGGGGAAATCTCGAACTGCGCCGCGAGCGTGGCGCCGGTCAGTCCCAGGGCGTAGGACTGGGTGATCAGCGAGAAGGCGGTGACCAGGACGACCCAGCCGAGGGCGATCGGCCGGGCCTTCTCGTGGACCCAGCGTGAGATCCCGCTTCGCTTGTCGGCCGCGAGGGCGAGCGAGCTGCCGGCGATGAAGCCGGCGACGCAGGCAAACGCGTGAAGCGCCAGCACGAGCGAGTTTCGAAACAGGAGGTGGCCGACATCGCCGAAATCGGCCTCGCCGGAGATGCCGGCGATCCACAGGTCTGTGAAGTCAGCCTGCGACACTGCCGCGATCACCCAGACCGCGACCAGCATCAGCGATGCGACCACGAGCGCGCCGCCGACCCAGGCCCGCAGGATCGGCACCGGATCACGATTCCACCGCTCGAGGGCGCCACGCGTATGGCGGATGCCCTGGACCAGGGCGAAATCGTTGGCGCTCACGGCTTCCCATCGGCCGCCGTGCCGGAGGGCTTTACTGGCCGCAGACGGGCCAGGGCGACGCGCCGGCGCGGCTGTACAGCAGCGCGGCACGGTAGTCCTGCTCGGCCTCGGAGGCCTCAGCGGGATTGCCCGAACCGCCGACAGCGGCCCAGGTGCCGGTGTCGAACTGATACTTGCCGTAGTAGCCGGCCGCATTGACCGCGGTCGGGTCGCCGCCCGACTCGCACGCGGCGATCGCATCGAGCGTCGCCTGCGAAACGCCGGCCACCGAGCCAAACTCGAGCTCACGCTGACGGGCCTTCTCGATCATCGGCTCGAGGTCCTCGATCGCGCTCTCGAGCTCGGGGCGGCTGACCACGGCTTCGGACAGCAGGTTGTGCTCGAGGCCGACGTCGAGCTTGCGGGCGGCAGCCGTGAGCTCGCGATAACGCACCCGCAGCGTGTGGGCCTCGATCGAGCGCTCGAAGCTGGCGCCTGGGAGCCCGACGAGCGCGAGCTCGCGATCAGCGCCCGCGGCGGGTTGGCGTGAGTCGGAACCGGCCGCGGCCTGGGCGACTGCCGTGAGACCGGCTGCGAGCGCGCACGTGGCGGCGACGAGTTGAAGCTTGCGGAACATTGAAACCTCCGTTTCGAGGCGCCCGGGTGCCGATCGAGTGTCGGCGGCTTGGCGGTCAAGCCGGGCGGCTGGGATCCCGGGGCGGCTACGGGCGTCAACTACGCTCATAGGTGCGCCAAATCGAGGCGCGCGCCCAGCGGGTGTCGAAATCGACCGATGCAGGTTGGCAGGGTCGAACACGTATATGTGTGACGGCGGTCACATTTGCAAGCAAACGCTCATAAATCTCCTTTACGCCTGCTCAGGCAGGGATTTCCCGACCGCCCCGCATTTGGCACGGCGGTTTCGGACGCGATCCTGAAGCGCGTCGCCGCCGGCGAGCGACCGGCAACGTTGCGGCTGCACCGACCCGCCCGGGAGCTCGCCTTCGCCAAGCAGGACAGGGTTTCCCCCGGCTTCGGCGCTGCCGTGAGAGCGGCCCGCGAGGCCGGCTTCGAGCCCGTGGTCAGACTGGCCGGTGGCCGAGCGGCGGTCTTTCACGAGGGCACGCTTGCTGTCGCCTGGGCAAGCCCGCATCCGCGACCGGTCGCGGGCACCCAGCAGCGCTTCGAGCTGATCGCCGGGATCGTCGAGGCTGCGCTGCGCCGTCTCGGCGTCGACGCGCGCATCGGCGAGGTGCCCGGCGAGTACTGCCCTGGTGCCTGGTCGATCAACGCCCGCGGCGTCAAGAAGCTCTCGGGCATCGGCCAGCGGATGATCACCGGCGGCGCCCATGCCGGTGTGGTCGTCGTCGCCACCGGCTCAGGCGATGATCCGCGATGCGCTCGTTCCGGTCTACGCCGCACTCGATCTCGAATGGGACCCCGAGACGACGGGGGCGGTCGAGGACGAGGTGGCGGGCGTCGGCCTGGACGAGACCGAAGCGGCGATCCTGGCCGAGCTGGATCAGCACTTCGAGCTGATCGAAGACGAGACTCGACGCGGACACGCTCGCGCTCGCGGCCGAGCTCGAGGCAGAGCACGTTGCTCGAGGCTGAGGCTGAGCTCGTGAGCGCGGCGCGAGCGCCGACGCGAGGGCTTGGCATGATCAGATCCATGCCAGAGCCTCCGAGGACGGAGCCGATCGCCGGCGACGAGGACGACGATTTCAAGGCGTCACCGCTCGAGCTCTTCTTCGATCTCGTCTTCGTCTTCGCCTTCACCCAGGTGACGGCGCTGATGTCGGACAACCCGACCTGGGAGGGCCTCGGCCAGGGGATGCTGGTTCTGGCCGCGGTCTGGTGGGCATGGGGCGGTTTCGCCTGGCTGACCAACGCCCTGCACCGCGACGACTGGTTCGCGCGCTTCGCGCTCTTCGGCGCCATGGGCGCGATGCTGATCGCCGCGCTGGCCGTTCCCCAGGCCTTCGGCGACAACGCCGTCGTCTTCGCGCTCGCCTACTTCGTCGTCCGCCTGCTTCACATTGCCGTCTACGCCTACGGCGCGGGCGAGGTCGACGTGCGCAACGCGATCGTCAACCTCGCCCCGGGCCTGCTCGGAGCTCCCGCGCTGCTCATCCTCGCCGGCTTTCTCGACGGCCCCGCCCAGGCCGGCCTGTGGATCGTCGCCCTCGTGATCGATTACGGCACTCCCTACGTTCGCGACGTCAGCGGCTTTCGCGTCTTTCCCTCACATTTCGCCGAGCGCTTCGGGCTGATCATCATCATCGCCCTGGGCGAGTCGATCGTCGCGATCGGAACCGGCCTCGGCGACGACCCGCTCACCCTCGGCGTCGTCGTCGCCGCACTCGCCGGGATCACGCTTGGCCGCCGCACAGTGGTGGACCTACTTCGACGTACGTCGCGATCGTCGCCGAGCGCAAGCTGACCGAGGCCGTGGGCGTGGCGCGCAACCGGCTCGCGCGCGACTCGTGGGGAGTTCTGCACGGCCTCCTGATCGCCGGGATCATCCTCACCGCACTTGGCGTGAAGAAGACGATCGGTCGACGTCGACGAGCCGCTCGAGACCGTGCCCGCGGTGGCGCTTTGCGGTGGTGTCGCGCTCTATCTCTTCGGGCACGTCGCGATCCGGCTGCGCAGCTTCGGCTCGCTCAACCGCCAGCGGGCGTTTGCGGGCGTGCTGGCGCTGGCGCTGATCCCGGTCGCGACCGAGGTCGACGCGCTGGCGGCGCTGGTCATCGTCGCCGCACTGATGGTTTCCGTCGCCACCTACGAGACAATGCACTTCTCGTGACTTTCGAACGCGGCTTCGCCCCGATCCGACGGCCCCGATGAGCGCCCGGGGATGAAGGCGCTCGCGTTCAGCGACCTGCACTGCGACCTCGACCAGGCCGCGAAGCTGGTCGAGCTCAGCGCCGACGCCGATCTCGTCATCGGCGCCGGCGACTTCGCCTCGGTCCACCAGGGCCTCGAGCAGACGATCGCCGCGCTGGCGGCGATCGAGACGCCGACGCTGCTTGTCCCGGGCAACAACGAGACGCAGAACGCCCTGCGCAGGGCGAGCGCCGAATGGCCGGCGGCGACGGTCCTTCACGGGCAGGCGACCGAGCTCGAGGGCGTCGCCTTCTTCGGACTCGGCGCCGGCATCCCGGTGACACCGTGGGACTGGAGCTTCGACCTCTCCGACCGAGAGGCGACCAGGTTGCTCGACGGATTGCCCGACCGACGGCGTCCTGATCGTGCACTCGCCGCCGCAGGGCCACGTCGACCTCTCGGCGACCGGCGAGCACCTCGGAAGCGTCGCGATCCGCGAGACGATCGAGGCGAAACGGCCGCGCCTCGCTGTCTGCGGCCACATCCACGAGAGCTGGGGCGAGCGCTCACAGCTGGGTCCAACCGAGATCGCCAACCTCGGGCCGGAGGGCGCGTTCTTCGAGCTCTAGCGTCAGGCCTGCGTCTACTCGTACTGAAGCGCCTGGATCACATCGACCTTGGAGGCGCGGCGGGCGGGGCCGATCGCGGCGACCACGCCGATCAGGATGCCGGCGACCAGGACCGTGACCGGCAGGCTCGGCGAGACCGCCAGGTCGAGGCCCTCGTCCTCGAGCGCGATCACGGTCGCGATCCCGAGGCCGAGCCCGATCACCGCGCCGACCACCGCGCCGAGCAGCGCCGTCATCACCGACTCGTAGCGGATCATCCGCCGCACCTGGCTGCGCGAGGTGCCGATCGCGCGCAGCATCCCGAGCTCGCGCGTGCGTTCGAAGATCGTCAGCGAGAGCGTGTTGACGACGCCGAAGATCGAGACCAGGACCGAGAGCCCGAGCAGGACGTAGATCAGCGCGATCAGCTGATCGATCTCGGCCTCTCGGTCTTGCTTGAACTCCTCCTGGGAGCGCGCCTCGGCATTGGGGAAGCGCTCGCTGAGCAAGCTGTCGATCTCCGCTCGGGTAGCCGTGGCGTCCGCCCCCTCTGCGAAGTTGGCGAAGGTGGTCGAGTCGTCGCGCGCCGCCGAGCTCGTTCGCGGACGGTGTCGCGCGTCAACGCCACCTTGTCGACGATGAAGCGGCTGTCGGCTGGTGATGCCCGCGACCTCGACCGTGACCTCGTCGCCGCTCGGGCCTGTGACCTCGAGCTCGTCGCCAACGCCGACGCTCTGCTTCTCAGCGAAGTTCTCGTCGATGATCGCCTCGTCGTCCGCGAGGTTGTCGACGACTGCGTCGGAGCCCTCGGCCCAGTCGAGCGTGGCGACGGCGCCCAGCGTCTCGGGCTCGATCCCGTTGAGAAAGACGTTGTCGTCGCCGGGTGAGACCTTGGTCGGGATCAGAGTCGTCGGGGAGACGACGCCGACGCCCTCGAGCGCTCCGACATCCTCGGCCACCTTGGACGGGATCGGCGAGAAGCCGTCGGTGTTGACGATCGCGATATCGCCGGCGAACTGGCGATCGAGGGTGCCGTTGATCGACTCGCGGATCGAGGAGGCGAAGACGCCGACGAAGACGACCAGGGCGACGCCGATCATCAGCGCCGCGGCCGTGGTCGCCGTACGCCCCGGCTGACGCTGGGCGTTCTCGCGAGCGAGCCGCCCGGTGACGCCGCGCAGCTTCTCGATCGGCCAGCCGAGGAAGCTGACGAGCGGCCCGACGAAGCGATCGCCGACCATCGCCAGGCCGATGAACAGCAAGACGAGGCCGAGGCCGAGAATCGGCAGGGCGGAGCTGAAGTCGGTGGTGGCGAAGAGGCCGAGCGGCAGCAGGACGACGCCGGCGACGACCAGGATCGCGGCGACGACCGTCTTTCGCCGCGAGCGCGAATGCTCGCCCTCGGTGCCGCCGGTGCTCTCGACCAGCGCCTCGAGGGGCGCCACCCGGGTCGCTCGGCGGGCGGGATTGAGCGCCGCGATCACGGTGGTCAGCACCCCGACGGCGAGCGCGACCACCACCGTCGTCGCGTCAAGCGACAGCCCCGAGGTCGGCAGCGAGAATCCCATCAGCTCGAACAACCCCTTGATCAGGGCGACGAAGCCGAAGCCGCCGGCGATCCCGAGGAGCGAGGCCAAGCAGGCCGACGAGCGCCGCCTCGATCAGCACCGCGGTCAGCACCTGGCGCGAGGAGGCGCCTAGCGTGCGCAACATCGCGAACTCGCGCGAGCGCTGGGCGACGGTGATCGAGAAGGTGTTGAAGATCAGGAAGGCGCCGACGAACACCGCGACACCGGCGAAGACCAGCAGCGCGGTCGAGAGGAAGCTGAAGCCCTCCTTGATGTCGCCCGCCTGATCGGCGGCCGTCTGCTCGCCGGTGCGGACGTCGACGGTGTCCGGCAGCGAGCTCTGAAGCGTCAGCGCGAGCTCTTCCGGCTCGACGCCCTCGGCCGCACGGACGTCGATCTCGTCGAAGCGGCCCTCCTTGTCCGTGATCCGCTGCGCCTCTGCGAGCGTGAACTCGACCAGGCTGGCGCCGCCGAGCGAGACGCCGGATCCGAACACCCCGACTCCCGAGATCGTGTAGTCGGACTCGCCGGCGGCTCCGGTGACGCGGATCGTGTCGCCGACCGCGTAGTCCTCGGCCTCGGCGGTGATGCTGTCGATCGCGACCTCGTCGGCGGCCTGCGGCGCGACGCCGGAGCCCTCCTCGAAGTCGAAGGGCGCGAACTCACTGGTCTGGTCGCTGCCGCTGACCGCGATGTGCGGCGGCCCGCCCTGAGGCGGCCCGATGCGGTCCCCGTCCTCGTCGACGATCGTGATCGTCTCGTCGGCGATCACGCCGGCGGCGACCTCGACACCCTCTACGGCCTGGACCTCTGCAAGTACGGATTCCGGCACCGCGCGCGCGAACGCTTCGCCCTCGCCGAATTCGCCCTCGACCTCGACCTTGGGCGTGACTGCGACGTCGATGTCGGCGTTGACCTCGGTGAAGAGGTCGTCGAACGAGCTGTTGACCGAGTCGGTCAGCATCAGCGTCCCGGCGACCATGGCGACGCCGAAGAACACCGCGAGCGCCGTCGACAGGGCGCGCAGCTTGCGGGCGCTGAAGTTGCGAAGGGCGAGGATCGTCATCGGTCGCGAGCCTGGCTCAGACGCTCTGCATCAGCTGCAGGACCTGCTCGGACCCTTCGACCGTGGTGTCGGTCGAGACCTTGCCGTCGACGAGGACGACGACCCGGTCGGCGTAGGCGGCGACGCGCGGGTCGTGGGTGACCATGACCACGGTGCGGTCGAGCTCGTCGACGGCGCGGCGAAGCAGGTCGAGCACCTGGCCGCTGGAGGAGGAGTCGAGATTGCCCGTCGGCTCGTCGGCGAAGACCACCGCGGGCTGGCTGATCAGCGCGCGCGCCACGGCCACGCGCTGCTGTTGGCCCCCCGAGAGCTCGGCCGGACGATGCGAACGGCGATCGCTGATGCCCACGGTGTCGAGCAGGGTCTCGAGCCAGGCCTGATCGACGTCGCGGCCGGCGATTCGCAGCGGCAGGGTGACGTTCTCCTCGGCGTCGAGGACCGGGACGAGGTTGAAGAACTGAAAGACGAAGCCGAGCTTGTCGCGCCGAAGCTCGGTCATCTCGCCGTCGTCGAGCGCCGTGATCTCGGTCCCGTCGACCCAGACCTGCCCGTTCGTCGGCCGATCGAGGCCGGCCAGAAGATGCATCAGCGTCGACTTGCCCGATCCCGAGGGGCCGACGATGCTCGTCAGCTGGCCCTTGGGAAAATCGAGCGTGACTCCGTCGAGGGCATCGACGGCGGCAGCGCCCTCGCCGAAGCGGCGACTGAGGTTTTGACAGCGGACAGCGGCAGCGGCGGCGGCATCAACTTGCATGCGATCAAAATAGACGGCGGCGCGGGTTGAGGCATACGACAGGGCCCCGTCGTCGTGGCATACGCCTCAAGCGGCGACCGGCAACCCGTGGCGCTCGACGGCGCGGTCGTAGTTGAGGCGCAGCATCGCGATCACGTCGCGGATGTCCGCGTCGCTTTCGATCAGCCGCGAGGCGTAGCCGGGCTTGCCGGGAAAGACGGGGTGGTAGTCGATGCGCCCCTGCTCGAACAGCTCCTTCCAGACCTGCTTCGGAAAGCCGCTGTGCATGACGCGGTCGCCGTGGAGATGGCCGATCTCGCGGCGGCCGAGCTTGAAGCTGAGCTCACCCCGCGAGCCCGGGCCCGCGGTGACCCCAGGCCAGCTCGTGACCTCGGCGATGATCTGCTCGCTCGCTGTCTTTGTCTCAGTCATGGGCTCCTCCCGGCTTTGTCGAAATCTGCGCCGACCATACAAGTTCAAGTGAGCTTGAAGTCAAGCATCGAGCCTGCTTTGCTGTGCCCGCATGGCGGACGATCTGACCATCGGCGAGGTGGCGCGGCGCAGTGGCGTCGCAGCCTCCGCCCTTCGCTTCTACGAGGAGCGCGGCTTGATCGCCTCCGAGCGCACCGGCTCCGGGCACCGGCGATTCCCGCGCTCGGTGCTGAGGCGGATCGCCTTCATCGTCTTCGCCCAGCGCGTCGGCCTGAGCTTGGAGGAGATTGGCATCGAACTGACCAAGCTGCCGCCCGGCCGAGCCCCGACACGGCGCGACTGGTCACGCCTTTCGAGCCGTTGGAGCACGAGGATCGACGCACGTATCGCCGAGCTGCAGCGGCTCAAGCTGGGCCTGACCGAGTGCATCGGCTGCGGCTGCCTCTCGCTCGAGCGCTGCAAGCTGGCCAACCCCGACGATCGTGCTGCCCGCCTCGGCCCCGGCCCCCGCTACTGGGTCGGCGACCGTCCGCTCGGCTGAGTAACGAGGCCCGAGCGGCAGCTGCCGTCCCATAGTTGTGCGTTAGCTGCCGCTCGGCGAGGTTCAGGCGGCCGCGACGGGAATGAGGCGGTCTCGGCGAGCTGCGGCGAGGGCGCCGCCGGCCGCCGCGACGACGACGCCGGCGATCACCGCCGCGCGCCAGCCCTGTGCCTCGACCAGGATCCCCGCCGCTGCGGCGCCCGCGGAGAGCCCGCTGACGAGCGCCGTCGTCAGCCAGGTGAAGCGCCTCGGCTCCAGACGCCGCGCGGTGCGATCGCCGCGAGCAGCTCGTTGCGGCTGGCGATCAGCGGCGCGATCGGCAGGCCGGCGAGGATCACGAGGCCGGCAATCGCCAGCGGCGACGGAGCCAGGATCAGCGGCAAGCAAGCGAGCGGGAAGAGCAGAGCGATGCGCAGGTAGGTGGCGTCGAGCTCGCCGCGAGCCGCACGAGCGCCGTAGACGAGTCCGCCGACTCCGCTCGCAGCCGACCACACCGCGAGCAGCACGCCCCCGAGGGCGTCGCGGCCCTCGGCGTGGCTGAAGGCCGGCAGCGCGACCTCGATCGTGCCGATGCAGAAGCCGACCGGGACCGTCGTCAGGGCGACGATCCGGATCGCCGGTGACGCGAGCACGCCGAGGGCGCCTCCGAAGCGCGGCGCCCCCTCGTCGCGGTCGTGATCCGGCAGCAGCCAGACGAACAGCGCGGCGCCGGCGATCACGAGCCCGGCCGAGATCAAGAAGCGCGAACTCGGGTCCTGCGAGGGCGACGATCAGGGCCGTGATCAGCGGTCCGCTGACGAATGAGATCTCGATCGTGACCGAGTCGAGCGCGTACGCGGTCCGCACCAGTTCCTCATCGCCGAGCAGGGCCGGCCAGCGCGCGCGCAGCACGGAGCCCGAAGGCGGGAAGCTGGTGCCGATGACGGCACAGGTCAGCGCCAGCAGCGCACCCGGAGCGTCGGCGAGCGCCGAGCGACACGAGCGCGACCACGCCCGCCCGCGTGAACGGTCGCCAGCGGCACGAGCATGCCGACGCCACGGCGGTCGATCAATCGCGCCGCAAACGGTGCCCCGACCCCCGCGCCGAGCGCCAGGGCGCCCGTGCCGAGCCCGGCGAGCGCAAACGACCCGGTCACCTCGCGCAGGAAGAGCAGCGCCGCGAGTCCGTTGATCGCGAACGGGATCCGGCCGAGGGTGGTGGCGGCGATCAGCGCCGCGACTCGCGGCGTGCGAAGGATGCGCGCGTAACGAGCCATCGATCGAGGATGGCAGGC
>CAVSQT010000014.1:0-27330 GCA_963730145.1 uncultured Solirubrobacterales bacterium
ACCGGCGAAGTAGGATCGCCGCATGACTGATACGCAGACCGCCACCCCGCCTGAGACCAACGGCAAAGCGCCCGAGATGCTGGAGGTGCGAAACCCGGCAACCGGGGAGGTGGTCGGCAACGTCGCTCAGCAGACGCCCGCCGACGTGGCGGCCGCGGTCGAGCGCGCCCGCGCTCGCCCAGATCGCCTGGCAGCAGCTTGGCTTCGAAGGCCGCGCCCGCGTCCTTCGCCGCGCTCAGAAGTGGACGACCGACAACGCCGACCGAATCGCACGCACGATCGTCTCGGAGACCGGCAAGACCTACGAGGACGCGATCCTCGCCGAGGTTTCCTACGCCTCGGCCGGCTTCGGCTTCTGGGCCAAGCAGGCGCCGCGCTACCTCGCCGACGAGAAGGTCTCGACCTCGAACCCGTTCGTGCTCGGACGCCAGCTCGTCGTGCGCTACGCGCCGGCGGGCGTGATCGGCGTCATCGGCCCCTGGAACTACCCGCTGACCAACTCCTTCGGCGACTGCATCCCGGCGCTCGCCGCGGGCAACGCGGTCGTGCTCAAACCAGCGAGCCTGACGCCGTTGACCTCGCAGCTGATGCGCGAGGGATTGATCGAGTCCGGTCTGCCTGAGGACGTCTACCAGGTGGTCGTCGGACCCGGCGGATCGATCGGCAGTGCCCTGATCGACGCCGTCGACGTGGTCATGTTCACCGGCTCGACCGAGGTCGGCAAGCAGGTGATGCAGCAGGCGGGCAAGACCGTGACCCCCGTCAGCCTCGAGCTCGGCGGCAAGGACCCGATGATCGTGCTCGCCGACGCCAACCTCGAGCGCGCCGCCAACGCCGCGGTCTACTACTCGATGCAAAACGGCGGCCAGACCTGCATCTCGATCGAGCGCGTCTATGCCGAGGCGCCGATCTACGACGAGTTCGTCGGCAAGGTGGAGGCGAAGATGCGCGAGTTGCGCCAGGGCGTCTCGACCGATCCGGGCACGGTCGAGGTCGGCGCGATCACCTCGCCCGACCAGGGCGACATCGTCGAAGCGCACGTGGCCGACGCGGTCGAGAAGGGCGCTCGGGTGCTCGTCGGCGGCAAGCGCAAGCAGGGCGCCGGCGACTTCTTCGAGCCGACGCTGCTGGTTGATGTCGACCACTCGATGAGCTGCATGACCGAGGAGACCTTCGGCCCGACGCTGCCGGTGATGAAGGTCGGCGACGTCGACGAGGCGGTTCGCCTCGCCAACGACTCGCCATTCGGCTTGCAGTCGTCGGTGTGGACCAAGGACCTCGACCGCGGCAAGCAGGTTGCGCGGCGAATCGAGGCCGGCGTCTGTTGCATCAACGACGCCTGCATCAACTACGTCGCGCTCGAGCTGCCGATGGGCGGCTGGAAGGAATCGGGGCTGGGCACGCGCCACGGTGCCGGCGGGATCCGCAAGTACACCCGCCAGCAGACCGTCGTGACGACGCGCTTCGCCATGAACAAGGACATCCACATGTTCCCCTACCGGGCCGGGATCTCGAAACTGATCCGCCGCATGGTCCAGCTGCTCTACGGCCGCGGCAAGCGCGCGTAGCTCGGCAGCTCTGTGGGGTTGGTTCATAGGCGCTTGTCCCAGCGCAGCGGTCGGATTTCTGGCGACTGACGCCGTTCACTAGAGTCACATTCGGATGCCTCGTCATGACGTATTGGTGATCGGCGCTGGACTCGCCGGACAGCGCGCAGCGCTGGCCGCGGCCGAGACCGGCGTCAGCGTGGGGATCGTCTCCAAGGTGCATCCCGTGCGCTCGCACTCCAACGCCGCGCAGGGCGGAATCAACGCCGCGCTGCAGGAGGGCGATTCCTGGGAATCGCACGCCTTCGACACGATCAAGGGCTCCGACTACCTCGGTGACCAGGACGCAATCGCGATCATGTGCCGCGAGGCGCCCGACGAGATCTTGCACCTCGAGCACCTCGGCGTGCCCTTCCATCGAAACGAGGAGGGGAAGCTCGGCACCCGCGCCTTCGGCGGCGCCTCGCAGGCTCGCACCTACTACGTCGCCGACATCACCGGCCAGGCGATCATGCACGTGCTCTACGAGCAGTTGATGAAGCACTCTGAGTCGGTCTCGCGCTACGAGGAGTACTTCACGACGTCGCTGGCGATGGACGACTCGGGTAACTGCGTCGGCGCGATCTTGCGAAACGTCCGCGATGGCTCGATGGAGCTGTTCGAGGCAAAGAACGTGATCATCGCCACCGGCGGCAACGGCCAGGTCTGGCAGCCGACGACCAACGCCCTGATCTGCACGGGCGACGGCATCGCCCAGGCCTACCGTGTCGGCGCCCCGCTGATGGACATGGAGATGATCCAGTACCACCCGACGACGCTCGCGGGCAAGGGCTTCTTGATCACCGAGGGCGCCCGCGGCGAGGGCGCGCACCTGCTCAACGCCGAGGGGGAGCGCTTCATGGAGAAGTACGCGCCGAACAAGATGGAGCTGGCCTCGCGCGACGTCGTCTCGCGCGCCGAGCAGACCGAGATCAACGAGGGCCGAGGCTTTCCCGACGGAACGGTCGCACTCGACATCACGGTCGTGCCGAAGAAGCGCATCCACGAGGCGCTGCGCGAGATCGTCTTGGTCGGGCGCGACTTCGCCGGTGTCGACATCACGCGCGAGCCGATCCACATCAAGCCTGGCAACCACTACACGATGGGCGGGATCAAGACCGACATCGACGGCGCCACCGAGATCGCCGGTCTCTACGCCGCCGGCGAGGCGGCTTGCGTCTCGGTCCACGGCGGCAATCGCCTCGGCGCCAACTCGCTGCTCGACACGCTGATCTTCGGCCGGCGCGCCGGCCTGCACGCGGCCACACGCGCCAAGGGCGTCGACGTTGGACGCCCGTCGAAGTCGATCCTCGCCGACGAGGAGAAGCTGATCTCAGACATCGTCGGCCGCGAGCGCGGCTCGGGGCGCCGGGTCTCGGAGATCCGCAAGGAGATGGGTCAGACGATGGACTCCCATGTCTCGGTCTTTCGCGACAAGGAGGGCGTCGAGACCGCGCTGGCCCAGGTCAAGGACCTCAAAGAGCAGGCCGCGAGCGCCTACATCGACGACCAGGGCTCGATCTTCAACCAGGACGTGCTCGGCGCCCTGGAGCTCGGCTACATGCTCGACTGCGCCGAGTGCGCCTGCGTCGGCGCGCTTCACCGCGAGGAAAGCCGCGGCGCCCAGTACCGCACCGATTTCCCCGAGCGAAACGACGAGGAGTGGCTCAAGCACATCGACCTCACCCTCAACGGCGACGGGCCGGAGGTCAGTTACTCCGAGGTCACGATCACCGAATGGCAGCCAATGGAGAGGACCTACTAGTGGGACAGGCAGAGACCAAAGAGCCGACCCCGTCGGCGCCTGAGGCGGAGACCGAGAAGTACACGCTCAAGGTGCGGCGGTTCAAGCCCGAGTCGGGCGACGGGCCCTATTGGGAGGAGTTCGAGGTCGAGCTCGACCCGACGCTGTCGGTGCTCGACGGCCTCTTGCAGGCAAAGGATCGCGACGACGGCTCGCTCTCGGTTCGCTGCTCGTGTCGAGCTGCGATCTGCGGCTCGTGCGGCGTCAAGATCAACGGCCAGTCGACGCTCGCCTGCCTGACCCAGATCGGCGAGGCCCACGAGGCCGCCAACCGAATGAACGGCACCAACGACCCGATCGTCGTCGAGCCGATGGGCAACATGCCTGTGATCAAGGACCTGGTCACCGACATGGAGTCGACGCACTGGGAGAAGATGCGCCGGGTAACGCCGTGGCTGCTCGACGACGGCGACCCGCCAGAGCGCGAGCGCATCGTGCCGCCGGAGTCGATGGTCGACATCACGCAGACGATCGCCTGCATTCAGTGCGGCGCCTGCGTCTCCTCCTGTCTTTCGATGGAGGCCGACCCCGAGTTCATCGGCCCGGCTGCGCTGGCCAAGGCTTATCGCTTCGTCGGCGACCCCCGCGACGTCGAAAGCCGCGAGCGCCTCTACGACCTCGCCCAGGATCCCCACGGCATCTACGACTGCACCCACTGCTTCAGCTGCATCGATGCCTGCCCCAAGGGCGTGGCGCCGATGGACCAGATCATGCGCCTGCGCCGGCTCGCCGGCGAAGAGGGGATCAAGGACCGAAACAACGGCCACAACCACGAGGCCGCCTTCGTCAAGATCATCGAGAAGAAGGGCACGCTCGACGAGTCGCTGCTGCTGCAGGAGTCATACGCGCCCGGCGTCAAGGGCAAGCTGATGCCGAGGCTGGCGTCGATCAAGGGCCTGATTCAGTCGATCCCGACCGCGCTTCGAGGCATCCGCTCGGGCAAGATGCGCTCGCTGCCGAAGCTGATCCCCGGGATCCACCACAAGCTGCCGGGCGACGCCCAGGGGCACGTCGAGCGCATCTACGAGCGCGCCGAGGAGTCCAGAATCGAGCTCAACCTCTACATCACCGGCGAGGAGGGCGAGGAGCCGGCGCCGAAGGAGAAAGACGAAAAGCAACCAGAGGCCGTCTCCGCACCTGCCGCCGAGCCGCCCGAGACGGTCGCGTCGGCCGATGATCAACCTACGACCGAGGAGGGGCGCGAATGAAGCTCGCCTACTGGCCCGGCTGCGTCTCGCGCGGCTTCACGACCGAGCTGCACGGCTCGATGGCGCTCGTCGCCGACAAGCTCGAGATCGAGCTGGTCACGCTCGATCGCGCCAACTGCTGCGGCGCCGGGGTGATCGCCGAGCACAACCAGGAGCTCGCCGACACGCTCAACGCGCGCACCTTCGCCCTCGCCCAGGACACCGGCCTGGCGATGATGAACATCTGCTCGACCTGCCAGGGCGCGCAGTCGGAGTGCCAGCAGCGCCTCGACGCCGACTCGGCCTACCGCGCCCACGTCAACGAGGCGCTCGCCGACGAGGGACTCGAGTACGTCAAGGACAAGGACGGCTTCGAGAACAAGAACTTCCTCTGGGTGCTGGTCGAGGACTACGGCCTCGAGAACCTGAAGGCGAAGGTGACCCGCCCGCTCGCCGGTTTGCGCGTCGGCCCCTTCTACGGCTGCTACGTGCTTCGGCCCAAGCATCGCCTCGGCTACGAGGAGCATCCCGAGCGCGACCTCTATCTCGAGAAGGTGATCGAGGCGCTCGGCGGCGAGGTCGTCGAGTACGACGGCTCGCGCAAGTGCTGCGGCTTTCCGATCGTGACGATGAACCGCGAGACCTCGCTGCGCCAGGCCGGCACCCACATCGGCGACGCGCTCGACCAGGGCGCCGACTGCCTCGTCACGCCGTGCCCGCTGTGCCACCTCAACCTCGACCTGCAACAGCCCGAGGCGGCGAAGATCGCCGGCCGCGAGCTCGGCCTCGCCGTCTTGCACCTGCCCCAGCTCGTCGGGCTGGCGCTCGGCTATGAGCCCAAGCAGCTCGGCATGAACCGCCACGTCGCCTCGACCGAGTGGGTCGGCGAGCGTCTCGCCGGCGTGCCCGGCCTGATGGACCTGCCCGCCGGGGCACCGAAGCCGCCGCCGGAGGTCGAGCAGGCGGCGCTGATGGGTCACATCGACGACGCCGTCGCCCTCTATCTCAAGTTCACCGACGTCGACCCGAGATCGCGCGCCAGGTCGTCGAGAAGCTCGCGAACGACTAGCTTCAGCGCCTCGGGGTCGCCGGCGCGTCGGCGCCGGCCTGGCGCCACATGAACCAGTTCGGCGTCCCCAAGGATGGCGCCCTCGTCGATGACCTCGAAGCCGAAGCGGCTGTACAGCGCCACGTTCTCGGGCTTGTCGGTCTCGAGATAGGCGTCGAGGCCGTCGGCGTCGAGGCGGCGGGTGTACTCGCCGAGCACGAGGCTGCCGATGCCGCGGCCCTGGAGCGCGGGCTCGACGCCGAAGGGGCCGTAGTGCGAGTGCGGCGCGTCGGGGTCGCGACGCTCCCAGTCGGCCAGCCAGCGCCCGACCCGCGGCAGGGCGCGAGGGCCGACCGCGAGCACGGCCGGTGCGAGGCGCAGCTTCTCGATCGCGGTCGGCCGACAGCCCGCCTCGCGCAGTTCGTTGGTGGCGCCGACGATGCGGCCGTCGAGGCGCGCCACGAGCGGAGCGCTGGCCGCGGACGATGGCGAACATCGAGCGAAACATCCGCTTCAGGTGGCGGCAGTTGCGCTCGATGTCGGAGCCGAAGGCCGCGATGTGCTGAGGGCTGTCGCTCATCGCCCGGGCGATCACGGCGATCGCCTCGTCGCGCTCGGCGGGATGCATCTCGCCCACCTCGACGCGCCGGAGATCGAACTCGGCGCGGGGTTCCCTATTCTGTGCCCCGGTGAGCCGGGAAGTCTGGTCGGCATCGATCATGCGACCAATTTTTCCCACATCACGCGTCAAGCTGTGCCTGTCGCGATCGTGCGGTGAGCCGTGGCGGTAGCGATCATCACCTTCATCGTTGCACTCGCGGTGATCGCCAGCGAGCGCGTACACCGGACGAAGGTTGCGCTCATCGGCGCGGCGATCGTGGTTCTCTTCGTCGGAGCCGAGTTCGACCAGGAGGCCGCGATCGAGGCGGTCGACTTCA
This sequence comes from uncultured Solirubrobacterales bacterium, assembly GCA_963730145.1. Lineage (GTDB taxonomy): Bacteria > Actinomycetota > Thermoleophilia > Solirubrobacterales > 70-9 > WHSW01. The sequence continues at coordinate 6,564 of CAVSQT010000014.1, forward strand.
ACACCATCGGCCTGCTCGCCGGGATGATGATCCTCGTCTATCTGACGCAGCAGAGCGGCGTCTACGACTACATCGCGATCCGCGCCGGCCAGATCTCCAACGGCAATTCGTTTCGTCTCGTCCTCGCGCTCGCCGGCACGACCGCCCTGCTCTCGGCGTTCCTCGACAACCTGACGACGATCCTGCTCGTGGTCCCGGTCACGTTCCTGATCGCCGACGCCTTCGACATCGACCCGCTGCCGCTGGTGATCATCGAGGTGATCGCGTCGAACATCGGCGGCACCGCGACCCTGATCGGCGATCCGCCGAACATCATCATCGCCGGCGCTACGGGACTCAGCTTCAACGCCTTCATCGTCAACCTCGCACCGGTGGTCGTCGTCACCTTCGTGGCGGTGATCGCGCTGCTCTACGCGATCTACCGCAAGCAGCTGAAGATCCCCGAGCGCAACCGCAAGCTGGTCATGGACCTCGACGCTGGTGCGTCGATTCGCGACGCAGCCGAGCTCAAGCGCTCGGGCACCGTGCTCGTGCTCACGGTGCTCGCGTTCTTCGCCCACCAGGCGCTTCACATCGAGCCCGCGACCGTCGCGCTCACGGGCGCGGCAGTAGCGCTGCTGATCACCAAGATCTCGCTCGAGCAGGCGCTGTCGAAGATCGAGTGGCCGACGCTGTTCTTCTTCGTCGCCCTGTTCGTCATGGTCGGCGCGCTGGAGGCCACGGGTGTGATCGCCGACGTCGCCGAGGGGGTCAAGGACCTGACCGGCGGCGACCGCACGGCGGAGCTGTTCGGCGTGCTGTGGATCGGGGCGCTCGGCTCGGCGATCGTCGACAACATCCCCGTTCACCACGGCGATGATCCCTGTTGTCACCGAGCTCAAGGGCGACGAGCGGCGACGATGCCTACTGGTGGGCGCTATCTCTCGGGGCCTGCTTCGGCGGCAACGCAACGCTGATCGCAGCAGCGGCCAACGTCGCCGCCGCCGGGCTCAGCGAGCGCGCCGGCCATCGCATCGGCTTCGTGCAGTTCATGCGCATCGGCGTTCCGGCGACGCTTCTCGTCGCTCGCCATCGCAAGTGCCTATGTCGGCATTCGATACGTGGTGTTATAGGAGCCGATGCCCGACCAAGCTCGCCAATTCAGCCCTGCGGAGATCGAGCCGCTCTCGGCCGACGAGCTGATCGGGCCAGCCGTGAAGCGGTTGATCGAGACCAAGCTGCCGGGCCTGCCCGCGGTCGAGTCCGATGGCAGCTTCGCGGGCATCTTCGGCGAGCGCGAGTTCATGACGGCGCTGTTTCCGGGTTACGTCGGCGAGCTCGGCTCCTCGGCGATGATCAAGCGCTCGATCGACGAGGTGATCGAGCGTCGCGAGACCTGCACCGGCGAACCGATCCGCAAGTACCTGACCACCGACCACGTCGTCGTCGACGACGAGTACTCCGACACCCGCATGGCCGAGCTCTTCCTGCATCACCGCGTGCTCGTGATCCCGATCGCAACCGGCGGCAAGATGCATGCGGTCGTCACCCGCAGCGACTTCTTCCGCGAGCTTGCCGAAAAGCTGCTCGCCGCATCGAGCTAGCCGCCGATGCTCATGGCGGACTCGTACCAGTCGACGTAGTCGTCGCAGCTGTCGGTGCGCGGCTCGGTCGTGGTCGCGGCGACGGTCCCGAGATGGGCAACCGAGCTGGCACCGAGCAGCCGACCGAGCGGCGGGAAGGTCCTCGACCGTCGCGGTGATCGTCGTCGGCGCGTCGCCGTCGCTGCTGATCGGCCCGACGGCGAAGAACGCGGCCGGGCCGCGATAGTCGAGGTTTCCGGGAAGAGTCGCGTCCAGCCCGGGACCGTCGATCGTGAGCTCGCGGGTGGAGTCGTACTGGATCGAGAGCTCCCACTCGCCCGCCGGCAGGTCGAGCTCGAGCACGGCGTCCTCGTCGCCGCCCTCGATCGTGCGCGCCGACCAGCCGTCGGCCACCACCGGCGGCCTCGCAAAGGCCGAGACCTCGGCCGTGCTCGCGCCGTCACAGCCACCGAGGCGGCCGGGCTCGGCGTCGGTCTCCCCCGGCTCGCGCCCGAGCGGCGACTCGCCGCGCTGCCACAGCTCGTAGGAGTCGGTGCGCTCGATGACCTCGTACCCGGGCGGTGGTCCGCTCGCATACGCGGCCCGGGTCGCGAGCACATAGCGAAAACGCGCCAGCGTCTCGGCCGTGACCGAGTCGAAATCGAACTTGGAGAAGACGTTTGCGAGCTCGGCGTTCGGCTCGACGAAGTACGGGTCGTAGAAGTTCTTCACCGAGGTGAAGGGCTTCGAGCCGCGCAGCTCGTAGAGGACGAAGTTGTCGCGGCCGAGAAAGAGCAGCTTCTCGCCCTCGACCGAGGGCCGGATCTCGGCAAGCTCCTGCATGTGGTCCTCCGGGCCCACCGGAGCCTGGCGCAGGATCAGAAAGCTCGAACCCGCGGCGGCGATCGCGAACACGGTGGCGAGAGCGGTCATCGCCGGGCGCTTCGCCGCGAACAGCCCACCCAGCGTCACCAACGCGACCAGCGGCGCGGCGATCGAGATCGCCTTCGCCGACGTGTAGACCGTGCCGAGCGCGCGAGCGGCGATATAGAGGACAACCGCTGCGACAAGCGCCGCAGGGATCGCGGCACCGTATCGGCGAATCCAGCGAGGCAGCGCCAGGGCAAAGGCCACGGCAGCCAGCAGCGCCCCTGCATAGAAGACGATCGTCGGCAGGCTGCTGGCGCCGGCTGAAAGGCGAAACTCGCCCGTCGGCCAGATGCCCAGCGCGGTCAGCGGCGAGATCTCGCCAGGCAGGTTTCCAAGCCCGCCCTCGTTGGCCTTCGACGGGTCGAGCGCCCTGAAGTCCTTGAACTCCAGCAGCCGCGGGAGCTCCGGAGCGATCAGGACCAGGAGCGTAGCCACCGCGACGCCGACGCCAACCAGCGCCACGCGGGTGCGCCCGCGGAGCGTGAACAGCGCCCAGACCGACCGCCACTCCACCCAGCCAGGCGAGGGCTGGAAAGGAGTAGACGTAGACGGAGCCCGCCGCGATCACGCCCAGAGGGATCGCCTGACGAGGTGACTTCACGGTTGGTAGCAGCAACGCGAAAGCGAGCAGGAAGAGCGCGATGATCGGCTCCTTGAACGCCTCCTGCGCGATGTAGGCGACAGCCATGTAGGGCAAGGCGGTCAGCGCCGAGGTCAGCGACTCGCGCCGCCGTCCCCAGCCCGTCCAGCGCCGAGTAGGCGACCAGCGCCGTCAGCGCCGGAATCGCCAGCATCAGCCCGGCGAAAACATCGATCGAGCTCGCGTGCAACAGAGTCGACAGGCCCGCAACGAGCGCATGCGGCCCCAGCGGATACCCCTGGTCGATGAACACCGGCTCCGGCCGAAACCGCTCATCGATCCAATCCGCAATCAGCAAATGCGAAGCCATGTCGTCATTGACCAGCCCCACCCCCAAAACCCCCACAAACCCAGCCGCAATAAACGGAAGAGCCGCAAAAGCGGCCGCCAGGAAGGCGGCCCCCAGAGCGGGAGCGACGGTACGGGGAAGGTTCGCCGGAGCTTCCGCAGCATGGATGCGAGGACGGTGCGTACCAGGGATGGGAAGCAGCTCCGCCGAACCTTCACCGTGCCGGCGCTCCCCCAACAACGCAAGCACAACCGAGCCAGCCAGCAACAGACCAACGACCACAGCAATCGCCGTCCCCCGCGCCTGCAACGAAGCCGCAGATCCCGGTAGCGACCAAGATCAGCGCCAAGCCGACGGGCCCTGAAAGCCAGCTCCAATCAGGCCGGCCGCTGAGCCGGAGCACGGCCTGGCCGACGACCAGCGAAGCGACGACTATCAGCGCCGCCGAGGCGATCGCCGCGGCCACGAGCTCTTGCTAGAACGCGGCGCCGGCGGGGACGCGGACGAGGTCGCGCTGGTGCAGAAGCTCGGCGACCTGGACGGCGTTGGTGGCGGCGCCCTTGCGCAGGTTGTCGCCGACGACCCAGAGGTTGAGGCAGCGCTCGTGCGAGGGGTCGCTGCGGATTCGCCCGACCAGCACCTCGTCGCGACCGGCGCCATCGAGCGCCAAGGGGTAGATGCCCTCACCGGGCTGGTCGACGACGATCACGCCGGGCGCCGCCGCGAGCAACTCGCGGCACTCCGAGGGTGAGAGCGGCTCGCGGGTCTGGATGTTGATCGACTCCGAGTGCCCGGTGACCACCGGCACCCGGGCGCAGGTGGCCGAGATCCGCAGCTCGTCCTCGGAGACGCCGAAGATCTTGCGCGTCTCGCGCATCACCTTGCGTTCCTCGGTCGTGTAGTCGTCGCCGTCCTTGAACGTCTCGACCTGTGGGATCACGTTGAAGGCGATCTGGTGAGGGAATGTCTGTACCGCCGGCTCCTCGCCGGCGAGCACGGCGCGCGCCTGCTCGTTGAGCTCCTTGACCGCCTCGCGACCCGTACCCGAGACCGACTGGTAGGTCGAGACGACCAGGCGCTCGATCCCGACCGAGCGCTGGATCGGCGCCAGCGCGACGACCATCTCCATCGTCGTGCAGTTCGGGTTCGCGATCAGCCCGTTGTGCGTCTCGGCGGCCTCGGGGTTGACCTCGGGAACGACGAGGGGAACGTCGTCGTGCATGCGCCAGAAGCTGGTGTTGTCGACGACGACGGCGCCCGCCTCGACGAAGCGCGGCGCCCACTCCGAGCTGATCGCTCCGCCGGCGGACGAGAGGACGATGTCGAGGCCCTGGATCGACTCCTCGCTCAGCGGCCGGCACTCGATCTCGCCGCCGCCGAACTCGAGCCTCGTCCCCGCCGAGCGCTCGGACGAGAACGGGACCACCTCCGAGGCCGGGAAGTCGCGTTCGGCGAGAATCGAGAGGATCGTCGAGCCAACCGCGCCCGTGGCGCCGACGACGCCCACGCGGTAGCCGGCGGGGCTCACAGCGCTTCCCCGGCGGGGCGCACCCGCGGGCGATGCTCGCCGGCCGGGTCTTCCTCGCGGATCGCGTCGTCGCCGAGCTCGAACGCCTCGTGGATCGCCTGCACCGCGTCGGGAACGCGGTCGGCGGCAACCACGCAGGAGATCTTGATCGGGGAAGTGGAGATCATCTCGATGTTGATCTCGTTGTCGCCGAGCGTCTTGAACACCTTCGCGGCGACGCCCGGATGGCTGCGCATGCCGGCGCCCACGATCGAGACCTTGCCGATGTTGGCATCGGTCTCGACGCCGCCGGCGACCTGAAGCGGCACGAGCACGTCGGTCGCCGAGGTCAGGTCATCGTTGGCGACGGTGAACGAGAGGTCGGCCTTCTGGTCGGCCGAGACGGGCTCGTTCTGGATGATCATGTCGACGTTGACGTTGGCGTCGGCAAGGGCGGTGAAAACGCGCCCGGCGACGCCGGGCTCGTCGTTGAGCCCGGTCAGGGTCACACGCGCCTCGTAGGCGTGCGTCACGGCTGTAACGCTCGGTTGCTCCAAGGTCTCCTCCTCGCCGACGACGAGCGTACCGGGCGCCTCGTCGAACGAACTGCGGCAATGGATCCTGACGCCGTGATTTCGCCCGTACTCGACCGCGCGCAGCTGCAGCACGCCGGCGCCCGAGGACGACATCTCGAGCATCTCGTCGAATGAGACCATCGCCAGCTTGCGCGCGTCGGCAACGAGGCGAGGGTCGGCGCTGAAGACCCCGGCGACGTCGGTGTAGATCTCACAGACGTCGGCGCTGAGGGCGGCGGCGATCGCGACGGCGGTCGTGTCCGACCCTCCGCGCCCGAGCGTCGTCACGTCCTTGGAATCGCCCGAGACACCCTGAAAGCCGGCGACGAGCACGACACGGTCGTCGTCGAGGGCGGCACGAATGCGGTCGGCGCGGACGTCGAGGATGCGCGCCTTGGTGTGCGAGGAGTCGGTCACGATTCCCGCCTGCGAGCCCGTCAGCGAGATCGCGCTGTGGCCCATGTCGTGGATCGCCATCGCACACAGGGCACAGGAGATCCGCTCGCCCGTGGAAAGCAGCATGTCCATCTCGCGAGCCAGGGGACGATCCGAGATCTCGTAGGCCGCGGCGACGAGCTCGTCGGTGGTCTTGCCACGGGCCGAGAGCACGGCGACGACCTGCATTCCGCGCTCGCGCGCGTCGACGATCCGCCGCGCGGCGCGCTTGATGTCCTCGGGTCGGGCGACGGAGGTGCCGCCGAACTTCATCACGATCGTCTCTGGCATCGGGCTCTGAGAATACGATCGCAGCGCAGATGGACGACTCGAGGTGGCCTTCGCGACGGGTTTTGATGGCCCGTCGGGCCGGGGCGGTGGCGGTCGTCGTGGCGCTCGGCGTCGGCGCCTGGTTGCTGTTTCGCTCCGACGACGAGAGTGGTGGCCCGGCCGAGATCGAGACCGAGCTCTCGGGCCCGGTCTCCGATCTCGTCTCGGGAATGAGCACCGAGGACCTCGTGGACCAAGTCCTCCTGCTGGGCTTCGAGGGCACCGACTCGAGCGCGCCGTTCGTCGACGAGCTCCGCGAACGCCAGCTCGGCGGCGTCATCGTCGCTTCGGAGAACTGGACCGACGCGACGGCAGGCACGGCACTGGTCGACGAACTGCGCACCGCCGCGGGCGAGGGCGGGCGAATCGAGCCGCTGTTCGTCGTCTCACAGGAAGGGGGCGAGTACCGAGCCCTGCCTGACCTCCCTCCCGAGCAGACCCAGCTCTTGATCGGCGACGCAGACTCGGTTGCGGGGGCGGAGCGGTGGGCGGCCGAGACCTCCGCGGCCCTGGTCGATGCCGGCTTCGACCTCAACCTGTTTCCGGTCGCGGATGTCGCCACCCTCGACTCGCCGGTCGCCGACCGCGCCTTCTCCGACGACGCAGGCGCCGTGTCGACACTCACCGCCGCCGCGCTTCGCGGTTGCCGTGACGAGGGCCTCGCCTGCGCCCCGCTTCACTTCCCCGGTCTCGGCGCCGCCTCGCAGGACACCAGCCGGGGACCCGCCACGGTCAGCCTCGACGCTGCCTCGCTTTCATCGCGCGACCTGGAGCCGTTTCGTGCCGCCTTCGCCGAGGGCGCTCCCGCCGTCGTCGTCTCGCTCGCCTTCTATGGCGCCTACGACACGATCACACCGGGCGCACTGGCCGAGCCGGTGGCAACCGGCCTCCTGCGCGACGAGCTCGGCTTCGATGGCGCCGCGATCACCGACGACCTCGGCTCAGGTGCCGTCCGGGCGACGGGCACGACGGCCAAGGCGGCGGTGAAGGCGCTGGCCGCGGGCTCCGACCTGCTCCAGATCGGCTCGCCCGAGGACCAGGTAGGAGTCCGCGAGGAGATCCTGGCAGCGGTCGAGTCCGGCGAGCTCAGTCAGGAACGCCTCGCCGAGGCGGCCGGCCGAGTGCTCGAGCTGAAGCGCGCGCAGGGCCTTCTCGAGCCGCTAGATATATCGATCTGATATATCTATCCGATATATGGAGCTGAATCCAACCTCCTGCGCCATCCTCGGGATGCTCGGCATGCGGCCGATGTCGGGCTATGAGATCAAGCAGTTCGTCGACCATTCGACGCGGTTCTTCTGGGCCGCTTCCTACGGCCAGATCTATCCCGAGCTGCGCCGGCTCGCCGACGGCGGCCTGATCACCGGCGAGGCCGTCCCCCACGGTGGCCGCAAGCGCAAGGTGTTCAGCCTCACTGCCGCCGGGCGCAAGGCGCTTCGACAGTGGCTCGCCGCGCCGCCTCAGATCCAGGAGATGCGCGACGAGAGCCTGCTCAAGATCTTCTTCTCCGACTTCGGCGGCACGGAAACGACGCTGACCGCGCTCGAGTACAAGCGCGCTCACCACGAGTCGGTCGCCGAGCGACTGCGGGCAATCCAGAGCAGCAAGGCCACCGGTTCAGAGAGCTCGATCGCGTCGTCGCTTCGCTTCGGGATCGCCTTGAACGAGTTCATCGCCGGTTGGTGTGAGGACGAAACCAAGCGCCTGCACAAACGAGCGAAACCGACAAACGAGAAGGGAACCGCCTGATGTTCGACCGCCTAGCCGCATTCGCCGAACGCCGCCGTCGCTGGATCGTGATCGGCGCGGTCGCCTTCTCAGTCGCCGCGGGCGCGATCGCGGCGGGGTCGCGGAGCTGCTCAGCGGCTACGGCGCCGACGACCCGGAGACCGAGAGCGTGATCGCCAACGAGCGCCTCGAGGATGCCGGCTACCGCGGCACGGGAGCGATCGTCTTGATCTCCGGCGTCGATGTGCGCACGCAGGCCGGGCGCGCCGAGGTCGATGCGCTCAACCAGCGGATCGAAAGCCAGAGCGAGGTCCAGGGAACCCGTTGGTTCGGCGACGAGGGTTCACCGCAGTTCATCTCCGACGACGGCGATGCGACCTACATCGCGGTCAGCTTCTCGCCGGCCGACGAAGGCGAGCGCGAGGACGCCGCGGAGCACCTGCAGGAATCGCTGGCGGATGAGCCGTCGGTCGAGGTCGGCGGGCCCGCGCTCGCCAGCGTCCAGATCGGCGAGCGGGTCGAAAGCGACCTCGCGCGCGCCGAGCTGCTCGCCTTCCCGATCCTCTTCCTGCTCTCGCTGCTCTTCTTTCGCAGCCTGGTCGCCGCATTGCTGCCGCTGGTGATCGGGGGCCTGGCGATCATCTGCACCTTCCTCGTCTTGCGCACGGCGGTCGAGTTCACCTCGGTCTCGATCTTCGCCCTCAACCTCGTCACCGGGCTCGGGCTCGGGCTGGCGATCGACTACAGCCTGTTCATCGTCTCGCGCTATCGCGAGGAGATCGCGAAGACCGGGGCCGGGCTGCCGGCGCTCAAACGCACGCTGGCGACCGCAGGACGAACCGTCCTCTTCAGCTCGATAACCGTTGCCGGCGCGCTCGCCTCGCTGCTCGTCTTCCCGCAGCGCTTCCTCTACTCGATGGGCATCGGCGGCGCCGCGGTGGCCCTGATCGCGGCGGTGATCGCCCTGGTCGTCTTGCCGGCGATCCTGGCGATGCTCGGCGAGCGCGTCAACGCGCTCGCGCCGGCCTTCCTCCAACGCCGCGCCTCGGCCGACGCGCGGCCGACCGGCGAGGGCTTTTGGTATCGGCTGTCGCAGCTGGTGATGCGCTTTCCCGTGCGGATCGCCGTGGCCAGCTCGGCGCTGCTGATCGCCCTCGGGATCCCCTTCCTCTCGATCAACTTCACCTCGGTCGACGCACAGGTGCTGCCGGAGACGACGAGCGCACGCCAGGTCGACAACACGCTTCGCGCCGACTTCCCGCCATTTCGCGACACCCCGGTCAACCTCGTCTACGTCGGCGAGGAGGCGGGAGCCGCTGAGATCGCCGAGCGCGTCGACGGCCTGCCCGGGGTCGCGGACGTGTTGCCGCCGGCTGGGTTCGAAGACGACGTCTACGCGATCAACGTGATCTCGAAGACCGACAGCCTCTCCGAGGACAGCCAGGACCTCGTCGAGCAGATCCGCGCCGACGTTGCCGGAGTCGCGGTCACAGGCGCGACCGCCGAGTTTCTCGATCTCCAGGACAGCCTCGCCGCGCACCTGCCGACCGTGATTGCGATCGTCGTCGGCGTCACCTTCGTCGTCCTCTTCTTGATGACGGGCTCGGTCGTGCTGCCGTTGAAGCAGGTGCTGATGAACGCCCTGGGGCTGGCCGCGACCTTCGGCATCCTGGTCTTGATCTTCCAAGACGGTCGCTTCGAGGGCCTGCTCGACTACGACAGCCAGGGCGGGCTGGAATCGACCCAGCCACTGCTGCTGTTCGCCGTCGCCTTCGGGCTCTCGACCGACTACGGGGTCTTCCTCCTGGCGCGAATCAAGGAGGCGCGCGACGCGGGCGCGAGCGACCGCGAGGCCGTCGCGACCGGGCTCGAGCGCACCGGGCGCATCGTCACCGCCGCCGCGGTGCTGTTCGCGATCGCGATCGGCGCCTTCGTCACCTCCGAGATCATCTTCATCAAGCAGGTCGGGCTGGGGACGGCGATCGCGGTGCTGATCGACGCGACGATCATCAGGGCGCTGCTGGTGCCTTCGCTGATGCGCCTGCTCGGGCGCTGGAACTGGTGGGCGCCGGCGCCGCTTCGCCGCCTGCACGCGCGCTTCGGGCTCAGCGAGACCTAGCTGCAGCGGGGGTTAGCCGCCCGCGAGCGCGGGTAGGGTGCGGCCGTCCAGCAACCAAGGAGCGAATCAGCTTATGACCATCGGCAGCTCGATATTCGTGATCGCCGTTGGCGCGATCCTTCGCTACGCAATCAACGACGAGGTCGAGAGCGTCGACCTCGAGACCATCGGCCTGATCCTGATGATCGCCGGGGTCGTCGGCTTGTTGCTGGGGCTGTTCCTCTACTCGCAGGATCGTCGCCGCGGCGACGTCGTCGTCCAGCGAGAGGTGCGCCGCGACGACGTGCCTCCGCCTCGCTGAGGACGCTGAAACCTAGGCGACGGCACGCCTGCCGGAAAAGGCGCGCCCGAGCGTGACCTCGTCGGCATGCTCGAGGTCGGCGCCGACCGGCAGGCCGCTGGCGAGGCGAGTGATCGACACCTGTCCGCGCAGAAGCTCGGCGACGTGGTGGGCTGTCGCCTCGCCCGTGGTCGTCGGGTTGGTTGCGAGGACGACCTCGCTCACGGACTCGGCCTCTGCGCGATCGACGAGCTCGGCGATCTTGAGATCGTCGGGATCGACGCCGTCGATCGGCGACAGCGCGCCGCCGAGCACGTGATAGAGGCCGCGATACTCGTGCGTGCGTTCGATCGGGATCACGTCGGCGGGCTGTTCGACGACGCAGATCATCGAGGCGTCGCGGCGCGAGTCCTGGCACACCTGGCAGCGCGGGCCCTCTGAGAGGTTGAAGCAGACCTCGCAGAGCCCGACGCGCTCGCGCACCTCGCGGATCGCATCCGAGAGCGCGGCGGCGTCGCCGTCCTCAGATCGCAGGATGTGAAAGGCCAGGCGCTGTGCGGTGCGCTGGCCGATCCCGGGGAGCTTGCCGAGCTCGGAGACGAGGCGGTTGATCGGCTCGGGATACATGGATAGGTGACGCTAGCGATCGGCGCGGCGCACGGGCCGGCTCTTGGCGCGAGAGCGGTGCTTCTTACAGCCCGGGCAAGCCGAGGCTGCCGAGGCCGCCGGCGCCACCGCCGGCGCCCGCGATGCCGCCCATCTTGGTCGCGGCGAGCTCCTGGGCGGCACGGAGCGCCTCGTTGGTCGCGGCGAGGATCATGTCCTGAAGCAGCTCGGCATCCTCGGGGTCGATCGCCTCGGGGTCGATCGTGATCTCGAGCAGGCGCAGGTCGCCGCTCATCTTCACCTTGACCATGCCACCGCCGGCGCTGGCGTCGACCACCTCCTCCTTGAGCTTGGCCTGGGCCTCTTCCATGTCGGTCTGCATCTGCTGGACCTGTTTCATCATCGCGCCCATGTCGAATCCGCCTGGGCCTTGAGGGAGCCTCGCCATGTTCTTCTTCAAGCCTCCTTGGCTTCGCGTTCTTCTTGCTCGGGATCGGTCACGAACTCCTCCGCATCGAACTCGCTGCGGACCATCTCGATCAGTTCATCCTCGCTCATCGCCGGCTCGTCGGATTCTGCGTCCTCCTCGCCTTCGAGCAGGACGTAGACGGGGCGCAGGCGTTCGCCGACGATCGTGCGAATCGCGTCGGCGAACTTGTCGCGCGCATCCGCGGCCTCGGCCTTGCGCTTGTTGAAGGCGGCCGAGGCGGGGAAGCCGACCTCGAGCACCGCCTCCTCGACGTTGACGGCGACGGGCCGCGCCGCCTCGAGCACATGGGAGAGCAGTTGCTCGCCCGAGGAGCGCACCTGGTCGATCACCGCGGGCCAGAGGCTGACGAGCTTTTCGAGGTCGACGGCGTCGGCGACCGCTGTCGCCTGCGCTGAAGCTGGTGACTCTGACTGCGGTTCGTCCGCTGCGGGCGGGGCGGCGCCGGCTTCGGCTGCGTCAGGGGACGCAGGTGCCGCGGGTGCGTCGGGCGTTGACGCGGTCGCCGGCGCTGCGGGCGCGGCGGTGCCGGCGGCCGCGCGCTCGAGACGCTCGAGGCGCTCGGCGAAGGCCTCGCGCGAAGGATCGATCTGCGGCCTCGCGGCCCGCAGCAGGGCAAGCTCGACGGTCATCCGCGGCTCGTCTCCCTCGCGGATCGCCGTCAGCGCCGCCGACAGCACGTCGACCGAACGGCCGAGGGTGAGGTCCGACAGCGACTCGGCCTGGGTGCGAAGGCGCTCGGGATCGCCGGCGGTGATCGAGAAGGAATCCGGAAGCTCGCCCGCGGTGCGGATGACGATCAGCTGGCGTAGGTGGGCGAGCAGGTCGCGGGCGAACTGGCTCACGTCACGCCCGGAGCGCGAGAGGCGCTCGCTGGTCTCCAGCGCAGCCTTGCCGTCGCCGGCGGCGATCGCATCGGCGGCGCCGAGAATGAGGTCGGAGTCGGCGATGCCGAGGACAGCGAGCACGTCGTCGGTCTTGACCGACTTGCCGCCGTAGGAGACGAGCTGATCGAGCGTCCCGAGCGCGTCGCGAAAGCTGCCCGAGGCGGCGCGCGCGATCGCGCCGACCGCGCCGTCTTCGATCTCGATCGTCTCCGACGCGGCGACGCGGCGGATCACCTCCGCGATCTGCTCGAGCGAAGGCCGCTGGAAATCGAAGCGCTGGCAGCGATCGACGATCGTCGCCATGACCTTGTGCGGCTCGGTGGTTGCGAGGATGAAGACGGTGTTCGGGGGAGGCTCCTCGAGCGTCTTGAGGAAGGCGTTCCAGGCCTCGCGCGTGAGCATGTGGGCCTCGTCGAGGATGTAGACCTTCCAGTGGCCGCCGGCGGGGGCGTAGCCGACGCGCTCGCGCAACTCGCGGATGTCGTCGACCGAGCGATTGGAGGCAGCGTCCATCTCGATCACGTCGAGTGAGCTGCCGGCGGCGATCGATACGCACGATTCGCACTCGCCACACGGCGTCAGCGTCGGTCCGTCGACGCAGTTGAGCGAGCGGGCGAGGATCTTGGCGAGCGAGGTCTTGCCGGTGCCGCGCGAGCCGACGAAGAGGTAGGCATGGTGGACGCGATCGCGCTCGACGGCGTTTCGCAGGGTGCGCACCACGTGCTCTTGGCCGACGACCTGGTCGAAGGCCTGGGGGCGGTGGCGCCGGTAAAGGGACGTCTCTCCGGTCACTCGGCCGAGTCTAGTGGTCGCCTCAATAGCCGCCTTGACGGTGCTGGGCCGGTCGCGCCGGGAGCCCGACCGGGGCTCCCGGCTACGTCCCGGTGAAAGAAATGACCGTGCGCGCTCGACCTCGAGAATGGTCTCCGGGCGTGCCCGCCGTGGCTAGCTCGAGTCAGGTTGATCCGCGGCACTTGCCCGGCTCCGCTTAAGGCTGCTTCCTTCCGGACCTGACCTGATTCGCGGACGCGCATCGCGCGGGACCTGACCGTCGACACCGCCCGCGGCGTACTGGCCCCGAAGGCCATGACCCTCAGACGAGCTTCGGCCCCGCTAGAGCGGATTGCGGGTACAGGGCGCCGCTACTTCCCCGCCTAGCACGGTCGGGGCAGATGTTATCGCGGCTAAAGCCGATGCGGAAACAGTCCGAAGGAAACCTCGATGGGATTTCACCCCGACAAGGCGTCGGGGAGGCGACTGCGCGGGGGGCGCGGGCCCCTCTCTCGCGCGCTCGCACTCGTCGCCGCAGGCATCACGCTTGCCGGCGCGATCGCCGCAACGGCGACGGCCGGTGGTCTCAGCACGAATCCTGCAAACGACGAGCGCCTGGTCGGCAAGCCGATCGAGGAGAGCCGTTACGACGACGCCGATGGCTGTCGCAAGGATGTGCCGAAGGGCATGCGAGAGCTCGAGAACTGGCTAGAGCGCAATGTCCGTGGCAAGAGCTGGGGGATCACGCGCTGCGAGCGACTCAAGCGCGATAGCTTCAGCGTTCATTCGGAAGGGCGCGCGATCGACTGGCACCTCGACGCCGGCATCGCCGCTCAGCGACGCGCCGCGATGCGGCTGATCGAGACCTTGATCGAACCCGACCGCAACGACAACACCACGGCGCTTGCCCGTCGCATGGGCGTCCAGGGCCTGATCTTCGACTGCAAGAGCTGGTGGGCGGGGATGGAGGAGCTCGGGCGCTACAGCTACTGCTTCAAGCGAAACGGTGATCTGCGCAACGATCTCGACCGCACGCAGGCGCATCGCGATCACGTCCACATCGAGCTCAACTGGCCGGGAGCGCGCGAGCAAACCTCCTTCTGGCGCAGCCCGGTGTCGCGATGACCGGGTCACGTCTGTTTCGAGCCTCGGTGGCTGTCGTGTGCGCGGTGTTTGCCGTGATGACCGTGAGCGCGAGTGCGACGGCGAAGATGCGCAGCACCAAGCTCGCGCCGGGGTTGTGCGAGACGACCGGGGGCGGCAAGATCGTCGACATCCCCGGCTTTCCCGGCGAGACGATCGACCGCCGGCTGCTGACCGACATCCGCTGGCTGCGAAAGCGCTACCCGCTGTTCATCACCGATGGCTACTCGGCCGGACCCGAGCATGCGGCCAACGGCGAGCACCCGCTCGGCCTCGCGCTCGACATCGTCCCCGACTTCGACGAGGGCGGCACCTGGGCCGAGATCACATCGCTCGCCCTGTTCGCGGAGCCGGAGCAGAACGAGCCCGTGCAGCCGTTTCGCTGGGTCGGCTACAACGGCGACGCGGGCCACGGCCGCGGTCATCATCTGCATCTCTCGTGGAGCCACTCGGTGGTCAACCGCGCCGGGCGGACGGCCCGCACCGTCTACACGATGCGTTGCCCGACGCCGGCGACCACCGCACCTACGCCGCCGCCGCCCCCACCCCCGCCCAGCGCCGGTGGGACGCAGAGCGGGACGTTGCCCGGCGGCGTCCCGCCCAGCGGTGGCGTCAAGGTCAAGCGACTGGCGCCGGCCGTCCACGAGGCCGGGGGCGTCGACCTCGACCGGCGCGGCACCTAGACGTCGCCAAGCGCCGCCGCGCGCACTCTGACGGCGGCCGAGTAGACGCGAAGCGTTTGCCGCGAGATCGCCGGCCAGTCGAGCGCCAGCGCGGTCTCGCGAGCTGCCAGCGCCATTCGAGCGCGCCGCTCGGGATCGCGCGCGAGGGCGAGGATCGCAGCGGCCATCGCCTCGACGTCACCCGGCGGCGTCAGCACGGCGCAGTCGTCTCCAACGTACTCGGGGATGCCTCCGATCCGGGTGGCGACGGTTGGCAGCCCCGATGCCATCGCCTCGACGAGCGCGTTATTGGCGGCAGCCGCGACCACCGGGTGAACGAAGATGTGTGCGGCGCGATAGCTCGCCAGCAGCGCCTCGCCGGGGATGTCGGCTCGCACGGTCGTACCGGGCGCGCCTGCGACCTCGCCGAGATGCTCGGGCTTTGTCACCACCTCGAACGAGATCGACGGCTCGGCAGCGACGACCCGCTCGATCACCGCCCTGAGCAGGGCGAAGTCGCGCAACCACGACCCTATGGCCAGGCAACGCAGAGGCCCGGGCGCCGGGGCATCGCGGGGCCGGAAATGATCGGCGTTGACGCCGTGGGGCACGAGATGAACTCGGCCGGGCGGCATCAGCGCGCTGAGGAAGTCGGCCTGATCGCGGCTGAAGACGATCGCGGCGTCGAGCGCGCGCAGGCGATGCTCGAGGTCCGGGAAGCGGACGACGGCCTCGAAGCGGTCCGGTGGCTGGTGGAAGGTGCCGACCAGGGTTCCGCGCAGCCGGCGCGGAAGGCGGCGAACGTGCGCGAGGTGGTTGAAGTGATCCTCGGCGTACATGAGATGACAGACCTCGCCCGGCGCCTCGAGGAGGCGGCGCAGGACGGCGTACTCGAGCCGCAGCCCGGCGGGCTCGTAGAACGCGAGCCGACGCGAGCGCCCGAGCCGGGCGGAGACCGCCTTGGGCATCCTCCGCGGCAAGGCGGGCTCGACCATCCGCACCCTCGCCACCGTCGCGAGGTGCCGGGGCAGCTGGTCGTAGCCGGAGGCCTGGTCGATGTGGCTGAGGCGGTAGTAGGCGAGGTTGACCGCGAGGGCCTCGGGCCGACCGTTGTGCGATTCGTCGGCGCTCACCGGCCGGAAGGATGACGAGTCGGCCGACATCTAGGGCCCGCCGGCGGGCGCCGGTAGCAAGATTCACCCTGATCCCCCGCCGTATCATCCGCGCCACCGGGCGCGTAGCTCAGTGGGAGAGCGCTCGCTTCACACGCGAGAGGTCGCTGGTTCGAAACCAGCCGCGCCCATCGGCTGGATAGCGCTTTCTGGCGGTTTCGCCAGGCCGCGGGGGAAGTTCGCCAAGCGCTCGGACATCGAGCCGCAACTCGTCTCTCCCAGCGATGTTGTAGTAGAGCGGTCCCGACTCGGGCGCAACCCATTCCGGCGAAGGCAACTGGGTGAGAACTGGATCATGATCTCTCGAACTCGCATTGCGCTGCTCGCGGCATGCATCTTGATCCTCGCCCTGCTCGTTCCTGCCTTCGCCCAGGCAAAGCCCGCGAAGGTCAGCGGCAAGCTGTCTGCGCGCGGCTACACGGTGATCGCGCTGGCGGCGAGCGGCAAGGCGAAGACCGATCGCGCGGCGCGCGGCAAGTTCAAGCTCCGCCCGCCGACCAAGAAGGTGACCCTGCAGCTGCGAGCCCCTGACGGCACCTACGCCGGCCCGATAGTGGTCGCCAAGAAGAAGCATGGAGAGCGCGCGATCATCGGCGTCAAGGCCGGGGCGAAGCTCGGCAAGATCGAGGTCAACCCCGGCGACGGCTACGCCAAGCTCTCACAGCGGCTCCCCGGCAAGTACCTCAACCTCAAGCGCACCGCCCGCGCCGAGCAGGGAGCCCCGCTGGGCGCCGGCAACCTCGGCCTGGTGCCCGCGTCCACCGAGCGGCGGGGCCCCGGGAGACGGTGACCTCGACGGAATCCCGAACGCGCTCGACGTCGATGACGACGGCGACGTCATCCTCGACCGCTTCGACCCCGAGCCGCGGACGCCGCCGCCCGTGGCTCCGCGGATGCACCCGACGTCGTGGTCCGCGCGATCTCCCTGCTCAACCTCGATCTGCCGGATGCCGTGAACGCCAACGCGCCGGGCCTGAGCGAGGAGCAGATCGAGGCGGCCCTGCCGAGCTTCGGAGGCCTGATCCTGGGAAGCCTGGGAATCGAGGCCGAGGGACCGAGCGACCCGCCCGTGGAGCTCGACTGCGGTGACCCCGACACGGGACTGATCTACTGCCGGAAGAACGGCAGCACGGGGACGCTCACCAGTGTCTCCCTCGTCCCGCGGCCTCCGGGAGGCAGCCTTGGCGACCCGTTCCCCGGATGCTGCGATCGCGACGAGGACGGCTTCGGCTCGCTCGGTTGGGTGACGGTCCCGGGCGAGGGCGTCGACGCGCACGCGGTCCCGCTGCTCCACGGAGCGACCAGCGACCAGGTGGGAGCCGGCGACCTCCTGATCGCGCGGGCAACGAGAGACGATCGAAACGAGGCGTTCACCGGCACCCTCGCCTATCTCTTCGAGACGGTCCCCGCGCTCGTCTCCTACACCGACGAGGCCGGAAGCTCGATCGGGATGTCATACCCGGTCACCCCCGGTGCACCGGGGACACAGGAGAACCCGTTCGTTCCCACCGACGGCCCCGACGCCGACACCGACGTCGAGGTGACCCTCACGTTCTGGCGCCCGCAGCGCAGGGCCCTGCCGGATGAGCCCGGCAAGTGGGTCGACGTCGGCCACAACGTGTACGTCGCGGACAGCCGAGGTTCGCTCGAGGACCCCGCTTCGTTCCAGGGCGGCAGCTGTCCGTCGAGCGCCTACTCCGAGACGGATCCGAACCTCACACCGGCCCAGGCACCCGACTTCCCGCTCTTCTACGAGTCGGTCTCCGGCCTGGCGGATGCGGCGGACGATCAGCCCGCGGACCCGGCCAACACCTTCACCTTCACGCTCAACCTCAACCGGTGCTTCGGCATCTACCCCGTCGAACAACACGTGACGCTGGGGCTGTTCCTGCGAGCACAACCCGCCAACCCGCTGGCCGGACCGCCCGACAACGCGAGGGCGACGGTGGCCTGGTTCAGGCCGGGCTGAGCGGTTCGCAACCAGCCGCGCCCATCGGTGAAACGCCGGCGAAGCTAATCCAGGTCGTCGATCTCACCCTGGTATTGGCCCATGCCGCGAGCGATGCCGTCGCCGATCAGGGCATCGACGACGCCTTGCGATTCGACGATCAGGTCGGCCCGCGCGATGCGCCGCTGGAACTCCTCGTCGGTGCGCAGCGCGCTGACCTGATCCTCGCTGCCACGCAGCAGCGCGAAGCCCTGCAGGTCTCCGCCGTGAGGAGTGAGCAGAACGACCTCGAAGTCCTCGATCTTGCCGTCGCCCTGGAGTCCTCCCCAGTACTCGACGCTCTCGTTGAACACCTGGAGAGCGCGCTTCTCGCGTCCGCGCGTCACCTGGCCCCATCCGATGAACAGTGCAGCATCAGCCATTCGACATCTCCTCCTTGATCGACCTGCCCGGGTTGGTCCAACCCTATCCCCGAACCGGGGGTCCTGGCAAGTGCAGATTTCGACCGGCGAGCACCAGGCTAGGAGTAGTCCCCTCCCCCGGGCGATTGGGCGATGCGGGCGCCGAACGGGCGGACTCGTCGACCACGCCTCAGCCCCGATTGTGGTTGACGACCTCGACGTTGTGCCCGTCCGGGTCGAGGACGAACGCACCGTAGTAGCCGGGGTGGTAGACCGCGCGCTCGCCCGGCGCGCCGTGGTCCTCGTAGCCCGCCGCGAGCGCGGCGGCGTGGAACGCGCGCACCGTGGCGTCCTCGCGCGCGGGGAACGCGAGGTGGACGTGCTCGGTGAGCGGCCGCTCGTCCCGGACGAGCGAGAAGCTGTAGTCCGGGCCGCGACAGCTGCACGCGGCCGGGCTCGTCGTGCGCCAGGCGGAGCCCGGCGTGCGGGGCGATCGTCGTGTAGAAGCGCCGGGACGCCTGCGGGTCGCGGACGCGGAGCCACAGGTGGTCGATGCGGCCGTCGGGCACGGCGCCCTCGCGGTCGCCATGGACGGCCTCGACGCTGTTGCCGTCCGGGTCGAGCAGGAAGCCGCCGTAGTACGTCGGGCCGTACTGGGTGCGCGGGCCCGGCGCGCCGTCGTCGCGGTATCCCGCGTCGACGCCCGCCTGCCAGAACGCGTCGACCTGCGCGCGGTCGCGGGCGCGGAAGCCGACGTGGAGCCCGCGGGTCACGGGATGCTCGCGGTCCGTCGGCCCGATGTCCCAGTCGTCCCACTCGACCAGCTCGGCGTCCGCATGGCTGGGCTCGACGCCCAGGACGCTCAGGACGGTGCGGTAGAAGCGCTCGGAGGCCGCGAGGTCCGAGACGGCGATGCCGACGTGGTCGAACACCCGGCCGAGGCTACCGTTGCGGGCATGCTCGATCTGCCGGAGAGGCGCACGGCGCCCGCAGTGCAGCCGCGATTAGTTTCCCGGCGCGGACCGGTCATAGGCATTGAGAACCCACGGCCCCAGCGGCCGCCTACTGAGGAGGCGCGATGAGCAAGCTTCAGGTGTCATATCTCGATCTCCGTGGACGGTTTCGTCGCCGGCCCGAACCAGAGCGAGGAGAACCCGCTCGGCGAGGGCGGCGAGCGGCTCCACGACTGGGTGGTTTCACTGGCCGCCTGGCGCCAAGCCCACGGCAAGCAGGGCGGCGAGGTGAACGAGAGCACACGGATAGTCGAGGAATCGCGCGAGAACATCGGGGCCGCCGTGATGGGCCGAAACATGTTCGGCCCGATCGGCGGTGGTCCCTGGGGCGACGAGCAGTGGACGGGCTGGTGGGGCGACGACCCTCCCTACCACTACCCCGTGTTCATCGTCACCCATCACCCGCGTGATCCCGTCGAGATGGAGGGAGGGACCACGTTCCACTTCGTCACCGACGGAATCGAGTCCGCGCTCGAACAGGCGAGGGAGGCCGCCGGCGGCAAGGACGTCGGGCTCTGGGGCGGCGCCGACGTCGCTGGGCAGTACCTGGCGGCGGGACTGCTGGACGAACTCGAGCTCCACGTCGTTCCGGTGGTGCTCGGCGACGGTGCTCGCCTCTTCGACAACGTCGGGGGCGCGGACGTGCAGCTCGAGCAGGTCCGGGCCGTCGAGGCGCCCGGCGTCACCCACCTCAAGTACAGGGTGGCGACATAAAACGGGCGGTGTCGGCGCTCAGAGGTCCTCGAGGAGCTTGCGCTTCGCGTCCGCGAACTCCTCGTCCGAGAGCGCACCAGAGGCGTGCAACTGGCTCAGCTTCTCGATCTGCCCGGCCACGTCGTCCGCGGCGGGCTTCGTCTGTCCGCCCGCCGCCTCGGCGGCCTGCGCAGTAATCTGCCCAGGTCCACTCCAGCTCCTGGCCGTGGCGCCGGCGGCGCCCTTCTCATCTTCGCCATCTGCTCAGCCTGCTGCATGGTCGATGTTCATTGGTTTGGACGTCGTCCCAGTGGATCTTGAGACGCGTCGGGTCGGCCAGATCCACAGTGATAGGCAGCGTCGTTGCGGGAGTCGGCCATCGCTTGACCGAGGCCATCGCGGTGTGCTCGACCGGGGTGGGCTCCACAACCTCGGCGCTGACCACGAGGCTCATCGAGCAGTTCGATGAGGTCGCTTCGTAGGGAGGCATGCTCGCCGACACGACCTGGGCCGTACCCCGTACGGTTGGCTATTCCGCTTCGACTTCGCCCAATCTCCAAGCAGGCCCATGACACGAGCCTAAGCGCCT
>CAVSQT010000015.1:0-99563 GCA_963730145.1 uncultured Solirubrobacterales bacterium
TCTCCCCGCCCCAGACGGTGTCGTCGACGCCCAGCCCGGCGCCGTCGAAGATCGCTCCGACCGCAGGCTCGCTCGTTCCCGTGCTCGGCGAGGCAGGCGGCGAGGTGGGCGTGGTGATGCTGCACGGCGAGCCGTGCGCCGATGTCGTCGCGTTCGAGCGCGTACACCGTCGAGAGGTAGTCCGGATGCAGGTCGTGGACGACGAGCTTTCGGGAGCAACCGCGAAGAGTCGCTCGAAATGCCGTACGCCGGTGCGAAATGATTTCAGCGTCTCCCAGTTGCGCAGGTCGCCGATGTGATGGCCGACCCAGACCCGGCTCCCCTTGGCGAGGCAGAACGTGTTCTTGAGCTCGGCCCCGCAGGCGAGGATGGGCTGTGCTCGCGGCGATCGGCAACTCCAGGCTTGCGGCGCGTAGCCGCGCGAGCGGCGGATCAGCAGCGGCGCCTCGCGGATCTCGGGCGCCAGCGCGCGCACGACCGAGTCGTCGACCCGGGTTTCTATCGGGCGGTCGTGGATGAGGAAGGCGTCGGCGATGTCGCCAAGCCGGGCGCGAGCGTCAGCGTCGTCGTAGGCGATCGGTTCGTCGGAGATGTTGCCCGAGGTCGAGCACCGACGGGACTCCGGCGTCGGCGGCGAGGCCGGTGATGAAGCGGCGAGTCGGGCAGCATCACGCCGAGGTCGGCCGAGCGCGGCGCGACCTCCTCGGCGATCGGCGCTCCGCGACGGCGGCGGGCGATCACGATCGGGCGCTCACGGCCTTCGAGCAGCTCGTGCTCGATCGCCGACAGCTCGATCAGCCTCCGCGCCGCCGCGACGTCGGCGACGAGCGGCGCAGAGGCTTCTCGTCACGGTGCTTGCGCGCACGAAGCCGTGCCACGGCGGCAGCGTCGTCGGCGCGACAGGCGAGGTGATATCCCCCAATGCCCTTGACGGCGACGATCCGCCCGTCGACCAGCAGGCGCGCCGCCGTGGCAACCACATCGTCGCCACCCAACCCTCGCCGAGCGGCAGCTTGCGTCCCATAGTCGTGCGTTGGCTGCCCCTCGGCGATTTCGCGCGCCTGGGCGTGGGTGCTTGGCAGCTCGTTGCCGTGGCGGTCGACGAGGCGGGCTCGGGGACCGCAGCGCGGGCACGCGTTCGGCTGGGCGTGAAAGCGCCGGTCGCGCGGATCCTCGTATTCGGCCGAGCAGGCAGCGCACATCTCGAAGCCGGCCATCGTCGTCAGCGGCCGGTCGTACGGCACACCGCGGACGATGGTCAGTCGCGGGCCGCAGTTGGTGCAGTTGGTGAACGGGTAGCGGTAGCGGCGGTCGGCGGGGTCGAGGACCTCGGCCAGGCACTCGGCGCAGGTGGCGGTGTCGGGCGAGACGAGGGCGTCTGCGTCACCCGATCTGCGCGAGGCGACGATGCGGAACTCCCGCTCCCCGTTCGGCTCGATCGGTTCGCTGTCGAGCGACTCGATCGTCGCCAGCGGCGGTGCTTCTGTGCGCACACGCTCGAGGAAGCGCTGGAGCGCTTGCTCGTCGCCTTCAGCCTCGAGCAGGACACCGCGCTCGTCGTTGAGAACAAATCCGCCCAGCTCGTGCGCCTCGGCGAGTCGGAACACATGCGGGCGAAAGCCGACGCCCTGGACGACCCCGCTGACGCGGGCGCGGACTCGCCGCCGCTGTTCAGCGCTCACGGCGGAGATCGGAGTGATCTGCCGTCGACCAGCTCCACGAGCTCGCGCAGCGCGTGGTAGGCGCTGGCCTGCGCTTCCTGAATTCTCGGGATGTTCTGCGAGCGGGTGACGACGACGTGGTCGGCGCGCTCGTCGGCGGCCACCCGGCCGCCGTCATATCCAACCATCGCGATCGTCGTCATCTTCTGCTTTCGCGCCTGCGCCAGCGCCGCAATCACGTTCTCGGAGTTGCCGCTGGTCGACAGCGCGACGAGCGCATCGCCCTCGCGTCCGTAGGCGATCACCTGGCGCTGAAAGATCTCCTCGGTGCCGATGTCGTTGGCGACCGCGGTGATGATGCCGGTGTCTTCGGTGAGGTCGATCGCCCGCCTCGACTCCCACCCGGCCGGCGGATAGCGCAGGTCGGCCACGAGGTCGATTGCGTCGGTGGCCGAGCCACCGTTGCCGAGCGCGAGCAGCTTGGCGCCGGCGTCGAAGCAACGGCGCAGATCGACCGCGGCGGCGACCAGCACCTCGCGGTTGTCGGAGAGCGTCTGGCGGCGAAGCTCGCCGACCTCCTGCGACTTGAGCTCGACCGAGGAGCGGACGTCGGCGAGCACGGCTGCGAGGTCCGTCTGCGTCTCGCCGAGGAACGGATAGAGAAAGCTCGAGGCCCCGGCATCATGAACCTGCTTCGCCTCCCGCCCCGCGAGCAGCCCGCGCTGGTCGAAGAAGACGTGAACCAGCTCCCAGAGCACGTGATAGAGGGTCTCGATCACCTCCTGGCGCACGAACGGGTCGTCCGCGACGGCCTCGAAGGTCCAGTCGCCGGCTCCCGCCTCGAAGGCGATCGTCAACGCCTCGCGCTCGCGCGCGAGCGCGAGCGCGGCCATCACCCGCTCGCCGCCGGGCTCGTCGAGGCCGAAGGCGATGACGATGTCGTCGGGCTCCACCACCGCCTCTGCCTGTGCGCCGAGGTCTCCCCCCTCCGCGGTCAGCGCGATCGCCGGCAGCGCGCGCTTGCCGACGATCACCGGATGCACGAACTCGACAGCAACATGGCGCGCGTCCGAGCGCGCAGCCGGGCTCGCCCCCAACGCGACCAGCTTGCCGCCGCGGGCGAAGCGCTCGGCCATCGCATGACAGCACTCCGCAATCCGCTGCGACTCGGTGGTGAACAGGCTGCGGTTCGCTACGTCGCGCCGACGCAGCAGCTCGTCGATTCGGGTGTTCGGCTCGCTCGCGGTCTCGAGCGGGTTCATCCGGTCAACGGTACCTGTCCTCAAACGGTGGCCGGACTGCGTGAGCCGACGGCGATCAGCCAATCGCGCCAGGCCTCGACACCCTCGCCGGTGCGGGCGCTGGTCAGCATCGTCGCCACACCCGGGTTGACCGTGTCGATGTTGGCGAGGAGGCGATCGAGGTCGAAGTCGATGTGCTCGAGCAGGTCGATCTTGTTGACGATGACGAGCTCGCAGGTGCGAAACATCAGCGGGTACTTGAGCGGCTTGTCCTCACCCTCGGTTACCGAGCAGACCATCACCCTTGCGTCCTCGCCGATCTTGAACTCGGCCGGGCAGACGAGGTTGCCGACGTTCTCGACCAGCAGCAGGTCGATCTCCTCGAGAGCGACGGACGGCAGCGCCGAGCGGACCATGTTGGCGTCGAGGTGACACTCGCCGCCGAAGCTCGGATCGGTGTTGAGCTGGGTCACAGGCACATGCAGATGGGCGATCCGGTCGGCGTCCATCGACCCCTGCACGTCGCCCTCGAGCACGCCGGGGCGGACCTCGCCGAGGTCGCCCAGGGAGCGTTCCAGCAGCGTGGTCTTGCCGGCACCGGGAGCGCTCATCAAGTTGACCACCTTGACCTGAGCACGATCGAAGTCGGCGCGGTTTGCCTGCGCGATCGTCTCGTTGGCGTCGAGCGCATCCTCGGCGACCCTCACCCTGGTGCGATGCATTGCTGCTCCTCCCTGTCGTTGTCGGAAGCATTGTCTGAAACCTCGATCGACTCGACCTCGAGCTCATCGCCGTGCACGACCTGGGCGCCCGCGGCCTCGCAGGCGGGACACCGAAACACGGGCAGCACCGGCTCGCCGACCGGCATCAGCTCCTGCTCATGGCCCTGCGAGGCGTAGCCGAGCCGCGCCGCCGTTGAGGCGCCTGATTCGATCGGCGGTGGCGCCGGATCCCATTCCTGGCCACAGGCCTGACACCACATCAGCGCCGAAACGTGGTCGATCTCCAGCACCGCGCCCTCGCAGAGGGTGTCGCGGGCGACGATCTCGAAGTAGAAGGTGAGCGACTCGGCGACGACCTGGCGCAGGCTGCCGATCTTCACCGCCACCGCGGTCACCTTGCGGCCCTTGGCATGGCGAAGGGCCGTGTCGACGATCGCACTCGAGACCGAGAGCTCGTGCATCCCCGCCGCCTAGCCCGATCCGGTCGGAGTCGGGTCCTCGGCGTAGGCCGCCTCGGACTGCAGCTCGACGCAGGTCTCGACGACGAGGTCGGCGGCGCGATCGACCGCGCCGGAGACGACCTCGGACAGCTCCAGCCCCATGTCCTCGACCTGCGACGGCTCGCAGGCGACGATCACGACCTTTCCGGGCCAGCCATTGACCGCCTTGACGAAGCGCAGCACGGTCTTCGGGTCCATCCCGTGGGGGCTGATCACCTCACCGTCTTCGATCGGCGTGATCTCGGCAGGGTCGGGCTCGATCACATACAGAGTGCCGGGCTTGCCGCCCTGGCGGCTGACGTCGACGAGCACGAGCGCGTCGTAGCCCTTCATCACCTCGTAGGCGAGATCGAGCCCGCCGATGCCGAAGTCGAAGACCGCGACTCCCTCGGGCAGCTCGCGCTCTCCGAGGCGCTTGGCGACGTGGCCGCCGAAACCGTCGTCGGCCATCCAGGCGTTGCCGATCCCGGCGACGAGGATCTGGCGGGTCCGCTCTCGTGCTTCGCTCATGAGTCCACCGCCTCCACCTCACCCGCCCGGAAGAACAAATACCTGCCGGTCTCTCGAAACAGCTCCTGCGCGGGGTCATCGTCGACGGTGACCGCGATGTGGGCGCCGTCCTCGTAGTCGACGTAGAGGCGCTCGATCGTCGCCGTGCGACCGTCGAGCATGCGATCGAGCACGTCGCGCTCGGTCCCGGGCCGCAGGATCACCTTGGCCCCCTTGCGGAAGGTCTGACCCTCGAGCTCGAGCTTCTGCTCGCCCGGGTTGGGATGGCCGGGCTCGGCGTCGGGGCCCGGGTCGGGCGGCAACGGCATCCCGGGCTCGCGCCACTGCGGTACGTCGGGAGCGCCAAGCGGCTCGAGCGGCAGCGACGGGTCGGTCGGCTGGCCGGTCGCCTGCATCAGGCCGTGTAGCGAGAACACCTCCTCGGGCGTGGCCGCTTCGGCACGTTCGATCATCTCGCGCACGGCCGGATCCTGATCGGCGATCGCCTCGCGCTCGGAGTCCGAGAGCGCTTGCACGTGCAGCACCAGCGCCTCCTCGATCTCGGTGTTGTCGAAGAGGTTGCCGAGGCTCTGCGGCGCGATCTGCGGATGATCGGGGAGCACGATCGCGGCGCCCAGCACCGCGTCGTCATCGGGCGAGGCCAAGACGGGGAAGGTGTTGAGGCTCGCCGACGCCTCGACTGCGGCCCCGGCGGCGCCGTCACGTTCGAGCGGCGAGGCGAACCTGCCGGCGCTGGTCTCGATCACGACGTGAGTCGAGAGCATGCTGGCGACCAGAGCGTCGGGCCGCTGCATCTCGGTCACCGCGTCCGGCTCGAGCTCTGTCGTGTTGTGAATGCAGGCGCGAACGCGAAACAGGCCGTCGCCGAGCGATTCGCCGCGCATGCGGACGCGCCCGCGGATCGTCCGTTCGCCGGCGAACTCGAACTCGATGCCGATCCCGTCAGCCGCGAGCTCGGTCAGCTGGGTCGGTGCAAGCTCGACCTTTCGCTCGGTCGCCTTGTGGCGCTCGCCCGATGCCTGCAAGAAGTAGAAGCGTGGCGGCAACGGTCGCCTCGCCGTCGACCTCGAGCACGCATTCGAGCCGCAGGTGGTCGTGGGTGGCGGCGTTGAGCGCTGCGTAAGCCGGCGGATAGACGATCCCGAAGGGTGTCGGGGTCGCGTTCTTGGTCGCCCCTGGCGTGTACGGATAAAGGGCATAGCCCTCGTACAGAAGCGACGAAACGAGCGTCTCGAGTTGCTCTTTCACGTGCTCAGGGCTCCCCGGCCTCATCGTGGTCGGCGAGCAGGTGCTCGACCGCGGCGTCGAAGGTCGGCAGGCCACGATCGACCTTGAGCCGCTGAAGGCGCTCGATCGTCGCGGTGTCCAGCGGGATCCAGCCGCGGTAGGGGTACGCCTCGGCGATCGCTTTCTTCCATGCCTCGACCGGCATCGCAAAGCGCACCGAGCAGTCCCACGGCACCTGCGCGTACTGAAGCCGGCCATCGCCGGCGTCGTAGTAGATGCGGCCGCTGAAGTGAAAGCGCACCGGGGCCTGCCCATCGGCGAGCCCGTAGAAGTACTTCGCGGCGGCGACCTCGAGGTCGTAGGTGCAGGGAATCGTGACGGCGACCTCCGTCGCCTCGGTGAACGCCGAGACGACCGTGTCGAAGGCCGTCCACCGGAAGTTGACCGTGGTCGTCGCCCAGCGCTCGGGCGCTCCGAAGAGCTCGACCAACTTCGAGCGCGTGGCCTCGTCGTAGGAGCGCTTGGAGGGTTCGACCGTGATCACCGCGCTGAGCGCGATCATGAACACGGGCCGCTGCGAGGGCTCGGTGATCCGCAGGCGGAAGCGCAGTGTCGGTGCCATCACTCGGGCGACGGGCTCGACCGAGAGGATCTCGATCTCGGGCTCGGGGCTCTCGGGGCGGACCGGCTCGCTCACCGCCGCGGGCGGCGGCACGGCCGTTGCCGGCTTCGTCGAGCGGGGCGTCGTCGAGGCTCATGCGGAGCGCTCCTTCAGCTCGTCGAAGAAGTCGGCGATCGCGCGCTCCGGCCCGTCTCCCCCGGAGATCCCTTCCCATGCGACCTTGACCGCGCCGACGAGCCGGTAGCACTCATCGATCGGCGCGATCACGTGCTGGTGGGGCTCGCCCATGCGGTTGACGATCAGCGCCTCCGCGTCGGGCTCGAGCGAGCCGAGGAAGGGGTTTGCCAGCCGCAGCGCCGCCCAGGCGTCGAGATCGAGCTCGCACTCGGTCGCCCCGGCCGGGCTCGGGTACATGGCGACCGTCTGGCCGGTCACGCTCGAGTGAAAGAAGAAGGCGAGGCCGACGGGGATCCCGAACGATGCCCAGATCTCGTCGGGCACCTCGAACCCGTCGAGCCAAAGCGTCCGCGTGCCGGTCGGGCGCATGTCGGCATCGCCGCCGCGAAGGGCGAGACAGCTCTCGCACGCGCAGAGGATCTGGCGCTCGACCAGCGCCAGCATGTGGCGATGATCAGGGGGAATGCGGTTGCCGCAGAGATCGCAGTGCTCTTCGAGCGCGTTCGCTGCGCCGCTGTCGCTGACCGCCGCCGTTGGCGGCGTTGATCGTGCTGCCGAAACGAGCACCGCCGTTGCCCGCAGCGCCGCCGGGACGCGAGAACCGGCGCAGGCTCGAGACGAGGTCGGCCTGGCGCCGCGCCGCGGCCTTTGCATCGAGTCGATCGCTCACGCGACGATGAGAGCGACCTTCGGCCCGCTTGCGCCTTCGAGCAACGGCACCGGCTCGAGCAGAAGCCGCTCGTCGTCGAGCGAGCGCCCGGCTCGAGGCAGGAAGTAGCGGCGCTCGCAGCCGGGGCAGGTCAGCGTTCCCTCGACGAGCTCGGCGCTGTTGAGCTCGGCGCCGCAACTCGGGCAGCGGTCGTGAAACGCGAGCAGGCTTCCCTCGACGCGGCCGACCACCAGCGAGACATCCTCGATCTCGGCCCCCGTCAGCTCGCCCTCTGCGAGCGCCTCGACCGCCGGCAGCGAGAACCACGCCGGCTCACGCTGGGCCGCGGCCGGGGCGACCTGGATCACCGGCAGCTCCATCGCGCCGGCGCTCGCGGGCTGGGCCGCGGGCGAGGCCGGCCCCTCGACGACGAGGCCCTCGAGGTCGGGCGCCGCCTCGTCCAGCGCGCTCTTGATCGCCAGCTCGAGCGTCGATTGCGAAGCGGGGCAGGTCTTGCAGCTGCCCTCGAGGCGGATCCGAGCGATCCCCTGCTCGACCCCGAGCAG
Source organism: uncultured Solirubrobacterales bacterium (assembly GCA_963730145.1). Taxonomy (GTDB): domain Bacteria; phylum Actinomycetota; class Thermoleophilia; order Solirubrobacterales; family 70-9; genus WHSW01. The sequence continues at coordinate 7,876 of CAVSQT010000015.1, forward strand.
CTCGACATCGCCTCCGTGCGACTCCATGTACGGACGGACGCTGTCGAGCGCCTCGACGACGCGCTCTGTGAGCGATACCGGGTACAGGTCGTGGATCAGCATCAGGCTCGCGATCACGCCGTCGTCTTGGAGGCGCTCGCGCAGCGGGCCCGCCTCCGGCTCGGTGTCGATGACGGCGAAGATCCGCTCCATGCCTTCGCCGTAGAGCTCGATCACGGCGCTGACCAGCTCCTCGGCGTGCGATCGCGCCAGCGGGTCGGCGACCTCGTCGAGCGCAGCGGTCAGCCGCTGCACTCGCTCGATCAGCTCATCGGGCGAGGTCCGCGCGGGCCCCGCCCCATTGCCTGAGACGAGGCCCTCCTCTGCTCCATTCACCGCCATGCGTTCGCGTGTCCCGCGCTCAGCACATTCCGGTTGGCGTGTGCTGAACCTTGCGCACCTTGCCGCCGCCGGTGTACATGTGGACTCCGCAGGGCAGGCACGGATCGAAGCTCCGCACCGCCCTCATGATGTCGACGCCCTTGAAGTTCTCCGGGCCGTTCTCCTCGAAGATCGGGGTGTTCTGCACCGCGTCCTCGTAGGGGCCTGGAGTTCCGTAGACGTCGCGGACGCTCGCGTTCCACGGCGTCGGCGGATAGGGCTGGTAGTTGGCGACCCTGCCGCCCTCGATCACCATGTGGTGTGAGATCACGCCGCGCGCGGCCTCGTGGAAGCCGACGCTGACTGCCTCCTGTGGCACCGTGAAGTCGCGCCAGCTCTTCGTCCGGCCGGCACGCACCTCGACGAAGGCACGCTCGAGGCAGTGCAGCCCGATCAGCGCCGAGTACGCCTGGTGATAGGTCCGGGCGCGGTCGCGCTCGATCGCGTTCGACTTCTCGGGCACCTTCCACTCCATCTCCACCTCGGGAGAGTTCGGCGTCTTCGGCAGCACCATCTGCAGCGAATGCCCGGTCGCCTTCGCGTAGCCGAAGTCGACGAGGCCGGCCTTCGCCGTGCACCATTGGCGCGCGAACGGGCCGCCACCGGTGTCGCAGGCGACGTACTTGTCGTTGCGCTCGTCGTACATCCGCGGCGAGACGACCCAGCTGTACTTGTCGGCGAAGTCGCGCTTCTGCGGCTTCGGGATCGTCACCTTGTTCCAGGGATGGCGCGGGTCGACCGCGTTGCCGAGCGGATCCTGGGTGACGAACGGCTTCTCGGTCTCGGTCCAGTCGTCGAAGTACGACGAGCCGAGCAGGATCCGGATCATCAGGTTGATCTCGACGAGGTCGGTGGTGATCAGCTCTCCGCCGAAGGCGACGCCCGGGGTGATGTAGCGCTTGTTGCCCCATTCGTTCATCGTCTTGTAGTCGTAGTCGACGTAGTCGGGGTCGTCGAACGCGCCCCAGCAGACGAGGTCGGTGTCGCGGTAGCCGACCATGTCGTAGCCGGGCAGCTCCCTCAAGAAGAAGTCATAGAGGTCGTCGTGCATCGGCACGCTGCGCTTGACGTACTCGAAGTAGCGCATCAGGCGCACGTAGTAGTCGGTCAGCGTCTGGTGGGTGATGTGGGCGCTGCAGCCTCCCGGCATGATCAGCGAGGGGTGCGTGTGGCGACCGCCGAACAGGCAGTACATCTCACGCGTGTAGCGCGCCACCTGCAGTGTCTCGAGGTAGAACTCGCCGGTGAACGGGTTCAGCGAGCGCATGATGTCGGCGATCGTGCGGAAGCCGTGGATGTCGGCGTTGGGCGCCAGCTCCTGCTCGGCCTTCGACAGCAGCGTCGGGTTCGTCTCCGCGACCATCTGCTCGCAGAAGTCGACGTTGCACATGCAGTCGTTGAAGATCGCATGGTCGAACATGTAGTCCGCGGACTCGGCCAGGTTGAAGGCGAGGTCGCCCAGCGGTGGCGGCTTCACCCCGTAGGCCATGTTCTGGTTCAGACACGACACGGTGCAATGGTTGTCACCGCAGATGCCGCAGATCCGGCTGGTGATGAAGTGCGTGTCGCGTGGGTCGATGCCCTTCATGAAGATGTCGAATCCCCTGAAGATCATCGAGGTCGAGTAGCACTTCAAGACCTCCTGATTGGAGAAGTCGATCTCGGTGTGGATGCCGAGGCTGCCGACGATCCGGGTGATCGGATCCCACGACATCTCCTTGACCATCACCTTCTGGTCGCCGCGCGGTGTCTCTACTGTCGCCATGTCTGTCTCTCCTCTGGTTGCGTGTTCGTGCGCGGTCTACGAGTAGTTGCGCGGCTGATAGCCACTGGTCAGACGGCTGCCCGGCGTGCGCCACTCGGGCTCGACGTCGTACTTGTTCTTGATGTTTCGGTGGCGGAAGTACCTGAACAACGGCCCGAAGGTGAACCTCTCGAAGTTCGAGGCCATCGCCCCCGCCGCATCGGCGTCCATGAACGGCATGTACTTGTCGGGGAAGCCGGGCATCGTGCAGGCCATGCAGATTCCGCCGACGTTGGGGCAGCCTCCGTAGCCGTCGACCCAGCCGCGGACCGGAACGTTGCACTTGACCACCGGGCCCTTGCAGCCGAGCTTGACGAGGCAGCGCGGGTCATCGCCGTACTCGGTCGCGAAGGCGCCCTCCTCGGCGAAGCCGGCGCGGTTGCAGCCTTCGCGAACCGTGCGCCCGAAGAGCCAGCGGGGGCGCAGCTGCTCGTCGAGATCAGGAACCGGCGCCCTTCCGGCGAGGTGCAGCGCCAGATAGAGCAGCGACTCGGTCGTGTTGTCGGGCTGCGCCGGACAGCCGGGGATGTTGACGATCGGCAGCCCCGCCGCCGACTTCCAGCTCCAGCCGAGGTGATCGGCGACGCCCATCGCCCCGGTCGGGTTGTTCTTCATCGCCGGGATGCCGCCATATGTGGCGCAGGTGCCGACCGCGACCACCGCCGCGGCCTTCGGCGCCAGGCGGTCGAGCCAGTCGCTGGTGGTGATCGGCTGGCCGGTCTCGGGGTCGTCGCCGATTGCCGCCCAGTGGCCCTCGCCCGAGAGCACCTCGTTCGGGATCGACCCTTCGACGCAGAGCACGAAAGGATCGAGCTCGCCGCGCTCGGCGCGCCACCACCACTCGATGAACTCGTCGCCGTTCTCGTAGGCGAGCACGGGGTGGTGGATGTGCAGCTTGGGCATCCCCGGGATCGCCTGGCCGATCAGGTCCTCGAGGCTCGGGTTCACAGCCGAGGTCATGGCGACCGAATCGCCGTCGCAGGAAAGGCCTGTCGTCATCCAGAGGACATGCGCCTCCACCGCTTCGGTCTTCGCCTGATCCTTTACGAACTCGGTTGCGGCCATCGTTCTACCTCTCCTCGTTTTGTCAACAGATCCGCGGCAGCGGGTCACCGGCGAGCAGGTCCATGACCCGCTTACCGCCGAACGCTGTCTCCACCAGCACCATCCCGGGCGGCTCCGCCCGTACCTCTCCAAGCTCCACGGCCGACTCGTGGCCGGGTAGCGCGCGCATCGCCGCGAGCGCAGCCTCGGCTGCGTCGGGCGCGACGAAGGCGACCATGACGCCCTCGTTGGCGACATACATCGGGTCGATCCCCAGCAGCTCGCAGGCGCCGGCGACGTCGGGGCGTACCGGGACGTCGGCCTCGCGCACGCTGACCCCGACGCCCGAGGCGCGAGCGAGCTCGTTCAAGACCGTGGCGACGCCGCCCCGCGTCGCATCGCGCATGCAGCGAAGCGAAGCGCCGGCGGATTCCATCAGCGCGTCGGCAACGGGCCACAGCGAGCGGGTGTCGGAGACGACGTCGGCTTCGAGGCCGAGCTCGCCGCGAACCAGCATGATCGCCGTGCCGTGCTCGCCGATCGTGCCCGAGACGAGCACCCTGTCGCCGGGCTCGATCGAACGTGTCGAGAGCCGGGCGCGGGCATCGACGCGACCGAGACCGCTGGTGTTGACGTACATGCCGTCGGCGTGGCCACGCTCGACGACCTTGGTGTCGCCGCTGATCACCTCGACCCCCGCGGCCGCGGCGGCATCTGCGATCGCCTCGACCTCCGCCCGCAGAATCGACGCGTCGAGCCCCTCCTCGAGCACGAGCCCAAGTGTGATCGCCAGCGGCTTCGAGCCCGCGGCGGCGAGGTCGTTGACGGTGCCGTTGACGGCGAGACCGCCGATCGAGCCGCCGGGGAACTGAAGCGGGCGGATGACGAAGGTGTCGGTCGTCATCGCCAGGCCGAGGCCATCGACCTCGATCGCAGCCGCTGTCTGCGAGCTCGACCAGCGCCTCGGAGCCGAAGGCGGGTGCGAACAGGCCCTCGATCATGGTCTGCGTTGCTTTGCCGCCTGCGCCGTGAGCCATCGTCACGCGCTCGTCCTTGAACCGCGGCCGCTTCGAGCGCGTCTTCTCGATGATCTCGAGAATCCGCTGCTCGCGGCCTTCAGCCTTGGCAGGACCCGACGGCGCCGGAGGCGAAGCCGAGGATGCCGGCGGTTGTGTGCCGGGTGTCAAACCGCGGCCTCGACGGTGCGCGCGCTGTGCGCGTAGCGACCGTAGTTGTAGTAGGCGGCGCAGGCTCCCTCCGGCGAAACCATGCAGGTGCCTATGGCGTGCTCCGGGGTGCAGGCCGTGCCGAACACCTTGCACTCCCAGGGCTTGATCACTCCCTTGAGCACCTCGCCGCACTGACACGCCTTCGGATCTGCGACGCGAACCCCCGGGACCTCGTAGCGAAGCTCGGCATCGAGGTCCGCGTACGCCTCGGAGAGCTTCAGCGCGCTCTGCGAGATGAAGCCGAGCCCGCGCCATTCGAAGTGTGGGCGCAACTCGAAGACCTCGCCCATCACCGCGAGCGCGGCCGCGTTGCCCTCGTAGGGGACGACCCGGCTGTACTGGTTCTCGAGCTCGCAGCGACCGTCGCGGATCTGCTCGAGGATCATCTTGATCGACTGCAGGATGTCGAGCGGCTCGAAGCCTGCGGTGACCAGCGGCTTGCCGTAGTCGGCAGGGATGAACTCGAACGGGCGCACGCCGACGATCGTCGAGACATGGCCGGGACCGATGAAGCCATCGAGGCGCAGGTCCGGCGATTCGAGCAGGGCCCGAAGTGGCGGCACGATCGTCACGTGGCTGCACATACAGAGGAAGTTCGTGACGCCCTCGAGCTTGGCTCGCTTCAGCGTCAGCGCCGTCGACGGTGCGGTCGTCTCGAACCCGATCGCGAAGAAGACGACCGTACGATCGGGGTTCTCCTTAGCGATCCGCAAGGCGTCGAGCGGCGAGTAGACCATGCGGATGTCGGCGCCGCCGGCGTTCGCTTCGATGAACGTCTCCTCGGACCCGGGCACCCGCATCATGTCGCCGAAGCAGGTCAGGATCACGCCCTCTTCCCGTGCCAGGGCGATGCCGTCGTCGACGCGGCCCATCGGGATCACGCAGACGGGGCAGCCGGGACCGTGGACGAGCTCGACGTTGCCGGGAAGGACCTCGTCGATCGCGTACTTGTAGATCGAATGCGTGTGACCGCCGCAGACCTCCATCAGCTTGTAGTGGCGGCTGGGATCGACGGTGGAGAGGATCTCTCCGGCCAGCGCGCGGCCAAGCTCGGGATCGCGGAACTCGTCGACGAACTTCACGCGGCCACCTGCACCTGCGCGATCGCAGTGCCGGCGTGGACCAAGAGCTGATCGCCCGCGGCCACCGGCTGCACGAGCAGAATCTCAACGGTGTGGTGCTGTCCGGACTCGTCCTCGCAAAGCGCGAGCCCGCGGACCTCGTCGATCTTCAAGACCCGCATGGGGTCGGCGACATCGCCACAGGTGACGCAGTGCTCTTCGTGGCAGCTCATTCGATCAGGCTCCCGCGCAGCTCCTCGAGCTCCTGCTCGTAGTCCTCGCCCATTCCCTCGAGCAGCTTCAGAGTCGCCGCAGCCTCGTCTTCATCGACCTTCGAGAGCGCGAAGCCGACGTGGATCAGGACCCAATCGCCGGCGCCGACACCCCCGACGTCCTCGGCGTCGAGAAGGCCGATGTTGACGTTGCGCCGAACTCCCGCGACGTCGACCGATGCGAGGCGATTGCGCTCGTCAACCACCTCAACGATTCGCCCTGGAATGGCCAGACACACGGTCCCTGGTTACGTCTCCTCTACCCCCAAAGCAAGGTCAGGCTCAACGACGCCGCGAACCTATATCCACATGCCGCGACTGGTAAGTGTCGCGGCCATCTATCGGTGGTCGCGCACGCCATCTAGATCATCTAGACGCTCGGGCAAGTAGTTTCAGGCCATGACCGATGAGATCCAAGATCGCGAGCAGCTCGCGATCAACACCATCCGCACGCTGTCCATGGACGCCGTCGAGGCCGCTAACTCGGGCCACCCGGGGATGCCGATGGCGATGGCTCCCGCCGCCTACCTGCTCTACACACGCGTCATGCGCCACAACCCCCGCGACCCCGGTTGGCCCGATCGCGACCGCTTCGTGCTCTCGGCAGGGCACGGCTCGATGCTGCTCTACAGCGCGCTGCACCTATCCGGTTACGAGCTCCCGATCGAGGAGCTGAAGAACTTCCGCCAGTGGGACTCGATGACGCCGGGGCACCCCGAGTTCGACCGCGTCAACCAGACGCCCGGGGTCGAGACCACGACCGGGCCGCTCGGCCAGGGCCTGGCCATCGCCGTCGGCATGGCGCTTGCGGAGCGCTTCCTGCGTGAGCATTTCGGCGAGCAGGTGATGGACCACCGCGTCTTCGGGATCTGCTCGGACGGCGATCTCCAGGAGGGCCTCTCACACGAGACGGCTTCGCTCGCCGGCCACCTCGGCCTCGGCCGGCTCGTCTTCCTCTACGACGACAACTCGATCCAGCTCGACGGCCCGACCCAGGAGTCGTTCTCCGAGGACATACCGAAGCGGTTCGAGGCTTACGGCTGGCAGACGTTGGGCGTCGACGACGTCAACGACCTCGAGGCGCTGCAGGGCGCGATCGAGGAAGGCATCGCCGAAACCGCGCGGCCGACACTGATCGCGGTCAAGTCGATCATCGGCTGGCCGGCGCCGCACAAGAAGAACAGCTCGAAGGCCCACGGTTCGCCGCTCGGCGAGGACGAGGTGCGGGCAACGAAGGAACTGCTCGGCTGGGACCCCGACGCCGAGTTCCTGGTCCCGGACGGTGTCTACGAGCATTTCTCGCAGGCCGAGCGCGGCGCCGCGGCGCAGGCCGAATGGGAAGAACGCTTCGCCGCCTGGCGCGCCGACCACAGCGAGCTCGCCGAGCAGTGGGACGCCGCCTGGAGCGACCCGTCACGGCCGATGCCGGGCATCGACGCTGCCCTGCCGAGCTTCGACCCTTCCGAGGACGAGGCGATGGCGACCCGCTCGGCGGGCGGGAAGGTGATGGAGGCCTTCACCCCGTTCACCCCGACGATGCTCGGGGGCGCCGCCGACCTCGCCGGGTCGACGAAGACCGAGTTTCCGGGGGAGGCTGACTACACCAGAGAGGCCGCAGGGCGCAACCTCAAGTTCGGCGTGCGTGAGCACGCAATGGGCGCGGCGGTCAACGGCATGGCCTTGCACGGGGGGATCTTCAAGCCGTACGGCTCTACCTTCCTGGTCTTCTCGGATTACATGCGACCGGCGATTCGCCTCTCGGCGCTGATGGAGCTGCCGACCGTCTGGGTGTTCAGCGCACGACTCCATCGGCCTCGGCGAGGACGGGCCTACGCACCAGCCGATCGAGCACTACGCCGCCCTGCGCGCGATCCCGGGGCTGACGGTGATCCGCCCCGCGGACGCAAACGAAACCGTGGCAGCTTGGGCCGTGGCGCTCGAGGCCGAAGGCCCGGTGTGCCTGTTGCTCACCCGCCAGGATCTACCGGTGCTCGGCGACGACGCTCCCGGCGCAGCCGACGGGGTCGCGGCCGGCGCATACGTGCTCGCCGAGGGTGGCAACGGTGAGCCCGACGCCGTGATCATCGCCACGGGCTCGGAGGTCGAGGTCGCGCTCGATGCCCGCGAGCAGCTCGCGGGCGAGGGAATCGCGGCGCGAGTCGTGTCGATGCCGTCGCGGGAGCTGTTCGAGAAGCGGGACTCCGCCTACGCCGACTCGGTGCTCCCCCCGGGGCTGCCAACCGTCTCGGTCGAGGCCGGGGTGGCGCTCGGCTGGTCTCGCTTTGCCGATGCCTCGGTCTCGCTCGAGCGCTTCGGCGCCAGCGCACCGGCCGCCGAGGTCTTCACCCAGCTCGGCATCACCGCCGACGCGGTATCCGCGGCGGTTCGCGACCTGCTGTGAGCGCCGGCTGGATGCCGGGAGCTAGATCCCCGTGGGAGGCTGAAGGCTGTCGCGGTCACGCGCCGCAGCCCGATGCGCCGCCATCCGGCCGGTGAGGCCCCGCTGCTTCGGGCTCGTGTTCGGTAGCCGCCGAGCGCGCAGATAGCGATCCAAGAAGGCGTCGATCCGGCGCTCGCCCTCGGCCAGATCGGTGGCGCGCCGATCGAGCTCGGCGACCCCGGTCTCGCTGAGACCGTAGACCCGCTTCGGAGGCCCGGTGCCCGACGGCTCCCAGGACGAGGTCACACAGCCGTCGCTCTCGAGCTTTCGCAGGACGCGATACAGAGAGCCCGGATCGGATTGATCGAATCCGAACACGCCGAGCTGCTCGAGCAGCTGGTAGCCGTGCGCCTCGCCTTCGCGCAAGAGCAACAGCAGACAGGGCCGCAGGAAGTCCTTTGGCAGCCCGGAGCTCAGCGCGTGCGGCACGCCCCGAGTCTAACCCTCGCGGGCAGCGAGAAGAAGGGCCGGCGGTGAAGCCGGCCCTTCTCCAGCGCGTGTTCGCTCGAGGCTCAGCCGGCTGCGTCGAAGCGGCGCGAGACCTCGTCCCAGTTGACGACGTTCCAGAACGCGTCGAGGTAGTCGGGACGCTTGTTCTGGTACTTGAGGTAGTAGGCGTGCTCCCAGACATCGGCTCCGAGCAGCGGCGTCTGACCGCTCGAGACCGGTGAGTCCTGGTTCGCGGTGCTGGTCACGGCAAGGCCGGAGCCATCGTGTACGAGCCAGGCCCAGCCCGAGCCGAACTGGCCGACGCCGGCGTTCTTGAACTCATCCTTGAACGAATCGAAGGAGCCGAACTTCTCGTTGATCGCATCGGCCAGCGCGCCGGAGGGCTCACCGCCGCCGTCGGGGCTCATCACCTGCCAGAAGAAGCTGTGGTTGGCATGGCCGCCGGCGTTGTTTCGCACCGGGCCCTGCTTGTCGTCGGGCAGCGAGTCGAGATTCTGGAGCACCTCGTCGACATCCTTGTCGGCCCACTCCGTGCCCTCGAGCGCGGCGTTTGCCTTGTCGACGTATGCCTGGTGATGCTTGTCATGGTGAACGCGCATCGTCGCCTCGTCGATGTGGGGCTCGAGTGCGTCGTAGTCGTAGGGAAGGTCAGGGACCTCGTAAGCCATATTTCCTCCTTCGAAGGGTCGCCTGGAAACTTAACCGAGTGCGCGCTCGAAACCCGTGCGCCAGCTGGAGTGCTCGGGCGCCCATCCGAGTTCGTCCTTGGCCTTCGCGTTGGAGGCGCCTCGCAGGGTGGTCGCGAAGGCGACGACAGCCGGACCCGCGATCAGTCGGGCGACGAACTTCGGGATCCTCATCGGCTTCTTGGCGCCGATCGCCTCGGCGTAGGCCGGGAGCCAATCGCGCACCGGCGCCGGCTCGTCGTCGGTGACGTTGTAGATCCCGGGCGCCCCGCGCTCGCAGGCCGCGACCGTGGCCGCGGCGGCATCCTCGATCTGGATGAAGGAGAAGACGCCATCGCCGCCGCCGACGATCGGGAAGCGTCGCCTGCGCACCTCCGACGCCTGATAGCCATCGGCGGCGTAGGACGTGCGTGGGCCATAGAAGAAGCCGTAACGCAGGACGAGCCCCTCGAGACCCTCGGCCGCGAGAACCTGCTGCTCGAGCGAGAGCGTCGCCATCACCGAACTGCCGAACTCGCCCCGATGCCGAGCTCATCGGCGGGTCGTCCTCGGTCTTGACCCAGCCGCCGACCGGCTCGTAGATGAAGGCGACGCTCTGGGCGACCATACGTCGCGCCCCGGCCGCGCGGGCGGCGGCGACGAGGTTGCGCGTGCCCTCGTCGCGAATCCTGTTGTTGGCGTCGTAGACACCCTTCTTGCGGATGTCGAGCTGCTGCGGCAGCGACGTGAGCTGATGGACGACGACCTCGGGCGCGGCTGCGGCGACCGTCGTCGTCGAGGGCGGCGGCGATCGAAGACGTCGCAGATCGATCGCCTCGGCACCCGCCTCGCGTACCTCGACGGCCCGCTGTTCGCTCCGGGTCATCCCGGTGACCTCATGGCCGGCGGCGACGAGCCGCCGCAGCAGCGGTCGCCCGATCACCCCGCTCGCTCCTGCGACGAAGACCCTCACCGCTGCCGCGGCCCCGAGAGACGGTCGGCGGCTCGCGAAAGCCAGGCCAGGAGGCCGGCTCCGAGCAGCAGCAGGACCGTGTCGGCGATGCCGCGCTCGTCGCTGCGCGCCTCGTCGATGTCGAAGACATGGTTGAAGGCATGAAACGCGTACCACAGCGCGCCTACGGCAAGCAGCGGCGCGCGCCACGTCGGCCTGCCGACGCCGAGCAGCAGGGCGACACCGTAGGCGAGGATGAAAGCGCCGACGTCGCCGACGTAGTGCGTGTTCTCGAGCCCGTAGCGGCCGATCGTGTCGAAGAACGAGGCCGGCGCGAACAGCATCCACAGCCCCTCCGCGGTGTGGAAGAGCCCGAGGCCGCCAACGACAAGCCTGAGCGTGCGCTCCTCGAGCTTGAACCCGGGCGAGCCTTCGCGAGATGCCATCGGCCCGACCCTACCTGGGCGGGCCTGCGCCGTCGATCCGCGACAATCTCAGGTGTGACCTCCACGGCCCATCACGACGGCCCGCTGCGAGACGCGCACGGCCGCCCGATCACCGACCTGCGCGTCTCGGTTACCGACCGCTGCAACTTTCGCTGTAAGTACTGCATGCCGGCCGAGGGCATGCCCTGGCTCGACCGCTCCGAGGTGCTCAGCTTCGAGGAGATCGAACGGCTCGTGCGAATCCTGGTCGGCCTCGGGATCACCGACGTGCGCCTCACCGGCGGCGAGCCGCTGGCGCGCCGCGAGTTTCCCCGCCTGGTCTCGATGCTGCGCCCGATCGAGGGCATCCGCGACCTCTCCGTGACCACCAACGGCTATCTGCTCGAGCGCGATGCCGCTGCGCTCGTCGACGCCGGGATCGACCGCGTCAACGTCTCGGTCGACTCGCTGGCGCGCGATCGCTTCCACGAGGTCACCCGCCGCGACGCGCTGCCTCAGGTTCTGCGCGGGATCGAGGCGATCGCCGCCTACGAGCAGGTGCGGCCGATCAAGATCAACGCCGTGGCGATGCGCGACTTCACCGAGCTCGAGGTCTATCGCTTCGCCGAGCTGGCGCGATCGACCGACTACCAGGTGCGCTTCATCGAGTTCATGCCGCTCGACGGCGATCGTAATTGGAAGCCTGAGATGGTCCTGACCGGCGACGAGATCAGGGCGCTGATCCACGAGCGCTTCCCGCTCGAGCCGCTCGAACGCGAGGCCGCACGCGACGGCGCGCGTCTATCGCTTCGCCGACGGCAGCGGCGAGATCGGCTTCGTCAACCCCGTCTCCGAGCCCTTCTGCGCCGACTGCAACCGCATCCGCCTCACCGCCGACGGCGAGCTTCGCACCTGCCTCTTCTCGATCCACGAGACCGACCTGCGCGAACCGCTGCGCACCGGCGCCGGCGACGCCGAGATCGAGCAGGTGATCCGCGACGCGGTTTGGCGCAAGGAGCTCAAGCACCACGTCAACGAGCCGGGCTTTCGCGCACCGCCGCGGACGATGAGCGCGATCGGCGGCTGACCGCAGCCCGAACCCTTGACATCGACCCGCGTAGGGGATAGACCGGTGCAGCGCTACCACCGAGGAGGGCTTCATGGCAGCCGAGAAGCGATCGTCACGTTCGAGCCAACGTTCGAAGGGCAAGAAGGCCGGAGGGGGAGGCGAGAGGCGCTCGGTGATCGTCACCTTCAAGCCGAAGGACAAGAGGCCGGACGGGGAAAAGGACAAGCTCGAGATCCTCGCGGAAGTGATCACCTCCGAGGTGAGCTTCTTCAACGCCGGAGCCCTCGAGCGTGGAGCGGCGATCGGGATCGCGCCCGAGACGATGGCCTACGACGTCGACGAGTACGAGGCGCCGATCGTGACGCTTTCGCTTACCGACGGCGAGATCAAGGCGCTCGAGAAGAACCCCAACGTCGCTGCGGTCGAGGACGACGGCGAGATGTACGCGCTCGAGGCGTCGCCGATCCAGCGTTCAGGCCACGGGCTCGCCGTCGAGGATCAGCCGTCACCACTCGCTGAGACGATCCCGACCGGCGTGAACCAGATCAAGGGTCCGCTGGCCTGGGACTGCTCACGCGGAAAGGGCATCGCGGTCGCGGTCCTCGACACGGGGATCGACGCCAATCATCCAGACCTGTCGCCGAACTACAAGGCCGGCACAAGCTTCGTCGTCGGTGAGCCGGGGCCGGAGGACGGAAACGGGCACGGCACCCACTGCGCGGGGACGATCGCGGCGGCGATCAACGGAGCAGGGGTAGTAGGAGTTGCTCCAGCCGCGTATCTGTATGCGGTCAAGGTGCTGAGCGCGAGCGGCAGCGGGAACTGGAGTTGGCTGATATCCGGAATCGACTGGTGCATCAAGCGCCGGATCAAGGTCCTGAGCATGAGCTTGGGAGGTTCGGCCGCGCCGAGCGCGTTGGAGGCCATGTGCGACACCGCTTGGAACCGGGGGCTGCTGCTGATCGCGGCTGCCGGGAACACCGGCGCAACCTCATCCCCGGGCGTTGGCGTGCCCGCCAAGTACGCGAACGTGGTCGCCGTGTCGGCGATCGACGGTGCCAACACGATCGCGCCGTTCAGCAGCCGGGGGCCCGAGGTTGAGCTGTGCGCACCGGGTGTGCAGGTCCTCTCCACCCTCCCGGGCGGAGGCCACGGGAAGATGAGCGGTACAAGCATGGCCTGTCCCCATGCCAGCGGCGCCGCGGTTGTGGCCTGGGGCGGTCACCGGTTCAGCGACAACGTCACGATCCGGCGGGTGCTCGCCAGGACAGCGGACATTCTCGGCCTGCCCGGGCGCGATGACCTGTACGGATACGGCCGCGTGGACGCGGCGCAGGCGGCATGCACGCGGACCCCGCAGGCTGCGGTTCCCGGCATCCCCTGATCCGTTCGTCCAGGTACGTCAGAGGGCGTGCATCTCGCCGTCGTACTCGACGCGCTGCACCTCGTCGAGCGCTGCAAGGGTGGTGACGTCCGCGCCCGCCACTGTCCCCGCTGCCGCAGGGATGTTCTCCATGACCTGATTGATCCTCATCCCCGTTCGCTCGAGGACGGCGGGATCGGTGCCGGGGGCGAACGTGACGATGACCGGGATCTCCACCGACTCGTCCGTGGCGCTCTCGACTCTCGCCATCACCTGGGGACTGACTATCTGGCTCATTGCACCGCTTCCCGCTTCACCTCGCCGCCATGATCTCGAAACATAGTGTCGCGCAGTGCCACGGGCTTGGGTGTGTGTCGCCCGGTTTCGGTCGCGACTTCACCCCGTAACTACAGCGCCACCAGCCTCGTCGCTGTCGCCTTGAAGGCGGCGGCGACGCGGACGTCCGCGCGAGGCCGAGGCGGGCCGCTGACTCGGCTGTGACCTCGGCCGCGAGAGGCTGCGGCGCCGCGAGCGCGATGCGGGCGCGGTTGCCGATCTCGGTCACCGAGACGACCTCGACGACGAGCCGGTTCAGTGCCGAGGTCTCGTGTTCCGATGCCAGCGGCTCGAGCGTGATCTCCCAGGGATAGACGGCGACGGCGACGGCGCCTCTGGCCGTGCTCGGTGCTGGCGATCGTGCCGCCGTGCTCGAGCTCGACGACGGTGAGGCCGCCGTTGGCCGGCCTGGCGACGCCGCGCAGGACCGAGGCGCCGGCGAAATCGGCGACGAATGGCGACGCGGGGCTGCCGCTGAGCTCGCTCGCCGATCCCTGCTGGACGAGGCGGCCGCGGTCGATGACGGCGATCTCGTCGGCGAGGGTGGCGGCCTCGGCGAAGTCGTGGGTGACGAGGACGGAGGGCACGTCGAGCTCGGTCAGGGTCGCGGCGAGGCGGCGCGAGGCGTCGGCGCGAGTGCCGGTGTCGAGCGCCGACAGCGGCTCGTCAGGAGCAGCAGCCGCGGTCGCGGCGCCAGCGCGCGAGCGAGCGCGACGCGCTGGCGCTCTCCGCCCGAGAGCCGAGATGTCGGCGCATCGGCGAGGTCGCCGACTCCGAAGCTCTCGAGCAGGTCCAGGGCAAGGCGGCGGCGCTCGGCGCGATCGGCTCCTCTGATGCCGAAGGCGACGTTGCGCCAGACGCTGAGATGGGGAAACAGCGCGTACTCCTGAAACAGGTAGCCGCAGCTGCGGTCTTCGGCGCAAGGTCGAGGCCGTCGTCGGAGTCGAACCACCTGTGGCCGGCGAGTCCGATGCGCCCGCGGTGCGGCCGGTGCAGTCCCGCGATCGCGCGCAGGGCGGTGCTCTTGCCCGCGCCCGAGGGGCCGACGAGGGCGAGACAGCGGCCCGCGGCCACCTCGAGCTCGAGCTCGACCTCGATCTCGCGCAGCGAGACGCGAAACGCTGCTTCGAGCACGCCTGCGCTCATGCCTGCGGCCCGGCGAGGATCGGTGTTCGCGCCAGCAGCTTCACCGACAACAGCAGCGCGGCCGAGACCGCGACCAGAACCGCCGAGAGCGCCAGCGCCGCGGTGAAGTCACGCGAGAATGTCGAGAAGATCGCCAGCGGGACCGTCTCGGTGATTCCCTGAAACGAGCCCGCGAACATCAGCGTCGCCCCGAACTCGCCCAGCGCCCGCCCCCAGGCGAGCGCGAGACCGGCGCTGATGCCGGCACCGGCGCAGGGGATCGCGACGCGGACGAAGGCCCGGGCTTCGCTGGCTCCGAGGGTGCGCGCCGCATCGACGAGGCTGGGATCGGTGGCTGCGAATGCGGCCTGGGCCTGGCGGATGTAGAACGGCGCCGCGACGAAGGTGAGCGCGACGACGACCCCCGCGGTCTGCAAGACCAGCTCCAGCCCGGCATCGTCGAGGAGGTCGCCGAAGATCCCCTCGGGACCGAACGCGGCCAGCAGCCCGATGCCGGCGACAGCCGGCGGCAGCACCAGTGGCAGTTCGACCAGCGTCGTCACCGCGGCCTTGCCGCGGAACTCTCGCGTCGCCAGCAGGTAGGCCGCAGGCGTGCCGACGACGACGATGATCACGAGCGCGATCAGCGTCGTGCGCAGGCTGAGCCAGAGCGCCTCGCGGGCAGCAGGATCGTCGAGCGAGGACAGCAGCTCGCCGGGCCCGGCGTTGGCGAAGATCGCGACGATCGGCAACGTCAGGAACGACAGCGCGACCGCAAGCGAGACGAAGAGGATGATCCGAAAGGCGAGCGGGCGGCTCCGCCGAGCGCCCTCGCTTGCATTCACCGCTCGGGTGGCGGCAGGAAGCCGGCGCCGGCGAGCGCGTCGGCGCCTGCGCCCTCGAGCAGGCCGTCGATGTACTCCCGAGCGCCGGCGGGATTCTCGGCGCCTTCGACTACGGCGACCCCGTAGGCGACCTCGGGCTGCAGCGCCGCGGGCAGCTCGATCGCCTCGAGCTCGCCGGCGGTGGCGACGACATCGGTGACGTAGACGAAACCGGCGTCGACGGCGCCCTGAGTCAGCTTGCCGACGATGCCGGCGACATCGGGCTCGTTCGAGCGCACGTTGGCGAGGATCTGCTCGCCCTGGTCACCCGCGAGGCGACCGAGGACCTCACGCGTGTAGTCGCCGACGGGAACGCCTCGTCGCCGATTGCGAGGTCGAGATCGCTCCGGCGAGATCTTCGACCGACTCGATCTCGGCTTCGTTGCCGGCCGGGACGGCGACCACGAGCTCGTTGCCGGCGAAGACCACGGGCTCGCAGACGAGGCCGTCGGCGAAGAGCTCTTCGGGAAGCGCGGTGTTGGCGGCTGCGTAGACGTCGGGGGTGACGCCGCCGCGAATCTGCGCCGCGAGGTCGTCGGAGCCTGCGAACGACTGCTTCGCGTCGATTCCGGCCGCGTCGGCGTAGGCGGTGAAGGCCGGCTCGAGCGAGGACGCGGCGGAGACGACGACCCGGCCCGAGGCGGAGCTCGATGTTCACTCGTCGTCATCGCCGCAGCCGGCGAGCACCGCCGTCGAAGCCAAGCAGGCAACGGCCAGCTTCATTTCGTCCTCTCGACCATCACCGATGTCGCCTTCACGGTCGCGGTCGCCTCGACCCCTGCGACCAGCCCCAGCTCCTCGACGGAGTCGCGCGTTATCGCCGCGATCACGCGATGTGGGCCGGCCTCGATCTCGACCAGGGCCATCACCCCGTCGACCTCGACCGAGCGGACCACACCGGGGAAGCGGTTGCGGGCCGAGAACGTGTCGCCCGTGCGATGTCGCTCAGGCTGCTCGCGCAGGCGCTCGACCTCGCTCGCGGGCACGCGCCGGCGGTTACTCTCGTCGCGCACCGTGGCGATCTTGCCGGCGTTGTCCCAGCGGCGCAGCGTGTCAACGCTGACGTTGAGGGCCTTCGCCGCCTCGCCAAGACTCATATCCGCCGCCATCTGCCTAAGCATTGCATAGGCAGTGTGAGAGGAGCACGACGATGACCGCACGCGAGTGGATCGACGCCTTCGCCGCCGAGCTCGGCACCGACCCTCCCACCGACGCGGAGGTCGAGCAGATCCTCGACCTCGCCGGCGTCGCCGCCCACTCCTCGGAGCGGATCGCAGCGCCGGTCGCCTGCTGGATCGGCGGCCTCACTGGAGCTTCGATCGCGCAGCTGCGCGCCGCCGCCGACCGCGTCGCCGGTGAGTTCGGCGGCGAGCGACTCGACGTGAAGGTCGCCGAGCTCTGGCGCTATCCGGTCAAGGGCCTGCGCGGCGAGCAGCTCGAACGGCTCGAGATCGCCGCCGACGGCATCCCCGGCGATCGCTCGCTGCGGGTTCTCGACGGCCGTGGGATCGTCACCGGGCGGCGCAAGCAACGGATGATCGGCCTGCCGGCGACGCTGAGCTCCGATGGCGATCCGCTCGTCGACGGCCACCCGTGGAACTCAGCGGAGGCCGCGGCGGCGATCCGCGCCGTCGCCGGGGCGAACGCGGAGCTCTCGCGGCCGATCGGCGGCCACGAGTACGACGCGGCGCCGATCCTGCTGCTCAGCGACGGCTCGCTCGCCCAGCTCGGCTACGACCGGCGCCGCTTTCGCCCCAACATCGTCATCGACGGTGCCGACGGCCCGGTCGAGCAGGACTGGCTCGGGAGCCACGTGCGCATCGGCGACGTCGTGCTTGCGGTCGAGAAGCCGTGCGAGCGCTGCGTGATCACGACGATCGACCCCGACACGATCGAGATCGACCTCGATGTCCTGCGTCGCGCGAACGACGAGCTCGACGGGATCATGGGCGTCTACTGCACGGTGATCGAGCCGGGCGCGGTTTCGGTCGCCGACCCCGTCGAGCTCGTCGGGCGGTTGAGAGCCGGCTTCGCGGGTAACTCGGTGTTCATGATCGATTCAAAGAGAAAACTTGCGGCGGTGGCCACTTCGTTCGCGATCGCGCTCGGCGGCTTCGGCGTCGCCGGCTGCGGCGACGATGACGACGAGGGCGTGGTCGAGGAGGCCGGCCAGGAGCTCGAAGAGGCCGGCGAGGACGCCGGCAACGCGGCCGACGAGGCCGGCGAGGACATCGAGAGCGAGGCCGACGACAAGTCCGAGGACGCCGGCGGCGGCAGCGGCTACTGAACCGCAGCTCCGCGGTGGCCGTAAAGGCCTGACCGACGCGACTACCCGCGTTCGGCTTCGCGCACGCTGTAGGAGTGCGCGCCGGCTCCGGCCAGGGCCCCGCTCTCGACGATCAAGTACTCGTCGCGGATCGGCTTGCCGCCGAAGTAGCACTCGAGGATCTCGCGAGTACCGGCGGCGTAGCGCGTCTGCGCGGAGAGGCTGGTGCCCGACGTGTGCGGGGTCATCCCGTGATGGGGCATCGTCCTCCACGGGTGATCGTCCGGCGCCGGCTGCGGGAACCAGACGTCGCCCGCGTAGCCGGCCAGCTGGCCCGACTCGAGCGCCTCCACGATCGCATCGCGGTCGCAGATCTTTCCCCGTGCGGTGTTGACGATGTAGGCGCCGCGCTTCATCTTCGCGATCATCGCCTGATCGAAGAGGTGCTCGGTCTCGGGATGAAGCGGCGCGTTGATCGTCACCACGTCCATGTGCGGAACCATCGCCTCGGTGGACTCGTGGAAGGTCACCCCCAGCTCCGCTTCGACCTCGGCGGGAAGGCGGTGACGATCGGTGTAATGCAGGCCGACCTCGAACGGCTTCAGCCGGCGCAGCACCGCGGTGCCGATTCTGCCGGCTGCGACGGTGCCGATCTGCATCCCTTCGACGTCGTAGCTGCGCGAAACGGCATCGGCGATGTTCCAGCCGTTGTCGACGACGATCTCGTACGAGGGGATGTAGTTTCGGACCAGGCCGAGGATCATCATCACGACGTGCTCTGAGACCGAGATCGAGTTGCTGTAGGTGACCTCGGCGACGGTCATCCCGCTCGCGACCGCCGCGTCGAGATCAACGTGGTCGGAGCCAATCCCGGCGGTGATCGCGAGCTTCAGCTTCGGCGCTCTGGCGATCCGCTCGGCCGTCAGATAAGCGGGCCAGAAGGGCTGCGAGATCACCACCTCGGCGTCAGGCAGGTGGCGCTCGAACTCCGAGTCCTCCCCCTCCTTGTCGGAGGTGACGATCAGCTCGTGTCCGTTGTCCTCGCAGAACTTGCGCAAGCCAAGCGCGCCCGAGACGCAGCCAAGGAGCTCGCCCGCCTCGAAGTCGACTGCCTGCGGTGTCGGGGTGCTCTGACCATCCGGGTAGCCCTCGATCTCGGGGATCTCGTCGCGCGCGTACTCAGGCGGGTAGCCGTCGGCCGGGTCGTCATAGAGCACGCAGAGGATTTTCGCCATTTATCTAGCCTCCATCGGGGTTTGGTTCAGCGTACGCCGCCGGCGTCAGCCCGGGCACCCAGCTCGTCCCGGCGAGCGGCACCTTCGCCATCGCCGCGGCTTCGACGGTCAGCGCGACCATGTCCTCGGGCTCGAGGTTGTGCACGTGCGACTTGCCACAGGCCCGCGCCAGCGTCTGCGCCTCGAGCACCATCGCCCGCAGGTAGTTGGCCAGCCGGCGGCCTCCCAGCTCAGGGTCGAAGCGACTCGCGAGCTCTGAGTCCTGGGTCGAGATCCCGGCCGGGTCGCGGCCCTCGTGCCAATCGTCGTAGAACCCGGCCGCGGTGCCGATCCGCTCGTATTCCTCCTCATACCGGGGGGAGTTGTCGCGCGAGCGCGACCACGGCCGCGACGCCGATCGAGACCGCATCGGCGCCGAGCGCCAGGGCCTTGGCGACGTCGGCACCCGACCTGATCCCGCCGGAGACGATCAGCTGGACCTCGCGGTGCATGCCGAGCTCTTGCAGCGATCGCACCGCCTGGGGATCACCGCGAGGATCGGGATCCCGACGTGCTCGATGAACACCTCCTGGCTCGCCGCCGTCCCCCTTCCATGCCGTCGAGCACGATCACGTCGGCGCCGGCCTTGACCGCCAGTGCGACGTCGAAGTAGGTACGTGTCGCCCCGATCTTGACGTACACGGGCTTGCGCCAATCCGTGATCTCGCGCAGCTCGCCGATCTTGATCTCGAGGTCGTCGGGCCCCGTCCAGTCAGGATGGCGACAGGCGCTGCGCTGGTCGACGCCCTTGGGCAGGTCGCGCATCTCGGCGACGCGATCGGAGATCTTCTGGCCCAGCAGCATGCCGCCGCCGCCGGGCTTCGCCCCCTGTCCGACCACGACCTCGACCGCGTCGGCGCGGCGCAGGTCATCGGGGTTCATCCCGTAACGGGAGGGAAGGATCTGGTAGACGAGCTTGTCGGAGTGCTCGCGCTCCTCGGGCAGCATGCCGCCGTCGCCGGTGGTGGTCGACGTGCCAACCGCGCTTGCGCCGCGGCCGAGCGCCTCCTTGGCCGGGGCCGAGAGGGCGCCGAAGCTCATTCCCGCGATCGTGATCGGGATCTCGAGCTTCACCGGCTCGCTCGCGAACCGGGTGCCGAGGGTGACGTCGGTGGCACAGCGCTCGCGGTAGCCCTCGAGCGGGTAGCGCGAGACGCTGGCGCCGAGAAAGAGCAGGTCGTCGAAATGCGGCACCCGGCGCTTGGCGCCGAACCCGCGGATGTCGTAGATCCCCTCGCGCGCCATGCGGTGGATCTCGTGGATCGTGTTGCGGTCGAAGAGGGCGGATTCGCGCAGGCCCGGACGCCAGCCGCCGGCGAGCCCGGGCCGCCCGCCATCGCGCTTGCTGAGCGCGTCGAACTCGGTCATCAGTAGGCGCCCGCGTTGTCGACGTCGAAGGTGTAGAGCTCGCGGGCCGAGCCGTAACGGCGAAACTCGGCGGCGTCGGCGTCGACCTGCGCGCGCTCGAGCAGCTCCGCGAGCTCGGAGCGATGCTCGTCGCGCATCTCCTTCTCGACGCAGTCGGCCCCCAGGCTCGCGACCTCGCCGCGAACGTACACCCGAGCCTCGTAGATCGAGTCGCCGAGGTCCATGCCGGCGTCACCGCAGACGACGAGGGTCCCGCGCTGTGCCATGAAAGCGCCGGCGTGGCCGATCGAGCCGCAGACGACGATGTCCACCCCCTTCATCGAGATCCCGCAGCGCGCGGAGGCGCTTCCCCTGACGACGAGCACGCCGCCACGGCCCGACGCGCCCGCTGACTGGCTCGCGTCGCCGTCCACGACCACTGTCCCCGACATCATGTTCTCGGCCACACCGGGACCACAATTGCCCTCGACGCGCACGGTCGCGAGCTTGTTCATCCCGGCGCAGTAGTAGCCCACGTGCCCCTCGATTTCGATCTGGGCGTCGGCATCGAGGCCGACCGCGACCGAGTGCGCTCCGTTCGGGTTGGTGACCCGCCAGCGCGAGCCATCGGACTCGAGATCGTGCAGACGCTGGTTCAGCTCTCGCACCGTGGACGTCGCGAGATCGACCGTCTCCGCCGCAGACGCCGCCGCGTTCACGCCACTATCGCGCGCTGCCACGAGTACACGCGCCCCGGCTCGGGCTCCCACAGCTCCGCCTCGTCGGCCCCCGGAAGCGCGGCGATCGCCCGGTACTCCGAGGCCATCGCCACCCAGTCGTCGCTCTCGGCCAGCACCGCCGGCTTGCAGGCGATCGGGTCGCGCAGGACGGCAAAGCCGTGGGCAGTACCGACGGCGAAGGTGTAGAAGCCGTCGAGGTCGTCGAGGCAGCCGCGAAGCGCCTGATCGAGATCGTCGCCCTCCGACAAACGCCAGGTCAGATACCCGGCCGCGACCTCGGTGTCGTTGTCGGTCTGGAACTTGATCCCCTCGCGTCGCAGCTCGGTCCGCAGCCGGTTGTGGTTCGACAGCGACCCGTTGTGTACGAGGCAGAGGTCGAGACCGGTCGAGAACGGGTGGGAATGCTCGGTCGTGACCCGGCTCTCGGTGGCCATTCGCGTGTGACCGAGCGCGTGCGTCGCCGAGACGCCGGCGAGCTCGAAGCGTTCGACGAAGTCGCGCGGATCGACCGCCTCCTTGTAGATCTCGATCCGCTCGCCGACGCTCATCACCCGAACCTCGGGATGGCGCTCGGTGAGCCA
The DNA here is from genome assembly GCA_963730145.1 of uncultured Solirubrobacterales bacterium. GTDB lineage: Bacteria > Actinomycetota > Thermoleophilia > Solirubrobacterales > 70-9 > WHSW01. The sequence goes on from CAVSQT010000015.1 coordinate 29,623, forward strand.
GCCCTCGACCTCGGCCGGGTCGCCGGGGACGACGAAGAGCGCGTGCGAGGCCCGGACCTCCGGCCCGGCCGCGCCGCCGAACTCCTCCGCCAGCTCCCCGGCCAGCTCCGGCCACGGCGGGACGGCTTCGGCGCTGAACAGCGACACCTTGCACGTCCCCGCCGGGGCCGGGTCGCGATAGAGCGCGACCCCGGCGCTGTCGGGGCCGCGATCGGCGAGCTGCGAGAGCATCGCGCTCAGGTGCGCGCCGAGCTCCTCCTCGATCGAGGTCGACTTGCTGAACAGGCCGGCGATTCCACACATGGTTGAACTTCGTCCTCACTCATCTCAGTAGTGCTGGAGATAGCGGTCGATCTCCCACTGCGTGATCTGCTCGTGCGCCGCCTGCCACTCGCGCCGCTTGCAGCGGACGAAATAGTCGACGTAGTCCTCGTCGCCGACCGAGCCGAGGGCCTTTCGCAGCACGTCGTCGGCCTCGAGCTCGCGGGTCGCGTCGAGCAGGTTCGCCGGCAGGGTCTCGATCCCCATCCGCTCACGATCGGCGACGCTGATCTCGTACATGTTGCCCGTCGCCGGATCGCCCGGATCGAGGCTCCGTTCGATTCCGTCGAGCCCCGCCGCGAGCACGGCGGTCGCTGCAAGATAGGGGTTGCAGGAGCCGTCGACCGTTCGATCCTCGATCCGCCCCGCCTCAGGAATGCGGAGCATCATCGTCCGGTTGTTGTAGCCGTAGGCGACGTACGCGGGGGCCCAGGTGGCGCCGCTGGCCGGCGCCCCGGTGACCAGGCGCTTGTAGGAGGAGACCGTCGGGGCGGTAACAGCGATGTATGCCTTCGCATGCTCCTTGAGGCCGGCGATGAACTGGTAGGCGACCTCGCTCAGGCCCAAACTACGCGGGTCGTCGCCGGGATCGCGGTTGAAGAGGTTGGTCTCGCCGTCCCAAAGGCTCATGTGGAAGTGAGCGCCGTTGCCGGTCAGGTGAGCGAAGGGCTTCGGCATGAAGGTGGCGATCAGGCCACGCTCCTGTGCCATCGCCTCGACCATATAGCGGTAGAACACCGCCCGGTCACAGGTCGTGAGCGCCTCCGCGTAGGCGAAGTTCTGCTCGAACTGGCCGTTGGCGTCCTCGTGGTCGGTGGCGTACATCTCCCACCCCAGCGAGTTGACATGGCGGGTGACCTCGGCGACGAAGTCGAACGAGCGCGTCAGCGCACGGATGTCGTAACACGGCTGCTCGAGCGTGTCGAGCGGGTCGGCGATCTCGATCCCGCCGTCCTCGGTGCGGCGGACCAGGAAGTACTCGAGCTCGCATCCGATCTTGAACTCGTAGCCGGCGTCGTGCGCGCGCTCGAGCTGGCGCCGCAGGATCGTCCGCGGGCAGTAGGGCGAGGCCTCGCCCTCGACCGTGGCGTCGCACGCGAACCAGCCGATCTCGGGTTTCCAGGGGAGCTGCGTGAAGGTGCCCACGTCGGGCATCGCGATCAGGTCGGGGTTGTCTGGCGTCTGCCCGATGTCGCCGGCCGCGAAGCCGGCGAACCCGGCTCCGTCGGCGAGCAGGCCGTCGAGCTGCTGCACGGGGACCAGCTTCGCGCTCGGCTTCGCGTGCATGTCGACGAACTGCGCGAAGAGGAACTCGATCCCGTTCTCGGCAATCGCTCGACGAACATCCTCGGGTGTTGAGCGCGGTGGCATACCTGGATGTATCGCACATATTCCCCGCCCGAGCAATGGCCGCTCACGCCAAACTTTCCTGGCGGCCTATGTCCGTTCTTCACATACCTGGCCGCCTCGGCGCGAGCGCCGCGCAGCACCCAATGGCGCTGTTTGCCTTTCTGTACCAATTTGTCTAGTCTGTCCGCCGAAGCTCCCAGACTCACCCCAGACGCAATGTCGTTTCTGCTCATCTGTCCGAACTGCGGCGAGCGCGAGGTCACCGACTTCGCCTATGGCGGCGAGGCCGTGCCTCGACCGGCGACGAAGCCGTCCGAGCGAGAGCTGAACACCTACAACTACTTCCGCCGCAACGTCGCCGGCGTCCAGCGCGAGTGGTGGTATCACCGGTCGGGCTGCCGCGCGTGGTTCCTCGCCGAGCGCGACACCACCACCAACGAGGTGCATTGGGTGGGCCTGCCCGGACCATGAGCCGCCTGCCCCCCGAGCCCAGTCACCGAATCGACCGCCAGCGGCGGCTCGAGTTCAGCTTCGATGGCAAGCCTGTGGAGGCGTTCGAGGGGGACACGATCGGCTCGGCCCTTCACGCCGGCGGGCTCCGCGTGCTCTCGCGCAGCTTCAAGTACCACCGCCCCCGTGGCCTGCTGTGCTGCGCGGGGCAGTGCCCGAACTGCCTCGTCGAGGTCGACGGCTGGCCCGGCGTCCGCGCCTGTACAGAACCGGTGCGCAAGGGGATGAAGGTCAAGCACATGAACGCCAGCCCATCGCTGCGCTTCGACCTCATGCGCGGCACCGACATCTTCGGCAAGCGTCTGACGCCGCCCGGCTTCTACTACAAGACCTTCATCAGGCCGCGGCGGCTGTGGCCGCTGTACGAGAAGGTGCTGCGCAACGCAGCCGGCCTCGGCAGGCTCCGTCGGCGCCAGGCCGAGCGCGAGTGGCGCACCGAGTATCGCCGGCGCCGCGCCGACGTTCTCGTGATCGGCGGCGGCGTGGCGGGGATGGCGGCGGCGCTTCGCGCGGCCGAGCTCGGGGCCGACGTGGTCCTCGTCGACGACGGCCCGGAGCTTGGTGGGGCGCTGCTCGCCGGCGACGGCGCCGGCATCGCGCGCGAGCTGGCGACCCGGGTCCGTGAGGCGGGCGTCGAGGTGCTGGCGCCGGCGGCCGCGCTGGGCTTTTTCGACGGGATCGTCCCGGTGTGGTGCGAGAGCACGCTGCATCAGGTGCGAGCCGACCGCCACGTGACCGCGACGGGCTCGATCGAGCAGCCGCTGATGTTCGAGGGCAACGACCTTCCGGGCGTGATGTTGTGCTCGGGCGCGCAGCGACTGGCCGCCCTCTACGGCGTCGCGCCCGGCAAGATCGCCGTCGTCGCGACGGCCGGTGACCGCGGCCTCGAGTCGGCACTCGCCCTGCAGCACGCCGGGGTCGAGGTGGCCGCCATAGCCGACGCCCGTCCGTCCGGCGCCGACCGGGAACTGGTCGCGCGGATCGAGCGTGCCGGAATCCCACTGCTGCGCGGCACCGCGGTGGTCCGTGCCTTCGGACGCCGCCAGGTCCGCGGCGCCGTGGTCGCCGAGCTCGACCCGGCCGGTCACTGGCTGGCCGACACCGAGCGCGGCATCGACTGCGACCTCGTGGCCGTCTCGGGTGGGACCGTCCCGGCGACATCGCTGCTGCTCCAGGCGGGGGCCAAGTCCCGCTGGGACGAGGCCAGCGGCGCCTACCTGCCCGACGAGCCCCCCGCGGGCATCTACGCCGCGGGCGCAGTCGCCGGTCACGGTTCGCCGAGTCTCGCGACGATCTCGGGCTCGGTCGCGGGGGCTGATGCCGCCCTCTCGCTCGAGCTCGGGACTCCCGATGACCACGCGCGGGTCGAATCCGAGCGGACGGCCCTCGCGGGCGGCGGCGAGCGCGGCGCCCAGTCGGTGCCGATGGCCGCGTCGGGGGCGGCCCGCGGGCACGGTAAGTGCTTCGCCTGCCTGTGCGAGGACGTGACCACCGACGACATCGGCTACGCGATCGACGAGGGGTTCGACTCCCTGGAGCTGCTCAAGCGCTACACGACGGCAACCATGGGGCCCTGCCAGGGGCGGATGTGCCAGCTCCCCTCGATCCGGGAGATGTCGGCGCACAAGGGCGAGCCGTTGCAGGAGATCGGCCTGACCACCGCCAGACCCCCGTGGTCGACCGTTCCGATGGGGGTGCTCGCGGGCAGGCCGTTCGAGCCGGCCAAGCGCTCGGCGGTCCACGGACGCCACCGCGAGCTCGGGGGCAACGTCCTCTGGGCAGGCGACTGGCGCCGGCCTTACGACTACGGCGATCCGAACGCAGAGACGATGGCCGTGCATCGCAGCGCGGGGCTGATCGACGTTTCGACCCTCGGGAAGCTGATCGTGCGGGGCCCGGAGGCGGGTGCCTTCCTCAACCTGCTCTACCCGAACCGCTTCGACAACCTCAAGCCCGGCCGGATCCGCTACGGGGTGCTCGGCGACGACGCGGGGCGAATCACCGACGACGGGACCATCTGCCGCCTCGATGACGAGTCCTTCTACGTGACCACGACATCGAGCGGCGCCGACGCGGTCGAGAGCTGGTTCGCGTGGTGGCTGGCGGAATGGGACATGGACGTTCACATCACCGACGTCAGCCAGGGCCTGTCGGCCTTCAACCTCGCCGGTCCGCACTCGCGGGAGATCCTCTCCGGGCTCACCGATCTCGACTGCTCGAACGACTCTTTCGCCTACCTCGACGGCAAGCGCACCCAGGTAGCCGGGGTGCCGTGCCTGCTGCTGCGGATCGGCTTCGTCGGCGAGCTCGGGTACGAGCTGCACTGCCCGGGCGCGCTCGCCGAGCACCTCTGGGATGCCCTGCTCGAAGCCGGCTCCTCCCACGCGATCCGCCCCTTCGGCCTCGAGCCCCAGCGGGTTCTGCGACTGCAGAAGCTCCACATCCTCGTCGGCCAGGACACCGACGCCGAATCGAACCCGCTCGAGGCTGCGATGCCGTGGATCGTCAAGTTCGACAAGGAGGAGGACTTCATCGGCCGCTGGGCTCTGGAGGCGGTTCAAGAGCGCGGCGACGAGAACCGGCTTGTCGGCTTCACGCTCGACGACGGCGCCGTGCCCGCCGAGGGGGCCGCGGTGGTCACGGACGGCCGCCCGGTGGGACGGGTGACGTCTTCGCGCTTCTCGCCCCTGCTCGAGCGAACGATCGGGATGGCCTGGGTGCCGGTCGCGCTGGCCGAGGACGGGCAGTCGATCACGCTCGCCGACGACGGCCGCCGACTCAGCGCCCGCGTCCAGACCGCCCCGTTCTACGACCCCGATCAGGAACGGCTGCGCTCGTGAGCGGGGAGCACCTCGAGTTCCTCGCCGCGGACGTGGCGACTGCGGACGGCGAGGTTCGGCCGTTGGCGCGCAGCCCGATCGAGTGGGCACAACGCGGCGACGGGGCGGAGTTCGACGAACGCGCCGGCTGGCGGGTGGTGGCCGGCTACGGGGCGGTCGACAAGGAGGCCGCCGCCTGCCGATCCACCGTCGGCGTGGCCGATCGCTCCTGCCTGGGCAAGCTCGAGCTTCAGGGTGACCCGGCGACCGTCGCCTCGATCGTCGCCGGCCTCGCCGGCGGGGCGGCGCTCGAGCTCGGCCAGGCGGTGCTCGCTGACGAGGTCTGGTGGTGTCCGCTGACGACCGGGCGGGTGCTGGCGCGTCACCGCGCCGGAGGCGACCGCGCGGGTGCGCGACGCGCTCGAAGCCGCGGGCGCAGGCGAATCGTTCGCATCGGTCACCGAGCTCACCTCGGCCTTCGGCTCCAACGCCGTCGTCGGCCCGCTCGCGCGCGAGACCTTCGCCCGCGTGACCGCGCTCGACCTGCGCCCGGACCGCTTCGCCCCCGGCGCGTTCGCGCCGGTCTCGGTCGCGCGCACGCCGGGCATGCTCCTGCGCGAGGGCGGCGACCGCTTCCTGCACCTCTTCGGTGCCGGATACGCGTATTACACCTGGACCGTGTTCATCGATGCGGCAAGGCACCTCGGCGGCCGCGCCGTCGGCGAGGACGCCCTGCGGGCAGCGAGCGGCGCGGGGGTGGCGGCCGATGCTTGACCTGTTCCGCAAGCGGCGCATGTGGCGACCGCCAGGCGAGCTTCGTGACCACTACGACGTCGTCATCGTCGGTGGCGGCTCGCACGGTCTCGCGATCGCCTACTACCTCGCCCGCGACCACGGGATCACCGATGTTTGCGTGCTCGAGCAGAGCTACATCGGATCAGGCGCCGCCGGGCGCAACACCACGATCCTCCGCTCCAACTACAAGACCCCCGAGGGAGCCCGGTTCTACGACGCTTCGGTGAAGCTCTACGAGCGCCTCGGGGCCGAGCTCAACTTCAACCTGCTGTTCAGCCAGCAGGGTCATCGACGCTCGCGCACACCGATCGGGCGATGTTCGTGATGACGGAGCGGGCGGAGGTCAATCGCCTCGCCGGGATCGACTCGAGCGTCATCGGCCGCGACGAGATCGCCCGCCTTGCTCCGGCGATGTCACTGTCGCCCGGCGCAGTTCACCCCGTAATGGGTGCGTTGTACCACCCGCCGGGCGGGATCATCCGCCACGACGCCGTCGTCTGGGGGCTGGCGCGCGCCGTCGACGCCGGCGGCGCCGAGATCCATCCCTATACGGAGGTAGCCGGCATCGAGCGCTCGAACGGGCGCGCGACCGGGGTCACGCTTCGCGACGGCCGCAGCGTCGGTGCGGGCCAGGTGATCAGCGCGACAGCGGGCTGGAGCTCGACCGTCGCGGCGATGGCGGGGCTCGAGCTGCCGATCACCACCCACATCCTCCAGGCCTTCGTCACCGAGGCGCTGAAGCCGCTGCTCGACGTGGTCGTGGTCTCCTCGCAGATGCACGTCTACATCTCCCAGACCGACCGTGGCGAGTTCCTGATCGGGGCCGAGATCGAACCCTGGACAACCTACCGTCAGCACGGCACGCTCAACTTCATCCAGGAGTCCTCGCGCCACACGCTCGAGCTCTTCCCGCAGCTCGAGCGCGCGCGTGTGCTGCGCAGCTGGGCCGGCCTCTGCGACATCAGCCCGGACTTCAGCCCGATTCTGGGTAAGACCGAGGTCGACGGGTTCCTGCTCAGCGCCGGCTGGGGCACCTACGGCTTCAAGGCGGCGCCGATCGTCGGCCGGACGATGGCCGAGCTCGCCGCCACCGGGACCACGCCCGAGCTGATCGAGCCGTTCGCGCTCGACCGCTTCTACCGCGACCGCCTGGTCTCCGAGCTTGGTGCGGCCGCCGTCTCACATTGACCGAGCAAGGAGGGGAAGACCAGAAGATGAAGAGCAGCCTGGAGATCGCGCAGGATGCTCAGCTCCGGCCGATCGAGGAGATCGGTCGGCAGCTCGACCTCGAGCCCGAAGAGATCGAGCCCTACGGCCGATACAAGGGCAAGGTCTCGCTCGCGGCGATCGACCGGCTTGCCGATCGGCCGAACGGCAAGCTGGTCTGCGTCACGGGCATGACCCCGACAAAAGCCGGTGAGGGCAAGACGACGACCTCGGTGGCGCTTACCGAGGGGATGGGCTACATCGGACGCAGCCCGATCCTGTGCCTGAGAGAACCGTCGGTGGGTCCCGTCTTCGGGATGAAGGGCGGCGCCGCCGGGGGCGGCTTCGCCCAGGTCGTGCCGATGGAGGACCTCAACCTCCACTTCACCGGCGACATCCACGCGATCGGCGCCGCCAACAATCTGCTCGCGGCGATCCTCGACGCCTCGATCCTGCATGGCAACCCGCACCGGATCGATGCCCTGCGGGTGACCTGGAAGCGGGCCGTCGACATGAACGACCGGGCGCTGCGGCAGGTCGTGCTTGGCCTTGGCGGAGCCGCCAATGGCTACCCACGCGAGAGCGGGTTCGACATCACCGCGGCATCGGAGGTGATGGCGATCCTGGCCGTCGCCCGCGACCTCCAAGACCTGCGCCGGCGTATGGGGCGGATCACCGCCGCATACACGCGTGCCGGCGAGCCCGTGACCGCCGAGGACCTCGGAGCCGCCGGGGCGATGACCGTGCTGCTCAAGGACGCGATCAAGCCGAACCTGATCCAGACGCTCGAGGGCCAGCCCTGCCTCATGCACGCTGGCCCGTTCGCGAACATCGCCCACGGCAACTCGTCGCTGATCGCCGACCTGCTCGGCCTCAAGCTGGGCGAGTACGTGATCACCGAGTCGGGCTTCGGCTCCGACATGGGGATGGAGAAGTTCATCGACATCGTCTGTCGCAACGGCGGCATCGTCCCCGACGCGATCGTCGTCGTCGCCACCGTGCGCGCGCTCAAGCACCATGGCGGCCTCGCCGAGGAGCCGGCGCCGAGCCGCGAGCAGGGGCGGGCGGCGATCGAGTCCGGAATCGCGAACCTGGTCCGCCATCTCGAGATCGTGCGCGAGTTCGGCCTCCCGGCCGTGGTAGCGGTCAACCGTCGCCCCGAGGACTCAGACGACGAGGTCGGAGGCTGGTCAGCCGGCTCGCACGCGAGGCCGGCGCCTTCGACGCCGCCGTCAGCGACGGCTTTGCCCAGGGCGGCAAGGGCGTCGCCGATCTGGCCGAGTCGGTCGTCGCGGCCTGCGATCAGCCGAGCGAGTTTCGGTTTCTGTACGAGAACGAGACGACGATCAAGGACAAGATCGAGACCGTCGCCGAGCGCGTCTACGGCGCCTCTGAGGTCGTCTACTACCTCGAGGGCAGAGCAGCGGATCCGGCAGTTCACCGACCAGGGGCTCGCCGAGCTCCCGGTCTGCATGGCGAAGACGCCGCTCTCGCTCTCGGCCGATCCGAACTTGCTGGGCGCGCCGGCCGGGTTCCGCTTCCCGGTCCGCGACGTGCGCGCCTACACGGGCGCAGGCTGGCTGGTGCCGCTGTGCGGCGACGTCCAGCAGATGCCGGGACTCGGCAAGACGGCTGCCGCCTTCGAGGTCGACGTCGACGCCGAGGGACGGACGGTGGGGCTTTTCTGAGAGCGCCGCCGGGTAGCTTGGTGACGTGACCGGGTTCGCCGACCAGCGAGTGCGAGCGGCACTGGCGGCGATCGCAGCTCGCGCCGAGCCGGCCGCCGCGGGCGTCGCGTCGGCCCTGACATGCGCGACGGCGGCGTCTCTGGCGGAGTTGAGCGCAGGGCTGGCCGCCGACCGGCTCGCGGCCGAGCGAGGTGCCGGCGACGGGCGCCGAAGCCCGCATGCGCGCGCTTGGCCGACCCGCGCCAGCGGCTTGCCGGGCCAGCTGCTGATCGCGGCGGCCGACGACGATTGCGAGGCCTATGCCGCGGTCGGCGCCGCGCGCGACGCGGCGGATCGCGCGCGAGCGCTGGCCCTGGCCAGCGATCCGCCGCTGGCGATCGCCGAGATCGCTGCCGAGCTCGCCGAGGTGGCGGCCGAGATCGCGGCGGCGGGCAGCTGGGCGTTCAGCGCCGACGCGTTCGTCGCCGGGAAGCTGGCCGCGGCCGCCGCCCGAGCCGGCGAGGAGATGGTCGCCGCCAACCTCGTCGGCCGAGACGACGACCCGCGGGTCACGCGGGCTCGAGCCGCGGCCGAGCGCGCCGGGCGGGCGGCCGCGGTCGGTGGATAGATATCCGTACGAGTGGCGCGCGGACGACCGGTAGTTAGTCAACTCGCGCGTACGGCCGCCAGGCAGGCCTCGGCGGCCCGCTCGCCCGAGCGGACCGCGCCCTCCATGTGGATGTGCCCGACACCGGCGATGTCGGTGCAGGCCCAGTGGATCGGCCCGATCGGCCGGCGCAGGTCCTCGCCGAACCGGCGTCAGCCCGCCGACGCCGAAGCTCGTCCCGTAGGCGCCCCGCGTCCACTCCTGGGCCGACCAGTCGGTCTCGATGAAGTCGACCGGCTGCAGCGCCGCGGCGCCGACGTACTTCGCCATGCCCTCGAGCACGGCGGCGCGGCGATCGGCGGCGCTCAGGCGCCCGGCGCGCTCGGCGTTCTCGCCGGCCAGGAAGGTGGTGAGGACGCCGGCCGTCGCCGACGGCGGCGAGTTGTCGTAGAGCTCGCGGACGAGCTCGTAGGGCGCGAACCCCTGGCCCGAGAGCCCCTCCTCGCGCCAGAACGGCCGCTCGTAGACGGCGAGGATCTTGTTGATGCTGCCCTGCGAGAGGGCCTGCCCCAGCCGCTGGCGCCAGGCGGGCAGCGCGGGGCGGAAGCGGATCGCGCTCGGTCAGGTTCGGCGGGACGGCGACGATCACCGCCCGCGCCCGCACCGTTGCGGCCTCGGCTGCTGATCTCGACGCCATCGTCCGACCAGCGGATGTCGCGCGCCGGGGCGTCGAGCACGACGCGGTCGCCGCAGGCGCTCGGCGAGCCGAATCGGGATCAGCTGCGAGCCGCCGACGACCCGGTAGGCGAGGCACTGATCGGGCTCGAACAGCTCGTAGGTGCCACCGGCGCCGGCGATCATCCACAGCCCCTGGAGCAGCGAGAAGGTGTGAGCCGGCTTCGCCAGGAAGCCGCCCGCGAGCCAGGAGCGCAGCAGGTCCTGGGCCATCTCGTCGGCGACCTCGCGCCGCAGCCACGCCTCGAAGGTGATCGCGTCGAGCTCGTCGCGCGTCGGGGTGCGCCCAGGGCGCCTCGGGGTCGAGCTCCTTCGCGAGCGCGTCGAGCTTCGCCTCGGCCTCGGCGAACGCGCGCTCCGACGCCGCGCCGAGCGGTGCGTCGTGGCCCTCGTAGCGGTGGGCCTTCCCGGCCGGGTCGATGTAGACGTGCTCGCCCTCGCGGAAGCTCGGGAAGAGCTCGATCTCGAGCTCGTCGAGCAGCGCGTGCATCGCGGACTGATACGGGGCGACCCACTGGCCGCCGAGCTCGTTCGCCTCGCCGCCGATCTCGGTGTTCCAGACGCGGCCGCCGACCCGGTCGCGCGCCTCGAGCACGACGACGTCCACTCCCTCGCGCGACGAGCGTCGACGCGGCGGTGAGCCCGGCGATACCGGCCCCGACGACGGCTATCTCGGTTTCGACGCTGCGCTTACTAGCTCCACGGGTACGGGCTGTGCGAGACCGGGTGCAGGTCGCCGGTGGCGAAGCGGTCGAAACGGAACGGGTGCAGCAGGGACGAGTGCTCGCCCTGGAGGACTCTGGCGATCTCGCGGCCGACGGCGATCATCTTGTAGCCGTGGTTGGAGTCGGCGGCGACGTAGACGTTCGGTCGCATGTGGTCGAAGATCGGGAAGTTGTCGGCGGTGAAGGCGCCGGCGCCGCCCGAGCGCACCTGGTGGTATAGCCGGCGGCAACCCTCGAAACGCTCGAAGGCATGCCGACAGCGCCGCGCACCAGAGGTCGGGGAACCCGGCCTCGACCGTGCCGCTCGGGTAGGGGTCGACGACGAGGTCGGGGCCGATGGGCAGAGGCTGGGCGCCGCCTTGGACCGACTCGCGATCGGGCTTGACGTAGATGCCCCACGGCTCCGCGGTGACGAGCCGGCCCTCGTCGTCATGCAGCGGACGGTCGGAGTCGACGTGCAGCACCGGGCCCTCGCCGCCGTCTGCGGTGTCGAAGGTCGAGGGGCTGAGCATCACCTCGCCCTCCTGCAGGTACCAGTAAGTCCACATCGCGACGTCGCGATCGACGCGTCCGTCGCGACGGCAGACGTCGATCCGTTCCGAGAGCCCGAGCATCTGCCAAAGCTGCGGGATCCACGGTCCGACGCCCACCACGACCTGCTCGACCTCGATCCTTCCGGCGCTCGTCTCGACCGCAGTGACCGCGCCCGAGCCGTCGTATTCGAACCCGGTCACCTCGACGCCGTCGACGATCTCCGCGCCGGCGGCTCGCGCCTTCGCCGCCAGGCCCTGCATCGACTCGCGGTTGAACGCGAAGCCGCCACGGCTCTCGTGGAGGCAGACGCTCAGTCCCTCGGCTCGCCAGTCGCCGTAGAGGCGGCGCATGTGCGCGCCGACCGCCGCCTCGCCCGTGTACGAGCTCGGACGGGTAGCCGATCCGCTGCTGGCGCTCGAAGACCTCGGTCAGGTCGGGCTCCTGCGAGGCGGGTCCGAGGGCGACGTATCCGCTGCCGTGGTAAGTGAGCGTCTCGGGGTCGGACTCCCAGATCTCGACGTACGCCGCGATCAGCTCCTGCATCGCGGGCTGGAAGTAGTTGTTGCGGATCACCCCGCAGGCGATCCCCGAGGCTCCGGCCCCCACCCCGCTCTTGTCGACGACGACCACTTGCTCGCCGGCCTGCGCGAGATGCCACGCGGTGGAGAGTCCGTGCGCACGCCCGCTCCGATGACCAGGTACGGAGCGCGGGCGGGGACCGTGTCCGTCAATGCTCCGGGGCTCCCAGCCCTCGAGCACCGACGGCTTCCAGTCCCCGCCGACGACCTCCGAGCCCTCGACCCAGGGCCCGAGCTCGGGCTGGGCGAACTTCGCGTGCGTCGCCTTCAGCCGGATCCCGTATGAGTTGCCCGCGGTCAGGTGCGCGATCAGCACCTTGCGCGCGATCTCGTTCTCGCGGCCCTCGGGAATCGGGAAGTAGATCCGCAGGAAGGAGTTCGAGTAACGGTCGAAGACCGCCGGTGTGCCCTCCTCGGTCAGCAGCTCGACGTCCTCGAGCCAGTTGAGGTCCTTCCCCGGCGTCGCCGCCTCGAGATCGATGTCCTCGACCAGTGAGATGTCCTCCTGGTAGGGAAAGCGCTCGCCGGAGAGGTACTCGGCGTTGATTGAGGCGACCTTCTCGGGCTCGCGGACTTCGTCGGCCCTTGTCATCTCCGCCTCACGGATGCTCCTCCGCCCCGGTCTCCGCCGGCGTCGGCAGGTAGTCGACCGGGTTCTCGAGGTACCGGTCGAGCAGGGTGCGGATCTCCTCCAGCGCCCGGCCCTCGCTGACCCCGGGGGTGTAGTCGGTGCCCGCCAGCGGCACCCGCGCCATCGCCGACGCCTCGACCGTGAGCACCACGAGGTCCTCGGGCTCGAGGTTGTGGACGTTGGTCTTGCCGCACGCGCGGGCGAACATCTGCACCTCGGCGTTGAGCGTGTGAGGAAGTTGAACACGCTGGGCCGCCTCGTCGACGTGGAGGCGCTTGCGCAGCTCGCCGTCCTCGGTCGTGATCCCGACCCGGCAGCGGCCGGTGGCTGGTAGCGGTGCACTGGCCGGCGGAACGCCGACGGTCCCTCGTCGTCGGCCTGACCCCGGGGATCTCCTTGTTGCAGTTGTCCAGCGCAGCATCAGCGCGGAGTGGCCGATGAGATCAGCGTCGGCGCGAGCGCCAGGCACTTGGCGATGTCGCCGCCGTTGCGGATCCCGCCGGCGACGACCATGGTTGGTCTCGTCCACGAGGCCGATCGTCCTCGACGCGGCGCGCCTCGGCGGATCGCCGCCATCAACGGCATGCCCGGTCTCCTCGGCGGCGACGTGCGGGCCGACGCCGGTGCCGCCCTCGGCACCGTCAAGGTAGATGATGTCGGGGCCACACTTGGCCGCCATCCAGACGTCGTCGTGAGACGCGGGCGGCCCCAGCTTCAGCTGGATCGGGGACCTCGTAGTTGCGTTCGCCTCACGGGTCTCCTGCACCTTGAGCGAGAGGTCGTCGGGACCGAGCCAGTCGGGGTGCCGCCCGGGCGATCGCTGGTCGATCCCGGCCGGCAGCCGGAACGCATCTCGGCGACCTGTCGGTCACCCTTCTGGCCCATGAGGTGGTCACCGAGGCCCACCTTGCACCCTTGGCCGATGAAGAACTCGATCGCGTCGGCCAGCATCAGGTGGTGCGGTTGAAGCCGTACGCGGCTCTGGATCACCTGGTAGTACCACTTGGTCGAGAGGTCGCGCTCGGGCGGGATCATGCCGCCCTCCCCCGAGCAGGTCGCGGTGCCGGCCATCGAGGCGCCCTTGGCGAGCGCCATCTTGGCCTCCAGCGAGAGCGCGCCGAAGCTCATCCCGGTGATGTAGACGGGGATGTCGAGCTCGATCGGCTTCTTCGCGAAGCGGCTGCCGAGCACCGTCTTGGTCTCGCACTTCTCGCGGTAGCCCTCGATCACGAACCGGGTCAGCGTTCCCGGCAGGAAGATCAGCTCGTCCCAGTGCGGATCTTCTTGAACATCGAGAAGCCGCGCATCCGGTAGCGGCCGAGCTCGGCCTTCATGTGGATGTCGTTGATGACCTCCGGGGTGAAGATCGGGCTGCGGCCCAGCACCTCGCGTCGCGTCGAGGGGTTTCGTTGCCATCTCGATCCTCCCATCCTAGAGCACCAGCTTGCGCTCGCTGGGCTCGAGGCTGTCGTAGTTGTAGAGCTTCTTCCCGCAGACGAACTTGCGCAGCGCCGGCGGCGTGCCGAGCTCGTGGTTGGCGAACTTGCGCTCGACCAGCTCGGTGTCGGAGTCGTCCCATTCGGCCTCGACGCAGTCGATGCCGAGCGCCGCGATCTCGCCGCCGACGTAGATCGTGCCGTCGTACATCGAGTCGCCGAGCCCGGGGCCGACGTCGCCGCAGATGATCTGGCGGCCGCGCTGCATCATGAACCCGGTCATCGAGGCGGCGTTGCCGAGGGCGATGATCGTGCCGCCCTTCTGGTCGATCCCGGTGCGCGCGCCGACGTCGCCCTTGACCACCAGGTCGCCGCCGCGCAGCGCCGCGCCGGCGAGCGAGCCGGCGTTGTTGTCGACCACGACCACCCCGGACATCATGTTCTCGGCCACCGACCAGCCGACGCGCCCGGTGATCTCGATCTCCGGGCCGTCGATCAGCCCGCAGCCGAAGTAGCCGAGGCTGCCCTCGAAGCGGATCCGGCAGCGGGCGAGGATCGCGACGCCGAGCGAGTGCCGCGCGCTCGGGTTGAGCACGGTCACGTCGCTGACGCCCTGCTCGTAGATCAGCCAGCGCAGCTCGGCGTTGATCTTGCGCGTGGTCAGGTCGCGCGCGTCGAGCTCGGCCCGCTCGCCGTCGATCCTCGACGTCTTCGGCACCGAGTCGTCGAGCTCGACCAGCCCGCGCTCGTCCATCCGCGCGGCTGCGCTCGGCGCTCACCTGGTCCACACGCGCACCTCGCCCTCGTAGGGGTCGTTGGTCTCGATCTCGCGGTCGAGCACCTGGCGGATCGCGATCTCCTCGGAGGCGAGCGCGACCAGCTCGTCGTCCTCGTAGAGCACCAGCGGCTTGGCGCCGAGCTCGTCCTTGGCGACGCCGAGCGCGTCCTCGGTCACGCAGATGTAGGTGAAGACCCCGTCGAGGTCGTCGAGGCTGCTGGCGCATCGCCTCCTCGAGCGAGCGGCCCTCGCTCATCTGCTGGGCGAGGTAGACGGCGATGATCTCCGAGTCGCACTCGGACTGGAAGCGGTGGCCGGCGCGCTGCAGCCGCCGGCGCCAGTCGTGGAAGTTGGTCAGCTGACCGTTGTGGACGACGGCGACGTCGGGGAACGGATAGGCCCAGTAGGGATGGGCGTTGGCGATGTCGACGTCGGACTCGGTCGCCATCCGGGCGTGGCCGATCGCGTGGGTGCCGACGTACGTCGGCGAGGTCGTACTGCGCGGCGACCGTCTCGGCGTCGCCGAGGTCCTTGACGATCTCGAGCGAGCGCCCGAGCGAGAGCACCTCGGTGTGGCGGACGCGCTCGACCGCGTCGGCGAGCAGCTTCGGGTCGCCGTCGAAGCCGAAGATGACGGTCATCGTGCGGTGGGTGCCCTTGATCTCCTCGATCTCGGCGCCGGCCGCGCGCATCCGCGCCTCGACCTGGTCGCGCTGGCGCTGCACGCGCTGCGCGAGCTCGGCGTCGTCGTCGGCCGCCTCGCTCAGCTTCACGTGCATGACGTAGCTGTCGGCGTCGCCGCGGTAGAGCGCGAACCCGGTCGAGTCCGGCCCCCGGTGCTTCATCGCCTGCAGCATCCGGGTCATGTCGCGGCCGACCTCGCGGTCGCCGCCGCCGTTGCGGTAGATGATCCCGGCGATCCCGCACATGGCAGCTTCGCTGCCCTCAGGGCAGCACCTCCAGGTACTCCTCGCGCTCCCAGTCGGTGACCGCCGCCAGGTAGCGCTCCCACTCGTCGCGCTTGTAGTGCTGGAAGACCTTGTAGAGGCGGCCGGGCATCGCGCTCGCGCACGACCTCGTCGGCCTCCAGCGCCTCGAGCGCCGCGCCGAGGCTCTCGGGCACCCGCTCGAGCTCGACGCCCTCGACTGCAGCAGGTCGTAGGTGTTGCCCTCCTGCGGCGGGCCGGGGTCGACCTCGCGCTTGATCCCGTCGAGGCCGGCCTCAGGAGCGCCGCGACGTCAGGTACGGGTTGCAGGAGAGTCGACGCCGCGGTACTCGAACCGGCCGCCGCCGGCGACCCGCACCGTGCAGGTGCGGTTCTGCCAGCCCCAGTTCTTGTAGACCGGGGCCCAGAACCCGAAGTCCCACATCCGGCAGTAGGAGTTGACCGACGGGTTGCCGACGCACATCAGCGCCCCGAAGTGGTCGAGCAGGCCGCCGAGGAAGTGGCGCGCCGGTGTCGGAGAGCTGCGCCGACGCCGTCGGGGTCGTGGAAGACGTTGTTGCCGTCGTCGTCGACGAGCGTGAAGTGGTGGTGGTGGCCGTTGGCCGAGACGCCCGGTGAACGGCTTCGGCATGAACGAGGCCAGCAGGCCGTGCTTGCGCGCGACCGCGGCGCAGATCTGGCGGTAGGTGGTGATGTTGTCCGCGGTGCGGACCGGCGCGGTCGTAGCGGAAGTTGAGCTCGAGCTGGCCCGGCGCGTCCTCGTGGTCGCCGTAGCTCATGTCGAGGCCCATCCGCTGGCCGTAGTCGACCACGTCGAGCAGCACCGGACGCAGCTCCTCGAACTGGTGGATGTGGTAGCAGTAGGGCTTGGTGACGCCCTCGGCGTCGCCGTCCTCGCCGCGGCGCATCCACATCATCTCGGGCTCGATCCCGATCACGAAGTTGAGCCCGAGCTCGTCCTCGAACTCGCTCACGACCCGCTTCAGGTTCTGGCGCGGGTCGGCGTCGAGCAGCTCGCCGGTCTCGGTGTCGTAGCAGTCGCAGTAGACGCGGGCGACGCGCTCGTCCCAGGGCAGGACCGAGAACGTGTCGAGGTCGGCGATCGCCGCCAGCTCGGACTCCTCGGGGCCGAAGCCGATGTAGTTGCCGTCGCGGTCGGTGAACAGGTTCGGCGGTCGCGCCGTAGACGAGCTGGTAGCCCCGCTCGGCGACCTGCGGGAAGAACGAGGCGACGACGCCCTTGCCCATCACGCGCCCGGTGATCGAGACCTGCTGGAAGAAGACGTAGCGGATGTCCTCGTCGCTCGATCCGCTTCGTCGAGCGCCTCGATCTGCGTCGGCGCGACCCTCCTGGTTGCGGGCCTCCTCCAGGGTCGCCGGCGGCATCTCGACCCGGGGGGTCTCGAGGACCGTCTCGATCGTCCCTCCGAGCTGCTCAGCGGCCACTGATCGGGGCTCCTTTCGCCAAGATGAACAAAATTGTACAAAGCGGTACATTCGGGACGCCCCTCACGCCGGGACGCCGGCGAGCTCGAGCCAGTTCGCGAACAGGCGCCGAGCGGACGGGTGCAGCTCGCCGGCGCGGCGCTCGACGTCGGCGATGAACTCGGCGCCGCCGCGCCTCGCCGAGCGTCTCGGCGAGCGAGTCGCGGTAGGCCGGGATCTCGCCCCACTCGCGCGCCATCTCGGCCGTGACCTCGAGGTGGAACTGGACCCCGTAGGCGCGCTCGCCGGCGCGGAACGCCTGGTTCGGCGCCGCCGGCGAGCTCGCCAGGCGCACGGCCCCGGCGGGCAGGTCGAAGGTGTCGCCGTGCCACTGCAGCGAGACGAGCCGCTCGTCGAGGCCGGCGAACAGCGGGTCGGCGCGGCCCTCGTCGGTGAGCTCGACCTCGAGCAGGCCGACCTCCGGCGCGCTCGGCCGCGTAGACCCGGGCGCCGAGCGCGGCCGCGAGCAGCTGCACGCCCGAGGCAGACGCCGAGGAACGGGCGCCCGGCCTCGACCGCCTCGCGCACCAGCCGCCGCTCGGCGGCGAGCCACGGGTGCTCGGCGTCGTCGCCGGCGCCCATCGGCCCGCCCATCGCCAGCACGGCGTCGAACTCGCGCCAGTCGGGCAGCGGCTCGCCCTCGTCGAGCTCGACCGCGACCGCCTCGACCCCGCGCTCGCGCATCACCTCGGAGAACACGCCCGGGTGCTCGCAGGCGATGTGCTGGAGGACGAGAGGCGCATCCGGCTCACGGGCGCCTCGCTCGGCGCCGCGCGGCGCGTCCTTCTGCTCCCTGAACTCGACGATCTCGCCGCGTTCGGCGTCGATCCGGACGACCGCGAGCTCGGCGTAGGTCTCGACCGTCGGCCGCTCGGGGTCGAGAGCGAGACGATCCAGAACGGGTGGCGGTCGATGCCCTGGCGCAGCAGGCGGATCTGGGTGTCCTCGGGCACGAAGTCGACCTGCTCCGTCGCCGTCGCGACCGCCTCCTCCTGGGTCACCTCGATGCGCAGTCCTGCAGCTTGCGCGAGATCACGAACGCGAGCACGAGCACCGCGGCGACCACGGCGACCCGCGGCCAGGTCGGCGCCCTGCGCGTCCGGCGTCTCGGCGAGCGGCTCGCGCTGCCCGCGTCGCGGGAGGACGACACGCGCGCGAGTGTAGTCCGCGCCGCTCAGACGGTCGGGCGGAACTCGTCGCCGAGGTCGGTGCCCAGGACGATGATCAGCACGATCATGACGCAGATGATCGAGATCACGAGCATCGCGAGCTCGAACGACCTTGACGTGCGTCTGCTTGGGCGGGAACTCGATCTGCTTTCCGTCATCGCCCTCACTCCTTGATCTCCGGCGTGATTCCCGGCTGCGGCACGCCGGCTCGTCGTAGCCGCGCCCAGCGCCCAGCGCGTAGGCGACCAGGCGGCGGTTCTCGTAGACGATCCAGGCGATCAGGGCGAGCGACCATGAACGCGATCCCGATCCAGGTGAGGACCATGTAGGCGCTCTCGGCGCCCACGCCCTCCTCGCCGTAGGTCGAGCCCGGGCCGAAGGTCATGAACCCGGCGCAGTCCGCGCAGTGGTCGCCGATCACGAAGTCGGCGCGAGTCCTCGACCCGGGCCTCCTCGGTCCCGGGCTCGCGTGCTGATGCAGTCGGGCGCGCTGTCGATGATCGCCGGCATCAGCCAGGCCCTCCTCTCGTCGGTCGGTCTGGCTCAGCGCATCGGCGTCACCAGCTCCGTCGCGGCCTCCGCCTGCACCGCGTCCGCCGGGCACCCGGGTGCCGTCGGGCTCGATCACCAGGTCCTCGGCGTGGGCGAACTCGGGCACGTGGATGTCGGGCTCGTACTCGGCGCGCGTCGAGGCCGTCGACCTCGACCTCCGGCGGGACGCGCAGCAGGTTGAGCTTCTTGAGCACCTACGAGGCGAACCAGCCCGAGAGGAAGCCGAGCGGCAGGAACGTCGCCAGGCCCATCAGCTGGCCGCCGATCGAGCTCTCGACGTTGTTGAGCCCGGTCGGATACCCGGCGGCGAACACGCCGACCCAGAGGATCCCCAGGAAGCCGGCGAAGCCGTGCACCGCGACCGCGCCGACGACGTCGTCGACGCGCATCTTGGTCTCGATCCAGTTGCCGACCCAGACGACGAGCGCCGCGCGTCGCCGCCGCGATCAGGTAGCCGAGCGTCGGCGCGTAGACGTCGGCGCCGGCCGAGACGCTGATCACCCCGGCGAGGCCGCCGGAGACGGTCCAGAACGGGTCGCCGCGGCTGGCGAAGTAGCCGCCGGTGAAGCCGCCGGCGAAGCCGAAGGTGATGATCATCGCGATCGAGCCGAGGGTCGTCGGGCTGAGGTAGATGTTCGCCCAGCCCGGGAAGGTGGTCGAGACGATCACCAGGCAGGCGGCGTAGAAGGCGTAGAAGCCGGTGAAGATCAGCATCAGCCCCATCAGGGTCATATGGATGTTGTGAGGTCTGAAGATGCGGGTCAGCCCGTCCTTCGTGTACTTGCCTATCCGCGGCCCGAGGTTGAACAGCACGCCGAGCGTGAAGGCGCCGGAGACGCCGTGCACGACCGCCCGAGGCGATCGAGTCGTGGAAGCCGAAGCGCAGCGTCAGCCAGCCGCCGAAGCTCCAGCCCCAGGCGGCGTCGAGGATCCAGACGGCCGAGCCGAGCAGCACCGCGAGGACCAGGTAGGCCGAGAGCCGCACCCGCTCGAGCAGCGCGCCCGGACATGATCGACGCCGTCGTCCAGCGAGAACAGCAGGAAGGCGAGGAAGAAGACGAGGTTGATGTTGTTCGTCAGGTTCGGCCCGAAGGCGTCCGACCACGGGATCCCGCCCTGGCACGCGACGGCGGTGAAGTCGCGTGCTGTTCGGGCCGATCGGCAGAGCCCGGCATGTTGCAGTTGTAGATCCACCAGCCGAAGTAGTAGAAGCTCGGCGTGACGACGGCGATCGTGAGGATGTTCTTCATCGCCGTCGCGAGCGCGTTCTTGCGCCGCGCGACGCCCGGTCTCGTAGGTCATGAAGCCGACGTGGATCAGCCACATGAGCACGACGGTGAAGAAGTAGAACTGCTCGCCGAGGATGACGCTGTCGAGACCGAGGCTCTCGGCCGGCGCCGCGTCCTTGAGGTTCTCGACCTGGGCGACTAGGAAGTCCACGCCGTCTCCCTCCGCGCTGCCCGCCCGGAGCGCGTGGGCCCTCACGACGCGGATGTCACAAGCGTCACGAGCCACCGACCGAGCCAACGTATCCGTAGCGGGCGCGCCCATGGCAATAGGCAACGCCGACATACTTCGGCCGCTTCGAGTGTAGGATCGGCCCACAGAGAGCTCGGCGGCGCTCAGGATTAGGATGCGCCGCGCGCAAGTTCCCCAGAGAACGGAGGTCTCGCTTGAGTCTGCAGCTGGTCGAGGAGGGTGGCGACGCGCTCGTCGCGCGCGGCGGGAGAACGAGACGCTCTACGCGGTCATCAAGACGGTCTCCTCCTCGCTCGACCTCGACCGCGTGCTCGGCGGCATCGTCGAGATCGCCACCGACGCGACCGGCTGCCACGCCTGCTTCATCTACTTCCTCGAGGGCGACCGGCTGGTGCTGCGGGCGGCCTCGCCGCGCTACTCGCGCCTGGTCGGCGAGCTCGAGCTCGGCGTCGACGAGGGCCTCGCCGGCTGGGTGGCGCGGACGAAGACCCCGGAGTTCATCCGCGAGAACGCGATGGCGGACCCGCGGATGAAGTTCGTGCCCGAGCTCGAGGAGGAGCGCTTCCAGTCGATGGTCGCGGTGCCGATCCTGGCCAAGCGCCGGCGACGTGATCGGCGTCGTCGTCCTGCACACCGAGGCGCCGCGGGAGTTCGACGACGACGTGCTCAACTTCCTCGTCCACACCGCGTCGCTGGTCGCCGGCGCGATCGAGAACGCGCAGCTCTACGAGGAGCACTCGCCGACGGGTGCAGGCGCTGACCACTCTTGCCCAGCTGAGCCAGGCACTCGCCGCGGTGACGGTGCGCGAGGACCTCTACGACGTCGTCGCGCGCGGCGCGCGCGAGCTGCTGCGCGCCGACGCCTGCCAGATCTACCGCCTCGACGTCGAGGCCGACGAGCTCGCGCTGGTCGGCTCGGACCCCGACGGCGCTCCGGCGCCGAGCCCGCGGCCCGGCGGCACGGCGCTCGTGCTCGACCTGATGCGCCGCTCGCGGAGGCCGCCGCGGCGGGCCGCGGCGGGTCGCGAAGGCCCTGTGGCCGGACGTCGACGAGAACGCGCTCCTCGTCGCCCCGCTGGTCGCGCGCGACGAGCAGCTCGGCATGATCTGCTGCCTCGCCCAGGATCGTCAGTTCACGGAGGAGGACGCTGAGCTGCTCGGCGCGGTCGCGAATCAGACCGCCGTCGGGCTGAAGAAGGCCGAGCTGATCGAGCGGCTGACGGCGGAGAACATCGTCCGCGACATGTTCGACGCGCTCGCCGCCGGATCGGTAGAGACGGCGCAGGCGAAGGCGAGTGAGGCGCGCTGCGACCTCACCCGGCCGCACCTCTTCCTCCACATCGAGCGCGCCCCGAGCGCGGGCGAAGCCGCGCCCGCGTGGCCCGGGGTGGCGGTCCGGCTCGAGGCGCGACTGCGGCGCCTATACCCCCGTGCGCTGTTCGACTCGCGCCACGACCGCGTCCGGGTGCTGGCGCCACTGCCGACCGGCGAGGCAGCGACGATCGAGCGGGTGCGCGCGGCATGCGAGCCGCTCGGGCGCGAGGAGGGGCTGGTGGTCGGCCTCAGCGACATCGACCGCAGCGCGACGAGCGCCCGGCGCCGGATGCGCGAAGCCGCCGACGCGGCGCGCATCGGCCGCTCGCTCGCAGCCGAGGGCGGGGCGGTCTGTTACGAGCAGCTCGGCGCCTACCGCTACCTGGTCCACCTCGAGCTCGACGAGGCGCCGCGCGACCGCTACCGCCAGGCGGTCGAGGCGCTGGGCGAGTACGACCGACGGCGCGGCGCCCAGCTCGTCGAGACGCTCGAGCAGTTCCTCGCCGACCGCGGCAGCGTCACCGCGAGCGCCCGGGCGCTCTACGTCCACGCAAATACCGTGCGCCAGCGGCTCGAGCGAATCGAACGCGTCACCGAGCTCGACCTGCACACCGAGGACCTCCTGTCGCTCGAGCTGGCGCTGAAGCTCGCAAGGCTCCACCAGGTGCGCGAGAGCGGCCAATGAGCGGCGACGGCCGGGCGGCGGTCCTAAGTCTTGGCTGCGGTTCGGCGCACGCGCCGGCGCGCCAGCCAGATCCAGAAGATCGCAAACCCGACGACGTTCCCGAGCACCACGAACAGGACCCACCACGCCTTCCACAGGAACTGCACGTCGTCCCCCTCCTTCCACAGCTCGTACCCGGTCAGGTAGGCCATCACGGCCAGGGTCATGATCAGGATCGGTGGCGCTTGGCCGGTGAGCACGAAGAGGATCATCGTCGCGGCGATCCTATACGCGGCCCCTTTGCGATGACGATCAGGGCGAAGCTCTACGCGGCGATCGTGCTCACGGTGCTCGGGCCGCTGGTGACGACCGCGGTTGCGCTGCACGGGATGTCGCAGCTGGGCGACCGCTACGACGAGGTGCGCGAGCGCGCCGAGCGGGAGTCGGTCGCCCGCGAGCTCAAGTTCCTGGTCACCGACGTCAACGGCTGGCAGACCGCCTACGGTTACGCGGGCGGCGAGCTGCGCGAACGCTTCGTGGCCTCCGCGAACGAGCTTCGCGCGCGAGCTCGATCTGGCGAGGACCGAGCTCACCGACGAGGCCGAGCGGACCTTGCTCAGCCAACTGAGCCAGGAGTTCGACGGGTTCATGGAGCTCGACGCGGTCGCCTGGCGCGAACTGCAGGCCGGCCGTCCGCAGGAGACCAAGCGGATCTTTCTCGGGCCCGAGCTGCGCCGCTTCGAGGCGATGGCCGCGACCGCGGACGAGCTCGCCGTCTACGAGGCGGACGAGGCCACGGCCACCGACACCGACTTCGATCAGGCGCGCGACGACGCGCGCCGCCGCCTCGTCGCCGTCGCGCTCGGCGCCGGGCTCGTGATCATCCTGCTGCTGGTCACCGCCAACGACATCGCCCGCATGGCGCTCGAGGGGGAGCGCAGCGTGCGCGGACGCCGGGATCCGGAACCGCGGAGCGACCCACCGTCGTGACCCGCGACGTGCTCCTGACGCTGAGCCTGCTGCTCGGCGCGGCGCTCGCGGCACGCTTCGTGGCGAGCCTGATTCGCGTGCCCGAGATCCTCGTGCTGGTGCTGTTCGGCGCGCTGTTCGGGCCCTCGGCGCTCGACGTCGTCGACGTGCCACTGGATTCGATCGGCGCCCAGCTGCTGTTCACGCTCGGCGTCTCGCTGATCCTCTTCTACGGCGGGCTCAACCTCTCGCTCGTCGTCTTGCGCCGGGTCTGGGTCGGGCTGGGGATGCTCGCGATCCCTGGCGTGATCTTGACCACCGCGGTCGTCGGCGTCGCCGCCCACATGGCGTTCGACCTCTCCTGGACCGCGGCGTTGCTGATGGGCGCGATCCTCGCACCCACCGACCCCGCGATCCTGATCCCGCTCTTCGTGCGCTCGCGCCTGCGGCCGAAGGTGGCGCAGACCGTGGTCGCGGAATCGGCCTTCAACGACCCGACCGGCGCCGTGCTCGCGCTGGCGCTGGCCGGCGTCCTGCTCACCGGGGGCGGCTCGATCGCGACCCCGGTGAGCGAGTTCGTCGTCGACCTCGCGATCAGCACCGTGATCGGGCTGGTCGCCGGGGTGCTGCTCGCCGCGACGATCTCGAGCCGCCGCGCCGGGATCTGGCGCGAGTCGTCGCCGGCGGCGGTGCTCGCGGTCGTCACGATCGGCTACTTCTCGCTCGATTCCGCGGGCGGCAGCGGCTACCTGGGCGCCTTCCTGGCCGGACTGATCGTCGGCAACATGGAGCATCTGGGGCTGGCGATGCACTCCAAGCACGAGCGCGAGCTTCGCCAGTTCGCCTTCAGCGTCGCCGACCTGGTGACGCTGTTCGTCTTCGTCGTGCTGGGCGCGAACATCCCGTTCGACACCCTCGGCGAGTACCTGCTGCCCGCGTTCGCCGTGCTCGCCACGCTGCTGCTCGTCGCCCGGCCGTTGACCGTGCTCGTCTGCACCCTGCCCGACCGGCGCGCGGGCTGGACCCGACCGGAGCTGGCGTTTCTGTGCTGGACGCGCGAGACCGGCGTCGTGCCCGCGGCGCTCGTCGGCGTGCTCGCCGGCCTCGGGGTTCCGAACACCGATGTCTACGCCGCCGTCGTCGCGCTGGCGATCGTGATGACGCTGATCCTCCAGGCGCTCCCCGCCGCCTGGCTGGCTGGGCGTCTCGGACTGCTCGACGGCCCCAGCCCGAGCGCCGCGACCGAGGCGGCCGGCTGACCCCGGGCGCCCACCGCGGTTTTAGACTCGCCGCGTGGCCCGGCCCTCCCTGGTTGACGCGACCGAGACCGCGCTTCGCGAGCGGCTCGCGCCGGGCCGCGCTCGTCCGGGCGACCGACTGCCGCCCGAGAAGGAGCTGGCCGTGGCGCTGGGCGTTTCGAGGGGGACGCTGCGGCTGGCGCTCGAGCGTCTGGAGAGCAATGGCGAGATCATCCGCAGGCAGGGCAGCGGGACCTTCGTCGGCCGGGTCGCGCTCGGCGCAGCTTTCAGCGAGGGCCTCGAGAAGCTCGAGTCCTACACCTCGCTGGCGCAGCGTCAGGGCAAGCG
This sequence comes from uncultured Solirubrobacterales bacterium, assembly GCA_963730145.1. GTDB lineage: Bacteria > Actinomycetota > Thermoleophilia > Solirubrobacterales > 70-9 > WHSW01. Next base: position 54,480 of record CAVSQT010000015.1, read on the forward strand.
GCTGAGCGTCCGCAGGCTCCAGGTCGAACAGGCGCGGACGCCGGGCTACGTCGCCGAGGCACTCGGCATCAGGAGGGGCGCAAGGGCAGCGCTGATCCAGCGCACCCTGCTCGCCGACGGAGCCGTCGCCGCGCACATGCGCGACGTCGTCCATCCCGAGATCGCGCTGCCCCCGGCCGACGAGCTTCGCGCTTCGATCGAGTCAGGGAGCATGGTGCTCGACATCCTCGTCGACCACGGCGTCCCGATCGCGTTCGCCCGCACGCAGGTGCGGCCACGGCTCGTCGAACCGGGCAGCCGCCTCGGCGAGGCGCTGGGCGCGACCCGGCTCACAGCCGCGCTCGAACTGATCGAGGTCATGCACCTCGCCGGCGGCGAGGCGGTCCAGTACTCAACCGAGGTCTTCGCCCCCGGCTCGATCGACCTGCACGTCATCCGCGGCCTCGCACAGGCCTGAGGATCCTGGGAGATTAGCCCGACAGTCGGCAGACTCTCGCGCGGAATTTCAGCGAGGAGGGACGCTCGCGTCAGCCTTGAAGCTCTGGAGCAGCTTCGGCAGGGGGCTCGGTGTCGGCGGCCTTGTCTTCATCTTCGTCGCCCGCGAACCGCTCGGTGAAGCGGCGGGCACGGGACCGGATGTGAGTGGTGCGCCCGGCAAGCAGGTCCTCGGCCTCGCTGACGTCCTCGGGTGAGTTGATGTTGAAGACGATGCGCCGCGGGTCGGCGAAGCGGGCCAGGCTCTGTTCTGAGATCACGAACGGGTTCAGCGCCGCCACCGCCTCGCGCATCGGCGCGCCGCGCTCGAGCGCGGCCTCGAGCGAGCCGGCGACACTGGGCGAATAGCGACCGAGCAGCGGCTCGAGCTCGCCGCCGACCTCGCACACCGCAACCTCCTCTTCGAGGTTGCCGATCCAGGCTCAAGAGCTTCGCCGGCACCAGCGGCATGTCGCAGGCGATCGCGACGACGCTACGACCACCGCTGGCGCGCAGCATCGCGACGAGGCCGGTGAGCGGGTGGCGCGGCTCGTCGGGCTCGCTGAGCACCCGGCAGTCGAGTCGCGGCAGCACGGAATCGGGCTTGGCGACGACGATGGGCTCGAGTCCGGCGGAGCCGACGGTGGCGACGACCCGAGCGACCAGCGGTCGTCCGCCGAGCTCGACCATCGCCTTGGGCTGGCCCATTCGGCGGCTCAGTCCTCCGGCGAGCACCGCTCCAACGATGACAGCGCGCTTCACGTATTCATTCTCCCACCAAAGTACGCTCAGGCCCCTCTTGGCTTCGCAGTTGACCGAGATCGAGGACGCGCGCCGCATGGTGCTCGAGCGAACGGCATCGCTCGGCGTCGAGCCGGTGAGGGTGGCTGACGCGGCCGGCCGCATCCTCGCCGAGGCGGTGACCAGCGCCGATGCCGTGCCGAGCTTCGACAACTCGGCCATGGACGGTTACGCGGTCCGTGCCGCCGATACGAAGACGGCGAGTGCCGAGACGCCATTGACGCTGGCGCTGGTCGGCGAGTCGCGAGCCGGGCATCCCGCGGACGAGGCGCTCGGCCCGGGCGAGGCGATCGCGATCTCGACCGGGGGGATGCTGCCCGGCGGCGCTGATGCCGTCGTCCGCGTCGAGGACACCGACGGCGCTCGTCGGGACCAGGTCTCGATCGAGGTCGCGGTCGAGACCGGTCGAGACGTTCGTTACGCCGGCGAGGACATCGCCGCGGGCGACGTCGTGCTCGAACCCGGCGTCGAGCTCGGGGCGGCGGAGATCGGCGTGCTCGCCTCGGTCGGCCGGGCGAAGGTCGTGTGCGCGCGGCGCCCGCGGATCGCCGTGCTGACAACCGGTGACGAGCTCCAGGAGCCCGGCGAGCCGCTTCAGCGCGGTGCCATTCGCAACTCCAACGCGCATTCGCTCGCGGCCCTCGTCGCCGCGGCCGGCGCGGAGCTCGCCTTCACCGAGATCGTCGCCGACACCCCGGAGGCGACCGAGGCCGCTCTGGGCCGTGCGCTGACGACCGATATCGCCGTGATCTCGGGGGGCGTCTCGGTCGGTCCACATGACCATGTCAAGGCGGCGCTCGAGAAGCTCGGCGCGCAGGAGGTCTTTTGGGGGGTTGCGCTGCGGCCGGGCAAGCCGACGTGGTTCGGCGTCGCACCGCGCCGCCAGGGTCTCGGTCCCGGGCGCGGGCTCGTCTTCGGGCTGCCCGGCAACCCGGTCTCGGCGATGGTCACCTTCCTGCTCTTCGTCCGTCCCGCGATCCGCGCCATGCTCGGCAGCGCCGAGGCCGCGCCGCGCGCCACCGCGATCCTCGACGAGCCGTACGCCAAGGCCCCCGGACGCGCGCATCTCGTGCGCTGCAAGCTCGAGCTTCGAGACGATGGCTGGCATGCGCGCTCGACCGGCGAGCAGGGCTCGCATGTGCTCACCTCGATGCTCGGAGCCGAGGCGCTGGCGATCATCCCGACCGAGAGCGGCGATGTCGCCGCAGGCGAGCGGGTCGAGATCGAGTTGCTGCGCAGGTAGATGATCGATCCAGCGACGGTGTCCGTGCGTCATCCGCGTGCGTGAGGTCGTGGGATCACTCATCTAACCCCTCGACGTACGATTGCCGCATGAGAATCGAGCTGCGGCTCTTCGCCGTCTTTCGCGAGCGCGCCGGGCGTGAGCGACTGACGCTCGAGCTGCCCGAGGGCGCCAGGGTCACCGATGCGCTCGCGGCCGCGGGTCACGAGCCCGGGCTCGGCGAGATCCTCGCGAGGATGCCCGTCCGGGCCGCGGTCAACCGCGAGTACGTCGGCGACGAGACGAAGCTGCGCGACGGTGACGAGATCGCCCTGATTCCGCCGGTGAGTGGAGGCGCGACCTCGGTGGCTCAGGCGAGGGTGGGCGCCGAACCGCTGTCGGTGGAGCGGCTCGCAGAGGCGGTCTCGCGACCGGGGGCCGGCGCGACCGTGGTCTTCTGCGGCACGACTCGCGACGTCGACAGCCTCGACTACGAGGCTTACGCGGAGATGGCGACGGAGAGGATCACCGAGATCCTCGATCAGGCCGTTGCGGCCCACGGGCTCGAGGCCGCCGCCGCCGAGCACCGCACCGGCACGGTCGCCCTCGGCGAAGCGAGCGTGATCGTCGCCGTCTCCGCGGCCCACCGCAGCGAGGCGTTCGCCGGCGCGCGCGAGGCGATCGACCGGATCAAGGCCGAGGCGCCGATCTGGAAGGTCGAGGTCGACGCCGGCGAACGGACCCCGGTCGCAGGCGCCCTCCCCCCTCTCCCGGCCGCCGAGGCGCTCGACCACGCTGAGCGACCACGCGACGCCGAGCGGCACCTAACGTCCGATAGTCGTACGCGAGCTGCCGCTCGGCCGGATACGCCGGGATTGACCCACCTCGACGACTCGGGCTCGGCGCGGATGGTCGATGTCGGCGCCAAGCCGGAGACCGAGCGCCGCGCTCGCGCCGAGGCGCGGCTGCGGATGTCGCCCGAGACCGCGGCGGCGGTCGCCCGCGGCGATGCGCCCAAGGGCGACGTGCTCGGCACCGCCCGGCTGGCCGGCATCGGCGCCGCCAAGCGCACCGGCGAGCTGATCCCCCTCGCACACCCGCTCGGGCTCGACTTCGTCGACGTCGAGGGGCGCATCGACGCGGCCGAAGGGCTCGTGGTGCTGACGGCCGAGTGCGGCCTGACCGCCCGCACCGGGGTCGAGATGGAGGCGATGACGGCCGTTTCGGTGGCCGCCCTGACGGTCTATGACATGGTCAAAGGCATCGAACGCGGGGTCACGATCGAGGCGATCGAGCTCGTCCACAAGTCGGGCGGTCGCAGCGGCACCTGGGAGCGCGGCGATGAGTGAGCCGCCCCGCGCCGCGGTGATCACGGTCTCGACCTCGCGCTCGCGCGGCGCCGGCAGCGACGAAAGCGGCCCGGCGCTCGCCGCCTTCGCCGAGAGCGTGGGAGTGACCGTCGTCGGTACCGAGGTGATCCCGGACGAGCGTGAGCTGATTGCCGGCCGGCTGCGCTGGTGGTGTGACGAGGGCGGTTGCGAGCTGGTGATGACGACCGGCGGCACCGGCTTCTCGCGCTCCGACGTCACGCCCGAGGCAACCCGCGAGGTGATCGAGCGCGAGGCCCCGGGGATGGCCGAGGCGATGCGCGCGGCGTCGCGCGATCACGTCTCGCTGTGGATGGTCTCGCGCGGCGTCGTCGGCACCCGCGGGCGCACCCTGATCGTCAACTTCCCCGGCAACCCGCCGGCGATCGAACAGGCCGGCGCCGGCATCGCCGAGGCAATTCCCCACGCCCTGCGCCTCCTTGCCGGGAAGGCTCACCACCACTGAGCTGCACGAAATGGATCGGGGTGCGGCCCTCGAAGCCGTAGGGCTTCAGGAGTAAGGACCGAACCGCAAACCGCCATTTGGACGACGACATCGGGGCGCCCGGATTTGAACCGGGGACCTCACCGACCCGAACGGTGCGCGCTACCAGGCTGCGCCACGCCCCGAGGCGTCGGAGTATTGCGAAAACGTGGCGGGCGCCCGGTGTGCCTTCGCGCCGCAGGCCATTGCGCATACTTGATCGCGTCTTGACCGACCAGGCCCGCCCTTCAGAAAGCGATCGCCCTCGCGGCGGGCGCCGTCCGCCGCTCACCGGGGTCGTCGTCACGCTCGCCGGCATCGGCGTGCTCGCGCTGCTCGTACTCGCGATCGACCCGCTTCGCGACGCGGTCGACGACGTGCTCTCGGGCAGAACCGGCGCGCTTCGCTACGACCTGCGCAGCCTCGGCGTCGACGGCGTCCTGATCGTCTTCCTGCTCGCCCTCGTCCATGTCGTCGTCTGGTATCCGACGGAGATCCTCAACCTCGCGAGCGGCTTCGTCTACGGCTTCTGGGGCGCGCTCGCGCTGATGACCGTCGCCTGGACGATCAACGGCATCGTCGGCTACTTCGTCGGCTCGTATGCCGCGCGGCCGCTGCTCTACCGCGTGATCGGCCAGGATCGCTTCGAGCGGATCGAGCGGATCGCCGCCAACGCCGGCGCGCCGACGTTGCTTGCGATGCGCCTGATCCCGATCGTGCCCTTCAGCTTCTTCTCGGTCGTCGCCGGCGCGGCGCGCGTGCGCTTTTCGACTTACGTCTGGACCACGGCCGTCGGCTACATCCCGCTGACGGCGGTGTTCGTCTATCTCGGCAGCCAGCTGGAGGAGCTTTCGCCCACCGATCCGGTCCTCTGGATCGGGGCGCTGGTGCTGATCGCCCTTGTCCTTCTCACCCACAAGCTCGGCTCGATCCTCGCCGACAAGCCGCCGCCTCCAGCCGAGCGAGGGGCCGGCGGCGGCGCCTGAGTGAATCGCCGATCGCTTGCACCCACATGGGGGCTTGACTAGGGTCACCTCGATGCAACCCGTTGCGCCGATGAACGAGGAAGCGGTCGAAGCCTGGAGCGGCGTGCTGTTCGATCGCTGGATCGCTTTTCGCGACGTCGTCACGACGCAGATCGCGCCGTTTTCCGAGGAAGCGCTTCGCTGGCACCCGCCCGGCGCCGGTTCGCGCGTGCTCGACATCGGCTGTGGGCTCGGCGACACCACGCTTCGGCTGGCAGAGCTCGTCGGAGCCGAGGGCGAGGTGGTCGGCATCGACGCGGGCGAGCGCTTCATCGAGACCGCTCGCAAGGAGGCTTCGCAAGCGGGAATCGAGAACGTCGACTACATCGTCGGCGACGCCCAGGTGGCCGAGCTCGGGGAGGGATTCGACTACGCCTTCGCTCGCTTCGGCACGATGTTCTTCGCCGGGCCCGTGCCGGCGCTTCGCAACATCCGCAGCGCGCTCGTTCCCGGCGGACGCCTCTGCATGATCGTCTGGCGCCGAAAGCTCGACAACGATTGGCTTCATCGCGGTGAGCTCGTCGTCGATCGCTTCCTCGAGGAGCCCGAGGAAACCGACGAGCCCACCTGCGGCCCGGGTCCGTTCTCGATGGCCAATGCCGACACGACCACCGAGATCCTCGTCCACGCCGGCTTCGAGGAGATCACGCTTCGCCGCTTCGACATCGCCTATCGCATGGGCGACGACCTCGACGCTGCGGTCGCGTTGGTGACCGCGATCGGGCCGGCGGGCGAGTTGATCCGCCTGGCGGGCGACGAGGCCGAGCGGATTCGCCCGCAGATCGAGTCGGCTCTGCGCGACGCCTACGAGGAGCTTGCCGAGCCCGACGGGGTGTTCGCCGCGGCGTCGGTTTGGATCGTCGCGGCGCGGACCCCGGTTAGCGACCAAGAACGTTGAAGTCGACCCTCGGGCGGCACTTCGCCGAGGCCCTTGCCGTCAAGGACGCCGAGCGCATCGGGGAGCTTCTCGATCCGCAGGTCGACTTTCGCGGCTTGACGCCGAACCGGGCTTGGGAGGCTTCAGGCGCAGGCGATGTCACGGCGCTGCTGTTCGAGCGTTGGTTCGAGGAGTCGGACCACCTCGACCAGCTGGTCGAGGTCGAGACCGCCGAGATGGCCGACCGCGAGCGGGTTGCCTACCGGCTTCGCGGCCACAACGCAGACGGCGATTTCCTCGTCGAGCAGATGGTCTACTACGCCGAGCAGGACGGGCGCATCGTCTGGATGCGCGTCCTGTGCTCGGGCTTTCGGCCGGGCTGAGCTACCGCGGACACCTCGCGATCGCCGCTTCGATCTCTCGAGGCTCGGCGTGTCGGTGAGCTCGCGCTGTCCCGCGGGGCCGGAGATCACCACCGCCGGCTCAGCCGTCAGCTCGAGCTCCGAGGCGAGCATCGCGTCGGCGCGGACCAGCTCCTCGGCCTCGCCGGAGTCGTAATCGTCTTGCCATTGCTCGAGCTCGAGCTGCGGCACGGCCTCGGCGATCTCGCGCATCGTCTCGTCGACCACGCCCCGGCTGGCCACCAGATCCTGGTTTCGAAAGAACGTGTCGATGTACTGCCATTGGCGCGACTGCCGCCCAGCTGCTTCGGCCGCGATCGCCGCCAGCGTCGTGTCGTTGGGGGCGAGCGAGAAGTGGCGAAACTCGAAGCGCACGTCCTCTCCTCGCGCGTACCGCTCGATCAGCGGATCGATCGTCTCGAGCTCGAAGTCGACGCACGTGCTGGCGCACTGCAGGTCGTTGAAGACGGTGACCGTGGTCTCGGCGTCGTCTGTGCCGAGGATCGCACCGTCCTGGGGGATGCCGCCGAAGATGCGCTGAACATCGTTGACTCCGCCGACATCGGCTCCCAGCGGCCCACCCTCGCCGACCGAGATCGAAACGATCGCCGCGATGACCCCGGCGCCGATCAGCACGATCAGCACGCGCGGTATCCAGGGACTCAGCCCGCGACCGCCTTGTAGTAGCGGACGGCGAGGCCCGTCAGCAACGTCTCGAACGTCTCCTCCAGCGGTGCGTCGCCGGCCTTCGCATAGGCCTCGAGGCCAGAGCGCTCGATCTCGACGCTGATCCCGACCACCTGGTCGACGAGCTCGGGGTGCTCGTCGCAGAAGTAGGCCCCGATCGAGTACAGCTCGGTGTCCATCAGCGAGTCGATGAACGCGCTGCGCTTGCCGGCCGTGCTCGAGCTCGCTTCCTGCATTGGCGAACATCGTAGAGTCGTCGCGCGATGGCCGCCCGCGACGAGATAATCGCCTTCTGCGACGAGCTGCTCGACGCCGGCAGTTTCGACGACTACGGCCCCAACGGGCTTCAGGTTCCGGGCGACGCCGAGGTCGACAAGGTCGCCACCGGCGTTTCCGCCCACCTCGAGCTGCTGCAGCGTGCGTCGCGACTGCGGCGCGCAGATGGTCCTCGCCCACCACGGCCTCTTCTGGGACTTCCATCCACGGGCGCTGAGCGAGGCGATGGCGGCGCGGCTGCGCCTCGCGCTCGAGGCCGAGATCTCCGTCGCGGGCTATCACCTTCCGCTCGACGCCCATCCTGAGATCGGCAACAACGCCCTGCTCGGGTCGGCGCTCGGATTCGAGCCACAGCCAGGCGAGCTGGCGGTTGTGCGCGGCCGCGCGATCGGCTTCGTCGGCGTTCGCGAGCACCCGCTCGCAGCCGCCGAGCTCTTCGCCGCCGTCACCGATCTGCTCGGCCGCGAGCCGCTCGTCTTCGATGCCGGCCCGGCCGAGGTGCGCTCGATCGGGATCTGCTCCGGGGCTGCCGCGGGAAACGTGCACGACGCGATCGCGCTCGGCCTCGACGCCTACCTCACCGGCGAGCCGGCCGAGCATGCGATGGCCGACGCCCGCGAGGCCGCGATCCATTTCATCGCCGCCGGGCACTACGCGACGGAGACGGCCGGCATCCGCCGGCTCGGCGATCTCGTCGCCGAGCGCTTCGAAATCGAGCATGAATTCATCGATGTTGCGAACCCGGTTTGAATTTGGGTTTGACCGCGTCCGCGTGACGCGATAAGACTCATGCTCCTTTTTGTCAGCAATCGAGGAGTAGCCACGTGGCCAATCACCTGACGCCGTCCGAGCTCGCCGACGAGATGCAGATGAAGCGCGAAGAGGTGATCTCCAAATGTATGGAGACCGGCGTACCGATCTTCAACGGCCGAATCGACAAGGCCCTCTTCCTCGTCACGCTTCGCCAACTCGGCCAGTCGCCGAAGCCTGAGCAGGCAGCCGCCTGAGCACAGGCGCCTGAGCAGCGCCCAACCCCTCTCGCTGAGGTAGCTTTCGCTACCGGGCGGGCAGCCGTCCCTTTTTCGAACTACCTGGGGAGAGGCACATTGATGGAGACGGCAACGGTCGACAGACCTGCGACCGAGGCGGCGACCGGCGCTTCCACGCTGGCGGATCTGTTTCCGCTCGCGGTTCGCAAGCACGGCTCCAAGAAGGCCGTCATCTACAAGGACGATTCCGGGAACTGGTCGTCGAAGACCTACACCGAGGTGGGCGAGATCGTGCGCAAGCTCTCGCTCGGGCTGATCGATCTCGGGATCGAGAAGGGCGACAAGGTCGCGATTCTCTCCAACACCCGCCCGGAGTGGACCTACTTCGACTTCGCCGCGCTCTCGGCCGGCGCCACCGTCGTCCCGATCTATCAGACCAACTCGCCGGAGGAGTGCCAGTACGTGCTCGAGAACTCCGACGCGGTCGCGGTCATCGTCGAGGACGACGAGCAGGCCGACAAGGTCCGGCTCGTGCGCGACAAGTGCCCGAAGCTCGAGCACGTGATCCGCATGACCGGCCAGTCCAACGGGACGATCCCGATGGCCGAGCTCGAGGCGCGCGGCGCCGAGGGCAGCGAGGCCGACTGGGAGGCGCGCTGGTCGAGCGTCACCGGCGACGACATCTGCACCTTCATCTACACGTCCGGCACCACAGGGCCGCCCAAGGGATGCGTCATCTCTCACGGCAACTACCACTCGATGCTCGAGATGGTGCACGAGGTCAACGTCCTCGGCGACGACGAGATCACGTACCTGTTCCTGCCGCTGGCGCACTCGTTCGCCCTGTTGATCCAGCTCGGCACCTTCGACCTCGGCGCGACGCTCGCGTACTGGGAGCGAGACCCGCTGAAGATCCTGCCGAACCTGGCCGAGGTCAAGCCCACCTACTTCCCCTCGGTACCGCGGATCTTCGAGAAGATCTACACGGCCGCGACATCGGCCGTCGAGGAGGAGGGCGGCCTGAAGAAGCGGGTCTTCGACTGGGCGATCGGCGTCGGCAAGAAGGTGCGCGCGCTCGAGCGCGCCGGCAAGAGCCCGAACCCGATCCTCGCCTTTCAGTACAGGCTCGCCGACAAGCAGGTGCTGTCGAAGATCCGCGGCCTGTTCGGCGGAAACCTCAACCTCGCCGTCACCGGCGCGGCGCCGATCAACCCCGAGATCCTCGAGTTCTTCGACGCCGCCGGCGTGCTCGTGCTCGAGGGCTGGGGCATGACCGAGACATCGACCGCGTCGACGATCTCGACCCCTGAGGACTTTCGCTGGGGCACCGTAGGCAAGCCGTTTCCCGGTTGCGAGCTGAAGATCGCCGAAGACGGCGAGGTCCTCGTCAAGGGCGCCAACATCTTCCAGGGCTACTACAAGAACGAGGAGGCGACGGCGGAGACGATCGTCGACGGCTGGCTTCACACCGGCGACATCGGCGAGATCGACCCGGACGGCTACCTGAAGATCACGGGGCGCAAGAAGGACATCATCATCACCGCGGGGGGCAAGAACATCACCCCGGCGAACCTCGAGGCGCAGATCAAGCAGCACGCGCTGGTCTCGCAATGCGTCGTCATCGGCGACCGGCGCCCGTTCCTGGTCGCGCTCGTCACGCTCGACCCCGAGGAGGCCGCCAAGTACGGCGCCCAGCACGGGGTCGACCCCGGCGCCCTGCCCGACGATCCCGGCGTCCAGGCCTCGATCATGGCCCACGTCAACAAGATCAACGAGAAGTTCGCCCGCGTCGAGCAGGTGAAGAAGATCAAGATCCTGCCGGCCGACCTCTCTCAGGAAGGCGGCGAGCTGACGCCGACGATGAAGGTGAAGCGAAACGTCGTCGCCGACAAGTACGCGACCGAGGTCGAGGCGCTTTACGAGAAGTAGGGCGCGCCAGCCGGGCCCCGCTCGGGGTGGCGTCAGGCGTGCTTGTGCTGACTTTGTGACCGCGGACGTCTCGGCTTTAGGATCGCGTGAGGCTCGATCGAGGATCATTTCCGCATGGAGATGCGAACGACATCGAGAAGAGACCGCGGTTTGTTCCGGCGCCGGCCCTCACCGAAGAGAGGTGAGGCGTTCATCGCCGCCTACGAGTTCCCGGCGCACATCGAGCGGGGTGTTCGCCGCAAGAACCCGGGGCTGACCGACAGACGACTGGCGCGCCGTCGAGTGCGGTCTTCGAGACTGGCTCATCTGCTGTGCCTGGCGCGGAGGGGCGACGCTGGCGATGCCCTCGCGGATCGTTGACCACGCCTGGCACGAGTTCATCCTCGACTCCGCCAGCTACATCGACTTCTGCGATCGCGCCTACGGCGAGTACCTCCACCACATTCCCGAGGGAGACACCGAGCTCGACTCGGCGCGAGGGCGAAGCCGAGGTCGTTCATGCCTGGGACCGAAGCGCGGCCGGACGGCGTGACGGCGAAACGGGGCTCTGGGATCTGGACGAGCGGCTGGGAGTCCAGCAACCTCTCGGCATCTCGATCGAGTCCCGACGCGTCGTTCGTTCGCGCTATCGAAAGGGCGGCGGTGACGGTGGCGGCGTTCTCCCGATCGACCTGGAGGCGGTGACTCCGGCGGCGGCTGCGGTGGTGGATGCGGAGGCGGAGGAAGCTGACTAGCGCAGTCGGCGAGGGGTCAGAAACTGGGGCGTAGGCCCACAGCTGCACTGCATCGACGCCGACCGGGTCGCTACTCGGCCTCGGCCGCATCGGCTCTCGGCCTCGGCGACCGGGCGTGGGCCGCCTCGCAGCAGTGCGGTGTTGGTGAGCTCGAGCACGCGACGCCAGGCCGACATCTTCTCGCGCTCGCGCTCGACCTGGGCGAGGACGTGGCGGACCCGCCGCGCCGAGATCTCGATCCCGTGGCGCTCGGCGATCGTCTTGTAGCGCTCGTAGTCGCGGGCGAGCTTCATCGTCACCGACTCGAAGCCGTGCTTGGCGATCTGCAGGCGGGCGCTGTAGTCGAGGATCGAGGTGCCGAACATGAGCTCGTCGTCGAGCTCGGGCTCGATCAGGATGATGTCGACGCCGGGATAGCGCTCCTCCCAGATCTCGACCGCGCGGTGGAGGCGATCGTGGGAGAGCAGGCGGAAGGTCTGGTTGGCGATCGCGGCGACGCCCATGTCCGAGACCCGCCTGGCCCGTGAGCCGGTGATCGTCGGGATGTTCTTCTGGAAGTCGTTTACGTAGGGAACGAGCGGGTTGATGACGACGACGAACTTCGCCCCGCGCTCGATCGCGACGTCGACGTTGGTGGTCGAGAGGATGCCGCCGTCGAGGAACTCGCGGCCGTTGATCTCGACCGGCTCGTAGATCCCTGGCAGCGCACCCGAGGCGGCGACCGCTTTCGAGATCGGAACATCGGCCCATTCGCCCTCGCCCATGACCACGCGCTCGGTCGTGTCGAGGTCCGTGGCGATCAGATAGAGCTCGCGCTCGAGCATGCGAAAGTCGTCGGAGCGGTCGGGGTCGGCGAGCACCTCCGCGACGTAGCGCTCGATTCCGGCGGCTGTGTAGATGCCCTTCGGCAGCGCCGAGGCGAGGCCGGTCGCAAGATCGACCGCCGAGACCTCGCCGATGTTCTGGGCGAGCTCGCGGGCGACGCTTGCGATCTTGAAGGGGAACGTCAGCGCGCTGGTCAAGAAGCCGCGGTAGTTGGGATGAAGCAGCGTGCCGAGGTCGATGTCGCGAAGCGGCGAGGGCAGGTTGCGGTTGAGGACCCGCATCATCTCCTCCGGGGTGACGCCATTGGCGAGCAGGCTGCCGACGAAGGCCCCGGCGCTGGTACCGACATAGACGTCGAACTGGTTCACGGTGCGGTTGGTCGCGAGCAGGTCGATCGCGCGCAGGGCGCCGATCTCATAGACCCCGCCCGTGAATCCGCCGCCGCCGAGGACCAAAGCCGTCTTCGAGGGCTTTCGCCGGCGCCCGCGGCGGCTGGCCTGTGACTCGCTCGCAGCGGTCTCGATGTCGACGACTTTCCCCATGACAAAGCGAAGTATCGCAACGCAACCCAGGCGCGTGACAGCACGCTCGATGCCCGTGCGCCCGACCCCCGCAACGAACGCCGTCTTCTGGCGTGTTCTAGCCTGCGATCCGATGTCGCAGATCCGCCCTCTGATCGACCTGCATCGCCGTCGCTGCTGGCGGCGATCCCCGCCAGCGCCCTGGCAAGCTCGCCCCTCGACGATGGCGGGCGCACGCCGGTGGCGCGGCCCGGCTCGCCCCAGGCGTCGAAGCGTGCGCTCTCGGCCTCGGAGTTGCGCAACGAGCTCTCCCAGGCACTGGCGAGCGCCGGCGGCCAAAGCGGCGCCTGGGTTCTCGACACCGACGCCGCCTCGAACGAGCCCCTGTTCACCGCCAACGCCTCGACCGAGCGTGTGCCGGCGTCGAATCAGAAGCTGTTCACGACGGCGGCGTTTCTCGATCAGCTCGGTCCCGAAGGGCGACTCGAGACGCGCGCCTACGCGAACGGCAAGCTTGGCGGCAAACGGCGGTCCGTTCTCGACGGCGACCTCGTCATCGTCGGCGACGGCGACCCGGCCTTCGGCACGGCGCGCTTTGCACGTGCAGCCGACCAGCCCGTGACCCGCGTCGCGACGCTTGCGGCCAACGTCGCTCGCACCGGCGTCGAGCGGATCACCGGGCGCATCCTCGCCGACGCCACGATCTTCGACCGCATCCGCCGCGATGGGCCCGACCTGAGCCCGCTCTCGGGTCTTTCCTTCAACAACGGCTACGACGACGGCTCCTATGCCTCCGACCCCGAGCTGGTCGCGGCCAAGGGGCTGAAGAACGCGCTGCGAAAGCGCGGCGTCACCGTCGGCGGCCGGGTGGGGCGCGCGAACCTCACCGACGCAGAGCTCTCACAGGAGCCGCTCGCATCCGTCGCCTCGCCCCCCGCGAAGGCGCTGATCGAGGAAACCAACGTGCCCTCGAACAACTTCTTCGCCGAGATGCTGCTCAAGCGCGTCGGGGCGACGACGGGCAAGACCGGCACACGCCGGCGTGGCGCTTCGGTGGTCGAGACCTTCGCCAAGTCGCTCGGCAGCGAGGTTCAGGCCGTGGACGGCTCCGGGCTCTCGCGTCGCAACAACGTCTCGCCTGCGGAGGTCGGCGACCTGCTCGTCGGCATGGCCGAGGCCGGCGACGCCGCCGCGGCCTTTCGCGGATCGCTGCCGATCGCCGGCCGCGAGGGCACGGTGGCCGACCGCATGCGCGGCACCGCCGCCGAGGGCAACTGCGCAACCAAGACCGGGACGCTCGACGGCGTCTCGGCGCTGTCGGGGTACTGCGACAGCCGGTGGGCATACGATCGCCTTCTCGATCCTCAACAACGGCGTCAACGTCGACGCCGCGCGCAGTGCGCAGGACCGGATGGCGGCTGCGATCGCGCGGTATCAGCCGTAGGCGGACGCAGCGAAGTCGCCGGCGCGATGATCCAGCGCCGGCTCAGTCCCAGGTGGCGCCGGTGCAGCCTCCCGAGGTCACGGCCGTGCACGGGTACGTGACCGTTCCAGCATCGCCTGCGATCGAGAACGTGTTGCCGCTTGTCGAAGTCACCGTGACTCGGTAGCCGTCGGCAGTCGGTGAGCCGCTGCCGTCCGTGTCGAAGAGCTCGAGGCCGAGCCGCGGATTGCCGGCTACCGGAGCACCGGGCAAGGTCGGCTCGATCGCCTGCAGCCTCGCCACGGTGGCGCCGGCGTAGCCGCCCTGTCGCTCGACCGAGTAGGACTCGATCGCCGTTCTCGCGGTGCGCGCGCCCGCCTTCGCGGCTGCGTCCTTGCCCTTGTCGCGCTGATTGAAGAAGCCGGGAATCGCGATCGCCGCAAGAAGCCCCAGGATCAGCACGACGACGAGCACCTCGACCAAGGTGAATCCGTGCTCGCCCGGCTGGAATTTTCTCCTTGCAATGCTCATCTGCGGCGTCTTCGTAGCGAGTCGCGCGCCGGTCACGCGGCATTGCTCCCCCGCGTGTGTATCGGCCGGGGGCTCTGATCGCTTTAGCTCGGGATCGCCGCGGCTCGCACGGCCCCGAGGGTGCGTTGATCTCAGCCGGTGAAACGGGTCAGCGCAAGCTGGTCGAGCGTGGCCGGGTCGTGCTCGGCGATCGCCTTCGCCGAGACCGTGAAGAGGCGACCGTCGACGACCAGCGAGCGGCGGATCGAGGCGTTGTAGCCGGCGCCGTGTGCGGTGCGCTCGGTCCTCGTCAGCGCGCCGGCGGGATCGACGCGGACGCCGGCGGCGCCGTAGAAGCCGGCCGCGGTCGAATCCCAGTCCTCGAGCGGGAACACGGCGAGCCCGCTCTCGGCGACGTAGGTGAATGCGTGATGGTCGTACTCGACCTCGGTGTAGGTGCCCGAGCCGAGGCCGACGTGGCTGAGGCGCGCCGGCGCCGCGGGGTCGGAGACGTCGAACAGCGACACCTGGACCCCGGTGGTGATGCCGTCGGAGTTGGCGTTCTGGCCGATTCCGAGCAAGAGGCCGTCGCCCACCGGATGCAGGTAGGCCGAGTAGCCGGGGATCTTGAGCTCGCCGACCACGCGCGGCTCGGCCGCGTCGGAGAGGTCGAGCGTGTACAGCGGATCGACCTGGCGAAAGGTGACGACGTAGCCGGCGTCGCCGATGAAGCGCACCGCGTAGATCTGCTCGCCGCGCCCGATGCCGCCGACCTGACCGACCTCGAGCAGACGATCGCCGGCCGCTGCGAGCGTCGTCACGAAGCTCTCGCTCTCGCCGACCGCACCACCCTGCGTCCACGGCGGCGAGGTCGTGCTCGCCACGCGCAGCACGCCCTCGTGCTCCGACATCGACCACTGGCTCAGCATGAAGCCCTCGACCGCGCCGGTGGCGACGTAGGAGGTCGAATCGGGGTCGCTGACATCGAAACGATGGATCTGGGTCCGCACGTCGGAGATCGCCTCGGCCGGCGCGTCGGCGCTCGAGCCAGCGCTGGGTGGCGACGTAGAGGCTGGTCGGTGAGCTGTAGACGATCTCGCCTCCGGCCACGACCGCGTCTGTGTCGATCGCGGGCAGGCCCTTGGCGAGGTCGATCGTCAGCACGCTGAGCATCTCGCCGCCGGAGAAGCGCTTGGGACGGCGCACGTCAGCGCAGCCGAGCAGCTTGCGGCGCTCGGACTTGCCGGCGACGCGATCGTGAAAGACCGCGCTCGGCAGGAAGGCGCGTCCACGGCCGCGCTCGGCAACCGGAGCCTCCGGGATAGCTCGAGACGACGACGCGCGCGGTGCTTGCGCTCTGACGCGCGCTGACGTAGTTGCCATCCACCGTCGTCGAACTGAGAATCGTCATTGCGGCGGGGTCGCTGACGTCGATCTCGGTCAGCAGGGTCTTGGAGGTACCGCCGTAGGCGATGTCGCTGTACACGGCACCGCCGTACACGCGCGAGATCACAAGCGCGCGATCGCCCGAGAGCAGCAGCTGACGGTCGTCGGCGTAGGCGTACTCGCCGGGGCCGTCGGGGAGGGCGATCGAACCGACGACCGCAGGCACATCGCCGCTGACGTCGGCTGCGCGAAGCCGGTCGCCGGCGATCGCGAACACCGTCGCGCCACTCGCCTTGACGATGTCGGGCTCGTCGACCCCTTCCTCCTGCACGTTCGTGGGCGAATCGGGGGCGCTCGGAGCCGCGGTCCCGCCCTCGGCCGCGTCCGCGGCGGCGTCACCCCGAGCGCCGTCCTCGATCCCCACCGGCATCTCCATCGCCGTGCCCGCGCTCAGCCGAGCAGCGTGGCGGCGCAGGTAGGCGCGGAGGCGATCGCACGACGCGAACGGCTGCAACTGGCCCTTCGAGGCGAGCGTTGGCGAAGCTCTGCTGCGAAGCCGGCTCGCCGCCGGCTGCGGAACCGCTCGCGACGATCGCGGTCGCGGCCGCGACCGCGGCGACGACCACAATCGCGCTGAGCACGACACGGGTCTTGGCTTTCAAGTTCATGACCGGACTACGGCGCTAGCGCGGTTTCGTCACGCCGCGTCTGCCAATAGGCTAGAGCGATGACGCGGGCGATCCGTCTCGCGACTGTCGGCTCGGTGTTGATCTCGGTCTCGATTGCATCCGGCGGCCACCAGCATCGATTCCAGGACCTCACTGAATCTGGGGCCGACGCCCGGCCAGTTCACGGGAGCGGTGCGTGCGGACGACCCGATTTGCGTTTCCGGTCGCACGATCAAGGTCAAGCGCGTCGAGGCTGGCCGTGATCAGACGGTCGCCCGTGATTTCAGCGACATCAACGGCCTCTGGGAGCGCAAGACCGATGAGCGCAGCGGCACCTGGTACGCGAAGCTCAAGCGCGAGCGCCGCGGCGGAAATCTCTGTCTCGGCGACAAATCGCCGAAACGCTCCGCCGGCTGACCAGGCTCAGGTCCCGCCGACGACCTTGCGGAGCCCGTCCTCGTCGAGGATCTCGGTACCGACCTCTTCCGCCTTCGCCAGCTTCGACCCCGGCGAGTCGCCGGCGACCAGATAGTCGGTCTTCTTCGAGACCGAGCCCGTGACCTTGCCTCCGGCCGCCTGGATCATCTTCGTCGCCTGCTCGCGCGAAAGCTCGGGCAGGGTGCCGGTGAGGACGAACGTCTTGCCCGTGAGCGGGCCCTCCTCGGCGCTTCGCTCAGCCTCGGAGAGCTCGAAGCGCAGGCCGCGCTCGCGCAGGCGGGCGATCAGCTCGATGATCGCCTCGTCGGCGAGCTCCTCGCGCAGCGACTCGGCGAGGATCGGCCCGATCCCCTCGACCTCGGTGATCGCCTCGGTGTCGGCCTCGAGCAGGCGGTCCATCGAGCCGAAATGCTCGGCTATCGCGCTCGCGTTGACCCAGCCGATGCCGGGCAGCCCAAGCGCGTAGAGGACGCGCCCGAACGGGCTCTGCTTCGAGCGCTCGATCTCGCGCACCAGCGCCCGCGCCGAGGTCTCGCCGAAGCCTTCGAGCTCGGCGATCTGCTCGGCGCCGAGGTCGTAGATCGAGGCCGGATCGGTGATCAGGCCCTCGTCGAGGAAGCGCATCACGTTCTTCTCCCCCAGTCCCTCGATGTCCATCGCGCCGCGAAAGTGCTTGACGAGCTGAAAGTTCTGGCCGGGACAGCCGCGGCGGTTGGGGCAGATCGTCCACACCGAGTCGTCGGCCTTGACCGTCTCGGTGCCGCAGGCCGGGCATTTCTTCGGCGGGCGCGCCTTGCGCAGCCGCTTGCCCTCGCGGCGCTGGATCAACGGCGCGATCACCTGCGGGATCACGTCGCCGGCGCGGGTGACGACGACCTCGTCGCCCTCGCGCGCGTCCTTTCTCGCCAGATCCTCCTCGTTGTGCAGAGTGGCGGTGGAGACGGTGACGCCGCCGACGTGGACGGGCTCGAGCATCGCGAACGGCAGCAGGCGCCCGGTGCGCCCGACGTTCCAGACGATCTTGTTCAGCCTCGTCGTCGCCGTGATCGGCGGGAACTTCCAGGCGATCGCCCAGCGCGGCTCGCGGCCGGTGACGCCGAGCTCGCGCCAGAGACGGCGCTGGTCGACCTTGACGACGACACCGTCGATCTCGAAGTCGAGCGACTCGCGGCGCTGCTTCCCACCACAGGCAGCGCTCGACCACGTCGTCTGCCTCCTCGTGCTCGGCGATGTCGTCGTTGACGGGAAAGCCGCGTTCGCGCATCCACGCGAGCTCGGCCGAGTGGCTGTCGAACTCGATCCCTTCGTGCCCGCCGATCCCGTAGCTCCACAGCGACAGCGGGCGCGAGGCGGTGATCTCGGGGTCGAGCTGGCGGATCGTGCCCGCGGTCGCGTTGCGCGGGTTGGCGAAGGTCGAAAGGCCCTCGGAGGCACGCTGCTCGTTGAGCTCGACGAAGCGCGCTGCGCGGGAAGTAGATCTCGCCGCGGACCTCGATCGACGGCGGGGCGTCGTTCGATCGTGTGCGGGATCGCTGCGATCGTCTTCAGGTTCGGCGTCACGTTCTCGCCGACGATGCCGTCGCCGCGGGTGGCGCCGCGCACGAACTCGCCATCGCGGTACAGCAGCGAGATCGCGATCCCGTCGATCTTCGGCTCGGAGACGAAGCGCAGCTCGCTCGGGGCGATGTCGAGGCGCTTGAGGCGGTTCAGCAGCCGACCCTCCCAGGCGCGGAACTCGTCGGCTCCGCGCGCGTTGCCGAGCGAGAGCATCTGCTCGAGATGGCGCACCTGCTCGAAGCGGTCGGTCGGCCGTCCACCGACGCGCTGGGTCGGCGAGTCGGCGGTGACGAGGGCCGGATCGGCTTCCTCGATCGCGCGCAGCTCGCGCATCAGCGCGTCGTATTCGTCGTCGCCGATCGTCGGGTCGTCGAGCTCGTAGTAGCGGTGGTCGGCCTCGGCGATCTCGCGTCGCAGCTCGGCCGCGCGCTCGGCGGGCGTCTGCGTCGCTCATCCAGGCGTGACCGTGTCGAGACCGGCGGCCAGCGAATCGAGGTTCCAATCGGCCAGTCGCGCGAGCTCGCCGCGGTCGGTGAGGTCGAAATGGATCGGCGTGATCGCGGCCCGACCGCGGGCCACGGCGGCGAGATCGGTGCCCTCCTCGTCCTCGAACGAGGGCTCATAGCCGTAGATCGAGTAGCGGCGGCGGCCCTTGTCGTCCTCTTCGACCAGCTTGAGCTCGTCGTTGTAGAGGCGCTTTCCGAGGCGGGTCAGCTCGACCCCCTGGAGATCTCCGGCGGGACAGTTGATGTTGATCAGCGTGCTCCCCGGCAGCGGCTCGGCGATCACCTTTCGCACGACCTCGCGGGTGATGCTCGCCGAGGTCGTGAAGTCGAACTGGCGCCCCGCGTAGCCCATGCCGCCGATCTCGGCCTGCTGTGAGGTCGCGACGGCAGGGATGCCGAGCAGCAGGCCCTCGAAGGCGGCGGCGACCGTGCCGGAGTAGGTGACATCGTCGCCGAGGTTGGAGCCGTGGTTGATGCCGGAGACGATCAACGCCGGGCGCTCGCCGAGCAGCCCGAGGTCGGCGAAGCGCACGCAGTCGACCGGGGTGCCCTCGGTGACGAAGGCCATGGTGCCGTCGTCGAGCTCGACCTCCTCGACCCAGATCGGCGAGTGAGTGGTGATCGAGCGAGCCGTGCCGCTGCGATTGGTATGCGGCGCGATCACGCGCACCTCGACGTCGTCGATCTCGTCGATCGCGCGTCGCAGGGCGTGCAGGCCGGCGGCGCCGATGCCGTCGTCGTTTGTCAGTAGGACGATCATCTCTTTGAACCTGTCCCGGTAGGGGGCGTGCGCCCGGGGGACGCCAGGACGGAGCGGGACGACGACGGCACGGCTTCCGCATGGCAGCGCCATGGGGAAGTCGGGACGGTGGCGTATCCGCGATGTGTCCTGGGGTTCATCCGGGTGTGCGATCACCTATCGGGATAGGTTCTTACCTGTCAGTCGCTCGGCGAGCGATTCTACGGACGGCCCCGCGGGCCGAGTTGAAGGCACAATCAATGCCGATGACCGACCCGATCTCCGTCGTCGTCCCGACTCGTGACCGCGCAGGAAGCCTTGCGCGCTGTCTCGCCTCCCTCGCAATGCAGGCCGAGGTCGCGCTCGACGTGGTCGTCGTCGACGACGGTTCACGCGACCGCGGCGCCGTTCGCGACGCCGCTGCGGCGCTTGCCGGAACGAGGGTCGTGCGGGGTCCGCGACGCGGGCCGGCGGCGGCGCGCAACCTCGGCGTCCGCGCCGCCGAGGGCGAATTCGTCTGCTTCATCGACGACGACTGCGTCGCGACCGAGGGCTGGGCCGCGGCGCTTGCCGGCGCCGTGGCCGCTGCCTGCGACGCCGCCGGAGAGGGCGTGGCGGCCGGGCCCACCCTCGCCCCTCCCCGGGCGACGGCCCCGGTCACCGCATCGCAGGCGATCGTCGAGTATCTGACCTCGTCATCGCTCGATCGAGCCGGCGCCACGGTCGGATTCGCCCCCTCGTGCAACCTCGGCGGCAACGCGCGAGCTGCTGCGGCAGCTGCCGTTCGACGAGTCCTACCCGAACGCTGCGGGCGAGGACCGCGAGTGGTGCGCGCGAGCGGCAGCTCGGGGCGTCGAGATCGCATGGGAGCCCGCCGCCGTCGTCGTTCACCATCAACAGCTCGAGGGTGCGCGAGGCTTCTTGCGCCAGCAGTACCGCTACGGGCGCGGCGCGGCGCGGTTTCGCCGCGGCGAGGCGGACCGGCGACTGGCGGGGACGCGTTTCTATGCGGGGCTGGTGCGCCAGGGGTTCGAGGCGGGGCCGGCGGTCGGCGGGTTGGTCGTGGCGTCGCAGGTGGCTGTGGCTGCGGGGGTGGTGGCTGAGAGGCTTACGGGGCTGGGTGGGGAGGCTGGTTGAGCGGGCTGTGGCACCAGGGAGATCCATTCACGACTGTCGTTAACGAATCTCCACAGAGCGGCCGATAGGCCTGAGCCACTCCCCTGGCCGAGAGGCCTGAGCCACCTCCCTACCCAGCCCCACCCGCTCTCATCAACAGAGGCTCACCGGGTAGCCCGCCACGGTCCGCACCCACGACCTCACACACCGTCGCCGCCACATCGACCAACCGCGCCGGCCTCGTCGGCTCGCGCGCCGACGATGCTCCCGGCACGACCAGCGCCCAGGCATCGCCCGGCGTGTGGTTGCCCGAGCGACCCGAGCCGCTGCCGCGGCGCGTCACCTCGCCGAAGCGCGGCGATCGCACGCCTGTCAGGCTCGTCGCGGGACGCTGCAGCCAGCGCACCGCCAGGTCGGGCAGGCGCTCGCTGCGGTCGCCCGGATAACGCTCGGCGATCCGCACGACCTCCGCCACGGCCGGAGCCCCATCGGGGTCGCTGAAGGTGGCGAGCCCGACAGCGATCTCCTCGACCAGAGCGTCGACCTCGCCTGGCGCGACGATGCCGTCGCGCTCGCGGCCCTCGATGTTGAAACGGACATAGCCCTGGTTGTCGGCGGGGTGGGCGAAGGCGCGGGTGCTCGCCCACTCGGTGGCCCCGCAGCTCGAGCCGAGCGGTGAGATCGAGCGCGACGCGGTCGGGGATCGCCGCGGCGATCGCCGAGCGCAGCCGCGGCGGGAACGGCGGCGCGCAAGCGCCAGATCGCTGCGGCATCGTCGGCAGCGAGCGGGCCGCCCGAGAGCACAGCCGCGAGCATCTCGGGCAAGAGGTCGGCGCGGCTGGTGTTGGCGCTCCATGCCGACCGCCGACGCGACGACGACGTCGGCGCCGGCGGGCAGTCGCTCGAGCACGCGCGCGATCGCCTCGTCGACGGCGATGTAGACGTCGTCGAGCGCCGCCCCGAGAATCGCCTGCGACTCGGCGTCGAGCGACGCTGGATCGAGCTGGGACAGATCCCAGAACTGATGGCCGGCGAGATGGGCGGCGCTGAAGGTGAGCCAGGCGAGGTCGAAGCTCTCGCTGGCGCAGCAGCTCCTCGGCCAAGGTCGCGATCCGGGCCGGTGCCGCGACGAGCTTCTCGCGCAGCGCGAGCAGGTCGCGCGACCCTCGGGCGGCCGAAGATCTCAGTCGCCCCCGGCCCGCGGCCGAAGCGCCGCGCGAACTCGCGGCCGGCCGCGGACGGGCGTGACCAGCGCGGCAGCACGACGCGATCCTCGAAGGCCCAGCCACAGACGAACGTTCCCCTTGCGCGCTCGGGCGGCCGGCTCTCGTAGGGGTCGATCGCGAGCGTTCGCAGCTCGGCGTCAGCCAGGCGCTCCCAGATCGCGGGCGGGGCGGAGAACGCGGTCGCGTAGCGGGCTCGCTGGTCATCGGGGCGACCATTGGAATGGATAGAAGCTGCCGTGATCGCCGAGCTCGACGCCGCTGTAGAGGGTGTAGAAGGCGCCGGCCGCGAAGTCGGCCGCCGGCGTCTCGAGCTCGACCCGCCGCCCGCGCGCGTGCGAGCTCCGCCAGCGCCGGAAGCCGACCTTCGCCGAGCAGCCGCTCGAGCACCGTCGACGCCGGCGGAGTCGAACTGAAGACGCAGATCAAGCAATCGCCGCTGCCTCGACCGGCTCGAACGAGGCCGCGGCCTCAACCATCTCCATCACTCGTACGCCGTCGTCGGCGGTGGCGAGCAGACCGGGGTCACCACCGCGCGCTGCGGAGCCGAACGCCTCGACCTGGCGGCGCAACGACGCCACCAGCGGGTGATCGCCGCGACGCAGGCGGGTCAGGCTCGCGCCCGCCACGCCGCCGATGACGACTGGCGGCGATCTCGACCCCGCCGGCGCGCACGACCGTGCGCTCGAGATGGGCGCGGTCGGTGGCGCAGCGGATGCGGGCGGTGCCGCGTTCGAGCTCGAGCACGAGCTCGGCGCGTTCCGGCGAGACGGCTGCGCTGACGCACCCCGGCGGGACCGCCGCCCAGCAGCAGTGCCAGATCGATCAGGTGAGGCGCGAGGTCGAGCAGGGCGTCGTCTCGAACCACGTAGGCCTGCCACGACGCACGCCGGTAGCGAAGCTCGAGCTCGAGCTCGAGCTCGCCGCGGCCGGGAATCCGGTCGATCAGCTCGAGCGCCTTGCTGGAAGCGGCGGTTGAAGCCGATCCACGGCGCCGGCGAGAGCTTGGCGAGGTCGCGCGCGCTGCGCGCGTCGGGCCCCGGGCGGCTTTTCGACCAGGCACGTCAGCCCGGCCGTCGCCGCGGCCGTCGCAGCCGCGAGATGCTCGCCCGGCGGGCTGGCGACGATCACCGCCTCGACGCGCTCGTCGGCGGTCAATCCCTCGACATCGGCGTGAAGCGAAGGCGTCGACCCACACAGCGACGCGACGAACTCGCATCGGGCCGGTACCGGGTCGGCCAGCGCGACCACCTCGGCTGCGTCGCCGCCCGCGATCGCCGGCAGATAGCCGTGCTCGGCGAGCCGCCCGCAGCCGACGATGCCGAGCCGAAGCGGCGCAGCGCTCACGAGCGCCTCCGCGCACGCCCTGCGAGCAGATGCTGGGCGAGCGCGACCGGGACGGCGACGACGGCGGTGAGATTGTGGACCACGTGCAGCGCGACCCCAGCGATCAAGCAGCGGCGCGCCACCGCGGCTCGCGAGCAGGCGATAGAAGGGCGCGTTGAGGGCAAGGGTCGTCGCCAGCGCGGCGATCGCCGGGCGTGGCCGGCGAGTCAGCACCGCCGCCAGCAGCGCGATCGAGGCGAGCGCGGCGGCCCGGTGTCGCAGCGAGAGGTTGAGCGCGGCCGAGTCGGAGCCGGCTTCGAGCTGGAGGCGCAGCCAGGGAACGCCGCGACGCGCGAAATCGGTCCGCACCATCGAGACGAGCGTCCATTGCTTGAGGTGCGTCCCGCGCACGCCAGGGTCGAGCACGATCGGCGCCCCCGCCGCGCGCAGGCGCATGCCGAGCTCGATGTCCTCGACCGCGGGCGCCGGGAAGCGCCGCTCGTCGAAGCCTCCATGCTCGGTGAAGGCGCTGCGCCGAATCGCGCCGAGACCGGCCCAGAACGTCTCAGCCGGGCCCGGGCTGGAGCTGTGGACATGGTGGTGCAGGAGGTTGCGAAAGCGCGACACCGCGCCCGGCGCCGCGGGCGTGTCGTCGTAGCTGCCGAAGGCAGCGACGAGGCTCGGGTCCGCAGCGAACAGCTCACGCAGGCGCGCCAGCGCATCGGGGTGCACCGCAACGTCGGCATCGACGAAGACGATCAGCTCGTGCTCCGCGTCCTGCGCCCCTGCGTTGCGAGCCGCGGCCGGTCCGGCGAGCGGCGCCTCGGTGACGACGATCGTCTGCTCGGGTGGTGCGCTCGAAGCCCGCAGCGCCGCCAGGCAACGCTCGAGCGTCGCCGGCCGATCGGTGGCGGGAACGACAACTGCAAGCGCGGTGGAGCTCGTGTTCTCGGCAGAGTTAGGCATACCTAATAGTAATTCCGGGCATGGTAGTCGGATATCGCGACCGACGACTTCAGCGGCCGGGGCACGAGATCGAGTAGGCGGTCCAGTCGCCCTCGCTCGCCGGTGGCGCGCCCGGCGTCCTCGATCACGCGCTTGAGCTCCGGCGGGGCCGTCGAGTGGACGAAAGCCGTGCCCTGCGCGGGAGCCGTTTGCTCTCGGATCGAGACCGCTTCGATCGGCTCTTCGATCCACCACGCCAGTGCCGTCTGCGTCGCGAAGTCGGTGCTGGCGACCGGGCCGCATTCGGTGAGCCGCTCGTCGCCGAGCTCGGAGACCAAGCTCGAGAGCTGATTCACGTGCGTCGCGTAGTCGAGCGCGTCGTCGATGTCGCCCGGAATCTCGGTGGCCCGAACCCCTGCCTGGATGCCGAGGACGACAAGCACCAGCGCGGTGGCGGCGATCGCCCATCGCCGCCGCGGGTCGGCAGCGCGCATGCCGTCGACCGCGGCCAGCATCCGCACCACACCGACCGCTCCCAGCACGCAGCCGATCGCGCCGGCGGGCGCGGCGAAGCGCGGCAGCCCGGCATAGCCCGCGGCCGCGAGCACGGCGACGACCCCGACCCAGGCGAGCGCGCCTGCGGCCAGCAGGCCGATCGCCCGCTCGCCCTCCCGGGCGGCGCTGAAGACCGCGTACGCGGCCGCGACCAGCAGCCCGGCCAGAACGAGGTTGAGCGAGCGGGCGATCGCCTCCAGCGCCTCGTAGGGCGGCGATCCAGTTGCCTCTCGGGCTCGCTCGGCGCCGGTCAGCACGCTGCCCGAGCCGAGCAGGTCGGGGACGGTCCAAAGCAGCGCGACCATCAGCCCCCCGGCCACGACGAGCCGGCGAAAGCGCGGATCGAGTCGCCACAGATATGCGCCGTAGAGGGCGAGAAACGGCCACGCTTCGGGGCGCAGCAGCGCCGCCGCGAGGCCGAGGCCGAACGCCTGCAGCGGGCGCAGCGCGAGGTGGCGCTCGATCGCGCCGAGCACGAGCGCGACGACCAGCGGCTCCGAGAGGCCGCCGGCGAAATGGCGAGTCCAAGCGCTGAACTCGTCGTGAAGCAAGACCACGCCCGCCGCCGCGATCAGTCCCGCGGCAAGCTGAGCTCGGCGCACCCGTCGTGGCGCGAAGCGCGCGGCAAGCGCGGTTGCGGTCGCGGCGCGGGAAGACCAGGCGGGCCGCGAGCACCCCTGCGAGAACAGCGGCCGCGAGCCACCCGGCCCGAGCGATCGCCAGCCACAGCTGCGGCGCCGCATCGCCGGTGATCGCCAGCAGCGTCGTGATCATCACGGGCAGCGGCTTCCACGACGGGCCCGGGTCGGTGTCGAGGTCGAACGCGACGGTCTCGCGGCCCCACACGAGCCATGCCCAAGGGTCATAGGTCGGCGCGAAGGCCACCAGCAGCGAGAGCAGTGCAAGCGCAGCGATCACGAGCGGCGGACCGAGGCGGTGAGAACTCACTGTCCGTAGTATTAGGCTCACCTAATGCCGACCTCTCGACTGGGAATTGCAACCGGGCTGCTGCTGGCGACGGCGAGTATCGCCGCCGGCGCCTGCGGCGCGTCCACCGACGGCTCCGACGGCGGCGCCGACGAGCCCGAGACCGAGGGGATCACGCTCTACTCCGGCCGGATTCCGGCGGCGATCGGAGGCGCGATCGACATGTACGAAGCCGACGCCGACCGCGACGTCCAGGTCCGCTTCGCAGACACCGCCGACCTCGCTGCGACGCTGGTCGAGGAGGGCGACGCCTCCCCCGCCGACGCCTTCTTCGCCCAGGAGCCCGGCGCGATCGGAGCGGTCGCCGACGAGGGCCTGCTGGCCGAGCTGCCAGCCGACATCCTCGACCGCGTGCCGAAGAAGTTCCGCGATCCCGACGGACGCTGGGTCGGCGTCACGGCCCGGGTCCGGGTGCTCGCCCACGCCGACGAGATCCCGCAGTCGGAGCTGCCCGACTCGCCGCTCGAGCTCGCCGAGCCGCAGTACGAGGGCAGGGTCGGCTGGGGGCCGGCGACCTCGACGCTGCAGCAGTACGTGACGGTCCTGCGCCTCGAGCAGGGCGAGGACGTCGCTCGCGAGTGGCTCGAGGCGATGGTCGAAAACGGCGCCGTCGCCTACCCCGACAACGTCTCGATCCGAGATGCGATCGCCGGCGGCGAGATCGACTTCGGCCTGCTCAACCACTACTACGTGGCCCAGGCGGTTGCAGCCGAGGGCGACGACTACCCGGTCGAGGTCTACTTCCAGCCCGACGACTTCGGCTCCTTGATCCTGCTGACGAGCGTCGGCGTGCTCGAGTCGTCGCAGCGCAAGGAGGAGGCTTTCGATTTCGTCCGCTCCCTGCTTTCCGACGAGGGCCAGGAGTTCTTCACCTCGACCTCGAAGGAGTACCCGGTCGCAACCGGCGTCGCGGCCGATCCCTCGCTCGAGGTGGCGCTCGCCGACATCCCCGCTCCCGGCGGCGACCTCACCGACGTGACCGAGCTGCAGGCGACGATCGAGCTGATGCAGGACACCGGGGCGCTCTGATGAGCGGGGTGGACCACTGATGGCGAGCGTTGCCAGGCGTCCGCCGCCTTCGCTGCTGCTCGCCGGCGCTCTCATCGGCCTCGCGGCCCTGCTGCCCGCCGGCTACCTGCTGATCATCGTCGCCGGCGACCTCGGCCCGGCACTGGAAGTCGCCGTCGATCCCGACACGCTGCTGGTCGTCGCCCGTACCCTCGCGCTCGCCGCGGCGGTCACCGCGACGGCGGTCGCGATCGCGCTGCCGGTCGCCTGGCTGACCGTGCGCACCGATCTGCCTGCGCGGCGGCTGTGGGCGACGCTGTGCACGCTGCCGCTGGTGATCCCGAGCTACGTCGGCGCCTATCTCTTCGTCGCCGCGCTGGGACCCAACGGCATGCTCCAGGACGCGCTCGGAGTCGAGCGCCTGCCCTCGATCTACGGCTTCACCGGCGCCTGGCTCGTGCTCAGCCTGTTCACCTTCCCGCTCGTGCTGCTGCCGGTTCGCGCCACCCTGGCTCGGCTCGACCCCCAGCTCGAAGACGCCGCGCGGGGAATGGGCCGGGGACCGTTCGAGGTCTTTCGCTCGGTCGTCG
This sequence comes from uncultured Solirubrobacterales bacterium, assembly GCA_963730145.1. GTDB lineage: Bacteria > Actinomycetota > Thermoleophilia > Solirubrobacterales > 70-9 > WHSW01. The sequence continues at coordinate 82,069 of CAVSQT010000015.1, forward strand.
TGCCGCAGCTGTGGCCGGCGCTTGCGGCCGGTGGCCTGCTCGTCGCGCTCTACGTGATGAGCGACTTCGGCGCCGTCTCGATCATGCGCTTCGACTCCTTCACCACCGAGATCTACATCGCCTACAAGTCGGCCTTCGACCGCACCGCCGCCGCCGGGCTCGGCGCCGTGCTCGTCGTCTTGATGTTGGTCTTGCTGTGGATCAACTCCCGCCTGCGAAACGCCAAGGCCGTGCACCGGCTCGGACCCGGGCCGGCCCGGCCGCCCCGCCCGTACCCGCTCGGGCGCTGGCGCCTGCCGGCCCTGGCCTTCTGCGCAGCCGTCGTCCTGATCGCGCTCGTGCTTCCGGTCGGCGTGCTGATCTACTGGTCGACGAAGGGAATCTCGAGCGGCAGCACCTCGTTCGAGCTCGCGGGGGCGCTTGCCGCCAACACCCTGCTGGCGGCCTCGTTCGCCGCGCTCGCCGGCGGCGCCTGCGCGCTCGTCGTCGCCCTGCTGGCGACGCGCTTTCCCGGCGCCGCCAGCCGCACGATCGAACGCTGCAGCCACGCCGGCTACGCGCTGCCGGGGATCGTCGTCGCGCTCGCGCTCGTCTACTTCGCGACCCGGGTGTTCGAGCCCGTCTACCAGACCCTGGCGCTGCTGATCTTCGCCCTTGCGGTCCACTATCTGCCACTGGGCATCGGCGCGATCAGCTCCTCGCTGGCGCAGGTCTCGCCTCGCGTCGAGGAGGCGGCACGCGGGCTCGGGCGCGGACCTGGCCAGGTGTTCGCGACGGTGACCATGCCGCTGGTTCGAGGCGGCATCCTCGCGGGGACGGCGCTGGTATTCATGCATGCTGCGAAAGAGCTGCCGGCGACGCTGATCCTCGCCCCGATCGGATTCGAGACCTTGGCCACCGAAATCTGGAACCAGACGAGCTTCGGCTTCTACGAGGCGAGCGCGATCCCGTCGCTGGTCTTGCTGGCGATCGCCGCGCCGCCGATCTACCTGCTCTCCGAACGTGGCACGGTGGCGGCATGAGCACGATGACCACCGCGGCCCCGCTCGCGCTTCGCTCCCTGAAGAAGCACTTCGGGCCGGTTGCCGCGGTCGACGGCGTCGATCTCGAGGTCGAGTCGGGCTCGATCTGCGCTCTGCTCGGGCCTTCGGGCTGCGGCAAGACGACGACGCTGCGCCTGATCGCCGGCCTCGAGCAGCCCGACGACGGGTGAGATCGCGATCGGCGAGCGCACGCTTGCCGGTCCCGGCGTCACGGTCACGCCCGAGAAACGCCGGATCGGGATGGTCTTTCAGGATTACGCGCTGTTTCCGCACCTCGATGTCGCCGGCAACGTCGGCTACGGGCTGGGGCGCAAGCCCGACCCGTCGCGGATCGCCCACGTGCTCGAGCTCGTCGGCCTCGGCGGCGATGCCAAGCGCTCGGTGCACGAGCTCTCCGGCGGCCAGCAGCAGCGCGTCGCCCTGGCCCGGGCCCTGGCGCCCACCCCCGAGCTGGTGTTGCTCGACGAGCCCTTCTCCAACCTCGACGCCGGCCTGCGCGAGCGCCTTCGCGACGAGGTCGCCGAGATCCTGCACCAGGCCGGCGTCACGGCGCTGTTCGTCACCCACGACCAGGCCGAAGCGCTGTCGATCGCCGAAACGGTCGCGGTGATGCGCGAGGGCCGCATCGAGCAGGTCGGAACGCCGGAGGAGATCTACTCGCGTCCGGCCTCGCGCTGGGTCGCCGGTTTTCTCGGGGAGATCGAGATCGTTCCCGGCGATGCCCGCGACGGACGTGTGCGCTGTGAGCTCGGCACGGTGGCCACGGATGGCGACGTCAGCGGCGAGGTCGACGTCCTGGTTCGACCCGAATCGGTTGCGATCGGCGTCAGCGGCCCGCAGGACGCAGCCGAGGCCGAGGTGGTCTCGCGGCGCTTCTACGGCCACGATCAGCTGCTCGAGCTGCGCCTGGCTTCGGGCGTCACCGTTCGCTCACGGCGCTTCGGCTTCCCGTCGTGGCACGCGGGCGACAAGGTACGCGCCTGGATCGACGGCCCCAGCGACGTGCTGCCGCGCGAGCGGTTCGCCCGTCTCCGAGTAGCTACTCGCTGCGGCGCGAGGTGAAATGCCAGCCGCCGCAGATGTCGCATTGATAGCTGCCGAGCCGCCGCCCCTCCATTCGCGCCAGATAGACGGCGTCGTCGACCTCGCGCTCGGTCGCGAAACGTCGCTTGGAGCGACAGCTCTGGAGGCGGTTCGCGGCCTTGAGCGCGTCGGCGGCTTCGAGCTCGGCTGAGCGCCGTCCCCGCGGCTTCGGAGGTTTCGGGTTTCGTCGCGGCATCAGGCACAACCTTGACGGATGCCCAGGCGCACAGCGCATCAGGGTGGCCATTCCGCGCGTAAGGGGTCGCGCCGCCCGCGTAAGGGGTCGCAGCCAAAAAGTGTGGGCATTGCCCCATTGGCAGCCCCCCGCCTTACTCGTAGGTTGAAGCTCGAGCTACCAGAAGGGAATCGCCATGACCACCACACTCAACTCAGTCGTAGTTTTCGAGCGCCACGCGGACTTCCAGCGTGAGGCCGCCGAGTGGCGGCGCGCGAAGCGGCCGGCCGGTCCGTCGTCGCCCGCGGGTCGCAATGCGCACAGTGGGTCAATATGTTGCGAATGGTCGACCGGGTCAGCGCGGCGAGCTTCATCGGGCGTGAACGTGAGCTGGCCGAGCTCGAGGCTGCGCTGCTCGACGCTCGCTCAGGACGCCCTCGCCTCGTCTTCGTCGCCGGCGAGTCCGGGGTCGGCAAGTCACGACTGCTGGCGGAGTTCGAGCGCGGCGCCGAGGCGGCCGGCGTCCGCGCGATCGGCGGTGAGTGCATCGAGCTCGGTGAGGACGAGCTTCCCTACGCCCCCCTCGTAAGCGCCGTGCGCCCGCTCGCCCGTGCGGCCGACCCGGCTCTCGATCGTCTCACGAGCTTCGCCCGCGCCGAGTTGGCCCGGCTGGCCCCGGAGCTCGGCGAGCCGGCCCCTGAGCGCGGCGAGGATCGTGACGGCGAAACTCAGCGCCGCCTCTTCGATTCCCTGCTCGCGCTGCTGGACGAGCTCGGACGAGAGCAGGCAGTGTTGTTCTGGCTCGAGGATCTCCACTGGGCCGATCGCTCGACGCGCTCCTTTCTCGCCTTCCTTGCCTCCAGCCTGCGCGACGAGCGCGTTCTCGTCGTTTGCACGTACCGCTCCGATGAGCTGCACCGGCGCCACCCCCTGCGTCCCCTGCTCAACGAGCTCGAGCGCGGCCCCTGCGCACGGCGGCTCGAGCTCGCGCCCTTCGACCGCGACGAGATCTCGGCCCAGCTCGCCGACATCCTCGGCGACGTTCCCTCCGACGAGGTCGTCGGGCGCCTGTTCGATCGCAGCGAGGGCAACCCACTGTTCACCGAGGAGCTTCTCGCCGGCGATCTCGACGGTCGCGGCACGCTGCCGCCGACGCTGCGTGAGGCCTTGCTGACCCGCCTCGAACGGCTCAGCCCAGGGGCTCGCCAGACTCTCGGGCTGCTCGCCGTCGCCGGGCGCGCGGACGACTCGCTCCTCGCCGAGGCGGGATCGCTGGAGCCGACGCAGTTGCGCGAGGCACTGCGCGAGGCCTTGGGCTCGCATCTCGTGCGCACGGAGGAGCATGATCGCTTCGGCTTCCGCCATGCCTTGTTTCGCGAGGTTCTCTACGACGACCTGCTGCCAGGCGAACGCTCGGAGCTGCACCTCGCGCTGGCACGAGCCCTCGAAGCTCGAGCCGATGGCGATGGCGTCTGGATACGGGCAGCGGTCGCGCATCACTTCCACATGGCCGGCGAACAGAAGGAGGCGCTGCGAACGGCGGTCGTTGCCGGCAATCGGGCAGAGGAGATGCACGCCTTCGGCGAGGCGGCAGCGCTGTTCGATCGCGCTCTGGGGCTGTGGTCACGAGTGGACGACGCGGGATCGATGCTCGACGGCGATCACAGCGATCTCCTCACCCGCGCCGCCCGCGCCTACTATCTGGCCGGCGACGACTCGCGCAGCGCCGCGTTGCTCGAACAGGCTGTGGACGTGATCGACGCCGAACGCCACCCGCTGCGCGCAGCCCGGACGTTCGGTGAGCTGGCGAACGCACGCTGGTCGCTCGGCCAGGCCGACCGCAGTCGCGAGGCGCTTCAGCGAGGGCTCGAGCTCGTCCCCGACGAGCCAACAGAGGAGGGAGCGCGACTGCTTGCCCACCAGCTTCGCTTCAGATTGCTCCAAGGTCGATTCGCCGAGGTCGAGACGATCGCCGCCAAGGCCCTCGAGATGACCGAGGCTCTCGGCCTCGACGAGATCAGGGCAACGGTCCTGCACCGCCTCGGCTACGCCCTCATCCCCCTGGGCGACAGCGAACGTGGCGAGGCGTTGATGCGCGAGTCGATCGAGCTGATCAGCCGTGGCGGCTTCAAGGACGACCTCGCCACCGCATACGTCAATTACGCGGAGATGGTCCACCTCGGCGGACGCAGCGAGGAGGCGCTCGCGCTCCTCGACAAAGCGATGCCGGAGGTCGTCGAGAGCGGTCGCTCGACGCGATGGCTCGGGCTGCTGCGCTGCCAGATCAACTTCGACATCGGCGAGTGGGAGGCCGCCGCGCGCCAGATCCCGTCCGCCGACGGTCTCGCGCGCGCCGTCACCAGGGTGAATTGGAACGTTCGCGCCGCCGAGCAGGCGCTCGGCCGCGGCGACACCGAAAGCGCCCGACCGCTGCTGGAGGACTCCTGGGAGATACTTGCGGACGCGGTCGAGCCTCAGTTCATCGCCGCGGTCTCGTCGCTGCGGGCAGAGCTCGAGTTGCGCGAGCGCAGGATCGAACCGGCGCGCCGGATTCTCACCGAGGCGCTGGACCGGATCCAGTACTGCACCGAGGATGGCTCGCAGATCGCCGTGATCGCCGCGGTTACGGCCAGGGTCGAGGCCGACGCCGCCGAGCATGCCCGCGACCTCGGCGACGGCGACGCCGAAAACGAGGCGATCGCCCGGGCCGAGGTGATGGCGGAGCTGGCCGAGGCGGGCGCCGAGCAGTGGGGCGGGCCCGTGGATCGAGCGACGATGCTCGGCGCCCACGCTGAAGCCATGCGAGCGGTAGGGACCGGCGACGCCTCCGCTGCATGGCAACGAGCCGCCGACGCCTGGGCCGAGGCCGGCCGGCCGTATTGCGAGGCCTATGCCCGCTGGCGCGATGGGGAGTCCCTGCTGGCAGCGGACGAGCGAGACGAGGCCGCCACGGCGCTTGATCAGCGCGCACGAGATCTCCACCCGCCTCGGCGCGACCTGGCTCACCGAAGAGGTTGAGTCGCTGGCCGCACGAGCCCGCGTCGACGTCGGCGCCGGTAGTGGCGCCGCGACACCCGGTGATCAGCGCGAGCCCGATGAGAATCCGTTCGGGCTCACAGAGCGCGAACGCCAGGTGCTGGTGCTGGTCGCCTCCGGCGCGACCAACCGCGAGATTGCCGCCGAGCTCTTCATCGCCGAGAAGACCGCGAGCGTCCACGTCTCGCGCATCCTCGGCAAGCTTGGCGTTCGCGGCCGCACCGAGGCCGCCGCGGTCGCGCACCGTCAGGGCCTGGCGGATCCGCTGGCCGGCGGGCGAGCAGTAGCGACACCGCAACGGAGGTCTGTAGACCTCCGGCGAACGTGAAGCTCTCGATCCCAGCCCTGCGACCTCTTCGCTTTCGCGACTTTCGCCTGCTGTGGACGGGGCTCGCGGTATCGCTCGTCGGCGACGGCATGTGGCTGGTCGCCGTCGCCTGGCAGGTGATCGAGCTCGGCGGCGGGCCGGTGCAGCTGTCGCTGATCGCCACGACCTACAGCGTCGGGCTCGTCGTGCTCATGCTCCCGGCCGGCGTCGTGGCGGATCGCTATCCCCGGCGTCTGATCATGTTCGGCGCCGACCTCCTGCGCGCCTTCACCGTCGCTGTCCTCGGCGTGCTCTCGCTCACCGGCGGGCTGGAGTTGTGGCACCTGGCGGTCGGCGGAGCGCTGATCGGCGCCGGCGAGGCGTTCTTCATCCCCAGCTACACGGCGCTGCTGCCACGCCTGCTGCCCGAGGACGAGATCCTCGCGGCCAACGGGCTCGAGGGCACGCTGCGACCCCTGGCTCAGCAGGCCGCGGGGCCGCTGCTCGGCGGCATCGTCGTCGCGCTGTTCGAACCGGGGCTGGCGATCCTCGCCGCCGCGCTGACCTACCTCGTCTCTGCCGGATGCCTGGCGGCGATGCGTGTTTCCTCCGCCCCCGACAGGGCCGAGCACGGCGAGCCGACCGCCTTCGCCGACCTGCGCGAGGCCGCGCGCTACGTCAGGCAGACGTCGTGGCTGTGGGCGACGCTGGCCTTCGCCTTCGTCGCCGTCTTCTTCCTGCTCGGCCCGCTGGAGGTGCTGGCGCCGTTCGTGATTCGAGATCGAACCGGCGGCGGCTCGGCCGAGTACGGGATCCTGCTCGCCTGCTTCGGCGCCGGCGCCGCCTTCGGCGCGCTCGCGATCTCGGCCCGGGCGATGCCCCGCCGCTACCTCTCGCTGATGCTGTGGCTGTGGGGCGCCGGCTCGATCCCGTTGACTGGCGCTCGGAATCGCGAACGAGCTCTGGATCATGTGCGCCGCGGTCCTGATCGTCGGCGCCAGCGAGTCCGCCGCCACCGTGATCTGGGGCACGCTGCTGCAGCGGCGGGTGCCGGATGGCCTGCGCGGACGCGTCTCGAGCCTCGACTTCTTCGTCTCGCTGTCGCTGATGCCCGCGTCGATGGCACTCGCAGGCCCGGCCGGTGACGCCTTCGGGCTCACGGCCGTGTTCGTCGCCGCGGCTTTGGTCTCGGCCCTGGCAGCGCCGATCGCCTTCCGGGCCGGACGCCTCGGGCGCGACGAGCTCGCACACCCGCTGAGCTAGCTAGTAGGAGACGCCGACGAGGCAGAGACCGTGGGCCGGCGCGGTCTCTCCCGCCTGGCGACGCGGGGCGCCTTCGAGCAGAGCGCAGAAGTCCTCGATCGAGCGCCGGCCGCCACCGACCTCGAGCATCGTCCCGGTCAGCACGCGGACCTGATTTCGCATGAACGACGGGGCGGTGATCTCGAGCGCGAGCAGCGTCCCGATCGTCTCCTCGGCCCTCGCTGCGCTCGCCACGGACGCTCCTCCTGCCACGAGCAGGAGTCACGTCGCGCTCGAACAGCACGTGCTCGGTCTGCGTCGGGGTGAAGGCGGTGAAGTCGTGCTTGCCGACCACCGCCTCGGCGCAGCGCGTCGAGCGCGCCCGATCGAGCGGGAAGCGCCACCACAGCGCCCTGCCATCCTCGAGCGGCCGGCGGATCGTCGAGACGAGCACGCGGTAGCGATAGGAGCGCGAGCGGGCGTCGCGGCGGGCGTCGAAGCCGTCCGGCGCCGCCTCGGCGCGCAGCACGGCGATGTCGCGAGGCAGGACCGCGTTGACGCGCTCGGCGAACGGCTCGGGCAGCGGTGCTTCGTGCGTGAAGCTCGCCACCTGCGCGCTGGCATGGACGCCGGCGTCGGTGCGCCCGGCGGCGGTCAGCGCGATCGGCTGCTGGGTGATCTGCTGAAGCGCCGCCTCGAGCTCACCCTGGACGGTGAGCGAGCCCGCCTGCGCGGCCCAGCCGGAGTAGCGGCGGCCGTCGTACTCGATCTTCAGACGTGCGGTGCCCATCAGGCGACCGCGGCGCTAGACCAGCTCGAGGAAGACCATCTCGGTCGAGTCCGACCGTCGCGGCCCGAGCTTGACGATCCGCGTGTAGCCGCCCGGGCGCTCGGCGTAGCGCGGCGCGATCTCCTCGAACAGCTTGTGGACCAGGAACTTGTCCTGGCCGAGCTCGGAGAGGGCCTGGCGGCGCGCGTGCAGATCGCCTCGCTTTGCCAGCGTGATCAGCTTCTCGAGCTGCGGCTTGACCGCCTTGGCCTTGGCCTGGGAGGTCTGAATCCGCTCATGGTCGATCACCTCGCGACAGAGGTTGCGCAGCAGGGCCCGACGATGGGCCGTGTCGCGCGAGAGCTTGTGTCGCTGCTTGCCGTGGCGCATGATCCGACGAGAAGCTACCTATTCGCCGCGCAGGGAGAGACCGAGCGCGTGCAGCGCTTCGATCACCTCGTCCGTCGAGCGCTTGCCGAAGTTCGGGATCGCGTTGAGCTCCGACTCCGAGCGCTGGATCAGGTCGCCGACGGTCTGGATGCCGGCGCGCTTGAGGCAGTTGTAGGCGCGAACGCCGATCTCGAGCTCCTCGATCAGGCGGTCGTCGCCCTCTGAGGGAGCGCCGCCGATGGGAGCGAAGGCGGCGTCGCCGTTGTCGAACGAGTCGCGGGCGGTGAGCTCCTCGACGCGGTCGGCGTCGGTGAAGATCGCCATCGTCTTGATCAGGATCTCGGCCGCCTCGCGCAGCGCCGAGCCAGGCTCGATCGAGCCGTCGGTCTCGACCTCGAGCGTGAGCTTGTCGAAGTCGGTGCGCTGGCCGACGCGCGCCGAATCGACGTTGTAGGCCGCGCGGCGGATCGGCGAGAAGATCGAGTCGATCGGGATCACGCCGATCGGCTGGTCCTCGGACTTGTTCTCCTCGGCGGGCGAGTAGCCGCGGCCACGGCCGATCGTCAGGTACATCTCGAGCTTGGTGCGCTTCTCGAGCGTCGCGATCGGCGCCTCGGGGTTGAGGATCTCGACCCCGGCCGGCAGGTCGATGTCCTTGGCCTTGACCTCGCCGGGGCCGGTGGCGACGAGCGGCGCCTCGACCTCGTCGGCATCGGTGTGCATGCGCACGACGATGTCCTTGAGGTTCAAGACGATGTCGGTGACGTCCTCCTTGACCCCTGCGACGGTCGAGAACTCATGGGCTACGCCTTCGACGCGCACGCTCTTGATCGCGGCGCCGCCGAGCGACGACAGCAGCACGCGGCGCAGTGAGTTGCCGAACGTGTAGCCGAAGCCCTTGTCGAGCGGCTCTACGGTGAACGTGCCGTGGTTGTCGTCGACGTCCTCGCTGGAAATCTGTGGAATCTGGAACTCGGGCAGGGTGGTCATTACTTCCTCTTCGCTTGTGGGAGTACGGGGTCGCTCTACTTGGAGTAGAGCTCGACGATGAGCTGCTCATCCACCGGCGCGGTGATCTCGCCTCGGTCCGGCAGGCGCAGCACCTTCGCGGTCAGAGCATCGTGATCTGCCTGCAGCCACGGTGGGACTGCTGCCGTCAGCTCGGTGGCCTGGCGAACGATGTCGCTGGCGTTCGAGTTGGCCTTGATCGTGATCACGTCGTCGGGACGGACTTGGTAGCTGGGAATGTCGACACGGCGGCCGTTGATGAGCCAGTGGCCGTGGTTGACCAGCTGTCGCGCCTGGCGCCGCGAAGCGGCGAAACCGAGGCGGACCAAAACATTGTCGAGGCGGCGCTCGAGCAGGCGCAGCAGGTTCTCGCCCGTGACGCCCTCCTGGCGCGAGGCCTTGTCGTAATAGCTGCGGAACTGGCGCTCGAGCACCCCGTAGAAGCGGCGCGCCTTCTGCTTCTCGCGCAGCTGGTTGCGGTACTCCGAAGCGCGCACACGGCCGCGGCCGTGCTCACCGGGCGGATAGGAGCGGCGCTCGACGCCGCACTTCTCGGTCATGCAGCGCTCGCCCTTGAGAAAGAGCTTCTGGCCTTCGCGGCGGCACTGCTTGCACTGGGGGCCGGTATCGCGAGCCATCGGCTAGGGCCTCCGCCGCTTCTTCGGCCGGCAGCCGTTGTGGGCCTGGGGGCTGACGTCCTTGACCGTGGTCACCTGGATGCCGGCGGCCTGCAACGAGCGAATCGCCGTGTCGCGGCCAGAGCCCGCGCCCTTGGCGTGGACCTCGACGCGCTCGACGCCATGCTCCATGCCCTTGCGGGCGGCGGCGTCGGCGGTCACCTGAGCGGCGAACGGGGTCGACTTGCGCGAGCCCTTGAAGCCGGCCGAACCGGCGGATTCCCAGCAGACCACGTTGCCCTCGGGGTCGGTGATGGTGACGATCGTGTTGTTGAACGAAGTCTTGATGTGGGCGATCGCGTAGGGGACGTTCTTCTTCACCCTGCGGCGAGTACGGCCCTTGGCCTTCTTCGGTTGCGGCATCTAGCTGCTCACTTCTTCGCCGGCGCCTTCTTCTTGCCCGCGATGCTCATGCGCCGCGGGCCCTTGCGACCGCGCGCGTTGGTCTTCGTACGCTGGCCACGGGTCGGCAGGCCGCGCCGGTGGCGCATGCCCCGGTAGGCGCCGATCTCCGACAGCCGCTTGATGTTCTGCGAGCGCTCGCGGCGCAGGTCGCCTTCGACCTCGCCTTCCTCGACCGCATCGCGGAGCTTGATCGTCTCCTCCTCCGTCAGGTCCTTGACGTAGGTGTCGGGGTCGACCCCGGTCTTCTTCAGCAGTTCGTTCGCGGTCGAGCGACCGACGCCGTGGACGTATGTGAGGCCGATCTCGACCCGCTTGTTGAGGGGGAGGTTGACTCCCGCGATTCGTGCCAACTGACTAGCCCTGCCTTTGCTTGTGCCGTGGATTGCTGCAGATGACGAGCACGACGCCCTTGCGCCGGATGACCCGGCAACGCTCACACATCGGCTTTACGGACGCTCGTACCTTCATCGGCCCTTTCCGGGTCGTATCGATCAAACCTACGGAGAAGGCCTGCAGGCCCCATGAATCGGGCTAGCAGGCGCAACGGACGCACCCCTGAGGGCGACGCCGAATAGTAGCAGGGAGGCGTGGGCTCGCCGCGCGCGCGCGGGCACGGGCCAGGCGTGCCCAGGCGGTTGCAGCTCCAGTCCAGGTGCCAGGGCGTGAGGATGCGCGGGCCGTCCTCGGTGATCGCGACCGTGAACTCGAAGTGGGCGGCGAGCGAGCCGTCGGCTGCGTAGACAGCCCAGTTGTCGTCGCCGATGCGCACCTCGGGGCCACCTGCGTTGACCATCGGCTCGATCGCGAGGACCATGCCCGGCTCGAGCTCGGGGCCGCGGCCTGGCTCACCGTAGTTGGGCACTTGCGGGTCCTCGTGCATGTCGCGGCCGACGCCGTGGCCGACGAGCGAGCGGATGATCGACAGGCCCTCCTGCTCGACGCACTCCTGCACGGCGCTCGAGATGTCGCCGAGGTGGTTGCCTGCCTGCGCCTGGGCGACCGCGGCGTGAAGCGAGGCCTCGGTCGTCTCCAGCAGCTTCGTCGCCTCCGGCGTCATCTCGCCGACGGCAACCGTGATCGCGGCGTCGGCGACCCAGCCGTCGTTGGTCACGCCGACGTCGAGTCGAGATCACGTCGCCGCGCTCGAGCACGTAGTCGCCGGGGATGCCGTGGACGACCATCGAGTTCGGCGAGGCGCAGATCGAGCCGGGAAAGCCGCGGTAGCCGAGAAACGAGGGCTGGGCGCCCTGCGAGGTGATGAAGCGCTCGGCGGCGGTGTCGAGCTCCTCGGTGGTGACCCCGGGGCGCACGAGCGAGCGCAGCATCTTCAGGCAGCGGGCCTGGATCGCGCCGGCGACCGCCATCTCCTCGAGCTGCTTTGGAGTCTTGAGGATGATTCCGCCGCGGTACATGCTCAGACCACCCCCTCGTTCACGCTTCTTCCTCCATCCGCAGGGTAGCCAGCAGCGCGCGGATGTCCTCGGCTACCTCCTCGGGCGGCTTGTCGCCGTCGATGCGCTCGAGCAGGCCGCGCTCCTCGTAGTAACCGATCAGCGGCGATGGTCTTCTCGGCGAACTGAGTCATGCGGTAGCGGATGACCTCGGGCTTGTCGTCGTCGCGGATGCCCATCGGCTCGCCGCAGACGTCGCAGATGCCCTCCTTCTCGGGCGGGATCGAACTCGACGTGGAAGATGTGGCCGTTCGAACACGTGCGCCGGCCTCCGAGCCGCCGCACGACCTCCTCCTCGGCCACGTCGATCAGGATCGCCGCGGTGAGCTTGCGCCGCAGCTCCGCCATCTTCTCGTCGAGCGCCTCGGCCTGACCGACGGTGCGCGGGAAGCCGTCGAGGATGAAGCCGTCCTCGGCCTCGTGCTTGTCGATGCGCTCGGCGATGACGCCGACGATGACGTCGTCGGGAACGAAGTCGCCGCGGTCCATGAACTCCTTCGCGCTGCGTGCCGAGCTCGGTCCCGTCGCGCACCGCGGCGCGCAGGATGTCGCCGGTCGCGTAGTAGGGCAGGTCGAGGTCGGTCTGAAGCGTCTCGCCCTGGGTGCCCTTGCCCGACCCGGGAGGGCCGAGCAGGATGAGATTGAGCTCGGACATCGCGCTGAGAGCCTAGAGGCTCGATGTGCGCCAGCGGCGACCGCTACTCGGCATCGCCGTCGTCGCGGACGCAGAGGGCGGCGAGGTCGAGGCCGTAGATCGGGTGCAGCACCTGGCAGCCCATGCGCGCGGAGAGGAAGTGGGTGATCGTGCCGCTGGCGAAGGGCACGGCGGGCACCGCCTGCTCGCGCGAGGTCGCGGTCGAGCTCGCGCGTAGGCACGCAGCCGCTCGTCGCCGCTCAGCGGCGCCGCGGCGGCCATCCGCCGCTGGATCTCGGGATCGTCGAGAGGGCGGCCGAGGCCGCCGTCGGCCGCGAACTGGTCGTTGATGAAGGTGGCCGGGTCGGCGTAGTCGAAGAACCAGTTCCAGTAGGCGAGGTCCCAGGGCTCGCCCGGCGTCTGGATCCGGCTCGAAGAACTCCCCGAGCGGGAACTGGCGCACGTCGAGCTCGATCCCGATCGCGCGCCAGGTTCGAGCGCAGGATCTCGGCGTGGCGGGTGCACCCGGAAGAGTCGCACGTGTAGAGGACGCGCGCGCTCGCTCACGTCGCCGGCGAGTCGGCGCGCCGTGGCGAGGTCGGGGCCGCCGAGCGGGTAGATCGCCGCGTCCTCGAACCCCGGCATCCCCGGCGGGATGTACTGGTCGGTCGGCCTTCCCCGCTGCGCCGATCCCGGTGTTGATCGGCGAGCGCGCGGCGATCGACCGCGTAGTTGACGGCCCGGCGCAGCCGCGCGTCGGCGAACGGGCCGCGGTCGGCGTTGAAGACGAAGTAGTGAGTGCGTCAGCGCGGGCTGGGTGAAGAGCTGCTGGCGCCCGGCTCGCGCGGCCTCGCTGCCCGGCCCGTAGCGCTGCCGCCAGCCGCCGGACCGCGTCCCCGGCGACGGCCCGTGCGACGCGAGCGGAGTCGCGGCCGACGTAGTCGGCCTCTCCGGCCTCGACCTGCTCGATCGCGCTCTCGGGCGAGACGCCGATCTCGTAGCGGATCTCCTCCAGCTCCTGCGGTCGCGTGCCCGGCGTAGTTCGGATTCCGGCGCAGCACGAGGCGATCGGTCGGGGACGTACGAGGCGACGTAGTAGGGGCCCGCCGAGGGCAGCGAGGTCGACGCCCTCGCGGTCGATCGGGGTGTCCGGGGGCACCGCGCAGAACCACGGGGTCGCGAGCCGGTCGACCAGGTTCCGGCGCCGGTCGCTCGAGCTCGATCGACGAGCGTGTCGCCGCGCGCGCGCACCCCGGCGACGCTCGGCCGCTACGCCGGCCGTGTAGTCCTCGGCGCCGACGATGTCGCTCGCCAGCTCGCCCCGTACGAGCCCATCGTCGGGTGCGAGGACGCGCTCGATCGCGCGCTCGAACGCCGTCGGCGGTGACCGGCTCGTTCGACGGCGGCGAGAAGCGAAAGCTCGACGCGCAGCGTGAACGTGTAGGTCCGCCGGTCGGCCGAGACGGACGGCTGGCCCGGCGGCGACCTCGGGCTGCAGCCGGGCGCCGACCGGGAACGGGCGATCCGGGTAGTTGTAGAGCAGCGCGCAGGTCGCGCCGACGTCGCTGGTAGTCGTCGAGGTCGCGGATCGCCGGGTCGGGGGAGCCCGGGTCCTGAGCGATAGCACCCGGGCGACGTCGTCCTCGGCATGCGATCGTGAGGCGCCGCGGGCGGCGCGGCGCTCGCCTGGACGCGTGACCCAGACGCGGTCGTGCGCGACGGTGACGTCCTGCGGCGCCTCGCCGACCGCGACCGTCGCCTCGACCTCGTTCGTCTCCGGGTCGATGCGCGAGACGCGTGCCGCTCGAGGCTGTTCGCGACCCACACCGCGCCCCCGCCGGCGGCGATGCCCGGTCGGCCGCGCGCCGACCGCGATCGTCTCGGTCACCGCCGCCGGTCGTCGGGATCGATCCGCGCGACGGTGTCGTCCTGCGTGTTGGCGACCCACACCGCGCCCTCGCCGACGGCGACCGCGGCCGGGCCCTGTCCGACCGGGATCGTCGCGGTGACCGCGTTCGCGCTCTCGGGATCGATCCGGGTCACGGTGTTGTCGACGTCGTCGGCGACCCAGACGCCGCCGAGCGCCGGTCGCGATCGCGCTCGGGCCGTTGCCGACCGGGACCTCGGCGACCACCTCGTCGCTATCGCGGATCGATCCGCGCGATGCCCGCCGGCGCGCCTCGCCGACCCAGACCGCGCCGTCGCCGACGGCGATCTCGGATTCAGGCCGAGGTCGAACGCGCTCGGTCCGCGCCGCGAGCCGGATCGAGCGCCGTCGACCCGAAGCCGGGTCGAGCCGCACGAGCTTCGCGCCGCCGGCTGTCGCCGATCCACACCGCGCCGGCGCCGGCCGCCAGCCCGCCGACGCTGGTGCCGGCCGGGGTCGTGCCGCACGACGGTCCGGGTCTCGGGGTCGATCCTGGGTGACGGTGTCGTCGCCTCGATTCGCGACCCAGACGCTGTCGGCGTCCGCGGAGACGTCGGTCGGTTCGATGCCGGTCGGCACCGTCGCGACGAGCTCGTCCGACTCCGGGTCGATCACGGCCAGCGTGTTGGCGCTCGGCCGCCTGCGCGTCCTCGCCGCCGTCGGCGGCGACGATCGCCGCGACGGCGGCCGCGAGCAGCAGGCCGCCGCCGAACGCCGATCAGCCACGCCGCCGCGTCGGCGCCGGCGCAGCTCGGCGACCGGGCGCGCCCGCGTCGGGGCGCCGATCTCCGGGTCCTGGGCGAGGATCGCCCGCTCGAGCCGCTGCAGCTCGGGACCGGGCTCGAGCCCGAGCTCCTCGATCGAGCGATCCGCCGCGCGTCGCGGTAGCTCGTCGAGCGCCTCGGCCTGGCGGCCGGAGCGGTAGAGCGCCAGCATGAGCTGCGCCGCGCAGGCGCTCGCGCGCCGGGTACTCGGCCCACCAGGGCCTCGAGCTCGCGCGACCAGCGCCGCGTGCCGGCCGAGCGCGAGATCGGCGTCGACGCGGTCCTCGAGCGCCGCCAGGCGCACCTCCTCGAGCCGCGCGATCTCGTTCTGGGCGAACGACTCGTAGGCGAAGTCGGCCAGCGGCGGGCCGCGCCAGAGGTCGAGCGCCGCTCGCAGGCTGCTCCGCGGCGGCGCGCGGGTCGCCGCGCTCGAGTGCGGCGCGGCCCTCGGCCGCCAGTCGCTCGAAGCGGTCGACGTCGACCTGATCGGCGCCCAGCTCGAGCGCGTAGCCGCCGCCGCGAGTGACGAGCGCGCCCTCGCCGAGCGCCTTGCGCAGCCGCGAGACGTAGACCTGCACCGTCTTCGTCGCGGTCTCCGGCGGGCGCTCGCCCCAGAGCTCGTCGACGATGCGATCGACCGAGACGACCTCGCCGCGATGAAGCAGCAGGATCGCGAGCACCGCGCGCTGCCTGGCGCCACCGAGCGGCACCTGCTCGCCCTTCGGCCAGTACGTCAAGCGTGCCAAGAATGCGGATCTCCATGCCAGCCGCGGCCACCGGCGAACCTACCACCGTCAGGGCCGCGTTTACCAGCCTGCAACCGCGGTCAGCCGTGCGTTTACCGCGTCGGTAGAGGCTCTTCCGCGAAGGATCGCGATGGACGATCCCGAGCCTGGAGGAGATCACATGAGAACAAGCACCCATAGCCTGCGCCGCACCCTCGCGGCTCGCCACCGCCGTCACCGTGCTGGCGGCACCCGCCGCCTCGGCGGCTCCGATCGAGCGAGACCGCCAACCCGAGCGGCCGGCAGCAGGCCGAGGCCTACTCGGCCGCGCCACTCGAGCTCCCGAGCGCGCCCGTCCCGGCGTCGGGCGCCGGGAACGGCTTCGATTGGGGCGACGCCGGAATCGGCGCCACCGCGATGCTCGCCCTCGCGGCGATCGCCGCCGGCGCCGCGATCGCGGTCGGGCACCGGGGCCGCCGGCACACCGTCGCGTAGCCGAGACCGCTCGACAGGCGGCCACTCGTTCAGATCCGCCACCTGTGGAGATCCAGGCCCGACTGTCGGGCTTGGATCTCCTCACGTTGTGGACCGGGGTCCGTGCTCAGCTCGAACACTGGGAGCAATGCGGCCGGGTTGGGCTGGTGAGGAGGTGGATTCGACAGGCAGAGTGCTCGCTTCGACCACCTGTGGAGATCCACCTTCAACAGTCGTTCCTAGATCTCCTCAGGTGCGAGGTGCCACTCCCCTACCCAGCAGACTCACGCCGCCACCGGCCCCCACAACCGCCCGGTAGCCCCACCAACAGCCGAACAACGGCCTACTTCAAGAACCCCTCGTAGTTACGCATCATCAGCTGCGCTTCGAGCTGCTTGACGGTGTCGAGCGCGACGCCGACGACGATCAGGATCGAGGTGCCGCCAAAGAAGAAGTTGGCCGAGGTCTGGGAGATGAGGATCGTCGGCAGGGCGGCGACCGCGCCGAGATAGAGCGCTCCGGGGAAGGTCAGGCGGGAGAGGATGCGGTCGAGGTACTCGGCCGTCGGGCGCCCGGGACGCACGCCGGGGATGAAACCGCCGTACTTCTTCAGGTTGTCGGCCTGGTCGACCGGGTTGAAGGTGACGGCCGTATAGAAGTAGGTGAAGATGATGATGAAGAAGACCTCGCCGACGATGTAGGCCCAGCTCGAGGGGCTGAAGAAGGCGGCGAAGTCGAGCGCAGCCGGCGTGTTGAGCAGCTGCCCGATCGTCGGCGGGAAGGCCATGATCGATGCCGCAAAGATGACCGGAATGACGCCGGCCATGTTCACTCTCAACGGCAGGTAGGTGGAACCGCCCGTCGTCATCTTGCGGCCGACCACCCTCTTGGCGTACTGCACAGGTATTCGTCGCTGGCCCTCCTGCACGAAGACGATGCCGACGATCACCGCGAGCGCGACGAAGGGCATCATTACAACGAAGACCTGATCGGGGCTCGTCCACCACGAGACGATCCCGGGTCCGATCCCGGAGGCGATCGAGGCGAAGATCATCAAGCTGATCCCGTTGCCGACACCGCGCTGCGTGATCAGCTCGCCGAACCACATCAGCAGCACGCAGCCCGCCGTCAGGGAAATGACGATGACGAAGACCTTGGAGAAGGTCAGCGTGCCGACAACGCTTTCGCCGCCCGCGGTCTGAAACGACTCGAAGAGAAAGACGTATCCGAGCGACTGACCGAAGGCGAGGCCGACGGTCAGGTAGCGCGTGTACTGAGTGATCTTCTGCTGGCCGACCTCCCCCTCCTTCTGCAGGCGCTCGAGTGCCGGCACCACCACCGTCAGCAGCTGCAAGATGATCGATGCGGTGATGTAGGGCATGATC